>NZ_CP107558.1:285000-1485000 GCF_026427715.1 Methylocystis sp. MJC1 | reverse complement strand
GGTCGTGCGCAGCTCGGTGCTCTCATTGCCCCAGGACGGGCGGCCGCCGTGGAACTTCTGCGTCCAGTCGCCCCAATCGAGGCCGCCGGCGATCCAGTCGGGGTTGGGCTGCGCATAGACCGACAGTTGCTCATATTCAGACAGGCGCTTCCAGCGCGGCTGAATGAAATAGTGATATTTGCGCTGCGTATCGAGCGCGTGATCCGGAACAGCGGCGGCGATGATCGCCGCGCGCTCTGGATCGGTGAGACCTCGTTTCGTAACCTGAGAGCTCTGAGGCTGTGACATTAGATGTCCTCCACTAAGGGATTTGTTCGTGCTTGCAGTGGGCGGGCGCGCATCGCCCGCCGAGATCCCGGCGCGTGCGAGACGCGCCGGGAATTCCCGTCGGTTCGACAGCTTGCGCCGTCGAACGGAAATCAGTTGAATTTGGAGAGCGGATCGGGGAAAACGCAGCCCGCACGCTTGATGTCCTCGAGCGTCCAGAGATTGTCGCCGCGCACGTGAGGCTGGGCGATCAGCGTCTTGCCGTCGGAGCGAACGCCATGGCCCTCGGCGATTACCTCCGACAATTCGCGTCCCTCATACTGCTCGAAGATATTGTGGCACTCATAGCGCTCAGGCTCCGTCAGCCACATGCGCTCACCCCAATCATCCGTGAGCGAGTGCTTCTTGCCGTTGAACTCGTGCACGCGCAGCGAACCCGAGCCCTTGGCGAGCGACGGAATGAACGGAACCTGCGAGACGCGGTCGATATAGACGTCGTGACCGTTCTCCAGCAGCCAGGCGTAGGGGATGAACCCGCTCTTGGGATCCTCGTAGCCGAGCTTCTTCCACTCATTGTAGATCTTGCCGTAATGGTCGGCCCAACCCGGATAGTTCGCCTCGAACCATTCCTGGTCCTCCTCGTCCGGCAGCGCCAGACGCGAAAAGCCGAGCGGCCACAGCGCATAGGCGGCGAGCGCCAGATCGTGATGCGCCCAATAGGCGTCGCGCTTGGCGTCGCGCAGAGAGCGCGGGCTCTCGACGCCATATTTGCCGAGACGGCCGATCCAGATTCCACCCCAATCCTCGTAGACCCAGCGGTTCCAGGTCTTCACCCAAGGCTCGACCTTGAACTTGGAGCCGTATTCGAACAGATAGCCGAGGGCCGGCGTGAAATACTTCTGCTGCGTCCAGAAGGCGTTGTTGAGATCGGTGTTGAGATATTTGGCCGCCGCCGGATCATTGGCGATCGACACCACCGTCTGATAGCCATTCGCCATATGGCGCAGCTCGTCCGTCTCCACCGACAGGAACACCGTCGGCGTGATCTCATCGCCATTGGCCGAAGCCCATTCGGTAACGGCGACGATCAGCGGATTGGTGAAGCAGGCTTCGCCGACCAACTGAAGATTGACCGAGCACTCCACGGCGTCGCCGGAGATGAAGCCGTCGGCGAAGACGCGCTTCATGCCCTTCCACAGCGGGCCAATCGCGCGCGTGCGGCGGGCGTCATTGTGGCCGGCCGGATCGTGATAATGCTTGGAATAATAGTGATTGATGAAAGCGCACTGATGCGTATGACGAATTTCGTCGAGCACCTGCGCGAGATAGCCATTCTTCTGCTCGGCGGCGGTGGCGGAGTCCCACAGCATGGCCGAAGCGGCGATGGCGTTATACTCGCCGACCTCGAGGAAGTTCGAGATCACCTTCATGGTCTCGCCCCAGCGCGGATGCACTTTGTTGCCGGCGCCGAGACGGGTGAGGCCGTCAAGCAGAGTGCCGAACTGGCGCTCGTCCTTGGCCGCCTCCATACGGGCGTATTCCTTGGCGATGACCTTGAACTGCTCCTTGGTCTGGTTCGCCATATGATATTTGGTGGCGTATTTGGTGCGGTTGTCCTTGAAGTCCCAGTTGAAGCTCTGCAGCCACTTGTGCACCTCTTGCGGCTCGACGCCGACCGGAGCGCGGTTGACTTTCAGAGCGTCGGTCGCCGCCTTGGTTGCGAGACTGATCGCCATTCTTGTTCCTCCTACCAGACTTATCGTTTCCAGCTTCGTGGGCTTTGCTTTTCGTGACGCCCCGCACGTTCTGCTCGGGCGACTCGCTTACAAATTTCGAATAAGGAAACCTTTCGACGCCACCGCCGCGCTTCTTGTGCAAGCGATGACCCGACTTGTTTGGCAAGGCGCGTGCCAGTCATCACGAGATTCGTGAATCGAAGCGTTTGCAAAGGATTTGTGGTGATGTCGAAATATCCCTTGAGCGATGGCGCCGATGCTGAAAGATGATCAGCGATACATGTGTAAAGGAACCATACGCACGATCTGCGCACGAATTTCGCCAGGACGCTATCGGCGCCAAACTAACGCACAGAACAAGCGGCGCGCATGGCTGCAGCCCCGCAACAAAATGCTGCGGAGGAGCCATGCGCACCGCTTGTTTGCGATACTTGTATCCGCTTGAAGCTCAGGAACGCGGATCTTCTCTCGTCAGCGCAGCGAGATGCGGATCGAAGCCGAACGTCGGATCGCTCGGGGAAACGTGCGTAACGGCGCATTCGACGGTCATCAGTGATGACGCCGTCGCGATAGCGTTGCGGAGCGCGAGACGGGAGACGCGTGCAGGATCTATCACGCCCGCAGCATAGAGGTCGCCATAGGCGCCGCTGCGCATGTCCATTCCCCAGAAGTCGTCATCGGTTCGTTTGAGCTCGAACAGCAATTCATTGACGTCGACGCCTGCGTTGCCGGCGATACGGCGTATCGGCTCGTCGAGCGCTTCGCGTATGATGGCGATGCCGTGGCGCTCATCGAGATTGTCGCCGTCAAGATTGGCGAGCGCCGCGCGGGCGCGATACAGCGCGACGCCGCCGCCGGCGACGACGCCTTCGTCGCGCGCCGCCCGCGCCGAGTTCAACGCATTTTCGATGCGCTGCATCCGTTCCTTGATGAGAATGTCGGAGAAGCCGCCAGCTTTGATCGTAACGACCTTGCCCGTGAGCGCCTGGATTCTCGCGTGCAAATTCTCGAGGTCGTGTCGCTTCCCGCTGGGCGAGCCTTTGGATGCGTCGCCGCCAGTAATCAGCTCTGCTTGCCGTCGCGCGGAGGCAAGACGGTCGGCGATCAAAGCCGGGTCGCCGCCGGCGCCGATCACGACCGTCTCGTCCTCGCTGACGACGATGCGCCGCGCGCGGCCGAGATGTTCCGTCGTCACGCTGGAGAGTTCTTCGCCGAACGCTTCCATAATCGCTCGCCCGCCGGTCAAAGCGGCGAGATCGAGCAAATATTCATAGCGGCTGTCGCCATATCCCGGACCTTTGACCGCGATGGAGCAGAGGTTCTTGCGGATATGATTGAGCAGCAGGCCGGGGAGAGCCTCTTCGGCGATGTTTTCGGCGACGACGAGCAAGCTGCCTTTGCGCCGGCGCACCAACTCCAGCGCAGGCAAGAGTTCGACGAAATCATTTATCACGCGATCATAAACGAGCACATAGGCGTCCTCGAGCTCGGCGAGCTTGCGCGTGCTGTCGGTCATGAAATAGGGCGAGCGATAGCCCTGCGCCCAACGCATGCCCTCGACGGACTCGATCTCGTCGTGAAGCGCGTTCCCCAGCTCGACGTCCACTATGCCGCCCTCGCCGGCCTGCCCGAGCGCCTCGGCGACAATGGCGCCGATCGATTCCTCGCCCGCCGCCGCGAGCGTTGCGACATGTGCGAGCGATCGCACGTCGACGCAGGGCCGCGCGCGCCGCGCGAGCTCCGCGTCGACCGCGCGCGCGGCGCGCTCCATACCGATTGCGAGATCACGCGGATTGAATCCGGCAGCGAGCGCCTTTCGCGTCTCGACGGCGATGCGACGCGTCAGCACGACGGAGGTCGTCGTCCCGTCGCCGGCCTCCTTGGCGACCGTCGTCGCCATCTGGCGCACGAGGGACACGCCGACGCTCTCCGTCCGGCCCGCCAATTCGATCGCCTGTGCGACGGTCACGCCGTCCTTCGTCGCGACCGGCGGCAGGCCCGCCGCTCGATGCTCGATGACGACGTTGCGGCCGCGCGGGCCGAGCGTGACGCCCACTGCGTCCGCAAGCGTATTCACGCCGTCGAGCAATTTCATGCGCACGGGATCGCCAAAACCAATATGTCTCGCCACGATTTTTCTCCACTTGTCGCGCGTCGGAAGTGACGCAGCGACGCTTCCTCATTTGTTCTTCGACTTGTCGAAGGATGTAATGTCGATGTCCTCGCGTCCGGCGTCGAGGATCATCGTGCGACGTCCAGCCGCGACGCGATGGCTGCGATTTCGTTCCAGGCGTATCCAGATCGACAACAGGCGTCGGTCGTCGTAATCGAGGCCACGGCGCATCTCTTCGAGATCGACAGGCTCGAACTCCTTGCGCAGATAGGCCGCGAGCTCGGCGACGCGTTCCTCGCCGATAATCGCCGTCAGACGATCTGCCTCTTGCTCGAGTTCGCGCATCGAGGCGTCGAGCGTGCGCGCCATCTCTTCCAGAAATGCGCGGTCGTCAGGGTCCATCGCGTCACCTCTTGGAAACGATCCGCTTGTCGCTGCGCAGGCCGAAACGCGCCATTTTGTGGTAGAGCGTCGCGCGGGTGATGCCGAGGTTGCGGGCCGCCTTGGCGATGTTGCCGTTACTCGACGCAAGCGCGAAGCGCACCGCCCTCGCCTCCCAGTCCGCGAGATCGAAGGAGGTTTCGTCGCCCGCTTCCGCACATTGCGCGTCTCGTGCGACACTCCGGCACGCCTCGGCGGCGCCAGGGCAATCGGCGCTCAGCTCCTGCAAGAAGTCGGCGGGCAGATCGTCGATCGCTATCAGCTTTCCTCTCGCGACTGCGATCGACGATCTCAGCACATTGCGCGCCTCGCGGATGTTTCCGGGCCAAGGGTGCCGATCGAAAATACGCCAGACGTCGTCTTCGAAAGACATCTCCTCGGTGACGCCGAGCGCCTCCTGCTCAAGCCGGAACAGATGCGCGAGGAGGCGCAATCGATCGGGACGCTCGCACAACGACGGCAATCGAAGCTGCACGCCGTTCAATCGGTAATAGAGGTCGCGCCGGAACGCGCCTTTTTGCACCATCTCCTGAAGGCTGCGATTGGTCGCGGCGACCACTCGCACATCGACTCGGATGGGCTTGCTCGAGCCGATCGGCGTGACCTCGCTCGAATCGAGCACGCGCAGCAGCGTTGCTTGCAGATCGAGCGCCATGTCGCCGATTTCATCGAGGAACAGAATGCCCTTGTCCGCTTCGACGAATTTCCCCGCTTTGCCCTTTGCGCGCGCGCCGGTGAAGCTGCCGCCCTCATAGCCGAACAACTCACTTTCGATGAGCTCGCGGGGGATCGCCGCGCAGTTGATCGCAACGAGCGGCCGATCCTTGCGAGGTCCGGAAGCGTGCAGGCGACGGACGAGATGATCCTTCCCAACGCCGGATTCGCCCGTGATCAGGATGGAAATGTTGCGCTCCTGCAGCCCTGTCGCTTTGCGCAGCGCCGAGTCGAGCACGCTGTCGGACCACTCGCCGTCGAAGGCGTTCGCAGGATGGCCGAGCGCGCCCGTCGCGGCGGGCGAGGCGGCCGACGAAACGGCTGGGTCGCTCCTGCGTTTCGCCGTGCGGTGGACTTCCGCCGCGACAGCGCGTCCTTCGCGCGCGACGAGCATGACGAGGTCCGCATTATCGCTTGCGGCAGCGAGCGCCGTCAGATCGACGCCGATCGTAGTCGCCGCATCTTTTCCTAATATCGCCGCCGCGTCGCCTGCACCGAGAATGTCCAGCGCGTCTCGATCGGCGCCGCACACGCGGCCGTTTTTTGCGACGAACAAGCGCCCGGCGCTCAACGGGCCGCCCTCGCCGCCCGCCTCGTCGTCGCAACGTAGCCGCAGCAAGAAGCCGTCGCAAGACATGCGTTCGAAAAGAGAAGCTTCGAGGAGGCGACGAGCAACCTTCAAGAACCCGAGCAGCAATCTGGCCGCGTCGGGGCGATCGCAGATCACGCCGATGATTGCGACGATCCCGCCGTCGGGGCCGGAAATGGGACAGCCGGCGGTCGCGCAGCGATGCAGCGCGGCGTTGAAATGCTCCTTGCCGGCAAAAGCGACAGGCTCGCGCAACAGCGCCGCCGTCCCGACGCCATTGGCGCCGAGGCTCGCTTCGCGCCAGTCCGCACCGATGCGCGCCATCTGCATACCGCCCGCCCATATCCGCCGACCGGAGTCGAGCAGATGGATCACGCGGCCGGCCGCATCGGTCAGCAGGAGCGTAACGTCCGCGTCGTCGAGCAGCGCGCCGAGTTCGTAGATCATCGCCGAGAGATGCGATGCGACGGCGCCGTTCGCGGCGCGGGACGTCGCGTCGACGTCGGGAGCGAAGCCATCGCCCTGGCGTTGGCGCGGCGGAAAATCCACGCCGGTCGGCAGCGCATGGTCTTCGACGCAGCGCATCCAGGCGTCCGCCACCAGCGGCCGCACCCAATCCACGCCGCAAGGGGCTTGTCCCGTCTGCTTCATCCAATCCCAGGCGACGCCCGGGCGGTCCACCCCATAGAGGCCTGTCGCTTCGGCGGAACAGAGCACGCCCGCGAAAGCCCCCTCGCGTTCCACGCAGGGCTGTCTCACTATGAAGTCGCTCAAGGCGATCCTCCCGATGATGAATGTCGTCGTGGCGCGGCGGCATGCAGCGCGGCGACGGCTTTCGCTCGCCATTCCTAAGGAATGGCGAGCGCTTCTGGTCGAGTGAGAGGCGTCGGTCCTTGGATCAGGCGCTCGTGGCCGATTGCGGCCGCTGCCCGCGAAGCGGGACGTATCTTTGCAGCGCTTCCGTCAGATAGTCCGACAAGAGCGCGAAGATCACGCCCGCCAGGAGCGGAACCGCGACGGCGATCGGATTGTCTTGCGACAGCGCGATGATTCTCTCGCCACGGTCCGAGACGCCCGCGAGCGCGAAAAGCGTCGCATAGCCGAGGATCGCGACGGCGAAGTCGCTGAGCGCCGACAGTCGCGACGCGAAGACGAGGACGCCGAGCGTGATCGCCACGGCGATCGCCGTCCACGCCGGAGCGCCCAGCGTCTCGCCATAGGGGAGACGCGTTGAGAGAGCCAGGGCGACGCCAGCGAGAACGACGCCGGCAAGAAGATGAAGAAGCGCTTTCTTCACGCCCTCGATCTTGCCGCCGAAGTGGTAGTAGCCGGCCCAGCCGATCAGAATGGGAAAGAGCTGCGCGCCGTAGTGGGCGGCAGGCCCCTCGGCGAGAAAGGCGGCCACGCCGCCGAGCGCGCCAATGCTCACGGCCCGATATATCGAGATGCTCATGATAAAATTCCTCTAGTCCCGCGCGATCGACGATCGGCGCGTGCGAATGAATCCCTTGGGTTGGCCGTTCAATCGAACAAAGCCGCCCGGCAGTTGACGATGACTGTTGAGGGGATCAGACGCCGCGCGGCGGGGGCGCGCGAGGACAGAGGGCGCGCAGCTCTGGCGCGACGATGACGGCGTCGATCTGATCATCGCACGCCGGAGAAGCGGAAACGGTTTCCAGAGGCAGGATTTCGACGGGAGCGCGCCCCGCATCGGCCTCGATGAAAGAGCTGCAATGCAGAACGCAGCAGGGGCCGACATGCTGTTGCTCGACCGGCTTGGACGAATCCCTATTCGCCGTGTCCGCGTTCTGGCAGATCGTTCCGAACAGCGGGCCGGCGGCGCCATTGGCGGTCGCGCCGGCTGCGAATCCGATCGACGCCGCTTGCAACAGCAAGAGGATCGCAACCGCCGCGCTCACGACCGCTCGGGTCGCGACGGCTCGGGCTGAGGCCGTCCGCGCGATGCTCCGATATGACCGGCCTGACGCTTTCAAGATCGCTCACCCCGCGTGTCGGATCGAGACGCGCTATAGCAGCGATACAGGGTCCAGCGACCGCTTGTCGCACGCAATGCGGCAGGTTGTCGCGCATGTGTCTTGCGAGAGCGACGCGCTGGCGTCGCCGCCGCGCCGCGCCGGCCGCGTATGCGCGACCTGCGTCGCCCGCTTCGTCCGACGCCATGCGTGGCCTCCTCGAGGAGGAAGGCCTTCAGCCTCTTAGCGGCTATGTCGGCCTGCTCCGTGAAGGAGAGCGTATCGACGAGCCGGCCGCGACGATCCACGAGATAGACGAGCGTCGTGTGGTCGATCGTGTAGCCGCCGCCTTCGAGAGGAACCTTGCGCTGATAGACCCGAAAGGCCCGCGCCGCTCGCGCGATATCGTCAACCGATCCCGTCAGTCCGACAACGCGCTGTCCGAAGGACCCGACAAAATCCGAGAGGAGCTCGGGCGTATCATGTTCGACGTCGAGACTGACGAACAGAATCTCGAAATCGGAAGCATCTGCGCCAGCCTCCTTCACGACGCTGGTCAGCTCGAGCAGTGTCGTCGGGCACGCCTCAGGACATCTCGTGAAGCCGAAGAACAAGGCAAAGGGACGTCCGAGCATCGAGCGGTCGTCGACCGCTTCGCCAGTAGACGATGTCAGACGAAACGCCGGCGCGGCCTTGCGCGGCGCCGCGATCGCGTCGCGAGGCCGCGGCGCCGCCTGCAGCATCGGAATGACCATCACCGCCGATACGGCCGCGCAGACGATCCATGTGGTCTTCAGGCGCTTCACAGCCACGTCTTTGGCTCTGGCGCCCAACGGCGCATCGAACGCCCCGAGGCGCATTTCGTAAGATGAAGCTTCGGGCGGAATGGAGGTCGAAGCTTCGATGCTCGCGCACCGCCTGACTCGGAATTTCGGTAGAACGCCGCGCAAAAAAGCCGGCGACGGCGGCACGATTTCCTGCGCCCCTCGTGTTGGCGCTCCGCGGATGGTTTGCACCGGCGCCTCGACGCTCGCCTCGCGCAACGCTGCGGCCAGCCGCTCGACGATCCTTTCGCGTTCGGCGGGCAGGACATCACGCGCGATTTCGAATTGGCGCGCGGCTCCTGCGATCTCGACGCGCTGGCAGACACCTGCGTCGTCGACGCGCCGGAAGACTCGGACCGCCTTCACTCTGCGTCGACTGACGAGCTCGCCGTCGACATAGCGTGAGATGCAGACAATGCCTCGCTCGATCGTCATGCACTCCGTGACGCGCCGCTTCGCAAACAGCGACGAGCAGGCCCAAGCGAGGCCGACGATGGAAAGAGCGCCGACGATCTGCGCGTTCGCCTCGATCGCGAAGATGGCCGACAGGCTCTCGAACGCGGCGTATGCGAGCACGAGCATCAGCACGCGCTTGCAGGCCGTTCTCTTCATCTCGCGCCTTCTGGCCGACGCTTCAGCGCGAATGTCGCCGGCGTCCAAGGCGGAGTCGATCAAGACGGTCGAGCGCGGTCGAATAAGCACGAGCATTTACCGGTGCGTTGAAATGGGTCGAAAGCCCCGCGTGCGGGACATAGGAAAGAAGACGCGACGGCAATGCGTAGATGCGCCTACGTCGATCCGAGATCCTCGAACGGAAGAACGAGATAGACCATAAGAATCGTCGAGCTATTGCGTCAATTGCCGCTGGGCAATAAATCCTGCGACAGGACGTCGCGTTCAATAAATGGACAGTTTTGCGCGCCTCGGAGCTGTCGTTTCCCCGATCGAAAATTACGACAGCCTCATGATCCGCTCTCTGTTCGCGAATCTGACTGGAAATTCGCGCATATGTATCAACACTATTCATCGCGGCTCGCCGTATTTACAGCATAAGCACTGTGAACCGTCGGCCGCCGCCTGAGAATGCCGGTGGTTCCGAATTTTGCCGGCTCGGATCGTGCTCTGGCGCCGATGTTGCCGAACGCTGGCCATGAGCAGAACGAGCCATACCCGGTCCAGACGACGCAATCCCGTTATTGCTGTCGCGCGAGGCATTCTTTGTTTCGGTCTCGGAGCCAGCGCGGGCGTCGCTGGCCCTCTCGACGTCGAGGTGGAGCATCCGTGGTGCGCGGCGTCTCCAAAGGGCGTCGTCACGGGCGCCTGCTATGTGACGGTGCGGAACCTAGGAACGACGCCGATCAGAATCGTCGGCGTGGATATCGCCGTGTGCAACCATACGGAACTGCATGAAACGGATGTCGCCGACGGGATCATGAAAATGCGCCCCGTCCCTCGCGGCGTCGAAATCCCCGCCAAAACATCGGTCGACTTTCATACCCACGGCTATCATCTCATGCTCCTCGAGCTGAAATCATCTTTGGAGCTGGGGCAAAGGATCGAAGGTTCCCTACGCTTCGAAAGCGGCGGCTCGAAGAAGATCGAGTTTCATGTGGAGACACGGCGACTGTAGCACGCCCCCTCGCGTCGCTGTGGACGGCCACCGGGAAGGCTCATCTCGGCTCCGCCTGCGGAAGCGTCACTCTAAAGTTCGCACCCGCGCCCCGCTTCCCCCGGCTTGACCCGCCGTGGTGGCGACGACGCGCCCTCGCTCTGGGAGAGCGGCAACACCTGCTCGACGAGCGCCTGAATGCGCAGCAGACACGCGCAAGCAAACATTGCCCACCACGGGAGTGGCCGTAATCGGCTGTGTCGCTCGGCCAATTAGATTGACACAGCAGACCGCAAAATCTGGCCGCTTGCTTCCCCAGCTTCTCAGCTGGCTGGCCGCGTTTCTCGTAAGTGGCTGATTAGAATGGTGGGCGCGACAGGGATTGAACCTGTGACCCCTACGATGTCAACGTAGTGCTCTCCCGCTGAGCTACGCGCCCCCTTCCGGGGTTCCGCCTTGGCGGCGGCTCGGGTGGCGTGTGTATAGTGGCGGACGCGGCGGGGCGCAAGCGCCTTTGTGCAGAAAAATTTCACGGCCATGCGGCACCGCGAAAACCCCACCAGCAGCGGCCTGGCAGGAGGGGGAGTTAACAGCCTATTGAAGCCGGATGTCGCCCGAACGAAAGATTTATGACGCTGCGACAATTCTTGTCTTGCGAGCCTCTCCCATTGTGGCATGCTTGACCGTGCGCTCCTCGCGAGAGGGGAAAGTCACAAAGGAGGTTTCGCATGTCCTTACAGGGCCATATCGTCGAACTCCAACGTCGCCACGAGGCGCTCGAGAAGGAAATCGAGAAAGAGCAGCTTCACCGCAATGCCGACGAAGTCAAAATCATCGAGTTGAAGCGCAAGAAGCTGCAAATAAAGGACGAGCTCGTCAAATTGGCGGCCAGCGAAACACGCCACTGACGCAGGCCCGAACGGGGCGGGAAGCTCTTTCCGCCCCGTCGCTTTTCACCCTTTCCGGATCACGCCTGCGGGTCACCGCGCGCCTGACACCAGCAGCTTGTAGTTGATCGCGTCGACGATCGCCTCGAAAGAGGCGTCTATCACATTGGCCGAGACGCCCACCGTCGACCAGCGATTCCCCTCCCCGTCCGCGCATTCCACCAGAACGCGCGTCACTGCGTCCGTGCCGCCCTGGAAGACGCGCACGCGGTAATCCACAAGCCGGACGTCGTCGACGAATTTCTGATAGGCGCCAAGATCCTTTCGCAGCGCGACATCGAGCGCATTGACCGGGCCGTTGCCTTCGGCCGCCGAGATGCGCGTCTCGCCATGAACATTGATCTTGACGATCGCCTCGGCGCCCTTGTCCTCGAAGCCGTTGCGCGCGAAGCGCCGATCGACCGCCACGCTATAGCGCTCGATGTCAAAATAATGTGGGGCTTCGCCGAGCACGCGCTTGGCGAGCAGAAAGAAGGACGCGTCAGCGCCTTCATAGGCGTAGCCCTGCGATTCCTTCTCCTTCACCTCGTCGAGCAGGCGAGTCAGGCGCGGATCGTTCTTGTCCAGCGTCACGCCGAGGCGCGTCAGCTCGGCAATGATATTGGACCGCCCGGCCTGGTCGGAGACCAGCACCCGACGCTGATTGCCCACCGTTTCCGGCGCCACATGCTCATAGGTGCGCGGGTCGGTCAGCACGGCGGAGGCGTGAATGCCAGCTTTCGTCGCGAAGGCGCTGGCGCCCACATATGGCGCGTGGCGGTTCGGCGCGCGATTGAGAAGCTCGTCCAGCGCATGGCTGGTGCGCGTGAGATGCGCCAGCTTCTCGCGCGTAACGCCAATCTCGAAGCGCGCGGCGTATTCATCCTTGAGCAGCAGCGTCGGGATGATGGTCGTAAGATTGGCGTTGCCGCAGCGCTCGCCCAATCCGTTGAGCGTGCCCTGAATCTGCCGCGCGCCCGCGCGCAGGGCCGCCAATGAATTCGCCACCGCCTGCCCCGTGTCGTCGTGGCAATGCACGCCGATATGATCGCCCGGAATAATCTTGGCGACCTCCGCGACAATGCGCTCGACCTCATGTGGCAGCGTGCCGCCATTCGTGTCGCAAAGCACCACCCAGCGCGCGCCGGCCTCGTACGCCGCCTTGGCGCAGGCGAGCGCATATTGCGGATTGTCCTTGAAGCCGTCGAAGAAATGCTCGCAATCGACGGCCGCTTCTTTCTCGCGCGCGACAGCCGCTTTTACGGATTGCGTAATTGCCGCGAGATTATCCTCTTCCGTGGAGCGTAAGGCGACCTTGACCTGATAGTCCCAGCTTTTGGCGACGAAGGTCACCGTATCGGCGGAGCTACCCAAGAGCGCCGCGACGCCCGGATCGTTCTCCACCGAACGCCCCTGCCGGCGCGTCATGCCGAAGGCGCAGAAACGCGCCCGCAGCTTCGGCCGCTGCGCGAAGAATTCCGTGTCGAGCGGATTGGCTCCCGGATAGCCGCCTTCGACATAGTCGATCCCGAGATCGTCGAGCATGGCGGCGATCTGCCGTTTGTCGTCGAGCGAGAAATCGACTCCTGTGGTCTGCGCGCCGTCGCGCAGCGTGGTGTCGTAAAGCGTCACGCGTTCCCTGGTCATCAATGCGATCCCGCGGCGGCCGGCGGGGCCGCCAATTCTCTGGTCATGGTGGTGTTGCCGAGCCATTCGCCGGCGATCGTCACCGTATTGCGGCTTTGCGCGACATAGCCGCGCGCGGCGAAGAAGTCGCGCGCCGTGTCGGAGGCTTCGACGGTGAGCGTCTTGGTCCCCCGCGCGCCGGCGAGCTTCTCGATCGCTTCTGCAAGCGCGCCGCCGACGCCCTGCCCCGCGAAGTCCGGGCGCACATAGAGCATATCGAGGAGCTTGTTGTCCTTGAGCGAGGCGAAGCCCGCGATCTCGCCGCCGACCAGCGCCACAATAGTGAGGGCGCCGGCGAGCCGGGCGGCAAAAGCGGCGGCGTCGTCCGCAGCCGAGGCCCAGGCCTCGCGCTGGTCCGGGTCATAATCCTCGGCCGAGAGCGCCTCAATGCTCGCGCGAAAGAGCGCCGAGAGCGCCGCCGTGTCGCTCGGGAGATAGGGCCGAAGACCGGGCGAAGCCCCGCGCTGCGCCATTACACGACCTCGAAGCTGCGCAAGATCTGCCAAGCGACGAAGGCGGCGCCGGCGAGAACGAGAATCTTGAACAGAAGATAGACCGCCCAATGGCGCTTGAACGGCAGCGTGTTTTTCCAGTCGTTGTTGGACATCTTACGCTTCCCTGCTTCGTTGGCCTGCATCTCTCGGCACGTCATGCCCGCGCTTGACGCGGGCATCCACGCCCCGCAGAGGCGCAATGTCTCGGCGTGGATGGCCGGGACAAGCCCGGCCATGACGGAATTGGCGCGTTTGGGGACCACTGGGAGGCGGCGCGTTCACCGCTTCACCTCCCAAGTCGTCGTGCCGTCCTTATTGTCCTTGAGCGCAATGCCCATCGCAGCAAGCTCGTCACGGATGCGGTCGGACTCGGCCCAGTTCTTGGCGGCCCGGGCGGCGAGGCGGGCGGAGATCAATTTTTCAATGTCTTGCTTGTCGATTTCGATAGGCGTCCGTTGCTCAAACCAATCGCTGGTCCTCCCCTGCAGGAGCCCAAGCAAGTGGGCAGCCTTCTTGAATCTATATTTGGCGTCGATCTGCTCCTTACCAGCCAAGGGCGGACCAGCCTTATGGTACAAAGAATGTAGAATTGAGACGGCCTTCGGAAAATTGAGGTCATCACAGAGGGCCTCTGCAAAATCGGGATCCAGCTGTATTTCCGCTTTGTCCGTCTCGATGGACTCTACCTTCTTGTACCAATCATCCAGCGTCTTCTCCGCCTCCTCCAGCGCTTTCACCGTCCAGTCGATCGGCTGCCGGTAATGCGTGCGCAACATCGCCAGCCGCAGCACTTCGCCCGGCCACTTCCGCCCGCCAAACTTCTCCGTATGCAGCAGCTCGTGAATAGTCACGAAATTCCCCAGGCTCTTGGACATCTTCTCGCCCTCGACCTGCAGGAACCCGTTATGCATCCAGTATCTCGCCATCACATCGCGGCCAAAAGCGCAGCATGACTGCGCGATCTCGTTCTCGTGATGCGGAAAGACGAGATCGATGCCGCCGCCGTGGATGTCGAAGGTCTCGCCGAGATGCTTCCACGACATCGCCGAGCACTCGATATGCCAGCCCGGGCGCCCCCTGCCCCATGGCGACTCCCAGCCGGGCTCGCCCTCTTTCGACGGCTTCCACAGCACGAAATCCATGTCGCCGCGCTTATAGGGCGCGACGTCCACGCGGGCGCCTGCGAGCATTTCGTCGAGCGAACGCCGAGACAAGCGCCCATACTCCGGCATGGACGGCACGTCGAACAGCACATGGCCGTCGGCTGCATAGGCGTGGCCGGACTCGATCAGCCGCTCGATGATCGCGATCATCTGCGCGATATGTTCCGTCGCGCGCGGCTGCACGTCGGGCTCCAGGCAGCCCAACGCCCGCACGTCTTCCTGAAAGACCTTGTTGGTCGCTTCGGTCAGCTCGCGGATGGTAATGCCGCGCTGGGCGGCGCGCGCGTTGATCTTGTCGTCGACGTCGGTGATGTTGCGGACATATTTGACATGCTTGGGCCCGTAGAGATGCCGTAGCAGCCGGTAGAGCACGTCGAAGACGATCAGCGGCCTTGCATTGCCGATATGGGCGTAATCATAGACCGTCGGCCCGCAGACATACATGCGCACATTGTTGCGATCGATGGGCTCGAAGGCCTCCTTCGTTCGCGTCAGCGTATTGTAGATTTTGAGCGCGGGCGTCGACATGAAAACCTCTGTCGCCAGCTGAGCCGGCGCGTTTCATGTCGTTTAGGGGACGTGACGGCTCCGGCCAGCGTGGGCTGCTAGCTGATAATGATCCGGCCACAAATTCGGCAGGGGAGCGGCGAGGGAAGCGTCATGGCGGCGACCATGCGCCCGAAACCGCCGCCGCGTCAAGCGCGCTTTCGCAGCGCCGCAAGAGCGCTTTGCCGCCGCTCTGGGTTCGCCGCATCGCATCCCGGCGCCGCGCCGCATTTGCGGCAGGATCGTGGCGACTTAACGCAAGATTAACTGCGTCCCGATACTTTTAACGATGCCGCCCCGTTTTCCCTGGCGGCCATGGAGCGGGCGCCGGCATGTTCATTCTCTCGTCGAAACACGAAAAGTCTCTCTGGCCGCGCCTCACCGCGCCGCTCGTCGCAGGGCTTCTCATTTCGGCAGCCTGTCACGCCAGCGCCCATGCGGCCCCGGCCTCCTATATCGTCGTCGATGACGACGGCTATGGCGTGCTGGATTGCCTCACCCAGAAATCCGAATGCGGGAAGATCGTGGCCGATGCTTGGTGCGAATCTCACGGCCATGGTCCGGCGAAGGCCTTTGGCCGCGCCGAAGACATCACGGCCTCCATCGGAGCCGATGCGCCGCGCCAGCCGGTCAAGCCCGGCGCGGCGGTGGTCTCCTGCGCAGAATAACCGCCTACTTCACCCAATTGGCGCATTTGGCGGGCTCGCTCCCGCCCCAGGGCTGGATCGCCACGCTCGACGTCGAATTCTCCGGCGAGCCCTCGACCAGCTTGTCCGAATAAACCATGTAGACAAGCATGTTGCGCCTCGTGTCGCAGCCGCGCGCAATATGCATCTGCTTGAAGAACAGCGACCGGCGCTCGCTGATGGCGAGCTCGCCTTGCGAAAATTTCTCATTCTCCTTGCCGGCGCGCAGCTTGATCGGCCCGAATTGGCTGCAGGCGAGCGATACTTCCGAGGTCTGCTCGGCGACGCCGAACATGCCGGCGACGCCCCCCTTTTCATGCGCCGTAAAAGCGCAGGCGACGCCGTCGATCAGCGGATCGTCGACAACATAGGTCGCGAGCTTGTCGTTGGGCGTCAGCAATTTGAAGTCGGTCGACTTGCGGAAGATCAGATCCGGCCCTTCCTGTGCGCTAGCCGCGCTCGCGCCGAGCGCGGCCGCGAAAGCAATCGAGAATATCGCTCCAAAACGGTTCGTCTTCATAAGCCGGTCTCCAATGCCGTCGCGCCGGATATGGGCGAGGACTTGGCGCATGGGAAGTGCCGGAGGCTTCGCCCCTGCAAAAAAATGCCGCCGCGTGGCCCTCGCTACCGCCTTGTTGCCGACATGATGCAGGAGAGAATCCGAGGCGATCGGGCGTAGGACGCGTGCATCCTGAACCGCCGCCGCAGGCGGCGTCTCGAAGGACGAAAGATCCTTCGACCGACGGGGAGAATGCCCCGTAAGATTGATCGGCGGCGCGAAAAAGCGGATATGCTCGAGCCGCCCGCGATTCTTAAGCTTGGGCGCTTGACGACCATTGTCGCGCCGGGCCGGCAGCCGGAGCACGAGATGAGGCCGACCTTGGGGCCGACGACTACCCGCATTTTCCTTGCCTTGGCGCTCGGTGCCCTCCTCTTCTTGCCCGGCGGGAGCGCGCGCGCCGAAAGCGCCTATTGCACGGATCTACGCGCCCAGATCGCCAAGGCGGGCGCCGAGGGCATGGCCGCCCGCTATCGCGCCGCCGCCGCCAAGCAGCGGGGCGAATATGCCCGCCTCGCCGCCAAGGGCCGCGCCATGGGCTGCGACCGCGAGCAATTCCTGTTCTTCGGCAACCCGCCGCCGGCGCAATGCTCGCCGATCAGCGCACGGCTCAGCTCCTTGCAGGGCAGCATCGCCGCCTATGAGCAAGGCGCCGCCGACGACAGCCAAAGACAGGCGCTCATGGCGCGCTACGAAGTCGACTGCCGCAACCAACGCGTGGCGGCGCGCGAACCCGAGCCCAAGAGCTTCTTCGAGGAGCTTTTCGGGGTCCGGCAGCCCGAGCCGGGGGCCGGTTATCGAGAGGCGCCTGTCGAACCAGGCTACGAGACGCTCGACCCCAACTACGACGGAGAGGGACAGATGGCCGATGGGCGCCCGCAGGGCGGCCCCATGGCGATCTGTGTGCGGACTTGCGACGGCGGCTTCTTCCCGATCACCTATTCGGCCAGAAGCGGGCAGCTCGACGACCTCAACACGCTCTGCAAGGCCATGTGTCCGGGAACCGAGGCCAAGCTCTATACGCAGTCGCAAGGGAAAGGTCTCGAGTCGGCGATCTCCATCGACGGCGAGGCCTATGCGGATCTTCCCAACGCCCACAAGTTCGAGAAGAACTACGACGCCTCCTGCGGCTGCAAGCCCAAGGGCCAGAGCTGGACGGAGGCGCTGGCCGAGGCCGAACGCATTCTCGCCGAACGCAACAAGAAGGATCAGATGGTCACGGCCGAACAGGCTGAGCAACTGTCGCGACCAATTCTGCCAGGCGATCCGCGCGCGAAAAAGCCGGCGCTTTCCTTGCCGCCCGGGCCCGCAGAGGCCAGCGCCGGCCTGCGTGGCGCAGAGGGAAGCGTTACGACCGGCGGGCCCGAGGTCTTCCGAGACATCATCGGTCCCGATGGCGTGAAGCGGCGGGTGCGCGTTGTGGCGCCGACGTTGTAGGGCGCACGTCGGACTGCGACATCCGGCTGACAGGCTGCCGGAGAATCGTCCGCAGTTTCGTGGGCTCGGTCTTGCGCGCGTCGCTGAGATAGATTTCGTGATGCTTGCCCGCGAAGACAAACCCTCGCGACGGCATTTCCTCGTGATGAAGCCGCGCGAGCGTCGGCCCTTCATCGTCGTCATATAATTCCAGGCGCAGGCTATCAGGCGGCGCGCCGAGCTTCTTTTCCGCCTTTTCGACCGCCGCAAGAAACATGGCTTGGTCGAGGAAGTCGGGCGCCATGACCATCATCGTCCAGCGCCAACGATCCTTATGGCGCGCGACGAAATCGTCGGGATCGTCGGACCACCACAAACCCTCCAGCGGCAGCACGACATAGTCTTTCTCAAGCGACGCCTTCGCCGAGAATTTCATCGCGTAGCTCACCGAGAAAAGCCATTCGATGGCCTGCTTGTAGGAGGGCGCCGCATTGGGATCGCCGGCGCCGTCGACCATAACGAAACGCATAGGCGGAACCTCGACGAGCGCAAAGCGGTCCGTCGGGGCGCGGTAGAGCGAGGGGAACGCCTTTTTGAAATCGATCTTCATCATGCTCGAAAACATAGCTTTGAGGACATTGGTCGTTTGGTGCTGCAAGCCGGGTATCGTCATTCCCGGCGCTCGCTTGAGCGAGCGATCTGGAATCCAGAACAAAACCAGCGCCGTCATTGCGAGCGAAGCGAAGCAATCCAGGTCCGTGACGTGGCTCTGGATTGCTTCGTCGCTTTGCCCCTCGCAATGACGGCGGTGGCGACTTTGGATTGGGCCTTTGGCCCTCGGGAATGACGCCCCCCGCCAAGAGCCGCCAGAACTCGGACGGCGCCCACGTCGAATAGCGCCTATCCGCCCTGCGACGCCATATGCGTTTTCACCGTCTCGATGAGCTGCTTGATCGAGAAGGGCTTCGGCAGGAAGCCGAAATCGCCTTCCGGCAAATTCTTGGCGAAGGCCTCCTCCGCATATCCCGAGACAAATATCACCTTGGCGGTGACGCCGCGCTTGCGCAATTCGGCGAACATGGCCGGTCCGTCCATCTCCGGCATGACCACGTCCGAGACGATGAGGTCGATCTTGCCGCCGACCTCCTCGACAACCTCCAGCGCCTCGAGGCCGGTTGCAGCCTCGAGCACGGTGAAGCCGCGCGACTTGAGTGAGCGCGCGCCGATGGAGCGCACGGCGTCCTCGTCCTCGACCAGGAGGATCACCCCCTGCCCCGTATAATCAGCCGTGGCCTTGGGGGCCTCGGCTTCTGATTTCGGCGCTTCCTTCTCGTCAGGGATGTAGCGCGGCATGAAGATGCGGAAGACCGTCCCCTTGCCCACTTCGCTCCGCGCGAAGATGAAGCCGCCCGATTGTTTGACGATGCCGAAGACCGTCGAGAGGCCAAGACCCGTGCCCTTGCCGACCTCCTTGGTGGTGAAGAAGGGCTCGAAAATCTTCTCCATCACCTCGGGCGGAATGCCGCAGCCCGTGTCCTCGACCTCGACCAGCACATAATCCGCTGGAACGAGATGAATCTCACTGAAGCTGGCGCAGTCGTCCTTTGTGACGTTGCGGGTGCGGATTTGCACCCGGCCGCCCGTTTCCGCCATTGCGTCGCGGGCGTTGACGACGAGATTGATGACGACCTGCTCGAATTGGGTGAGGTCAGCCTTCACGAACCACAAATCGCGCCCCTGGCGCAGATCGAGCTCATTCTTCTCGCCGACGATTCGGCGCAGCAGATTCTGCAGCTCGGACAAGGCGTCGCCGAGCTGGAGCACCTGCGGACGCAGGGTCTGGCGGCGCGAGAAGGCGAGCAACTGGCGCGTCAGGCCGGCGGCGCGATTCGCCGTCTCCTTGATCTGCCGAATATCGCGGAAGGCGGGGTCGGTCGGCCGATGGCTCGAGAGCAGAAGATCGGAATAGCCGATGATCGCCGTCAGCATGTTGTTGAAGTCATGCGCGATGCCGCCCGCGAGCTGGCCGACGGCGTTCATCTTCTGCGATTGGGCAAATTCCTCCTGCAGCTTGCGCTGCTCGCTCGTGTCGAGCGCATAGATGGTCGCGCCCTTCTGGCCTGAATCCTCCGCGAGCGACGCGAAGAAGCGCGCCGAGCGCGGGCCGGCCCCTTCCTCGAAGGACACATTGACCGGCTTGACGTCGCTCTTGCCTTCGACCGCCTCCTCGATCGCCTTGCGCAAGGCCTGCGCGTCACTCTCCGAGAGGCCGGCGAGCAGCGACCAGCCTTCCTTGCCGTGAAGCGCCGCCTTGGGGAGGAGCTTGGCGAAGGCGGCGTTGGAGTCGAGCACGCGGCCTTGCGCGTCGAGCGTCGCGATGGCCATGGGCGTCGAATTGAAGAAGCGCGCGAAACGCACCTCGGCGGCGCGCAGCCCCTCCTCCGGCTTTTCGCCGGCCGTGCGATTGAGGACGAGCGTCCGCGAGGGTCCGGCGACGCCGTCCTGGCCGAAAGCCACCTGGTGAAGGAGCCGCACCGGCAAGGAGCGGCCGTTCCGGCAGCGCAGATCGAGATCGATCTGCTCGGTGCGCACCTCTCCGGGCGAGCCCGAGACGGCCGCCAGCAAGGCCGCGCCGCTATTGGCGACGATCGCGGAAAGACTTGCGCCTCCCGAACCCACCTGGGTGAGGTCATAGCCGAGCCAACCGGCGAGCGTCTTATTCATATAAGAGACGGCGCCGTCCGGAGTGGACGAGAAAAAGCCCGCTGGCGCGTGGTCGAGGAAGTCGATGGCGTGCTGCAGCTCCTGGAACACGCCCTCCTGCCGCTGCCGCTCGCTCGTGACATCCGCGACGCCCCACAGAGTCGCGCGCTGGCCGGCCTCCGGCAAGGGGCGCACCTTGATGCGATACCAGCCGACAGCCCCGGCGCCCGTGAGCGGCGGCGACAAACGCAGATCCTCGACATGCGCTCTTCCGGTACGCGCGGCCTGCGCCAGCCGATATATCGCTTCGGAAACTTCCGGCGGGCCCGAAAAAAGCCGTTCGACGGCTTGCAAGCCTGAAGCGTCGCGGGCGCCGCAGAGCTCCATATAAGCTTCGTTGGCGTAGACGATCTGCATATCGCCCTTGGTGACGACAAGACCCTCGGTCGTCGTATCGGCGATGAGCTTGGTAATGTCGTTGCGTGGAATGCGGGACGAGAACTGTATGAGCCCCACCGCATAAGCGAAAAGCGAAAACACGCCCGCGACGCCGAAGAGCGCCAGCGCCAGCATGACCAGCCGCGGCGCCATGGCCGCCGGCGCAAGAAAATAGCCGGCCAAGACAGTCAGGATCGCGATAGCGAACGTCAGCACGAGCCCGGCGCTCCCCGGCCGCTCGCTTCGATCAAATGCAGACGACGCTGCCCTCTCGCTCATCCTGTACGCCCCGCCCATGACGCCCGCGGGAGCCTGCTCGCGGTACGATTCGGTCTGCATGTCAGAATATGGTTAACGAAGGCGTGCGTGGAGCGGCGCCGACAAAATTGCCAAGTTTGCGAAGTCTTTTAGAATCGTGTGCAAGAATGGCGGCGCGCATGCAAGATGGCAACCGCGCGTCGGGCAATTTCGGTTTTCGTCCAAATAAGCGTTAACCATTGATTAACCTTTTGGGCCCGCTTGCCAGAAAAGCTGTTAATTTGGCAAGGTTCAGCGCGTTCGAAGAGAGACCTGCGGTTCATGCAAGACAGATTCTCACAACTGCTACCGGTTCTCGGAGCAATCGTGGCGTTCCTCATCGCCGCGCTTCTGGTGCTTTATATCTTCCGTCTGCTGTTTGGACGAAAGATTCGCTCCGATGCGGCAAAGAAGGGACCCAGGCGCCTCGACGTCGTCGACGTGTTCGACCTCGATCGTGAGCGTCAGCTCGTCATCGTCCGTCGCGACAACACCGAGCATCTGCTGCTGATCGGCGGACCCAACGACCTTCTGGTCGAAGGATCGATCGCGCGCGCCGAAGTTGTCCCCGCCCGTGCGCCTGCGGAAGCGCGCGCTCAGGCGCCAGCTACGGCCTGGCCGCCTGGCCCTCAGGGCGAACCCGCGCCCGGACCGATTCCGAAGCCTGCCGCCCCGGCGCCTCTCAATCTGCCGCCGGACCTCTTCGCGCCGGCCCCGTCTAAGCCGCCGGAGCCCACGCCCGCGCCGCCGCTCGCCGGGCCGACTGCAGCGCCGCCGCGCCCTGCTGCGCCTCCTCCGGCGCCGCCGCCGCGCCCAGGCGCCCCGCCGCGCCCCGCGACTCCCCCTTTCCTGGCGCGCACCCAGCGCCTGATTCAGCCGAAGACCGAGGTCCCGTCGCCCGCGCCAAGGCCTGCCGCGCCGCCGGCTCCCCCGCCGCCGCCTGCCGCGCAGGCCCCGGCCGAGCCGCCAGCTGCGCCTCCCGCGCCGCCGGCTCCGGCCCAAGCCCGGCCGCCGGCTCCTCCGCCAGCGCCGCCGCCGGGCCCGACACGACCGTCGGCCCCCCAGCCCGCCCCGCCTCCGCCGCCGGCGGCAGCAGAGGTCGATCCGCTGGAATCGCTCGAAGCCGAAATGGCCCGCCTGCTCGGCCGGCCCGAGAAAGAATAAAAAAGAAGGGCGTCGCCAACCGGCGACGCCCTTTTTAAATTTCTTGGAGAGATCCCGCCCTCTTTTTTAATCGTCGCGATAGACCTTTTCGCGTCTTTCATGGCGCTCCTGCGCCTCGATTGAGAGCGTCGCGATCGGTCGCGCATCGAGCCGCTTCAAGGAGATCGGCTCCCCCGTCTCCTCGCAATAGCCGTAAGTGCCATCGTCGAGACGCCCGAGCGCGGCGTCGATCTTGGCGATCAGCTTTCTCTGCCGGTCGCGGGCGCGAAGCTCGATCGCTCGATCCGTCTCAGAGGAGGCGCGATCGGCGAGGTCGGGGTGGTTTTCATTCTCGTTTTGAAGCGCCGCCAATGTCTCGCGGCTTTCCTGGAGAATATCTTCTTTCCACGCAAGCAGCTTGCGACGAAAATATTCGCGCTGCCGATCGCACATGAAAGGCTCGTCGTCGGAAGGTTTATAGGCTTCGTCCAGCTCCACCGACATGGCCGGGAATCCCCTCGTTGGACCGTTGGCGCGCCTATATAGACGCGGCGCGTGACACTTACAATCTCACTTATGCGTGCCGCCGCCGAGTCGCTCTAAGACGCTCAGCGGCGGATGACGATTGATTATCCCATCGCCTTGCGCAGGTTCTCGTCCACTTTGTCGAGGAATCCCGTGGTCGACAGCCAGCTTTGGTGATGGCCGACGAGAAGCGCGAGATCCTTCGTCATAAAGCCGGATTCAACCGTCTTCACGCAAACGTCTTCGAGCGTTTGCGAAAAGCGCGCGAGTTCCTCATTGCCGTCGAGCTTGGCGCGGTGAGCGAGGCCGCGGGTCCAGGCGAAAATCGAAGCGATCGAATTCGTCGACGTCTCATGGCCCTTCTGGTGCTCGCGGTAATGGCGCGTCACCGTTCCGTGAGCGGCTTCCGCCTCGACCGTCTTACCGTCGGGCGACATCAGCACGCTGGTCATGAGGCCGAGCGAGCCGAAGCCTTGCGCGACAATGTCGGACTGCACGTCGCCATCGTAGTTTTTACAGGCCCAAATATAGCCGCCCGCCCATTTCAGCGCCGAGGCCACCATGTCGTCGATCAAGCGATGCTCGTACCAAAGCCCCAGCGTCTCGAACTGCGACTTGAACTCCGTCTCATAGACATCCTGGAAGATGTCCTTGAAGCGGCCGTCATAGGCCTTGAGGATCGTGTTCTTGGTCGAGAGATAGACAGGGAATTTGCGCTGCAGGCCGTAATTGAACGTCGCGCGGGCGAATTCCAGGATCGACTCGTCGACGTTGTACATCGACAACGCGACGCCGGCGCTGGGGAATTTGAAAACTTCCTTCTCGATGGTCTGACCGTCATCGCCCTCGAATTTGATGGTGAGACGGCCCTTGCCCGGCACTTTGAAATCGGTGGCGCGATATTGATCGCCGAATGCGTGACGGCCGACGACGATCGGCTGCGTCCAATGCGGCACGAGGCGCGGCACATTGCTGCAAATGATCGGTTCGCGGAAGATGACGCCGCCTAGGATATTGCGGATGGTGCCGTTCGGCGATTTCCACATTTCCTTGAGGCCGAATTCCTTCACGCGCGCTTCATCGGGCGTAATTGTCGCGCATTTCACGCCCACGCCATGCTGCTTGATGGCGTTGGCTGCGTCGATCGTGATTTGATCGTTGGTGGCGTCGCGACTCTGGATCGAGAGATCGTAGTAGAGAAGGTCGATGTCCAGGTAGGGGCGGATCAGCTTGTCCTTGATGAAGGCCCAGATGATGCGAGTCATTTCGTCGCCGTCGAGCTCGACGACTGGATTGGCCACCTTGATCTTTTGCATGTCTAATCGATCCTCAAGCTGCGCGCGCCTTATATCCTTGGCTCGAGGCCAGGGAAAGCGGCGCCTGGGACGTGCGGATTTCGAGGAATAGGCTGTAAACTATGGGCAAAAGAGGCGCGCAACAGTGTCGTTAGCCACCAACGCCTTGAAAACCCGCCCCTTTCTCCGACTTTGCGCGACGTCCGCCAAGCATCAACTGCGCCACACGCCTAATCTATAAAGGAAAGCTCAACGTCTACCTTTCACTTTGCCCGCGGTTTTCCATTGGCGGAGTTGGAAGGCGTGAAAGATAAAGGTTTCCATTGGACGAGCGCCGGCTTTCAGGCTGACGAGCGCGGGTCTGTCGCCCTGCTCTTCGCCCTGTCTTTGATCCCCCTCGTCATGATTGTCGGGGCCACGATCGACTACACCCGCGCCTCCACGATGCGGACGCGCTTTACCCGGCTCGCGGATACTGCCGCGCTCGCCGCCGTGAAGGCGGCCGCGCTCCAGGAAGCCGATTGCATGGCGAAGAGCTCCACGACCGGCTCATGCACGCCGGACAACATTATGAAAGCCGGCCAGGCCGCCGGCCTCAGGTTCTTTGCCGCAGATTCCGCCTTCGCCAGCTCCGGTCGGTCCAGCAGCGTCACGCTGGCCAACAACAACGGCTCCTGGTCGGCGACAGTGGCCTATTCGGCGCAATCGCCCGCCGCCATGACCGGGCTCATTGGCTTCGCGTCGATCCCCGTCGGCGGAACGGTGACGTCGAATATTTCGCTGGGAAGCCAAATTTATCTCAATGTCCGCCTTCTGCTCGACCGGTCCATGTCGATGGGCATCGGCGCCACGGCGGACGACATCTCCCGAATGCAGAACCTGACGGGCTGCGCTTTCGGCTGTCACACGCAAGGCTGGTCTTCGACCTATTACGACCAGCCCAAGGCGCAGGGCATTCGCTTCCGCATCGACGAATTGCGGGATGCAACCACGGCTCTGATCGCCACGGCCAAGACGGTGACCGCGTCCAACGCCCGCACCCATATCCAGATGGCCGCCCATGCCTTCAATAATCAGGTCGCAACGCTCGTCGACCTGACGACGGACCTCAACAAAGTCGCCTCGGCCGTCAAGGCGCTCGATTTGCTAACAACCGACGACGGCACGCAGACAAATGACGCCATTCAATGGATCAACAGCAAAGTTTCCGCAAACGGGAACGGGCAAAAGGCGACAACGCCCCAGGAGATCATCTTCATTGTGACCGATGGCGTGGACGACGGCATTTATACGGGTTGGCAGGGAATGTCCGCGCCCTATGGAAAGCCGCTCTCCTGGTGGCCGAAATCGATGACCAAGGCAAACACCGGCGCCTTTCCGCACGGGGCTTGCACGGCGCTGAAACAGAAGAACGCCATCGTCGCCGTGGTCTACACGACCTATGTGCCTTTCATCGGAACCGAGCAGTATGACAAGCTCATCGGTCCCTTCGCGAGCAATATCGCGCCCAATCTCCAGGAATGCGCGACGCCCGACTATTTCTTCACGGCGTCCAATCCCGGCGACATCCAAAAGGGCATGCAGCAGCTCTTCAACAAGGCGCTGGCGGCGTCCAAGCTTCGACTGACGAATTAGCGGCGGCGGCCTCGTTTACAGTAAAGTTGTCAAGGTCGCGGCGTTTTCCGTGCTACTAGCCGCCCGTTAGCACCGTCCCCTCTGTCGCGGTCGGCAGCTGCGCTTCTGCATTGCCCTTCGCCAGACGGCTTGCATCGTGACGCACGAGAGACACGACAGTTGAGAAAGATCGGCTGGGGCGCCGCGCGATAGGCCCCGAAGGGGTCTCGTCAGCGGCCCCGTGATGTGACCCCTTCCCCCGCGCGCCGCTTCCGCCTAATTAGCGGTTTCTTTGCAAGAGGAACGGGAATTGGTTGGAGCGGGGACGGATCATAGCAAGCCGGCGCTGACGGGCGGGCCGGCCATTATATTGGTGCGCCCGCAGCTTGCCGTGAACATTGGCATGTGCGCCCGCGCCATGGCCAATTTCGGCCTCTCGGATCTGCGCCTGGTGTCGCCCCGCGAGGGCTGGCCGCGCACCGGCGCCTATCGCAAGGGCGCCTACGCCGCCGCCGCCGGCGCCACCCATCTGCTCGAAAGCGCCAAGCTCTACGACTCGACCCGCGAGGCGATCGCCGACCTCAATTTTGTTTATGCCGCTACCGCGCGCGGACGCGGGCAGATGAAGCCGGTGCTCCCACCCGGTAAAGCCCTCGCCGATACGGCCGCGCGCGTCGCGGCCGGAGAGAAACATGGCGTGCTCTTCGGCCCCGAGCGCACGGGGCTCGACAATGACGATGTGGCGCTCGCTGACGCCATACTGACCTTCCCGGTCAACCCCGCCTACGCTTCGCTCAATCTTGCGCAATCGGTGTTGCTCGTCGGCTACGAATGGTTCCGCGCCGCCTATGGTGACGCTTTGCCTTACGAGGTCGAGGAGCGCTCGCCGCCGGCGACTCGCGAGATGACGCTGGCCTTTTTCGATTTCCTCGAAGAGGAGCTCGACAAGCGCGGCTTCTTCCGTCCATTGGACAAGAAGCCGGTGATGTCGCGAAACCTGCGCAATATGTTCCACCGCATGGGCCTCACCCAGCAGGACGTGCGCACGCTCTGGGGCTTGGTGGTGCGGCTGGTCGAAGGCCCGCGACGCGATCCCAAGAAGGTGTGGCGGCGCAAGAAGCTCGAAGAGGCAGAGGGGGAAAAGCCCTGATTCGCCTCCAAGCTATGCGTCAATGAAACGACGGCTTCGGTCCTCGTGACGGCGCGGTCGGCGCGACGGCGAGCGGGCTCGCCTGATGATGCAGGAGCCGCCATTTGCCCTCGATCGCGCGAAACCAGTTGGTGGCCAATAATATCCCGCCGCCGACCTCCTCGATGCAGAACACTCTGCCGTCGAAGCCCTCGATCAAGACCTTTTCCTCGCGCGCCGTCACGGCGTCCTGCGTGGGATTTTTGAAAATATCGCGATAGGAGGCGATGACCGGCGTCCGGCCGACGAGCGCCGGCCAGCCGGGATGCACGCAACTCACGCCCTCCTCCGCCCAGATCGCCTCCATGGCGGGAAGGTCGCGGGCGGCGAAGGCGCGGTAGTAGGCAGCGTCCGCGGCGAGAAGGGCGTCTTCGTCCATGCGCGCAGAGTGGTGGATTTACGCGTCGGACGCAATATGCTTGGCCAAAGCGCAGCGTTGCAGGACCAAAGGAGGCCTATGGACGCTCTGAGCCTCTTCGGCCTTTTCGCAGTGAGCGCCATGCTGCTCACTTATGCGCTGGAAGAGCGCAGTCACTGGTTCGTGCTGGGCTTTTCTGCCTCCTGCGCGCTCGGCTCGATCTACGGCTTTCTGCAGGGCGCCTGGCCGTTCGGTTTCGTCGAGGGCGTGTGGTCGGTCGTCGCCCTCAATCGCTGGCGCGCGCGGCGCGGGGACTCCCAGCCAGAGGACTGAAACCCCACGTAAAAGGCGACCGTATCGCGGCAAGCCCAAACTGTGCTAAAGCCCGCGCCAGAGCCCCGGCCTTGAACCGGGCGCAGGAGCCCAGCAATGTTCATCCAGACCGAAGCCACCCCGAACCCCGCCACGCTGAAATTCCTGCCCGGCCAAAATGTCCTTGGCCAGGGCGCCATGGAGTTTCGTTCGCGCGAGGCGGCCGCCAACGCGCCGCTGGCGCAGGCGCTGCTCGCGATCGACGGCGTCGAGGCGGTGATGTACGGGGGCGACTTCGTCTCCGTCACCAAGAACGAGGCCGATTGGGCGCATCTCAAGCCTGCGATCCTCGGCACGATCATGGAGCATTTCGCCTCCGGCGCGCCGCTCTTCACCGACGGCGGCTCGGCTGTGGCCGACCATGGCGGCGAGTTCTACGACCCGGCGGACGCCGAGACGGTGGCGACCATCAAGGAGCTGATCGAGACCCGCGTGCGCCCGGCGGTGGCCGGCGACGGCGGCGACATCGTCTTCCGCGGCTTTCGCGACGGTGTCGTCTATCTCGGCATGAAAGGCGCCTGCTCGGGCTGCCCCTCCTCGACCGCGACGCTGCGAAACGGCATCGAAAACCTGCTGCGCCATTTCGTGCCGCAGGTGAAGGCGGTGGAGCCGGCTTAAGGCCCGCGCGGGATTCGCGCGCCTCTTTATTGATCGCGCCCTCAAAAGGGTCATAATCCCCTCATGCGAATCCTTGCGATCGACACCGCCCTGCCCGCCGTTTCAGCCTGCGTGCTCGACCACGACGCGGAGCAGCCTATCGCTTCCGAGACCATCGCCATGGAGCGCGGTCACGCGGAAGCGATCATGCCGCTCATCGAGCGGGTCATGGGCAAGGTGGAGGGCGGCTTCTCCACCATCGACCGCGTCGCCGTCGCCGTGGGGCCCGGCTCCTTCACTGGCATTCGCATCGGGCTCGCCGCCGGGCAGGCGATTGCGCTTGCCTGCAAGGCCGAGGTGGTCGGCGTCTCGACGCTGGCCGCGCTGGCGGCGCCGCTCATTCTCGACGCAGCCGACAGCGTGATCGCGGCGGCGATCGACGCACGCCATGGCAAGGTCTTTGTCGCGGCCTTTGGCCCGGACGGCCGCGCCCTGCTGACGCCTCGCCGCGCTGGCGCGCATGAGGCGCTTCGCGCGCTGGGCGACGGGCCACTGCTTTTGATCGGCTCCGGGGCCGAGCTTCTCGCCAAGGAAGCCCGCGCGCGCGGTCTGGCGGTGAAGATCGTGAGCGAACAGGCCGCGCCCGACATCGAATTCGTCGCTCGCCTCGGCCTCGCCGCCAAGCCGGAAACCGCGCCCGCGAAGCCGCTCTACCTCAAGGAGCCCGACGTAACGATCGCCGGCAAGCCGCAGGAGGCTGCGCCGGCGCCCGAGCCCCCCCCCGCGCCGGCCGAGGCCGCCGTCGCGCCACCCACCGCCCTCGCCGAGACCGCGCCCGAAAGCAGCGCACAAACAATCACTCCCTCCGAAAAGCTCGCCTCCGCGCCCGCGCAGGCCTAGAATCCACCCATGAGCCTGATCGCTTCTTTTTTTGCCAAGCCGACCTTTGTCGTTCAGCCCATCGGCGCCGAGCGCGCGGAAGAATGCGAGGCCCTGCACGGCGCCTCCTTCGCCTTCGGCTGGTCCAAGATCGACTTCGAGAGCTATCTCACCGACCCCAACGTCATCGCCGACGGCGCCGTGACCGAGGGCCTCAGAAGCAGGCTCGGCGGCTTTATCCTATCGCGCCTGCTGCCCCCGGACTCCGAAGTGCTGACCTTCGCCGTCGACCCGGCGCGGCGCAGCGTCGGGCTCGGCCGCAGGATCCTCGATAAGCATCTGGAAAATCTGGAGCGCGGCGGAGCGCGACTGGTGTTTCTGGAAGTCGCGGACGACAACGAGGCGGCGCTGAAGCTCTATTACCGCTTCGGGTTCAAGGAGATTGGCCGGCGGCAGAATTATTACCTGCGTGCCGACGGGACAAAGCGCGCAGCGGTGAATTTGAGACTGGAGATGTGAGAGAGCGCCGGGAATGAGCTTATCCCTCCCCTTTACGGGGAGGGTGGCCCCGCGTAAGCGGGGTCGGGTGGGATAATAACGCCAGATGGCTCACCTTGATCGCCCGCCGTAGCCTAATACAACCAAGCCGGCTAGGCTCGACCCCATGCGTATTGTCGACATCCAAGAGGCCAAAAAGCAGCTTTCACGCCTCGTCGAGGAAGCGGCGAAGGGAGAGCCCTTCGTTATCGCCAAAGCTGGAAAGCCGATGGTGAAAGTGACCGCGCTCGACGCGCCCGAGAAGAAGAAGGTTCGGCGGCTCGGTTTTCTCGGCGGGAGAATTTCAGTCCCCGACGACTTCGATACTATGGGCGCCTCGGAGATTGAGGGCATGTTCGCGGGCGAAGAGTGAGACGTTCGCTCTCAAACTGGACCAGAAATAATTCGAGTCGGCGGCCCTCGGAAAAACGCCTATAATGCGACTTGCAAGAAAGAGTCGCACGATCTCTCGAAGGAGCAGACAAGATTTCCACCCAGGTTCAGAACGCGTCTGAGCTGCCGTCGCCCGCGCCCGAATCGGCGCCCTCGGAGGGCGGCAAGGTTCTGGTCAAGTCCTACGGCTGCCAGATGAATGTCTATGACGCGACGCGCATGGCGGATTTGCTCGGCCGCGAGGGCTATGCCGAGACCGCGGATGAAGCCGAAGCTGATCTCGTCATTCTCAACACCTGCCATATCCGCGAGAAAGCGGCCGAGAAAATCTACTCCGAGCTCGGCAAACTGGCGCTCGAAAAGCGCGAACGCGAGGCCTCTGGCCGCGGGATGAAGATCGTCGTCGCCGGCTGCGTGGCGCAGGCCGAGGGCGAGGAGGTCTTGAGGCGCCAGCGCGCGGTTGATCTCGTCGTCGGCCCGCAGAGCTACCACCGCCTGCCCGGTCTGTTGAAACAGGCGAAGGGCGGCCAGCGCCTCACCGACACGGAATTCGCCGTCGAAGACAAGTTCGACGCCCTACCCCAGCCGAGCCGCGCGCAAATCCGCGCCCGCGGCGTCTCCGCCTTCGTCACGGTGCAGGAGGGATGTGACAAATTCTGTTCCTTCTGCGTGGTTCCCTACACGCGCGGCGCGGAGGTCTCCCGGCCTGTTGGGGATATCGTCGCCGAAACCAGACGCCTCGTCGACGCCGGGGTGCGCGAGATCACGCTCATCGGGCAGAATGTGAACGCCTATTGCGGCGCGGATGAAGAGGGCGCGGACTGGAGCCTCGCCCGCCTCCTGGCTCACCTTTCAGAAATGCAGGGGATAGAGCGCCTGCGCTACACCACCAGTCATCCTGTCGACATGGCGCAGGATTTGATTGATGCGCATGAGGCGATTCCAAAGCTCATGCCCTTTGTCCATCTCCCCGTGCAGTCGGGCTCGGACCGCGTGCTCAAAGCCATGAACCGCAAGCATACGGTTGCCGACTATCTCGACATCATCGCCCGTCTGCGCAAGGCGCGGCCGGATGTGGCGATGTCGTCCGACTTCATCGTCGGCTTCCCGGGCGAGACGGACGAAGATTTCGAGGCCACTATGGCGCTCGTGCGGGAAGCCGGCTTCGCGTCGAGTTTCTCCTTCAAATACTCCCCCCGTCCAGGCACGCCCGGCGCGGAGCGCGCGGATCAGATCGACGAAGAAGTCAAGCGCGCGCGTCTCGCCGCACTTCAGACGCTGCTCGAAGAACAGCGTCAGGCTTTCAACGCTGCGACGGTCGGTAGAACGATCGATGTGCTGTTCGAAAAACCCGGCCGCCACGAGGGTCAAATCGCTGGCAAAAGTCCCTATATGCAGCCTGTGCATGTCAGCGGCCCCGCTGACATGATTGGCGAAGTGGGCCGGGTCGCGATCGTCGCGGCGGGCTCCAATTCGCTGGCGGGCCGGCTTATGGGTGAGGGCGAGGAGGCGAAGGCTTGACGACGATCGACGACGTGCGGCTTCGGCGGGACGAAACGATGACCGAGCCCGATGCGGAAATCACTCTGGCCTTCGAAAACAATAAATATGCTTCACTCGTCTTCGGCCATTACGACCAGAATCTCGCCAAGATCGAGCGCCGGCTGAAAATCGCCTCCTTCGCCAACGGCAATCACGTCACGCTCAAGGGCAAGGCTGAGGCCTGCGAGCACGGTCGCCGCGTGCTGGAGGCGCTTTACGAGCGCATCTCCAAGGGGCAGGCCATCGCGCTCGGCGACGTCGACGGAGCTATCGAAGAGACCGCCGGCCAACGCAGCCTCTTCCCCGACGCAGAGCCGGCGCGGGGCGCCTTCGAACAGCTCATCACCCGCAAACGCGGCCTGGTGCGCGCCCGCAACGCCGCGCAGGATCAATATTTGCGCGCCATGAAGCGCTATGAACTGGTCTTCGGCGAGGGCCCGGCCGGCACCGGCAAAACCTGGCTCGCCGTCGGCCACGCCGTGCAGCTCATGGAGCAAGGCGCAGTCGAGCGGCTCATCCTCTCGCGCCCCGCGGTCGAGGCCGGCGAGCGGCTGGGGTTTCTCCCCGGCGACATGCGCGAGAAGGTCGATCCGTACCTCCGCCCGATCTACGACGCGCTGCACGACTTCATGGACTCGCGCATGGTCGAGCGCGGCATGCAGACCGGCATTATCGAGGTGGCGCCGCTCGCCTTCATGCGCGGCCGCACGCTGACGCGCGCCTGCATCCTCCTCGACGAGGCGCAGAACGCCACCTCCATGCAGATGAAAATGTTCCTCACCCGCCTCGGCGAGGGCTCGCGCATGATCGTCACGGGCGATCCGTCGCAGACCGACCTGCCGCCCGGCCAGGTCTCGGGATTGTCAGAGGCGATTTCGCTGCTCTCCGACATCGACAGCGTCGGGCGCGTGCGCTTTTCCGAGAGCGACGTGGTGCGTCACGACCTCGTGCGCCAGATCGTGGGCGCCTATGACCGCGCCGCCCGCGCCAAGAACAAGCCGCGAGACATATGACGATAGAGATAGACGTCAACCTTTCCGCCGACGCTTGGGAGAGCTTCGACGGTCTCGAGACGCTCACCCGCGACTGCGTCGAGGCGAGCCTCGCCGAGAGCGGCGCGAGGCTGGCCGAGGGCTGTGAGATCAGCGTCACATTTTGCGACGACGCTGAAATCCAGGAGCTCAACGCCGAATGGCGCGGCAAGGACAAGCCGACCAACGTCCTCTCCTTCCCGACGCCGGGGCCCCTTTCCGCGCGTCCGCTCCTGGGCGACATTGTCATCGCCTTCGAGACGGTGGCGCGGGAGGCAGAGGAGCAGGATAAAACTTTGCGTGAGCATACGGCCCATATGGTCATCCATGGATTTCTGCATCTGATCGGTTATGATCACGAGACTGCCGCCGAGGCCGACGAAATGGAAAGCCTCGAAAGACGGATCGCGTCGCGGTTGGGCTTGCGCGACCCCTACGCCGGCGAGGCGGCCGGCGAAGAGGATGAAGCGGGCGAACTGAACGAAGGTCATGTCGATACGATCTGAAAATGGCGAGGAGCCTTTAAGTCGCAGGCACGAGACGCGGCTGACGCTCTTGGACCGCCTGCGCGGATTGCTGGGCCTTTCGCCAGCCTCCGTGCGCGAGGACATCGAGGACGCGCTGGAGGAAACCGCCGGCGACGTCACGCCGCACGAGCGCGCGCTGCTGAAAAATGTGCTCGGCCTGCATGATCTGCGCGTCGAGGACGCCATGATCCCGCGCGCGGATATTGTCGCAATCTCACAGGATTCGACGCTTCGCGAGGCTCTGGATGTTTTCCGCGACGCAGGCCACTCACGCCTGCCCGTTTATGTCGAGACGCTCGACGATCCGCGCGGCATGGTCCACATCCGCGACTTCGTGAATTACTTTGCGATCTGCGCCGAGAAACACGCAAGCTCCGATGGCGCGGCGACACCCAAGGTCGACTTCGACACGCCGCTCTTTCAGGCCAATCTGCTCAAGCCCGTGCTTTTCGTGCCCCGCTCCATGCCGGCGCTCGATCTGCTGGTCCGCATGCAGGCTTCTCACACCCATCTCGCGCTGGTCATCGACGAATATGGCGGAACCGACGGTCTCGTCACCATCGAAGACATTATGGAAATGATCGTCGGCGACATCGAAGACGAGCACGATGTCGCCGAGCCGCCGGAGATCGAGGAACTCGACAATGGCGACTTCCTCGTCGACGCCCGCGCCGATCTCGATGAAGCGACCGCGCGGCTGGGAGTCGATTTCCGGCTGGAGGACACGCCTGCGGAAGTGACGACCATCGGCGGACTTGTCGCCTGGCTTGCCGGACGCGTGCCTATGCGCGGCGAGATCATCGCCACTCCGGTCGACACTCACGAATTCGAGATTGTCGACGCTGATCCGCGCAGGGTCGGAAAGCTGCGGGTGCGCGCGCGCAGGCATCCGTGACAGAGGGGACCGCGCGCCTTCAGGCGCGCAATATAAGAGCGAGCTGACGACTCGCGGTCCACGCTTCCGCCGCAAGCCAAATCATAATCGCCCCACATCTCAGCCTTTGCCTTGCCCCGAAAGCGGCTAGAGTCGGACCGCCGATTCTGGGAGACTCCAAACCGATGGCGCAAATTGCCGAATTGACGAGCGCTCGGGCTGGACTGACCTCTCTGCCGCAACGCGTCATTCTCGCCGACGGCTGGACCCGTCGCTTGCTCGCCCTGGTCGCGGGCGCGGCTGGCGCACTGGCCCTGCCTCCCTTCGATTTCGCGCCCGCCATGGCGATTCCGCTGACGACGGCCGTGTGGCTGATCGACGGCTCCGCCGTGCAAGGCGGGCGCTTCAGCTTCGCGCCGATCCGATCCGCCGCAGCGGCGGGATGGTGGCTCGGCTTCGGCTATTTCCTTGCAAGCCTCTGGTGGCTCGGCGCGGCCATGCTCGTCGAAGCCGACCAATTCGCCTGGGCCATTCCCCTCGCCGTGCTCGGCTTGCCCGCAGCTCTCGCCTTCTTCCCGGCTTTCGGCTTCGCGCTGTCGCGTCTCCTGTGGTCGTCGGGCAGTCTGAGGATTTTTGCGCTGGCCACAGGGCTGGGCGCTTCGGAGTGGCTGCGCGGCCATATTCTGACCGGCTTCCCCTGGAACGACGTCGGCATGGCGCTCGCGCAGGCGGGCCCGATCGGTCAGGCGGCGTCGCTTGTCGGACTTCATGGCCTCGATCTATTCGCGATCGTCATCTTCGCCGCGCCCGCCACCGTCCTCGACCGACGCCTCGGCCAGCGCTTTCTTTCCAACGCGGCCGCCTGGACGGCCGCCCTACTTCTATTCGCGCTCGCGGCCTATGGCGCCCTAAGGCTCGCAAGGAGCGAGAGGGAGTTTGTCGAGGGCGTCAAGCTGCGGCTCATGCAACCCAATCTGCCGCAGGACGCCAAATTCCGCCCGGAGAACGGACAAGACATACTGAGACATTATCTCGCGCTTTCGGACCGTGCGACCGGCCCGGAGCGCACCGGCGTCTCCGACGTCACGCATCTCATCTGGCCGGAGTCCGCCTTCCCCTACGTTCTGTCGCGCGAGCCGCAAGCGCTTTCGGCCATCGCCCGCGCCCTGCAAGGCAAGGTGCTGATCACCGGCGCGGCGCGAGTCGAAGGCGACGGCGGCGGCAAGCGCGGGAAAATATTCAACTCAGTCGAGGTTTTTCAGAACGGTCGGATACTCGCTTTCTATGACAAGATGCATCTCGTTCCCTTCGGGGAATATTTGCCGCTCGAAGGATTGTTGCGGCCGCTCGGCGTCTCGCATCTGGTTCCGGGCACATGGGACCAGGGACAGGGCCCGCGCACGCTCGCAGCGCCCGGCCTGCCGCTGATCGCGCCGCTCGTCTGCTACGAGGCGGTCTTCCCGGGCGAAGCGGCGGCCAGGGATAAAGATGGCAAGCGTCCGCAACTGCTTCTCAACGTCACCAATGACGGCTGGTTCGGCAAAACGCCCGGGCCGTATCAGCATTTCGCCCAAGCCCGCCTGCGCGCCATAGAGGAAGGGCTTCCTCTGGTTCGCGTCGCCAACACGGGCATTTCGGCGATCGTCGACCCCTATGGCCGGATCATCGATTCGCTCCCGCTCGGCGAAGAGGGGCTGATCGACGGAGGGCTGCCCAAGGCGATCGCCGAGCCGCTGTTCGTTGGCCGTGGGACGATCGTCTTCCCGATACTATGGGCGCTCCTGCTGATCGCCGCTTTGGCTGGGCGCTGGCGAGGCTAAAAAACACTTATAGCTCACGCCGTTATCTTTTATAACTTGCTTGCTTACAAATGTTGGTCAGCGCCGATGCTGCACTTGCTGCGCAGAGGACGCACTGACCGAAACGCACCAAAAAAAGAGTTATTTATCCGGATTCAGCCCCTAATCGATCGCCTGTTTGCAATTGATCGCCGTTCGGCTAAAACGCGGCAGGAGGTCGTTGAAGTGAAGAAGACGCCAGATCCCATCGACCGTCACGTCGGCAGCCGGGTGCGCATGCAACGGATACTGATGAAGATGAGTCAGGAAAAGCTCGGCGAAGCCTTGGGCCTAACCTTTCAGCAGGTCCAAAAATACGAGAAGGGATTGAATCGCATCGGCGCAAGCCGGTTACAACAGATTTCCAAAACCCTCAATGTCCCTCCCTCGTTTTTTTTCGAAGGCGCGCCCGCACTAGGGTCGGCCGAGGGGAACGGCGGCTCCGCGGAAGAATCCTCCTCACAATATGTCGTCGACTTCCTATCAACGGCCGAGGGGCTGCACCTCAATCGGGCTTTCGCCCGAATCAAGGATGCCAAAATCCGAAAGCGCGTCCTCGACCTTGTAACGACTCTCGCCGATAGCGACGGCGCCAACGAGGGCTGATCCGCAGCGCAAGTTCTGTTTATCGAACGATTTCCACCTAGTTGGCTTGACGTAACGAACGCAGACTGGCAGATCAGAAGCCAGACCGTCCATTATTTCGCGTCCAGATCAGGCGCTGGCGGCCATTGGGAGATTCTGAAGTGACCCGGAAGAATTATCTTTTCACCAGCGAGTCCGTTTCCGAAGGCCACCCGGACAAAGTCTGCGACCGCATCTCCGACGAAATCGTCGACGAATTCTTCCGCGAAGGCCCGAAGGCGGGCGTCGACCCCTACGCCATCCGTGTCGCCGCCGAGACGCTCGCCACCACGAACCGCGTCGTGATCGCCGGCGAAGTGCGCGGCCCGCATATTCCCTTCGATCGGATCATCGAGATCGCCCGCAACGCCATCCGCACGATCGGCTACGAGCAGCATGGCTTCCACTGGAACACTACGAAGGTCGAGGTCCTGCTGCACGAGCAATCCGTCGACATCGCCCAGGGCGTCGACGCCAGCGGCAACAAGGACGAAGGCGCGGGCGACCAGGGCATCATGTTCGGCTACGCCGTGCGCGAGACGCCCGATCTGATGCCAGCGCCGCTCTATTATTCGCACAAGATCCTCGAGAAGCTGGCGCATGCGCGTCACAGCGGCAAGGAGAAGGGCCTCGGCCCGGACGCCAAGAGCCAGGTGACCGTGCGTTATGTCGACGGCAAGCCGGTCGAGGCGACCCAGATTGTCCTCTCGCATCAGCATGTCGACGAGAGCCTGACGCCCGCCGACGTTCGCGCTTTGGCCGAGCCCTATATCCGCGAGGCGCTGCCCCAGGGCTGGATCACCGACAAGACCGTCTGGCACGTCAATCCGACCGGCAAGTTCTTCATCGGCGGCCCCGATGGCGACGCCGGCCTCACCGGCCGCAAGATCATTGTGGACACTTACGGCGGCGCGGCCCCGCATGGCGGCGGCGCTTTCTCCGGCAAAGACCCGACCAAGGTCGACCGCTCGGCCGCTTACGCCGCGCGCTATCTCGCCAAGAACATCGTCGCTGCCGGCCTTGCCGACCGCTGCACGCTGCAGCTCGCCTACGCCATCGGCGTCGCCGAGCCGCTGTCGATCTATGTCGATCTGCACGGCACCGGCAATGTCGCCGAAGACAAGCTGGAGGCGGTTCTGCCGCAGATCATGCGCCTGACCCCGCGCGGCATCCGCGAGCATCTCCAGCTCAACCGTCCGATCTACGCCCGCACCTCCTCCTACGGCCATTTCGGCCGCGCGCCGGAGACCGACGGCGGCTTCTCCTGGGAGAAGACGGACCTCGCGGATGCACTGAAGTCGCATTTCGCCTGATCGAAAGTGAGGGGCCTTTCGCATTGGCGAGAGGCCCTTTCGCTGCGGCCCGCTCGGCGGGAAGCGGCCCGCCTCGGCTCATTGATTGTTGAGGAGTCGAAGTCTATCTTGCCCGCATGACCACCGCCGGGCTGACCTTCGACCGTCTTGCTTATATGGATCGGCTGCGCGAGGCCGGTTTCGACGAGAAGCAGGCGCGCGCCCATGCTGAAGCGCTCGACGCCGCCTTGCGCGACAGCGTGGCGACCAAAGCTGACGTAGACCGGCTCGAAACAAAACTTGAAGCGAAAATGGAAACCCTGGCGGCCAATCTCAAGGTCGAGATTTTGCGCTGGCTGTTTGTCACACAGATCGCGCTCCTAGGGGTTCTGCTCGCGGCAATGAAATTCATGAAATAAAATCCGGCCAAAGAGGATATTCAATCCGCTCATTCAAGCGCCGCCACTTTTAGCGATATTTTGAAGAAGTAGTTTTGTGAAATTGCCGCGCGAAGAACTTGATACGAAACGCGCCCTGCGCCGCCTCTTCCATTCCGCGCCCGTCGCGGCTATCTCGGCGCAATGAACGAACATCCGCCACACCGTCGCCTCTACGGCCGCTCCAAGGGCAAGGCGTTACGCCAGCATCAAAGCGAACTCGTCGCAGACCTACTGCCAAGGCTCGCGCTCGATCTTTCCGCCCCCCTGCCCCTGCGGCCCGGCCGTGAAACCCGTCTCGAAATCGGCTTTGGCGGCGGCGAGCATCTCATCGAGGTTGCCGCGCGCGAACCCGACGTGGATTTCTTCGGTTGCGAGCCCTTCATCAACGGCATGGCGAAGCTGCTCGCCGGCATCGAAGCGCGGGGGTTGACCAATATCCGCCTCTATCGAGGCGACGCCGCCGAGGTGCTGGACCGCCTGCCCGACGCCAGCCTCTCCCGCGTCTATCTCTTCTATCCCGACCCCTGGCCGAAACGCCGCCATCGCAAGCGCCGCTTCGTCTCGCCCGAGAATCTCGCGCGGCTGGCCCGCGTCATGCAACCGGGGGCCGAGCTGCGCTTTGCGACCGACATCGACGATTACGCGGCCTGGACGCTGGCGCGTCTGCGCGTCTGCGACGCCTTCCGCTGGCAGGCGGAAGCGGCGCAGGATTGGCGGGCGCCCTGGGAGGGCTGGACGCAAACCAAATATGAGGCGAAAGCGATGGCGGCGGGACGCCGTCCGGTCTATCTGACCTTCGTCAGACAGGCGGAATAAGAAGCGAGAGGGGAGCGGCGCATGGTGGAGTTCGCAAACAAGGCGGCGGAAGCGACGGGGCCGATCGAGACGACGGTGGCGCGTTTTCGCATGGACGTCCTCGAAGCTTCCTTGCGCAAGGTTGTTCTCGTGGACTTTTGGGCGCCCTGGTGCGGCCCTTGCAAGCAGCTTGCGCCAATCCTCGAGCGGCTCGTCGCAGCGACGGGCGGCAAGGTCCAACTCGCCAAAATGAACATCGACGCCGAACCCGAAATCGCCGATCAGCTCGGCATCAAGTCGATCCCCGCCGTCGTCGCCTTCCAGCGCGGCCGCCCGGTGGACGGCTTCGTCGGCGCCCTGCCTGAAAGCCAGATCAAGGGGTTCCTCGAGCGACTGGTGGGGCCGATCGAAGACGCGGCGGACGCGATGGAAGCCGTTCAGGAGATGATCGAGGCGGGCGACGTCGCGTCGGCCCACGCGCTGCTCTCCGAGCTCACCAGCCAGGAACCTGTCAATCCGAAGGCCTTCGCCATGCTGGCGCGCCTCTATACCGCGGCCGGGCAGTTGGACGAGGCGCGCGCCGTTCTGGAGCGCTTGCCGGAATCGACCCGGAAGGACGTGGATGTCGCCGCCGCCGCCGCCGCGATCGAAAACGCGACCGCCGCGCAGGATCTCGGCGAAATCGAAGACCTCAAGAACCGGATCAATTTCGACCCCAACGATCTTCAGGCCTATTTCGATCTCGCTCTCGCGCTCAACGCCAAAGACAGACGCGAAGAAGCGGCCAACGCGCTTCTTGAAATCATCCGGCGCGACCGTAGTTGGAACGACGATGGGGCCAGGAAGCAGCTCGTCCAGTTCTTCGAAGCCTGGGGGCCGATGGACAAAGCGGCCGTCGCCGCCCGCCGCCGGCTCTCCACCCTGCTTTTCTCGTAAGAGGGAGAGGCGGTATCCCAAATCCGCCGCACGTCCGCCATGAGCATGAACCACCCCTATACGGACATTGCCGAACTTCCGGGAATCCTTCCCGTTTTTCCGTTGACGGGGGCTGTGTTGCTGCCGCGTGGGGAGTTGCCGCTCAATATTTTCGAGCCGCGTTACGTGGCCATGGTCGACGCGGCCATCGCCGGCAATCGATTGATCGGCATGATCCAACCCCTGCCGGGAGGCGACGGCGCCACAGTGACGCCCCGCCTCTTCCAGATCGGCTGCGCCGGACGCCTGACCCGCTTTTCCGAAACCGGGGACGGGCGCTACCTCGTCACGCTCACGGGCATCGCACGCTTCCGTCTCGGCGACGAGCTCGCGGCCGGGCCCCCCTACCGCCAGTTTCGCGTGAACTATGACGGATTCGACGCCGATCTTCTGCCCGGCGCCGGCGAAAGCGCCGTGGATCGCGAGGCGATGGTGGGGATGTTGCGTAATTTCGCAGATTATTCGAAACTCGAGATCGACTGGGCGAGCATAGACGCCGCGCCCACCGAAACGCTGGTCAACGCGCTGGCGATGATGTCCCCTTTCGGCGCCAATGAAAAACAGGCGCTCATCGAGGCCATCGACCTCAAGACTCGGGCGGAAACGCTCGTCACCCTCGCGAAGCTCGACATGGCGCTTGGCGACGGCGAAGGACAACAGTGGCACTGAGCGCAGCCGCTAAAACACGGGAAAACGCGAGATGAGCGAGAACATCGAGGCCGGCGCCGAGAACCAGGAAGCCAGCGCGCCGGAGGCGACGAAGGTCGATCCGCGCCTTTTGGAGATTCTCGTTTGCCCGCTGACAAAGACGACGCTCGAATATGACCGCGCGCGCCAGGAGCTGATTTCACGCTCGGCGCGGCTCGCCTATCCCATCCGCGACGGCATTCCGATCATGCTGCCGGAAGAGGCGCGGCCGATCGAGTGACGCGGCGCATCCGCAATGGATGACGCGCCCGCCCGCGAAATCGTCGCTCTCCTCGATCTGGAGACGCTGGGAGAGGATCGCTTTCGGGGCCATAGTCCGGCCTGCGCGGGTAGACACCTCTATGGCGGACAGGTCGTCGCCCAGGCTCTTGTCGCCGCGACGCGAACCGTCGACGCCGACCGGCCCGCGCATTCCCTCCACGCCTATTTCATCCTGGCGGGCGATCCGCAAATTCCGATCGATTTTGCGGTGGAGCGCATCCGCGACGGCAAGAGCTTCGCCACGCGCCGCTGCGTCGCGACGCAGCGCGGGCGCGCGATTTTCTCGCTTGCAGCCTCCTACCAGCGCCGCGAAGAGGGATTTGCCCACGCGGTCGCCATGCCGGAGACACCGGCGCCCGAGAGTCTGGAGCCCATCCACGATCTCGTCGACCGATTCCGGGCCTTTCTGCCGCAGCCGGCAGCGAATTGGATGGCCCGCGCCAGCGCGCTCGACATGCGCATCGTCGCCCCGGAAACGCTCATCGCCCCCAACGCCGCAGGGCAAAAGATCTGGTTCCGGGTGCAAGGCCCCCTCCCCGAGGACGAAGCCGTCCACACGGCGATCCTCGCCTATCTTTCCGACATGACGCTGCTCAACACGGCGCTCGTCGCGCACGGTCGCAATATTTTCGATCCGAAGATCCAGGTCGCCAGCCTCGATCATGCGCTTTGGCTTCACGAACGGCCGCGCGTCGACGACTGGCTGCTTTATGTCCAGGAGAGCCCCGCGGCCTCGCACGCGCGCGGCCTGACCCTCGGCCGCATCTACGCGCGCGACGGTCGGCTGCTCGCGTCCGCGGCGCAGGAAGGACTCATCCGCCTGCGCACCAATATTTAGGCGCCTGCTTATTACTGAGGCACCTGGCGTTTTTGCCCTCAAATCCGGCCATTGGCTTGCTGTCCCAAGGGACTCCAAGCTTTTCCGTTGACGCAAGCCGCCGATACGCAGCCTGGGGGCGGGCGGTCGTCGCCCCCACTCCACGCAAATCCCTATGATTTCAGGAACCACAGCCGCTGGCACGGCTTTTGATGGCAATCGTGCCGGGCGCGCCAGCGCTCTCTCCAAACGACCGCGCCGCTGCGGCGTTCCGCTTGAAGTGAGCGGCGCCCGTCCAAGGGGTCGATAACAAAACAGGATTGGCAGATGAAAATCGTGACAGCGATCATCAAGCCGTTCAAGCTCGATGAGGTCCGGGACGCGCTGACGAATATCGGCGTGCACGGCCTTACCGTGACGGAAGTCAAGGGCTACGGACGGCAGAAGGGGCACACGGAAATTTATCGCGGGGCCGAATACGCCATCAGCTTCTTGCCGAAGCTCAAGATCGAAGTCGCGGTCCCGGCAAATCTCGTCGAAAAGGTCGTCGACGCGATCACCTCCACGGCGCGCACTGGCCAGATCGGCGACGGCAAGATCTTCGTCAGCCCGCTCGAACGCGCCATCCGCATCCGCACCGGCGAATCCGACGCCGAGGCGCTCTGATCGCCACCCTCCCGAAAACCAGGAGCTTTTCTACATGAAACTTCCTTCGTCTCGGAGCGCGTTCGCGGCTTCGACCCTCGCGGGAGCGGCGCTCGTTGCGATGGCAGGATCGGCCTTCGCGGGCAACGATCCCACGCCCAACCCCGGCGACACCGCCTGGATGCTGACCTCGTCGCTCCTCGTGCTGATGATGTCGATCCCGGGCCTCGCGCTGTTCTACGGCGGCCTGGTGCGCACCAAGAACATGGCGGCCATTCTGTCGCAGACCTTCGCGATCGTCTCGCTCGTCGGCGTGATCTGGGCGGTCTACGGCTACTCCTTCGCCTTTGGCGACGGCGGCTCGCTCAACCATTATGTCGGCGGCTTCAACAAGCTCTTCCTGAAGGGCGTGACGGCGTCCGCCAATGCGCCGACCTTCACGCCGGGCCATGTCATTCCGGAATTCGCCTTCTTCGTCTTCCAGATGACCTTCGCCATGATCACCCCGGCCCTCATCATCGGCGCCTTCGCCGAGCGTATGAAGTTCTCGGCCGTTCTGCTCTTCACGGCGCTGTGGGTCACCTTCATCTACTTCCCGATCGCGCATTGGGTGTGGGGGGTTGCTGATCCGAACGCTCTGGTCGACGCCGCGACCCAGCTCGCCGCCGCGCCCGACGAAGCCGCCAAGGCCGCCGCTCAGGCGAAGATCGACGAGATCGCCAGCAATGTCGGCTGGCTCGCCGGCAAGGGCGCGCTGGACTTCGCGGGCGGCACCGTCGTCCACATCAACGCGGGCATCGCGGGCCTGGTCGGCGCCATCATCGTGGGCAAGCGCATTGGGTATGGCAAGGAAGCGCTGCCGCCGCATTCGCTGACGCTGTCGATGGTCGGCGCCTCGCTGCTGTGGGTCGGCTGGTTCGGCTTCAACGCCGGCTCCAACCTCGAAGCCAATGGCACGACGGCCCTCGCCTTCGTCAACACCATGGTCGCGACCGCCGCTGCAGCGCTGTCGTGGATGATCGTGGAGTGGCTGATCAAGGGCAAGCCCTCGCTGCTCGGCCTCATCACCGGCGCGGTCGCTGGCCTCGTCGCGGCGACGCCGGCCTCCGGCTACGCCGGCCCCATGGGCTCGATCGTGCTCGGCCTCGCCGTCTCCCCGATCTGCCTCTTCTTCGTCGACGTGATCAAGAAGAAGCTCGGCTATGACGACGCGCTCGACGTCTTCGGCGTGCACTGCATCGGCGGCATCACCGGCGCTCTGGCGACCGGCCTGCTGGTCAATCCCGACTTTGGCGGCGTCGGCATCACCGACTACACCAATCTCGAGAGCTACGCCGGCACCTACGACATGGTCGCCCAGATGAAGGCGCAGGGCACGGCGGTCGTCGCGACGCTGCTCTTCTCGGGCATTGGCTCCGCGATCCTCTACAAGGTCGTCGACCTCATCGTCGGCCTGCGTCCGGCGCCCGATCAGGAGCGCGAGGGCCTGGACATCACCAATCACGGCGAGCGCGCTTACAATTACTGACGATTGCTGATCTATCCCCAAGCAAAAGATGGAGCGGCGCCCACGGGCGCCGTTTCTTTTTGAAGTTGCTCGAGCCCCTGCGTATCTCTTGAACCGAGGAACATTAGAGAGCGTGCGCCCAATTTCCCGCTACGTTTCCAGCAGAAGGAGGGGGCTCGAATAGCTCGATGGGACCGCACCGTCTTCCCCATACGGGGGCATCAAAGAATCTGTTCCAAAACCTTCGCTAAGCGGACGCCGATCAGATGCGACGGCGCGCTCGCCGCCTCTAATCATAGTCGAGGATGATAATTTTATCGAAGCCTTCATCCATAGTTGGCGGTTCAAATAGTTCCGCAACACTACGGATTGCTTTTTCCGGGACACGCTCGTCCATTGCGCGTAACGCATTGCGTTGTAAGGCAATAGCAAGAGATGTCTTGATCCAAACTACCCATAATTCGGTGCCAAATTGTTTTGCTATTTGGGAAACCTTCCCGCGATGACGCGCTCCTGGCAGAGCTGCATCAAAGAAAATACACGGCGAATAACGATATCCGTATAGTTTTATCCATGATGACTTACCGGCGCCTTGCAGTCCGCAGACGATTATCACGCGGCGACGTTCGCCCCCCGCTCGGCGGCGGCAAGCGCTTCCTTTAGCGCATCGTATGAGCGTAACCAAGCCTCTCTGCTGCGCTCGGGGGACCACACGCGCCCCGTCGGCGTCTGCAAAAAAACGTCCGGATCGATGCGAATGATCTCGGGCAATATCGGTCGCATCATATCCCTTTGGAGTTAGGGGTCATCGCAGAATCTGTTCTAATCGTACGCTAGGGAGCAACGCCTCGAGTAATGTCATCATGTCTTCTGACAGCCAGGCAATTTTCTGCAACACGGGAAAATCCCAAAGAGACAACCGTCCGGCCCGATAAGCGTGCCGTCGTCGCTTTAATGCATGACCCTATTGGTTATTTCTCACCGCCGAGCCGATCTGAAGCGCCAAATGCGCGTCCTGCGCCACCTTCGAATCGCCCGGCGCAAGGCTAATCAAAAGCTCGCTGAAGTCCTTTCTGCTGGCGTCGAACAAGGGATTGTTCACCGTGGCGACGCGAACCAGATTCCATTGCGGAGTGGCGTTCACATCGAACACCAACATAAAGGTGATGTCGTGATGGAAAGCTTTGATCGGGCTCGATTTACCTTTATACGCCTTCGTCAAATCCTTTGCCCGGCAAGCTTCTGATTGTTGGGGTGGGCCGTTGAGCATCGCGAGCGGATTCTGAACCTCCTCAGCTTCTAACGAGCCGGAAGGCGCGCCAGAAAAGGCGCATGTCTTGATGGGCTCCAAAACGTCGTCCAGCCACTCGCCGAGTTTGAGATCCCCTTCGATCGTTATCCCGGCGATGTGGTAACAGGGCTTGTCGAGGTCCTCCTTCATTCGGTCTTTGTCGAACTGACCGAAGTCATAGGCGAACTGGACCTTGTCATATCTGCTGACCTGATAATCGAGCCCTGCGCCGACGCCGAAATTAAAACTCTGTGGAAACACGCGCGAGGAGCCGTCGGCTCTCCACACAACCGCGTCCATCCAATTGGGCATTTTGAGAGAAACCCCTGGATGGAATTTGACCGAGTCAACAATATTCAAATTCAGATCCATCAGCGCGCTCCAGCCCTCCAGCCAGGCGAGCTTTCGCTGTCCCCATCGATGGCTCCGATCGTCCCTGAGTTGGCTCAGGACTGCGTGACGAATCTCGCATTGCACGCCGCGAACGACATCGTAGAAGATGCGTTTCTTCGCGTCGTGTCCCAGGATCGGCAGCGCTTCAGGCACCATGCAGCCAGAGAGGGTGGACCCCAGCGCGCAAATCGCGGCGCTCAGACACAAAATGCGAAAGGAAGGGGATGGCGTTGCGCACATGGAATTCAACCCGGGAATTTAAGCTGAAATAAAATTACTTCAGGGCGAGCCTAGGCCTCAAAAATCCGCGTGACAATAGACTGCTGATGGCATTGAGGCGCGCGCCGACGGTTGACGCCCGACACGAGAAACCTCAAGAATTTGTCCATTGTCAGGACGAATGGGAGAGTATATCGCCGACCGTATTATCCGTGTCACCGAAGCAATCAAAGAATATAGCGATGAAAATCCTACGCACCCTCTCCATCGCCCTCTTCCTCGCCGCCTTGCCGGCGCAAGCCGCCGAACGCACGATCAACGCTACGCTGCTGGTCTTCAGCGACATTTACGAAATGGCGGAGAAGAACGGGCGCGGCGGCTTTGCGCGCGTCGCCGGCGTTCTCGGCGCCGAGCGCGCGAAGACCAAGAACGTCCTCGTCGCGCTTGCTGGCGACACGATCTCGCCTTCGCTGATGTCGAGCCTCGACAAGGGCGCGCATATCATCGACCTCATCAATCGCACGAAGATCGACGTCTTCACGCCGGGCAATCACGAATTCGATTTCGGCGAAGACGTGTTCCGCAAGCGCATGTCGGAATTGCAGGCCGTGCGCCTCGCCGCCAATCTGCGCGACTCCGCCGGCAAGCCCCTGCCTGGCTTTGCGGATAGCAAGATCTTCGACGTCGATGGCGTGAAAATTGGCGTCTTCGGACTAACCGAGGCTGAATCCGCCAAGCGCTCCAATACCGGCTCGCTGCAAATCTCGCCGGCGATCGACGCCGCGCAGCAACAGGCGCAGCGGCTGCGCGACGAAGGCGCCGATCTTATCGTCGTCGTGACTCATTCTGAGTGGCGTGACGATTTGCGCCTCGCCAAGACGGGCGCCATCGACATTGTGCTCTCCGGCCACGATCATAATCTTTTCGTCGCCTATGACGGCCGCGCAGCGATCGCCGAAACACAGGCCGACGGCGCGCAAGTCGTCGCGGTCGATCTGACGATTTCCACACCCGACGCGGGCGTCCGCAAGGTGAGCTGGACGCCGAAGTTCCGCATCATCGACACCGCCGACGCCAAGCCTGACCCCGCTGTCGCCGCCCGCGTCGCGGAATATCGCGCGAGCATGGACAACGACCTCGATCAGATCATCGGCGTCACGCAGACCGAGCTCGATGCGCGCAAGTCCTCCGTGCGTAGCCAGGAGACGGCGATCGGCGACTTCATCGCCGACGCCATGCGCGCCAAGACCGGCGCCGACCTCGCGCTGATCAATGGCGGCGGCATTCGCAGCGACACGGTCGTTGCGCCAGGCGCGAAACTCGCGCGCAAAATGGTCGTCGCGGCGCTTCCCTTCAACAATAAGCTCGTCACGCTGGAATTGCGCGGCGCCGATCTGCGCGCGGCCCTCGAAAGCGGGCTCTGGACGCTCGGCAAGGACGCCGGCCGCTTCCCGCAAATTTCCGGCGCTCGTATTGTCGTGCGGCGCGACGCCGTCCCTGGATCGCGCCTTGTCTCCGTCGAGATCGCCGGCGCGCCGCTCGACGACGCACGCCGCTATAAGGTCGCAACCAACGACTATCTCGCCGGCGGCAAGGACGGCTATGAGGCGTTCACGCGCGGCAAGCCGCTCGTCACCGAGGACGAGGCTCCGCTGCTGTCGACGGTGGTGATGGAGGCGATCGAGAAGGCTGGGACGATTGCGCCCGCGGTTGATGGGCGGCTTTTGATAAAATAAGCAGCCGGGCTTATCCAGCGATGTCATTCCCCGCGCTTCGCGCCAGCGAAACGATCGGGAATCCAGAGCCGAAGCAGCGCGGGTTTTGCTCTGGATTCCCGATCGGGCCTTCGGCCCGTCGGGAATGACAGCCAATCCTAGCCGCTCGTTTCTCTAAGCCTCACCCAGAAGCGGGGCCGGCCAGCCGATCGCGTAGAGCCCCCTCGGCGCGCATCAAATTTGCGCGCGCCTGCCCGAGCCATAAGGCGCGCGTTTCCGGCAGGCGGTACAGCCCCTCGCCGGCGGCAAGAAAGCTTTCGAGCATCTGCATGCGGCCAAGATAGAAGGCGCGCTCCGGAACCCAGCCATATTCGAAGTGAATATCGTCGAGATTACTCTCGAATATCGGCCAGGGCGCCGCAAGCGACGATAGGTCGAGATCGAGGAAAAAATCGAGGTCACGCGAAAATCCCGGGTAATGCCCGCTCGCGGCTCTTGCCTTCATATGGTTCGCCGTCGCCATGATCAGCTCGTGGATCGCCTGTCCCTCGACCTCGTCGAAGCGCGAATGGAATTCAAACAGCACGGCGCTGGCGCGCACATTTTCCGGGTCCGTGCGCGCACGTCCGTCGCTGTCGCGCGTGAGGTAAACGGAATCGTGCCAAAATATCGCCGCCGCGACGAGATCGGCGCGCGTCGCCAAATGCGCCAGCGCATCGAGCTTGCTGAGCAGATCCACAATATGTCCCCAAGCGTGATAGGCGCGCTGCGGCTCTTTGTAGGCGGCGTCGATCGTCGAGAAAGCCTCACCGTCATGCCTTGCAGCGACGAGGGACCAGTATTTTTCGACAATTGTTTCTGTCATGCGCGGGCGGCGATCTTTCGGTGCAGATTGATGAGATGCGCGTGGCGCGGGACAGGCGGCGGTCACTTGCTCAGGAGATTCCATACCGAAGACCAACCTTCATGCAAGCCCTCCTGGGCGAGCGCCGAATATCGTTTTCCCATCGCCACATAGAGCGCAGGCCAGGCGCCGGGAGCCACCTGGGCCAGCTCGGCGGCGCTCTCGGACGCGGCGTCGAATCGACCCGACTCATACTGCGCGCGCATGGCCTCATGTATTGTGCGCCAGCGCATATATTTGTCCCTCTTGGCGAATTCCGCGTTCCCCGCCAATGCGAAGACCTGGGTCGCCTCGCTCCGTCCGGCGACCACGATGCGCCCGAGATCGAGCCAGGCCATGTCTGGAACGGCGTCCCGGACAGCGCCTGAGGCGATGATGTCGGTCGAAAAGGCCTTGCTCGCGCCTTCGAGCCGCGAGGCGAGATTCACATTGTCGCCCAGGATCGAATAGTCGAAGCGGCGGATCGAGCCCATATTGCCGACGCTGCAGGACCCGATGTTGAGCCCCAGCCCCATCGCGGCCTCGACATGGCGACGCCCAGCCTCCTGCGCCGCTTGCGCGCGGCGCGCATTGAACCGCGCGATTTCACCCCGCATGCGCAACGCCGCCTCGACCGCTTTGCGCGGATGGTCGGCGACGTCGAGCGGGGCGTTCCAGAAGGCGAGGATGGCGTCGCCCATATATTTATCGACCGTGCCTTCGCATTCGAGAATGGCGTCGGTCATGGGCGTCAGATAGTCGTTCATGAACTGCGTCAGCTCGCGCGCGCTCATGCCTTCCGAGATGCCGGAGAAATTCCGCAGGTCCGAGAAAAGCACAGTCAGCTCGCGCGTCTCGCCGCCGAGAACCAGGCGCTCCGGATGTTCGGCGATGCGGTCGACGACCGCGGGCGCGACGAATTTGCCGAAGGCGCGCCGCACCTGCCGACGCGCGAGAATTTCCGTGCGCCACAGCGTCACCGCGCCGACGACATAAGCGCCAATGACGACAAGGCTCGGATAGACCGGATCGAGCAGGAGGCCCTGCTTCTCGAAAAGATAGAAAGAGCCGCCGAAGAAGGCGCCGACCGCAAGCGTGGCGAAGGCGGCCGACAAAAGCTGCGGCGCGGCGAAGAGCAATGGCATGGTGAGCGCGAAAGCGACGATGGCGGAGACATATTCCAGCCCCGGCGCCCAGTCGGGTCGCGATAGAAGCGCGCCGCTCGCGAGCGACTCGACGATCTGCGCATGCACATCGACGCCCGGCGCCACAGGCTCCAACGGCGTCGCCCGCACGTCGCCAATCCCCACGGCGAGCGCGCCGACAAAAATAATGCGCCCGTCGATCTCGCTGCGCGGGACCTGGTTTTCCAACACCGCCTTGGCCGAAATGTCCCGCGCCGGCGCGCTGTAGCTGTAACGCGGACGCACCTCGGCGTTCGGGCCGGTCGCAATCTGAAAGGCGCCGACCTTCACCGCATTGACGCCCGTCTGCGCGCCAAAAGCAGTCTGGCCGCTGGCGTTGGAGGATCGGACGACGATGCTCGGCTCCCCCTGCGCAACGCGCAAGGCTTCGAGCGCGAGAGACGGCGCGATCGCCGCGCCGAGACGAGAGAGCAGCGGCACGCGGCGCACGACGAGATCGCGGTCCGGAAGCCAGTTCGTCGCGCCCACGCCTTGCACATTATCGATCAGCCCCGGCAATGGCAGGACGACCGCCGGGAAGGAATAAAGGAAAGGCGCGGGATCGTCGCCCGCGGTGACAAAGCCGGCTTTCGCCGTGAAATCCGTTGCGCCGGTCTTGGCAAGTGTTGCGCCGAGCACGACAGGCGCGCTCTTCAGCGCGCTTGCAAAAACCATGTCGCCATCGGGTGCCTTGGCGAGGAGCTTCGAGACATCCGTGCGCAGCTTCGTATCCGCAAGCGCCTGAATGAAAGCACGCGGGCTGGTCCGGTCGGGCTCGGAGAAAATGAAATCGAATGCGATGACCGCGGCGCCGAGCTCGCGGAGCCGATCAACCAATTCGGCGAGCCGCGTTCGCGGCCAGGGCCATTGGCCGTAAGCCTTCAGGCTCTCTTCGTCGACGCCGATCACCCGCACCGGCGCCTCTCGATCATAGGCGCGTGGGGCGGCGCGCTGAAAATTATCGAAGACGAGGTTGCGCAGATCGTCGAGCGCCGGCGGCTGCAGCGCGCCCCATGGCAGGACGAGCGCGGCGGCGAGGAGGCTCGAAAGGAGAAATATCCGAGTGCGGTTGAACATCCTGCCGCAGCGGCTTCTAAACGACGAAATCGCAATGGCGCAGTACAACGACCTCCGCCGCCCGCACACTCAAATGCGATGCCGCCGCCGCTGGCGCACGCCACCTCGATCGCGTCCTCGGCGCTCCGCGCGGCCGGCGCTCTGGCCAGATGGCGCGATCGCCTCTCGCGCCGGGGCCTAAAGCCAAGAGCCGTCGCAGCACGATCAGCAGATCAGCGGCCTCGCAGCGAGCGCCCCGCAGGATGGCGGCGCGAAGGTCGGCGACGATCTTCACGCGCGCAACGGCCATCGAGCGCCGCGCGCGGCGATATTTCGCAAGCATCTGTCCGTGCCTTTTGCTCGGGCTTACCCCGAGCATGATCTCATGCGGGGCCAGACCCGCGACCTCCGCGCAGCGTTCGATCGGCGTCAATCGAGGAGCCATCGGACTTTCCTCCGTAGGAGCGGTGGGCCGAATTGATGGGCTCCACCGCGCCGCCCGAATATGAAAGCAGGCGGGGCTCAATGCTGTGCGCGGCCGCACATGGCTCATTCGGCGGCGTTCATCGCATCGCGCACGCGCTTTTCGAGCACGCCGGGACGCAGCAGCACGAGCCCGCCGCGGACTTTCTCGGCGAGGCCCTCCTCCGTCATGGCGCCGAGTTCGCGGCTGACCTGCTCCCGGCGACAGCCGATGCGGGCGGCGAGATCGTGCTGGAAGGGCGGCGGCGAGACGATGGACTGCCCCTCGTGCCCCTTGCGCGGCGACGCCATGCGCAGCAGCTCTGCATAGAGGCGATGGCGCAGATCGAGCACAGAACGCTCAAAGAGGCGCACGTTGAGCTCGCGCACGCGGGAGGTGAGAAGCCGCAGAAGCCGCTCCGCGATCTCAGGCGAATGCAGGACGATTTCGCGAAAGGCCGTCGGCGGCACGAGTAAAACCTCGGCGTTGGTGAGCGCCGTGACATTGGCGGAGCGGTTGGCGCCGTCGATCGCCGCCATCTCCCCGAAGAATTTGCCGGGACCGAAGTCGCCGAGGATCATCTCCTTGCCCGCCGCCGTGCGGATGAGGACGCGCACGTCCCCGCTCACGATGAAATAAACATCCGTCGAGGGGTCGTCGAAGTCGAGAACCAGCTCACCCTCGGAAAAGCGCTTACGTATGCATTGCCGCCCGAAGGTCTCGCCGTATGAGGGATCGAGACCGGCGAAAAAAGGGATTCCATCAAAAACCGACAAGGATTTAAGCTCCGTAGGAGTCACGAAGATTTTTTGAATAGTAGACGCCGAAACAGTCCGCCGTCGAGGGGCGAAGCGCGCTATCTTGGCTTCTGCTGGAGAGATTTCAGGGGCATGCCAGCCTGGCCGACCCGAGCGGGCGTGAGACGGCGAGACAAGCGAGAATTCGACAATGGACGTGCGGCTCGCGACCTTCAATCTGGAAAATCTCGACTGGTCCGCCGCCCACGAGGCCGATTTCGCCCAACGCCGCGCGGCGCTGCTGCCCGCGCTGGCGGCGCTCGACGCCGATGTTCTTTGCCTTCAGGAAGTCGGGGCGCAAAAGCCGCATAAGCACGGTGCCCGCGAATATCTTGCGCTGGACCGGCTGCTGGCGGACACGCCTTACCGAGACTATTTCCGCGCAACGAGCGTGCGACCGGGAACGAGCGCGCCAGCAGATGTGCATAATCTTGCGATTCTCAGCCGCTGGCCCATCCGGGCGACGCGCCAGATTCACCACGACATCGTCGCGCGCTGGTCATGGCCGCCGCCGCGCGAAGGCGACGTGGAGCCGTCGCCGATCGTCATCGAATGGGACCGGCCGCTGCTTTACGCGGCGATCGACTTGCCGACCGGCGCCGCGCTGCATGTGATCGACCTGCATTTGCGCGCCCCGCGGCCGACGCCTGTCGCGACCGCGCGCGGCGAAGGCTCGAGCAAATCACAAGTCGAAGGGCAATTTGTCGCCGCGCAGAAGCGCGAGGGCCAGGCGCTGGAGGCGCGACTCTTCGTCGAAACGCTGTTCGACGCGGAGCCCGACGCCCGCATCGCCATTTGCGGCGATTTCAACGCCGACGAATATGACGCGCCGACCCGGTTGTTGCGCGGCGGCGACAATGAGCTTCAGCAGGGCGCGCGCGCGCTTGCGCCGTTGGAGGAGCGAGTCGAGGCTGCGCGGCGCTACACGGTGCTGCATGCGGGACGGCCGAAGCTGATCGACCATATTCTGGCGTCGCCGACGCTGGCGACGGCGTGGCTAGAGACGCGTATTCTCAACGAGGGGCTGCAGGACGAGGTGTTTGCGCCGGAGCCGGTCCTGGGATCGCTGCATGCGCCGATCGTTGCGGAGTTCGCGCTTTGAGAGGGAGGCCCTCATCCGACCCCGCTCTGCGGGGCCACCTTCTCCCGCAAGCGGGAGAAGGAATCGCGGTGAGAGGTTTGTGATCCAAAACCTCGAGGTTCTCCCTTCTCCCGTAAACGGGAGAAGGTGGCCCCTGCGTCAGCAGGGGTCGGATGAGGGCGCGCTCACACCCGCTCTCCATCCATCCCAATCCGATGCATCAAATAACACAGACAATCGAGCTCGACCGCGCGTGGATCAACCGTCAGCATCGCGGGTATCGCCGACCGCGACAGCCTGATCTCGCCATCCACATAATCGAAATATTCGCCCGGCGCTGTCCCCTCACCCTCGCCCGGCAATATGTCCAGCTTCAGCCCCGCGCGCGCCTTGCCGAAAGAAGCGCCCGGCGTGAGCTCGCTGAAATTTAAGTGGTCGATATCGGAGCGGAACATGAAGTCCGCCTGCGTCCCGTCGAAGGAGAAGCTTGTCCCCTTCGGCGGCTTCACGATCGCATAGGTGCGCAGCAGATCGACGTCATGCGACGCCGGCGGGTGGTCGGGCAGATGCGAGATCGAAAGCGCCGCCTCGACAAGCTCGATCGCATGTTCATTAGCCGAGCCCGCGCCGGCCTTTCCGCATTCGACCGTCATCGCCGGACAGAGATCTGCGAAGGCCGCCGCATGCGTTCCGACCGGCCGCTGCGAATGCACGACGATGCGCGAAAAGAGACGCGCCAAAGCGATGAATTTCGGGTCGAGCTTTTTGATGCAGGCGTAGTGCGGATTGAAGCCCGTGTTGTTGTGGATGTCGATGCTGGCGAAAACGCCGCGTTTCGCCGCATAGTCGTAAATCCAGCACGCCTGAAGCGCCTGCGGGTCGTCCGGATAAAGCGTGCCAGGCCAGACGCGATTAAAGTCGAGCTGGTCGGGAAGCGTCCGCAAATCGGCCGCGGCGGCGCGAATATTGCCGACGAAAAACAAAAGCGAGCGCGGCAGGCCCCGCTCAATGTGGCGGCGCAGCACGGACTGCATGGCGGCAAGGCCGCTATATTCGTTGCCGTGCAGCAGGGTCGAGACGAACAAGGGACGCGGGTCGTGGCCCGGGAAGTCGAAGAGCGTTGGGCCGGGCAATATGTCGATGAGCTTTTCCGGCGGGCAGTCGAGAAATCCCGCCGGCAGTCTGTCCATCACGGCGCAGGGCGCGTCGATTGCATCCATTCTCACAAGTCCCATTCATGTACGGGCGCGCCGCTGCGCTGCCCTTCGCAATAGGCGGCCATGAGCGCGAAGAGATCGCCGCCGCAGGCCTCGAGCGCCTGACGCTGCCAAGCCGCGCCGGTCTGGCGCGAGCGCACGCGAGCTTCTATCACATCGAGGAAGCCGCGCGGATCTTCGACGCCGAGATCGGCGAGGCCCGCACGCGCCGCAGGGATAAGCCGCTCGAGCAGAAGCCGGTCCGCGCCGATCACCCCCTGCCCCGGCCAGTAAAGCACCGCGTCGAGCCCCAGGCGCGCGGCTGTGTAAAAATTCTGCTTCGCCTCCTCGAAGGACAGCCCGCCTGTTCCGGTCTCGCCGGCCAGCGCAATCGCGCGCGCAAGGCCGAGAAAGAGCGCAGCGTTCGCCATCATGTCGACGAAGCTTGGTCCCGCCGGCAGAATGCGGTTCTCCACGCGAAAATGCGGCGCGCCATCTTCGTCGAAGCCGATGAGCGGCCGACTCCAACGCCAGATCACGCCATTGTGCAGGCGAAGGTGACGCATGGCCTCGGGGGCATCCTCAAAGGCAATGGGCAGGAGCGCCTCATAGTCTCGCGCATTCTCTTCGAAAATTTCCATCAGCGAGCACGCGGCGAAGCCCGACCCCATGCAGACGCGCGCTGGCCCCGGCGCAACGACCGACTGCTCGAAGAGCGGAATGCGCGTCTCCTCCCAGAGCGTCTTGCCGAAGAGGAAAGGCGCATTGCCGCAGGCGGCGAGAACCGGCCCAGAGGCGGCGATGGACGCGTTGTAATAAAGATGCGCGAGATCGGCCGGCGCCTTGAGATGCACCTGGAAAGAGGTCGTCGCCGCCTCCAGCATTACGTCGCTGTGCTCCGATACGAGATGCCCGCGGCCCAATATATCGACGTGCAAGGGCCGGCCGCCGCGTGAACGCAGCACTTCGCTGTTCAAGGCGTAAAAGCGGTTGAGCGGCGACATATTGGCAAGCGTCAAATCCTCGTCGCGGATCGTCGGGAGGGTACCGATCAAGACGAGATTGGCGTCGAGGCGGTGGGCCACGCTATTGCACTGCGCCCAGACGCTGGTCAGCGCATCATAGGCGCGCCCCAAAGCGTCGCCTTCGAGGACCAGAGGGTCGCAGTTGAGCTCGAGATTGAAACGCGACAGCTCCGGCACGACGAGGGGATTGTCGATCGCTTCGAGGAGCTGCTGGTTGATCGAGGCGGGGAAGTAATTGTGATCGAGGATCCAAATCTCGATCTCGAAGCCGAGCATATGGCCTGCAGACGAAAAACGGCCCGAGTCGTAAAGCGCGCGGGCGATCGCAGTTTCTTCCGCAAGCCGGGCGGCAAAGCGCACCTTGTCCGCCTCCGTAAAGCCCGCCGCCTTGATTTCCTGGCCCACGACGCCGCCTCCGTCACTCCCTCTATTACGTAGACGCGGCGATTGGAAAAGCGACGATGGGGTCCTTCTCTTACTGCGCCTCAAGCTCGCCCAATTGCGGCTCGCGCGCGCGCTCGATCGCGAAGGCGATGATAAGGCTGAACACGGCTGCCGCCATGCACCAGACCGAATACCAGGCCGGCCGATTCTCGAGGAGCGCCCAGACGAATGTCACGAATACCACTCCGCCAAAGACCACGAGCCAGCGCCTTTCGCTGAAGATGAGCGGCGCCACGGTCAAGACGACATAGAGAAAATGCACGATAACGGGCGGGCGCTCGAACATGGGCGTATAGGCAAGCGAATGCTTCACCACGGCAAGCTCGATTCCGTCGGCGAACGCCAGCTTGACAATCAGATAGACGCCGAGAGCGACGCCCGTCGCGCCCAGCAGGCGCCACAGACGCCGACGCTCGGGATCGGTCTCGGCGTGAGCGGCGGCGAAAGGCGTGAGCATCGGCCAGACAATGAAAGCGATGATCGTATAGAGATAGCGAAAGGCCGCGTCGCCTTCGAATGGGTGGCGCAAGCTGTACCAGACCACGCCCTCGGTCAGCTGATGAACCGAAAACACGAGCGGAAAAAGCGCGAAGAGGAACATGCGCCGGTCATGGATTGCGGCCTTCGCGACCATCCCGCCGCCAGCGACGGCGAGACCGACGCAAGCCAAAACGCTCGCCTCAAGTGAGTAGCACATGGAAGGCTCGGGGGTTTGCGAACTCCGCCCAAGCTCACTTCATATATTTTACGCCTGTACGACGTTCTCAAAACGCCCTCTGTGGCGCTTGCGCCGGAACAGCGCTCGCAAGCGTGCGTTCTGCCTCCGAGTGAAATTTCCAACGGAGGTCAACATGGGCAGCCTGCTGCACTATGCGATCTTGTTTCTGGTCGTCGCCATCATCGCCGCCTTCTTCGGTTTCGGAGGCGTCGCGGGCACGGCGATGGAAGGCGCAAGGATTCTGTTCTGGGTGGCGCTGGTTCTCTTCGTCATCTCCGCCGTCATCAGCTTCGTCCGTAGAGCCTGACGACGATCTTTCTCTTCGGTGCTCCCAACTGGACCGGCGTCAGCCGGTCCTTTTTTAGGGAATGGAAGAGAGCGCGGAGAGCCAGGCCTCGGGCGAGGAATCGCTCGGCGCCCGCCAGTCGCCGCGTGGCGAGAGCGATCCGCCAGAGCTGACTTTCGGCCCGTTGGGCACGGCCGTGCGCTTGAACTGGCTCGTCGCGAAGAAGCGGCGCAAAAAGACCGTGAGCCAATGCTTGATCTCTGGCAGGTCGAAGGCGACGCGGTCCTTATCCGCGATCACCGAAGGCCATTGGCCGGCGCGCGAGTCACGCCAGGCGTGCCAGGAGAGGAAGGCCGTCTTCGCCGGGTCGAAGCCATAGCGCGTGGTGTAATAGAGGTTGAAATCCTGCAGCGCATAGGGCCCGACGAAAGCCTCGGTGCGCTGCGCCTCCTCGCCTGGGATAAGCTCCGGTGAAATCTCGGTTGCGAGAATGTCGGTCAGCACCGACACCGTTTCCATCCCGAAACGCGCGTCGCGCGCGCACCAGCGGATGAGATGCTGGATCAGCGTCTTGGGCACCGAGCCATTGACATTATAATGCGACATCTGATCGCCGACGCCATAGGTGCACCAGCCGAGCGCAAGCTCGGAAAGATCGCCTGTGCCGACGACAATGGCGTCGTGAAGATTGGCCAAGCGGAAGAGAAGCGACGTCCGCGCGCCCGCCTGCACATTCTCATAGGTCGCATCGTAAACCGCCGCGCCCCGCGCCGCAGGATGGCCGATGTCTTCCAACATCTGCTTGCAGGCCGCGGAGGCGTCGATCTCCTGCGCCGCGACTCCCACAGCGCGCATCAGACGCCAGGCGTTGTTCTTGGTGCGATCCGTCGTCGCGAAAGCGGGTAGCGTATAAGCGAGGATATTCGTGCGCGGCAGGCCGAGACGCTCCATCGCCGTCACGGCGACCAGAAGAGCCTGCGTGGAGTCGAGACCGCCCGAGACGCCGATGACGACCTTCTGGATGCGCGCGGCGCGCAGGCGCTGCTCGAGCCCGTGCGACTGTATGTTGAAGGCCTCGAAGCAAAGCTCGGCCAGTCTTGCCTCGTCGTTCGGCACGAAGGGGAAGCGCGGAACGTCGCGCAGGAGGCCGAGGTCCACGTCGCGCGGCGCCGCCAGCTCGAATTCGACGCGGCGATATTGCGTCGCGCCCGCTTCCACATCGGCGCAATCGCCGAATGTTCCCTGCCGCGCGCGCTCGGCAAGAAGCCGTCCGAGATCGATGTCCGCGACGACCATCTGCGGTTCGTCGGAAAAGCGCGGCGCCTTGGCGAGAAGATCGCCGTTCTCGTAGATCAAAGCTTCGCCGTCCCAGGCGAGATCGGTCGTCGACTCCCCCTGCCCTGCCGCAGAATAAAGATAGGCGGCGAGGCAGCGCGCCGAATGCGCGGCGCACAGCGTTTGCCGATAGTCCGACTTGCCGACGATGGCGTTGGAGGCGGAGAGATTGAGCAGCACCGTCGCCCCGGCTAGCGCCGCGCGCGATGACGGCGGGATCGGAACCCACACATCCTCGCAGACTTCCATATGGATCGCGAGGCCGTCGAAATCGGAGGCTTCGAGCAGCACGTCCGAACCGAAAGGCGCAATCTGCCCGGCAAGCGTTATCTCCTCGGCGGAGACGAAGGCGCCCGAGGCGAAGTGACGCTTCTCGTAAAACTCGCGATAGTTCGGCAGATAGGTCTTGGGTGTCACCGCCAGCACGCGCCCGCGCAAGATGGCCACCGCGCAATTATAGAGGCGGCCGCGATGGCGCAGCGGCGCGCCAACAACGATGATGGGTTGCAGCGCGCGGGACGCCTTGACCAGCTCGCAAAGCGCAGTCTCCACGGCGGAGAGGAGCGCCTCCTGCTGCAACAAATCGTCGATCGCATAGGCCGAGAGCCCGAGTTCGGGAAAGAGCACGAGCGAGGCCCCGCGTACATGGGCGTCGCGCGCCATCTCGATTGTGCGGGCGGCATTGAAGGCGGGATCGGCGACGCGAACGGACGGACAGGCGACGGCGGCGCGGATGAAGCCGTGAGTATGCAGCGAGAAGAAGGGATGGATCATATCAGCCCGCGTCAGCGACCGAAGCGCAGTGGAGAACGGCGGGATAATGCCTCAAAGCCGCGTGGATTGGCAGTCCCCGATAGAGGCTGGCCGCGGCGGGCTGGCGTCACTGAACCTTCACGATCTGACGGGCGTTGAAAAACGGGTTCGCGCCCTGCTCGCCGTCGCGAAACATGACGACCGTCACCGCGAAATTGGCCGTTGCAGGCTGGCCCGGTTGAATGATTTGCGGCGGTCCGGCGGCCCAGTCCGTGAAGCGGAAAAGCGTGTAGCCGCGCGCGAGCGTCTCCTTGGCGGCGAGCGTCAAGGCTTCCTTGAGCGCCTTCTCATCCGCGAGCGTATCGGCGCCTTGCAGATCGAGCCGCACCATGTTCGGCCCCAGAGAGGAAATATTGGTCGGGAGGCAGCCTGAGAGCGCGACGGCGGCGGCAAGGAGCGCGCATCGCGCCGCGCCGGAGAGGGCCGCGCGCAGGCTCCTTTGCCGCTTCAAAGCCCTCTGATATGACATCCCCTCGAGCACTGGAACTGGAAACCTATCCTTTTGGAGTGGGTCAGAGCCCGGAAAGCAAGGCGGCCGCGAGGCCGTCAGTCGCGCTCATATTGAGGCAGCCGCCATTCCTCGCTCTTCGCGGACAGGCTCCACTCTTTCCACGACTCCAGGGATTTGATCGCGTCCATATAACGCTGCGCTTCCTGAGACACGGGGATCACGTAGGTTTCGAACCGCTGGACGACAGGCGCGAACATGGCGTCGGCGGCGCTGAATTGCCCGAACAGAAATGGCCCGCCATGTCGCGCCAATGCGTCGCGCCACGCCGCGTCGATACGGGCGGCGTCGGCGCGGGCCGTCTCCGTCAGTGATATTGGGCGCGGCGCGCGGCCGAAATTCATGGAGCATTCGCTGCGCAAAGCGCCGAAACCCGAGTGCATTTCGCAGGCGAGCGCCCACGCATGAGCGCGGGTCTCTCGTTTGCGCGGCCAGATCGGAAGATCAGGATAGAGCTCGGCGACATATTCGATGATCGCCAGCGAATCCCAAACGCTCGTCTCGCCGTCGTGCAGGATCGGAACCTTGCCTGCCGGAGAATGTGCGAGTAAAGCGCCTTTGGAGTCCTCCCGATAAAGTGGGATGACGATTTCCTGAAACGGAACGCCGAATTCCTTGAGCAAAATCCACGGCCGCAGCGACCAGGTCGAATAGCGCTTATTGCCGATGACGAGCGTCAGCACGGAGTGATCCTTCATAGTCTCAAAAAGAAAAGGGCGAGGTCTCCCCCGCCCTTCCTACCACATCTGATCGCGACCGCTCAGCCCCAGTGGGCCAGTATGGCGAGCAGCAATAGCGCGACGATATTGGTGATCTTGATCGCCGGGTTCACGGCCGGGCCGGCGGTGTCCTTATAGGGGTCGCCGACCGTGTCGCCCGTGACCGAGGCCTTATGCGCCTCGGAGCCCTTGAGGTGCTTCACGCCGTCCTTGTCGATGAAGCCATCCTCGAAGGACTTCTTGGCGTTGTCCCAGGCGCCGCCGCCCGAGGTCATGGAGATGGCGACGAATATGCCGTTGACGATCACGCCGAGCAGCAGCGCGCCCACCGCCGCCAGCGCATTGGCCTTGCCGCCGCCGAGGATCAGCACGGCGATGAACATCACGACCGGCGCAGCGACTGGCAACAGCGAGGGAACGATCATCTCCTTGATCGCCGCCTGGGTCAGCATGTCGACCGCACGGCCGTAATCCGGGCGCTCGGAGCCGTCCATGATGCCGGGCTTCTCTTTGAACTGACGGCGCACTTCCTCGACCACGGAGCCCGCCGCGCGGCCGACAGCCGTCATGGCGATGCCGCCGAAGAGGTAAGGGATGAGGCCGCCGAAGATCAGGCCCGCGACCACGAAGGGGTTGGAGAGGCTGAAGTCGATGTGCTCGAGCCCTTTGAAGAAGGGCACGCCCGTCTCGGCGAAGTGCCTGATGTCGTTCGTATAGGCTGCGAACAGCACCAGCGCGCCGAGGCCCGCGGAGCCAATGGCGTAGCCCTTGGTCACGGCCTTGGTGGTGTTGCCGACGGCGTCCAGCGCGTCGGTCGACTGGCGCACTTCCTTCGGCAGGCCCGCCATTTCGGCAATGCCGCCGGCGTTGTCGGTCACGGGACCGAAGGCGTCGAGCGCGACGATCATGCCGGCGAGGCCGAGCATGGTGGTCACCGCGATCGCCGTGCCATAGAGGCCGCCGAAATTATAGGTGAGGATGATGCCCAGCACGATCACCAGCGCCGGCGCGGCGGTCGCCTCGAGCGACACGGCGAGACCCTGGATGACATTGGTGCCGTGGCCCGTCACCGACGCCTGGGCGATCGACACCACCGGGCGCTTGCCCGTGCCGGTGTAATATTCGGTGATGTAGACGATCGCGCCCGTCACGATCAGGCCGACAATGCCGCAGAAGAAGAGGCCGACGCCATAGATCGACTGGCCGTTCACCTTGCCGACCTCGCCGAGGCCAACGGTGACGAGCGTCGCGAGGAACAGGCCAACGACCGAGAGAACGCCTGTCGCGATGAGGCCCTTGTAGAGGGCGTCCATGATCGAGTCGTTCTTGAGGCCGATCTTCTCAAAGTAAGGGGCGGCGAACTTGCCCCATTCCGTGTCGTCCTGACCGAGCTTCACGAAATAGGTGCCGGCGATGGAAGTGAGGATGGAGAGGCCGCCGATGGCGAGCGGATAGATCACCGCGCCATAGAGGCCTTCCTGGCCGGCGAAGAAGATCGAGGCCAGAACCATGGTGGCGACGACCGTGACCGCATAGGTCTCGAAGAGATCGGCCGCCATGCCCGCGCAGTCGCCGACATTATCGCCCACGTTGTCGGCGATGGTGGCCGGGTTGCGTGGGTCATCCTCGGGAATGCCCGCCTCGACCTTGCCGACGAGATCGGCGCCGACGTCGGCGCCCTTAGTGAAGATGCCGCCGCCAAGGCGCGCGAAGATCGAGATGAGCGAGGCGCCGAAGCCGAGCGCGACAAGCGCGTCGACAACCGCGCGGTCTGAGACCGAATAGCCGACGAACCAGGTGAGGATGGCGAAATAGATCGTGACGCCGAGCAGCGCGAGACCGGCGACCAGCAGGCCCGTGACGGCGCCCGCCTTGAAGGCGATGTCGAGGCCGCCCGCGAGCGATTGAGTCGCCGCCTGCGCGGTGCGGACATTGGCGCGCACCGAGACATTCATGCCGATATAGCCGGCCGCGCCGGAGAGGGCCGCGCCAATGGCGAAACCAAAGCCCACCGACCAGCCCAGAAGGATGACGAGCAGCACGAAGATGACGGCGCCGACATAACCGATGGTCTTATATTGGCGATTGAGATAGGCCTGCGCGCCTTCCGCGACGGCGCCGGAGATTTCTTGCATGCGCTGCGAGCCGGGATCAGCCGCGATCAACTCTTGGGAAGTTTTTACGCCGTAAGCGATGGACGTCAGTCCAAAGACGATGGTTAGAAAAAGGACCATTGGGTTCGCCTTTTCTTTCTTCGACCAGCGTTGGTCGAGCGATTCGCGCCACAAAGGGCTGTCGCGCAATGGAAAAAGGAAGCGCCTCCCAGCCGCTCAATCGCCCGGGCGCACGAAATTTTCCGGCGCGCTTTGTGCCAGAATCCGGGGCTTCCGGCAATGGCGCCACTGGGAGCGCTCAAAAGTGGCTGAAAGATAATTTCTTGAAAATGAGGGGCTTTTTTGCTGCACTGCGGAACTCGAGCGTTGCCGGGCCGATAGCGATCTCGCCGATTCGCGCGACCCCGTCTGGCGGGGAGAAACCGGGCGCGGCCGTGAACAGAATCTCGTAGTCGTCGCCGCCCGTCAGCGCGGTTTCAAAGAGGCCTGGCGCAAGCGCAATCGCCTCCCGCGCCGCATCCGACAGCGGGACCATCGGCGCCTCCACCACCGCGCCCACGCCCGAGGCCGCGCAAAGCTTGGCGAGATCGCCCGCGAGCCCATCCGAGACATCCATTGCGGCGTTGGCGTGGTCGCGCAGGAGCGGGAGGAGATCGAGCCGCGGACGCGGGAGCAGATAGCGGTCGAGGAGATGCGCGCGGGCTGCAGGCGAAAGCCGCGCCGCCAGCGTTGCATCGCGGCGCATGGCGAGGCCGAGCGCCGCGTCGCCAATCGTCCCCGACACATAGATTGCATCGCCGGCCTTAGCGCCCGTTCGCGGCACGAAACGAGACGCCCGGCCCAATGCGGTGATCGAGATCGTCAGCGGCCCTGGCGTGGCCGTGGTGTCGCCGCCGATGAGCGGCGCGGCATAGGTCGCGGCGTCTTCCGCGAGGCCTGCCGCAAAGGCCGCGAGCCAGTCGTTCGTCCAACCGGTCGGCAGGGCGAGCGAGAGAAGAAAACCGACAGGCGCGGCGCCCTTGGCCGCGAGATCCGAAAGATTGATCCGCAGCGCCTTTCTGGCGACCGCGCCCGGCGGATCGTCGGGGAAGAAATGCACGCCCGCGACGAGCATATCGACCGTGGCGACGGTCGGCTCGGGCGAGGCCCCGATGAGGGCAGCGTCGTCCTTCAATCCCAACGCCGCCGCGCCGGCGATCGGCGCGAAGACGCGGGCGATGAGCTCGTCTTCGGTGTAGCGGCTGGGCATCACGACTCCCTCCTTCTCCCGCTTGCGGGAGAAGGTGTCGCGCCGAAGGCGTGACGGATGAGGGCCCTCACCCGACCCTCGCTTACGCGAGGGCCACCCTCTCCCGCAAGCGGGAGAGGGAAACACGACCAAGGGTTCGGATTATCCCCCCATCTCCCCCGACCGCTCTTCCCGCGCGATCTTATCGAGCACGGCGTTGACCATGCCCGACTCCGTCGGCCCGAAAAAGGCGCCGGCGACGTCGACATATTCCTTGATGACGGCGCGGGCCGGCACGTCTTTCCGGGACCGCAGCTCATAGGCGCCGGCGCGCAAGGAGGCGCGCATCACGGCCTCGACGCGGGCCAGCGGCCAGCCGCCGGAGAGCACGCGGTCGATCTGTCGATCGATCGCGACCTGGTCCGTCAACACGCCCTGCAGCACGTCGCGAAAGAAGGTCAGCTCCGCGGGCTTATATTGCACGCCCTCGATCTCGCGGCCGATCCAATGGGCTTCGAATTCGGCGTAAATCTCGTTGAGGCCCTTGCCCGCGACCTCCATTTGATAAAGCGCCTGCACGATGGCCAGGCGCGCGGCGGACCGCTGATCGAGGCTCATGCGAGGCTCCGCTTCAGGCGGATGAGGGACAATGCCGCGAGCGCCGCATCGGCGCCCTTGTCGCCCTGCTTCGGATCGGCGCGCAAAATCGCCTGTTCGTTATTTTCCACGGTGAGGATTCCATTCCCGAAAGGCAGACGCCGCGCGACCGAAAGGTCGGTCAGGGCGCGCGAGCTTTCATTCGCCACGATCTCGAAGTGATAGGTCTCGCCGCGAATAACGCAGCCGAGCGCGACGAGCCCGTCGTACGGCGCGTCCGCCTGCTCGGCCGCATCGAGCGCAATCGCTGCAGCGGTCGCGATCTCCAGCGCGCCGGGCACTTCGATTATCGTCGCGCTGGCGCCGAGTCGCTCGATCGCCGCCTGCGCGCCAGCGCGCAGCAAGCCGACGATCTCGGCGTTGAACCTCGCCGCGACGACGAGAATCCGCGCGCCCGTGACGGGCGTCGCGGCGATGTCGCCGGGTGCAAAACCTGCCATTGCCTGTAACTCCTTGGGCGGCGATGGATACACTTTTCGGTGACGCTCCACCATAGCGGCGGCGTTGAATTTGGAGAGATTATGGGAAGACCGCAGCGACGCCGAAATCGCATTTCCTCTCCTTCGTCGTTCGAGACGGCCCCCGTAGGATGGAGGAGAGGGAAACGGTCCTTCACCCGACTGCCCTATTGCCACCGGCTATATAGCTTGACATCCCACGCGCCGCACGTATGTTGCGCGCCAATTCGTCGCCCGCCGCTAAATGCTGCGGGGACGATTTCCTATTCTCAATCGAACTGGAACGAGCGCTATGGCCAAGTCCGCCATGATCAAGATCAAGCTCCTGTCCACGGCGGACACGGGCTATTTTTACGTCACCAAGAAGAATGCGCGCACCAAGACCGAGAAGTTCGTGTTCAAGAAGTATGACCCCGTCGTGCGCAAGCACGTCGAGTTCAAGGAAACCAAGATCAAGTAAAGCGGGAGGCGGCCGCGCCGCCGCCCGACGACTTGTCTTTGCGAAATGGCCTCGCCGACCGCGGGGCCAATTTTTTTGCCTGTGGAAGTGCGCAAGAGTCGACGCCAGCGATTTCTCCCCGCATAGCGACGAGAGAAATGCCGAGATGGTCGTGAAAAGAAGAATGCGCGCCTGAAGCGGCCGCCTTCATCCAGCAGAATGAAGGCGGCCGACTGACAATGGCTTCAAGGAGGCCACTCCAACCATCGTCAGCCGGCCAACCCCACGGACCCAGGAGATGCGGCGGACCTGAGCACTCCGCAGGGTATTCGAGTTCTGCCGTTACGCATCGAACGCTTGACTTACGACGTGGGCTTTATTTCTCGCCCTTGCGCCGCCGCCGGACACGTAATCCATTTGGCGGACATCAAGTTACCTCGACTGCACGAAATTGCAACTGGCTGATATGGATTTTCACAATGACGCGATTTGAAAAATGAAAGACGGCGACGAAGCGGCGCTTTTCCGCTAAAGAGACCGAAAATGGCGCGCTCAAGACGCGCTCGCTTGGAGGAAACAGATGATAACTACGTACACCTTTCGCCTGTCCATCGCACTCGCGGCGGCTTTGGCGCTCGCTGGCTGCGGCGATCACCAACCCGGCGACGCCACCGGCGCGAAAGTGTTGCGCAACATTCTCCAGAAGAATGGAGTCGACGCCAAGATCGTCTCCTTCAAGAAGGTCAACGCCCGCGAAGTCAACCGCGACAAGGTCAACGCCTTCGAGCTGATGTACGAGGCGGAAGTTCAGTTTCCCGAAGGCTTCGAGGCCAAGTGCCGCGAGGAACGCGAACGTGGAAAATGCGCCTTCCTCGGCCTCGACGAGGATCGCACCTTTGCGAAGGCCGAAGTGCACACGAGCGAAGGCACGCTGCATTTCTTGAAAACCGACAAAGGCTGGATGGCCGAAGACAACAACGTCTACTGATTCTCTTGGAACCGCGCGCGCTTGTCGTGATACCCGCGCGGCTGGGCTCGACTCGGCTGCCGGGAAAGGCGCTTGCCGATATCGGCGGGCGGCCGATGGTCGCTCATGTCTGGTCGCGCGCCGTCGAAGCGAACATCGGCCCCGTCGTCGTCGCGACGGATTCGGAAGAAATCGCCGCAGCCGTTCGGGCTGTCGGCGGCGAGGCCCTGCTGACAACGGGCGCCCATCTCTGCGGTAGCGACCGCGTCGCCGCGGCGCTGCGGGCGATCGATCCGGCAGGCCGTTACGAGGCCGTCGTCAACCTCCAGGGCGACAATCCCTTCCTTCCGGAGGGCGCGCTCGCAGCGGCGCTGGCGCTGCTCGGCGACCCCGCCGTCGATATCGGGACGCTTGCGGCGCCCGCCGCGCCGCAAGAGGCCGACGATCCGAACGCGGTCAAGCTCGTGGGAACGCACGTCACGCCGCGCCGCCTACGCTCGCTCTATTTCTCCCGCTCCCGCGCACCCTGGGGCGAAGGACCACATTATAAGCATATCGGCGTCTATGCTTTTCGGCGGGCCGCGCTCGAGCGCTTTGCGTCGCTTGCGCCGTCTCCGCTCGAGCTGAGCGAGCGCCTCGAGCAATTGCGGGCGCTCGAGGCGGGAATGCGTATCGACGCGACTGTGCTGGACAAAACGAGCCCATCGGTAGATACCGGGCGCGACCTCGAAGCCCTGCGCCGAGTTTCCTCATCCCGAGGGGTGAGCGAGTCGTGAAAGTGCCGCAAGTGAACCAGTTCATCGCTTATCAGGGAGAGCCCGGCGCGAATTCCGACATCGTCTGCCGCGAGGCCTATCCCGACCTTACCCCCCTCCCCTGCGCCAGCTTCGAGGACGCTTTCGCGGCCGTGACCGAAGGCCGCGCTGCGCTCGGCATGATTCCGATCGAAAATTCGATCGCCGGCCGCGTCGCCGACATTCATCATTTCCTGCCGCATTCGGGCCTGCATATCGTCGGCGAATATTTTCTGCCGATCCATTTTCACCTGATGGCGCCGAAGGGCGCAACGCGCGAGGGATTGCGCGCCGTCTACAGCCATGTCCATGCGCTCGGCCAATGCCGCCGCGTGATTCGCGATCTCGGGCTCATAGCCCATACGGCGGGCGACACCGCCGGCGCCGCGCGCGAGGTGGCGGAATGGAACGATCCCACGAAGGCGGCGCTGGCGCCGCGCCTTGCGGCCGACATCTACGGTCTCGACGTGCTCGGCGAGAATGTCGAGGACGAGGCGCATAACACGACGCGCTTCGTCGTGCTGTCGAAGACGAGCCAATGGGCGCCCGTCAATGGCGGCGCGACGATGACGACTTTCATCTTCCGCGTCCGCAACGTGCCCGCCGCCCTCTACAAGGCGCTCGGCGGCTTCGCGACAAACGGCGTTAACATGACCAAGCTCGAAAGCTATATGGTCGGCGGCGAGTTCGCAGCGACGCAGTTTCTCGCAGACGTCGACGGCCATCCCGAGCAGCCGGCCCTCGCCCGCGCGCTGGAGGAACTGCGCTTCTTTTCGAAGGAAGTGGAGATACTCGGCGTTTATCCAGCGGCGGCGTTCCGCGTCACCAATATACGCGCCTTCGAGTATGGGGACTGACCAGGGGGAAGTACATGCCCGCCGCTTATGATCCGAATAATATCTTCGGCAAGATGCTGCGCGGCGAGATCCCCGCGCACAAGATCTATGAAGACGACGTCGCCCTCGCCTTCATGGACATCATGCCGCGCACCGAGGGCCATGCGCTGGTGATTCCCAAAGAGGGCGCGCGCACGCTCGTCGACGTGTCTCCGACCACGCTCGGGGAACTCATAAAGCGCGTGCAGCATGTCGCGAAGGCGCTGCAGGCGGCTTTCCAATGCGACGGCCTGACGCTGCATCAATTCAACGAGAGCGCCGGCGGGCAGGTGATTTACCACCTGCACTTCCATCTGCTGCCGCGCTGGGACGGCGTCTCCCTGCGCCCGCCGGGAACGATGGGGGATAACGACAAGCTCGCGGAACAGGCGGAAAAGATCAGGGCGGCGATGGCGCCTTTTGTGGGGTGAGGGGTCTGCCCTCATCCGACCCCTGCTGACGCAGGGGCCACCTTCTCCCGCAAGCGGGAGAAGGTGTGATCCAAAATCTCGGGGATTCTTCCTTCTCCCGTTTACGGGAGAAGGTGGCCCTCGCGTCAGCGAGGGTCGGATGAGGGCCTTACTCCTCAGCTACCTTCGCCGGCCGCAGCGTCACTGGCCGCAGCAGGAAGGACGGCACATGGTCGCCGAGGCCAATGACGGGCGGGCCGTCGTCCTCATGGTGGCGGCGCGGACGCCGGTCGCGGCGATCGTCCAGTTGCGGGCGTGGGCGCGTCGGTTCGGCGTCCGGACGCCGGGGCGCATGCGCCGGGCGGCCCATGGCCACCGGACCTTCGGCTTCGACCCGTTCGACCCGCTCCGGACGTTCGACCCGCGCTGGGCGCTCGGCCCGCTCCGCACGCTCACCGCGCTCGGCTCTGCGACCGCGCTCTCCGCCACGCTCGCGGCGTCCGCCGCGTTCGTTTCTCGCGCCGCGGCGATGCTCATGCCCGTGCGTCGTCTCCATGGGTGGCGGCAATTCGGCGAAGCCCGGCCCTTCCCACTCGATCGCCTTGCCGATCAGGCTCTGGATCTGATCGACATATTTGGCGTCGTCCTCGGTCACGATGGTCAGCGCCACGCCCGAGCGGCCGGCGCGGCCTGTGCGGCCGATGCGATGGACGTAATCCTCGCTATGCGTCGGCACGTCGAAATTGATGACGTGGCTGACGTCCGGAATATCGAGGCCGCGCGCGGCGACATCCGAGCAGACGAGCAGCGACACGTCGCCGTTCTTGAAGGCGTCCAGCGAGGCCATGCGGGCGAGCTGGTCCATGTCGCCATGCAGCGCGCCGACCGGGAAGCCGTGCTTTGCAAGCGAGCGATGCAGGATCGCCACGTCGCGCTTGCGGTTGCAAAAGACGATCGCGTTCTTGAGGTTTTCGGCGCCGCGGATCAGATTGCGCAGCGTCTCGCGCTTGTCGGCGTGGCCGTGCGATGCGACGAGCGCCTGGCGGATCGTCGAGGCCGTGGTGGAGGCGCGGGCGACCTCGATCCTGACCGGATTATGCAGGAAGGCCTCGGTGAGGCGGGTGATCTCCGGCGGCATGGTCGCCGAGAAGAAAAGCGTCTGGCGCGTGAAGGGAACGAGCTTGCAGACGCGCTCGATGTCGGGGATGAAGCCCATGTCGAGCATGCGGTCGGCTTCGTCGATGACGAGGATCTCGATGCCCGTCAGCAGCAGCTTGCCGCGGTCGAAGAAGTCGAGAAGGCGGCCCGGCGTGGCGATCAGCACGTCCGCGCCGCGCATGATCTTGGCTTCCTGGTCGCCGAAGGCGACGCCGCCGATGAGAAGCGCCACGTTCAGCTTGTGCTGGGCGCCGTATTTGTTGAAGCTTTCCTCGACCTGCGCCGCCAGCTCGCGGGTGGGCTCGAGAATCAGCGTCCGGGGCATTCTCGCCCGGGCGCGGCCCTGTTCGAGGCGGCTGAGCATCGGCAGGGTGAAGGCGGCTGTTTTGCCGGTGCCGGTCTGGGCGATGCCCAAAATGTCCCGGCCTTGAAGCGCCGGCGGTATGGCCTGCGCCTGGATGGGCGTCGGATTGGCGTAGCCTGCCGTTTGCACGGCCCCGAGAACCTTTTCCGAAAGGCCCAATTCGCTGAATGTCATCAATTATCCTGGTTACGGCTTACGAGAGCGGGAGGCCGCTGCGCGCCAGCCGATCGAAAAGCGCGCAAGATGTCCTGAGAGAGGGCGCCGTCATCGACGCGAGGACGGAAGAGCTCGCTTACCGTCGCCGCAAAGGAGCGGGGGTGAGAGCCTCAGCCGCATGCTTGGAGAACAAATGGGCAGATGTCAATGAAATTGCGAGCCCTAGGCCGAATTTTTTCGGGCGTGTGTCCCGAAGAACGGGTTCATTTCATGCAAATTGGGAAGAAAGCTATCTTTTTGGCTTAGCGTCGCCGCAGGGGGACGCCGGCGCGGGGCCGAGCAAGGGAATTGTCGCGGTCGTCACGCCGTCGACTCCCACGCTCCGCACGATCGAATAGACTTGCGTTTCCGGCCGCTCGAGATTGCGCGCCACCTGACGCATCGAGCGCTCATAGGCGAGCCTTGAAAAGTCGTCGCTATCGACCACCTTCGACATGAGCTTGGCTCCCACCACACTGCAAAAAAACGCTAGGGCGGCAAAAGCTGCAAAGTTCCGGACAGATCCGCTCAAGGCGAATGACCGGCGGATATTTTGGTCAGATCTGGACATGAGAGGCGCCTGATGAGGATCGCTCCTTTCTTTGGCGCGATATGGTAAAAATCCGGTTCACGGCGGCGATTGATCCGCCGGGCGGCTCCTTGCCTCTTGCCAAGGCCCCCATGAAGCAGAATGCTGTGTGCGCTGCGCCGCCGCCTTCGATTATGTGCGCGAGCGGCCGCGGCAAAGAAATTGCTCCATGCGCCCCTGAAAGACCATTTCATGGGACCTACATGGAAAGGACCGGGGACGAGACGGACGTGGCGGCGTTGACATCTATCCAAACCCAACAGGCGACTTCCCAGCCCGGCCAGGCCCCTTTTCAGGGCGGCAAGCCGCTGGGCATGCCCCTGCGGGCCGGCAAAGAGCCAAAGAAATCCGGCGACGGCGGTTCCGGCGCCGGCACGGCGCTGATCACGCGCACCCGCCAGCAGACGCGTCGCCCGAACATGTATCGGGTATTGTTGCTCAATGACGATTATACGACACAAGAGTTCGTCGTTATCGTTCTTCGTAAGTATTTTAACAAATCCGTCGAGGAAGCCACGCGCATCATGCTGCATGTCCACAACCATGGCGTCGGCGAATGCGGTGTGTACACATATGAAGTCGCCGAAACAAAGGTCACCCAAGTGATGGATTTCGCAAGGAAGCACCAGCATCCTTTGCAGTGCATCATGGAGAAAAAATAGAGAGGCTCGCAGCATATGCCGACGTTCTCGCGCAATCTGAAGCAGACCCTGGACCGCGCCCTCGCCTCCGCGCGCGAGCGTCATCACGAATACGCCACCCTCGAACATCTGCTGCTGAGCCTGATAGAGGACGCCGACGCCTCGGCCGTCCTGCGGGCCTGCTCCGTGGATCTCGAGCTGCTGGCCAAGAATTTGCGCGACTACATCGACCGAGAGCTCGACAATCTGGTCAACGAGGACGCCGACGAGTGCAAGCCGACCGCCGGCTTCCAGCGCGTGGTCCAGCGCGCGATCATCAGCGTGCAATCCTCCGGCCGCGAGGACGTGAGCGGCGCAAATGTACTCGTGGCGCTCTTCGCCGAGCGGGAGAGCCATGCCGTCTACTTCCTGCAGGAGCAGGATATGACGCGCTACGACGCCGTGAACTACATCAGCCATGGCATCGCCAAGCGGCCGGGCCTTTCGGACCAGACCCGCGCCCCGCGCGGCGTCGAGGAGGACAGCGAACGCGCGGAAGGGCGCGAGAGCCGCGACGGCGACAGCCGTAAGAAAGAGGGCGCGCTCGAGGCTTATTGCGTCAATCTGAACAAGAAGGCGCGCGACGGCCGCATCGACCCGCTGATCGGGCGCGAGGCCGAAGTCCTGCGCACTATTCAGGTCCTCTGCCGCCGTCACAAGAACAATCCGCTCCTCGTCGGAGACCCCGGCGTCGGCAAGACGGCGATCGCGGAAGGCCTGGCGCGCAAGATCATCCAAGGCGAGGTTCCAGATGTGCTGGGCAACGCCACGGTCTTCGCGCTGGATATGGGCGCCCTGCTCGCCGGCACGCGCTACCGCGGCGATTTCGAAGAGCGCCTGAAACAGGTCGTCAAAGAGATCGAGAACCACAAGGACGCGATCCTCTTCATCGACGAGATTCACACCGTCATCGGCGCCGGCGCCACCTCGGGCGGCGCCATGGACGCCTCGAATCTGTTGAAGCCCGCGCTCGCCCAGGGCGTGCTGCGCTGCATCGGCTCGACGACCTATAAGGAATACCGCCAGTATTTCGAAAAGGACCGCGCCCTCGTGCGGCGCTTCCAGAAGATCGACGTCAATGAACCGTCGATCCCGGACGCCATCGAAATCATCAAGGGTCTGAAGCCCTATTTCGAAGAGTTCCACAAGATCCGCTACACCAACGACGCTTTGAAGGCGGCGGTGGAGCTTTCCGCCCGTTACATTCATGACCGTAAGCTTCCCGACAAAGCCATCGACGTGATCGACGAGACCGGCGCGGCGCAGATGCTGCTCGCCGAGAACAAGCGCAAGAAGACGATCGGCCTGAAGGAGATCGAAGCGACGATCGCCACCATGGCCCGCATCCCGCCCAAGACGGTCTCGAAGGACGACGCCGAAGTGCTCGCCCATCTCGACGAGACGCTGCGGCGCGTGGTCTACGGCCAGGAGAAAGCGATCGGCGCCCTCACCTCGGCGATCAAGCTCGCGCGCGCCGGCTTGCGCGACCAAGAGAAGCCGATCGGTTGCTATCTCTTCTCCGGCCCCACGGGCGTCGGCAAGACGGAAGCCGCGCGCCAGCTCGCGACCTCGCTCGGCATCGAGCTGGTGCGCTTCGACATGTCCGAATATATGGAGCGCCACACGGTGAGCCGGCTCATCGGCGCGCCTCCCGGCTATGTCGGCTTCGACCAGGGCGGCCTGCTGACCGACGCGATCGACCAGCATCCGCATTGCGTGCTGCTGCTCGACGAGATCGAGAAGGCGCATCCCGATCTCTACAATATCCTCCTGCAGGTGATGGACCACGGGAAGCTCACCGACCACAACGGCAAGACGATCGACTTCCGCAACGTCGTTCTCATCATGACGACCAATGCGGGCGCCGCCGATCTCGCCCGCACGCCGATCGGCTTCACCCGCACCCGCGCCCATCTCGACGACAGCGAGGCGATCAACCGACTCTTCGCGCCGGAATTCCGCAACCGTCTCGATGCGATCGTGCCCTTCGGCCATCTGCCGGTGGACGTCATCAAGCGCGTCGTCGACAAGTTCATCATGCAGCTCGAGGCGCAGCTAGCCGACCGCAATGTCACCATCGAGCTCACCGACGAGGCGCGCAGCTGGCTCGTTGAGCACGGCTATGACGAAGCGATGGGCGCGCGGCCGATGTCCCGCGTCATCCATCAGTCGATCAAGACGCCGCTGGCCGACGAGGTGCTGTTCGGCCGCCTCAAGAATGGCGGCGCGGTGCGCGTCGTGGTCGTCGGCGACGACAAGGGCGAGAAGACGCTTGGCTTCGTCTTCCCCGAAGGCCCCGTGCTGCCGCGTCCGGAGCGCGACATCATCGAGGCCGGCAAGAAGCGCGCGAGCGCGGACGAGGCAGAGGCGACGGCCGGAGACTCCGGTTCGTCGGAACCCGATCCGAAGCCGGCCTCCGTGCGCAACTGACTGTCATTCCCGACGCTTCGCGAGAGCGAAGCGATCGGGAATCCAGCGCAACGCGCACCGCTTTGACCCCGGATTCCCGATCGGGCCTATGGCCCATCGGGACTGACGGCAGCTTTCAAACAGGAAGAATTCCCGCAGCGGCGCCCGATCCTCGGGCGCCGCTAACTTATTCTTAAGCAAGAAGCAAAATAGTCACCTGGGGCAAAAACGGGCGACTCTGCTTGGCGGCGCGATAAAGCAGAGGGAAAAGGACATCCCTGGTGCAGCATTCCGCAGGAAATTCGGAAGCGCCGCTACGCATTGTACATGTGTTTCGGGCCCCAGTGGGCGGCTTGTTTCGTCATGTGCTGGACGTGACGAAAGGCCAGATCGCGCGTGGTCATGCGGTCGGCCTGATCGCCGACGCCACCACCGGCGGCGAGACGGCGGAGAAACGATTCGCCGATCTGCGTCCCCATCTTTCTCTTGGGCTTATGCGCTTGCCGATTCATCGGCTGCCGCATCCATCCGACCTCCCGGCAGCCTTTGCCATCAATAGGCGCATCGCGGCGTTAAGGCCTGATGTCGTCCATGGTCATGGCTCGAAAGGGGGCGTTTATGCGCGCGCGACCGGCCTTTTCTCGGGGAGAGAGAGCCCCGTCCGCATCTATACGCCGCACGGCGGAAGCCTCAATTACGAGCCAGGTTCTCTCAGTCATCGCATCTTCATGGCGATGGAAGCGCTGCTGGCTACGCGCACCGACGCGCTCCTGTTCGAGAGCGCCTTCATCGCCTCGCGCTTCGAAGAATTTGTCGGCAATCCGAAGGGCCTCGCGCGCATCATTCCCAACGGCGTTTCGGGGGAAGAATTTGCGCCCGTGCAGCCGCAGGCGGACGCCGCCGATCTGCTTTATGTCGGCGAGCTGCGCGACGCCAAAGGGATCGACACGCTGATCGACGCGATGATCTTGCTGAGTCGCCGAGGCCTGACCCCGCGCCTTCTTCTGATCGGCGGCGGACCAAATCGGGTTGTTCTCCAGGAGCAGGCGCAACGAGCCGGCCTGGCGGACAGGATTGTCTTCGGGAACCCCCGGCCCGCGCGCGAGGCTTTCTCCTTGGGGCGCGCGATGGTCGTGCCGAGCCGCTTCGAATCCTTGCCCTATATCGTGCTGGAAGCGGCGGCGGCGGGCGTTCCGCTGGTTGCGACAAATGTGGGGGGCGTGCCGGAAATCTTCGGCCCCTACGCGGATCGCCTCATTCGCCCCGACAACCCGGAAATCCTCGCGGACGCTCTCGCGCGTCTGCTCTCCCAATCGCCGGAGACGCTTCGTGAAGAGGCGCGGGCGCTCTCGGCTTATGTCGCCTCGCGCTTTTCCGTCTCGCGCATGGTGGACGATGTGCTGCAAGGCTATCGCGACGCCATTGCGGCGCGAGCAGCTGGTCACTGAAGGCCGCAACGGATGACGCACGCCAGCGACGCCGCGCATAAAACGGGCTTAGTCATCAACTATCAGCGTCTCGTCGACGTCGCGGTCTTTGTTTTCGTGGCCTGCGGCGCGATCGCCATCATCGAACCCTCGCCCTACGACTTCGCGTCGCTGATCGCCATGCCGCTTTGGTTCCTTGGCGGCTTTTCCATCAACCGCAGCTTTCTCGTCTTCGCCTTTTTGATCGTCGTCTATACGATCATGGGCTTTCTGGCGCTCATTCCCTTTTGGGACAGCGCCGACTCGTCGCTCTATCAATATCAGTCGGCTTATCTCGTTCTGACCGGCCTGTTCTTTGCGCTCTTCATGGGCAATGAAACGAACCGTCGCGTGGACCTCTGTCTCAATGGCTATATCGCTGGCTCGTTGGTTGCGTCGATAGCAGGCATTCTCGGCTATTCTGGCATTCCCGGCCTCGGCGAGGGCGTCTTTCTCCATGCGGGCCGCGCCTCGGGCACGTTCAAGGACCCCAACGTTCTCGGCTCCTTTCTCGTGCTGCCGATCATCTGCCTGGCGCATCGGCTGATTGTCGGACGAACCCGCAGCGTCATACTGACCGGCGCGATGCTCCTTGCCGTCTTCCTGGGCATGTTTCTTTCTTTTTCGCGCGGCTCCTATGGGGCGACGCTCGTCGCTTTCGTCCTGATGCTCGCCTCCGTTTTCGTCACCTCGACAAACAGGAAGATGAAGCGCCGGATCGCCATGGCTGCATTCGGCGCGGTGGCGATGATCGGCGTCGTCATCGCCGTGGTACTCTCAGTTCCCGAGACGCGGGAATTCTTCTCTCAGCGCACCGCCGCCACGCAGGATTATGACGAAGGCTCGACCGGCCGTTTCGGCAATCAGCTCCGCTCGATCCCGATGCTGCTTGATCGCTTCATGGGATTCGGTCCGCTGCGCTTTCGCCTCGTCTTCGACCTCGAGCCGCATAATTCCTATGTCGGCGCCTTCGCCAACAATGGCTGGCTCGGCGGCCTCCTCTTCATCCTGCTTATCGGCGCGACGGTCTTCATCGGCTTGCGGCTGATGTTCACGCCCTCGCCCGCGCAGAGCCAGGCGCAGGGGGTCGTACCTGCGGCGATCGGACTGTTCCTGCAAGGCTTCCAGATCGATGTCGACCACTGGCGCTTCGTCTTCTTCATGCTTGGCGCCGTCTGGGGCCTCGAAGCGCTGCGGCAGAGATGGATCTTTCAGGGCGAATCGCCCCCTACTCCACCTTCGCGCCTCGCCGCGCCGGCTTCTTCTCACTGACGAGCGGGCGCCGCGACATCACTTCCGCCAGATAGCGGCCCGTGTGGCTGCGCTTTTCCTTGATGATGTCGGCAGGCGCCCCAACCGCGACGAGCTCGCCGCCGCCGTCGCCGCCCTCCGGCCCCATGTCGATGATCCAGTCAGCAGTCTTGATCACTTCGAGATTGTGCTCGATCACGACAACCGTATTGCCCTGCTCCACAAGCTCGTGCAGCACTTCGAGCAATTTCGCCACATCGTGGAAATGCAGGCCCGTCGTCGGCTCGTCGAGAATATAGAGCGTCCGGCCTGTTGAGCGGCGCGACAACTCCTTCGACAGCTTGACGCGCTGCGCCTCGCCGCCCGAGAGCGTCGTCGCCTGCTGCCCGACGTGAACATAGTCGAGGCCGACGCGCTTCAAGGTCTCCATCTTGTCGCGGATCGAGGGGACGGCTTTGAACAGCGTCGCCGCTTCTTCGACCGTCATGTCGAGCACATCGGCGATCGACTTTTCGCGATACTTCACTTCCAGCGTTTCGCGGTCGTAGCGCTTGCCCTTGCACACGTCGCAAGTGACGTAGACATCCGGCAGGAAGTGCATCTCGATCTTGATGACGCCGTCGCCCTGGCAGGCCTCGCACCGCCCACCCTTCACATTGAAGGAGAAGCGCCCCGGCGCATAGCCGCGCGCCTTCGCCTCCGGCAGGCCTGCGAACCATTCGCGGATCGGCGTGAAGGCGCCGGTATAGGTCGCAGGATTGGAGCGCGGCGTGCGGCCGATGGGCGATTGGTCGATGTCGATGATCTTGTCGATATGCTCCAGCCCCTCGAGGCTGTCGAAAGGCGCCGGAACCTCATGGGCGTTGTTGAGACGCCGCGCGATGGCCTTGTAAAGCGTCTCGATCACGAGCGTGGATTTGCCGCCGCCGGAGACGCCCGTCACAGCCGTAAAGAGCCCGAGCGGAATTTGGGCGTCGACGTTCTTGAGATTATTGCCGCGCGCGCCGGAGAGCTTGAGCCAACGCCCCGGCGTGGGCTTTCTCAGCTTGTGGGCGAGGCGCACCTGCTTCTCGCCGGTGAGATATTGGCCTGTCAGCGAGACAGGATTGTCCATGATCTCCTGCGGCGTGCCCTGCGCCACGATCCGCCCGCCATGAATGCCCGCGCCGGGCCCGACGTCCACCACATAATCAGCGGCGAGAATGGCGTCCTCGTCATGCTCCACGACGATGACGCTGTTGCCGAGATTGCGCAGCCGGCGCAGCGTATCGAGTAGGCGGTCGTTGTCGCGCTGATGCAGGCCGATCGAAGGCTCGTCGAGAACGTAAAGCACGCCTGTCAGGCCGGAGCCGATCTGCGAGGCAAGACGAATGCGCTGGCTCTCGCCGCCCGACAGCGTGCCGGAGTTGCGCGAGAGCGTCAGATAATCGAGGCCCACGTCCACAAGGAAGGTCAGCCGCTCGCGAATTTCCTTCAATATGCGGAAGGCGATCTCGTTTTTCTTCTTGTCGAGTTCGCCTGGGAGCTTGGTGAACCACTCCAGCGCCATGCGCACCGAGAGTTCCGACACCTCGCCGATATGCTTGCCGGCGATCTTCACCGCGAGCGCTTCCGGCTTCAGGCGGAAGCCTTCGCAAGCAAGGCACGGCGTCGCCGACATAAAACGCCCGATCTCCTCGCGCGCCCATTCGCTATCGGTTTCGAGAAAACGCCGCTCCAGATTGATGACGACGCCTTCGAAAGGCTTCTTCACATCATAAGCGCGGAAGCCGTCTTCGTAGGAGAATTTGATCTCCTCCTTGCCGGAACCAAAGAGGATGACGTTCTTCGCCTTCTCGGACAGGTCCTCCCAAGCCGTATCGAGACGGAATTTGTAGTGCTTCCCCAGCGCTTCGAGCGTCTGCATGTAATAGGGCGAGGATGACTTCGCCCAGGGCGCGACGGCGCCCTTGCGCAGGGTCAGCTTCGGATTGGGCACGACCAGATCGGCGTCGACTTTCTGCTCGCAGCCGATGCCGCCGCAAGTCGGACAGGCGCCAAACGGATTATTGAAGGAGAATAGCCGCGGCTCGATCTCGGGGATGGTGAAGCCCGACACTGGGCAAGCAAATTTCGACGAGAAGACGATATGGCCCGGCGCATAATGCGTCGAGACATTTGCCGCCGCCTGCGCGAGCTCCGCGCCCGCTTTATTGTCGGCGAATTCGATCACCGCCAGCCCGCCGGCTAGATCCAGCGCCGTTTCGAAACTATCGGCAAGGCGCGCCGACATATCCTTGCGCACGACGATGCGGTCGACGACCACGTCGATATCGTGCTTCAACTTCTTGTCGAGCGGCGGCGCGTCGGCGATGTCGTAATAGGCGCCGTCGATCTTCAAGCGCTGAAAGCCGCGCCGGGTAAATTCCGCGATCTCTTTTTTGTATTCGCCCTTGCGGCCGCGCACGACCGGCGCGAGCAGATAGAGCCGCGAGCCCTCCGGCAAAGCGAGCACCCGGTCGACCATCTGCGAGACCGTCTGGCTCTCGATCGGCAGGCCGGTCGCTGGCGAGTAAGGCACGCCCACGCGCGCCCACAGCAGGCGCATATAGTCGTGGATTTCCGTCACCGTGCCCACAGTCGAACGCGGATTTTTGGAGGTCGTCTTCTGCTCGATGGAAATGGCCGGCGAAAGCCCGTCGATCTGATCGACGTCGGGCTTCTGCATCATCTCCAGAAACTGGCGGGCGTAGGCCGAGAGCGACTCGACATAGCGCCGCTGCCCCTCGGCATAGATGGTGTCAAAGGCGAGCGACGACTTGCCGGAGCCCGACAGCCCCGTGAACACGACGAATTTGTCGCGCGGGATCGTCAGGTCGACGTTTTTGAGATTGTGCTCGCGGGCGCCTCGGATGGAGATGGTCTTTTCATCGGCCGCGCGTCTGGCGGCGTCGAAGGTCTTCTCTAGCGTCTGCGCGGATTTTTTGCTGGTGCTCGCCATTTGCCGAAGGCTGGTAAAAACGCGGGAAACGTCAATCTAAGCGCTGCCGGGAACAAACGCCACTTATTGCGTTGCGGAAAATCACGGGCGAGGCACTGGGCCCCCGAAAGGGGTCAATGGATGCGCAGCGTCCAGCTGTATTTGGCCGGGCGGTCGTTTGCGTCGCGGGACATCATGGAAGCGCCATAGGACAATTTGAGCGTGTACGTCCCTGTTTCCGGCAGGGTATAGGGGCCCAATTCGAGTTCGTCCGTGCCGTCCCCGCTGGGAAAGACCAAAATTTTACGCGCGATTGGATCGCCCTGCAGGGTTGCAGCCTGACCGGCGCGGGCTTCGAACCTCGCCGCACAGCCCGGCTTCGCGTTTGACAACACGCAGGAGAACGAAATCGCGTCCGAGCCCCGCTTCATCTTCAAAATAAGCGGGCATTTTTCGCTGCCGGGCTGGCAGCCAGCGCCCTCCCCAGCTCCGTGAGCCACGCCTGCGAAGAAAATGCCCGCGCCCAACGCCAATATCAGCTCGATATGTTTCATTTCGAACTCGCGCGTCAAAAATAGCGTTCATAACTTATGCTTCGTCGGTCAGGCTCGCCCAGCCAAACCTTCCCCTAGAGGGCTACCGCATGCACACCACGTCATGGCCGGGCTTGTCCCGGCCACCCACGCGCGCAAACAACAGCGACCGCTGGGCGTACGTCGTCGTGCAATGAATCAGCTTGAGGAACGGGACTTAGGAGCATCGCGAAGCCCTGCCTGAACTTTGTCATTCGAGAGCACGTCCAGCTGGGCCGTGCCCCTCGGTGTGGGTGGCCGCAAGCCCGGCCATAACGGCCCCCCGAAATCTGTGACTCCCCAAGCTTTGGAGAGGACAGTGAGAGACCTCAGGCGTCGTCGCCGCCGGAACCCGAAGAGTCGCCCCAGGAGCCGAAAGACGCTGACTCTCCTGACGATCCTCCGGAGCCCCCGCCCCAGCTACGGCCCACGCCCACCTCGGCATGCGCCGGCGCGCGCGAGAGGATTTGCCCGGCGAGCCGCGAAACCGGCATGGATTGCAGCCAGATATGGCCCGGCCCGATCAGCCGCGCAAAAAAGAAGCCCTCGCCGCCGAAGATCATGGATTTGATCCCGCCGACGGGCACGACGTCGAAGCTCACAGTCGCAGTCTGCGCGACCAGGCAGCCGGCGTCGACGTGAATCTCCTCCCCCGGCGCGAGTTCGCGCTCGACCACCATGCCGCCGGCGTGGACAAAGACCCAGTCCTGCCCAGCGAGGCGCTGCATGATGAAGCCCTCGCCGCCGAAGAGCCCGGTCATGATCTTCTTCTGGAAGGCCACGTCGATCTTCACGCCCTGCGCGGCGGCGAGGAAGGTCTCGCGTTGGCAGAATAATTCGCCGCCATAACGGTCGAGCCGCAGCGCGAGGATCTTGCCCGGATAGGGCGCCGAGAAGGCAACGCGCGCGGGGCCGCCGCTGATATTGGCGAAGCGCGTCATGAACAAGGTGGCGCCCGAAAGCACCCGCTTGGCGCCGCCGAGGAGCTTGCCGAAAAAGCCGGTGTTCTGCTCGCTGCCGTCGCCGAAGATGGTCTCCATGGAGACCGCGGCATCCTTGAACATCATCTGGCCGGCTTCGGCGATCATCGCCTCGCCGGGGCGCAGCTCGGCTTCGAGGAACTGCAGCTCATGGCCCTTGATCTCGAAGGCGAGGCCCTCGCCCGCCTGCGGCGCCGGCGCGGCGGCGCTCCATTGCGTCAGACCGCCGCCCCCGAGAAAGGAGCCGCCGCCCTGGATGCCCTGCCCGAGAAATGAGGTCTCATTATCGCCCGTGCTCATGCGCCCCTCCCCTTGGAATCCGGCTGAATCTTAGCGACGCCCCGGCCCGCGAACAATCTTCCGGGCGATGGACGGGACAGGATTTTGCCGCCATAAGCGCGGCCAATAGAGGCTGCGCCAGAGACCGGCATGAAAAAACCCCTCCACCACCTGCTCTACGTCCAGGTCCTCGTGGCGATCGCGCTCGGGGCGCTGTTCGGCTGGCTCGCGCCGGAGATCGCTGCCGCAGACTGGGTGAAGGCGCTCGGCGACGGTTTCGTGAAGCTCATTAAAATGGCGATCGCGCCGATTATCTTCTGCACGGTGGTCTCGGGCGTCTCGCACATCGAAGACGCCAAGAAAGTCGGCCGCGTCGGCGTCAAGGCGCTCCTCTATTTCGAGATCGTCTCGACTTTCGCGCTGGCGATCGGGCTTCTGGTCGGCAATCTGCTGCAGCCCGGCGCGGATTTCGCCAGCAAGCCGGACGCGGCGGCGGTCGCCAAATATGCCAAAGCCGCCGCGAAACACAACGGCGTCGATTTTCTTCTCGACATCATTCCAGAGAGCGCTCTCGGCGCCTTCGCCAAGGGCGATATTCTGCAGGTGCTGCTTTTCTCCCTGCTCTTCGGCTTTGCGCTGCTGTCGCTCGGCGAGAGAGGGAGACCCATGCGCCATTGGGTCGACGACGCCGGCCACGCCATGTTCGCGCTCATCGGCATCGTGATGAAGGCCGCGCCAATCGGCGCCTTCGGCGCCATGGCCTATACGGTCGGAAAATACGGCTCGGCGGCGCTTCTGTCGCTTGGCGGCCTGATTGGCGCCTTCTACCTCACCTCGGCGCTTTTCATCGCCATCGTGCTCGGCGTCATCGCGGCGGCGGTCGGCTTCAATATCTTCCGTTTCCTGGCCTATCTGAAGAACGAGCTGTTGATCGTGCTGGGCACCTCTTCCTCCGAAAGCGCCCTGCCCGCCTTGATGGAGAAGCTCCAGCGCCTCGGCTGCTCCCAATCCGTCGTCGGCCTCGTCGTGCCCACCGGCTACAGCTTCAATCTCGACGGCACGAATATCTATATGACGCTGACCACCCTATTCATCGCTCGCGCCATGGGCGCCGAGCTGGATTTCACCCATCAGGCGACGATCCTTGTCGTCGCCATGCTGACCTCCAAGGGCGCGAGCGGGGTCTCCGGCGCGGGCTTCGTGACGCTGTTAGCGACGCTCACCGCCGTCGATCCGTCGCTGGCGCCGGGCATGTCCTTCGTGCTGGGGATCGACAAATTCATGAGCGAATGCCGCGCGCTGACCAATTTCATCGGCAATGGCGTGGCGACGATCGTGGTCTCGGCATGGGAGGGCGAGCTCGACCGGGAGAAGCTGAAACAGGAGCTGGCGTCGCCGTCCGCCTGAAGTGGAGCGCCCCCATCCGACCCCTGCTGACGCAGGGGCCACCTTCTCCCGTAAACGGGAGAAGGGAGAGCCGTCCAAGTTTCGGATCACAAATCTTTCAACGCGTCTCCTTCTCCCGCACGCGGGAGAAGGTGGCCCTCGCGTCAGCGAGGGTCGGATGAGGGCGAACCAAGTCAATGACGCTTGCGCCGACGCTTACCGGATGCTAGAACAAAAAAAGAACATAAGCCTTGCGACGTCCAACATCTGTGGACAAATGATTCCCGCGCGCGAGATAGGCAAACCGTTGCACTAGAGTGCTCCGCAGAAAGCAAGTGGAGAGAGACATGGCGGGTAGCGTGAACAAGGTCATTCTGGTCGGCAATCTGGGCCGCGATCCGGAAGTGCGGACCTTCCCGTCAGGCGACCGCGTCGTTTCCTTCTCGCTCGCCACCACCGAGTCCTGGCGGGACAAGAGCACGGGCGAGCGCAAGGACCGCACCGAGTGGCACAATATCCAGATCTTCAACGAGGCTCTGGGCAAGATCGCCGAGCAATATTGCCGCAAGGGCGCCAAGATCTATCTCGAGGGCCAGCTCCAGACCCGCGAATATACGGACAAGGACGGCAATCAGCGTCGCGTGACCGAAGTCGTCGTGCCGCGTTTCCGGGGCGAGATGACGCTGCTCGACAGCAAGGGCGGCGGCCGCGGCGAGGGCGATTACGAAGGCGGCGGCTATGGCCAGAGCGGCGGCGGCTCCTTCGGCCGCTCCTCCCCCATGGAGCGCGCGCCAGCCGAGCGCCGCCCGGCCCCGCCCGCGGGCGGCGGCCGCCTCTCCGACCAGCTCGACGACGACATTCCGTTCTGAGCCACGCCGAGCGACCCGCCGTGGGAGGCGCGGTATTGCCTCGCGCCTTCCTTTGATATAGCAGGGCTTATGCGCGGCACGCGGCGCCGCGCCGCCCTCGAGAGCCGGACATGAGCCAGAAGCCGATCAATTACCTGCACCTTTCCACGCTGGTCGCCGTCGCGATCCTCGTCGGGACGGAGCTTGTCGGCGCGTCCTGGGCGGCCGGCTGGGCGCTCGGCGGTCTGTTCCAGCTCGATCCGATGATCAGCCATGGCCTGGAGATCGTCTTCGCCGCATTTGGCCTCATCGGCCTCTATTTCTTCATGAAGACCGCGATCCGCAACGAGCCGATCCGCGGCTGAAAGCGCCAAAACCCTCGTTGAAGCGTCAAGCGTTCCGCCCAGAGAGCGCCGCATTGCGACGCCATAGGCTCCTTGGTTTTCGTCGATAGGGAACTTGAGATGATCGAGAAGCAGGACCGCCGTTCCTTCCTCAAAGTCGCGGCCGCGACGGGCGCGCTCGGCGCCGTCGGCGCCCGGCCGGCCGAAGCCGCGGCGTCGCGCATCTCCAACGTCAAGCTCGGCGAGCCAGCGCCCTTCTCCTACGATGCCCTGAAACAGGAAGCGCAGCGGCTCGTCAGGGAGACCTACCGCAAGCCCAATATCCCCGCCCCGGAAATCACCTCGCAGATCGACTACGAGAAATGGGGTCATATCACCTACAACACCGATCACGCGCTCTTCGCCGACACGAAGGAGCGGTTTCCGATCGAGTTTTTCCATCTCGGCATGTTCTTCAAAAAGGCCGTGCATATCCACGTCGTCGAAAACGGCGCGGCGCGTGAGATCCTTTACGACACGAGCTATTTCAACATGCCCGAGGATTCCGTTGCGCGGCAGCTGCCGCCGGGGGCGGGCTTCGCGGGGTTCCGCATCCAGGAATCGAAGGAAGGCTCGCTCGACTGGAAGAAGAACGACTGGGTCGCTTTTCTCGGGGCCTCCTATTTCCGCGCCATCGGCGAATTGCGCCAATATGGCCTGTCGGCGCGCGGCGTCGCGCTCGATACCTGGCAGGCGGGCGCCAGCGAGGAATTCCCCGATTTCACGCATATCTATGTCGGCCCGGAGACTGAGGACGGCGTGGTGCTCCACGCCCTGCTCGAAGGCCCGTCGATCGTCGGCGCCTATAAGTTCCTCATGACGCGCGGCAAGGGCGTCGTGATGGACATCGACTGCGCGCTTTATCTGCGCGGCAAATTCACCCGTTTCGGCATTGCCCCGCTCACCTCCATGTATTGGTTCTCCGAGACCGTGAAGCCGACCGCCGTGGATTGGCGTCCAGAGGTGCACGACTCGGACGGCCTCAGCATGTGGACCGGGAGCGGCGAGCGCCTGTGGCGGCCGCTCAACAACCCGCCGCGCGTCATCGCCTCGGCCTTCGGCGACAATAATCCGAAGGGCTTCGGCCTGATGCAGCGCGACCGCAGTTACGACCACTACCAGGACAATGTCTTCTACGACCGTCGTCCGAGCGTCTGGGTCGAGCCGAAGGGCGATTGGGGCGAGGGCGCCGTCCAGCTCATCGAGATCCCGACCGACGACGAAATTCACGACAATATCGTCGCCATCTGGGTTCCCGAAAAGCCCGCGGTTCCCGGCGCGGCTTTTGAATTCTCCTATCGCCTACATTGGCTCGCCGACGAGCCCTACCCCAGCGGTCTTGCGCGCTGCGTCGCGACGCGGCTCGGCAATGGCGGCCAGCCGGGCAAGCCCCGGCCCAAGGGCGTGCGTAAATTCATGGTAGAGTTTCTGGGCGAGCCGCTTGCCAAGCTCCCCTTCGGCGTGAAGCCCGAGCCGATCCTCTGGGCCTCGCGCGGGAGCTTCTCCTACATCTATACGGAAGCGGTTTTTGACGGCGTGCCCGGCCATTGGCGCGCCCAATTCGACCTCACCGTCGACGGGACCGACCCGGTGGAGATGCGCCTCTACCTGAAGAACGGCGATACAGTGATTTCGGAGAATTGGTTGTACCAATATCACCCGTTCTGACGGGGCTGAGGGGGCTAAATGACCACGCTGGGGGAGCTCGGAAAGAAATACAACGAATGGCGACGCAAGACTTTGCCGCAATCGATTGATGACGCGGATTGGCGTCACGAGGAAATTCGAGCACGCCTCATCGAGATAAAAGATCTGCTGGTCCCTCATTTCCCGCAAAGTTCGACGAGCTGGACGCAGGCGCTGCAAGATGAATTACGCGCGACGCTACGCCTGCTCGAGCCTCAAAAGGCCATCGGCGTCGCCAAGGCGCGCGTCGGCTCGGCCGGCGATGGCGGCTATGTTCAGCTCGACGATCTTGCCGGCGTGATCCACGCTTTTTCCTTCGGCGTTTGCGACGATGACGCCTGGGATCTTGCGATGGCGCAGGCTGGCGTTCCTGTCGAGCAATTCGACCACTCGGTCGAGAACGCGCCTTCATCGCACCCGCTCCTGCGCTTCCACCGCAAGATGATTACGGCCCAGCCGGGCCCGGACAGCGAGTCGCTTGCGGCGCTCGTCTCGGAATTTTCCAAGAGCGACGCGCCCGACCTTTTCTTAAAAATGGACATCGAAGGATGGGAATGGGAGGTCTTCGACGCTACTCCGGACCATCTTCTCGCAAAGCACGCGCAGATCGTCTGCGAATTTCACGACCTCTCGCAGCTTGCCTCGCCGCATTTCTATTTCCGCGCCAAGCGCGTCTTAGAAAAGCTCCACCGGCTTTTTGCCGTGACGCATGTGCACGCAAATAATTGCGTGCCCTATAGTCTCATCGCGAATATTCCGCTCCCAGACGTTCTGGAAATCTCGTTCGCCAGCAGAGCGCGCTATCGCTTCGAGCCGAGCCAGGAAACCTTTCCGACGCCGCTGGACGCGCCCTGCTCGCCGAAACAACCAGATTACATTCTCGGGGCTTTCCGCTTCTGATACGAGAGCCGCTTGATTGGTTCAGTGTCATTCCGACGCTCGCAAAGCGAGCGATCGGGAATCCAGAGCAAAACCAGCGCTTTTGTGGCTCTGGATTCCCGGTCGGGCTTTCAGCCCGCCGGGAATGACAAGCCCCAATGCGAGCTGTTCAAACGGAAATGATATGAGACGCGATCAACCGAGGCTGCGCTGGTACCGACCCTCGCGCAGCATCTTCATCAGCTCGACAGTTGAGTCGCGCCAACTCAACGAGGGGATATCCGGCGCGTATTTCTCCGTGGCGAGCATTTGGCGAATTCGCTCGACAAGGCTCCCCGCGTCGAGAAGATCGAAATAACACGCGGCGTCGCCCCCGATCTCACGAAACACATCAATGTCGCTCGCGATCACAGGCGCGCCGAAATGCGCCGCCTCGACCAGCGGCAGACCGAAGCCTTCCGCCATCGTCGGCAGAACCACTGCACGCGCTTCCCGATACAGAAAAGCCAAATCCTCGTCGCTTGCATCGTCGAGCCAGAAAAGCCGACGCCCTTTCTCGTGATGCCCGCGTAGCCGATTTTCGAAGGCCGCCGCGTTCCAACCCGGACGACCGACGATGATGAAATTCGCGTCTACGCCCTCGGCCCAGAGCCTTTCGAAAGCCTCCAAGGCCACCGGATAGCCTTTGCGCGTCTCGACGGTGCCGACGCTCAGAAAAAACGGCGCGCGCCGCGCGAGCGCCTCAACCGAAGCGGCGGGAGCTTTATTGTCTTCTTGCTTGAAATCCGCGCCGAGCCGCCACCACCCCAGCTTCATACCATCTCGCGGCTCGCGCTCGAGCCCTTTGATATAGATGGCGAAACGATCGGCCACGCTCTTCGAGATCGCGACGATCGCGTCGCAATCCAGCAAGACTCGATGCGTCCAGGCCTGGAAATTCGCAATCAGCGTCGGGTTGTAAAGTGTCGGATAAAGCAGCGGGAAGAGATCGTAGAGGCAGGCGACGATCTTACCGCCCCGCGCTCGGAAATCCTGCCGGAGCTGCGTATATTCGTCGAGCCGGTTCCAGCCGGCGTCGAGCAGCAGCAATATGTCGCCCTCTCGGCACTCGATTTTCTCGAACCCTGCGCAAGCCGCCGCAAGCCGCCCGTCCTGAACGACAACGGGCAGCCCCAGACCGAGCGCAGCGGCGTTGACGGAAATCTCCTTGACGACGCGCTGAATGCCCGTCGCCTTGCCGCTTCTCACGAGATCCGTCGCGTCGATGAAGATGCGCGGTCCTGGCAGGAGCTGCGCAACGCCCGCAAAGATCGGCTTGCCAAACGCGCTCGACGCCGTCGCGTGGTTATCACGTTTCAAAAGCCTCGAAACAGTCCAATACAGCTCGCGAAGACGCCGATAAACGATCCGCGTATAGGGGTCCATCTCATAGGCGCGAAGAAAACATTCTTCCTCGAAGACCTGGCGTCTTAGGTAGTCGTCAATTCGATCCTGGTCGTCAAAGCGAGTCATGCGCGGTCACGGGCTCTCCGAAGGATTTGCCCCGCATAATCGCATTATCCATCATTTGCAATCACGCGCGTTGCGGCGCCTCAGAAGGCCGCACGCGCGCGCAGGCTGAAGACGTTGACCGGCCCGCGCGCCATGTTGTGCCCCGGATTGACAAAAAACTGATAGTCGAAGGTAACGTCGAAATTCTTGCTGAGACCGAGCTTGTAGTAGGTCTCCATATTCTTTTCGCCGCCGTAGCTCATCGCGCCGTCGCCGATATAGGTGCCGATGCCGCCAAGCTCGAAATAACGCACATGGTCGCCGTGAAGCCCCGCCATCGCGCCCGCGATGCCGATCTCGTCGTCGCGACGGTTCCAAAGCGAGCCGTCGAAGACAAAGCCGGCAGAGACCTGACGGTCGTTATCGATATAGTCGACGGTCTGATAACGCCCGTCCGCCATGCTCGCGCGCAGGAAGAAACCCACATTATCCATAACCTGCTGCTTGATATTGATGCCGCCGCCCGCCTTGAAGTGACGTTGCTGAAGCGCGGTGACGTCCGGCGGCAGATTGCCGGTCGCCAAGGCGAGATTGATCACGTCCTGAAATTTAGCGAAACGGCCGTTGTCGCCATAGGCAAGAAACTTGATCGCGCCGGGCTGGCCGAGAAGCTCGTAGCGCGCTTCGAATTCGAGAACGCCCATATATTGGTTGAACAGTCGAGGCTCGATGTCGTTGCCGTTGGGAACGGTTGATTGCTGGAACGTCCCGGCGCGCAGCGTCCACCAATTCTGCTTCCACTCGACGGCAAGCCCATTGGTGTAACCCCAGGCGTCGGACACGTAATCGAAGGCGCCCATATAATTGAACGCGAAGCTCATGAAGCCGGTCGTGGGATCATGAGCATAGACGTTGTCGTCGAAGACGTCGCCCACCGAAAACTTGCCGAGCGTGATGATGATACGGTCCTTGTCGACCTTGCCGGAAACCTGGTTCTGCACCGATTCCAGCACTTCGCTCCGCGAACCTTCGTCAGGATCGTTGACGCGATCGCCGCTCGAATCCAGCCCGATGATCTGCCGCAGGAAATAACGCTGGAAGCGCATATAGGGAGCATCGCGGCCGATCTTTTGGGCGAGCCCGTCCGGATAAGCGGCGGAGCCCGTCGAATTCCCCGGCCCATAACCCAGGTTGATCTCCGGATTGACATAGACGGCCCCGCCTTCCCAAAGGCGAAGCCCCAGGAAGAGATCGTTCTGGGTCAAAACATCGCCCACGCCCTTGGAGGGAAAGCTCTTGGGCCCGTCATATCTGGCATAGAATTTCGGAATCGCCTGAACGACATTGGTTGACTGGGCATGGACGCTGTAGCGCTCCGTCTTGACTTCTTCCTTATCGCCCGCGTCGGCGCTTCTGCGGCCGCCATACTCCAACTGACCGGGGATGAACTCGTTCTCGCCGAAGTGGTAGTTCAAGCCGAAGCGCAGAATATGGTTCTCGTTGCGAATGCGCGAGAAATATTGATTGTTGGAGCCGTTGTTGAAAACCTGCGTGTTCAAAGACTGGCTGAGAAAGAGATATTCCGCGCGCGCCGACCAATCGGCGGCGAAGGCGTATTCGAAGCCGCCGCCGACGGCGTATTTCGCGCGCGACGACTGCGACCAGTCCGCCGTGAAATCGACGCCGGGGCCGAAGGAAAGCTTTGCCGGCCCGCGTGCGCCGCCCGCCGCAACGCCGCCGGTCAGATAGAACAACGCACGGTCATAGGCGAAACCAAATCGGGCGCGAATGCTCGCGAAATAAGTGGCGTTCGCATTTGCGGACATCGTGAAGAATGGCGCGCCCGGATAGGCCAAAGATGTGGGGAAAACGCCGCTGGGCGTGCGGCGGCCGTCGAGCAGGCTCAAATCCGTCTCGAAACCCCAGACCCAAGAGCCACGCTGCCAATTATAGCCGACTTGAGCGCCGACCGTGACGCCAGTGCGCGTATGGCTCGCCGGGTAGAGGTCATAGATAGTCGACGTGAAGCCGCTTCCCGCCTGCAGCCGCTCTCCGCGGTGGAGAGGAATGCCGGCGCCGAAGCTCGCGCCAAGGTAAAGGCCACCCCAGTTGAAAACGGGCGGCGGCGCATCCGCGGCGATCGCGGAAAACGGCGCGAGAAGAGCGTTGGCCGCGCCTAGGAAAACAAGGCGCGCCTGCGCACGGGGCAGTTGGATTTTTCCGATGAAGTGCATGGTTCGCGCCAACTCTTTCCGCCCTAAGAACGGAAATTCTTCCCAGACTGTAACGGCGACGGGAAGTAGGTAAAGTTGATTTATGTCTATAGCGTAACAGTAGGAGGGTGGCGACCGCGAAAACGGCGAGAGGCATAATCGACGTCCGCTTTCCGGCTTGGCGGAATCCGCTAGTCGTTAACCTCAGTCGACCCTTCGTTGATTGCGCGAGAGTTTTTCTGTTTGTTTTAACGTCGCGGAAGGCTCCCACCCGCGATGCTCAAAAAAAAGACTGGACAGGGGCATTCCGCCCCTCGGCATGACGCCGCACAGTTGACGGACATGAACGGCGCGGTTTTTCCCGCCCCGGCCCGCGACAGCCGGAGGTGAACCCGCTCATGTCTGTCATCTTTACGCTAGAGCAGCACGATCCTTGGCTCGTCTTCGTGGCCGCATGCGTTTGTGCGCTGACCTCATTCGCAGCCGTCAAACTGCTCGCTCATGCGGCTGAGACGAGCGCAGGCAAACGCCCGTCCTGGCTGACCGTCGCCGCCATGGCCATCGGACTCGGCGTCTGGTCCACCCATTTCATCGCCATGCTGGCCTATTCCCCAGGCGTCGATCACGGCTACGACGCCACACTCACATTTGCCTCTCTCGCTGCGTCAGTCGCAGTGACCATGCTTGCTTTCCGGGTGGCCCTTTCGGCGCCGTCCGCATTTAATGCGCTTCTCGGCGGCCTGCTCCTCGGGATCGGCCTGGCGGTGACGCATTATCTCGGGATGGCGGCCTTCAAGGTGGCGGGCCGGATTCACTGGGATGACGCGCTCGTCGTCGCCTCGCTCCTCATCAGCGCAGTCTTTTCAACGCTTGGCGTGAGCGCGGCCCTTCGCGCCAACTCCATGATGGCCGCGGCGACGCTCTTCTTGATGGCTGCGGTCGGCGGTCTCCATTTCGCCAGCATGTCCGCCATGTCCATTGCCCCGGACCCAACCATCGCCATTCCTCAAAACACGATTCCCCAATCGGCGGTGGCGATCGCGGGCGCGGTGTTGAGCATATTGATCATGACGTTTTCGCTCTTCGGCCTTTTATATGAGAACGATCGTCGGCGCCGCGCGGCGGAGGCCGAGCGGATGCGTGGCCTTGCCAACGCAGCGGTCGAAGGGCTTCTCGTGTGCTGCAAAGGCGTGGTCACGACCGCCAATGACAGTTTTCTCGCTCTTGTCGGCATGGATCTCGCGACCATCCGAGGCGCAAATCTCTCGGCCTTCTTTCCCGCAGAGGCCATCCGCGAGATTGAAGACGCTGAAAGCAAAATCCCTGTCGAAACCGTTCTCGCCTGCAAAAACGGCATTCGAATCCGCGTCGAACTGTTGTGTCGGATGATCGACTTCGGCGGCGACCCGCATATCGCCATAGCTGTTCGCGACATAAGATGGCGGCGAGAAGCCGAAAATCACATCCGCTTTCTGGCGCATCACGACGTCCTGACCGGTCTACCCAACCGCAGCCATTGCTACGATATCCTCGACCGTGAGATCGCCCGATCGGTCCATTCAAACGGGCGTATGGCCGCGATGGTCATCGATCTCGATCACTTCAAGGAAGTGAACGACCTCTTCGGGCACGCCGAAGGCGACGCCATGCTCAAATCCTTCGCCCGCGTCGTCTCCTCCGTGTTGGGCCCGAGCGGAACGCTCGCCCGCCTCGGCGGCGACGAATTCGCCGCCATCCTGCCCGATATCGCCGATCGTGACGCCGCCGTGCGCGTCGCGCAGGCGATCATCGACGCGATCCGGGCCGAGAACCAGGCGAGCCAATCGCGCGCTGTCATGTCGGCAAGCATTGGCGTCGCGGTTCATCCCGCTGACGGCCGCGACCGCGAATCCCTGCTCGCCCATGCGGATATGGCGCTTTATCAGACGAAGGCGGAGAAGCGCGGCGGCTATCGACTCTTCGACCCGGTCATGGCGGTGAGAATTCACGACCGTCGCGCCATCGAACAGGACCTTCGCAACGCCATTGACGGCGACGAGCTGCATCTCGTCTATCAGCCCCAGACGGACATATCGACGAACCAAATCGTCGGTTTCGAAGCGCTGCTGCGCTGGACGCATCCTATGCGCGGCAACATTCCCCCCGCGGATTTCATCCCGATCGCCGAGGAGAGCCGGATCATGCTGCGTCTCGACGAATGGGTGCTGGCCGCCGCCTGCCGCGAAGCCGCCAAATGGCGCAACCCGCTCTCGATCTCCGTCAATATTTCGGCCGCCAGCCTGCACAACCGCCACTTCCCGACGATCCTGCAGAACATCCTCTCTGTGTCTGGCCTCAATCCCGCGCGCCTCGAGTTGGAAGTCACGGAGACGACGCTGATCGCGGATTTCGAGCGGGCGCTCGAGACAATGCTGAGCGTCAAGGCGATGGGAGTCAGGATCGCGATGGATGACTTCGGCACGGGCTATTCGTCGCTGACCTATCTGCGGACCTTTCCCTTCGACCGATTGAAGATCGACCGCACCTTCATCGGCTCGGTCACGAATTGCGATCAATCGGCCACCATCGTGCGCGCCGTGCTCGGTCTCGGGCGCAGCCTCGGCCTGCCCGTCGTCGCCGAGGGCGTCGAAACGCCGGAGGAGCTGCGCTTCCTCGCAGGCGAGCACTGCGACGAAGCTCAGGGGTATCTGATTGGAAAACCCGCCTGTATCGACGCCTTCCTCGATATCGTCGACCGCGCTCCCAAGGAGTTGGAAATGGCGGCCGCCTGAGGAGCCGTCAGTTTGTTGGCAAACTTCCGAAGCGGCCTCGTCCTTCGAGACGCGAGCTTCGCTCGCTCCTCAGGATGACGCCTAAGTGTTTCACGTAGAATGCAGAAGCCCCTCATGCTGAGGAGGCTGCGCAGCAGCCGTCTCGAAGCGCGAGGGGCATCAACGCCCAATTCAAGCAGAAAACTCAGCACCCCGGCACTCTTCGCCGAAGCATTTGCTCGAAAGCGTCGAATATCTTCTCCATCTGGGGCCGCTTATAGGGAAAGACGACGTCGGGATCGAGCGTATGGATGACCATCGCCGTCCCCGCCTCGAAGATCAGCAGCTTGCCGTCGCGCGTCTCTGAACAATCCAGAAGCACGTAATCCAGTCCTGTCCGGCGGTGAACCTCCGCCAGAGCGACAGCGTGCCGTGTCGCAAATTCCGCATCGAAGGCCGCCATGAAATGCGCTTCTTCCGCGCGGTTCGCTTCATTTTCGAACATGTCCGCGTTGAGATAATGGACCATCCAATTCTTGGAAACGGCCATATGAACGGCATAGGGGACGCCCTCGATCAGCACGATCCGATATTTGCGGAACAAGCCATCGCCGCTGCGGTAATCCACGAAAGGCGCGATATAGAACTGCGAGGCGGATTGCTCACCGAGGAACGCAACGATCTCCTTCGCGCTGTCGATCTTGCGCAGACCGTCGCCAGCGTGTGAGCCGACCGGTCGAGCAATGATCGGATAAAGGACGGAAACATCCCCGTTCGCCATCGCGACGAGGCGCTGGCGATCGACGCGCGCATTCGGCGGAAACGATACCCCTGGCGCGTCGTGGAGAAGGCTCCATGCGCCGTCGCGCGTCAGCCGCGCAATCAGGCTCGGTTGATTAACAATGTTGCGCGCCGACGCCCGCATCGCCCCATCGATCTTTTCCAGAATGATCTGATTGGCGTCCATCTCCGCAACGGCGACGAATGTGACGTCATGCTCCGGCAAAGTCGCGGGGAAATCTTCGTCGGGGCGCAAATAGAGCGTCTCGAGCGCCAAGTTGTGGCCTTCGACGAGAAACTCGAGCGGCGTATTCGACATGAAGTCGCCCGGCGCCGCCAAAGCGAGCACGCGAACCGGGTCGACCGCGTCCCGGGCCAATGGCGCCAGAAACCGTCGTCCTCTCTGCAGCGCCGCCGCCTGAAAGACGTCCGCCGACTCGGGATTGCCGCTCAGCCTCTCGATAATCGAAAGATCGAACAAGGCGCCCGCCTCGCCCTCTCGCGCCGCCTTCTGCACGAGCTCCGTCTTGAGCGGCGCCAGATCGACGCCATTGGTGGCCATTCGCGCGATCGTCGCCAGCCCCAGGATCGACGCAGCACATTCGGGCTCTTTGTCGAGCGCACCCACGAACCTAACCACGGCTTTTCCCTTCTTGCTGCTCTCCCTTCCAGACCATCTGCGCCAGCGCTGTCTTCAGGCTGGCGACGGCGTTCGCCCAGCCCTCACAAAGCCGGCGGGAGCGTGGGAGCGCTTGACGAGCGCTATTGGACGTATATTGCAGAGCCAGACACCGGGGGGCGGGCGGGACCTCCTCCGGCCAGGGCGGGCGGGCAATGAAATTTTGTGATCGACTGACGGGCGCGATGCGCCCGGTTCTTCTGGCGTGCGCCGGCCTACGGCCACTTTCCGGCCCAGCCAAAACTTGGTCGTAACCTTGCAGTTCCGCGCCTCTTTATTCTGGCATGGACACGGAAAGCCATGATTTGGCTCGCGACGCGTCTTGCGTTTCACAATCGCGCGCGGCTTGCGGCGACGCTCTTCGGCGTCGTGTTCTCCGCCTATCTGACGCTCACGGAAACCGCCCTCTACATCGGGATGATGGATACGGCGACCTCCGTCATCCGCCATGCGGGCGCCGATCTGTGGGTGGCGTCCAAGGGGGTTCAGAATTTTGACTTCGCCAGACCCTTTCCCGACGCGCGCATAAAATCGCTCGAGGGGCGCGCAGAGTTGTCATGGGCAAAGCCGATCAGCCTGAGCTGGGGCTTTCTGAAGCTTCCCGACGGCGCCCAGGAGCTCGTCGAAATCATCGGCTACGACCCCGCGGCCCCGGTGGGTGGGCCTTGGGAAATGGCCCGCGGCGCCGCGCGCGACGTGGGCGACGGGGACAAGATGATTGTCGATGAGAGCGCCGCCCAGCGACTGGGGGAGCTTCGCCTCGGCAGCGCCTGGGAGCTCAATGACCGCTCGCTCAAGCTTGTGGGCCTGTCCCGTTCGGCGAGGACCTTCACCACGGCGCCGGTCGTCTTCACCTCCTACCAGCTTGCGCAGGAACTGTCGCCCGACATCTCCCATCAGACGGCCGCCGCTTATTTTGCCTTGAAGCTCCGCAACCCCGCCGACATCGAGCGTGTCGCCGACAGCCTGCGGGCCGAATTCAAGGACAAAGAGGTTTTGACGACGCGCGCCTTCGTCGAGCGGACCATCCTTTATTGGACGGTGCAGACCGGAATGGGCGCGGCCTTCTGTCTGACGGCGCTGCTCGGCCTCGTCGTCGGGGCCGGAACGATCGGCCAGACTGTCTTCGCCAATACGATGGAGCATCTGCGCGAGTTCGCGACCCTCAAAGCGATGGGTGCGACCGCACGCGATCTCAATACGATCATTCTGGCCCAGGCAGCGATCGACGCGAGTTTGGGCTTCGGGATCGCTGTCCCCTTGGCGCTGCTCAGCAAAGCGCCTCTGGAGAAAACGGGGGTTACGCTCGCAATCGATTTGACGCTCGTCGCCAGCCTCTTCGCGATCACGCTCGTGACGGCGCTGGCGGCCGCTTATTTCTCGATTCGGCGCGTGCAAAAACTCGATCCAGCGACGATCTTCAGGAGCTAGAATGAGACCGCTGCTCGAAGCCCGCGCGCTTTCCAAACATTACCAGCAAGGCTCGGTGGCGGTCGCCGCGGTCGAGTCTGTTTCATTCTCGCTCGCCAAAGGCGAGATCGCCCTGATCATCGGGCCCTCGGGTTCCGGCAAGTCGACACTGCTGTCGATGCTCGGCTGCATCCTCCGCCCCTCCTCCGGCGCAATCCAGCTGGGCGGCCACGATGTCAGCAACCTACCGGACCAGTATCTGCCGCGCATTCGTGCGAGGTGCTTCGGATTCGTGTTTCAATCCTTTCACCTCTTCCCGTTTCTCACGGCGCGCGAAAACGTCGAAGCGGCATTGCGGCTGCGAAATGTCGCCGCCGGACCTCGCCGGGAACGGGCGACCGAGCTTCTGACGCATTGCGGCCTCGAAGACCGGATGGATTTTTATCCGGCCAGCTTGAGCGGCGGCGAAAAGCAACGCGTCGCCATCGCCCGCGCCTTCGCCGGCGACCCATTCATCCTGCTTGCCGACGAACCGACGGCAAGTCTCGACACGGCGAATGGCGAAATGGTCTTCAACCTGTTGCGCCATTTCGCCAAGCAGAAGGGCAAGGCCGTCATTATGGCGAGCCATGACCCCAAAGCCCGCAACTTCGCCGACCGCGTGTATAACCTCGTCGACGGCCGCATAGACCTTCTGCGCGATTGAATATCGTGATCATGCGCCTGCCAGATGCGATGCTTCGACATCCCGAGCCGAAGCTGCGTGCGTATGCCGCGCCGCCAACGCCAGATAGACCGCCGGCAGCACGAACAAGGTGAATAGCGTGCCGAGCGACAATCCGGACGCGATCACGAGCCCGATATTATAGCGAGAGGCTGCGCCCGCGCCGCTGGCGGTGATCAGCGGCAGAACGCCGAGCACCATGGCGGCCGTCGTCATGAGAATCGGTCGCAGGCGGATGGACGCCGCCTCTATGATCGCCTCCCGCCGCCCCATGCCGGTTTCCTGCAGCTCATTGGCGAATTCCACAATCAATATGCCGTGTTTGCTGATCAGGCCCATCAGCGTCACGAGGCCGACCTGCGTGTAGATATTGATGCTGGCGCCGCCAAAGCCCAACATGATGAAAACGAGCGCGCCCGCGATCGACATAGGAACCGAGACGAGGATGATCAGCGGGTCGCGAAAGCTTTCGAACTGCGCTGCGAGGGCGAGGAAGATGATGATGAGCGCGAATCCGAAAGTGGTCGCAAAGCCGCTCGACTCCTGAATGAACTGGCGCGACGGACCGGCGTAGTCGACGATATAGCCAGGCGGCAAGACGCGATTGGTGATCTCCTTCAAAGTATCGAGCGCTTCGCCCGCGATGACGCCGGGCGCGGCGACGCCGGAAATGGTGACGGCGTTCGCCTGCTGAAAGTGGTTGAGCGACTCGGGTTCGGTCGTGGCGCGCAGCTTCGCGACCGTCGACAGAGGCACGGACGAGCCGTCGCCGGTCTTGATGTAGTAATTCAGCACTTGATCCGCGTTCAGTCGGAAGCGCTGGGCAACCTGCGGCACGACTTTATAGGAACGTCCGTCGAGGTCGAAATATTGCGTGTAACCGCCGCTGAGCGCCATGGTCAGCGCGCCGCCGACGTCGTTCATCCTGAGGCCCAGCTGCGCCGCCTTCTCACGATCGATGACGAGCTTTTCCTGCGGCTGGTCGATCTTGAGGTCCGTATCCAGAAACATGAACTTGCCCGTCGCCATCGCCTGCGACATCAGATCGCGCGCCACGGCGTCCATCTTGTCGAAGGAATCCGGGCTCTGGATGACGAATTGGATCGGCAGGCCCATCGCGCCGGGCAATGGCGGCTCCTGGAAGGCGACGATGCGCAAGCCCGGGACCTCCGAGAGCTCGCCCTGGATGATGCGTTGGAGCGCCCCTGCCCCGGTGTCGCGCTTGTCGGCCGGTTTCAGCACCATGCCCGAAAGATTCATCGCGGCCGAGTTGATCTGGAAGACGCTATCTGTCTCGGGATGTTTCGCCATGATTTTGTAGAGCTGATCGCCATAGAACAGCTTCTGCTTCAGCGTCGCGTTCGGCGCCGGGGTCGATTGCGTGAGAATAAGGCCCTTGTCCTCTTCTGGCGCGAGCTCGCTTTTGGAATTCGCGTAAAGCCAATAGGTGCTCAGCAGCACCAGCGCGCCGAAGGTCAGCGTCACAGGCATATGCCGCAGCGAGGCGCCAAGGAGATGGACATAGCGTTCGCGCAGGCGGTCCATCGTCTGGTCGATCGCCGCAACGATCCGCGCTTCCAAGGTCTCGGGCTGCGGAACCCTGAGGATCACCGAGCAACTAACCGGCGAGAGCGTCAAAGCGATGATCGCGGAGACAGCGACCGCGCCAGCGAGCGTGAAGGCGAATTCAACGAAAAGGGCGCCTGTGAGACCGCTTTGGAATCCAATCGGCACATAGACCGCGATCAGCACGATCGTCATCGCGATGATCGGACCGGTCAGCTCGCGCGCCGATTGCAGCGCGGCGTTGAAGGGCGTCATGCCGTCCGCCAAATGGCGGTTGACGTTCTCGACGACGATGATCGCGTCATCGACCACGAGCCCGATCGCCAGCACCAGCGCCAGCAAGGTCAAAAGATTGATTGAGAAGCCGAAGGCGAGCAGGATCGTGAAAGCGCCAACGAGCGAAAGCGGGATCGCCACGATTGGAATCAGCACCGATCGCCACGAGCCAAGGAAAAGAAAGACCACGCCGGTCACGATCAGGACCGCCTCGATAAGCGTATGGACGACTTCGTCGATGGAGCTGTTCACAAAGTCCGTCGAGTCATAGACGACCTCGCTCGTGAGCCCCGCAGGCAGCGCCTTCTCGATCTGGGGATAGACGTCCTTTACGCCTTTGATGACGTCGAGCAGATTGGCCGTCGGCGCGATTTGGATCCCGATATAGACGGCCTGTTTCCCATTGAAGGACACAGAGGAGTCATAGTCGTCCGACCCGAGAGTTACATTGGCGACGTCCCTCAACTTCACATTCGCGCCATTGACCTGTTTGACGACGAGATTGCGAAACTCCTCCAGCGTATGCAGCGACGTCGACGCCGCCAAATTCACCTGGATCATTTCTCCCTTGGTCGAGCCGAGACCGGCGATATAGTCATTGCCGGAGATCGCGGCGGAGATTTCGGTGGCGGTGAGGCCGTAAGCCGCAAGCTTCTCCGGGTCGAGCCAGGCGCGAAGCGCGAAGGTCTTGGCGCCGATGAGCTCGGCGGTCTGCACGCCCGTCACAGACTGCAGCCGTGGCTGCACGACGCGGATCAGATAATCGGTGACCTGACTCGGCGAGAGGATGTCGCTTCGAAAGCCGATATACATGGCGTCGGTAGACTGCCCGATCTTGACGGTGATGACGGGGCGCTGAACATTGGCCGGCAATTGATTGAGCACCGAGTCGACCTTGGTGCTGATCTGCGTCAGCGCTTTGCCGGAGTCGAAGTTCAACCGCAGATAGGCAGTGATTGTGCTCGTGCCGATCTGGCTCGTCGACGTCATATAGTCGATGCCGTCGGCCTGCGCGATGACATTCTCCAGCGGCGTGGTGACGAAGCCCGCGACCGTCGCGGGATCGGCGCCGAAATACTGCGTGGAGATGGTGACGACGGCGTTTTGCGTGCGCGGATATTCCAGCACTGGCAAAACGCTCAGCGATCGCAGACCGAGCACGAGAATGAACAGGCTCACCACGGTGGCCAGGACCGGGCGTCGAACGAAAATGTCGGTAAAAGACATCGGCGGCTTTCCCTTTAGCGGTCGACCGGCTTCGGATCGGGATTGACGGGCGGATGAGGCGTGCTGCTGATCTTGAGCGGCACGTCGTTGCGCAGCTTCATTTGGCCGGCGGTGACGACGACCTCGCCGGCTTTGAGACCCTCGACCACCGCAATCTCATCGCCGCGCGTCGCGCCAAGCTGCACGAAGCTCTGCCGCGCAACGAGGCCGCCGCCCTCGGCATTCGCCGCCTCCCCTCCCGATGCGTTCTTTTGCGCAAGGAAGACCGACGCGCCATAGGGCGCATGGACGATGGCGGTTTGCGGCACAGTGACGAGGCGCTCGGACTTGCCGACGGAGATCGAGACAGAGGCGAACATGCCCGGCCTCAGCTTGCGGTCGGGATTGGGGAAGGTGGCGCGAATCTGGACGTTTCGGCTGGCCTGGTCGACCTTCGAGTTGATCGCCGTGATTTGGCCGACGAAGCTCTGTCCCGGATAGGCGTCGATAGCAGCCGAGACGCTTTGCCCAACGTCGAGGCCGTTCAAATTCTGTTGGGGCAGAACGAAGTCCAGATAGAGAATGTCGATCGCTTGCAGGGTGACGACGACCGTGCCCGCGCTCATATATTGCCCGACGTCCACGGAGCGAATGCCGAGCCGTCCAGCGAAAGGCGCGCGCAAAGTCTTCTGCGCGATCACGGCTTCCTGCTGCGCGACCTCGGCCTTTGCGCTCCTCAGATTCGCAAGGTCGGAATCGACGGTCGCCTGGCTCACCGCCTTGAGCTTCAATTGCGCCTGATCGCGGCGCAAATTGATCTCGTTGAGCTCCGCCGTCGCTTTGAGCGATTCCAGTCGCGCATTGTCAGTGTCTTTCCGCAGCTCCAGAAGAATCTGGCCGGCGGCGACATCCTCGCCCGACTTGAACAATATTTTCTCGACGACGCCGGAGGCTTCGAGCGCGAGATCGGCGCCGCTGACGGCCCTGAAGGTGCCGATCGCCGCCAGCGTCGGCCGCCATTCCTCCAGTTTCGCGGTCGTGACCGAAACGGTCTGCGGCGGATTGGCCATCGAGGCGAGAAACCGCCCGATCATGATCGATCGGAAGGTGATGAAGCCGTAAAGGCCGGCGAAGACAAGGCCGACGCTCGCCAGCATGATGAGCATGGGCTTGAGCGACGACCCCAGGCGATCTTTTGCAATTGTCCGAGTGCTAGTGAGCATTGGTTGACTCCTCCGCCTGCGCGCGCAAGGCAGCGGCTATCGGCGACATCGAAATGGGATCGGTAGGTTTCGCGCGTGCGGCGGGCGTTTCGTCGTTGCGATTCCACCAGCCGCCGCCCAAGGCTTGCAGCAGCGCCACCGTGTCGGAGAAACGCGCCGCCTGGGCCTTCACGCGGTTGAGGCGGGCGTTGAGCAGGCTCTGCTCGGAATTGATGACCGTCGGATAGGTCGTTGAACCGGCGCGATACTGGATCTGCGCGATCTGGAAGCTTTCGGCGGCGGCCTTCTCGGCCGCGACCTGCGCCCGCAGCGTCGCGGCGTCATGCTTGATTGCCTGCAGCGCGTCGGCGACATTCTGGAAGGCGGTCAGAACCGTCCCCTGATACTGCGCCATCGCCTGCTCGAAAGCGGCAACCTTCGCCTCGCGCTTATGGAACAAGCCGCCGCCGTCAAAGATCTGGCCGGAGACGGAAGCGCCCAGACTATAAGCCATGGTTTGCGGCGAGAAGAGCTGCGCCGCCGTCAGCGCCTGGCTGCCGCCGGAAGCAGATAGCGTGAGCTGGGGCAACATATTCGCGGTGGCGACGCCGACATTGGCGCTGGCCTGATGCAGCTGACTTTCGGCGGCGAGAATGTCCGGGCGCTGCCGCACCAGCTTCGAGGGAAGGCTGAGCGGCAGATCCTTGGGCAAATGCAAATTTTCGAGATCGATCGCCTCGCCTTTATCTTCATTTGGGAAGCGGCCGAGATAGGCCATCAGCTGATTGCGCGTTTGCGCCCGCGCCTTCTGCAAGGGCGGCAATGTCGCTTCGGCCTGCGCAAGCAATGTGCGCTCGGACGTGACGTCGGCGAGACTGACGGCGCCGAGGTCGAACCGCTTCTGGAGAATGTCGAGCTGGGCGCGATAATCGGAGACGAGCCCCTCAGTGACTTTGATCTGCTGGGCATAGGACGCGTCGGTGATGGCGGCCGAGACCACATTAGCCGTCAACGCGATATAAGTGGCCTCCAGTTGGAAGCGCTGATATTCGGCCGCGGCGGCGTCGCCCTCGACCGTGCGGATCGTCTTGCCGAAAACGTCCGGAGTGAAGGAGACAGCGACGTTGGAGTTGAACAGCGTATAGAGCGTCGAAAACGAGGACGAGCTCGAGCCCGACGAACCATACTGCGCCGGAGAAAGCTGCTGGCGAGTAACGGCGCTGGTCCCTGTCGCGGAGGGCAAAAAGGACGCCGCGTCAGCCTCCAGCGTTTCGCGCGCCTGGCGCAACGCCGCCTCGGCCGAAGCGATATTGGGGTGATTCTGAACCGCCTCGGCGATCAGCGCCGAGATCTGCTTCGAGCGGAAAAGCTTCCACCATTCGCCCGGCACGTCGCGACCCAGCTCGAGCCGCTGCCCGACGCCCCCTGGCGTCTGCGAATCTGCAACGCCCTTCGATAGCTTTCGGGCGTATCCAGCGCCCTCGGGCGCGGCAGGTTCAACGAAATCGGGTCCCACCGCGCATCCGCCGAGGGTGGCGGCGACAGCGCAGGCAACGAAAGGAACGGCGCGCCTGACCGCCGGAGCCCTCTCCGGCGGCGACTCGTCACGGTCCAGCTCTCGCCGACCGCTACCGGCACGCAGCCGAGAAGCCGCTGAAAAATAAATAGTTGCGCGCGCCATTGATCCTGCTCAAGATTAAACTGAACCGTTTAGTTTGGCAGAATATGCTGCTGCGCGGCGGCCAAGTCAATGCTAAACTGAACGGTGCAGTTTAGGAGAAATTCCCGTGAGCGGGAGTGAGAAAATGAAATTTGATCGCACTCATCCTGTTGAACAGGATAAAGAAAAGGCCGGCGCGCGCCCGGGGAACGGCGGCGGTCGCCGCGAGAGGGAGAGGAACGTCGCCGATGGCGAACAAGCGATATTTAGGCTCGGATCGTTCGGAATGAACGCATTGACGCCAGATCCAACGCATGCGCCCGAAAACTGCTCGAGCCCCAAAGAGGCGCAGATCGTGAATGCGGCTCGAACTGCGTTTCTCCAGCAAGGCTTCTCGGAGACGAGCATGGAGGCGATCGCGCGCGCCGCAAATGTGTCGAAAGCGACGCTCTATGCCTATTTCCCCAGTAAAGAGGCCCTATTCAGCCATCTGATCGGGCACGAATGCGAAGCGAAACGCATCCTCTTCACGGCGCCGTCTCTAGATGACGGCATCGAGGGGGCGCTACGCACCATGGGCATGAAATTCGTGACCCATTTTCTCGTCAAGGATGAGACGGCCTTTTTCCAGGCTGTGTCCAGCGAACGCGCGCGTTTCCCCGAACTGTGCCGACTTTTTTTCAACACTGGGCGAGAGAGGGCCGTGGATTTCGTCGCCGCTTTTCTTGAGGAAGCCAAAGCGACGGGCGCGCTGGCCTTCGACGACGCTCATGTCGCCGCAAATCAGTTTCTCAATCTGGTATTATGCGATTTGCCGATGCGCGTCGCCCTGGGCCTCGACCTCCCCAACGAGGAGGAAGCCCGAAGAGTGATGGAGGCAGGCGTTTCCACCTTCCTGAGAGCCTTCCAACAAAGGTCACAAACATAAAGCCCTTCGGTGCGCCCTGGGCTCTTGGCTATTAGATCGCCGTGTCGACGACGAACGCTTTTTCGCTCGCGGCATGCTTTGAGTGCGGCGCCGCCCGATACCATGCCAAGAGTCGGTCGGACGCTCATCCGGGTTCCGATAGCTGGCACATGAGCGGCTGCGCCAGAGCGCATTAAAAAGCGCAGGCAGACGACGCACGATAAGGGCGCCAACTCGATCGCGCCAAAATCGGAACTCGAGCTTCGAAAACGCCACCATCGAGCGTGCGCTTGAGAGCCAACGGAGAGTCCATCCCGGCTGCAGCTCGTGGACCTCCCCCTGCTCGCGCAACCCCTCACGCCCGCCGCTCGACCTCTCCACCATCGAAGTAAGTTGCGCAGAGCGCGTCATCGTGGCCACGCCCGCCGCGTCGCGTCACAAGACTAACGGGTCCGATCCTGCCCCCGGCAATTATCGCTTGACCTTCAGCAATCCAGATGAAGTGAAACTCATTCCCGAAGCTAAGCATCAGACTCTTTGCTGTTTTAAATAAAAAAAAATTTAGTCGCAGAGTTAGACGCGCTCCATATAAATCTAATTGCGTTGCCTTTAAGGAAGGAAAGACGCAATGAGCTATCGAATTCTTTCACGTCTTAGGCTCAGGGCTGTCGTTCCTTCGGCTATAGCCCTTTTGATATCTGTCACAGGGGCTTTGAGCGCACAGCCCAACCGAAACTTCGAGCGGCATACCAACGAAACGACAAGCGCCCGCCACTATGCGGGCCAATGCGATTCCAACGAACGCGCCCCCCACAGAGAGCCGCCACGTTATGGCGATGATCGTGATTTCGAATGCTTCATGTTTGACGAGTACTGACGCGCATCCGTGAATATGGATCTGCGGCGGCCCAGCGATTGCTGGGCCGCGTTCGACAAGCCGCGTTAGCGCCTATCTTCAAGCATCATGGATCGGCATAAAAACGCGCGGGGCTGCGTCCTCCTTGGCGATCGCCTTTTGCCGGCGCCCGCTCGGCAATGTGCGTTTTTCCGCGCTCTGCCCTCGCGCCTAATCAATCCTCAAAGCACAAGCGCTTAAAAAAACGAGTCGGAACGCCCGAATAAAAAAATTGAGCCCCGGCCATTCGGCCGAGGCTCCTTTCCTGTGTCTGGCTTTATCCAGCTCAGTATTTCGCGAGCACCGGCGTCGGCATCGTGCCGTCGAAGGGGTAGTAGCGAAGGCTGGTGAAGACCATGTTCTCGACGCCGCGCGGCGCGCCGCCGTAGCCGTCGAAGCCGTTTCTCACAGTATAAGAATACTGGATGCCGCCTCTGATCTTGCCGGCGGGGCCGTTGTAGAACGTATGCCACACGCCGCCGGTCAGCTGACGCAGGGCCTTCGTCTGGCCGACGCACTGGAAGTTGAAGCCGCCGAAGGCGCCGAGGACGCCAGCAGACGCCACGCCGTTGGCCGCCGCAACCGTGCCGGGCTCCACGCCGCAACCCAGGTTGTTGTAGAGCGGATTGCCGTAGCCGGAGGCGAAAAGCGTATTGCCGACCCGAGCCACTTGCGAGGCGCCGCTGGAGAATTCGCCGCCCGCGAAGGCATAGACGTCCGTCTGCGGCGTGGCGTGCAAGGTCAGGCCCGCCATTACAGTGCGCTGGAAGAGGAACTTAGGTGCGCCCGTGAGCGTCCAGGTGGCGTCCGCCAGACCGCCCGAGCCATAACGGCCGATGCCATTGCCGATCATGCCAGAGAACTGGAAGTCGAGCAGCTTCGGCATCAGCTGGACAACGACGCCGCCGCCGCCGCCGCCGCCCCACTGGCTGTGATTGCCGCCGTAGACGCGGCTGGTGGCGTCACGCAGAATGCCGAATCCTTCGACATGGATCTTGCGGTCGATCAACTGACCATCCCACGCCAGCTTGCCGATAAAGTCGGGGAGGCGGTTGTAGGAATAGTTGTTGCCGTTGAAGAACAGACCGCCGCCAGCCGGAGCCGACAGGACGGTCGGATAGACGCCGGCCACGGGGCCAAAGATGCCGTTAGTGACGGCCAATCCAGGGGTGGGAGCAAACGCGCCGCCCGGAGCGGCGATCGTCGTCGCGCCGCTTTCGACCGCAAACGAAGCCCAGAACTGCTTGTTGATGTCCTTGGTGATGCGGAAGCCGGCCTGGCGGGCCCAGTTGTAGCCCGGCAGGTATTGGTGGTCGATGACCGGCGGCTGCAGGGACGTATCCGGGCGGATGCCGACCGAGTTCATCGTCACGAGCGACCACATCTGGCCGGCGGCGGCGTGCAAACCCCATTCGTCGAAGTCGACGTTGCCGTACGCCTGACGCAGGCGGAGGTTATAGGAGTTCGAACCGTTCGAGTTCGCGGTCTGGGCGGCGCCGAGGAAGTCGACTTCGCCATAAGCCATCACGTGCGTCTGCTTGTCGAGATCGGCCTTGATCATGATGGCCGGACGCGACGGACGGGCGCTGGCGCGCCATTCGGACGTATGCGCGCTGGAGAGGAAGCCGTACGGAATGTTCTGGTACGGCGTGTTGATGTCCGCGCCCATCCAATGGTCGCGATAGACCGTCTCGGCCGCGAAGAAGCCGCCGGGCGTGACTTCGAGACCCTTGAAGTAAATGTGGTCGGGACCAGGAAGGCCCGCGACGACAACGCCCGGAGCCGCATGGCCAGGACGCGCCTTTTCGACCTTCGCCGCGCGCTCCTGCTGGCCGACCTTGGCCTCGAGCTGTTTCAGCCGAGCCTTCAGCAGGCGAATTTCTTCGCTGGTGCTTTCAGCCGAGGCGCTGGTCGCGGGCAACGCCGCGATCATTCCAAAAGCAGCGATACTGAGCGCTCGCCAGTCAACCTTGTGTCGCATCTTCTTTCCCCCAATGGTTAGGCACAAGTCTATGTGCGAGCTTTACGGCGCCGTTCATGACAGTTCCGTGTCAAACGACGGCTTTGGCGGAGCCATCGGAGAAGAGAAATTAACAAAAGCCCAAGCGTTGCAAATTTATCACTACAACTGTTGCAGAGTTCCAACAGATCACTGTCATATTTGGCGTTTAGCCGCGAATGCCTTCTCGGGGGTGGCGGCGAATCGGAGCAAAGCTTGGCCGGATGCGTCTCAGAAAAGCTCCCAAGCGCGCTGTTTGGCTTCAGGCCTACGCATAGACCCCAATTGCCCCAGCCAAGGCGCCGTTTTGCCGAGAAGACGCGAGGCCCAAGAATTGAGGCGTTAGCGTCACTTATCGCTCATGGCGCCGCCCTAGCGCCCGCGCTTAGCTTCCTGGTCGACGACCTAAAGAAAACCTTTTTTTGCTTGCAAGCCGCCACAAATCGTCACATCTTCATAATACTGTCACACAAGGAGTGCTGGATATGAGGAATTTTGCCTTGACCCTCGCCGGCTTGATCGCCTTTTCGGTCCTCGGCCTCGGCGTATCCACTGCGGCGGAGGATGACGTCTGCCGTTGGGGCGGCGACAACGGCGAATCCATGAAATGCTTTGACTGCCAGAGGCTCGTGCAGGTCGCCGGCGAGTGGCGTTGGGTCAACACCTGCAAGGCGCCGCATCGAGTGTTTTACTTCGGCTACGAGCCGAACTGAGGCGCGCGTCAGAGCGCATTCCTCATAAGTGGAAGAATGCGCGGCGTCCTGTCGCTCGCATGAGACCATGCGAGCGGAAAGCCATAAGCCCAAGCCCTTTCCGAGGGGGGCTCTTGTCGGACTGCGCGTGAATACGATCGCTGTGCTCGTGGTTTGCCCAAGCGCCATGAGATCTGCGGGCACGCGAGCGACTTCGAGTGCGCATAGCATCGGCAACGCCCCTTTCTCGGTCGCGCTGAAGATGCGAATGGATCCGCCGCCCGCCCTACATAGGTTATAAGCCCCGAATACGGGGTCTCATGTATGAGTGCGGAGCGCAGGCGGCATCTATGAAAAGAACAAGCATCATCATTCTGTGCGTGATCGCAACATCGACGCTTGGCCTTACGTTTTCGGCCGCGGCTCAGGGTGACGACTATTGTCCATGGGGCGGCGACAGGTCCCAGTCGCTGCGATGCTTCGAATGCATGACGCGGGTTTGGACAGGCCGAAATTGGCGCATCGTGAACACATGCAAAAACGAGCCGCCGACCACCAGCCCATTTCAAAGCGGGCGACGACCGGTCCCTCGCTGAATTCAACGTGCATTCATCTGAATGCTGGCAACTCGCCGCGACACTTGCTGACGAGCGCATAGGCGAGGAGGCTGGACCCTCAGCACCGTGGGCTTGGCAATCTTACACGAAAGGCCGCTCCTGAGACCGATGCGGACCTTCCCATAGCCTTGGTTGAGCCAGCACTTGGAACCAAGCACTTAGAGCTTAAGGCAAGCGCCGCCGCGGGACGCAAAGGCAAAGCGCGGCGTTGCGCCCTAAAGCTACTTCACCAATCCCGGCGCGCCAGCGATGAGGCTCTCCTTGAACGCGACCCAGAGGTCGTAGACGTGCTTGCTTGGTATGAAGTGTCGGCACAGCGAGCCATGCCCATGATCGGGATCGCTATCGAGTGTGACATGTCCCTCAAGGAAATGCTTGAACGCGTGTAGCAACGGGCCGTCCCAGCGCTTGGCCTGCAATATCGCGCGGAAGGTTCGTTCCAACCCGCCGTCCTCGTAGCTTGCGAGGCTCAGCACGCGAGTTTTGTCGTCTACGGCGCGGGCCTGTGCGAGATAGGCTTCGCCGATCGCCTTCAGTCGACGCTCGCGCACGGGATCAATAGATTCAAGCTGCAGCGTGCGTCGCATAAATTCGTCATGGTCCACGCGCTCGCCGACGGCGACAACGCCGGGACAAGGCGAGAGATTGTCGGTGTTGCGCTCGCCGGCGTCGAGTTCCGCGAGGAGAGCGTCGTCGGGAAACATGCGGCGCGCGATGCCGACGTTCTCGCGGAACTGAACTGAGAAATAGTAATAGGTCCAGGCCGTGTTGATGAGGTCCTCACGCGAGAGGCCGCTCCAATTGAGATCGCAGATTTCATCGATGGTCTGTTGGTAGGACTCCTCCGAGCATTCCTTATAGTTGCGCTCGATAGCCGCTTCTTGCACTCCGATGCTCATTGAGAGCTACTCCTCTGCGAGAACGTCAGTTGAGCGATGGCTTCCGCGCTGACGTAGGGCTTCCCTCCCTGTTCCAAAATGGAATTGCGGCGAGCCTCGACCGGGAGGGCTTCAAACAACGTGCCATGCAGGCTTGCGGCGGTGGCGCGCCGCGCCAGAATCGGGCGAACGCAAAGGAGTTAGCCGCTTTGGGCGAATTCTCGCGCTAGCGCCTCTCCTCTTTCTGGCGGCGGATGGCGCGCCTGATTGCGATTGAGCTCGCCTTTGACCCAGGCCGCGTCCTTGGCGCCCGCGCAATTGAAGCGAGGCACGGCTGCGGTAGGCGCCGCGACACGCAGGAGCACGCCTCTTGGAATGCCCGTTTTTGGCACATCAGCCGAGCCCGATCGTCCGCTTCTGGCGCATTGCTAACTCCGACATCGACGCTCTTGAAGCCGCCCTACTCCGTCATCTTCTTCAACTCCTTCATGGCGGCCGCGCGCCGCTCGTCGATCCAGTTTGCCAAGTCGTCGATGTGAACGCCCTTCGTCTCAGCCAAGATGGGGTCCGCGCCCTTGGCTTGCTCTATGGCTCCTAGCTTCTCAAGCTCGTGCTCGCGTATTTCGAGCCCGCTGAAGGCGGCCTGCTTGTGGTCAAAAGTCTTTGTCTCACGTTGGACATGACCATCGCGTCGGATCGCTGTTTGCGCCATAAAGCCAATCGAGCCGTCCTTGCGCTTCTGCGGGATGACGGCTCCCAACGACAGCACGAGCCCTCAAAGTTAGAGCATGCTGTAACCCCGGACCCAAAATGAGCAAAATCGGAATAAAGCCGGAACAAATCGGGCGATTTCCGAGAAACCAAATGACTGAAACAAAACAACAAACAATCAAAAACAGCGACGTCCGCTTCTCTGTCGCGCCTATGATGGATTGGACGGACCGGCACTGCCGTTCCTTCCATCGGCTACTGACGCGCCGCGCGCGCCTCTACACGGAGATGCTGACGACCGGCGCCGTCATCCACGGCGATCGGGTCCGTCTCATGAGCTTCGACCCCTTTGAACAGCCAGTCGCCTTTCAGCTCGGCGGCTCTGACCCGGCGGAGCTGGCGCGCGCGGCCAAGATTGTCGAAGACTTCGGCTATTGCGAAGTCAATCTCAACGTCGGCTGCCCGTCCGATCGCGTGCAGAACGGCGCCTTCGGCGCCTGCCTCATGTTGCGCCCTGCCCTCGTCGCCGATTGCGTGAAGGCGATGAAAGACGCCGTCGCTTTGCCCGTGACCGTGAAATGCCGCATCGGGGTCGATGATCAAGAACCGGAGGCGGCGCTCTTCACAATGGCGCAGCACTGCGTCGACGCGGGCGTCGACGCGCTTGTCGTCCATGCGCGCAAAGCCTGGCTCAAGGGGCTTTCGCCCAAAGAGAACCGCGATGTGCCGCCGCTCGACTATGCGCTTGTGCACAAGCTCAAGCGCGCTTTCCCTCAAACGCTTATCTCGATCAATGGCGGATTGACGCGCCTGCCCGAAATGCACGAGCAGCTGGAGACCATGGACGGCGTGATGATCGGCCGCGCCGCCTATCACGACCCCGGCCTCCTCCTGTCGGTCGATCCCGAATTCTTCCACGAGGAAGCGCCCTACCCGGACATATTCGCGGCTGTCGACGCCTATGCGCCTTACATCGAGCGCGAGCTTGGCAAAGGGGAAAAGCTTTCCAATATGACCCGGCACATGCTCGGTCTCTTCAACGGCCTTCCGGGCGCCCGCGCTTTTCGCCGGCGTCTGGCGCTCGAAGCCGTGGGGCCGGGAGCAGGCGTCGAGGTTCTGGAGGCCGCGGTCGCGGAAGTCAAAAGCGCGGTGGCGCGCATGCGCGAGGCCGCCGCCTGACGCTTATGCCGCTGAAATAGCCACGACCAGAGCAATCTCGGCAGCCTGCTGCGATGCGCCGAGCACGTCGCCCGTATAGCCGCCAATCTGTCGCTGGGCCAATTTGGTTACAGCAAGCGTCGCCGTCATCGCCGCTATCTGCGCGACGACAGTCTGGGCCAAAGTGGCGCCGAAAAGCCAGGGCGCCAGCGCGATGATGCTTCCGATTAAAAGAGCCCGCCGCATGGCCGAGGACGAAGGCGTCGGAGCCGAGGCGCCGGCGCCGTCGATCCGCGCGGGTAAAAGCGCGATCATCGGGATAAGCCCCACCGCCCGGGAGAGCGCCGACGCCGAGACTATGGCAAAAGCCGCCAAGAGCGCGCTTCGGTCGAGCGTCGCCGCTACCGCCACAACACGCAGCAGCAGCGATAAGCAGAGCGCGAGCGCGCCATAGGCGCCCAGCCGGCTGTCGCGCATGATGGCGAGTTTCTGTTCGCGCGTCGCGCCTCCACCGAATCCATCCGCGAGATCAGCAAGACCGTCTTCATGCAACCCACCCGTCGCCAAGGTCAGCGCGCCCACTGCACAGGCCGCAACGACAAGGCTCGGCAGATGCAGGAATACGCCTATCAAGACCACGCCGGCGCCGATAGCCCCGATAACGCCCCCCGCAAAAGGCGCAGCCCAGCTCACGCGCGCGAAATCAGGCATTGCGTGGCCGTCGTCTCCCAGGGGAACCGGAAGACGTGAATAAAACCGCAGACAAGCGCGAATATCACGGACAAAGGTCGAGGCCATGCGCGCTTCATGAACGAGGCGCCGCTTTTTGTCGAGCGCCTCGTCCATGAAGCGTCAGCCGGACGTCTGCATGACTTGAATCGCCGCGGGCGCCAGCACGACAACCATCAGCACCGGCAGAAAGAAGATGATCATCGGCACGGTCAATTTCGGCGGCAAGGCTGCGGCTTTCTTTTCCGCCTCCATCAGGCGATGGTCGCGGCTTTCCTGCGCCGTGATGCGCAGCGCTTGACCGAGGGGCGTGCCATATTTCTCGGCTTGGATCAGAACAGTGGAGATCTGCTTCACGCCGTCAAGACCCGTGCGCGCCGCAAGATTGGTGTAGGCCGTGCGCCGGTCGGGAAGATAGGAAAGCTCAGCCGTCGCGAGCGCGAACTCCTCAGCGAGCGGAAGCGATTGCGCGCCGATCTCCTGGCCGACCTTGCGAAAAGCGTGCTCGATCGACATGCCGGATTCGACGCAGATCAGCATCAGGTCGAGCGCATCCGGAAAGGCCTTTTGCATCGATTGCTGACGGTGGGCGATCGTATTGCTGATGAACAGCTCCGGCGCCTTGATGCCGAGATAGGTCGCCGCGAGCACGACGCCGACCTTGAAAAGCATACCCGTCTCGGGGTCGCTGAGGACAAGAACCCAAAAAAGCGCCCCAAGGAAAAAACCGATCGGAGTCACGAGCCGAAAGAACAAAAACGCAATCTCCGCCTGCGGCCCGCGAAAGCCCGCAGACGCGAGCTTCATTTTCGCGTCCTCCGTATTCAGCCATTTCGATAGGGAAAATCTATCGACAACATTCTTCATATAGGTCTTCGACTCGTGGCGAAGGCCCTTGATCTGCTGCTGGCTCTTTGCGGCCGCGCGTTCGCGCTGACGGATTCTCTCACGCTCGCTGGAGACGCTTTTCATACGCTTGGCGAGCGAGTCGTCGCTCAGCAGCGGCATGGCCAGCGTTATGATGGTCGCGATCACCGCAATCGCCGTCAGCGCGCTGACGAGGAAATGCGTGTTTGTGATCTTCTCTACAATCCCGTCCATCTCGCCGCCCTCGCATTACTATCTTTTTTCACATATCGAAATTGATCATCTTACGCATGATGAACACGCCCATAGCCATCCACAAAAGACATACTCCAATGATGATTTTGCCGATCGTAGTTGTGAACAGGATCATCATGTAGGACGGCGTCGTAAAAAACACCGCTCCGCCGACGAGGAAAGGCAGGCTGCCGATGATGCCTGCGGAAGCCTTTGCTTCGGACGACATCGCCTGCACCTTTCCCTTCATCTTCTTGCGATCACGAAGGACACCGGACAGATTTGACAGCGTCTCCGAAAGATTGCCGCCCGACTTCTGCTGAATGTTGATCACGATAGAAAAGAACGACACTTCGGCCACAGGAACGCGCTCGGTGAAGCGGTCGACTGCTTCGCCGAGCGAAAGACCAATCGCTTGAGATTCGACAATGCGTCGGAATTCGCTGCGAACCGGCTCCTGACCCTCCGACGCAATAATGCGGAAGCAATCTGCTACCGGCAGACCCGCCTTGACGCCGCGGATGATCACCTCAATCGCCCCCGGAAACTCGTCCACGAACTTCATAATGCGACGCTTGCGCAAGAATGAGAGCATCCAGTTCGGCAATCCGAATATGCCGACGGCGGCGGCGCCCAATGCGACGAGCATGTCGCCGTTGACGACGAACACCAGAAATCCAACAAGCAGCCCAAACCCAACCGACCCGGCAAGAAAAGCCGTTTTCGACCAGGTCAAACCCGCTTGGGCGATACTTTGCTCGAGCGTGACCCGCTGCTTCTTGTTGCGATCCTCGACTTCCTTCAAGCTGTCCGCGATCGCCTTGCGCCGCTTCGCCGGATCGCCGACTCTCGTGTTGGCTGCACGGTCAGAGGGGCCGCCGACCAAGGCCGCCTGACGCTTTTGGGCTTTGATATCTCCCGAGAGATAGGGATAGACGAAGGCGTACATCAGGCCCGCGACGGCGACCCCAATCAACGCCACGACAATAATCTGCCGATCCATACCCTCGCCCCTCAGCAAGTTTACTTTTCTAGGTCGTCGACTTCCGCGGCGTCGAGCGCGGCCGCGAGTCGTTCGTCTTCGCCATAGTACCGCGCGCGTTCCCAGAATCTTGGACGGCCGATGCCTGTCGAACGATGTCGGCCGATGATCTTTCCATTCGCGTCTTCACCGAGGATTTCGTAAACGAAAAGATCTTGCATCGTTACGACGTCGCCTTCGAGGCCGAGCACTTCGGTGATATGTGTGATGCGACGCGAGCCGTCACGTAAGCGAGCGGCCTGAATAATCACATCGATAGACGAGACGATCATGTCCCGGATGGTCTTCGCCGGCAGCGAGAACCCGCCCATGGTGATCATCGACTCGAGGCGGCCGAGAGCCTCGCGTGGCGAATTGGCATGGAGAGTGCCCATCGAGCCGTCGTGACCGGTGTTCATCGCTTGCAAAAGATCGAACGCTTCCGGTCCGCGAACCTCGCCGACGATGATGCGCTCGGGGCGCATACGCAGGCAGTTCTTGACCAGATCGCGCATCGTGACCGCGCCCTGCCCTTCGAGATTCGGCGGACGGGTTTCAAGTCGGACGACATGCGCTTGCTGGAGTTGCAGTTCCGCGGCATCCTCACAGGTGATGACGCGCTCGTCGCCGTCAATGTAATTCGTCATACAGTTCAGCAACGTCGTCTTGCCCGAGCCTGTGCCGCCGGAGATGAGCACGTTGCAGCGAACCCGGCCGATAATCTTGAGCACCTCGCCGCCTTCCGCCGAAATTGCGCCAAAGCGCATCAGCTGGTCGAGGGTGAGCTTGTCCTTCTTGAACTTACGAATTGTCAGCGCCGGGCCATCGATCGCAAGCGGCGGGGCAATGACGTTGACGCGAGAACCGTCGAGCAGGCGCGCGTCGCAAATCGGCGACGATTCATCGACACGGCGGCCAACCTGGGACACGATACGCTGGCAGATATTCATCAGCTGCGAATTATCGCGAAAGCGTATGTTCGTCAGCTGGATCTTGCCGCCGACTTCGATATAGGTCCTGAAGGCGCCATTGACCATGATGTCCGCGATATCGTCGCGGGCGAGCAAGGGCTCGAGCGGGCCATATCCCAGAACATCGTTGCAGATGTCGTCGAGCAGCTCCTCCTGCTCGGCGATCGACATCACGACATTTTTGATGGCGACGATTTCGTTGACGATGTCTCGGATTTCTTCGCGTGCGTTCTCCGGGTCGAGCTTCGACAGCTGCGCCAGATCGATCGCCTCGATCAGCGCGCCGAAGATGACGCTCTTCGTCAGATAATATTCTTCGGACTTCTTTTGCTCGGGCGCCGGAGCGGGGGCCGGGACCGAAGCTTCATAGCTTGGAGCCGCAGGCAAAGGCAGTTGCGGCTTGGCCATGGACGCAGAAGCCGGCCCGCGGGGCCGCTGCGCCATATCGCCGACACTCGTACGCTTTCCGAACATTGCCGATTATCCTTGGCCCGCGCTTAGGATGTTTTGGAAGATCTTCAGCTCGCCTTCTTGCGCACGAAATGTTCCAGCAGCGGCGCGAGCAGCGTTTTCTTGGCGCGCCGCACCGCAACGCGCCCCATCAGTTGCCGGGCGATGTCATCGAGCGCTTCGACGATTTTCGAACCCGCCTCGACCTCCGCGAGCATCTGGCCGTTATTCGCCGCCGTGCCGAAAAGCTTCGGCTCGAATGGAACGATGCCGACAGGCTCCACCTCTATCGCCTTTGCGAATTCCGCGATGGCGATTTCCGGGCGCCGGGGAACGCCAACCATGTTGAGCACGAGCCGAGGGGTTGGATCATTTACGCGCTGGGCGCGAAGCGCATCCATAAGCGTCTTCGCATTTCGCAGATTAGCGAGATCGGGCGAGGCCACGAGAACCACTTCGTCCGCCGCGACCAGCACGCGCTTCGTCCAGCCCGACCATTGATGTGGGACATCCAAGATCGAGCACGGCGTCGTCGATCGTAGAATATCGAGCGTCGCGTCGAAGGCCTGCTCCTGGAGATCGTAAAGGCGCTCCACAGTAGCCGGGGCGGCCAGAATGCTGAGCGTATCGCTACATTTCGACAGAAGGCGATCGACAAAGGCCGTATCCAACCGCTCCGGCGAGAACACGGCGTCTGCTATGCCTTGCGGCGGGTCCTGATTAAAATCGAGCCCCGCGGTGCCAAATGGCAAATCGAGATCGACGATGACGGTCTGGCACTCGAGCTGCCGCGACACCGACCAAGCAAGGTTGTGGCAGATTGTCGAAGCGCCGACGCCGCCCTTGACGCCAACGACCGCGATCAGTTTCCCAATTACTTCGGCGTGAGGGCCGTTATAGAGGTGCGACACCTGAGCGATGAAGGTGAGAACATCGAGCGGCGCCACGACATAATCGCTGACGCCGCGCGCCGTCAGCTCACGATAAAGCGCAATATCGTTTTCATGGCCGATGACCATCACCTTCGTTCCCGAGTCGCAAAACTCGGCAAGGCTATCGAGCTGCTCCGTCAGCACCGCCCGATCCGCGAAAGTCTCGAGGACGATCAGATTGGGAGTCGGGGCGGTACGATAGGCTTCGATGGCGGCGGCGATGCCGCCCATGTGAACCTTCACATGGGCTTTGCTCATTCGGCGATCGCTCGCCGCGTTTTCGATCACCTGCGCGACGTCCTGAGATTCGCAGAATCCCTGAATCGAAATCCGCGGCACCGGCGCGATCTGAGTCCCAGCGTCGCCATATGCGCGTTCGCTGTGCTTGTCGGACATGATTAGCTTCCTCCGCCGACCTGGCTGATGTCGGTCGCCTTGAGCCGCCACATTGTGCTTGGTTCTTCGCCGCGGCGCATTTTATTGATGTTGCGCATGCGCAGCTCGATATCAGATGGCGTTTCGCCGCGCGGATTGGCAAGATCCCGTGGATCGGCGATCTGCGCGGAGAGCGTCGCCTGCGAGGCGCAGCCAAAATTCCAATAGGTCTGGTTTTCCCAGCCGTCCACAGATGAACCCGACGCAAGATCCCTTGGCCATTCGCCGCAACGACCAGCGACCTTCGCTTTCAAGGATTGAAAAGAGAGACGGATGGGCGCGGCGAGCTTTGGATCGGTGACCGGGTAGGTGCCCGTGGTGAAATTTCCGCCAAGCCCCGCGAAAGCGAGCGCGCGGCGCACCGCATTCGCCTCCCCGGCGCTCGCAACAGCCGCAGGGCTTCCAACGGGAGTCAACATGGTGATCTGACCGTGTCCAAATTGCCTGTAACGCGCTGCGAATTCGTTGATGCGTCCCTGCGTGTCATTGTCGATCCGACCGTGCAGCGACGAGGGAAATATATCGAGAACCTGCGGCGCGTCGCTCAGCACGACAGGATGCCGGTCATGATGATCGTAAGGCGTCACCGGGGGCGGCAAGGTCCGCTGAACCCCACAGGCGCCGAGAGGCGCCGCAAGAAGCGCCGCCAAAATCCCGCTGAGGCGTCTCGCGCTGGGCCCGGATTTCTGCGCGAAGACGCCGGGGGCCTTCGCAGTCTGCATCTGCATGGACATATTTTTCATCCCTCGCGGCCGTCGCGCGTCAGTCGTGAATGAAGCCGATGCGACCCTTGAAGTTCTGCATCATTTGCGGATTGCTGCGGGTCGAATAAATGCGGTTAACGCGCCCCAGCAACCAGGCCTGCGGGTCCGACGCGTCGGCGAAACCGTCATCGGGTCTCGAAATCTCCTGCTGGGTAAGCGCGCGCGCAGCATAGGGCGTGACGATGATGAGCAGCTCCGACTCGTTGCGCTGATAGTCGCGGGATCGGAATAGCGTGCCGAGAATGGGCAGGTTGAGAAGACCCGGAACGCCGTTTATCGCTTGCTGAGTGTAATGCGAGAGCAGCCCCGCAGTGGCGATCGAGCCTCCCGATGGTAGCTCGACCGTCGTTTCATTCTTGCGGCTCTTGAAACCGGGAACGGTCACATTGGCGTAAGTGTAGGAATTCTGCTTGTCGACCTCGGTGATTTCGGTCGACAGCCGCAAGGAGATTCGCCCCTCGGAAAGCACGACTGGAATGAAGTTCAACGACACGCCATAGGGCTTGAACACGATGCCGGGGTTCACGCAGAAGCCGCTCGACGTCGCGCCGCAGGACCCAGGCACGGGAATTTCGCCGCCGACGAGCATTTTCGCCTGCTCGCCCGAGATTGCCGTGACTGTCGGTTCGGCGAGGATGCGCGACACGCCGTAACGCTCGAACGCCTTCAGCGTCGCGGCCGTGTTGTTGGGTCCGTTGATCGTAAGGGCGGTGCCGCTCAATCCGCCGTTCACGGCGAAGGGATTTTCCTGCACGAATTTGCCCCAACCGCCATTCAACAGCAGATCGCCACCCGCTTGCGGCGAGAAACCGAGCTGCTTTATGACGTTTCGGTTGACCTCGGCGACAGTGACCTTGAGCATCACCTGCTCTTCGCCGCGAATGGTCATCGCGTTGACGACATATCCATCGGCCGCCGAGGCGCCGCCCTGCACGGGAGACGAAGCTGCGCCTCCCCCGCCCGACGAACCCATGACCCGAGAGGCAAAGCCTTTGGCGATATCCACGGCGCGCTGAGCTTCGCCGGCGGAACCGACATTGCCGGTGAGAATAATGACGTCGTTGACGGTGCGCGCGATGATGTTCGACTTCGGCAACGCCGCTTTCAGCAGAGGCATCAATTCTCCAACGTCGCGCCCGACGCTGATTTCGAGATTGGCCACCTGCCGCCCGTTCGCATCCAGCCCGATGACAGTCGTTTGGCCGTTTTCACCGCCAATCAAATATATCTTGCGCGGCGTGCGAACGACCGCGTCGGCGACTTTCGGATTGCCGACGATCACCTCGGAGACATCGCGCGGCAAATCGACGATCATGGATTTGCCGACGCCCATCATGATGCGGCGCGAAAGCGTGGCGCCGCTATCCAATTCGATTCCGCCTGGAAGCGGCCCCTGCGCCAATGCTGGCGCGCCGGCGCCGGAGATGATCGCAATCGAGGCCATTGCCGCGCCGATCAGATTATGCGTCAAACGGCTCATGGGCGCTCCGCGAAAAGTTGTTGGAACAGGGCCAAGGCTTTCATCGAGGGCGCTCACTTCATTCGAAGATTTGTTGAGACGCCATGCTTGACGACCGTCAAGCTGTCCTCGACCGAGCCGTCGTTTGGGGCTTCGGCCGACGCATCCTTTGCAATCGCGTCGGTGATTGGTCGTAGGGTAAGGACGAGCTGGCCCGTGCGCTGAGCGAGCACGACGAGCTCGGCCTGATGGGGATCGAGTTCCAGAGTGGCCGTCGAACCGGTTACAACGGGCTCCGAGCCTTTTTTCTCGATGGTCTGGCCCATCGCCAGGACCCGCACATTGGAAAGGACGACCTCCGAGCCATAGACCTCATGCCCCAGATCTTTTGTGGCCTCTACGTCGCGATAAGTGCGGATGACGTCGACACGATCGTTGGGAAGGATGAAGCCGCCGGCCGTGTTGTTGAGCGTCACATCGATGGCCACGGCGCGCTTTCCGGGCGCCACCATGGTCGACATCAGACCGGCAGTAACGCCCTTGACCAGGCGCTCCTTGCGCACAGGCTCATTCGCGGAGACGGGGATACGCACATAAGAGGATTTCACATCCTCTTTGGCGTTCGGCGCCGCGCTTTTCGTCAGTGCGCCCGGAGGAAGAGCGGCAGTTGGCCAATCGACCCAATTTGTGTCGGCGTCGGCGATCTCCGTCCCGTAAGGAAGATCGCGGGCGGCGACGAGCACTTGATCGACGTTGACCGGCGGCGGAGGCGCTGCGACTTCGACGGGAGACGAGGGCGGGCTGGAGGCGTTCATCATCATGAACGCCGCGCCGCCAGCGGCGACCGCGACGGCCAGAACTACGATTTGTGCTTTATTCATCGTGCCGAATCCAACGCCCCGCCACACCGCGGTTGGTTGAAATTCAAGCGCAGAAAAGTCAAATTAGGGTTAATTAGTTCTTACGAGATTAGTATTTTTCGCGGTTTAGCCTCTGCGAGGAGGCAAATCCTCATGCAACTTGTTTGCAGAGAGGTAAGAGTGTTGGCGCGGACGCCAATCAAGCGTGGACGATTACAGCCCGCCGAGGCGGCTCCAGAGCGCGGTCTGCGGATAGATGAGCAGGCCGGCGATCGCCAGCGCGATTCCATAAGGCACGCCATTCGTTTTTTCGGCAAGACGCGCGATGAATTTTACGGCGAGCAAGCGGTTGGGCAGCTCGTTCCAACGCATGATTAGGATCACGAGGGTGAGCGCGCCGCCGGCAATGGATGCGATAAGGCCATAGTCGAGCAGATTCTCCCATCCGAGCCAGAGCGCGGTCGCCGACGCGAGCTTGGCGTCGCCACCGCCGACCCAGCCGCGCTGAAAAAGCACGAAAGTCAGCGCCAGAACGGCAAGCCCGCAAGAGACATGCACCGCAACCGTGTTCCAGGAAAGCGGGATATAGGCCGCGAGAGCGAAATAGACGACGATGAGAATGAGCGAAACGCGGTTCGGGATCGTCATGGTGAAAAGGTCGGAGAAGGCCGCAAAGATCATCAGTGTCGGGAAGATGATGAGTGCGGCTGTCTCGATCATGTAGGTCCTGCCTGGAATCGCAAGGGAGGGCGTGTGAAGGCGCCGCGGGCAAAATTATGATTGAACCATTAACCTGCCGTTAAGCACGCAGGAGGAAATATACAGCTCGAAACGACGACGGCCCCGTCGCGGGGCCGTCCCCAAGCTTCCATGAGAAGGAGGTCGTTAGGCGAGGTTGCCGGCAACCTTCGAAAAGGTTCCCGAAAGCTTGGTGCCGAGGGTCGTGATTGCGCCAATGATGACGACGCCGATGAGCGACGCAATCAGGCCGTATTCGATCGCGGTGGCGCCAGACTCATCCTTCACGAAACGCGCGAAGATCTTGTTCATATTCCCTGCTCCGAATTGTTTTTCCCGATCCGTCGAGCCGCTCCGTGTGTCTTGGCTCGAGCGAATAATTGCAAGCTACCCTGCAAACCTTTCAAGTTCGTTGATCGCATTCGGAGCGTAGCGCCATGTTTTTGTTTGCGTCATTGGCGTGAAGACGCCTCATCCATTCGCTTGTTTAACCGAGAAAATTCTAGCTTCTTTCGTCGTTGTTCGCATGCCTCGGATCTCGGATTGAAATCGATACATTTTTAGCGATCCCTTCACCATTAGCTGGTTTAGTTGATCAGCGGAGCCGCCTCGCTTTTTCGTTCACCCGAACAGCGCGGAAGCCTCCAGCCCGCGGGAAGCCGCCGACAGGCCCGCTGCATGGTGAACCGAATGAATCTGTCTCTGCTTCTCTTGCGTGAGGCTTTGCTTGTGATCGTCAGCGTCGCAGGATTTCACGCGGCAGCATCGGCCGCGCCCGCCGATGACCGCGCCATTCGCGTGGACATCGACTATGCGCGTATCGTGAAGATCCCCCAAGGCGCGCAGACACTGGTGATCGGCAATCCGCTGATCGCCGACGTGACGATGCTCAAGAACAGCCCGCTCATGGTCATCACGGGGAAGAGCTTCGGCTCGACGAATCTCATCGTTCTCGATCGCAGCGGCGCGCAGGTCGGCGAGTCTATCGTCACTGTCGTGCCCTCGGAAGACAAGATCGTCGTTCAACGAGGGCTGCATCGCGAGTCGCTCTCCTGCAATCCAAGATGTGCGAAGGCCGTCGATCTGGCGGATGACGTGCAATATATGAATACGACGATCGACGCGGTTAAGGCGCATGACGCCGCCGCGTCGTCTGCGCGTCGCTGAAGTGGGCTACGGAAGCCGTAGCCAAGAATTCGATCGATACAGACCGCAACAGCGAAGATTTCGTAACGGGTCGGAAACCCTCAGGCGCCAGCTTGTTTCGAAGGAACGCGCTGGAAATAGAGATGGCGGCTCGCTTGACGAACAGACTCATACGATACGCAGTGCGACTGGCGCCAAAACGCTTCCTTGTCGACCGCAGGGGCGTGACCGCCGTCGAATTTGCGATGATCAGCGTGCCCTTCATCGGGCTCATCGGCGCCATCTTCGAGACCGGCACAGTTTATTTTCGGACCGCTCAATTGCAGATGGCAACCGAGATGGCAAGTCGCGCAGTGCTGACGCATAGCACGGCCGCGAATCTGACCTACCAGCAATTTGTCGATCAATATCTCTGTACCTGGCAGGCCAGCGGCGTGGTCAAGCCTGGGACCTTGTCTACCATGTTCGACTGCTCGCAACTTATGGTCGACATCAGCAGTCCCACGAGCTGGGCGACCGCGAGCACCGGCAACACCTTTACTGCGGCTCCCCGCTCGACCACGATCACAATGCCCACTGCCGGACAAATCGCCATCGTCCGTGTCGTCTATCCGACCTCGGTGATCATGGGCTTCCTGGGCGGCAGCACGCTTGCCGGAGGCGGCGGCTTCTCGCAAATCCGCAATGGTCAAACCCAATATAACGGCGCCTGGAGCTATATGATCATGGGGATCGCCGCATTCCGTGTCGAGCCAGGATAATTGACGATGCGTATTAGTGGAAACAGCCGCCGGCCAAATCTCAACGACAGCGGCATGGCGGCCGTCGAGTTCGCCTTGATCCTGCCCCTGATGCTCGTGATCTATATGGGGCTCGTCGAATTGTCGCGCGGCATGCGCACCTCTCAGAGGCTAGATCTCGTCGCGCACACGCTCGCCGATCTGACGGCTCAAAAGATCGATTGCCCGAATCCCGCGGCGGGCAATTCCGCTACGACTTGCGCAAGCGGGCAAGCGGGTTTGAGCGAAGCGGACATCACGTCGATCTTTTCGGCTGCGAATGTGTTGATGGGGCTGCCAACCACCGACACGTCTATGAAAATGACGATTTCCGAGGTGAACATCACCGCGGTGACGGCAACCACATGGCAGGGGAAAACAAGCTGGTCGGTCACCCGCAACGGCGCGACGGCGCGCCCCTGCCAGGTTCTCTCGCCGGCGGATGTGGCGCCCGTGTCCGTCACGACGATCCCGACGAGTTATGTTCAGGTCACGAATGGCGTCAATCCGACCACGGGGCCGATGATCGTCGCCGACGTTGTCTACGCCTACACGCCGGGCGTGCATTTCGAGATGTTCAAATGGAGCTCGTCGCCGACCTGGGTCATGCAGCGAACGAGCTATGGGCCTGTCCGCAACACATATTCACCCCCTCACATTCAGTATTACATGACGTCGGGAACGAATTGTAACGGCTCGACGCCATGATGCGATTTCCGTTGGAAGGCTTGCTAGCCGAATCATTCCCGGCGGGCTGAAAGCCCGCCGGGAAATCCAGTGCCAAAATGCGCTAGTTTTGCTCTCGATTCCCGATCACTCGATTCGCGAGCGTCGGGAATGACGGCAGACCAAACGAAGCCGATTCCATCAATTAAAAAAGGCGGGCGTGCGAGCGCCAGCCTTTTGGTGGCCGGGTGATCAAATCGTCTGATTATAGGCGCCGACTTCAGGATTTTCGCGAAGGATAGCGTCCACCGCGCCGAACATTTCGCGCAGCTGCGTTTCCGACGCCGGGCTCTCGACCACGACAACCAGCTCCGGCTTGTTGGACGAGGCGCGCACCAGCCCCCATGTGCCGTCAGCGACGGTCACGCGCACGCCATTAACCGTCACAACATCGCGGATCGGCTGGCCGATGAGCGTCTCGCCACGCGCCTTCATGGCTTCGATGCGCGCGGTCACCTTTTTCACGACCTCATATTTCTTTTCGTCGTCGCAATGCGGCGACATGGTCGGCGAGCCCCAGGTCTTCGGCAGGTCGGTGTAGAGATCAGCCATGCTCTTGTCGGGGTTGCGGTCGAGCATCTCCAGAACATGCACGGCCGTTAGCAGCCCGTCGTCATAGCCGCGGCCGATCGGCGCGTTGAAGAAGAAATGACCCGACTTCTCGAAGCCGGCGAGCGCGTTGAGGTCGTTCACGCGGCGCTTGATATAGGAATGGCCGGTCTTCCAATAATCTGTGTGCACGCCGCGCGACACGAGTTCGGGGTCGGTCGCGAAGAGGCCCGTCGACTTCACATCCACGACGAATTTCGCGCCGGGATAGACCTTGGAGAGATCGCGCGCGAGCATCACGCCGATCTTATCGGCGAAAATCTCCTCGCCATTGTTGTCGACGACGCCGCAGCGGTCGCCGTCGCCATCGAAGCCGAGCCCGACGTCGGCGCCCGTCTCGCGCACCTTATGCGCGATGGCGTGCAGCATCTCCATGTCTTCGGGATTGGGATTGTAACGCGGGAAGTTATAGTCAGGCTCGACGTCGAGGGGTATCACCTCGCAACCCAGACGTTCGAGCATCTGCGGCGCGAAGGCGCCGGCCGTGCCGTTTCCGCAGGCGGCGACGACTTTCATCTTGCGCCCAAAGGCCGGACGGCGGGTCAGATCGTCGAGATAGCGCGCGCCGAAATTCTCGATGAAGTGGTACGAGCCGCCGCCCGCTTGCCGGAACTTGCCGGACAGCACAATCTCTTTCAGGCGGCTCATCTCGTCCGGTCCGAAAGTCACGGGCCGCTGCGCGCCCATCTTCACGCCGGTCCAGCCATTGTCGTTATGCGATGCTGTGACCATGGCGACGGCGGGGGCGTCGAGCTCGAATTGCGCGAAATAGGCCATGGGCGAAAGGGCGAGGCCGATGTCGCGCACACGCACGCCCGAGGCCATGAGGCCGGCGACCAAGGCGAGCTTGATGGAGGAAGAATAGGCGCGATAATCATGGCCGGTAACAATGTCCGGCGCGACGCCCATTTCGTGGATCAACGTGCCGAGACCCATGCCGAGCGCTTGCACGCCCATCAGATTAAGTTCGGGCCCGAACAGCCAACGCGCATCGTATTCGCGAAAGCCTGTCGGCTTCACAAGAGGCTTTTGTTCATATTCGAAAGTATTTGGAGTCAATGCTGAAACGGGCTTGGGCAGCATGGGTGGTCCTTGCGAGCTAAACGACGGCGCTCCCTTTACACCGTCCCGCCGCGCCGGCCAAATTTTCCTCATCCCCCAGACCGTTAAGCCTAAGCTATTGCTGCAGCACCAGCGCTCCCGATTCCACGGAGAAGCGCGACAGTTTGGAGAGGAAGGCCATGCCCAAGAGGCTCCCTGACAGCGCGCCGCGCTCGCCGACCACCGCCTCTACATTATGAACCACGATATTGCCGATGCGCACGTCGTTGAGGGTTGCACGCGCCACATGGGCGACGCCATTTGCTGTGTTGACCTGATACTTATAGTCCGCCGGCGCCGGAAAGAGACCGGCGGCAGAAGCATCCTCATATGAGAGCGCGACGAGTGTCGCGCCGGTATCGACCATCATGCCAGAGATGCGGGCGCCATTGATTTCGGCGTCGGTCGAGAATTGCCCTCTCCGATCGGCCGAGATGCGCATTTCTCCCATGCGCAGAGGGAGCGCGGCGCGCGTGGGCGCCACAGTCTGAGCGACGGGCCGCGGCTTGGCGTTCTGCGGCGCAACGTCTGCGCCCAAACGAGGACCAAGACGCATGAGCACATTCGCCGCGATCACGCTGACGACCACTGCGATCACCGCATATGAAACTTGCTTTCCGAGCATGACGCCCCCTGGCGTGCCGATGCGAGCTGGCGAATAGGCCTCGCGCCATCGTCGGGACAAAAGTTTGCGAGCCTCTTAAACGGCCGGCAGGAGTCACGGGTTTCCTATGTTCCTCGCGGCTTCGCTCGCGTGGTCGGCAAGGCTTTGGCCGGCTCGTCCGGCCAAAGATGGCGCGGATAGCGGCCCTTCATCTCTTTTTTCACGTCGTTCCACGAGCCCGCCCAAAAGCTCGGCAGGTCGCACGTCGTCTGGATCGGCCGATGCGCTGGCGAGAGCAGCTCCAATGTCAGCGGAACCCGGCCGCGCGCCAGCGCCGGATGCTGCGAAAGGCCGTAAAGCTCCTGCACCCGCACGGAGAGCAGCGGCCCGTTGGGCGCGGCGTAATCGAGCGCATGGCGGGAGCCCGCCGGCGTCTCGAAATGCGTGGGCGCTTCGGCGTCGAGGCGGCGCATGAGATCATAGGGCAAGAGATGGGTAAGCGCCGCGTCGAGATCGCCCGGGGCGATGTCGCCCAGCCTGACGCGGCCGACGATGTAAGGCGCGAGCCACGCCTCGACGCCTTCGGCCAGCGCCGCGTCCGAGACGTCGGGCCACTCCTCACCCTCCGCCCGGCGCAAGAAAGCCACGCGGTCGCGAAGCTGCGTCTGACCCTTGGTCCAGGGCAGGCGCGAGACGCCGAGCGCGGCGATCCCCCGCGCCAGCGCCCGCGCGCTCTCCTCGTCGGCCTCGACGGAGAGGTTCTGCTCGCTCAAGCGGATCGCGCCGAGGCGGCGAAAGCGGCGCCGTCGCAGGCTTGCGGTCGCAGGGTCGAAGACTGTCTCGTCGCGCGCCTCGATACGCGCGCCGGCGATTCTCTCCACCTCCTCCGCGTCGAGGGCGCAGGCCGCAAGAATACGCGCCTGGGCCGCGCGGCCCGTCAGCTCTGCGACGGCGAGAAAGGGCGCGCGCGACAGTGGGTCTTCGACCGGAAGGCTAGCGGCGCGGCCATTGGCCATGAGGAAATCGCCATTGGCCCCCCGCGATTTGGCGATGCGGTCGGGATAGGCAAGCGCAATGAGGGCGCCGTCGGAGAGAGGCGCGGCGGTGGCGTTGCGGATAGGCCCCCTCCCTGTCCCTCCCCCGCTCTCGCGGGAGAGGGAACGCTCGCGATCAGCACTGCCACACTCTCGATGAAGGCCGCGATCTGCTCCCTCTCCCGCTTTAGCGGGGGAGGGTTGGGGAGGGGGCAAAGCCGCCTTCGCCATCCTCGCCCAATTTCCCGCCAACCTTCTCGCGTCCTTCGCCCGCTTCGAGCCATCCGACTGCAGCCGGTCCAGCCGATGCGACAAATCCGCGTCATTCCCCCCGAGCCCGCGCTCGGACAGCAGCATGGCGAGCTCCGCAGCCCGCTCGGCCTCCCCATGGCGCGCCGCCTCCAGCACCATGCGCGCAAGGCGCGGCGGCAGCGGAAGCGCGCGCAACGCCCTGCCCTCTTCCGTGAGCCGCCCATCGGCGTCGAGCGCCCCAAGCTCCTGGGCCAGCGCCACGGCTTCCTTCCAGGCCGGCGCCGGCGGCGGGTCGAGCCAGGCGAGCTGACCCGGATCGGCCACGCCCCAAGCGGCGAGATCGAGCACGAGGCTCGACAAATCAGCCGCCAATATCTCAGGCGCGGCGAAGGCGGGAAGCGACGCCGTCTGCGGCTCGTCCCAAAGGCGGTAGCAAACGCCCGGCTCCGTGCGCCCGGCGCGGCCGCGCCGTTGATCGACGCTGGCGCGCGCGGCGCGCACCGTTTCGAGGCGCGAGAGGCCCAAATCCGGCTCGTAAAGCTGCACGCGCGACAGGCCGCAATCCACGACGACGCGCACGCCTTCGATGGTCAGCGACGTCTCGGCGATGGAGGTCGCGAGCACGACCTTGCGCCTCCCTGGAGGCGAGGGCGAAATGGCGCGGTCCTGCTCGCCGCGATCAAGCGCGCCATAGAGCGGCGCGATGTCCACGTCCTCCAACCGCGCCTCTGCAAGGCGGGAGGCAGTCCGCAGGATCTCGCCCTGCCCTGGCAGAAAGGCCAGCACCGAGCCTTTCTCCTCATGGAGGGCGCGCAGCACGGCGCGGGCGACGGCGTCCTCCATGCGCTCATTGGGATCGCGGCCCAGATAGCGCGTCTCGACATTGAAGGCGCGCCCCTCGGAGACGACCGTCGGCGCGTCACCCATCAAGGCGGAGACGCGCGCGCCGTCGAGCGTCGCTGACATGGCGATAAGCCGCAGATCGTCGCGCAACCCCGATTGAGCGTCGTGCGCCAGAGCGAGGCCCAAGTCCGCGTCGAGCGAGCGCTCATGATATTCGTCGAAGAGCACGCCGGCGACGCCATCGAGCGCCGAATCGTCGAGGATCATGCGCGCGAAGACGCCTTCGGTGACGACTTCGATGCGAGTCTTGGCCGAGACCCTGGACTCGAGCCGCATGCGCAGGCCCACGGTCTCGCCGATCTGCTCGCCAAGCGTCGCCGCCATGCGGCTCGCGGCGGCGCGGGCGGCAAGGCGGCGCGGCTCCAGCAGGATGAGCTTCCCGCCCCTCGCCCATGGCGCGTCGAGCAGCGCCAGCGGAACGCGCGTGGTCTTGCCGGCGCCGGGCGGCGCGACGATCACGAGATTAGGAGAGGCCGAGAGCGCCGCCCGAATATCGGACAGCATGGCGTCGATGGGGAGAGCGTCCTGTGGGCGTGTCAACTTCGTCTCGACAACGAGGCAATCTGGCGAATGCCGGGCGCGAGCTCATCCCTCCCCTTTACGGGGAGGGTGGCCCCGCGCAAGCGCGGTTGGGTGGGGTAACGCCCCAACCCTTGTCGTAGCGGCGAGAGCCCCACCCGTCGGTCTTCGACCGCCGACCTCCCCGTAAAGGGGAGGTTGAGTGGCTCACGGCGCCAGATTGCTACTCGCCCGACCGCAGATCACAAAAAAGGCGCTCCCTCCTCACGGAGGGAGCGCCTCTCAATAGCAGTCTTTGCCTTACGCCGCCTGCTGGATCGCCGAAAGCTTCCAGGCGTCGGGGCCGGCGCCCGCCGGGCGGCGGAAGGTCCAGACCTCGGTCGCCTCAGTCGGGCCAGTGGAGCCCGGCGTCGGCTTGCCGGTGGCGCGATCCTCCAGGACGTCGTTCAGCGAGAAGCGCATGGCGACGCTCGCATATTCATCCGAGCCCTCGCGCCAGGCTTCCGAGAGGTCTCCCTGCAGAAGCTTGACGTCGGTCACGCGGTTGACGACGCCCTTGCGGCGGTTCGTGTCCAGCTCGTCGTCGAAATGGCGGACCATTTCCGGCGTAGCGATCTGGCCCAGCGCGCCGGCGTCCTCGCGGCTATAGGCGGCCTGCGATTGGCCGAGCAGGCGCTCGAAGGCGTTGAAGTCTGCGGCCGCGATCTGTATCGGCGTCGCGCGCGGACGCTGCGGCGCCCCGCCGCCAAAGCCCATCGGGCCCGCGCCGGAGCCGCCCATCGGACGCCCGCCGAAAGGCGCGCCGCCCATGAAGCCGAAGGTCGAGCCCTGAGGACCGACGCCGGCCGGCGCATTGCGCCTCTGCCACCAGACGAAGGCCATGCGGGCCAGGAAGGCGACCAACGCGATCTGAAACAGCAGGCCGATGATCGACATGAAGCCGCCCATGCCGCCGAAGAACCCGTTGCCGGTCAGGAGACCAAAGAGCCCCGCCCCGAGCAGGCCCCCGGCGAGACCGCCAAGCAGGCCGCGGCCGAAGGACGAACCGCCGATAGCCGGATTATTGTAACCCGGCTGGCTCTGGCCATAGCTCGGGCGCGGCGTCTCGCTGCGCTCGAATGGCGAGGCCGTTCCGGGCGCCGTGCGGGTCGACGGCGGCGCCGACCAAGTCTTGGAGCCGCGCGAGCCGACGCTCCCGCCTCCGCCCATGCGCGCCTCGGCAATTGCCGGCGCCAGCGCCAACAGCGCCGCGAAAGCCAATGAAATCAGCGATCCGCGCTTTTGCGCAAGAAACCGCAGCATATGAGTTTTCCCTCTTATTGGGGAGCGTCGCTCCCCTCGGGGAGAGAATATAGGGAGAGGATGACGGAGCTGCAAAGGCGGGGGCGGGGGAATTGGGATGTCGCCCTCATCCGACCGCCTTCGGCGGCCACCTTCTCCCGCGCGCGGGAGAAGGAGTCGCGGCGGCAGATTTCTGGATCATCGGCAACCGAGGGGTTCTCTCCTTCTCCCGCTCGCGGGAGAAGGTGGCCCTCGCGTCAGCGAGGGTCGGATGAGGGCCCTTTTCCCCCAAGTAAATCTTCCCAACTCCAAGACTCCCGCCCCCGGGCCCCTTAAATACCCCATGCGCCAATATCTCTCCCTTCTCGACAAGATCCTGCGCGAGGGCGTCCGCAAGGAGGACCGCACGGGGACAGGCACGCTCTCCATCTTCGGCCATCAGATGCGCTTCGATCTCTCGGCGGGCTTTCCGCTCGTCACCACCAAGCGGGTGCATCTGAAATCCCTGATCCACGAGCTGCTCTGGTTCCTCAAGGGCGAGACCAACATCGGCTATCTGAAGGAAAACGGCGTCACTATCTGGGACGAATGGGCCGATGAGAAGGGCGATCTCGGGCCCGTCTATGGCGCGCAGTGGCGCGCCTGGCCCTCGCCCGGCGGGGAAACGATCGACCAGATCGGCTGGCTGATCGAGGAAATAAAGCGAAACCCCTTCTCGCGCCGCCTCGTCGTCACGGCCTGGAATCCGGCCGAAATCGACAAAATGGCGCTCGCGCCCTGCCATTGCCTTTTCCAATTCCATGTGGCGGAGGTGGACGGACAAAAGCGCTTGTCCTGCCAGCTCTATCAGCGCTCGGGGGACGTCTTTCTCGGCGTGCCCTTCAATATTGCGAGCTATGCGCTGCTCACGCACATGGTCGCGCAGGCCACCGGCTGCGTCGCCGGCGATTTCATCCACAGCCTCGGCGACGCGCATCTCTATCTCAACCACATCGAGCAGGCCCACCTGCAGCTCACGCGCGTGCCTCGGCCCCTGCCCCGCCTCGCGCTGAACCCCGAAGCAGCCTCGCTCCTCGACTTCCGCTATGAAGACATTGCGGTAGAAGGCTACGACCCCTGGCCGGCCATTGCCGCGCCGATTGCCGTATAAAGGAGTCGCATGACCCCCAAACTCGTCGCCGTCGTCGCCCGGGCCCAGAACGGCGTCATCGGGGTCGGTAATGGCCTCCCCTGGCGTCTCTCCAGCGATCTCCAGCGCTATAAGGCGCGCACCTGGGGCCGGCCCATGATCATGGGCCGCCGCACTTGGGAATCGATCGGCCGCCCCCTGCCTGGCCGCGAGAGCGTCGTCGTCACGCGGAGCCCCGGCTACGCCGCGCCCGGCGCGCATGTGGCGACGAGCCTTGCCGAATCGCTCGCCATCGCCCGGCGCCTCGCCGCCGAAATGTCGGCGCCCGAAATCATTGTCGCTGGCGGCGCCGAAATCTATCGGGCGCTGCTCGGCGAGACGCAAATGATCGAGCTCACTGAAGTCGCGCTCGACATTCCGGGAGACGCCCATTTCCCGGAGCTTTCACCGCTGGATTGGGAGGAAATCGCCCGCGAGACGCCGCCGCGCGGCGAAACGGACGAGGCGGATTTTTCCTTCGTGACGCTACGCCGTCGCCACGGTGGAGAAGCGACAAATTAAACGGCGAAACTAGTTGCGGCTCCGCCCCACTATGGCTATAAGGCCCCTCGAAAGCGGCCCACGCGGCCGTTGGATCGGAGTGTAGCGCAGCCTGGTAGCGCACCTCGTTCGGGACGAGGGGGTCGGAGGTTCGAATCCTCTCACTCCGACCAATTTAAATCCCGCAAACCAAAGCGTCAGAAAAGGCCCCCTTCGGGGCCTTCTTCACGTTCGGAAGAGAGCCGGACGGAATCCACTAGCAGCCTAGCGGACGCTTTTCATGATCTCTTCCATGTGTGGCTGCGTCGACGGGTTGTTATCCAGGCGCGCCAGCCTGCACCGAAGCTTCGACTTGTGTCGATCGTAAAGCAACTCGCGATCTTTGGGGGCCCGTCCCTTGCGGTTGGATCGCCGGCGCGCTTTGGCCTTGAAATTGGAAACAATCTCCGGGATTTTCTCGTCTCGCTCTTCTACCGGCTTTGCGATGGCGTCGACAAGCTGGTCGACGGCGCCCTCGACGAGCGTGTCGATAAGGCCGTCCTGCGCCTCGGCGTTCGCCTCCAGGTAAAGCTTCACGCCGCCTTTGACCGCCGTCCCCCAGAGCGGGCGCAATGAGGGAAAGGCGAAAGGCAAGGCCACGATGGCCAGGCCCAGCCCAAGAACGCTCTTGGGTACGGGCAGATCCTCGAGCAACGCCACCGCGCCCTCCTCAAGCCTTTTCAGAGCAGCTTCAACGAGCGATCGCACGCGCGGTTCCCGATCACCGCCTCGACAACAGCGCGTCTGGATTTCTGGCAGGCAGGAACAGATTCCGCCGAATTTCGTTGCAATAAACGTTGACGCGACTTCTAGGTTCAACCCAACCAAAGCGGAGCCGTCCAATTGGAAGAACTCGACATCCAAGACTATGCGCGGCGGCTGTTCGAGGCGCATGGCGACAAGTCCGTCGCCGAAGCGGCGCAAAAGGCGGCCACTTTAGAGCAGAGCGGCGAGACCGAGCAGGCCAAAAACTGGCGACGGATCGAAGCCGCATTGTATCAAATGCTCGGGCCGCACCAGAGTTGAGCGGGCGCATCGACGTCCTTGCACGAGGCTGCCCGGCGCAGGCAATTAAGGGGCGGCCTTTTTTTGTTGCCGCGAGCGTCTTTGAGCGAGAGGAACTCTAGATGCGTCGCCATTGTCTATGGGGACAAACCGAGCGCGCGGCCTCGGGAGCTCGCATTCCTGCGAGCTGCGGATTTTGATAAGGAAGTCCAGCCGGGCGATATAGAGCAAGTCGATCATGGCGTTCTCATTGTGCAATGAGGCGATCGACCAGGGTGACCTGCAAGCGCGGGCCATTCAAGCTGCCAAAAATACGTAGCCTCGGGTTCGAAGATCATCGGATTTTTCGGCGCAGGAGAAGCATCCTTGGACGATCTCTTCAAATCCAGCAAACCACCCACCGATTATGGGGCGCGAATCCGAGTTGTTTCCAAGCGCAAAGGAGGGCTCCAGGCGGCCCCCGACGAAACAATTATCGACGTGGATCGTAGCAATCCGATTCTCGGCAATCCGCATGTGCTTCGCGACCATCGAGACATGCAGGAGCGGCTGCGCGTGATCGCCGCCTACGAACGCGATCTCGATTGCGATCTCGCCGAACGCGGCCCAAAGACTCGAGAAATCGAAAAGATCGCGTATCGATTGCGCAGGGGCGAGAAAATTGCCTTACGCTGCTGGTGCGCCGAGCCGCCCACGCGCCCGCAGCGCCCCTGCCATGGCGACAGGATCAGGCTCGAGGTTCTGCGCCTGGCGCGCACGGAATCCTTTACGCCGGCGGGATGAGCGGCTAGCCGAGAGCGATTCAAAACTTTTCCGCTTGAACAGCTCGCATTGGGCCTTGTCATTCCCGGCGGGCTGAGAGCCCGACCGGGAATCCAGAGCCCACAAAAGTTCGCTGGTTTTGCTCTGGATTCCCCATCGCTCGCTGCGCCGGCGTCGGGAATGACACCGACTAATCAAGCAGATCTCGTATCACGCCCTGCGCCGCATTTCGCTGAACGCCAAATGAACGCGCCGGATAGGCGCTGTTCATGCTCGATTGGCTATGCGGAGCGGCGGCGTCATTGCAAGTGAAGCGGGTAGCTGAGCAGATGTCTCGAGTGTCGTTTCTGGTCATCGCCTTCGCGATCGCAATGTCCGTTACGCCAGCATCCGGCGGCGGGAGAGGCGGGAGTCGCTTTCGCAACGACGGCGGCTTCTACGGTGGCGGGGGCGTTTTCTACGGTGACAACGGCTATTCGCGCGTTGTTCCCGTGTTGAACTATCGCCCTTCACAACATGTCTTCGATCTAACCGAGCGACCTGCGTCGGGAAGCCACCCTTGAAGGCAAAGAGATCGCGTTACGCCGCACTCGCCGCCTACTGGGCTCGGCCTATGGCGGCGGGAGTTGGTAGTCGCAGCATGAGGCCCAGTCAAAATCGCTTCGTAAAAAACGAGCGGCCCGCGCCTTTACATCCGAGGTCGCGGGCCGTCACCGAAAACACAGCCAGTTTCGGCTCTGCCTGAAGCAACCGAAACACGCTGGCGAAGCCCAGGATGCAACCGGATGGTTAACAGGCGGTTAACGACTGCCGCCCGAGCGCGCCTTGCGTCACGCCGTTGCCCCCGCATCCACCGTCACCACCGTTCCGGTAATGTTGCGCGCCTTGTCGTCGAGCAGGAAAGAGACCGCGTTCGCGACATCCTCCGGCATCGCCAACCTGCGCAAGGCCGCGCGTGCGGCAATTTTACCGCGATCCGCGTCGCCAAGCGAAGCCGTCATCTCCGTCTCGACGAAACCCGGCGCTACCGCATTGACGGTGACGCCCATCCGCCCGACTTCGCGCGACAGAGACTTGGTGAAGCCAATGAGCGCCGCTTTCGTCGCGCCATAGACCGAAAGCGCGTTGTAGCCGGTCGAGGCGATGATGGAGGACATATTCACGATGCGACCGCCCGCGCCCGCCGACATCATATTGCGCACGACATATTTCGTCAGAACGATCGGCGCAGTCACATTTACGCGGGTGAGCATCTCGATCTGCGAATTATGCATGGTGGCGAGCAAGCCTTCCGTGCCGAGCCCAGCATTATTGACGAGCCCATAAGGCGCGCCGAACTCCTTCTTGAGCCGTAAGACGAAATCCGGGATCGCGTCGACGTCAGATAGATCGAGCGCAGCGAAGGAAAGCGCGCCCGATGCGCGAGCGATCTCCTCTTCGAGAGCCTCGCTTGGCTTTCGCGCCACAGCGACGACGTGAAAGCCGTCGGCGACAAGGCGACGGGAAATCGCCAAGCCGAGACCACGACTGCCGCCGGTGACGATCACATTGCGCATCAAGCTTTCCCCCGCAGCAGTTTGCCGCCCGCCGACATGGCGAACGACGAGACGAAGTCGATCGAAACGGGGACCTTGTGACGTTCGAGCCGCGCGCGGCAGGCAAGGAGGATTTCTTCTTTCACCGCCCGCTTTTGCTCCGTCGAGATATCGCTATCCGCGAGCATAACTTCTGCGACGATGAGATCGCCTGTGATCGGATTGCGCCGCGCCTTCACCAGCGACATGCGCACGGCAGCGTGCAGATTAATGATCTGCTCGACCTCCTCCGGGTGAACTTTCAGACCGCCGACGTTGATCGTTCCTGCGCGCCGCCCCTTGAAGAAAAAACGATCGCCGACTCTTTCGACGAGATCATCCGTGTCGACGAAACCCTCCGCATCCGCCAGCCGGAGATCGTCGCGGCCGACATAGCGATCCGCCGTGCGTCGGGAGCGCAGGCGCAAGGACCCGTCGACGACGCGCATATCGACGCCGCCAACGCCATCGAGATAAGCGGCGGGGAACCCTTCCCGCCCGTCCCTCACCTCGAAGCCGACGCCCGCTTCCGTTGACGCATAGGCGTGGATGATTTTTGCGTCCGGGTAGGCAACGGCCAAATTGCCGAGGATGGCCCGGTCTGCGATCTCACCAGAAAGGCGCACATATTTAGGGCTGATCCGCGCAGCGTCAGGGCTCATCAGCAGACGGCGCCAATGCGACGGCGTCCCCGTGAGATGCGTGACGCCCGCCTCTGCCATGCGCGTTACATGATCGGCGAGAGACTCGCTCGACTCGGTGAGCAGCAATGTCGCGCCGCTCGACGCCGCGCGCAGGAAGATCTGCATGCCGCCGTAGCGGCGAATGTCGTAGAAGGTCGCCCAAACCGGCGCCGGCTCGCCTATGGCGCGCCCGCGAACCGTGCCGAGCAACCCGTCGAGACGATGTGCGACAAGCTTCGGCGCCCCCGTCGTGCCGGACGTCGGGAGAACCCATTCCGTCTCGATCGGCGCCGGGCGCGGCACTGTCTCGGGCGCGAGCGCCGACACCCGAACGCGCGGGAGCGCGACGCCGAAATCCTTGCCGTCGTCGTCACAAATGACGGCCTCGACCTGCGCCTGCTCTATTGCCGAGGCGAGACGCTCCGTCGTGAAATCCGGCGGCGTGACCACCATGCGCGCGACAAGCCCGTCGAGCTCCAGCATGGCGAGCGCGGCGTCGAATTGCGACGATACGCCGATAAGCACCGATTTGCCGGCAAGCAAATTGCCGCCGCCAAAGATCGTGCCCTGGACCGCGTCGCGCCAAAGCGCCTGTCCATTTGGCGCCCGCAAACCGCAGGCGCCATCAGAGACGGAGTCGCGCGCCAAACCGCGCAGATCAAACGGTCGCTGCATTTTCATAAAGCGCGACGAAATCGCCGAAGGTGACCGGAAAATAGACCTCTTCGGAAGCTGTGAAGGGATCGACCCCGAGCGCATCTTCGAGACGCGCGACGATGATCGCAAAGCACAGAGAATCTAGCCCAGAGTCGGCAAGAACCGTGTCGCTCTCGAGCGGCGCAAGCTTTTTTTCCTGCTCCGCGGCCACGTTTTCCACGACGGAAAGCACTGTTAACCTTATGCTCATCGAGACTCGCCTTTTCATCTTCGGCTAAGAAGGTCTTTCTATCGTCGTTTTGTAAGCAATTCCTCGCCCATGTCGCAAAGATCGATGACGAAGGTTAAGCCCAGATGACTCAGCCAGCGACGCCGCGCATTCGATGCCGAATGATCGATGAGCCCGACGCGCCGGCGCTCGCCAAATTGCTGGCCAAAGGCTTTCCCGAGCGCACGATCGATTATTGGAGTCACGCCCTCGAAGCGCTCGCGCGCCGCGATGCGCCCGCAGGTTATCCACGTTTCGGCTACCTCCTCGAGCACGAGGGCGCGCCGGTCGGCGTCATCCTGATGATCTTCACCCAGCTCGGCGCGGACAAAATTCGCTGCAATATCTCGAGCTGGTATGTCGAGGAGGCCTATCGCGGCTACGCCTCGCTGCTCATCGCCGCTGCGGTGCGCCATAGGGACGTCACCTATATCAATACGTCGCCGGCGCCGCACACTTGGCGTGTGATCGAAGCGCAGGGATTCCGTCGCTATTGCAACGGTCAGATGCTGACGATTCCCGCGCTCTCGCGCTGGGCAGCCAACGCCCGCGTTAAACCTTTCGACGCGCTACGCGATTATGGCGACTCTCTTTCATCGCAAGAACGCGCCCTCCTCACCGCCCATGCCGAGCGCGGCTGCCTCGCGCTGATCGTGCATGAAAAGCGGGACGCGCATCCCTTCGTCTTTCTGCCGCGCCGGGTGTTGAAGGGCCTCGTGCCCACGCAGCAGTTGATCTACTGCCGCAACCTTGCTGACTTCCAACGCTTCGCTGGGCCTTTGGGCCGCGACCTGCTCCGACGCGGCCACCCCACGGTCCTTCTCGACGCAACAGAGAAGATTCCAGGCCTTTTCGGAATCTATCTCCCGGATCGCGGGCCCAAATATTTCAAAGGCCCCGAGCGCCCCCGGCTCGGCGATCTCGCCTTTTGCGAAAGCGTCATCTTCGGACCGTGAGCATAGCATGAACGCCATTGTTGAAATTTCCGCCGCGCAAGCCTTGGTCGATCAGCTCATCGCCAATGGTGTCGACCATATTTTCTGCGTGCCTGGCGAAAGCTATCTCGCCGTGCTCGACGCCTGCTATGAACGCAACGTCAAACTCACGGTCTGCCGCAACGAAGCCGGCGCCGCGATGATGGCGGACGCCTATGGCAAGGCCACCGGCCGCCCCGGCATTTGCTTCGTCACGCGCGGCCCCGGCGCCGCCAACGCATTTGCCGGCGTCCATATCGCACAGCATGACTCGACGCCGATGATCTTGTTCATCGGCCAGATCGAGCGTTCCAATCGTGACCGCGGCGCTTTCCAGGAAGTCGATTACCGCGCAATGTTCGCCGGACAGACCAAATGGACGGCCGAGATCGATGACGGCGCGCGCGTGACAGAATATGTCTCGCGAGCGTTTCATGTCGCGCTTGCCGGGCGTCCGGGGCCCGTCGCCCTCGCTTTGCCAAAAGACATGCTCGAAGAACGCGTCCTACCACGCCCCTGCCCTCCTGCCGCAGCAGTGGAGACGGCGCCAGGAGCCGAGGCCATGGACGCCCTCGCCACAATGATCGCTGAGGCAAAGCGTCCTTTATTCGTCCTCGGCGGAACGCGCTGGGACGAAACGGCGTCCCGCCGCATGATGGATTGGGCAAGCGCTTTCGACATGCCTGTCGCGACGAGCTACCGACGCCTGCCGCTCTTTGATCCTCTCCATGATTGCTACGCCGGCGACCTCGGCCTTGCCGCCAATCCAAAGCTCGTCGCCCGCGCCCGAGCGAGCGATCTCTTTGTTCTCGTCGGCGGGCGACTGGGGGAAATTCCCTCTCAGGGCTACAAGCTCCTCGATATTCCCGCGCCCCGAACGCGTTTCGTCCATATTTATCCGCAGGGGGAGGAATTCGGCCGCGTCTATGCGCCCACGCTCGCCATTCACGCCTCGCCAAAGGCTTTCATCGAAATGCTGGCGAAACAAGAGCCGCCCGCCGTCCGACCCTGGCGTGAAGAGACCCGCCAGGCGCACCAAGACTATCTCGGCTTTTCGCGCAGCTTCGCGCCGTCCGCCGACGTCGATCTGGCGCAGACCATGATCTGGCTCTCGGACCATCTGCCCAGTGACGCGGTCATCTGCAACGGCGCGGGAAATTACGCGTCATGGATTCACCGCTATTTCCGTTTCCGCAGCTATAATTCACATTTCGCGCCGACCTCGGCCACGATGGGATATGGCGTGCCGGCGGCCGTCGCGATCAAACGGCTTTATCCCGAGCGTCTGGTCGTCTCTCTCAACGGAGATGGCGATTTTCTGATGAATGGCCAGGAATTCGCAACGGCGGTGCAATACGACCTGCCGATCATTGTCGTCGTCTGCGACAACGCCAGCTATGGCACGATCCGCATGCATCAGGAGCGCAATTATCCCGCGCGCGTGGTCGGAACGGATCTACGCAATCCCGATTTCGCCGCCTATGCCCGCGCTTTCGGCGGATATGGCGCGCGCGTCGAACGCACCCAGGACTTTCCGGAAGCCTTCGAGGCCGCGCGCGCGTCAGGGCTTCCCTCTATCATCCATTTGATGATGGACCCCGATCGCATCACGCCGACCGCAAATCTCTCAGCGCTGCGTGCCGAAGCGTTTTCTCGCCAATAAACTACTCTATAGGAAAAAGGCGCCGCAATCGGCGCCTTTTTGAAGGGTCACGAAACGGCGCGAAGCGGCGTCCGCGAATGTGCGAAGTCCCAGTAGAGCGCGCGAGCCTGCTTATACATCGGGCCCGCCTCCAGAACCCGGTCATCGATGCGTGACATCGGTGCCACCTTTTGGAAATTGCCGGTCGAGAAAATCTCGTCAGCCCCGAGGAAGTCGTCATAGCTAAGCGTCGTTTCGATCACCTCCACGCCATCGGCGCGGAGCAGTCCGATGACGCGTTGGCGCGTGACGCCATTCAAGAAGGTTCCGTTCGCCGCTGGCGTGAAAACCACGCCATTCCTGGCGAGGAAAGCGTTGGAATTTGCAAATTCCGCGATATTGCCCAGCATGTCGCGCATGAGGCAATTATCGAAGCCGCGCTTTGCCGCCTCGATCAACGCCCGCGCCCCATTGGCGTAATGGCAGCTCGCCTTGGCGCCGACTGGCGCGGTTTCCGCCGTTGGCCGACGGAACGGCGACAGCGTCACTGCGCCTCCCTTAGGACCCGGCATCGGCGTTTCGTAGATCGTCAGGCACCAATTGGTCGAGGACGGCTCGAAGCGAACGCCCCCGCCGAAACCCTCCTCCGCCCAATACATCGGGCGAATATAAAGCGGGGCGTCGGGGGCGAATTTCTTCAACCCCTCTTCGACAAGCGCGCGCCATTCTTCGACCGACAACAAAGGATCCAGCAGCATTTCACGTGCGGAATTATTGACGCGCGCAAGATGCAGATCGAGATCTGGCGTCACGCCTTCGAAGGCCCGAGCGCCGTCGAACACCATCGAGCCTAGCCAAGCCCCATGTGTCCGCGGGCCGAGTATCGGCGTATTGCCCTCGCGCCATTGACCCTGAAAAAATGTCCATGTCTGCGAGACCTGACGTAGCGGAACAGGAGAGGACATCGTCGTTTCCTTCTCCTTAGGCGCCGTTGAACATTGCCGGCGCATTGGCGCCCGGCGTAAGCTTCATCATGCGCGCAAGCTTCCGAATGACCCGAGCCATAAACATCACAGGCGCAGGCAGCGGCGTGCGGCAAAACGCGACTTTTCGCACATAATCGTCGATGGTCCAAACCGCGTGCGAGCCTGCGCGGAAAAGCACATGGTCGCCCGGCCCGAGATGATGCTCCACGCCGTCATCGTCGCGCAAGACGACCGAACCCTCCAGCACATAGACCGTCTCGTCCACGTCATAGTGCCAGTTAAACACGCCCTTCGTGCAGTCCCAAAGCAGCGTGGTGGCAGAGTTGTCGAGGCTGCGAGACAATATGAAATTGCGCGCAACGGGAGCGCCGTCGATCACCCAAGCAGGGTTGATCGGACAAGGCCGCATTTCGACATTCCTGCCCTCATAAAAAACGATTTTGTCCTCACCGCTCATCGCGATTTCCTTCCGCCAGTTATTTCAAACGCAAAATTTCCTGCACGTCGCCGGGCCATTCCTCGACGTTAAGTCCATGCATCGCAAAGAGCGCAAGCGCCAGCCGGTCGATGCCGAAAGCGACGCAACCAGAATGCGCCAATTCGCCCTGCTGATCGACGAGCTCCCATGTCTTGCCGAAATGCTCGCGATGGTAGTTGAAGCTCATGCAAGCTGTCGGGGCGCTATCGGCGCGCACGGGGATGAGAAGCTCGAATTTCAGAGCCTGCTCGATCTGGTTCGCGGCCATCAACACGCCGATCCGGCCAAAGAATGGGTCGCTGGCGCGATCGAAGACAAATGGCAGCCGAAGCGACTCGGCGATCGACTCCGCGATTTTCATCCACTGCTCGCGGAAGACGACGATCTGCGCGGGCGCGCCAATTCGAACGAATTCACGCATCCGAAATGACTGCAGCCTGTCCAAATCTTTCGATGGCTCGTGACGGAAGCAGTCCGCAGCGACATCGAAGGTGAGACCCTCTTCGGGGACCGGCCCATTTTCCGCAGCGATAGGATAGACCGGATAACAGGCCGCCGGGCTCAACACGAGACCGGCGGAAGTCGCGCCTCGCGTCCAATCTTCGCCTTCCTTGGCTCGGTTCACCGCGGCGGCGACATCGGCCTCGGTGCCATGGAGGGCGCAAACGCAGCCGAGCAGTTGAGGGAAACTGTTGAGGTAGCCCTGCTTCTCGAGCTGCCTCAGACTCATCACCGGTGGAAATCGAAAGACGACCGCTTCATCGGGGCGATGTCTTGAAATCAGGCTTTGAAGCGCATCGACGACATCTTCATAACGCCGCGTGCGCGCGTAAACGCCGTCAACGCCCATCGGGCGAAAGAGATAATCGAGGATCGTCTGGTCGCTGTTCGCCACCGGATCTGCGCACGTCATCCTACCCATCGCACGATCTTCCCCAGGCTGTTTCATTATCTCGGCTTCACGATCGAGTCTGGCACGCCGCCGATCAGGCAGGACGAGGCCACATTCGAAAGAATCCGATTGTTGTTGATCATGACCGACGACGAAAGAATATCTCTCAGCGGGCGCGAGACGCTGAATTCGCCGTCGCTGCGATAGCCCGCGATTCCGCAGGCATTGAACGCATGCATAACCGTCGAGATCGCTATTTCGGAGGCGCTCACCTTCAAAAGGTTGAGCGAAGTCTGGAAGGAGATTTCGTCGAGCGTATCGGGTTCTTCGGCCCTGCCGAGATAATCCGCGATCGAGGAATCGACGAGGTTGATCAGCTGCATGAGGGCGAGAGACGCCTGCGTTGCGAAGGGCGCGCCCGGCGGCAAGGCGCCTTTTTGGGCGCGTGAGATTTTACGCGTGAAGTTCTGTGCGCGCTCCACCGCGCCAGCCGCCACGCCCGCCCAGCAGGCCGCCCAAAGCAGATGTGTCACCGGCACCATCGAGCGGCGGTGAATCTTGTCGTAAGCCTCTGGGAGAACCTGCTCGAGCTCTCCTTTTGCGAGGAGATGGAAACCTTCGCTGCACGTGCCGCGCATGCCCATCACGTTCCATTTGGACGTGCGCTCGAGCGTGTAGTCTTCCTTGAAGAAGAGCGCGAGCACCTGGTCGCTGGGTAGAGAGTCGGGCGAACGGCGCGCGGTTGTCACGATGGCGTCGGCAGACGCCCCATAGGACACCACTGAGGCGTCGCGATCGAGAGAAACGCCGCCATCGGAAGCGATGATTGCCGAGGCGCTGGAGCGCACATTGGCCCCGTTTTTTCCTTCAGTCGTCGATGAGGCAATCAGCATCTGCTCTTCGCCAATGCGACGAAGATAGTATGGAAACTTCTCGCTGTTTCCCGCATGGATCATGACGCACGCGACATTTGCGGCATGCATCGCATAAATCATCGCGCTCGAGGAACAGACGCGACCGAGCGCATAACAAACCTGCGCGGCCTCGGCGACGTTGCGGTCTTCGCCGCCAAATCGCTTCGGTAGCAATATCCCAAGCAGCCGTTGTGCTTTCAGCTCATCGAAAGCCTCTCTCGGAAAGCGCGCGCCCTCATCGACGGCGTCGGCAAATTTTGCGGCGACGGCGACGGCTGATCCGATTCGAGCGGAAAAATCATCGCCCGCCTCGGTATCTTCCTGCGCCTTTGAAATTTCAGCGGCCAACATGGATGCCTCTTCAACTTACCCTTGCCTGATCTGTTGGAGGCTAGGCTGCAGTTCTGAACAATCCGTTTTGTCGAATAAATTGTCAGGGTCAGCCTTAATAAAATGGATTTTATGTATTGTTGCGCAGCTTCTTTTTACAGGCAGTCGTTAGAATTCTAATTGTCAATTGGAAGAAACCTGTGTTCTGGAGGACAGCGTGGACGTCTTAACGGTTCAATCCATCGATCGCATCAACGCCATCGTCGCCCAATTCATAAAGAATGCTTCGCAGATCCCGCCGCACCAGGATTTGCAGGAGCTTGGGATGACGTCGATGGAAATGGTGAATCTGATGCTGTCGATCGAGGCGGAATTCGATTTGACGATTCCGAGCTCGAAACTCGTTCCGGCCAATTTTCGCACCATCGGGAATATCGAAGCGTTGGTGCGCGATCTCGACCATTGAGATTTTGAGGGGGGCGCCGACCTGCCCGGCGCCGCCTCTCAATCAGGCGCTGTGACGCAAGGCTTCGACCCTGGTCGCGACATTCTTCATCCAGGAACGGTAGAGGCGCTGCGCGTCATCGGCCCAGGGTCGAGCGCATTTCTCGGCGGAAAGAACTTCCGCGAGCGCCTCGTCCGCATGGCTCTCGGTCTTTTCAAGCACGCGGCTTTGTAGCGCCGACAGCCTTTCGGACGTTACGGCGCTGAAGTAATTCTCGGGCTGTTCAGGATACTCCGCGCGCTCGCCGGAAAGATAGCGCAGCACGTCGCGGCGATATTCCTTCAGCAGAGTCTCCGCCTCATATTCAGGATGACCTTGCAGGAAAACGAAGAGGCTGGGCTCTTCGCGCCAGAACATATCAACGCCGGCTTCCAGCGAGCCTGCGCCGATTTGGAATCCGCGGCGTTCCAGCGTTTCAGCGTCGATCGCGTTGTAGCGCGAATGCGGCGTCAAGATTGCAGTCCCAGCTCTTTCCCCTGTCCAATCGTCGGCGAGATGCTGGAAGGAGTAGACGCCGCTGATCTTTTTCGTCACTCGCCGGCGTTCGACGCCCGCAAGATGAAGCGCCGCAGCGTGGGCTGCGAGGCAAGACCAGAGAGTCGAGAAGGTATGTGCACGCGCCCAATCGACGAGCGTCTGAATCTGCGGCCAATATGGCTCGTGCTCGAGGCGGGCTGCGCGGGGCTCGCACCCGGTGACGATCAGCGCATCGGCGCCGCGCCTGTATAGCGCCTCTATATCTTCATGGTCGCGCGCCAAATAGCGGCGCGCCGTTTCACTGCGCTCCAGGCCCGGCAACGCGTAGCAACGCCAGCTAATCTCGCGGCCCTCGGCGCCCCCGCGCACGAGACGCTCGAATTGCGCCCGCGTCGCCGCGAGCGCTTGGTCGGGCATGTTATTGACGAATGCGATTTCGAGGGCGTCGTGCGAGCGCAAAGAGAACGACGTCATTCCGCCGCCTCGGCGATGCTCGCATTGACGGAGGCAAGCGCATTGTCCAGATCTTCGATGATGTCGTCTATGTGCTCGATGCCGACGCTGATGCGCAGCATCTCCGGCAAGACCCCGGCCTTTGCCTGCTCGTCCGGCGTCATTTGGCGGTGCGTCGTCGAGGCGGGGTGGCATGCGAGCGACTTTGCGTCGCCGATGTTCACGAGGCGCTTGATGATGCGCAGCGAGTCATAGACGCGCTTGCCGGCCTCGAGCCCGCCTTTTACGCCGAAAGTGAGGAGCGAGGGCACGCGGCCGCCGAGATATTTCTGCGCGAGCGGGTAATAGGGGCTCTCCGGGAAGCCGGCGTAATTCACCCAGGCGACGCGCGGATCGTCGCGCAAAAACGCAGCGACCTTTCGCGCATTCTCGACATGGCGCTCGACGCGCAACGCGACGGTTTCCAACCCCTGCAAGAGAAGAAAGGCGTTCAACGGCGCGAGCACCGCGCCGGTCGTGCGCTGATAGACGCTGCGGGCGCGTGCGACATAAGCGTTCTCTTTGAAGCGATCGGCATAGACGAGGCCATGATAGGAGACGTCCGGCTCATTGAAGGTCGGGAACCGCTCGGGGTATTTGGCCCACGGAAAACGTCCGCTGTCGATGATGATCCCGCCAAGCGTTGCGCCATGGCCGCCCATGAACTTTGTCATGGAATGAACGACGATGTCTGCGCCATGTTCGATGGGCCGCCACAGGATCGGCGTCGCCACCGTATTATCGACGATGAGCGGCACGCCATGGGCGTGCGCGGCCTCGGCGATCTCGGCCAAGTCGCAAATATTGCCGGCCGGATTGCCGACGCTTTCGCAGAAGACCGCTTTGGTGTCAGCGTCCATCGCCGCGGCCATATCAGCGGGAGAGTCGCTCGCCGCAAAGCGAACTTTCACGCCCTGGCGCGCCATCACATGCTGAAGCAGCGTATGCGTGGTGCCGTAAAGAGTCGGCGCGGCGACGATATTGCCGCCGCTATCGGCGACATTGGCGAAAGCGTAATAGAGCGCCGCCTGCCCCGTCGAGACCGCCAGAGCGCCGACCCCGCCCTCGAGCTGGGCGACGCGCTTCTCCAGCACGGCGACGGTCGGATTGGCAATGCGGCTGTAGCGGAAGCCCTCCTCTTCAAGATCGAAGAGCGCCGCCGCGTGGTCGGCGCTGTCGAACTCATAGGCGACGGTCTGATAGATCGGCACCGCGACCGCGCGCGTCGCCGGATCGCCGTCAAAGCCGCCATGCACCGCTATCGTTTCGTTGCGCATTGGGTTTGCCTCCTGCGGCGCGCCCGGCCGCATCGTCGAGAGGGTGAAGCTGGGCTATTGACGTAGAGAAAACGCCTAAAGATTTATGCGGTTTTCGCGCGCGCAGCGACGAAAAGCGCCCGGTAGGCTTAATAAGGTTCTTTTGCATTTGTAGAGATTTCGCAGGGAATGTCCGATAGGATCGCGAACGACCTGCGCGATTGGCGCGCATTAACCATTCTCAACGGACGACGACGAGAGATGACGGCTTACGGCGCGGGCGCGGGGCCTTCCAAAAGCGAACTTGCGGAAGGCGCGGGGCGCTCGACGAACAAGGATTGGTTGCGGGCTCTGAAGCTCTCCGCGTCCATCGAGCGCGATCCCAATCGCACGCTCGCTATCGCGTTCGACGACATGGTGGCGTTGCGCGGCGACGCCGCGGCGATCCTTTTTGAAGGCGGCGGATTCAGTTTTCGCGAATTGTCCGAGCGCTCCCGGCGCTACGCGCGCTGGGCGCAGGCGCGCGGTCTGCGCAAGGGCGACGCTGTCGCGCTTGTCATGGAGAGCAGGCCCGATTACGTCGCAATCTGGCTCGGGCTCACACGCATCGGCGTCGTGGTCGCACTCATCAATTATAATCTTGCCGGCCCAGCGCTCGCGCATTGCATCAAGATCGCCGCGCCGCGCTTGATCCTGGCCTCGGTTACGAATTACGCGAAATGTGTCGAGGCGCTCGCCGGCGACGATGCACGCCTTGTGCGTTGCGACGACTCTCTCGAAAACGAGATAGTCGCGCAATCGAGCGCGCCCCTTGTTCTCGATGAGGCGACGCGCCCAACGCTTTCGGATCACGCGCTTTACATCTACACCTCCGGCACCACCGGCCTGCCGAAGGCGGCGATTGTCTCCCATCGCCGCATTATGAATTGGGCGCTGTGGTTTTGCGGTCTGATCGACGTCACGCCCGACGACAGGATGTATGATTGCCTGCCGCTCTATCACTCGGTCGGCGGCGTCGTCGCCATCTGGGCGACGCTGCTGGGCGGCGGCTCGGTCGTGCTACGCGAGCGCTTCTCGGTGAGCGCCTTTTGGAACGACGTTGTCGACTACGGCTGCACGCTTTTTCAATATATCGGCGAGCTCTGCCGCTACCTCGCCCATGCAGCGCCCTGCGAAGCGGAGACGAAACATAGGCTGCGCCTCGCCGTCGGCAATGGCCTGCGGCCGGACGTCTGGCCGGTATTCCAGAAGCGTTTCGCCATTCCGCGCATACTCGAATTCTACGCAGCGACGGAAAGCAATTTCTCGCTTTACAATGTCGAGGGCGAACCCGGCGCCATCGGCCGCATCCCTTCCTTCCTTGCGGCAAGCCGGGCGATCCAGCTCGTGCGATATGACGCCGAGAACGACGCGCCGCTGCGCGACGCGGAAGGCTTCTGCGTTGCCTGCGGGCCCGACGAGCCAGGCGAGGCCATCGCGCGCGTCGCCAATGACTTCGAGGGCTATCTCGACCGCGCGGCTTCAGAAAAGAAAATCCTGCGTGACGTCTTCACGCAAGGAGACGCCTGGATGCGCAGCGGCGACCTCATGCGTCGCGATGCGCGCGGCTTCTTCTATTTTGTCGACCGTGTCGGCGATACTTTCCGCTGGAAAGGCGAGAATGTTGCGACGGCCGAGGTCGCGCAGGCGATCGCCGCTTATCCCGGTGTCTTAGACGTCACTGTCTATGGCGTGGAGGTCCCCGGCCGCGACGGTCGCGCCGGCATGGCGGCGATCGTGGCGGACGACTGCTTCGACGTAGCAGGCCTCTATGCGCATCTTTCGGCGCAGCTGCCCGCCTATGCGCGTCCGCTCTTCCTGCGCCTATCGCATGCGTTGCAGGTCACGGAGACGTTCAAGCACCGCAAACTTGAGCTTGCCGAAGAGGGTTTCGATCCGCGCGCAATCGGCGACGCTGTCTTTTTCGCGTCTTGCGAGCGATCTATATATGCCGCCTTGGATTTGGCGCTTTACGAGGAGATCCTCGCCGGCGCCGTTGCTCTCTAGCGCGCTTTCCGCTCGCATGGAATCATGCGAGCGATAAGAAATCGCGCAAGATCGAACCACTGGAGCGCATTCTTCGCAAAAGCCTGCAACTTTTGCGAAGAATGCGCTCCAGGCGTCGTGTCCGAAGACCCGCTTCCAACCGGAAATGACGCCAAACCAAAATTCAGCGGGAAAGGGCGCCGGATGAAAGGCGATCTCGGGGCATTGTCGGTCGTCCTCAACGAAGGCGCGGAGGGGCCTGGCCCCCTCTCCGGCGCGACCTTCGTCGTCAAGGAGAACATCGACGTCAAAGGCGAGGTTTCGACCAACGGCCATCCCCAATGGGCGGCGACCCATGCGCCGGCGCCAGCCAATGCGGCGGTCGTCGACAGGCTGCTCGCCGCCGGGGCGCGGCTCGTCGGCAAGACCCATATGGACGAGATGGCCTATAGCCTGCTCGGCGCGAACCCGCATTTTGGCACGCCCATAAACCCGGCGGCGCAGGACAGGCATCCTGGCGGCTCCTCTTCCGGCTCCGCCGTCGCAGTGGCGGCCGGTCTTGTCAATTTCGCAATCGGCACAGATACGGCCGGCTCTTGCCGGGCGCCCGCCGCCTTTTGCGGCGTCTTCGGCTTCCGCCCCTCGCATGGCGCGATCCCCATGGACGGCGTCGTGCCGCTGGCGCCCTCGCTCGACGTCATCGGCTGGTTCGCGCGCGATCTGCGGCGGATGGCGGAGGTGGGCAATGTGCTGCTGCCCGAAGACGCCGATCAGGGGGTGTTGGAAGAAGCGGTTTTTCTCAGCGACGCCTTTCGCGGCGCCGAAACCGAGTTCGCCGCGGCCGCCGCGCCCGCCGTCGATATGTTGAAGAGCGGGCCGTGGCGCGAAGGTCGGCTTGACGAAGATTTCTTCAAGACGGCTCTGGCGCATTTCCGCAATCTGCAGGCGCATGAGGCCTGGGCGTCGCACGGCGCATGGGTCGCGGCGCATCATCCGACCTTCGGCAAAGGCGTCGAGGCGCGCTTCGCAATCGCCTCCAAAGTCACGCTCGAACAGAAAAATGCGGCGCTGGCCTTTGGCGAGGAGGCGAAAAAGCGCATCGGCGCGCTGTTTGGAGACAAGGGCTTTCTCGTCATGCCGACGACGCCCTTCCGTTCGCCGCTGCTCACCGAAAGCGAGGAGCAGCTCGACGCCAAGCGCTACCAAATGATGCGGCTCTTCCTCATCGCGAGCTATTTCGGCCTGCCGCAGATCAGCCTGCCATTGCCCACGACTGACGCGCCGGTGGCGCTTTCTTTCGTCGGCAGGCGCGGAACCGACCGCAAGCTGCTGGCTCTGGCGCAGCGCTTCTGCTCGAAGATGAAGAAATAAGGCTCACGTCGAACCAACACTGGTTACGGCAAACAAGGCGTTGACGGGTAACCCTCCTGGGCTTCTTCGCCTTCTGCAGGAAGCGCATGCGCTTCGCCCCACTTCTTCAGCTCGATCAACAGCGGCGCAAGCGTGCGGCCTTTCTCCGTAAGGCTGTATTCCACGCGCGGCGGCACTTGCGGGAAAATTTCGCGCGACACCATGCCGTCGCGTTCGAGATCGCGCAGCTGTTGCGTGAGCGTGCGCTGGGTGATCTTGGTCAGCCGCTTTTGGAAATCGCTGAAGCGCTTCTTGTCGTCGAGCAGGAGGAAGAGGATCGAGCCCTTCCATTTGCCGCCGATAATGTCCATCGCCGCCTCGATGGGGCATTGGTCGTATTGCGGGTGACGTTGCTTGCGCATGGTATCCTATTTTGCCCTATGGGCGGCATTCCTGCCTAGTGGCGATATTACTGCGTTCTTCACAGCGATCTATACTGTCGTTAGCGTCGCGGCATTGACGTCTCGAAGGAGAAGACGATGACCAACGCAATGACCCCCGAATTTTACTATGCCGTTCTGACAGCGGCTTTCACATCCTTGCTCTGGGCGCCGCATGTGGCGCAGCGCCTGCTCGAAATGGGCCTCGTCGGCGGCTTCCGCGATCCGCTGCATGATGCGCCCACACAAGCGCCCTGGGCGCAGCGCTCGATCCGCGCCCACGGCAACGCCGTCGAGAATCTCGCCGTCTTCGGCCTGCTCGCGACCGCCATTCAAATAACCGGCCATACGACATCCGCCTCGGCGGCGGCGGCGGCGGTCTATTTCGCCGTCCGCATCGCCCATTACCTGATCTACGTTATCGGCCTGCCTTGGGCGCGCGCGCCCATGTTTCTGATCGGCTGGGCCTGCCAATGGGTTCTGATCGCCGCCCTCTTCGGCTGGGTTAAATGAGGGCGGCCGCCCCTGTCATCCGAACAGGCCGGCTGGACTCGAGAGCAGCACCGAGGTCGCTATTGTGGCCCCTGGATTCCCGGTCGCGCTCCGCGCGCCGGGAATGACAGACGCCCACAGCGCTCTCTTCAATAGATCAAGTAAAGGCACGCTGATGCCGCGTGTCATCCCCGACAGGCCAAAGGCCTGATCGGGGATCCAGGGCAGCGCCGACATTGCCCATTGCAACCCTAAGATTCCGGTCGCGCCTCACGGTGGTTGCCCTAAGCGCCCGTTGGTCCCCGTCCCAGCAGCTCCTTGATCCGCGCCGTCAGCCTATCGCGTACGTCGCGATAGGCTGACAGGATCGCCTCCCGCGATCCCTGCGTCGCCGTGGCGTCGGGCGTCGGCCAATAGACGACGTCGACCGCCATGGCGCGCGTGAACTCCAAAGCCTTGTGATGCGCTTCGGGGGAAAGCGTGACGATGAGGTCGAAGTTCGAGTCTTCCAGATCCTCGAAAGTATGCGGCTTATGGCGGCTCATATCGACGCCGATCTCGTCCATCGCCGCCGTGGCGAAAAGGTCCGGCTCGCCGCGCTTGATCCCCGCGGAGGCAAAATAAATCTCGCGGCCGAAATAATGCCGCGCGATCGCTTCGGCCATGGGCGAGCGAACCGTATTCAGCGTGCAGGCGAAGAGGACGGATTGCGGGCGCGCCATGTCGCTACCGCATTTTCATCGCCGAACTGGCCTGTGCTTCGGCGGAAAATGCTGCCATCCGCCTCAGCCCTTCCAGTGCAAGGCCGTAATCAGAGTGAAGAGGCGGCGCGACGTGTCGGAGTCGGTTTCGATTTTTCCCTTCAACCGCTCGGCAAGAAGCTGTGCGCCTTCATTGTGCAGGCCGCGCCGGCCCATGTCGATCGCCTCGATCCGGCTCGGCGTCGCCGTGCGGATGGCGGCGTAATAGCTTTCGCAAATCAGGAAATAATCTTTCAGGATGCGCCTGAAGGGCGTCAGCGACAGAATATGCGTGACGACGACGTTTCCGTTCTGGTCCCGGATATCGAAGACGAGCTTGGCGTCCATCAAGGAAATGTTGAGCGCATAGGGCCCGCCGGCATGGCCGACGAGCGCGAAGCTGTTCTCCTCGATCAGGTCATAAACCGCGATAGCGCGCTCATGCTCCTGATCGGCGGAGCCGCGCCCGATCGAATTCTCGTCGAGCGTGACCGAGATAAGCCGTTTCTGTGCGCTCGAGTCCACCTCAAGCCCCGAGAGAATTCAGGCGGATCGAAACCGAACGGGCATGCGCCGTGAGTCCTTCCGCGTCGCCGAGCGTCACCGCCGCGCCGCCAATGGCGCGCAGCGAGTCGGCGTCGCACTTCAGGATCGACGTGCGCTTCACGAAATCGAGCACGCTGAGGCCCGAAGAGAATCGCGCGGAACGCGCCGTCGGCAGAACGTGATTGCTGCCGCCGACATAATCGCCCACCGCCTCCGGCGTATAGGCGCCGATGAAAATGGCGCCGGCGTTGGAGACGCGCGCGGCAAGCGCCTCGGCGTCCTCGGAGATGATCTCCAAATGCTCCGCGGCGATACGGTCGGCGAGCGGCAGCGAATCCGAAAGCTTCTTGACCAAAATCACCGCGCCATAATCGCGCCAGGACTTGCTGGCGATCTCGACGCGGGAAAGCGTCGAAAGATGGCGCTCCACCGCCGCGACGGTCGCGTCGGCGATCTCGACGCTGTCGGTGATGAGGATGGATTGGGCGGATTCGTCATGCTCGGCCTGCGCCAGCAGGTCGGCGGCGATCCAGTCGGGATTGGCGGTCTTGTCGGCAAGCACCAGCACTTCCGAGGGGCCGGCAATCATATCGATGCCGACCTGGCCGAAGACGCGGCGCTTGGCGGCGGCCACCCAGGCGTTACCGGGGCCGACGATCTTGGCGACCGGCGCAATGGTCTTGGTGCCATAGGCGAGCGCCGCCACGGCCTGCGCGCCGCCGACGCGGTAGATTTCATTTATCCCCGAGCGCTTGGCGGCGGCGAGCACCAGCGGCTCGACATGGCCGCCCGGCGTCGGCACGACCATCACGATGCGCTTCACGCCGGCGACCTTGGCGGGCACGACATTCATCAGAACGGAAGACGGATAGGCCGCCGTGCCGCCCGGCACATAGAGCCCGACCGAATCGAGCGGCGACCAGCGCCAGCCGAGCTCGACGCCCGCCGCGTCGCGATAGCGCGCGTCCTCGGGCTTCTGCTTTTCGTGATAGGCAGTGATGCGCTCGAGAGCGAGATCAAGCGCGGCCAGCTGCTCCTTCGAGCATTTCCCTTCCGCCGCGGCGACCTCGGCGGCAGAGACGGCGATGCCGGTCTGCGCGAGATCGATGCGGTCGAAACGCTTGGAATAATCGATCAGCGCCTCGTCGCCACGAGCGATAACGTCCTCGATGATGGCGCGGACGGTGGCGTCGACGTCCTGGGAGGACTCCCGCTTCATGGCGAGCAGCGAGACAAAACGCTGTTCGAAATCGGGGGCGGCGGCGTCCAGGCGCAGGGTCATTTCCATCTCCAACCGGGGTTTCCGGCTGTCATGGCCTTGTGGGAGCGCTTTCGTCAAGTTTGAAGCGCGGCGCGGAGCCTTTCGCGGCCGCCTCCCCGGCGGAGTCAGACCGGCGTACAAATCGTCGGCTGTGTGATAGAAGCAGATGCGGCGGTCGAGCTTCCAACGCCCCTCCGCTTCGGTCCCCTCGAGCAGCCGCCGCTTCCTGTAATGGCCCAACCCCTTCCCTCAGCCGCCCTTCTCGCAGACCTCTACAAGGTCCGCCCCGCAATCTACTGGGTCGATTTCCTCGCCAGCGCCGGGACCGGCTGGGCGGCCTTCGCCATCGGCGCCCTCAGCCCTTGGGGCTCATTTTCGGGCCTTGTCGCCATCATAATTGCGGTCTTCGCGCTCAATCGCGCCGTGGCCTTCACCCATGAGATCAGCCACCATCGCCGTGGGTTGACCGGCTTCGAGGCGGCATGGAACGCGGTCGTCGGGTTTCCGCTCCTTCTGCCCACCTTCATCTATGGGCAGGTGCATCTCGATCACCATCGCACCGCGATGTACGGCACGAATGCCGATCCATCCTATTTGCCCTTTGCGCGCTCGTCCTGGACGGTTACGGCCTATCTGCTCCACACCTTGATCGCGCCGGCCTTTCTTGCCTTACGCTTCATGCTGCTCGCGCCGATCGGATTTGTTTCCGGGCGCGTCGAAATCTGGCTGATCGAGCGGGCCTCCGCCATCGCTTTCAACCCGGCCTACCGGCGCAAGGCTACTCCCGGGCTGGTTCGACTGGCGCGCCGCGATAGCGCTCTCCTGCTGGCGATGTGGGCGGTTCTGATCGCGTTCGGACTGGTCGCCATCGACACCGGCGTGCTGATCCGGGCCGCGACATTGTGGTACGTCGTCATGGTCGCGATCGGCTTCCTCGAAGCGATACGGACATTGACCGAGCACGCCTATGAAAGCCCCGGCGTCCCGATCGACAAACCGGCCCAGATCGCAGACTCAAACGATATTCCAGGTCGTTTCTGGACCGAGCTCTGGGCTCCGCTCGGCCTGCATTATCACGCGACGCATCACGCTTTTCCCGGCGTCCCCTATTATGCGCTGCCGCGCGCCTATCGCCGGCTGCTGGCGTCGACGCCGGGCCATGGGAGGATGACGCGGCCCGGCCTGCTTTGGGCGCTCCGGCGGCTTTACGGAAAGGACAACCGAGGAGACGACGCGCCGCGCTGACCTCCTCAGGAAATGTTCACCCCCGGCTCGGCGCCGTCATGGGCCGGCCGCGCCGCGGTCTTCCAGCGCGGCCCGATGTCGCATAGCTGCGCCTCGACGCATTCGACGTCGAGGCAAATCACCGCGCCTCCGGCGAAGGTCAGGCGGATGGTTCCTCCCGGCGGCTCGGGGCCGGGCTCGAAAGTGACGGCCAGAAGGTCGAGGATCGCATCCGGCTGGTCGCGCGAAACATGCTGGCAGCGCACCCGCTCGACGCCCTCGAAATGCAGGCCGGACCGACAGCGCTCGAGCCGCCCCTCCATCTCGGCCGACCAGTCGAAACGCGAACCGACAAGCGCGAAGCGGCGCTTGGCCGGGAGGTAGGCGATATCGCCAACGCGCACCAGCGCATCCTGGAGATGCGCCGAAACAAGCGCGAGATCTTCGCTGTCTAACGCATGCAGCCGCAACGCGGGCGCATTTTCGAGCAGATTAACGGCCATGCGAATCCTCCCTCGCCGGGATATGGCGAGACAGGCCGAGACGCGCAAGACCAAGCGAACATCGTAAAACTCCTATCGAGCTGGTCCAAACGATAGGGAACGCCACGCCCGCCGCCGCCTGGCCCCAGTGGCGTGTTGTTTACGAGTTTGCGCCATGATGGAAGCCACGAAATTCGGCTTAGAGGAACAAGACGATGGGCGAGGCGACGGCGCATTCCTTGGCCGGATTGGCAAACGGGCGGCGCACGCTCTCCTCCGGACGCGCTCCGGTCGTCCCTCCCGATCAGCTTATCAAGCAACCAGCTGTAATTGCTGGCGTTCTACTCTTTGATCTGTTCAGCGTCGCGGCGACCGGCGCCATAACCCATTTCGCTGTCTTCGACGGCGATCCCTATGGCTCCAGCGCGCTTCTTCTGGCGCTCGCCGGGGTGGCGATCGGCGCCGCGACCATTCTGAAGATGCGGTGGGCCTATACCGTCGCGTCCCTTTCCCACGGATTGGCGCAAGTGGCGAATGTGGGATTGGCGCTCTCACTCGCGCTCGGCGGATTGATCGTCGCCGAGGCGCTGTTCGGAACGCATCTGGAGCAAATGCGTCGCTGGGTCCCCTATTGGCTCGCCTATGGTTGGGCGGCCTGTTCCGCGGCGCGTCTCTTCACGGCGCGCGCGCTCGGGCGTTGGGCGCGAGAGGGACGTCTGGCGCGCCGCGCCGTGATCGTCGGCGGCGGAGACGCCGCCGCGGAGCTCATCGACCGGCTGGATCGCTCGGGCGGCGCGGCCATTCAGATTCTCGGCCTTTTCGACGATCGCGACAAAATGCGCTCGCCGGAAACCGTGGGCCGTTATCGCAAGCTCGGCCGCTTCGACGACCTCGAGGATTTCTGCCGGGAGCAGCGCGTCGATCTTCTCATCATCGCTTTGCCCCCGACCGCCGAGGAGCGCATTCTCTACATCCTCAAGAAATTGTGGGTCCTTCCGATCGACGTGCGAATCGCGGCGTTCAACAGCAAGCTGAAGTTGCGCTCGCGCGCCTATAATTACATCGGCGACACGCCTTTTCTCCCTGTCTTCGACAAGCCGATGTCGGATTCGAGCGTCGCCCTCAAGGCGATCGAGGACCGCGTGCTGGCGGCGATCGGCATTATCGTGCTCGCGCCGCTGCTCGCGCTGATCGCCCTCGCCGTGAAGCTCGATTCGCGCGGCCCAGTGTTTTTCAAGCAAACGCGCCACGGCTTCAACAACGAGCCGATCGGCGTGCTCAAGTTCAGATCGATGTACGTCGATAAATGCGACATGTCGGGCCAGAAGCAGGTCACGCGGGGCGATCCGCGCGTCACCCGCGTCGGCGCGATCCTGCGCCGCAGCTCGCTCGACGAGCTGCCGCAGCTTTTCAATGTGCTCCGGGGCGAGCTTTCGCTCGTCGGTCCACGGCCGCATGTCATGCAGGCGAAGGTCGGCGAGCACATCTATGACGAGGTCGTCGACGGTTATTTCGCCCGCCACAAGGTGAAGCCCGGCATCACGGGCTGGGCTCAGATCAACGGCTGGCGCGGCGAAACGGACACGGTCGAAAAGATCGAGCAGCGCGTCGCGCACGACCTCTATTACATCGAGAACTGGTCCATGCTGTTCGATCTGCGGATCTTGTTCGCGACGCCCTGGTCTCTCCTGACAACGAAGAACGCCTATTGATCTGCGGCAGGCGGGCGAACTGCCGTCGCCCGCCGCGCTTATCTGGCCCGCAACATGCTTCACGCGCCTCTATCGGCAAATCATTGTCGGGAAAGGAACGCAGCATGTCCGAAGCGGCCGATGCGCCCAAAGGTTATTTCATTGATTGGGATGGGAAAATGCGGCCGGTCAGCGAGCCGGGAAAAGGGCTGCGCTGCGAAGTGGACTTAAAAGCCAAATATGTGATGGTTTTCAACAAATACGGCGGGCTCGACCACGAGTCGACCTGGTATCCGGATGAAGCGGCTGTCACCAAGGCGGGCATCAAGGTGGCCTACGCGGACGTAACGGCGCCCATCCGGATTTCCTCGATCGACTGATGCCATTTCCGTTTGAACAGCTCGCATTGTCGCTTGTCATTCCCAGCGACCGGGAATCCAGAGCCACAAAAGCGCTGGTTTTGCTCTGGATTCCCGATCGCTCGCTTTACGAGCGTCGGGAATGACAGCGAACCAATCGAGCGGAACTCGTATGACGGGCGTGCGCCGAGACAGGTCTAATTTTGCAACAAAGACCTTAGCTCCCCGAGCGAAGCCGGCTTGGTCAGATGCGCGTCGAAGCCGGCCGCGCGCGTTCTTGCGCGATCCTCCGCCTGCCCCCAGCCGGTGAGCGCCACGAGCCTCAGCCGACGGCCAATGTCGCTCTGCCGGATCAATCGAGCCGTTTCGAAACCGTCCAGCAACGGCATGCCGAGATCGAGAAACACGATATCCGGCTGAAAAGCAGGCAATTCCCGCAGACCATCTCGCCCCCCGTATGTCACGCGCACCGAAGCGCCGAGCAGTTCGAGAACCATCGCCAAAGTATCCGCGACATCTCGATCGTCGTCGATCACAAGCGCCCGCCGGCCGGTCGACGCCAGCGCGGCCTCGGCGCGCTCGGCTGGCGGCGCGGTTCGCTGGAATGAAACGCTCATGGGAAGGCGAACGATGAAAACGCTTCCCCTGTCCAACCCTTCGCTCGCCGCTTCGACCGAGCCGCCATGCATTTGCACAAGGTTGCGGACAAGGGCGAGACCAATGCCGAGACCGTGGTCGTCGGGCCGGCCGCCCGGCTGGGAGAAAGGCTCGAAAACTTGCGACAACGCTTCCGGCCCGATGCCTCGGCCGTTGTCGCGCACGACGACGACCGCTTCCTGCTCCCGGCGTTCCGCCAATATGTCGATGCGTCCGCCCTCAGGGGTGTATTTGGCAGAATTGTTGAGAATATTCGCGAAGACCTGCGTGAGCCGCACGGGATCGCCGTAAATGAGCAGCGGCTCCGGTGGCGTGGAAAGCGTCGCGTCATGACGCCTTTTCTCGATCAGCGGCCTGCTCGTCTCCAAAGCGTTGCGCAAGACGGCCGCAATGTCTGTCTGCTCGCGACGCAGCTCTATTCTTCCGTTGGCGACGCGCGACATTTCGAGGAGATCGTCGACAAGGCGCACAAGATGCGCCACCTGACGCTCCATCATATCAAGCAGCGGCCGATTGGTTTCCGAGCCATTCGGCTCGGCGCGCGCCTTTAACAGATGAACGCCATTGTGAATGGGCACGAGCGGATTGCGCAGCTCATGCGCCAACATGGCGATGAACTCGTCCTTTCGCCGATCTGCGTCTCTGAGCGCCTCCTCGCCCTTCTTGCGGTCGGTGATGTCGGCTTCGACTCCGGTCATGCGGACGGGGGTCCGCACGCCTCCCGGTCCTTCGTCGAAATATGCCCGCCCGCTGACGCCGTGCCAATTCACCGAACCATCCGGCAGGACGACGCGGAACTCGGCCTGGTAATCGCCGCTCCCCTCGGGACTCAAACAAGCTTCGATCGCCTGGCGAACGCGCGCGCGGTCAGCCGGATGAACGCGTTCGAGCGCCTCTTCATAGAGGATGTCCTGATCGGGCTCGAGCCCCCACATCCTTTTCATCTGGGCGTCCCAGACGACCTTGCCGCTTTGCGGATAATAGGCGAAAGAGCCGAATTTCGCTGCGTCCAGAGCGATGCGCAGCCGCTCCTCGCGTTCGCGCAGAATTTGCTCCGAGAGCTTCCGATCGGAAATGTCCCGGATAATCGCCCACATGGCGTCCGGCGCGCCGCTTTGGTCTCTCGAGAGAATGGGTCTTAGCTCGACAGGAAAAATCGTGCCGTCCTTGCGACGATATTCCTTCTCGTAGACATCCGAATATCCGCGAGGCAGGATTTGCTCCCAAATGACGGCGTCCTCCATTGCATGCCATTTTTCGGGAGTCAGATCTCGATAAGTGAGCGCGCGTAGTTCGTCGTCGGAATAACCGAGCATCTCTCGATAGAGCTCGTTGAACTCCAGGATGCGGCCGTCGATGCTGGTGCGCACGAAGGGATCGCGCAGCGACTCGTACAACATGCGGTAGCGCCGTTCGCTCGCTCTGAGAGCTTCCTCGGCGTTCTTGCGGGCGGAGACGTCGAAGACAATGCCGTAATAGCGCGCCGGCGCGTCATTCGCTTCCAAACGCGGCCTGCCCCTTGAGAGCAGCCATCTCGGCGCCTGCCCATTGGGAAGATTGACCCGCCATTCGACCTCGAACTCCTCGCCCGCGCGCGCCGCCGCCAATACCGCCGCGACCACCTGGTCGCGGTCGTCTTCATGGACCGAATTTGCCCAATTTTCGAGATTGGACTCGCAAGCGCCTATATCGAGACCGTAAAGCGCCCAGAGATTTTTCGACCAGACGGTCCTGTTGTCGTCGAGGCTCCATTCCCACGAGCCGGCATGCGCCGCATCCTGTGCAAGCCGCATCAACCTTTCGCTTTCGCGCAACGCCTCCTGCGCCATTTTGCGCGTGTGAATGTCGAAATTGACCCCGACCCATTTGCGAACAGATCCCTCGCGGTCGAGTAGCGGCGCGCCGCGGACATAGGTCCACCGCCATCCGCCGCCGTTCCATTTCAACCGGTATTCCGACTCGTATTTCGAGCGCGTTGCAACGGCTTCCCGCCACCGATTTTCGACACAAGGGCGATCGTCAGGATGAATGGCGCCGAGCCATCCATGGCCGAGATATTGTTCGCGCGTCTGCCCCGTATAGGCGCGCCATGTCGGACTATCCGCGATAGCGGCGCCATCGGCGTCTTTTTCCCAAACGGCTTGAGCGTATGACTCCGTCAGTGCGCGAAACCGCTCCTCGCTCTCACGCAACGCATCCTCCACGGCGCGCCGCATCTCGATGTCGACGACGGAGCCGATATGGCCGTGGAAGATTCCATTCTCATCGAAGCGAGGGCCCGCAGCGGCGAATGTCCAATGGTAGACGCCATCGAAACGCCTGAGTCGGCATTCAGCCTGATAGGGGCCGCGAGCTTCGAGCGCGCGCATCCAAGCCGTTTTAACTTTCTCTCTGTCTTCCGGATGAACGGCTTCGATCCAGTCCGAACGCGCCTGCTCGGGGCTTTGACCCGTAAATTGAAGCCATGCCGGATCGACGTGGATGGCGCGTCCTTGTGGATCGCTCGCCCAGCTCGTTAGCCAAAAGTGATCGCCCGTTAGAGTCTGCATGCAATTTGCCACTCAAGCTATTCAATCGAAATATCTGAGAGACACGAAATACATTACATTTCGCCCAACCTCAAATGAGACAGCTTTGTGTTTTCTTGAACTATACAATGTGGCAGAGAGCATGAACTCGACCTCCCGCTCAGTTCCGCGTTGTCGTTTCGTAACGTTTTTTATCCGCTTCCATCACGCGGGCGAGGGCCTCGCATTTCTGCGGGTCATTGGCGTTTTGCGCGACGCAGATCTGGTAGGCGGAGTGAGATTGTTCGTAGGAATCTGCGGCATATTGCTCGTTCGCGACGTTTTTGGAGCTCAAGCTGTTGCAGCCTGCCAAACCGATCACAGTCATCGGGAAAAGAAACAGCCAACGCATCATCGTCCTCGTCAAAGCCTGGCGCTACATCATGTGAAAGTTGCGAAATTTTTCGCTGATTGGAATCTCTCCAGAGTTTAAGCGATTGCTTCTCTCCTAGGATTCCTAACGCAACGGAAGCTTGGTTATCACGCCATTCGCCGCAATGGCCAGCGTTACCGGACTCATGCACGCGTAAGGGACATAGATCGGTTGCCCCGCCACAAAGCGGCGCCCGGTATACCCATAATCAAAGGCGTAGCATTTTCCATTATTGATCGAAACGCCGTCGACCACGACATCGCTCACAGCGCGACATTCGATCCAACGATAGCCGCTGAATGTTGAAAGCTCCGGAAGAAAAGCTTCTGCTTCGAGCAGTCGGCAGGAGAAGGGAGACGCGTGCGCCGCCGCGAGAGGCGCGCCCCATAAAATCGCGGCGAGGAGGGCGCGCGCAGGCATCGATTTCATCATGTCGATATCCTCCGAGCCCCGTCGCATCGAAGCTCAAAAGCCAGAGCGACGCAACCTGCAATTGGACCGCGCCGCCCCTTGATTGGCGCGAGCCGAGCCGTCACCATGCGCCCGACAAAATCTGACAATTTTTGAGAGGGTCGGTAGGTGGCTGCAATTGATCGCCAGGAAATGATTGTCATGGGCGCCTCTGCGGCGCTCGTCGGTGTTGCCGGCGCCGCGCATGTTCTACATGCGGGCGCAATCCTCGCCTTTCTTGCCTGCGCGCTCGCGCTCGCCGGCGTCGCCCATGTCATCGGCGAGGCGACGGATCAAATCGGCAATCATTTGAGCCCCGCGACGACAGGGCTCATCCAATCGGCAGTGGGAAGTCTTCCCGAACTTTTCGTCTGTATTTTCTCGCTGCAAGCGGGACTTGTTACCGTGGTGCAGGCATCGCTGATCGGCTCGATCCTCGCCAATGTCTTGCTCGTGCTCGGCCTCGCTTTCGTCGTGGGCGGCTGGCGCCATGGCGTGCTGGAATTCAACGCCCAGACCCCGCGCATGATCGCCTCTCTCCTGCTGCTTGCGGTCTCCGCGCTGGTGCTACCGACGCTCGCAAATGAGCTGCATTTGCCGGCCGCGTCGCATGAGCAGGAGCTGGCCGTCGTCTGCGCCGTCGTGCTGCTGCTGGTCTTTGCGATCATGACCAAATCGATGCTCGAACAAGGCCAGCGCGCCGTGCCGGCGGAAGCCCATGCGCGCGCGCACGCCTGGCCGCTTTCGACCGCGATCGCCGTGCTGCTCGTCTGCGCCGGCGGCGCGGCGCTGGTCTCCGATTGGTTCGTCGAAGCGTTGGAGCCCGCAATCGATACGCTAGGACTGAGCCAGACTTTCGCGGGCCTCGTCGTCGTCGCCATCGCCGGCAACGCCATCGAGAATGTCGTGGGCGTGCGCCTTGCGGCCGCAGGCAAATCCGAGCTTGCGGTCAGCGTCGTCCTGACCAGCGCGCTCCAGGTCGCCGTGGTCGTCGTGCCAGTCCTCATTCTGACGAGCTTCGGCATGGGTGGCGCGGCCTTCACGCTCGCCGTTCCGCCGATCCTGGCGGTCGCGCTCTTCTTCTCTGTGATGGTCGTGACAGTGGTGACCGTCGACGGCCAGGCCGACATGGTCGACGGCGCTGCGCTCATCGGCCTTTACGCAATCATCGCCGCAATTTTCTGGTGGGGCTAAATCGACGGGTCGGCGTCATTCCCGACGTGACTGGCCGTCATTGCGAGCATTTTTTCGAAGTCGGGTATACCCGATTTCGCAGAAGCGAGAAGCAATCCAGGGCCGCAACACGGCTCTGGATTGCTTCGTCGCTTTGCTCCTCGCAACGACGGCGGCTACGATTTCGGTTGGCCAATCGTATCCGCCATAACCGCGCCGCGCTCGCCCAAGGGGCGCGGCCCGCCTGTCGTCGTGTCTTTCGCGGTCTGATGCTCCATCTCGGCGTCGAGCTCGCCTCCGACCAGCAGCACGATCGCCGACACCCACATCCACAGCATGAAGCCGATGGCCGCGCCGAGCGACCCATAGGTTTTATTGAAATTCCCCAAATTGGCCGCATACCAGGAGAAAAGCAGCGAGGCGATCAACCAGGAGATTGCCGCGAAGGCGGCGCCCCAGCTCACCCATCGCCACTGCGCCCTATCTCGGCTGGGACCAAAGCGATAAACGACCGAGATTGCGATCGCGATGACAATAAGCAAGATCGGCCAGCGCAGCGCCGAGGTCCACGTTTCGAGCGCCGGCAGCCCAACCGCTTCGAGCGCGCGCGGCAGGATCACCATGGCGCCCAGAGAAAGTGCAAGCAGCGCCATGCCTGCGAGCGTGAAGCCCAGCGATATTGCGTTGAGCTTGAAGAAGCCGCGCTTCTCCTCTTCCTGATAAACGACGTTGAGCGCGTCGAATGTCGCCTTCATGCCGGCATTGGCGCTCCAGAGCGAAAACAGCACGCCGATGAGCGAGGCGAGCCCCAGCTTTGTCGCGCCCTGCGCGGCGACGCGGCGGATTTGATCGCCGATGATGGACAGGCCCTCGGCGGGCAGGAAGCCGGAAAGCGCCTGGAGATGCTCGCTGATCGTCGAGGGGTCGGCGACGAGGCCATAGATCGCCACGAATGCGGCGATCGCCGGAAAGATCGCGAGCAGCGCATAGAAAGTAACGCCCGCGGCGATAGCGAGAATGCGATGCCGGTTGATGTCGTCAAAGACGCGCGACAACACATCCTTCCAGCCGCGCGCCGGGATTTCGGAAGGGGTCGAGGCCGCCCTGCCCCGTTCGATCGCCGCAGGATTTGCTGAAGGAGCCTCTTTCCCCGCCATGACGCGCTTCCTCCGGCGCACGCATTCGCGCTCCCGGAAGAACCGCCTTTATTGCAGGACGTTCCTGAAGAGATCGATTTTCAGAACTCGACCTCGAGCTCCTCGATCTCATCTTCTTCGAGCTTCGCCGCCGTGATCCACTCCTGCATCGCCGGCCAAGCCAAAATGCGGTCGCAGTAGTTCTCACAAAGAGGGTCGAGCGCGACTTCATAGGTGCGCAGCCGCGTCACGACCGGCGCATACATGGCGTCAGCCATGGAAAGGCTGTCGCCGAAAAGATAGGGCCCGCCATGCAGCTCGATGCTCTCGCGCCAAATCTCCTCGATGCGCGCGATGTCGCCCTGCGCCTTGGACCAAACTTTGAATTTGGGGAAATGGCCCTTGAGATTCATCGGCAGCGCCGCGCGCAGCGCGTTGAAGCCCGAATGCAGCTCGCCGCAGATCGAACGGCAGCGCGCGCGGCTCAGGCGGTCGGCGGGCAGCAGCCTGGCGTCGGGAGCGATTTCATTGAGAAACTCGCCGATTGCCAGAGTGTCCCAAATCCGGAAATCGCCGTAGGTGAGGCAAGGCACGCGGATCGAGGGCGAGAGCAGCAGAATTTCCTCGCGCGCCGTCGCGTCGTCGGGGTCGACTGTGACCTCCTCGAAGGGAACGCCGGAAAGCTTCATCAACAGCCAGCCGCGAAGCGACCAGGACGAATAGTTCTTGCTGCTGATGGTAAGCGTGGCGGTCGGCATTGATTTTCCTCATTGACTCCACGGCCCAGAGCAAGCCATGTGCCAATTTTTCCAGCAATGGCACAGCCCTTGCTCGCTCACATGCTACCGAAACCAGAGGTCTCATTCCAGCGCATGTACGACGCCTATAAGGCCTATGCCGACCTCACCGACCAGATTCGCCTGGCGGCGGCAAGCGGCGAACGCATCCTGAGCCTCTGGGGGACGATGCAATTCGCCGCGCCCCTGCGCTGCTTTCAGGCCTATCACGAGCTCGTGGCGCTTGCCGGCTTCACGCATCGGCGGCCGGACTACGACATTGCGGATGTAAAGACCGACGCGGGCGAGACCGTGCCCGTGGTGGAGGAGGTCGTCGCCGCAACCCCTTTCTGCGACCTGCTGCGCTTTTCCCGCCAGGGCGCGAGCGGCGAGCCGCGCGTGCTGCTGCTCGCGCCCATGTCGGGCCATTTCGCGACGCTGCTGCGCGGCACGATCCGCACCATGCTGCGCGACCACGAGGTCTATGTCACCGACTGGCGCAACCCGCGTGACGTTCCGCTTCACGAGGGAACTTTCGGCTTCGAGGATTTCGTTCAGCACATCATCGACTTCCTCAAGTTCATGGGGCCGCAGTCGCATCTCGTGGCGGTCTGCCAGCCGACCGTCCCGGCGCTCGCCGCCGTGGCGCTGATGGCGCAGGATCAGGACCCCGATACGCCGGCCAGCCTGACGCTGATGGCCGGGCCGATCGACACGCGCATCTCGCCCACCAAGGTCAATGAGTTCGCCACCTCGAAGCCGATCGAATGGTTCCGCGAGAAGATGATCAGCAAGGTGCCGCACGGCCTGCCGGGCGCGGGGCGGCGCGTCTATCCGGGCTTCATGCAGCTTTCGGCCTTCATGAGCATGAATATGGACCGGCACCGAAACGCCTTCGCCGATCTCTTCAAGCATCGCGTCGACGGCGATCACGCCAAGGCCGACCAGATACGCACCTTTTACGAAGAATATTTCGCGATCATGGACCTCGATGCAGATTTTTATCTGCACACGATCGAAGAGGTCTTCCAGAAATACGCCCTGCCCGAAGGCAATCTGACCTTCAAAGGCCGCAAGGTCGAACCCCGCGCCATCAAGAAAACCTTCCTGCTCACGGTCGAGGGCGAGAAGGACGACATCTGCGCCATCGGCCAAACGCTCGCCGCGCAGGACCTGTGCAGCGGCCTGCGGCCTTATATGAAATCACATCATATGCAGGCGGGCGTCGGCCATTATGGCGTGTTCAACGGCAGGCGCTGGGACAATCACATCTATCCCGTGCTGCGCGAACACATCCGCAGCAGCATGTGACGCTGTCATTCCCGTAATTGCGAGGAGCAGCGCGACGAAGCAATGACGGCCTTCCGCGGGGACGCGCAGCGCCTCACCAATAGCGCCAATAGGGGCCGCCAAATCCGCCGTAGCGTGGAAAAGTAGAGAGCTCCATCCGCCGTTCGCGGCGATCGGCGGAGCGGTCGAGGTCGACGTCCAACAGGCATTTGGAGAATCCGTCGCTCCCGCGCTTGAACCCGTAGGATCTGCAGCGCGCGTCGTCCATCGCCCGCTGCTCGGCCGGCGTCGTCGACTCGCAGGCGCCGAGCGCCGCGCCCAAAGCCAGGACTGCAAATAAACTAGAAATCCGCATCTCTAGACCCTCGTTGGCCCGTTTGAGATTCACACAAAAGTCCAGCCGAAAAATGGCTGCTTTGCGGCGCCCTTACCTTACCTCGCCGTCACCACGGGCGTTTGGCGAGCGGCGTCTCGCTATCGACGATATTGGCCTCCAACGCGCCCACCCGCTTGGCGAGAACATTGACGGCGCTCTGTAGCGCGGCGATCTGCCGTGCAAGATCGTCGATACGGGCGGCAGTCGCCCTCTCGGAGACAGTCGCGTCGTTGCGCAGCCTCGCCAATTGCTGACCGAGGCAATTGACCGCGCCGATCACATCCTTCTGATCGGCAATGACGCCGGAAACGCCGGAAGCCTGCACGAGGCAGGCGACATCGGCGCGCGCCGGCGCGGCGGCGACGAGCAAGAGCAAAATCAGGCCGAGCGATCTTCGCATGTGATCCTCCCCGAACCGCGCCCCACGCCGGCGTCTTGGCGCTTTGGAATTACGCTTGCCGGCGCGTTGGCAATGCGCCTTTATGCCCGAGAGTTCCTGAAATATCCTTGCAGCCAACCAACATGACTCTCGCTCCCGCTCACCCCCTCGTTCTGGTCGGGGCAATCGCGCCGCTCGGCGAAGCCGGGCAGACGAGCGCGATCGTCAAAGCGCCCACCCCCGGCCCATGGCGAATTGGCCAAACGGGGTTAGAGGGCGACGCCCAGGCCGATCTGAAACACCATGGCGGGCCGGAAAAGGCGCTGCATCATTACGCATTGGATCATTACGCGACCTGGCGCGCAAAGATCGGCGACGCGGCGCCCCTCGCCGCGCCCGGCGCCTTCGGCGAGAACTTGTCGACGTCCGGCTGGACGGAGGAGACCCTCTGCCTCGGCGACGTGATCCGCTTCGGCGCGGCGCTCTTGCAAGTGAGCCAAGGACGCCAGCCCTGCTTCAAGCTCAATCTGCGTTTCGGCCTGCGCGACATGGCGGTCCGCGTCCAGCGCAGCGGCCGCACGGGCTGGTATTATCGCGTGCTGCAAGAAGGCGTCGCGCAAGAGGGCGACGCCCTCGCGCTGATCGAGCGCCCTGCCCCGGCTGGCCGCTCGCGCGCCTCTCTGGCCTGCTTTACCGCGACACGCGCGACCGCGAAGGCCTCGCGGCCATGGCCGCGCTCCCGCAACTGGCGGAGGGCTGGCGCGCGCTGGCGCAGCGGCGTCTCGATACCGGCAAGACCGAAAACTGGAGCGCGCGGCTCTACGGCCGGCAGCGCCGGAGCTGATTGCCTCGCTCGCGCAACAGCCTTAAGGTGCGCGCCAAAATGCGGGGAAGGCCATGTCGTCACGCTCACAAGACTTGCTGCAGGACAATCTCTTCACCGGAAAGATCGGCGCGGAATACGACATCCTGCGGCTGATGTGCCCCAACCACGTCCTGCTCGCCAAGCGCCTCAGCGCGACGGTCGCCGCCTGGAAGCCCGGTGAAACGCTGAAGGGTTTCGAGATCGGCTGCGGCACGGGCATCAGCACCACATTGATGCTTGCCGCGCGCGAGGCCCTCACGCTGACCGCCGTCGACGCCGCGGCAGCGATGCTCGATCAGGCGCGCGAAAATCTGGCGGACGACGTGAAAGCCGGCCGCGTGACCTTCAAGGAAGCCGACGCGCTCGACGCGCTGAAGGCGCTGCCCGACAATAGCCTCGACCTCGTCGCCTCCAATTACGCCATTCACAATTTCCTCGACGATTACCGTTCCAAGGTTCTCGCTGAAATCCATCGCGTGTTGAAGCCCGGCGGCCTCTTCGTCAATGGCGACCGCTACGCAATGGACGACCGCGCCGCGCATCTGCAGGACACGCAGGAGACCGTGCGCCGCTGGTTCAAGCTCTTCAATGAAATCAACCGCCTCGACCTCCTCGAGGATTGGGTGGTGCATTTCTACAGCGACGAATCGCCCGACCATGTCATGTATTTCACCCCGTCGATGAAGCTGCTCGAAGCGCTCGGCTTTGCGGTGACGGTCGACTACCGCGAGGGCGTCGATACGCTGGTGAAGGCGGTGAAAGCGTGAGGAACGCGTTTGGACAAGCGCGCCTGAAGGCGCGCGGTCCGGACGGGCGCTGGACCGCGCGCCTTCAGGCGCGCAGCAAGCCTTCAGCCTCGTCAGAACGAAACACGGCGGTCGCGTCATAGCGGCATGGACCTCGCCCTGCTTGCTCTCCTCGCGGCCCTCCTCACCGCGCTCTGCCAATCCGCCACCGATCTCGGCACCAAGGCCGCGACGCGCTATGCCGACGACCGCGCGATCCTCGCCGCCCAATGGAACGCCGGCGCGCTGCTGCTCATTATCGCCAGCCTAATCGTCTATCCGGGGCTCGTCGCCGCGCCGATCGCGACGCTCGACGCGCTGACGCAGCCGGGCTTTACAAAGCTCCTCGCCTGGTCCGGCGTTCTCAACGTCGTCGCCTATTTCTTCTACATTCGGGGTTTCCGCCTCTCCGACGCCTCGCTCGTCGCGCCGCTCGTGCTGCTGACGCCGGTGCTGATGCTGGTCACCTCACCGATCATGACCGGCGAGCAGGCGCCGCCGATGGGGATGTTCGGCGTGCTGTTCACCGTGCTCGGCGTCGGCCTTCTCGACGCCAACCGGGCGAACGGCAAACGTTTCAATTTCGCTGTCTTCGTCAAGGACGCCGGCGCGCGCTACATGCTGGTCACCGCCGCAATCTGGAGCATCACCGCCAATATCGACAAGCTCGGCGTGACGGCCTCGACGCCGCTGATATGGAACGCGGGGGTAATGATCGTCATCGCGCTTTGCGCGAACCTCTATTGGGCGCTTGGGCCACGCAAGACGCCGCGTCTCTCCTCGCTACGCTATGCGCTGCTCGCGGGCTCGGCCATGGCCTTCGGCAATACGGTGCAGATGTGGGCGCTGACGATATTGTTCACGCCCTATGTCATCGCCATCAAGCGCCTCTCGGCGCTCTTCACCGTGCTCGCAAGCTCTCATGTGCTGAAGGAGGAGACCGGCGGGCGGCTCCTCGGCGCGGCGGTGATGCTGGCGGGAGCGGTGATGATCGCGCTGGCGAGGGCATAGACTCCTCTCCCCGCTCGCGGGGAGAGGCTGGGTGAGGGGCCCGGGTGATTATCCCCGGTCTCGCAAAAGGACGCCAAGAATAGCCTCCGCAACAGCATCGGCATTCTCATAAACCTGCTGGTTCGTGAAGCGGGCTACCCGATAGCCCTGTTTATTGAGGTAGTCCGTACGCCGTGCATCCGCCGCGATTTCCTCCGCGCTGGAATGCGTTTCGCCATCAATCTCGACGACCAGCCTGTATTCCCGGCACACGAAATCAGCGATAAATGGCCCAATGGGCTCCTGACGCACGAATTTGAAGCCGCCAAGACTTCTATTCCTCAGCCGCCCCCACACAATCTTTTCCGCGGAGGTGGCGTCGCGTCTCAGCTCACGAGACCGACGAGTTTCGATGAAACGCAGGCCGCGCATGGCAAATCTCTCAATTAATCCCCCGGCCCCTCACCCAACCTCTCCCCGCAAGCGGGGTGAGGAGTTGGCGCCGCGATAACAAGCTCACTCAATAATGATACCGACACTGCGCAATCAGCAGGCTCTCGCCTTCGACGCGATATACCAGGCGATGCTCCAGCGTGATCCGCCGAGACCACCAGCCGCGCAAATCTCCCCGCAAAGGCTCGGGCTTTCCAGTGCCTGTAAAAGGCGTGCGCTGGCACTCCTTGATGAGCGAATTGATACGGTCGAGAATCTTCGCGTCCTGCGCCTGCCAGTGGAGATAGTCTTCCCAGGCGCTTTCCGAGAAGACGAGCTTCATTCGGAAAGCTTACGCTCTGCGCCGCCACCAGCTTCGAGCTCTTTGATCGACGCAAGCAGGCGCTCGGCGTTGCGCGGGCTTTTCAGCAGATAGGCCGTCTCCTCATAGGAGGCGAAATCTTCGAGGGAGATCAGCACCGCCGCCGGCTTTCCGCGGTCGCGGGTGATGACGACAGGCTCGTGGTCCTCGGTCACGCGATCAAGCGTGGCCGCGAGGTTCTTGCGGAGGTCGCTGTAAGAGGTCGTGCGCATGGAGGGAATATGTACGTAATCGCGTACGCTAGCAAGGCCCTACCCGGCAAAGGCCCCATTAGTCCTCCATCTTCAGCGCCGCGATAAACGCCTCCTGCGGGATCTCCACCCGCCCGAACTGGCGCATCTTCTTCTTGCCTTCCTTCTGCTTCTCCAAAAGCTTGCGCTTGCGGGTCACGTCGCCGCCGTAGCATTTGGCGGTCACGTCCTTGCGGAAGGCGCGCACGGTTTCGCGGGCGATGATCTTGCCGCCGAGCGCGGCCTGGATCGGCACCTGGAACATATGCGGCGGGATCAGCTCCTTGAGCTTCTCGCACATCTGCCGGCCGCGCCCCTCGGCGCGCGTGCGATGCACGAGCATGGACAAGGCGTCCACCGGCTCGGCGTTCACGAGAATGCTCATCTTCACGAGGTCGCCGGCGCGATAGTCGGTGAGCTGATAGTCGAATGAGGCGTAGCCCTTCGAGATCGACTTCAGGCGATCGTAGAAATCGAACACCACCTCGTTGAGCGGCAGGTCATAGACCGCCATGGCGCGCTTGCCGACGTAATTTAAATCCACCTGCACGCCGCGCCGATCCTGACAGAGCTTGAGCACCGAGCCCAGATAGTCGTCGGGCGTCAGAATCGTGGCGCGAATCCAGGGCTCCTTGATCTCCTCGATCTTCACGACGTCCGGCATGTCGGCCGGATTGTGCAGCTCGATCTCGTCGCCATTGGTCAGCAATATCTTGTAGACGACCGAGGGCGCCGTCGCGATGAGGTCGAGGTTGAACTCGCGCGACAGCCGCTCCTGAATAATTTCGAGATGCAGCAGGCCCAGAAAGCCGCAGCGGAAGCCGAAGCCGAGCGCGGCGGAGGTCTCCATCTCATAGGAGAAGCTCGCGTCGTTCAGGCGCAGCTTGCCGATCGCGGCGCGCAAATCCTCGAAGTCGGCGGCGTCGACGGGGAAAAGGCCGCAGAACACCACCGGCTGCGCCGGCTTGAAGCCCGGCAGCGCCTCGTCGCAGGGCTTGCGATCGTCGGTGATCGTATCGCCGACGCGCGTATCCGCCACTTGCTTGATCTGCGCGGTGATGAAGCCGACCTCGCCGGGGCCGAGCGCGGCGACGTCCTGCATCTTGGGGCGGAACACGCCAATCTTATCGACGTCGTAATGGGCGCCTGTGCCCATCATCTGTATCTTCTGGCCCTTTTTCAGCGTGCCGTCGAAGATGCGCACCAGCACGACGACGCCCAGATAAGCGTCATACCAGCTATCGACCAGCAACGCCTTCAGAGGCGCCTTCTCGTCGCCCTGGGGCGGCGGCAGGCGGGTGACGATCGCCTCCAGAACGTCCGGAATGCCAATGCCGGTCTTCGCCGAGATGAGCACCGCGTCCTTGGCGTCGAGGCCGATCACCTCCTCGATCTGCTCCTTGATACGGTCGGGCTCGGCGGCCGGCAGGTCGATCTTGTTGAGCACCGGCACGATCTCGTGCCCCGCGTCGATCGCCTGATAAACGTTCGCCAGCGTCTGCGCCTCGACGCCCTGGGAGGCGTCCACCACCAGCAGCGAGCCCTCGCAGGCCTTGAGCGAGCGCGAGACCTCATAGGCGAAGTCGACGTGGCCGGGCGTGTCCATCAGGTTCAGGATGTAATCCTTGCCGTCCACGGCCCGGTAATGCAGGCGCACGGTCTGCGCCTTGATGGTGATGCCGCGCTCGCGCTCGATATCCATGGAATCGAGCACCTGCTCGACCATCTCGCGCGCCGCGAGCGTCCCGGTCTCCTGGATCAGCCGGTCGGCGAGCGTCGACTTGCCGTGGTCGATATGCGCCACGATCGAGAAGTTGCGGATGTTGTCGAATTTGTGGGGGGTGCTCATGGCGTTTCGGATAGCAGCGCCCGGCCCCAAAAGAAAGGGCGCGGTTAACACAGCCATTTGCGAGGCCGTCAAAGCCTTTCGTCAAGGCCCGCTAAGCCGCACACGAGCGTCATCGATCGCCTCGTATGAACTAAGTTCTTGTTTTACATGCTTTAATTGGCGAAGGTTGCGTTGTAGCTTCTGAATACTTCGATTCGGAAGTTTCAAACCATCGTCTCTGATGGCCCCCACCCTGTCCCGTCTCGCGCTGGCTTCTTGCGAGCGCGCAGAGCCCCCATCGCGCGCCCTGGCGTTTCCGGAGGTGTCATATGAGCAAAGTCGTCCGGTTTATCTCCAGAGTTGTTTGCTGCTTCTCTGTGACAGCGTCCTCCGCCGTCTTTGCCCAAGGAGCAGATCGAATTATTGCTTCCCAGGCGAAGCCGCATCTTGCCGCCTATGCCGACTGCGCCAAGCAGTATCTGCGACAGGCCGCCAAAAAAGACCCGACGACGACCTTCGAGCGCATCGAGAGTTCACTGCGCCCCGCATGTGGCCATCATGTCGATCTCGCGCGCGACGCTCTTTTCCGCAGTGATTTCAACCGGAGCGAGGCGAATGCAATCATTCGCTCCGCCTACGCGTCGATGCAGCCGGAGCTCCGTTTTTCGTTCGACCAAGCCGCCTCCTCTGAGCGGCAACGACGTCAGGTCGAAAAGGATCAGGCCGCTCAACCGCCGCACGCAGGTGAGACGGGTAGCGTTTCGCAGGATCAGATCAAAGCAATGGAAATCGAGCGGAGCAAGTTTTTGAAAGAAGCGTCGAGCGCCTTCGATAACTGTCTGGCCACCGAGCTGAAAAGCCTCGTGCCGACATCGAATGAGCCGGCCGAAACATTGGCGAAAGTCATCGAGATAAAATGTGGCGACCTGGAAAAACGAGTGGCGGGGCTCGGCGTCGCCTTTTATGGCGCGTCGAAGGATGGCTTCCAAACGATCGTCAAAGAGCCGCTCGACGAACGAAAGAAGCGGCTTGTCGCTGATATCGTGACGCTCAGGGCCGATCTGGCGAAGGAAGCGGCAAAGCAACCAAAAGAAGCTTCGGAGGCGGGCGCAAGCGCTAAGCCAGCCAATGGCAACTAAATCCAAACAAAAACAGTAATAGGGCCGTTCGAGGCCTTTGCCCTTGATCCCCGGCCGGGCCTTTGGCCCGCCGGGAATGACAGAGGCTACTGGCTGGCGCTTGGCTTTTACTTCTTACCCTGCTCGGCGACCAGCTCTTGGACCTTGGCCTTGCCAAGCTTGTAGAGCTCGATGACCCGGGGCTTCGCCCAGACATAGAACTCCTTGCTCAGCTTCACCGCCATGCAGCCGAGCTTGGTCGCCGTCTCGACGGTCTTGTCGAAATATGGCAGCGCCGGGCTATCGGCCGGAATCTTCGAGCGCAGCCAGGCGACCGCGGCCTTGGTGTTTTCCGCAAGGATCGCCAGCAGGACGCCCGTGAGGTCCGTCGGCGGCTTCGCGTCGACCGTGCGGCGCAGCCGGGCGATCTCGGCGGCAGCCTCGTCGGCGCGGCGGGCCGCCTCTTTGAGCGACGTCTCGACCGCGGCCTTTTCATGGGCGAGCTGATCGCGCTGAGACGTGACGTCCGCCACCACCTTGTCGTGATCGGCGACGACATCTCCGATAATCTGATCGCGCTCGGAAAGAACGGACGCGAGCTGCTCCTTCAGATCGTCGCGCTCCTTGGCGTAAGCGTTGGCCTTGGCGACGATTTCAGTTTTCTCGAATATCTGACGGTCACGCTCGGCGCGGGCCGCCTTGAGTTGTTCCTGCAGCGTGTCGAACTCAACGCGGGACGGGTTATCATCGTGTTGCGAAACGGTTTCGTCGGTCATACCGCCTCCTGGAAGCTGTAAAAGGGAATGGCGCGCGCAACAGAGTTGCAAGAAACGCGCGCGTCAGTGGAGCGCTTGGCCTCAGGATCGCTCGCCGACGAAATCCATCATTACGGTTAATTTTTCAATTACGCAAAATCTGTTCGCTTTTAACGTGGCTTGGCCACACCGCTGGGCGCCTCATCGCTCATGCGCGACGCCCTGCAAGCGCTGCAGCGTAGCCGCGCAATCGCGAGGCGCAGCAAGACATTTCTCGCGCGCGGCCGACGTCAGCGCATCGACGCCGGCCTGAGCCCATTCCCTGGCGCTGTCCTCGATCGACGGGCGTCGCGGCGGCTGAGGCGCCAAGACGCGCGCATGCGATTCGCGAGTCGCCGGCGTCTCCGACTCACGCAATTGCAAAGCGAAGATCACGATCGCGATGCAGGCAAGGCATTTAAGGAGAAAGAACACGGGCGCTCCCCGATCCAGCGCGGCCTCTTCCGGCGCGCCCGAATGCGCTCGCGCCGCTGGCGACGCACGTCAGTTTCTCTCTTTCGGAGATTAAGCAGCGGTAAACAAAAATGATCAAATCGAGCGACCCATCGCAAGAAAATACAAACCATCCCGGCGCCGAAAAATGGGAATTAATAGGCAGCGGCAGCCGTTTAGCAGTCATTTAAGATAGATCTGCGAGGTTCCGGCGCAGTAGGAGCGCGTGATTTGAGTAAAATGGACTCATTCGAGCAGTCGGCCCCATGGCTCGACCATCTCATCCATGAAAGCGTGGTCGAGCGGCCAGTGGAAGTGGCGCGCCACCGCTGTTTCATCATGCCGCGTCTTCTGGTCGCCGCTTGCGCCCTTCTCAGCGCGCCGATCTGGTTGTTCTTCCATGACGCCCCCACGACTTCCGCGGCCGTGATCTTCGCCTTGTCACAAATCCCGCTCATCTCGGTCGGCGCCCTAGCGCGCACGGGCAATCTCCGTCTTGCGCAGAATATATCCATCTTCGGCTGGCTCGCGATGGCTCTGGCGGTCAATGCGCTGACCGAAGGATATGAAGCCGTCTCCGTCACCTTGCTGGCGATCGCGCTCGTCGAGAGCGCGCTGACATCCCAAGTGGTGACGACGTCGGTCATCGCCGCTGTCGCCGCCGCGCTCGCCGCGCAGGCCGGCTTCGCCAATGCCTTCGACATGGAGCATTCGATCACCTTCGCGATCGTCGCCGCGCCGTTGATGCTTTACGTGGCTTTCGTGGCTGCCTGCGCGATCCGCGCCGAGCGTGCGCGCACTTTCGCCGATTCGACGAGCGCCCGAGACCTCAGACTATTGACCGACGCGATCGGCGATATCGTTCTGCATTTCGACCGAAGCGGCGCCGTCGCAAACATCGTCGGCGACACGCACAAGGCCTATAACCTCGATCGCCGCGATCTCATCGGCCGCGGCTTCTTTCAGCGCGTGCATATCGCCGATCGGCCTGCCTTTCTGAAGCTCGTTTCGGACGTCTTCGACCGGAGCGCGCCGATGACGGCGGTGCTGCGAGTGCAGGTGGGCCTCGCGCCCTCGTCTTCGGGCAAATATGTCGAGCCGGTGTTCAATTATTTCGACGCGCGCATGTGCCTCGCGCAGCCCGTCGAAGGAGAATTTCCCAGGATCGGTCAGGCGAAAGCCTCTCTGCCGGTTGTTTGCATCCTGCGCGACATCACGGTCGAAAAGCGCGCCGAAGGCGCGATCGCCGCGGCGCGGGCCGAAAGCGAGCGCGCCGCGGCAGGCAAGACGCGCTTCCTCGCCAATGTCAGCCATGAGCTGCGCACGCCGCTCAACGCCATCATTGGCTTCTCTGAAATGCTCGCTAATGCGGAGCTCGCGCCGAACGATCCGGCCAAGCAACGCGAATATGCCCAGATCATCGCCAATTCGGGAAATCATCTCCTCGAAGTCGTGAATACAATCCTCGACATGTCGAAGATCGAATCCGGCTCGATGCAGATTTTCCCAGAGCCTTTCGATCTGCCGTCGCTCATCGATCAATGCTGCGACATGGTGCAATTGAAGGCCGATCACGGAGGCGTGACCCTCGAGCGCGACTATCGCGGCAATATCGACGAGCTTGTCGCCGACAAGCGCGCCTGCAAGCAGATTCTGATCAATCTTCTCTCGAACGCGGTGAAATTCACGCCGGCGGGCGGTACGGTCTCCGTGCGCGTCGTCCCCGAGGGCAATCTTTTGGCCGTGACCGTCGCCGACACGGGCATCGGCATCGCGCCGCCCGACCTCGCGCGTCTCGGCGATCCCTTCTTCCAGGCGAGCGCCTCGCATGATCGCGCCTATGAAGGCACGGGCCTCGGCCTTTCCGTGGTGCGGGGTCTCGTCGGCCTGCATGGCGGCGGCATCACCGTGGAAAGCGCGCTGAAGAAAGGCACGTCGGTCACGATCCGCCTGCCGCTCGATTGCCGCGAGCCGGCGACGAGTCCCAACGTCTCCGCCAAGATTGAAGCCATTCCGCGGCACGGGGCCGACCTGTGCCACGAAAAAGGAACGGTGAAGAAAATTGCGTGACCTCTCGCTCAGCGCCTCCCGATACGAGGAATTCCCGGAAGAACGCGCCGCGCCCAGGCGCCGCGGGCCGGCTCCCGGCCCAGAGTTCCACGACGAGCCGTTTCGATTGCCGAAGAAGAAGCCTTCGGTGCTCGCGCGCGTTTTTGCGCCGCATCGGATAGGCGTGATGCTGCTTTTGGGCATCGGCGGGCTTGCATTTGTCGGCGTGCCGATGAACGCCCTCTTCCTGCAGGACGGCCATCACCCTGCCCCGCTCTTCTCCGCGCGCCCGCTCGCGCCGCGCTTTATCGAAGAGTCCGACGCGCCGACGCCGCCCGCGCGCCCGGCGCAAATCGAAAACGCGCGCCTCGAAACGGAACTCGCCAAGATCGAAGCTGCGAAACCCGAACCGGCGCAGCCCGCCGCCAAGCCGACAAAAGCCGACGCAGCGGCGCTGAAGGCCGTGATCCTGAAAACCGAGGCGCAGCCGGCGAACAAAGCCGAGAAGAAGCGCGAGTCCGCCTCCCGCGACCAGATCGCCGCCATGCTCGGCGGCGCGGAAACGGCGGCCAAGACCACGCTGTCCAAGCCTCGTGCGCTGCCGCAGACCAAGCCTCAGACACAGTCGCTGAGCAAGCCTCAGGAGGAGACGCCGGCGCCGAGCGAGGGCGTCGCCTCGGCGCAGCGCGCGCTACAGCGGCTCGGTTATGTGGTGAAGCCGGACGGCGTCATGGGTGAGGGCACCCGCCAGGCGATCGAGAAATTCGAGCGCGACAATGGCCTGCCGGCCAAGGGCGAACTCAGCGCCAAGATCGCCAAGCTCCTGGCCAGCCACGCAGCCGCGCCCCGGTGAGAAAGACAGGCTTAGACCGCGGACGCATTTCGCTCTAAGTTAGCGACATGCGTCTGCGATCCGATATTTTCGTGGCTGCCCTCATCCGCCGCGCGGAAGTGGAGGGAGCGGTCGCCATGCTGCGGCGTCGCGGCGCCGCGGAAGCGGGCGCCGTCTTCATCAAGCTCGATCGCCTCGACGGGCGCGCCGCCGTCTACGGCCCCGCCCCGCAAAGCGAAGCGATGCCCGAGGGCGTCGATCGGCTCTTCTCTAAAGTCCACAAGGGCGACTGGGTCGAACCGGCCGAGGCGGAGTCCCGCCTCAAGCGCGAGATCATGTTCGACCCCGACCTTTGGTTCGTCGAAATAGAAGACCGTGACGGCCGCGTCTTCGTCGAACTCGCCGCCTGATTTCAGTCAGCGGGACGCGCTCAGGCCGATTGATCGAATTTGCGGGCGGGCTCCACTCGCTGCAAGCCGCGTCTCCAGGTCGATCCCGCCGGCGCCTCGTCGCGCGAGGCCAGGCGACGCGCCGCATCCCTTTCGCCCCTCGCCGCCCCTGTCATTGCGGCCACGATCTGCATGGCGGCGCGCTGCGGCGTCGACCGCACCAGAGCAAGGAGCGCGCGCACGCGCTCGACATCGTGAGAAATCGCCGGATCGGCGCACAAAAACACCCGGGTCGCTACGTCAGGGTCGACGCCCAGCGCCGCCAGCGCGAGAGCCAGCGCCTCGCCCTGAACGTCCGAGATGACGGCGCGGGCGCGCTCCTTCCGGCATTCCAAGGCGTCGGCGAGGAGCGCCGCCATCGCGTCGCGATCCCGACGCAGGGCCGCGCCCTCGAGCCGCGAGACGAAAGCCGGCTCGGCATGGCGCATTTCCATATGTCCGCCGGAAAGCGCGCGACGGCAGGCATTGAGAATGATCCCCGTGCGCTCGAGCCGCGTCGCCGCCAGAAAGAGCGCCTCCGGCTCCAAGGCGCGATCGTCCCGATCGAGGAGGATACGCGCCAAAGTGATGTCGTCGCGCGCCGCCTGCATCAGCGCGCGGCGCGCCGCCGCGTCGAGATGCGCGGACCAGTTGGCGGCAAGCGCTCTAAGCGTTTCCGCCTCGCCGCGCTGGGCGAGCGCCTCCACGATCTCGCGATCGAGATCCGTGCGCTGCGCGAGCGCGCGGGCGAGCGATCGTTCTCCCTGCCGCGCCGTCGCAAGCAGATGCTCGCGCGGCAGGCTCGGCGAGAACGCCAAAGCCAGCTCCGCGCAAGCGCCGCCCTTCTCGAGCAGACGCGCGAAGATCGTTCGCGGGGTCTCCGAGTAGAAGCACAGCGGCCGCACGACGCGCGCCACCTCGTCGACGTCGAGCAGATCCATGAGGCCGATCGCCAGCCGCTCGAACTGCTTTATGTCGCTGATCGGATGCGCGGGCCGTTGGACGAATTGATCGACGACCGCCCGCAAAAGCGAGGCGTCGGCGATTCGCCTGCGACTCTTGTCTGACTGCATTGACGCGCCCACTGACTCAAACACTTAGGCCGATATGCTTTTCAAATTAGCGCCGGGGCGTTGACGGAACATTAACCCTCGCGGCTCCCTAATCGCGGTAACGGTCGATTCACCTTTTTCAGCATCGACTGTGGGAGAGACTGACATGGGGGACGTCATCGGCTTCCGGAAGCGCGAGAAAAGGTCGCGCCACAACGACGAGCCGCCGAAGGGCGACGCGCAGATCCTTTTCTTTCTCGGGGTGCAATATATCCGCATCGACGAAACGCAGCAGCGCGTCGAAGGCGGAGCCTCGCCCGCCCTTGGCCGCGGCCCGAGCGGCGGCAAGAGACGCAAGGGCCGCGCGAGCGCCTGAGCGCAGTCTCGCATCCTTCTCCAACCCTGGCCGTGGCGCGCCCGCAGGATCCGCGCTAACCTTGCCCTGAGGCGCCGTAACCCAGGGTGTTGGCGTGAGCGACGCGACGCGCGCGGCGGAGAAAGACGAGCGTGAAGGCGCCCTCGCCCTCCGGCTCGCGCCCCGCGCGCAAAAGCTCACGAATATCCTGCACGATGCCTATGCGCAGGAAGCCGAGCTTCGGCGCCCTTTCCTGTGGCGGCCCGTCGCGATCGGAGCGGGCGTCGTCCTTTATTTCAGCGCCGAGCGCGAGCCCTCTCTCTTATTATGCGTCGGCGCGCTTGCGGCCTTCGCCGCTCTCGCCTTCGCCACGCGCCGCCACGCCCGCGCATATGCGCTCTTTCTCGCGCTCGCTTTTGTGGCCGCGGGCTTCGCGTCTGGCGCCTGGCGCGCCGCGCGCGTGGCCGCGCCGATCGTGCCGCGCGTGGGCGTCGGCGAGCTCACTGGCTTTGTCGAAGAGATCGATCCGCGCCGCGCCGGCGCGCGCTTCGTGCTGCGGGTCGCGAGCGCCGAAGGTCTGCCGGGCGGCGTGGTTCCAGCCCGCGTGAGGCTCACCATGCGCAGCGACCCGAATTTTGCTGCAGGCGATTTCATCGCCTTGAAGGCGCGGCTGATGCCCCCCGCCCGCGCGGCGCTTCCCGACGGCTACGACTTCTCCCGCGACGCCTTTTTTGCAGGGCTGGGCGGCGTGGGCAATGCGCTCGGGCGGATCGAAACCATGCCGCCGCCGGACCCTGCGCCGCTGTCATTGCGCTTTTTCGCCTCGGTCGATCGCATCCGAAACGCCTTGGCGCTACGGGTCTACAAAACGATCGGCGGCGACGCGGGCGCCATCGCCGCCGCCATGGTGACAGGCAAGCGCGATTTTCTCTCCGAAAGCGCAAAGGACCTCATCCGCCGCGCCGGCATATTTCACATCGTCACGATCTCCGGCATGCAGATGACGCTCGTCGCCGGCATTTTCTTCGTCGGTCTCCGACGGTTGCTGGCAATGTCGCAAGCGCTCGCGCTCAATTACCCGATCAAGAAATGGGCGGCTGCGCTCGCCATGGTCGGCGCCATTCTCTACGACATCGGCACAGGCTCGCGCGTTGGAACCGAACGCGCGCTGGTCATGACGCTGATCATGCTGGGGGCCGTGTTGTTCGATCGCCCCTCGCTCTCCATGCGCAATCTGGCGCTCGCCGCCTTCATCGTCATGGCTCTCGAGCCAGAGGCGATCATGGGCGCGAGCTTTCAGCTTTCCTTCGCCGCGGTTGCGGCGCTCATCGCCATTTACGAATGGCGCGGCGACCAGCTGGCCGAAAGGCGCGGGCAACCGGCGCAGGCCGGCCTTGGCAGCCATCTTGCCGAATGGCGGGAGATGATCGGCGAGCGTTTGCTGCACGGGCCGGGCGCGGCGCTTGTCGCGACGCTCTGCGCGACTTCCGCCACCGCCTCCTTCATGGCCTACGACTTTCACGAGCTGAGCCCTTATGTGCTCATCGGCAATCCGCTGACGCTTGCGGCAATCGAGTTCTTCGCCGTGCCCTGCGCGCTGATCGGCGCGGCGCTCTACCCCTTTGGCCTCGACGGCTTCATATGGCGCTATCTCGAGATGGGAATCGGCCTCGTGATCTGGCTCGCCGGCCTCATCGCGAATGCGCCGGGAGCGAGCCTGCATGTGAAGGCCTTCGCGCCTTGGGCAATGGTTTTTCTTGCGCTCGCCGTGCTGTCCGCCGTGCTGTGGCGGACATGGGTCTGGCGGGCGACGGCCATTCCGCTCGCTTTGATCGGCCTTATGGGAGCGACGAACGCAGCCCGCTTCGACATCGCCATTCCGGCGACGGGAGAGGCCGCTGCTTTGCGACGCCCCTCGGGCGAATTGGCCCTTCTCGGTAAGAAGCCCGGCGCTTTCGCCGCGGAACAATGGTTGCGCGCCGATGCGGATGCGCGCGCCGTCGCTGAGGCGAAAGCGGCGTCCTGCGACGATTATGGCTGCATCGGCAAGGCTGTCGATGGGAGGATCGTCGTATTGGCGACGTCACGAGCGGCGCTTCTCGAAGACTGCCCCCGCGCCGCCATCGTCATCACGCCGCTACGGGCGCCGGAGGGCTGCAAAGCGCCGATCGTGATCGACCGGCGCAAGCTCGCGGAGACGGGCGCCGTCTCGCTGCGAATTCTGGAAGGCGGCGCCGTCGCATGGACGACCGCCCGGGGCGTCGACGAAGATCGCCCCTGGTCGCCCAAACCCGCGCAGGCGACGAAACGCGCAATAGCGCTCGAGGACGAAAGCTCGGAGGAAGCGGAACTTGCGGAGCCGCTGGAGTGATAGCGTGGGTGGCGGATTGGGGTGGCTCATTCCCGACGCCCGAACAAAGAGGCGATCGGCAATCCAGAACAAAACCGCCCAGTCATTGCGAGGAGGCGAAGCCGACGAAGCAATCCAGAGCAGTAATGCGGCCCTGGATTGCTTCGCTTCGCTCGCAATGACGGCGGTGGTCACAGTCAATACTTACGCAGCAGGCTCACCAGCTTACCCTGGATGCGCACCTTGTCCGGCCCGAAGATGCGCGTCTCATAAGCGGGGTTCGCCGCCTCCAGCGCGATCGACGCGCCACGCTTGCGTAGCCGCTTCAATGTCGCTTCCTCGTCCTCGATCAGCGCGACGACAATGTCGCCCGTGTCGGCGTAGTCCTGCTTCTTGATGACGACCGTGTCGCCATCCAGGATGCCAGCCTCGATCATGGAATCGCCACGCACTTCCAGCGCGAAATGCTCGCCGCTCGACAGCATTTCGGGCGGCAGGCTGATGGTATGGCTGCGGCTTTGAATGGCGGAGATCGGCGTGCCGGCGGCGATGCGGCCCATCACCGGAATGGCCACCTGCTGATTGGCCTCGTCCTCGCCGCGCTCATGCAGCGGCCGGACGCGGCCCAGATTGCCTTGAATCACCGAAGGCGAGAATTTGCCGCCGCGCGCGACGCCGCCCCCGCGCGGCGTCGCCGATTCGGGAAGCCGCAAAACCTCGAGCGCGCGCGCGCGATTGGGCAGGCGCCGAATGAAACCGCGCTCCTCGAGCGCGAGAATAAGCCGATGAATCCCGGACTTGGAGCGTAGATCCAGCGCGTCCTTCATTTCGTCGAAAGACGGCGGAACGCCGGTTTCCTTCAGACGCTCGTGGATGAAACGCAGCAGATCGCTCTGTTTTTTTGTCAGCATAACCCGCCCCTCGCGACACGAACCGCCGCGCGCCTCGCCCTCAGGCCGCGAGCCTCAAAACAAATCATGAACGGCTTATAAACGTTCCCGGTGCGTTCCGCAAGAACTATTGCCCAGCCCCGGTTAACAAAAGCTTTTCAAAAGGAAAGCCGCGCCCGAACGAGCGCGGCTGAAAGCAATGCCGATCGGATCGGCTATTTCTTCGCGTTGAGCGCCTTTTTGATCGACGCTGTCGGTCCATTTTCGTCGGCCAGCGCCGACATTTCGCGATGGTGCTCCGGCGCAAGCGCCCGGACGACGGTCGAGGCTTCGTGGCTCTGCGCCGCGGCCTTGGCGGCGGCCATGGTCACGACCGGCGATTTTGCGGCGAGCTGCTGCGCGGCTTTGCCGGTGGCGCGCGCCGGCTTCTCTTCGAGCGCGATTTCGGTCGGCCCCGTCAGCGCCTCGGGACGGCTGGCCTCCCCCGCCTTGGAGGCGAAACTCGGATGCTGGCCGCCGTCTTCATAGACGACGCGCACCGGCTTCACGGTCTGAGAAAGCTCGGCGATCTTCTCGTCGTCCTTAGCGGCCTTGGCGGAAACGCTGGCGACGAGCTCGGGATCGCGTTTGAGGGCCGGACAGGCCGAGACCGGGTCCATCGCGCCGCTCGCCGTCGCATTGAAGACATAGCGGCCGCCGCAATAAGCGACCTGAGGCTCCTGCTTCGTCACCTCGAAAACGTCGTTGCCTTCCTTGAGGTTCTTCCAAAAGCCGATATTCGCGTCGAGCCGGTGCTTGGCGAGATTTTCCGCCGTCATGCGAAACGGATAGGACTGCATCTGAATGGCGCGCTGTCCGCCGTCGAAGCTCGAGCGGGCGATGGCGTAGATCTCGGCGATTTGGGCGTCGGTCATGGAGAAACAGCCCGCCGACGAGCAGGCGCCATGCACCATGATCGTGCCGCCTGTATGGCCCAGGGCGCGGTCGAGCTGGTTCGGATAGCCGACGTTGAACGAAAGATAATAGGAGGAATTCGGGTTCATTTGCGCCGGGGTGATCGCATAGAAGCCCTCCGGCACCTGACGGTCGCCTTCACGCGTCTTGGGGCCCAGCTGGCCCGACCAGCGGCACATGGGGAAGGTCTTGAGATGGATGTAATTGCCGTCCGCGCCCTGTTTCCAGATCTCGAGCTCCGCCTCTTTCTTATAGGCGCGGATCAGCATCGGCGCTTCTTTGGTGGTGCCGAGCTGCTCCATCTTGGCGAGCGTCTCCGGCGGCACGGGCGCCAGCGCACGATGAGAAAGACCGCTGTCCTGGCAGGCGGAAAGCGACAGGCCGGCGAAAGCGACGGCGACCGCGGCCGGCTTCAAGATCCGATGTTCCATGCGCTCAGCTCCCCTCAGCGCCCCGGCGCCCGCGCATTTTGTCGGCCGCGAGCCAGCGGGCCCGCCAGGCCAATGCGAGCCCGAAGGCGCGCGGTCCAAATACGCAACTGCCCCATGCTTACGCTGCGTTGGGTAACCCGATTCTTACCAGGCCAGACTCTTCTCGCCCGCCCCGAAAGCTAACGAGCAGAATGGGACGAGAAAGTGTCCAACCCCCTTGCCGCCTTAGGCGAAGCCGGCAATTCGATCTATTTACCTTAACCTTTCGCCTCGATCTTGCGGCCCATGTTAAGGAATTTCTCGGCGCGCGCGGCGCGCAGCTGCTCGCGCGAGAGATTGGTCAAGCGGGAAAGCTCCGACCAGATGGCTTCGCCCACGGCGGCGATGGCGGCGGCGGGATCGCGATGCGCGCCACCCGCAGGCTCGGCGACGATGAGGTCGATGATGCCGAATTTGAGCAGATCCTGCGCGGTGATCTTCATGCTGGTCGCGGCTTCCTGCGCCTTGCCGGAATCCCGCCACAGGATCGAGGCCGAAGCCTCGGGCGAGGCGACCGTATAAACCGCGTGCTCCAGCATCAGAACCTTATTGGCGGCTGCAATGGCGATCGCGCCGCCGGAGCCGCCCTCGCCGACGACAACCGCCACATTGGGCACGCCCAGCGACAGCGACACGTCGGTGGAGCGGGCAATCGCCTCGGCCTGGCCGCGCTCCTCGGCGTCGATCCCCGGAAAGGCGCCGGCCGTATCGACCAGCGAAATCACCGGCAGTCCAAAGCGATCGGCAAGCTCCATGAGCCGTACGGCCTTGCGATAGCCCTCGGGCCGCGCCATGCCGAAATTATGCTTGAGCCGGCTCGCCGTGTCGGAGCCTTTCTCCTGGCCGATGACGCAGACGGGCTCGCCTTTGAAACGGCCGAAACCTCCGACAATGGCGAAGTCCTCGCCAAACAGTCTGTCGCCCGCAAGGGGCGTGAACTCGGAGATGAGCTGCTTGACGTAATCCGAGAAATGCGGCCGCTGCGGATGGCGCGCGACTTGAATCTTCTGCCAGGGGGTCAGCACCGCATAGAGATCGGCGAGCGCCTTCGCCGCCTTCGCCTCGAGCTTGCTGAGCTCCTCCGTGATCGAGACGCCCTCGCCGTTCTCAGCCAGCGCGCGCAATTCCTCCACCTTGGTTTCGAGTTCGGCGACGGGCTTTTCGAAGTCGAGATAGGAGCGCATGGGCGATTGTATTTCCTGCCAATTATAAGTCTCGCGCCCGGCGGCCTCTCGGGCGCGCGCAAACTCGCCGCATCGGCGCGGGAAGTCAAGAAAGCTCAACAATCCGCAGCAAGCGCCGCTTACTTTTCGCGCCCGAGAGCCCAACATCGCGCAAAAGCTGCGTTTGGCTCGCTCCGCCCCGCGCGGTAGAAGGCTTCCGACAGATGGAGCAATTGCGTGAGCTCGACCTTAGCCCCCGAAAACCGATTCATTCTCGCCCGCGACGGCCTGCGCCTGCATTATCTCGATTACCCCTGCCCGGATGCGACGCGCCTGCCGCTCGTGTGCCTGCCGGGCCTCGCCCGCACGGCCAATGATTTTTTCCTCGCGGCGCAAGCCGCGCAGCAATCCGGCCGGCGCGTGCTCGCGCTCGACTACCGCGGACGCGGACGCTCCGAATGGGACAAGGACTGGCGCCATTACGCGCCAGACGTGGAAGAAGACGATATTTTCGCCGTTCTCGCTGACGCCGGCGTCACGGAGGCCGTCTTCTTCGGCACGTCGCGCGGCGGGCTTCATGCGATGCGCATCGCGCGCGCCCGGCCGGGGCTGATCCGCGCGGCGGTATTGAACGACATCGGCCCGGTGATCGAGAAGAGCGGCTTGCTGCTGATCAAGGGCTATGTCGGTAAGATGCCGCCGCTCCAAAAAATGAGCGACGCCGCCGCGCTGATGCGCCTGACCGCAAGCGCGGTCTTCCCCGCGATCACGCCCGAGCAGTGGGAAATCTTCGCCCGCCAGACCTTCGAAGAAAAGGACGGCAAGATCGCGCTGCGCTACGATCCCGAGCTGGCCCATACGCTCGACGACATCACGGCCGAATGCGACGTCGAGAATTTATGGGAGCACTTCGCGGCGCTCGCCAACGTCCCGATTCTCGCGCTGCGCGGCGAGAAATCGAACATTCTTTCCGTCGAGACCTTGGACGAGATGGCGCGACGCGCGCCGCAGCTGGAACGTCATACCGTCCCCGGCCAGGGCCATGCCCCATTGCTGCTCGATCAACCGACAATCGAACGGGTGATGCAGTTCTTGAACAAGCAAAGCTGATGCGCCGACGCCCTTCCTCGTCACGGCCGAGCTTATCCACTCGCGCCGCAGCGCCATATCTCTTGCCTGTATCGGCGCAATCGGATTAGCCTGACTCTCGCGGCGCCTATTTCGAAATTTTACGGCGAGGCGAAGGATGCATTCCAATCATTTTCACGGCTTTCGTGCTTGCGTTGCTTGTTCGGTGATCGCGCTTGCGGCAGCGGCCTCCACGCCCACTCTTGCAGCCAAGCTGCGCCATGCGCATCCGGCGCTAGCGCTTTCAGCAACATCGCCTGGCGCGCCGCTCTCAGCGGACGACGTCTCGTGGCTCTTTCCGCCGCCCAAGAACAGCGCGGATCTCGCAAACACCATTGCGATCGCGGATCTGACCGCGCCCGATCCCAAGGACGCGTCGAAACGCGAAGCCATATGGCCCGCGAGCGCCTTCGCACAATTCCTCGCCAACGCCGATGGCCCATCGACGCAGATCGGAAGCCATCATCTGCAATTGCCCAAAGAGGCGCATGACATCAAAGTCTGGCGCGTCGCGGGTTTGCGCATCGATCCAGGCGCGCCGGGTCTGACGAACGACGTCATCGCGCAATTTGGACAGTCGCCGCAAGTGCGCTTCATCCTTCAGCCAGTGACGACGCAAGCCAAGGGCGCCGTGAAGGTCCACGACGTCACTGCGCATCTTGTCTACACTTTCGCGGCCGGAGCCGACGCGCCGGCCGAACAGGGCTGCCTGCCGCGCGTCAAGCCAGACACGGACGCCTTCAAAAAAATCGCGCGCGACTTTGCGGGTCTGCGCGACGATCTGGCGAACGGCCGCTTTGGCGGCGCGGCGATCACGACGCAGGGCAAGCTGCTCGGCGTGCATCCGGGCCTTGCCGATCGGCGCACGGCCAAGTCGCTTCGCGACGCGCTGGTGACCGTGCTCGAGCGCCATCTCACGGGCGCGAAGCTCAGCGCCATGGCGGTGATGGGGCTCGCCGACAATGGGCCGGAGCCCTGGGTTTTCCTTGCCATGTCGCCGGTCGGGCCGGGCGTCGTTCCCTCGCTGCCCAACGGCGGCTTCATTCCGGTGCGCGGGCCGGCGCTCGACGGCAAGCAGTTCGCCGAAGCTCTCGCGGTGCTCGAAAAGCCGCATCAAGTGATCCCGACGCCGGCGCCCAACAACCTCAATCCCATCACCTGCAAGAACGCTGCTTTGCCGGAGGGCGAGGCGGCTCTGCCGGTGGCGCAACGCAAGGGCCTTGCGACAGCCGAGCTCTTCGACCTCGGCGACGCCAAGATTTCCAACCCTGCGACGATCAAGAAAATTCAAGATACGGTCGATCTCGTCGCCGATCCTGCCCGCAGCCATTTCTTCAACACCGATTGCGTGAGCTGCCACACGGATACGCGCCGCACGATGGACCTTCTGAAAAACGCAAAGATCCCCGGCGTCGATCCGGCCGTGCTGCCGCAGGAGAAATGGAACGTGCGCAATTTCGGCTGGTTCCCGTCCTTCCTGCGTCCCGGCAAACTAGAGGCGACAGCGACACGGCGCGCCGCGTCCGAAACGGCGGCAGTGGTGGATTTCATCAACGCCAACGGATTGGCGAAGCCGTAAGCAACCGTCATTGCGAGGAGGCGAAGCCCACGAAGCAATCCAGAGCAGCGGTGCGACCCTGGATTGCTTCGCTCCGCTCGCAATGACGGTCATCACTCACACAAACTCACGGCGCATACCCCTGCGCCTGATTTACCCGCGACACCGCCGCGCCCACATTCACCGAGGCGCTGGCTTGCGCACGCTGCGCGTCCAACTGCAATTGCCGCACGCGATAGAGATCGAAGGCGCTGATCTCGCCGAGCGCGAAGGATTTGCGCGACAGCTCGAACTGCTCATTGGCGACCGTAAGCCGCTTGTCGGCGAGGCCTGCGGCCTTCTGCGCGGCGGCGAGATTGGCGCGCGCCGCTTTTATATCGGCAAGAACGACGCGCTTGGCCTTTTCATATTCGGCCTGCGCCCGCGTCATTTCGGCGAGCGCCTCGGCCTGGCGCGGCGCCTGCCGGCCTTCGGTCGGGAGCGGGATGCGAATACGCACGCCGACAGTGGTTGCGTCCGTGCGTTGATCGGTCACCGACTGCGACGGGTCGGTCGAATATTGCCGATTGTGCTCCTGACGGCCGAAAACGCCGACATCCGGATTGTCGATCGGCGTGGCGTCGACGAGGCGCAATTGCGCCTCGGCGCGTCGCAGCGCGGCGAGCGGCGTGCGTAGCGCCGGATGATCTTCGATATCGGCCGCGGGCTTGATCGATTCGAGCGCGCCGTCCGGCCCCGCGCCGCCGGTGAGCGCCGCATAATTCACGCGCGCGACTTTTTCGGCGCCTTCCGCCTGCGCGAGCTCCGTCTCGGCGGCGAGCAATTCGTTTTTCGCCAGCAAGGCGTCGGCTTGCGCCGCTTCGCCAAGCTCCACGCGCCGGGTCATGTCCGCGCCGATCTCGCGCGCCGTCGCGACGCGGTTGCGGGCCACTGTCGCCTCTCGCGCCGTTCGCTGCGCATTCCACCAGGCGTCACGCAAAAGCCCTGCGACATCGAGGCGACGCAGCGCGATTTTTTCCCCAATTTCTATGACACCGCTCGACACGGTCGCCTCCATGGCGTCGCGCTGGCCCGGCAGCCAGAGAGGCAGTCCCGCTTCGACCTCCGTCTCATTATAGTTGCGCAGATTGCCGGCGACGGCGTTCCGCTGCGTTCCGCCGACATAGGGCGAGCCGGGCGAGATCGAGCGCGTCGTCGCATAGCGCGCCGAGACCGCGCCGGATTGGGCTTCAAGCGCCCTGCTCTGCGCGTCGATCGCCACAGCCATGTCGAGATGACGCATCAGCGCATGGCCGAGCGGCTTCTTGGTCTTCTTTTGGCTGGCGCCGTCGCTGCTTCTCGCCGTCACTTCGCCGCGCGACTGCGGCGCGGCGAAAGCCGGCCCCGCGAGCGCGAGAATCAAAGCGGCGAGAAGCGGCGCGCCAGTCATTGCGAAGCCATTCTTTGCACGGCGATGGTGTTGCACTTCGTGCGCAAGCGCCAGCTCATGGCGCGGTCGTAAAGGATCGGCAGCAAGATGAGCGTCAGCGTCGTCGCGGAAATGAGGCCGCCGATGACGACGATCGCCAGCGGCCGCTGGATCTCGGCGCCCGGGCCCGTCGCGAAGAGGAAGGGAATGAGGCCAAAAGCGGCGATCGTCGCGGTGAGCATCACCGGCCGCATGCGGCGACGCGCGCCCTCGATCACGGCTTCGCGCGTCGCGCCGACGCCCTCGGCCATCAGCTTGTTGATGTAAGAGATGAGCACCACGCCGTTCAGCACGGCAATGCCAATGAGCGCGATGAAGCCGACCGACGCCGGCACGGAGAGAAACTCGCCCGAGAGCCAAAGCGCGAGAATGCCGCCGATCGCCGCGAAAGGCACATTGCAGAAAACCAGCGTCGCCTGCAGCGCGGAATTGAAGGTGAAGTAGAGCAGCAGGAAGATCAAAGCGAGCGCGATGGGCACGACGATCGCAAGGCGCGCGGAGGCGCGCTGCTGGTTCTCGAACTGCCCGCCCCATTGGTAGCTGTAGCCCTTCGGCGTCGTCACATGATGCGCCACTGCCGCTTTGGCGTCGTCGACAAAACCGACGAGATCGCGTCCCTCGACATTGGCGAGCACAGTTGCGAAACGCCGGCCACTCTCGCGAATGACCTGAATAGGCCCGTTCTCGACCTTCACATCGGCGAGCTGGGACAGTTCGACGACTTTCCCGTCCTTCGACACCATCGGCAGGCGCGCGAAATCCACAGAGGAGCGCCGCGAGGTTTCGGAGCCGCGCACGACAAGCGGCGTGCGGATCGGCCCTTCGAGCACGATGCCGACCTGCTGGCCGTCGACCCAGACGCGCAAGGCGTCCTGAATATCGCTGGCGTTGAGGCCGAAGCGCCCTGCCGCCAGCCTGTCGACGCGCGCCGTCAGATAACGCATGCCGTCATTCTGCAGGCCGAAGACGTCGCGAGCGCCGGGGATCTTCTTCAGCTCCGTCGCGACATCGCGCGCGAGGCGGTTCAATTCGCTGATGTCGTCGCCGAAAATCTTCACGACGACATCGCCGCGCGCGCCGATGATCATTTCCTGCACGCGCATGTCGATCGGCTGCGAGAAGGCGTAGGAAATGCCGGGGATGCCGTCGAGGACAGACCTGATCTCGCCGAGGAGCCATTCCATGCCATGCCCGCGCCATTCGTTCTGCGGCGCAAGGGTGAGGAAATTATCCGTCTCGTTGAGGCCCACCGGATCGATGCCGAGCTCATCGGCGCCGGCGCGGGCCATCATGCCTTTCACCTCCGGCACTTTCGCCATGATCTCGCGCTGGATGCGCCGGTCGGTTTCCGCCGCGACGGCGACGCTGATCGTCGGATGCTTGCGTATCGTGATGACGGGCGTTCCCTCGTCCATCACCGGCATGAATGTCTGGCCGATCCTCGAATAGGCGACGCCCGCGACGAGAAGCCCGCAAACAACGATGGCCGCGACCGCAATTGGCCGCGCCAAGGCGCGCTCGAGAAGAGGCTCGTAAACCGCGGCGATTTTGCGAACGAGCCAAGGCTCGCTGAGCGCGCCGGTCCGCAGGAAGGTCGCGCTCAGCGCGGGCACGACCGTGAGCGACAGGATCAACGCCGCGCCCAGGGCGAAGGCGATAGTGAGCGCCACCGGCGCGAAAAGCCGGCCTTCGAGGCCCTCCAGCGAGAGCAGCGGCAGAAAGACAGTGACGATGATGACGACGCCCGAGACAAGCGGCGTCGCCACTTCGTTCGTCGCCTCGAAGGTCATGAACACGCGGTCGGCGAAGCTCGCGTCATGCGCTTCCGACAGCCGATGCTCGACATTCTCGACGACGACCACCGCGCAGTCGACGAGAAGGCCAATGGCGATAGCGAGGCCGCCGAGCGACATGATGTTGGCCGAAAGCCCCCACCATTTCATGATGCCGAAAGTAGCGAGCGCCGCAAGCGGCAGGATGACCGAGACCACGAGCGCCGCACGGAGATTGCCGAGGAACAGAACCAGCAGGATCACCACCAGAACAATGGCCTCGATCAGCACCTTCTGCACGGTCCAGACAGCTTTGCCGATCAGCTCGCTGCGATCATAGAAAATCTCGACCTTCACGCCCTTGGGCAGCGTCGGCGCCAGCTCGGCGAGCCGCGCCTTCACGCCGGAAACGACCGTGCGAGCGTCGGCGCCGCGCAGGCCCAGCACCAATCCCCAGACTGCCTCGTCCTGGCCGTTGCGGCTGACGACGCCGTTGCGCGGCAGGGAGCCGTTGCGCACTTCCGCCACGTCGCCCACGCGAACGACGCCGTTGGGGCGCGCCGCGATCACGACAGAGCGTATCTCTTCCAGCGAGCGCAATCGGCCCTCGGCGCGCACCAGCAGCGCTTCCTCGCCGTCCTGCACGCGGCCCGCGCCATCGTTTCTATTATTGTCCTTGAGCGCCGATTCCAGCATCTCGACGGTGACGCCGCGCGCCGCCATGGCCGAGGGCGACGGCGCCACTTCGAAGGTGCGCACATAGCCGCCGAGAACATTCAGATCGGCGACGCCGAGCAGGCCGCGTATCGCCGGGCGGAGGGTGAAGTCGAAGAGGCTTCTTTGCTCCATCGGCGTGAGATCGCCGCCGACGATGGTAAACATCAGCATCTCGCCGAGCGGCGTGACGATAGGCGCAAGCCCTCCGGATGCGCCCGCCGGCAATTGATCCTGGACTTGCGAGAGGCGCTCGTTCACCTGCGCGCGCGCCCAGTAGATATCCGTTCCCTCGGCGAATTCGAATGTAATCAGCGCGACGGAATAGCGCGTCGTCGAGCGCATATGCGTCAGCGAGGGAATTCCCTTGGCGGCGATCTCGATCGGCGCGGTGACGCGCGCCTCCAGCTCCTCGGGCGTCAGGCCCGGCGCGCGCATCGCGACAAGCACCTGCACGGGCGCGACGTCGGGAAAAGCGTCGATCGGGAGCTTCAGATAGCTCACGGCGCCCCAGGCGGCGACAAAGAGCGCGCAGAGGAAGGTGATCAGCCGCTGGCGCAGCGAGAAGTGGATCAGCCGCTCTAGCATCTCGGCATCACTGGCTCTCGGTCTTGGCGAGTTCGGCGAGGAGCGTCAGAAGACCATGCACGGCGACGCGCTGGCCGACCGCAAGCTCGCCCTGCACCGAGGCGAACTGCGGCGTCTCGGAGACGAGCGTCACCGGCATGGCGCGGAAGCCCTGCGACGACCGCACAAAGACCCAGCTATGGTTGAGATGGCTCGCCACGGCGTCCGCCGGCACGCGCCATTGCGAGGCGCCGGCGCCCTTGACGCGCAGAATGGCCTGCAACGCCTGCCCCGGCCGCAGGGAGCTTTTACCGGGGCGGAACTCCGCCACCGCCGTCACCGATTGCGTGGCCTGGTCGACGGTGTGGCCGATTCGAATGAGGCGACCGACGAGATCGACCGACGGCAGATACACGCGGTCCACATTCTCGAGCGCCGCGACGCGGCTAAGCGGCGCCTGCAGATTGACCCAGATGGGGTCGAGGCGCGCGATGGTGACGAGCGGCGCCGAGGCCTGCACGCGCTCGCCGGTCGTGCCGTGCCGCTGCAGGATGGTTCCGCTGATCGGCGCGCGCACCAGCAGCGCGCTCGCGAGCTTACGATCCTTGCGCAATTGCGCGACATCGGCCTCGCTCATGCCGGAAAGGGTGAGGATCTGGCCTCGTTCCTCCAATGTCCCGCGCGCCTGGACGGCTTCGGCGCGAGTGATGATGAGCCGCCGCTCGGCGATGATGCGCTCCTTGAAGAGCTGCTCGTCGCGGCGCAGCTTCTCATTGGCGAGATCGGCGTCGGACACCGCGTGCAGAAAGGCCCGCTGCGCCTCGACCAGCTCCGAGGAGCGCAGCGTCGCGATCGGATCGCCCTCCTTCACATCCTCGTCGGGCGCGACGAGCAGGGTCTCGACAAGGCCCGCAGCCGGCGCGGCGACCACGCGCAGCTGCTGCGGCGGCACGGCCACGACGCCGGGCACGACGATCTCGCCGGCCCCGGTTTCGGCTTCGACCGGCTGCGTCTCGATGCCGGCGGCGCGGATCTGCTCCTCGGAGAGCGACAGGAGAATGTCGCGAACTGGCGGCGCTGCGGCCTGCGGCGCGCCGAGGGCGCTTAGGGAGCCGCTCGGCGCGCCGCCAGCGACGAAAAAGAGGGTGAGAAGGAGCTTTCGCCACATGGGCAGAGACGACACCGGCTTAGAGCGAAAAACGGCGCCAAGCGAGCGAAGGCGTCGGTCGGCGGATCGAAGGAAGCTTCGAGCGACTTTGACCGCCAACTGCCGCCAACTCAAGGCCTACCAAATCTTTGCCGTAGCTTTCCAATTAAAATTTCGTCACCTCGCCGCTCGGGCGCAGGCGCGGCCGGTCGCAAATCTTGCATAGGCGCCTATATTCGTCCGAAGCCCCGATTCCCTGCCTAGAGGTTTTCATGCGCCACCCCTCCAATGTCGCCGTCCGCCTTGCAGACTATCGCCCCGCCGACTTCCTGATCGACACTGTGGCGCTCGATATTTCGCTTCACCGGACGGAGACGAAGGTGGTCGCGCGGCTCGCGCTGCGCCGCGATCCCAAGGGCGCGCCCGGCGCGCCGCTTGTCCTCGACGGCGACGAGCTGACCCTCGTGAGCGTCAAGCTCGACGGGCGCCCGCTCGCAGCGCAGGATTATACGGCGACACCCGACCAGCTCGCCCTCACGGCGGTTCCCGACGCCCCCTTCACGCTCGAGATCGAGACGCGGGTAGACCCGACCGCCAATACCCAGCTCTCGGGACTCTATCGCTCCGGCTCGGCCTATTGCACGCAATGCGAAGCCGAAGGCTTCCGCCGCATCACTTATTTCCTCGACCGTCCCGACGTGCTCAGCGTCTACACGACCCGCGTCGAGGCGGATAAGAGCGAGGCGCCGATCCTGCTTTCCAACGGCAATCCCGGCGAGACGCGCGACCTTCCGGGCGGTCGCCATTTTGCCGTCTGGCACGACCCCTTCCCCAAGCCGTCTTATCTCTTCGCGCTCGTCGGCGGCGATCTCGGCGTGGTGCGCGATCGTTTCAAGACCATGTCCGGGCGTCAGGTGGCGCTCGCCATTCACGTCGAGCACGGCAAGGAGGCGCGCGCCGAATACGCCATGGACGCGCTGAAGCGCTCGATGCGTTGGGACGAGGAGAAATTCAGCCGCGAATATGATCTCGAGGTCTTCAACATCGTCGCCGTCTCCGATTTCAATATGGGCGCGATGGAGAACAAGGGCCTCAACATCTTCAACGACAAATATGTGCTCGCTTCGCCCGAGACCGCGACCGACGTCGATTACGCCGGCATCGAAGCGGTTATCGCGCATGAATATTTCCACAACTGGACCGGCAATCGCATCACCTGCCGCGACTGGTTCCAGCTCTGCCTCAAGGAAGGGCTGACCGTCTTCCGCGATCAGGAATTTTCCGCCGACATGCGCTCGCGCGCGGTCGAGCGCATCGGCGACGTGCGCGGTCTCCGGCTGGCGCAGTTTCCCGAGGACGCCGGGCCGCTCGCGCATCCGGTGCGGCCGGAAGTCTATCACGAGATCAACAACTTCTACACGGCGACCGTCTATGAGAAAGGCGCCGAGATCGTCCGCATGCTGCGTACGTTGATCGGCGACGACGCCTTCCGCCGCGGCATGGACATTTACTTCGCACGCTTTGACGGCACGGCGGCGACGGTCGAAGATTTTCTCTCCTGCTTCGCCGAGGCTTCCGGTCGCGACCTCTCGCATTTCGCGCTCTGGTACAGCCAGGCCGGCACGCCCGTGCTCTCGACGGAAGGCGCCTATGACGCGGACGCGAAAACATTCGCTTTGACGCTGCGTCAGGAGATCGCGCCGACGCCGGGCCAGCAGGAGAAAAAGCCGGCTGTCATTCCCGTCGCCCTCGCGCTCTTCGGCCAGAATGGCGAAAAGCTCGATCTCGAAAGCGCCGACGCCCGGCCCGACGAATTGACGCGCGGACTGTTCGAACTGTCGGACACCGCCCGAACCGTCACCTTCCAGAACATTCCCTCGCAGCCGGTGGTCTCGGCATTGCGGGGCTTCTCCGCGCCCGTGCGGCTGGAGCCGGCGCCGGAGAGCGCCGATCTCGAAAAGCTGCTCGCCTGCGACGACGATCCCTTCAACCGTTGGCAAGCGGCGCAAAGCCTGGCGCTGCGGGCGATCTTCGCCCGCGTCGACGCGGCTCGCGCTGGCGCGCCGCTGCCCTCGGCGACGGGCTATGTCGCGGCGCTGCGCACGATCCTGAGCGGCGCCGACGCCGATCCAGCCTTCGCCGCCCAGGCGCTGTCGCTTCCCTCGGAAACCGATCTCGCGCGCGAAACGGGCTCGAACGTAGACCCCGACGAACTTTTCGCCGCACGCTTCGGACTGCGCGAGGAGATCGGCCGCGCGCTGCTTTCGGAAGCTGCGTCGACCTATACGCGCCTTGCCGACGCTGGCCCCTACAGCCCCGACGCCGCTAGCGCCGGCCGCCGTTCGCTCAAAGCAGTCGCGCTCGATCTCGTCGCCGCCGGCGACCCGGCGAAGGGCTCGGCGCTGGCGGAGAGTCAATTTGCCGCAGCCGGCAATATGACAGATCGCCTCTCCGCGCTTGCGCTCCTTGCGCTTCTCGGCGGGGACGCGCGCGAAAAAGCTTTCGCGGCTTTTTACGAGCAGTTTGCCGGCGACGCGCTCGTCATCGACAAATGGTTCGCGCTGCAGGCGACGATCCCCGAGCCGGCGACCACCCAGCGCGTCATCAAGCTCATGTCGCACCCGGATTTCGCGCTGACCAATCCCAATCGCGTGCGCTCGCTGATCGGCGTTTTCGCCAACGCCAATCCCACCCGCTTCCATGCCCTCGACGGCTCCGGCTACGACCTGCTGACGAAGATCGTTCTGGAGCTCGATCCGAGGAACCCGCAGGTCGCCGCGCGGCTTCTGTCGTCGCTGCGTTCCTGGCGCACAATGGAGCCGCGGCGGCGCGCTATGATCGAGGAGCGATTGCGCAGGATCGTTGCGCAGGAAGGTCTTTCCGCTGACACGAAGGACATCGGAACGCGCGCGCTCGCTTGAAACTTACCAAACGCGTTAACCACTCATTAAGCATCTGGACAATTAACGCCCAAAGGATTCGAATGAAGGTGATTCGGGCACTCAACCGCTCGGTTTCAGGATCGCCAGATTTCGGAGAATTTGATGGCGCGCGTCACCGCAGCTCGTGCGATGAGTCACGCGGAAATGGTGTGGGGCGCTTATCGTTTCGACGGCACTGGCGTTAAGGAGACAAAAGAAAGCCCCTGGCTGAAGCGGGCGGCTTTCGTCGTCTCCGTCATCTGCCTCGCGTCGCTCGCCGCCTTCGCCGTGACGCTGGTCCACTCGATGCAGGATCAGCTTGTCGAGGACGCGACCGCCGATCTCGAAGTCTTTGCGCGCGCCGTGCGACATGATCTCAGCGACAAGATCCAGATTGACTCGAAGCTGCTTGCGCAGCCCCTGAACAAGATCCTGCCGATCCGCGCCATGGCGCGCGGACGGCGCATTCTCATCACCGACGACAGCGGCCACGTCGCTGCGGCCTTTCCGCCGATCGAGGCCAAGAACGTCTCGCTCGCCGACGTGCTCGGCGCCGAGCAAGTGCTGACCGAATTCGCCGACAAGGCCGGCGTGATGCGCGTCACTTTGCCCGACGGCGCGTCTGCGCTCGCAACGGTGCAAAAGCTGCCGGCGCCCTATGGGCAGGTGGCGATGATCTATCCGCTGGAGAATGTGTTGGGCGAATGGCGCACCGTCGCCGCGCATTACGCAGTGGTGTTCGCCTTCACCACCTTGATGCTGCTCGCGGTCGTCTACGCCTATGGCCGCCAGTCGCGCCGCCGTCAGGCCGCCGAGCAGGTCAACGCCTTCCTTCGGCGCCGGCTCGACGCGGCGCTGTCGCGCGGGCGCTGCGGCCTATGGGATTGGGACATTGCGCGCGGGCGCATCTACTGGTCGGACTCGATGTATGAGATGCTCGGCCTGCCGGCCGAGCGGCGTTGCCTCTCTTTTGGCGAGCTCAACGCTTTGCTGCATCCCGACGACGGCGATCTCTCGGTGATTGCGGAAATGGTCTCCGCCTCTCGCAGCAATATCTTCGACCACGAGTTTCGCGCCCGCCACGCCGACGGCCATTGGGTTTGGTTGCGGGCGCGCGCCCAGATCATCGACGACGCCGAGGACGACGGGCGTCATCTCGTCGGCATCGCCGTGGACGTATCGGAGCAGAAGGCGCTCGCCGAACATACCGCGACGGCCAATATGCGTCTGCGCGACGCCATCAACGCCATCTCCGAGGCTTTTGTTCTCTGGGACTCGCAGAACCGCCTCGTCGTCTGCAACTCCAAATTTCTCGATCTCCACGGGCTGGCGTTGGAAGCCGCCACGCCTGGCGTGACCTACGCAAAAATGATGTCGCGCGCGACCGCGCCAATCGCCCATACCGAAAACGCCGCGACGGAACCCCGTTCGCCTGACGCGCGCACTTATGAAGCGCGGCTCGCCGACGGCCGCTGGCTGCAGATCAACGAGCGACGCACCAGAGACGGCGGCTATGTGTCGGTGGGCGCCGACATCACCGCGCTCAAGCGCAATCAGGAGAAGCTCATCGAGTCGGAACGTCGCCTCACGGCAAGCGTGACCGATCTCACGCGCTCCCGCCAGACGCTCGAAATACAGGCCCAGCAGCTCGCGACGCTCGCGGAGAAATACCATCACCAGAAAGCGGAAGCCGAAGCCGCTTATCTCGCAAAATCCGAATTCCTCGCCAATATGAGCCATGAGCTGCGCACGCCGCTCAACGCCATCATCGGCTTCTCGGAGATGATGCTGGCGGAGCCCTTCGGCGCGCTCGGCTCGCCGAAATACAGCGAATATTGCGCCAGCATTCAGCAGGGCGGCAGTTATCTCAACGAGGTGCTTTCCGACATTCTCGACATGTCGCGGCTCGAGGCCGGCGTCGTGCGTCTCGCCGAGCGCGAAGTCGATGTCGCCGACGCCGCGCGCAGCGCCGTGAGCGATTGGCGCATGCGGGCCGAGGAGAAAAAGCTCACCCTCGACGTCGAGATTGATGAACGGCTGCGCTGCGTCGGAGACGAAGCGGCGATCATCAAGACGGTCGGCATTCTCCTCTCGAACAGCATCAAATTCACCGAGCCCGGCGGCGCCGTGCGCCTGCGCGCGCGCCATCTCGGCGCCTCGATCGCGCTTTTCGTCGAGGATAATGGAAGGGGCATCGATCCCGCCGTGCTGCCGAGATTGGGCCGCCCCTTCGAGCAGAGCGCGGGCGTCATGGAAAATGGCATGAAAGGCTCCGGGCTCGGCATCGCCATCGCCCGCGCGCTGGTCGACCTCCATGGCGGCGCGCTGCGCTTCCGCTCGCGACTCGGCATGGGCACGGTGGCGATGGTGCGCCTCTCCTGCGCCCATTGCGTCGGCAAGAACGTCACGCCGATCAAGCCGCGGGCGATCGAGCAACAGCCAGCAAGAAGCGTCGTCTATGCGCGCTCGCGCGAGACCATGGCGCGCATCGCCGGCAGCGACAACACGACGCGCAACCCCGGGGCGTTGTCCTCGATCCGCAGGGCGCCGTGATGCAGGCGGGCGACGGCCGCCGCCATCGCAAGGCCAAGTCCCGAGCCCGGCCGCGAGCGTGAATTCTCCAGCCGAACGAAGCGCCCCACGACTCTCTCGCGATCCTGTGGCGAAATGCCCGGCCCGTGGTCCGCGACGGTGATCTCCACGCGATCGCAGACGCGCTTGGCGCTGACGTCGATGCGCTTGTTCTCTCCCGAAGCGCCATATTTGAGCGCGTTGTCGACGAGATTGACCAGCGCCTGCCCGAGAAGCTCGCGGCTCCCCGTGACGGGAAGGCCGGGCTCGGTCGACGCCTGCAGATGCACCCCCTGCTCTTCCGCGACCGGCTCATACATCTCGACAATGTCGCTCACGACGGCGTCGGCGTCATAGATCGTCAAATTATCGCTCGAATAGCCCGCCTCCGCCCGCGCGATCATCAGCAGCGCATTGAAGACGCGAATGAGCGCGTCCGACTCTTCGATCACCTTGTTGAGCGCCTCGCGGTGCTCGCCATTGTCGGAGGCGCCGCGCAGCGCGGCTTCGGCGCGGTTGCGCAGGCGCGTGAGCGGCGTCTTGAGATCATGCGCGATATTATCGGAAACTTCGCGCAGGCCCGTCATTAGCTCCGAGATGCGCTCCAGCATGGCGTTGAAGTTCTCGGCCAGACGGTCGAGCTCGTCGCCAGCGCCCGAGACGGCGAGGCGCTCGTTCAGATCGCCCGCCATGATGCGCCGGGCGGAGGCGGACATGACGTCGACGCGCTCCAGCATGCGGTGCGAGACGAACATGCCGCCGAGCGCGCCGACGAGCGCAAGCCAGAACAATGAGACGCCGAGCGCCTGGCGCAAAATGTCGCGTAGGACCTCGTGATCCTCGATGTCATGGCCGATCAGCAGCCGGAAACCGCCGGGGATGAGAAAGAGCCGCATCAAGGCCGGATGCTCCACCCCCGGCTCGCCGCGACGCTGATAATGCGTCTCGACGAGCTGCCGGCTGCCGGTCGGCGAAGAGGCCGGCGGCTCAATGTTGCCGACGATCACGTCGCCGGAGTGCGTCGTCAGCAAATAGAGCGAACCGCCGGGCGCGCGCACGCGCCGCTCCAGCGCCGTGGTGAGCTGACGCAGCCCGCCTTGCGCATATTGTTCGGAAAGCGCGCGGATCTCGGCCTCGACAGTCTGCTCGATCTGTTCGTCGAGCACCTCCTTCACGCGCGCGCCGACGCGCGTCAGCACGATGCCGGCGCCGATCGAGAACAAAATGAGATAGGCGAGCGACAGCTTGAAGGCCGTCGTACGAAAGAGCTTCCCGAGTTTTCCAGTAAACAAGCGATCTTCCTGTCTGCCAAAGCCGCGCCCGGCGAGGTTCTGCAAAGATATGGGCGTTCCCGGCGCAATTTGTCGCAAGGTCGCCCGATTGCCCCTCGGGGAACCAACCACACGGATTCGACGTTCATTGGCTAAGGGGCCAGCCAAGGTTCAAGAAGATGCGTAAGAGTGTAAGAAACGCAATCCTTGCGTCGTTGAGCGGCGCAACCGCCATCGGCGCCATCCCGCCGGAAGCATTAGCAGGGCCGATGATGGCGCCGCCAAGCGCCGTCAGCCTCGCCGCGCCGACGGTGGAGGCGCATTATTATCGCCATTGGGGCTACCGGCACCATTGGGGATATTATCGCCCGCACCACTACTATCGGCATTGGGGATATTACCGGCCCCACTACCGCTATTGGGGTTATTACCGGCCCCATTACTACCGCAGGGTCTACTACGGCTACCCGCGCTACTATGGCGGCTACTACGATCCCGCAGGCGCGGTTTTCGCGAGCGCGGCGCTGGGCCTGATGGGCGCCGGCATCGCCGCCGCCACCGCCCCGTCCTGGGGGTATGGCGGTTGGGGCGGCTGGGGCGGACCCGGCTGGGGCTGGGGCGGCTGGTGGTGAGCGCCGGCTGAGCGGGATTTCTTTGAAATCCTGCCGAGCGCGCTTTCCGCTCGCAGGGACTCGTGCAACGGAAAGCGCGCTAGCGCATTGCGTCGCGGATCATGTAGCCCGCGCCGCGTATCGTGTGCAGCAAGGGGTTCTCGCGCCCTTTGTCGATCTTGGCGCGCAGCCGCGAGATATGCACGTCGATCACATTGGTCTGCGGATCGAAGTGATAGTCCCAGACATTTTCCAGGAGCATGGTGCGGGTCACGACCTGCCCCGCGTGCTTCATCAGATATTCCAGCAGCCGGAACTCTCGAGGCTGCAGCACGATCTCCTGCCCGCCCACCGTCACCTTATGTGACAGCCGATCCAGCTCCAGATCGCCGACGCGGTAATGCGTCTCCTCGCCGCGCGGCCCGACGCGGCGGCGCGCCAGCCCCTCGATGCGCGCCAGAAGCTCCGAGAAGGCGTAGGGCTTGGGAAGATAGTCGTCGCCGCCGGCGCGCAGCCCCTTCACGCGGTCGTCCACCTGTCCGAGCGCGGAAAGAATAAGCGCGGGCGTCTCGACCTTCTGCTCGCGCAGACTGGAGATGAGCGAAAGCCCGTCCATCTTCGGCAACATGCGATCGACGATCAGCACGTCATAGTCGCCCTCTCGGGCGGCGGCGTAGCCAGCAAGCCCGTCGGCGGCGTGGTCGGCGACATGACCCTGCTCGCGGAAGGCTTTGACGAGATAGTCGCTGGCCTCTTTATCGTCTTCGATGATCAATATGCGCATCGCGCCCATGATAGCTGACCTTGCAAAAAAACGGCAGGCCGGCGCTTAAAATTGCGCCGGCCCGCCCACGACGGGAGCCAGGAGGGGACTGGCGACTACCCGTCGCTCTTCATTGCGGGGGACCGCCTGCGGGCGGGTGCAGTTTTGTGGTCCGCGTCGCAAGAAGAAGCCGGATTCATCTTCGAGCCGTTATTTTGAGCGAGCTTTCATCCCAAACGTCCGGGAAGCGCGCGGGTTCAACCAGCGCCTTCCTTCACCGGCACGGCGACGAATTTCGCGCCGTCGGCCGATTTCACCCGCAGCAGCACCGAGCGGCGGCCTTCCTTGCGGGCGCCGTCGATGGCGCCGGTAAGATCGGCCCGGGAATTCACTGCCTGGCCGCCGGCCTCGACGATGACGTCGCCGCGACGCAAGCCCTTCTGCGCCGCCGCGCCGCTGGGGTCGATGTCGGTCACGACGAGGCCCTGGCCGCCAGCGCCGGGAACCTGGGCGGCCGGAGCCACCTCTATGCCGAGGCTCGAGAACTGGGTCCCGCCGCCAGCGCCGCCGCCAAGGTCTTCCTCGGCGCGCGCCTCCTTCTCCTCAGGCAGCTTGCCGAGGGTGAGCTTGGCGTTCTTCTCCGAGCCATTGCGGATGTAAGTGATGTCGACCGTCTTGCTCGGCCCCATGGCGGCGATGCGGCGAGCCAGCTCGCGCGGGTTGTCGACTTTCTCGCCATTCACCGCGGTGATCACGTCGCCCGCCTTCAGGCCCGCGGCCTCGGCCGGCGCGCCCTTCTGCGGCTGGGCGATCAACGCGCCCTTCGGCGATTTCAAGCCCAAACTGTCGGCGATCTCCGGCGTCACCTGCTGGATCTTCACGCCGATCCAGCCGCGCGACACTGTCCCCTTCTCCTTGAGCGCCGTGATCACATCCTTAGCGACCTCCGTGGGGATCGCGAAGCCGATGCCGACCGAGCCGCCGGAGGGCGAATAAATGGCGGTGTTCACGCCCACGACATTGCCATGCGCATCGAAAGCCGGGCCGCCGGAATTGCCGCGGTTCACCGGCGCGTCGATCTGCAGGAAGTCGTCATAGGGGCCGGCGCCGATGTCGCGGCCGCGCGCCGAGACAATGCCCGCCGTCACCGAGCCGCCGAGGCCGAAGGGATTGCCGACCGCGATCACCCAGTCGCCGACGCGCGGCTGCGCGCTCGACCATTCGACATAAGGCAGCTTGTTCCCGTCGCTGACCTTCAGCAAAGCGAGATCGCTCCGCTTGTCCGTGCCGATGACCTTCGCCGGCAAGTTCCGGCCGTCGTCGAGCGAGATCTCGACATCGGTCGCATGTTCGACGACATGGTTGTTGGTCACGACATAGCCGTCGGCGCTGATGATGAAGCCCGAGCCCTGCGACTGCGTCATGCGCTTTTGCGGCGTCTCGCCGAAGCGCTTGAAGAAGCGATACATCGGGTCGTCGGGCGAGAGCTCCTGGCCCTCGAACGGACTATGCGACTCCTCATAGGCCTTCACCTTGATGGCGACGACGGCGCCCTTCACGCGATCGACGATGTCGGCGAAGGAGGCGGGGCCGCTGGCCGGCGCGACAGTGACGGAGGGCGCCTCGGCGAAAGCGGTCCCGACAGGCGCGCCGAAAGCCGCGCCCAAGGCGAGCGCGGCGCTCGCGGCCGTCAGCGCAAGGCGCGAGGCGCGGCGACGAGCGGTCGCCCGCAAGCGAGTGCTGCGCGCAAAAATCGGTTGCTGCATTTCAAATACTCTCCATTCCGGCTGCGACTTGGGGGGAGGCTCCAACGCCGCCTGCGACATCAACATGGAGGCCCGCCTCTTGCCGTCCAATGGCCGCCGGATGAAACTTTCGTAAGGGGAGGCGCAGCCGGAAATCTTGAAGAGGCGGCAAAGCCGCCGCGCGTCCGCCCGCCCTGAAAGAGAAAGCGATGCGCTCATGCTGGAAAGATTGCTGATTTTTTTGATAGCGCTCGCGCTCTGCGCGGCGAGCGAGACATTGGCTCAAGACCAAAGCGTTTCAAAAGTGGAGAGCGTTTCGAGCGGCCGGAGCTTGGCGCAGGACATCTGCGCATATTGCCACGACATCGGGCGCGACCGTCCCTTTACGCCGATCATGCAGCCGCCGGCGCCGAGCTTCGAGACGTTGGCGCGCCGCCGCAAGCTCGATGAAGCCAATCTGCGCCGCTTCCTCGCCGCGCCGCATGGGGGCGTCCTCGGCAAGACGAAAATGCCCAATCCGGAGTTGCTCGACTATCAGATCGACGCGCTCTTGGCGTATCTGAGAACGCGCCCGCGCCATTAAACGCGCCGCCTTGTCATTGGAGCGGCGCCCTCTCAGCCCGTCATGGCCGGGCTCGTCCCGGCCACCCACGCCGAGCACATCACAGCTCGCGCTGCGAGGATGGGCCTACGCCGCGACCAACCAGCCGATGGGGAAGCGCCCGTTTGGCGTGATCTTTAGAATAGCTAGCCACAGGCGTCCTGGGTTAGCTGTATCCCTCGGCGTGGATGGCCGGGACAAGCCCGGCCAAGACGGCCGCAAAATATGTGAGTGTAATTCGGAATCGCCTCTGGATTCCCGACGCTGCGCACGTCGGGAATGACATACGCCTCACAGCCACCCTGACCTGCGGAAGCGCCAGTAAAGCGTGCCGCAAATCGCGAAGGTGACGCCGAGCACCATGTAGTAGCCGTACTCCCACTTGAGCTCCGGCATATGCTCGAAGTTCATGCCGTAAATGCCCGCGATCGCCGTCGGCACGGCGAGAATGGCGGCCCAGGCGGCGAGGCGGCGCGAGATGTGGGTCTGCTGCATTTGCGCATTCATCAATCCCGCCTCGAAGGCGAAGGCGAGAGTCTCGCGCAATGTGTCGATGCGCTCTTCCGCGCGGCGCAGATGGTCGCGCACGTCGCGGAAATGCGGACGCATCATGGGATCGATGAGGACGATGTCCGTGCGCTCCAGGCGCCGGCAGACGTCCTGCAGGGGCGCGACCGCGTTACGCAGTCGCAAGAGATCGCGTCGCAAAGCATAAAGCTGCTCGATCTCGCTTTGTCCGATCGAGGTCGTCAAAATGCGTTCTTCGATATCGTCGACCCGCTCATGGATGCTGTCGAGAACAGGAAAATACTTGTCCACGATGAAGTCGAGCAGCGCGTAGACGATGAAATCCTCGCCTTCCGACAGCTGGTGCGCGCGCGCCTCGCAGCGCTGGCGAACGGCCGCGTAGCTTTGCGAGGGGCCGTGGCGCACGCTCACGACATAGCCTGCGCCGACAAAAATATGCGTCTCGCCAAAGACGATGCGGTCCTTCTCCATCTGCGCGGTGCGCGCCACGATGAAGATGCTCTCGTCGAATTCCTCGAGCTTGGGGAACTGATGCGCCTTGGCGGCGTCTTCGATTGCGAGCGGGTGCAGCGAGAACTGCGCCCTCACGCGCTCCAGCAGCTCGACGCTGGGCTCGTAGAGGCCGATCCAGACGATATGCCCCTCGCGCCTCGCCCAGTCGCCGGCCTCGTCTATGTGGATATCGGCAACCTTGACGCCCTCGCAATAGGCGACGGCGTTGACGACGCCGGGGCGGACGCCCGCCGGCTCGATCTGCTCTCGCGCGGGGGCGTCCATGAAGCGGATCAGGCCTTGGGGCCGCCTCGGGTCACGCCGACCTTCGCCGGGCGCAGCACGCGGTCGCCGATCGTATAGCCCTGCTCCATGACCTGCGCGACCGTGCCGGCGGGCTTGGTCTCGTCCGGCATTTCGTAGAGCGCCTCGTGCAGATTGGGGTCGAATTTGGCGCCCAGCGCCTCGATCGGCTTCACCCCGAAGCGGGCGAGTCGCGACAGAAAGTCTCGCTCGATGACCCCGATGCCGTCGAGCAGCGTCGCCGCGACGGGGTCGAGATTGGCGCGCGCCTCAGCCGGCACGCTCTCCGCCGCGCGCCGCAGATTATCGACGAAAGCCAGCATTTCGCGGGCGAGGCTCGTCACGCCATAAAGCTTGGCGTCGGCCACCTCCTTCTCGGCGCGGCGGCGGACGTTCTCCGATTCCGCCATGGCGCGCAGAAGCTTGTCCTTGAGGCTGGCGGTCTCCTGATAGAGGTTCTCGAGCTCCGTGAAGGGCTCCGGCTCGCCGATGGGCGCTTCCGCCGAGGGTTGCGACAGGGAGGACGCATGCGCCGCATTCTCCTCCGCGCCCTTCGGCGGGGTCTCGGCGTTGTTTCCGGCGTTGCTCTGGTCGCTCATGCTCTTGTCCGTCTTTTTTAGGATAAGGGGCGTTCTTCAAAGGCCTCGATATCAGCGCTTGGGGCGCCAAAATCAAGTCGGAACGGGTTCCGCGGGCGGGGCGATCCGGCCCATATCGAAAAGGAGCTTCCCATGAGCGCATTCAACGACGCCCGCCGCCGCTTGGTCATCGCCGCCGGCGCAGGCCTCCTGCTGGCCGGGACCGACCGCGGCATGGCCGAAGCGGCCGATAAGGAGGTCGGCGCGGTGGAAGACCTCATGCGCGAGCATGGCGTCCTCCGCCGGGCGATTCTCGCCTATCGCAACATGGCCGCGAAGCTTCGCGCCGATCCGGCGAGTCTCGATCCCCATCTGCTCGGGCGCGCTGCGACGCTGTTTCGCAGCTTCGGCGAAGATTATCACGAGAAAAAGCTCGAAGAGGCCCATATCTTTCCGACGATCAAAAAGGCCGGCGGGCCAGCGGCGCCTTATGTCGATGTCTTGATCGCCCAGCACCGGCGGGGCTGGGAACTGACCGACTATCTTCTCGACATCGCCCGCAGGGGCGCGATTGGAGCGGGCGAGGCGGAGAGGCTGGCGCATTCCCTGGACGGGATCGAGCTGATGTACGCCCACCACGCCGCGCGCGAGGATACGATCATCTTTCCGGCTTGGAAAAACGCGCTCTCAGACCGTGACCTCGACGACATGGGCGATCTGTTCGAGGACATCGAGCGCCGCCAATTCGGCAAGGACGGTTTCGAGGACGCGATGGCGCAAATCGCACGCATCGAGGAGGCGCTCGGCATCGCCGACATTTCGCAGTTCACGCCGCCGCTGCCACCGCATGCGTGACGATCTTGCAAAGCGCGCCGTCATTGCGAGCGAAGCGAACAATCCAGGGCAGCGTCGCGGCTCGGGATTGCTTCGTCGCTCCGCTCCTCGCAATGACGGCGGGTGATTGCCTGATAGCTCGCGCGCGCCCTACCCCACGCTCTGCGCTTTCTCCGCCCGCTTCTCCATCGACGGCTCGAAAACCTCTAGCAGCGCCCGCTTGATCGCGGCATGCCGCTGCGGCGCTACGATTTTCGCGCCGGTGAGATCGGTCACGTAGAAAGCGTCCACGGCGCGCTCGCCGAAGGTCACGATATGCGCCGAGGCGATGTTGAGGTTGAGCCTGGAAATGGCGTTGGTGAGCTCGAACAGCAGGCCTTCGCGATCGAGGCCCGAGACCTCGATGACCGTATAGACGTTGGAGAGGCTGTTATCGACCACCACCTCCGGCGCGACATTGAAGGCGGCGAGCGGCTGCTGCTGCTTGGCGCGCGCTTGCACCGCATCGGAGACGATCACCTCGCCGCTCAGCGCCTTGGCGATGAAGTCGGCGATGCGGCGCGCGCGGCGCAGCTCGTCCTCGTCGAAATCGAAGGCGCGCGAGATGAAGATCGTGTCGAGCGCGAGCCCGTCTGCGGTCGTGAAAATATGGGCGTCGACGATATTGGCGCCGCTCGCCGCGCAGCCGCCCGCGATGATGGAGAGCAGCCGGCGGTGATCCGGCGCGATGACCGTCAGCTCCACCGCGCCGCGCGTGCGGTCGAGCTCCACGGCGGTGGCGAGCGGGGTCGTCGCGCCGGCGAGCTTTTCGAGCATATGGGCGTGGCGCACTTTGCGGGCGACGTCGACCTTGAGCCAGTAAGCGGGATAATGCCGTTTGGCGTAGTTCTCGAATTTTTCCGCGCTCCACTCGGGCAGCGCGGCGCATAGCTCGGCGATGGCGCCCGTCACCCGGCTCTTGCGATCGACCGAGGAATGACCGCCGCCGAGCACAACCTCGGTCTCCCAGTAGAGAACGCGCAGAAGCTGCGATTTCCAGGTGTCGAGCACGCCGGGGCCGACCGCGTTGATGTCGCAGACGGTCAGCACGAAGAGCATTTTGAGCCGCTCGACCGTTTGCACGATCGCCGTGAAATTCTCGATCGTCACGCGGTCCGAGAGATCGCGGCTCTGCGCATAGGTCGACATTGTGAGGTGGTGCTCGACGAGCCAGGCGACCGTCTCCGTTTCTCCCGGAGTGAAGCCGAGACGCGGGCACAGCGTGCGCGCCACCTCCATGCCGGCGATCGAGTGATCCTCCTTGCGCCCCTTGGCGATGTCGTGGAGGAACAACCCGAGATAGAGCACCTTGCGATTGACGATCGTGGGGAGAATTTCGCTCACGAGCTGCTGATGCTCGGGCAGGCGCCCGGCCTCGAGATCGGAGAGCGCGCCCACCGCGCGCAGGAGATGCTCGTCGACCGTGTAGTGATGATACATGTTGAACTGCATCATCGCGACGATGCGGCCGAAATCCGGAATGAAACGGCCGAGCACGCCGGTCTCGTTCATGCGGCGCAGAATGATCTCGGTCATGTTCCGCGACAGCAGGATTTCGAGGAAGAGCCTGTTCGCCTCCTTGTCGGCGCGCAGATCGGCGTCAATCTCCCGCAATGACAGCGTCACAGCGCGTAGCGCGTCGGGATGAAGCGGCAGGCTGTGATGATCAGCCATCCAGAAGAGCCGGATGATATTCACCGGATCGCGGTGAAACACATCTTCATCCGCGACGCTGATGCGGTCATGCGCAATGATGAAGTCGCCATGCAGCACGCGGGCGCGCCGGCGACGGAACGGCTGCATGAAGCGCTCGAAGATCGCACGCGGCTTCGCCTGCCTCTCTTCCAGCGCCGCGCACACGATCGCGGTGAGATCGCCGACATCCTTCGCGACCAGAAAATAATGCTTCATGAAGCGCTCGACGCGCGACAGGCCGGCGCGGTCGTTGTAGCCGAGCCGCCGCGCCATCAGCGGCTGAATATCAAAGGAAATCCGCTCCTCCGCGCGCCCGGTGGCAAAATGCAGATGGCAGCGCACGCGCCACAAGAACTCCTCGCAGCGCTCGAAGAGGGAGAGCTCGGCCGAGGTGAAGAGTCCCGCGGCGACCAGCTCCTCCACGTCGCGCACGCGATAAACATATTTCGAAATCCAGAAGAGCGTATTGAGGTCGCGCAAGCCCCCCTTGCCTTCTTTCACATTGGGCTCGACGAGATAGCGCGAGGCGCCCGCGCGGCGTACGCGCGTGTCGCGTTCGGCAAGCTTCGCCGCCACGAATTCGCGCGCGTCAGAACGCGCCACCTCGCGGTCGAAGGCGTCCTGCAATTCGGTGAAAAGCTCGGCGCTGCCGAGGATGAAGCGCGCCTCCAGCAGCGTGGTGCGGATCGTCATATCGGCGCGCGCCTGGCGCATGCATTCCGCAACGGATCTCGTGGCGTGGCCGACTTTCTGACGCAGATCCCACAAAACATAGAGGATAGCTTCGACAACGCTCTCGCCCCACGGCGTCTGCTTGTAGGGCAGCAGAAAGAGGAGATCGATGTCGGAGCCCGGCGCCAGCATGCCGCGCCCATAGCCGCCGACGGCGACGATGGTCAGCCGCTCCGCGAAGGTCGGATTGTCGGCGGGATAAACGTAAGCGACGACGTAATCATAGATCGCGCCGATCAGCTCGTCCTCGAGCTGCGAAATCAACCGCGCGCAAGCAAGTCCCGATCCCCTGGCCTCCAGCCCGGTGCGCGCGCGGTCGCGTCCCTCGGCGAGGATCGAACGGAAAAGATCGACGACCGCCGTCCGCCGCGCATGGCCCTTCTCCGCCTTGCAAATTTGCGCGATCGGGGCCGCGAGCGCAGCGCGCAGCCCGAGAAAGCCCGTCGCCGGCTCGAGGTCGTCGAAAATGCTTGCGTTCAACGTCTGATCCATCACGCTCATCCTGCGGCGCGCAACGCCATGAGCCGCCGCTCGATCGCCTCGAAGAGGGGCGCGGCAAGATCCGGGCCGCCGACCCTTTTCAGCGCGCGCAGCCCCGTTGGCGAGGTCACGTTTATTTCGGTCAAACGGCCGTCGATCACGTCGATACCCACAAAGACCAGTCCGCGCGCCTTGAGCTCCGGCCCCAGTCTTGCGCAAATCTCCTGCTCGCGCGGATCGAGCTCGGTCGCCGCCGCCGCGCCGCCGCGCACCATATTGGAGCGAATGTCGTCCTGCGCCGGCACGCGGTTGATGGCGCCCATCGCCTCGCCGTCGACGAAGATGATGCGCTTGTCGCCCTTGGCGACCTCCGGCAAAAACTGTTGCACCACCCAGGGCTCGCGGAAGCTCGCGCTGAACATGTCGAAGAGCGAGCCGAAATTGGGGTCGCGCGGCGTAACTTTAAAGACCGCCGCGCCGCCGTGGCCGTAAAGCGGTTTCATGACGATGTCGCCATGCGTCGCCCGGAAGCGCTCGATCGCCGCGCGGTCGCGGGTGATGAGCGTCGGCGGCATGAGGTCCGCGAACTCCATCACGAAGACCTTTTCCGGCGCATTGCGCACATGGCCGGGGTCGTTCACCACCAGCACGCGCGTTTGGATGCGCTCGAGGAAATGCGTCGAGGTGATATAAGCAAGATCGAAGGGCGGGTCCTGCCGCAGCAAAACGACGTCCATCTTGATGAGATCGAGCTCCCTCGCCTCGCCAAGCGCATAATAGCGGGAGGGGTCGTCGAAGACGTCGATATGATGGGCCCGCGCCGTGAGCGTACCCCCTTCGAGGGAAAGCTGGTCAGGCGTGTAGAACCAGAGGCGATGTCCGCGCCGCTTGGCCTCCAGCATGAGGGCGAAGGTCGAATCCCCGGCGAAATTGATCCGCTCGAGGGGGTCCATCTGCACTGCGATTTCCAGCATTTCTCGCTCCCGCCAACGCTTTATACGCGCCTATGCCGCCGCCGTTAACCGACTGTGAAAGAGTGTGAATTAACCTACCCGAACCAATTTCCGGGCCGTCGGGGATCATTAGCAGGACAATCGAGCACATGCGCAATTTTTCCATCGGCGCCGGCCTGGTCTTTCGCCAATTCCTGTTCCTCGCGCTACTGCTCATTATGGGGGCAGCCGCCTATTTCGGCGCCGCGAATGTGCGCGATCTGACGGCGGCGGCAGCCGGGGCCGTCGATCATGCGCAGATGGCGGCTCTCACCAGGGCGGCGCATGACTCGGCAAGCTCCCTTTCCATCGAGCTTTTTATCGGCACGCTGATCTCGAGCTTTCTGATCGTCGGCGTCTCGGTGCCGACCATGCATCGCACAGTCGCGGTGCCGATAAAGAATGTCGCCCGGCAGATGACCGACCTCGCCGCCGGCGACACCAGCCTGGACGTCAGCGACACCGACCGCGCCGATGAGATCGGCGACATCTCCCGCGCGCTCGTCGTGCTTCGCGACGCGGTGCGAGCCAACAATGAAATGGCGGCCGAAATCAAGGCGCGAGACGACCGCGAGGAGCGGTTGCGGCGCGAGGCCGCGATCCGCGAAAAGGTCGAGCATTATTCGGTCGAACTTTCGGCCACCACCGCCAAGCTGGGCGACATGACCAAGCGCATGGCCGCCGCATCCGAGGAAATGATCGTGCACGAACGCAGCGCCCGCGCCGACAGCGATTTTGCCCGCACCGCCTCCACCCAGGCCGCCGCCGACGTCGGCTCGGTCGCGACCGCCTCCGAGCATCTTCTTGCGGCCATCGGCGAGATCAGCAAGCAGGCGGTGGAATCGACGGCCGTTGTGCGCCAGGCCGTGGTCGAAACGAACGGCTCCTCCGCCGAGATGCTGCGCCTTTCCGCGGCGGCCAATCGCGTCGGCGATGTCGTGAACTTGATCTCGAAAATCGCCGCCCAGACCAACCTCCTCGCGCTGAACGCCACGATCGAGGCCGCCCGCGCCGGCGAGGCGGGACGCGGATTCGCCGTCGTGGCGCAGGAGGTCAAAAGCCTTGCGACCCAGACCGGCAAGGCGACGCAGGACATCGCCGATCAGATCGCCGAAATCCAGGCGGCGACCAATATGTCGGTGGCCTCGATGGATAAGATCAAGGCGAAGATCGCCGAGGTCGAGCATATTTCCGCGATCATCACCCAGGCGGTTCACGAGCAGGATACGGCGACCAAGGAAATCGCCCGTAGCGTCCGCTCGGCGGCGACGAGCGCGCAGTCCATGTCCGCCCATGCCGGCCAAGTGGCGGACGCGATGGCGCAGACCGGCGCGGGCGTCGAATCGATGGTGTCGATGGCGCGCGAGATCGACCAGATGGCTCGGGCCATGCAGGCCCATACGGGCGAGCTGGCGAAAAGCCTCGCGAGCTGAGGCGCCATCAACAAACGAAGCTGTCGGCGGGCGCCTCCGGGGCGCCCGTTTTTTATGTCCGCCAAGGCATCGGCTGGCCCGTCCGGTGCCGAGAAGACTGTCACCCTTCTTTCCGGGCCGTTCTGTTACCTCGACGCTGAGTAGCGGCCTGCCCCTCTCCCCGCTTGCGGGGAGAGGCTGGGTGAGGGGCCGGTGCCGGAGCCCGGGCGTTCATTAAAAACCCGTGCGCCCTGCTAAGTTTATCGCTTCCACTCATCCCCCAAGCCCCTCACCCAACCTCTCCCCGCGCGGGGAGAGGGGTAGAGCGCGGCCTTCATCAAGAATCTCGCCGCCTAATTTATCCCCACCCTCCAAACCTCCCTTATGCTTCCCTCGCCTCGCCAACTTGCAGGGGCGCCGTCAGGATCGGCGGCGCCGGCGGGGTCGGTTAAGCGTGGGGCGACGACCCTCGTTCCGCGCGGGAGTCCGGCGCCGCCCGCCGGGTCTCTCCTTCGTGGGGAGATTGCGTGGCGCAAGTCACGCAAAGGCTGGGCATAGTTTTCGTGTCCGCGACACGCGGCCCGAGTACCGAAAGGGAAAGCGCCGGCGGGCCGGAGGCGGCGCATGTTGCCCCCTTGCGACGCGCTCGAAGGCGATCGAGCCTTCGGGAAAGAAGCGGCCGCCGCCTGGCGGTCGTGCTGGACGGAGGAACCGCCACAGGATGGCGCTACTTCGGCCCGGAAAGGTGCGCGCGAATAAAGACCGCAGCCGGGACGCCTTGGTTCCGACGCGCTTATTTTCTCACGCTACCGGCCGAACGGGGCCGGGGCGTCCCGGCTTCCTGGATCAACCTGCGTCGGAAACGGCGGCGGGAGTCGTGGCGCTGAACGCCCCCTCCCCAACCCTCCCCCCGCTTCGCGGGAGAGGGAGCAGGCTGGCGCCTTCACCGAGAATGCTGATCGCGAGCGTCCCCTCTCCCGCTTTAGCGGGGGAGGGACAGGGAGGGGGCCCACGCAGCAATGACCGAACTCCGACGCGAGCACAGCCTATTTGTCGGCAATCGCCTCCACCTCCATGCTCTCCAATATATCCCCCGGCCTGTGCGCCATCGCGTCGAGCGCATTGACGCCCTTCTCGGAAGCGAGACGCACATGCAGCCGCTTGGGCTTCATGACATAGGCCGCCACAGCGTCGGCGATCCTGCGCGCCTTCTCACCGCCCCCGAACACGGCCGCGACGGCCCCCGCCGCCGTTCTGGCATAGTCCGCGCGCAGCTTGTCGACCGGCTTCTTCTCGGTTTTGGATTCGAGCGCCAGCACCCGCTCCACAAGGGCGCCGCCCTCGAGCGTCAGCTCCGCCGATTTCAACGACGACGCCAGCAACGCGGCCTTGGAGACGATCGCCAGGGGAGAAAAGGCGGCGCCCGATACGCCGGCAAAGGTCACGTCGAGCGTCGCCGCGCCCATATCCTTCCCCTCGACGCGCACGGGCGAGAAAACCGCCTCCTGGGTCTTCTCGCGCCATTCCCCGGCGAGCGAGGCCGAGAGGTCGAGACCGCGATAGCCCAGCGCCTGGAATTGCGCCGTCGAGGGCGCCTCGCCCCGCGACGCGAGATCAATGGCGAGCCGATCCACTCGCGCCGTAAGCTTCGTCGGCGCAATCTCGCGGAAGTCGGCGAAATTCGCCTCGATAGAACCAAGGCTGAATTTCGTGCGCGAGCTCTCGCCCAGCCGTGCGTCGGGGAGGTCGCCTTCGAGGCCCTTGGCTTCAAAATGCCCGACCTGCGGAAAGGGACGTTCGACAAGGGAGGACAGACGCGCGTCGCGCAGGCCGAAGCGCTTCAGCGACAGGCGTCCGCCGTCCGAGGCGACGAGCGAGACATCCTCCAGCACAACGTTCCCGACATTGGCGTTGGCCATGCCGCCAGCGGCGACGCGGCCGATTTTTACCGTGTAAGGACTGTCAGAAGGCTCGCCTTTGCCGGTGGCGGCGATCTCGCGAATCTCCAACGAACCCACGTCGACGGAAGCAAGCGCGTCGATGACGCCCTTCAGCAGCGCCGGGTCCGCCTCCGCCTTGTCGGGATCGAATTTCGCAAGCCGCTCGCGAAGCTCCGCGAGGGGAAACGGCAGCGCCCTGCCCTTCACTCCGGTGACGGCGAGACGGCCGATCGTGGTGGTCATCCGCTCGGCTTTATCTTCGATCCTAAGCGATTCGACGCTTTCCTCATCGACGAGCGGCTTTGCCGTCTCCTGCGGATCGAGCCGCGTCGCGAGCGAGAGATGGACGAGCTGACGCAAGTCGATCCCCTTGGCGAGGCTCGCGCCCCAGAGATAGCGCTGCGCGCCGCCATCGGGCTTTTCCACCGTCTGCTCGGCGCCCGCCGCGCGCAGGAGGGCGATTCTGCCGGCGACGATGTCGGCAACTTCTATGTCGCGATAGGCGCTTCGCTCCACGATCCCGCCGGCCCTGGTCTCGGTCGTAAGCGCGGGAATACGCAGGCTTTTCGCGGAAAGACGCGCGAGCCGACCGTCGACGGCCTTTTCGTCGCCCTTGAAGAGATCGGCGAAATCCATCGCCGAAAAAGAAGCGCCTTTGAGCTCAAGACGGGGAATGCGATAGGTCGTGGCGCCGACCGTGAAGCTCACATTTTCCAAAGCGATGTCGCTCTCGCCCGCCAGCGGGGCCAGCGGGGCGAGGCACGCCGCAGCGACAAGGCCAGAAAAAACAACGCGCGCCAGAGCCGCCTTCCGTTGTCTAAGCTCTTGCATGATCGTCACTTGAAGATCCTTAGCGGGGCAGGTGGCGGACGGAGCTTGCACGGCGCGCGAGGCCGGGTAAAGCCTCGATGAGTAATCCCCGCATTCCAAGGGGCGCACGGTGGTAAATCGCCCGCGCGAGATTAGCCCCAACTTTCGAATGCGTGCTACAGAGGCGCCATGCGACGACTGCTTCTTCTGCGCCACGGCAAAGCCGATCGACACTCAGCTGGGGGAGACCGCGAGCGCCCGCTCACGCGGCGCGGCGAGGACGACTCCCGCCGCATGGGAGCCTTTTTGCGCGAGGCGGGAATTACCCCCGATCTCGCCGTCGCCTCCAACGCGCGCCGCGCCAAGCAGACGATGGAGCTGACGCTCAAGGCCTTTCCCGGCCATGTCACGCATGTCGTCGAGAATACGATCTATCTTGCCGAGGCCGACCATCTCGTGGACGTGCTGCGGCAAACGCCCGACAAGGCGCAAACCCTGCTGGCGGTGGGCCATAATCCGGGTTTCGCCGAGCTTGCTGTCTGGCTCGCGGGGAGCGGCGAGGAGAAAGAGCTCGCTCATATGCGCTCGAGCTTTCCAACAGCCGCGCTTGCCATTCTCGATTTCGATACCGAACATTGGGCAGAGGTGCGCAGAGGCGCCGGCCGGCTCCAGCGCTTCGTGACGCCCTCGACATTGGGCGGCGACGCGGACGATCCGGACTGAGCTTTACCTAAGTCGCAGGGGCAGATGCTGATCGAAACGCTCGTGACGCTCATCGCCGCCGCCGCGCCCGCCAAGCCGCCGCCGCTGGCGATCGCCCCCGCCTCGCTCTTTTGGCGCACGCCGACGCCCGCCTATGCGCCCGAAAAGCGCGCCGTCGACAATTGGCGCGTCGAAAGCGCCCTCTGGCTCGACATGAAGCCGCTCGACGCCGCGAGACGCGCCCTCGACGCCGAGGATGGCGAACCGGCGCGCTGCGTGAAGCTCAATAATTATTGGTGCGTGAAAAGCGCCGGCTGGAACGGCGAGATCGCCGCCGACGCAGACGGGCATGTCGCTTTCGCCTCGGCCGAGGAAGGCGCCGCCGTCGCGGCTTTGCTGCTGCGGCGCTATTACGTCGATTACAAGCGCCACAGCGCCCGCGCCATCGTCGAGCGATGGGCGCCGGCGCAATGCTCGCTTGTGATCGCACGCGCGACGCCCCCCGCAGCGCCCCGGTCGACTCCGATCGTGGCGGCCGGCCAGACGGCGAAAGTGACGCCGGCGTCTCGCGCCGGCATGATGCGCATGCTGCCACAGCGCATCGTGCCGATGGGGCTCGCGCCGCGCGGCTTGCAGAATACGCTGCGCGCCCGCTGGCTTGCCGCCCATGGCCGCGGCGACGTCGGCTGGGGAGCGCGACGCGCCCGCCCCGGGACGCCGGATCTCATCCCGGCTCCGTCGATCATGGCGGGCGTGTCCGAGGCGCTGCCCAAGCGCGCCAAACCACTGCCGGCGCCGTTGCCCGAGCCCAACCTCAACGCGACAGCCTCGCTCGCCGCCCTTCCGCCGCCGCTTCCACCCCTGCCCTCGATTGGCTCGGTCGACTGCTCGGGCGAGCTGGCGCGCATCGGCAATTACGCCGCGCATGTCTCGGAGGGAATCGCCGCGACGCCGAACGACGACCTCGCGCTGTTCGACGCCGACGGACAGCCGACGGACAATCTCGCCAAGGCGCTCGTCAATATGGCCGCCGTCGAAATCGGCCCCGCCCGACCGCGCGGGGGACTGGTGACGGCGGCTGTCGCGCAGCTGAAGCGGCTTTTGGATCAACCAGCGACGCCCGGCGCGGGGGCGCCCGAAGCGACCTCGCGGCGATGAGGCACCCGTTTGACCCGCCCGCCCGCGCGACTTAGAACGCGCCCATGTCCCACAACAGCTTCGGCCACCTTTTCCGCGTCACCACTTTCGGCGAAAGCCATGGAATCGCGCTTGGCGCGATCGTCGACGGCTGCCCGCCCGGGATCGCGTTGACGGAGGCCGACATCCAGGGTTTTCTCGACAAGCGGAAGCCCGGTCAATCGCGCTTCACCACGCAGCGGCGCGAGGCGGATGAAGTGAAAATTCTGTCCGGCGTCTTCACTGACACCGAGGGCCGGCAGGTCACGACCGGCACGCCGATCGCGCTCATGATCGAGAACACCGACCAGCGCTCGAAGGATTACGGCGAGATCGCCAATAAATACCGTCCCGGCCACGCCGACTTTGTCTATGAGGCGAAATACGGCATTCGCGACTATCGCGGCGGCGGGCGCTCATCGGCGCGCGAAACCGCCGCGCGCGTCGCGGCCGGCGCGGTGGCGCGCAAAGTGATCCCGGGCGTGACGATGCGCGGCGCCCTGGTGCAGGTCGGCCCGCACAAGATCGACCGCGCCCGCTTCGACTGGGCGGAGGTCGAGCGCAATCCGCTCTTCTGCCCCGACGCCGTCATGGCCGCGCAATGGGCCGACTATCTCGACAGCGTGCGCAAGGCCGGCTCCTCCATCGGCGCCGTGGTGGAGGTTGTCGCGGAAGGCGCGCCGGCCGGCTGGGGCGCGCCGCTCTATGGCAAGCTCGACGCCGATCTTGCTTCGGCCATGATGTCGATCAACGCTGTGAAGGGCGTCGAGATCGGCGACGGCTTCGCCGCCGCGGAGCTGACGGGCGAGGAAAACGCCGACGAAATGCGCGCCGGTCCGACATTTCTCTCGAACCACGCCGGCGGCGTGCTCGGCGGGCTCTCGACGGGGCAGCCGATCGTTGTGCGCTTCGCGGTGAAGCCGACCTCCTCGATCCTAACGCCCCGCCGCACCATCGACCGCGCGGGCAATGAGACGAAAATCGTCACCAAGGGCCGCCACGATCCCTGCGTCGGCATCCGCGCCGTGCCGGTGGGCGAAGCGATGATGGCCTGCGTGCTGGCGGACCACTTTCTGCGGCACAGGGGGCAGATCGGCTGAGCGAATCCCTCCATTTAACGAGGCCTAAGGGAGTCACACATTTCGGGGACGTCATGGCCGGGCTTGTCCCGGCCACCCACGCCAACGGGCACAGCCCTGCCACGGACAGGACCGGCTCTGCGCCAAAGACCGACCCGGGCGACGTTCCTAATGGAGTATTTTTCGAGGGTGGGGTCCAGCCGCCTAACATGAGCCGTCACTGCGCGGCGTGGATGGCCGGGACGAGCCCGGCCATGACGGGGTAGCATGCGGTAGCCCTTTACAAGGAGGTAGGGGGTCGCCGCCCTTGCCTGCCACGAACACAATCGATAAGCGCAGCGGAAATTTCCAAAGGGGAGCGTCGATCATGGCCTCGATCACCCGCCGCGCCGCCCTCGCCGGCGCCGCAAGCCTCGCCGCCGTCGGCGCGCAGGCAGGGGCCTCTTCCACCCTCTTCGTCTCCCACCCCGCCGAACTCGAACACGACCCCGGCCCCGGCTTCCCCGACAGTCCCGCGCGGCTGACGGCGCTCTTCTCGCGGCTGGGCGAACCCAGCTTCGCCGCGCTCTCGCGTCTCGAAGCGAGCGAAGCGCCGCGAGAGGCGCTGCTGCGCGTTCATTCGGCCGCGCATCTTGCGCATCTGGAGCAAGCCGCGCCGAAGGAGGGCCAGGCGCGCCTCGGCAATGACCTCGTCATGAGCGCTGGAACGCTACGCGCCGCATATCTTGCGGCCGGCGGCGCCGTCGCAGCGATCGACGCCGTCATGACAAAACAAGCGCGCAACGCCTTCGTCGCTGCGCGCCCGCCCGGCCATCATGCGCGCGTCGAAGCGCCGATGGGCTTCTGCTTCTTCAACAACGCCGCCATCGCGGCGCGTCACGCACTTGCGGCGCTCGGCGCCGAGCGCGTCGGCATCGTCGATTTCGATGTGCATCACGGCAACGGCGTGCAGGAAATTTTCTGGAGCGAGAAGAACGTCCTTTATTGCTCGACGCATCAGATGCCGCATTACCCCGGCACGGGCGCCGTTACGGAGACAGGCGCTTACGACAACATCGTCAATGCGCCGCTGCGCAAGGGAGACGGGGGCGAGGCTTTTCGCGCCGCGATCAAGACCCGCATCCTTCCCCGGCTCGACGCCTTCCGGCCGGATATTGTCATCATCTGCGCAGGCTTCGACGCGCATCTTCACGACCCGCTCGGCGGGCTGCGTCTCGTGGAACCGGATTTCCGCGAGGCGACGCTGCGCATAATGGAGGTCGCTGCGCGGCGCTGCGACGGGCGCATCGTATCGCTGCTCGAAGGCGGCTATCGTCCGCCCGATCTCGCGGCCTCCGTCGCGGCGCATGTCGGCGCGCTGATGAGCGCCTGAAGAGGGTCATATGAAAAAAGCTTTCGCCCTGTCGTTGCTGGTCGCCTTCCTTCCGCCAACGGCGCAAGCCCACCACCTCGACGACTACGACGCGCGCATCCGCGCCGAAGCCAGCCTCCCCGCAGCATGGTTCGCCTGCAAGACGAACGACGATTGCGCGCTCGTCTCCGTGCCTTGCCAATCGGGCCTCGCTGTGAGCGCCACTTATGCCGAGGAAGCGCAGGATAGGTTGAACCATACATATTTCTTCTGCCTCGGCTCGGCGGTGGACGATGTGGCCGCTTCCTGCGAGGCGCGCCGCTGCGTCACCGAGCCGAAGAAAAAATAGACCTCAACGCGCCGCATTCTCCACGACGCCAACCAGCGGTCCCATCGGGTGAAAGCGATCGTGGCGCGAGATCGACGGCGCGTAGAGCGCCGAAGCAGAGCCGCCGTCGAGAAAGAGTGCGTCTGGACACTTCAGCCGATCGCGAAAGAGCGACGCGAATTGGTGGAAGGTCACCGGTTGGTTCGAGATGGCGAAGCGCACGACATGCCCGCCGAAAACGCCGACGCCATTGCGAAACTTCTCCGACGTCCCGCTCTCGTGAATATGCGGATTGATCCGCCCGCCCATCAGCAGCATCGGCCCCGACTGCGTGGCGTAGGTGGGATGCGCGCCCGATCTCAAGAATCGGCTCGTCTCCGTCACGCCGGCGCGCGCGCCATCGATCCAAAAGACCCCATTGGGCTTCAGGTGAAAATTGCCCGCGCCATTCGCGGTATTGGCGGCATGCGACATTTTGCCCGCTTCGACATAAAGGCCCACGGGCGAAAAATCTTCGCCATACATCCCCGCGTTCATCGCGAAGATGAGGCTTTGCCCCTTCGCAGAAAGATCGTCCGCTAGGCGTGAGAAAGCGCCATAGATTTCGCCCTTCGCGTCACGCAGAAACAGCCTGATCGACGATCGCCGCGCGTCATAGTCGCAGACCGTATAGGAGGCGCCCGCTTGCGACATCTCCACACAGGCGGCGTCGGCGGCTCGCGGCGCGGCGCAGATCAGGGTCAGCGCAAGCGCTGTGGTTAACCGTCGATTAGCGATGCGCATGAAACCCTTTCCAGCTCGACGAAACGGGCAAGGCCCGCGTTTCGATAAAGTTTTTCGGAAAAACCGTTTCGAATTGTCAAGATATGGGCGCTATTCATTGCGGGAGGACAACGGTGGGAGGCTAGATTGCTCGGCTTCGAGATTTGGAAGAACGGCGAGAAGCTCGCAACGGCTGGCGTCAACGAGAACGGCGTGATTTCCTTCATGCTCACCTGGGTCGGCAAGGGAGCCGGGGCTCCTTCCCTCCTGGCCGACGGCCCTGCCATCGAGGGCCTCGATCTGCGCGTGGGCGGCATCGACGCCTCCGATCCCGCCGGGGAGCAGAGCGTCGAATGGATCGAGGATACGGGCCTGCATATCGGCGACGACATCCGGATCAAGCTCGTTTCCACCGACGCCGTCGACGCCCCTGCCCGCCGCGAGCCGACCGAGGGCCTTCCGGCAGGGCAGCTTCGCTTCCTCCCCTGCACCAACTGCGGCGCGCCGCGCATCGCAGGCGCCCCGCCGAGCGAATGACCGCGATTTGAATCGGCGCGCCTGCGCCGCTACATATGCGGGAGCGGCGCCGTCCGGCGCCTTTTGGAGACCCGCTTGTCCCACTCCATCACTGAGGCCATCGAGGCCATTGCGCGCGGCGAGATCGTCGTCGTCACCGACGACGACGACCGCGAGAATGAAGGCGATCTCGTCATAGCGGCGTCGCTCTGCACGCCCGAGAAAATGGCCTTCATCATCCGCAATTGCTGCGGCATCGTCTGCGCGCCCTTGACGCTCGAAGAGGCGCGGCGGCTCCATCTTGCGCCCATGGTGGCGCAGAACGACGCCCCGCTCGGCACGGCCTTCACCGTCTCCGTCGACGTGCGCCATGGGCTCACCACCGGCATTTCCGCCGAGCAGCGCTGCAATACGGTGCGGGCGCTGGCCAACGGCAATATGGGCGCGGGCGATTTCGTGCGGCCGGGCCATGTCTTCCCGCTCATCGCCAAGGACGGCGGCGTGCTGATGCGCTCCGGCCATACGGAAGCCGCCGTGGATCTGTGCCGGCTCGCCGGCCTGCCGCCGGTCGGCGTGATCTGCGAATTGGCCAATGACGACGGCACGGTGATGACCGGGTCGCAGATCGTCGAATTCGCGCAAAAGCACGGCCTCAAGCTTGTCTCGGTCGCCGATCTCATCGCCTATCGCCAGGCGCGCGAAAAGCTCGTCGAGCGCGTCGCCACCTTCCCCGTGCATACGGAATATGGCGATTTCACCGGCCACGCCTATGTCACGCCCTTCGACAGCGTCCAGCATTTCGCCTTTGTGATGGGCGCGATTGGCGACGGCCGCGACGTGCCGGCGCGGCTGCACCGCGCCGATATTCTCGCCGACGTCATGGGCGGCGCGCCGACCATCAAGAAGACGCTCGCGCGCTTCGCCCGCGAAGGCCATGGCGTGCTGGTTTATTTGCGCGACGGCGCGGCCGGCGTGCCGACCAATGTCGTCGGCCTCTCGGATGAGAACGCCGAAGAAACGCGCAAGCGGCAATGGCTCGACGTCGGCCTCGGCGCACAGATTTTGAAGGACATCGGCGTGTCGTCGATCCGGCTGCGTTCGTCTTCGGCCAAGCCGCGGGCGTTTGTGGGGCTGTCGGGGTTCGGGATCGAGATTACGGCGGTGGAGCCGGTGGAGTAATATCAGGCGTTTTGCATAAACCGCTCACGCTGGGCATGTCATTCCCGACGGGCCGGAGGCCCGCTCGGGAATCCAGAGCCAAGTAGGCTGGCTTTGCCCCGGATTTCCGATCACTCGCTACGCGAGCGTCGGGAATGACAGGGAACCAAACGCCGATGAGCGCCGGCGTTAATCCGCTCTCGGATGTGCTGACTTATAAGCATCGAGCAGGCGCTTCTTGTCGACGGCCGTATAAATCTGCGTCGTCGACAACGAGACGTGCCCCAGAAGCTCCTGGATCGTGCGCAGATCGCCGCCGCGCCCGAGAAGATGCGTCGCGAAAGAGTGGCGTAGCGCATGCGGCGTCGCGCTGTCGGGCAGGCCCAGCGCCCCGCGCAGGCGCTGAACGGCGAGTTGCACGATTCGCGGCGACAACGGCCCGCCCTTGACGCCCACGAACAGCGGGCCGCCGGAGAGTTCATAGGGGCAGATCGCAAGATAGGCTTCGATCGCCCGCCGCACGGGCTCGATCACGGGAAGCGTGCGCGTCTTGTTCCCCTTGCCGGTGATCGTCATCCGGTCGATGCGGCCAATAGGCGCCTCGGCGTGCGCGATCGACAGCGCCTCGGAGATGCGCAGCCCCACGCCATAGAGCAAAGCGAGCACGGCGGCGTCTCGCGCCAGCACCCAGGGTTCACGCGCCTCGCCCGCCCGCTGCTCCGGGTCGATGAGATCGCGGGCGTCTTGGACGGCGAGCGCCTTGGGCAGGCTGTGCGGCTTCTTGGGCGCGCGCACGGCGCCGAAGAGGTCGGTTTTGGCGAGTCCCTTCTTCTCCAGGAACCGCAGGAAATTGCGGATGGCCGCGAGCGCCCGCAGCAGCGAGCGGTTCTCCAGCCCCTCATTGCGGCGCTTCGCCAGATAGGCGCGCAAATCCGCCGGCTGCAATGCGATGAGCGCCGCGGAATCTGGCTTCGCGCCGAGATGTTCCGTGAGAAAGGCCAGAAAGCCTGCGACGTCGCGCGTATAGCCGTCGATCGTGTGGCGCGAGGCGCGTTTTTCGCCCGCGAGCGCCTGCAGCCAAAAACCGGCCTCTCGCGCGATTTGCGGCGCGGCGGAAAACCGCGCGGCGTCGGGCAAAGGCTTTGGAGCCGGACGGGCGTTTCGAGAGGAGGGTTGGCGCATGGGCGAAGCTTGGCGCGCAAAGCTTAAAGGAACGCCTAGGACCGCTCGTCATTGCGAGGAGCAAAGCGACGAAGCAATCCAGGGCAGCTATAGCGGCCCTGGATTGCTTCGCTCCGCTCGCAATGACGGGGAGCCTTAGGCTCGCGGTCCAGAGCATAGCGGTGATTGCCTCCCCATGAAAGGGAGGCGTGCGATCGTCATCTGTTCCGTGGGCGCTTCCTTACTCGCCCGCCTGGATTTCCGCCTTGGCCTTGGCGAGCATTTCTTCCATCGTGCGACGGATCTGATGTTCGGACTGGTCGACGCCGGCGGCCTCGAAGTCCTTCTTCACCGTCGCGACGACCTGCTCGTCGGCATGCGCGGAGACTTCCGCCACCACCAGGGCCTCGGCGTAGGCCTGGGCGTCCGCGCCCGTCTTGCCGAGCTTCTCCGCCGCCCAGAGTCCGATGAGCTTGTTGCGGCGCGCCTCGGCGCGGAACCGCAGCTCCTCGTCGTGGACGTAGCGTTTCTCGAACGAATCTTCGCGCTGGTCGAAAGTGCTCATGTCCATTCCTCGGCCGGTTTTTGTCTTTGCTGGAATCTGGCGGCGAATCCGCCGCGCGCCGCATTTGAATGCGCCGCACGCATATAGGCGAAAACTGCGCCCGGCGCCAATGCCAAGCCGCTTTTGCAACATATTGGGGCATGCGTCGCCAAAAAAGCTGAAACCCGCCCAAAAATAGCGCGTTGTATCGCCTTTCCGTTTCGGATAAAGTGAGGCGTCGCCTTTCTAAGGCGGCCACTGGCTTGTCACTGGCCCCCAAAGACGTTACGACCGCGCATCGTTGCGGTCGGTCACCTTAGCCTCCCGCTCCCTGGACGAATCCCGGTCGCGGGACCATATCGGAGGAGCCGCGGCCGACCCCATGGACTTTCTCAAGCCCCGGTTGATCCCAATGAACCGCCGTCGCCGTATCTACGAAGGCAAGGCCAAGGTCCTCTACGAGGGCCCGGAGCCTGGCACGTTGATTCAGCATTTCAAGGATGACGCCACCGCCTTCAACGCCAAAAAGCATGAAGTCATCGATGGCAAAGGCGTCCTCAACAACCGCATCTCGGAATATATCTTCCAGAACCTCAACAACATTGGGGTGCCGACGCATTTCATCCGCCGGTTGAACATGCGCGAGCAGCTCATCCGCGAGGTCGAGATCGTTCCGCTGGAAGTCGTCGTGCGCAACGTGGCCGCGGGCTCGCTGGCCAAGCGCCTCGGCATCGAGGAAGGCACGCAGCTGCCGCGCTCGATCATCGAGTTCTATTACAAGAACGACGCGCTCGACGATCCGATGGTGTCGGAAGAGCATATCACCGCCTTCGGCTGGGCGACGCCCCAGGAGATCGACGACATCATGGCGCTCGCCATTCGCGTCAACGATTTCCTGTCCGGCTTGTTCCTGGGCGTCGGCATCCGCCTCGTCGATTTCAAGATGGAGTGCGGCCGCCTGTGGGAAGGCGACATGATGCGGATCGTCGTCGCCGACGAAATCTCCCCCGACAGCTGCCGTCTGTGGGACATCAAGTCCAACGACAAGCTGGACAAGGACCGCTTCCGCCGTGATCTCGGCGGGCTGGTGGAGGCCTATACCGAGGTCGCCCGCCGGCTCGGCATCATGCAGGAAGGCGAAACCGTCCGCGTCGGCGCGCCCAAGCTGGTGCAGTAGGAGACCGACCAGAAAGAGGAGGCCATGGGCGTCCCTTTTCTCGACCCTCGACCGATGAACGCGGAGGAATTCTTCGCGTTCACCGCCGCGCGCCCAAACGACGAAAAATGGGAGCTGATCGAGGGGGAGCCGGTCTTGAACGCGTCCGCAAGCCGCCTGCACCAGAAGATCCTTCTCAACCTATCGCTCTTGCTTGGAGCGCTCGCCCGAGGCGGCAATGGTGCTTGGGAAGTTCTGCCAGGCTTGGGCGTTCGTTTATCCGAGATCAGCGTCCCCGTTCCTGACCTCCTGATCCGGCCCAATGACGATCTCAAGGGCGTCGAATGCAGCGACATGATGGTCGCTTTCGAGGTCCTTTCTCCCTCGACCGCCAAACAAGGACCTGCGCTGGAAGCGTAAGGCCTATGCGACGCTGCCGTCCCTGTCACAGTATATTGTCGTCGCTCAGGACGCCGTCGAACTCGTCTCCTACGACCGCAAGACGGGCTTCGCCGAGCGCCGTTTCGAGACGGCGGACGCCGAGCTGGAACTGCCGATCATCGGCGCGCGATTGTCGCTTCGCGACATCTATCGCGACACGGGCCTCCTCTAACGGGCGCGCCCCACGCGGAACGCTTGCCCTTTGCGCGCAAGACCGCTAACCGTGTCGCCAAAGAAACGGAAATCGAGCCCCATGAAAGCACGTGTCGTCGTCACCCTGAAAAACGGCGTCCTCGATCCGCAAGGCAAGGCAATCGAAGGCGCGTTGAACTCGCTCGGCGTCGAGGGCGTCGCCAGCGTCCGTCAGGGCAAGGTGTTCGACGTGGAGATGGCGGGCGCCGACCCCGCCGCCGCCAAGGCGCAGCTCACCGCCGCCTGCGAGAAGCTCCTCGCCAACACCGTTATCGAGAACTACCAGATCGATCTGTGACATTCGCTTTCCCGTCATTGCGAGCGCAGCGAAGCAATCCAGAACCACACCGGGGCTCTGGATTGCTTCGTCGCTCCGCTCTTCGCAATGACGCACGCTGAGAAGAAGAAGAGCCGATATGAAAGCCGCCGTCATCGTATTCCCCGGCTCCAATCGCGAGGGCGACATGGCGCACGCGCTCGAGCAGGCGACGGGGAAGAAGCCCACCATGCTCTGGCACGCCGACCATGAGCTGCCGGCAGGCACGGATCTTGTCGTTCTGCCCGGCGGCTTCTCTTATGGCGACTATCTGCGCTGCGGCGCCATCGCCGGCCGCGCCGCCATCATGGACGCGGTGCAAGCGCATGCCGCGCGCGGCGGCCTGGTGCTCGGCGTCTGCAACGGCTTCCAGATTCTCTGCGAGAGCGGCCTGCTGCCCGGCGTGCTGATGCGCAACGCCAATCTGCGCTTCGTTTGTAAGATGCAGCATTTGCGCGTCGAGCGGAACGACACGGCCTTCACCCGGCAATACGCCAAGGGACAGGTGATCGAGGTCTGCATCGCCCATGGCGAGGGCAATTACGAAGCCGACGACGCGACCATCGAGCGGATGGAGGGCGAAGGGCTCGTCGCATTCCGCTACTGCGATTCGGCAGGCGGCGTAGGCGGCGCCGCGAATCCGAATGGCTCCCGCAACGACATTGCCGGGATCTATTCGGAGCAGCGCAATGTGCTCGGCCTGATGCCGCATCCCGAGAATCTCATCGATCCGCTGGTGGGCGGCGTCGACGGCCGCGCGCTGTTCGAGAGCCTCGCCAGCGCGGCTTAAGCGGGATAACTTTCCAGCTTGTCGCCGCGGCTCCCCCCACCCTGCCTTCCCCGCGAGGGGGAGGGAGGGGATCAATCATCAGCGTAGCCGTCATCGCCAGCCAAGGGCGGGATCACGTCCCCCTTCCCCTTGCGGGGAGGGGCTAGGGGGTGGGGGTCGACAATCTAGATCGTTGCCCGCCCGCGATCACCTTCTCCGCGCCGCCTTCGCCACCCGCCACAATGCCCGCTCGGCCTCCATTTGCGCGCTTGCCGCATTGGCGCGGACGCGGGTTTGGGCCTCGCGCAGCGGCTCGATCAGCGCGGCGAGACGCGCCGAGGTCCAGGCCTTGAGCTGCTCCTCCATCAGCGCGCGATGCATGAAGCCGAAGCCGGCGCGAAACAGCGCCGTGACCCCCGCGTCCGTGCGTCCGCTCTCGCGCTCCATGGCGAGCCGCGCGCGATGCAGCGCCACGGCGTAACGCAGCGCGCCGAAGAGGATCGCGCCCGCATCGCCCCCTTGCGCGAAATAAGCATCGAGCGTCTCGCCCGCGTCGCCGGCGAAGGCCGCCGCCACGACCCGATCGGAAGCAATGCTCGAGGCATGCGCCACGATCGCTTCGACATCCGCCGCTTCGACATGCTCGCGCCCATGCATATAGAGAACGAGCTTGGCGAGCTCGGCGCGACTCATCAGCCGGTCCTCGCCCAGCGCCGCGAGAAGAAGCGCGCGCGCTTCCGGCGTCGCAACGAGATTGGCCTCACGCAGCGTGCGATCGACGAGCGCGTGAATATCCTGCTCGGTGTCGGGCAGGCATTCGATCCCCGCCCCCTGCTTCGCCCCCTCGACCAGCTTGCGTAGCGGCGCATCCTTCTTCAGCGCGCTGGCGGTGAGGACCACTGCGCAGGCGGCAGGCGGGGCCGAGATGAGCGAGGTAACGGCAGGTATGACGGATTTCGCGCCTGTCTCCACGAGAATGGCGCGCCGCCCGCCAAAGAGCGGCGTGGTGTTGGCTTCATCGAGGAGGGTCAGCGGATCGGCGGATACCGCGTCGCCCGAAAGCTCGACGAATTGGAAGGGATCGTGGCGATCATCGACGCGCTTACCGATGATGGCGAGCGCCCGCTCGCGCACCATGCCCGCGTCGGCGCCATGGACGAGAAAGAGAAAGATATTCTCGGGCGGAGACGCAATGAAGCGCTCAGCCTCGCGGCTCGAGACGGCGACCAAGGTTCAGCCCCCTCCCTGTCCCTCTCCCGCTAACGGGGACGACCGTCATTGCGAGCGCAGCGAAGCAATCCAGAGCAACGCCCGCGGCTCTGGATTGCTTCGTAGCTACGCCTCTCGCAATGACAGCAATGTGGATAAATGCGCCTACCCACTCCCCGCTCCCGCGTCAGCGGGCGAGGCCCGGGGCCCGCGCCGCCATCTCTGTCGCGACGCGCGTGCGGATCGAATCCGCGATTACTTTGGCGTCGCGTATCTCGGCGTCGCGCGCCGCGCGGACGTTGGCGAAGCGGTTCGAGAAGCGGTCGTAGCTTGCGATGTTGAAGGCCGTGCCCTTGGTCACTTCCACATTCTGCGGCAAGGTGACGAGGCGGTAGTCGGCGTCGGCGATGACGGTGGCGGATGTCGCGCGGCCGGTGACCGTGTCGAGGATCGGCGTCTGCACGCGCTCACGCAGCGTGATGGAGAGCCGATAGCGCGGCTGAACCGTCGAGCCTGTGCCGTTGAAGGCGTAGATCAGCTCGTTGTGGAGATAGTGGCCCATGCGGCCCTGAATCTCGTCGACTTCGATCGCCTGAAGCTCCGAGGCGAGCGGCGAGGAATCGAAAGCCCCATTTGCGCCGTAGAGCGGCTCGATGCAGCCGCCGAGCGGAAGGGCGGCGGCCAGCATTAGAAAAACGCCCCGCAGCCGTTCGGACCGCGCGCTTTCAGGCGCGCATTGCGTCGGGCGAGCCTGAAGGCTCGCGGTCCAGAGTCGCTCAAACGACCACATTGACGATCCTCTTCGGCACGAGAATGAACTTCTTCAAAGGCTTGCCCTCGATGGCGCGGATGACGCCCTCCTGAGCCAGCGCCTCCTTGCGAATGGATTCCTCGTCGGCGTCATGCGCCACGAGAATTTCCGCACGCTTCTTGCCGTTCACCTGAACGGGGAGGCTGATCATATCCTGCGCGACCAGCGCCGGCTCGGCAATGGGCCATGACGCCTCAGATACCAGGCCTTTGTGACCGAGATCGGCCCAACACTCCTCGGCCACATGCGGCGTCATCGGCGCGACGAGACGCGCGAGCGCATCCGCCGCCTCGCGGAAGGCGAAAGCGAGATCGGCGCCGACAGGGGTTTCCGTCACGGCGTCGAGCGCCGCCGTCAGCTCATTCACATATTCGCGGATGCGGGCGATGGCGCTGTTGAAGCGCAGACGCTCGATGTTGTCGCTCACCTGGGCGACGGTCTTGTGTGTCGCCTTGCGAACTTTGAGCGCCTCGGCCCCGATTTCCGCCGGCGCTTCCGCCCCCAGAGGCGCGGCGACGCGGCCGAGCTCGCCGGTGATGCGCCACAGGCGCTGGACGAAGCGCCACGCTCCTTGAGCGCCTTCGTCCGACCAGATCACGTCGCGGTCGGGCGGGCTATCGGAGAGCACGAAGAGCCGGGCAGTGTCGGCGCCATAGCTCGCCACGATGTCGTCGGGGTCGACCGTGTTCTTCTTCGACTTCGACATCTTCTCGATGGGGCCGATGTCGACTTCCGCGCCGCTGTCGAGCAGGAAGGCGCGGCGGCCCCCCTCCCCGCTTTCGATACGGATCGCGGCGGGCGAAACCCACTGCCCATGGGCGCGGTAGGTCTCGTGCACCACCATGCCCTGCGTAAAGAGGCCGGCGAAGGGCTCAGAGACGGCCGCATGGCCGCTGTCGCGCATGGCGCGGGCGAAGAAGCGCGAATAGAGCAGATGCAGGATCGCGTGCTCGATCCCGCCAATATATTGGTCGACCGGCAGCCAGCGCTTCAGCGCTTCCGGCGCCGCCGGGGCCTCAGTGTTATGCGGGTCGGTGAAGCGCGCGTAATACCAGGACGAATCGACGAATGTGTCCATCGTGTCGGTCTCGCGGCGCGCGGGCTTGCCGCAGGAGGGACAGGGGACGTTCTTCCAGGTCGGATGGCGATCGAGCGGATTGCCGGGCTGATCGAAAGTGACGTCCTCGGGCAGCTTCACCGGCAGATCGGCGTCCGGCACGGGAACGGGGCCGCAGGTCTCGCAATGGATGATGGGGATCGGGCAGCCCCAATAGCGCTGGCGCGAGACGCCCCAGTCGCGCAGCTTGTAATTCACCTTACGGACGCCCTGCGGCGCGTTGAACAGCGCCGTCGTCTCCAGACGGTTGGCGACTTCCTCCTTGGCCTGCTCGACGGTGAAGCCGTCGAGGAAGGACGAATTCACGAGCTTGCCGTCGCCATCGAAGGCTTCGCCGCTGTGCAGGATTTTAGCTTGGAGGTCGCCCTCATGGACGCCTTCAGGGCACACCACAGGCGTGAAGCCCAGGCCATATTTGGTCGCGAAATCGAGGTCGCGCTGGTCATGCGCCGGGCAGCCGAAGATCGCGCCCGTGCCATAGTCCATCAGAATGAAATTCGCGACATAGACCGGCAGAGTCCATGAGGGGTCGAAGGGGTGCGCGACACGCAGCCCGGTATCGAAGCCCTGCTTCTCGGCGGTCTCGATCGCCTCCGCCGAGGTGCCGCCGCGACGGCATTCGTCGCAGAAGGCGGCGAGTTCGGGGTTCTTCGCGGCGGCGGCTTTGGCCAGCGGATGATCGGCGGCGAGCGCGACAAACTTCGCGCCAAAGAGCGTATCCGGTCGCGTGGTGAAGACCTCGACCTCGCGCGCGTCGTCGAGCGGCTGCGCGAGCGCAAAACGCACCAGCATGCCTTCCGAGCGGCCGATCCAGTTGCGCTGCATGAGGCGCACCTTGTCGGGCCAGCGCTCCAGCGTATCGAGCGCTTCGAGAAGCTCGACGGAATAGCTGGTGATCTTCAAGAACCACTGGGTCAGCTCGCGCTGCTCGACAAGCGCGCCCGAGCGCCAGCCGCGCCCGTCGATGACCTGCTCATTGGCGAGCACGGTCATATCGACCGGGTCCCAATTCACCTTGGATTTCTTGCGGTCGACGATGCCCGCCTTCAGGAAATCCAGGAAGAGCTTCTGCTGGCGCCCGTAATATTCCGGGTCGCACGTGGCGATCTCGCGCGACCAATCGAGCGACAGGCCCAGCGTTTTGAGCTGGGCGCGCATGGCGGCGATATTGGCGTAGGTCCATTTGGCCGGATGCGCGCCGGTCTGCGCCGCGGCGTTTTCCGCCGGCAGGCCGAAGGCGTCCCAGCCCATCGGATGCAGAACGTCGAAGCCCTTGGCGCGCATGTAGCGGGCGATGACGTCGCCCATGGAATAGTTGCGGACATGGCCCATGTGGAGACGCCCCGACGGATAGGGGAACATCTCCAGCACGTAATATTTAGGCGCCTCAGGCTTCGTCCCCGCCTTGAAGACTTGCGCCCCCTCCCAGATCTTCTGCCAGCGCGGCTCGGATTCGGCGAAATTATAGCGGTCGGGTCTCATCTTTGGCGGCTGTCCGGTGGGAGGCGATGGATTTGCGCCTCTAAATGCCGGGCGGGAGGGGGGATGTCAAAGGGAGACCGCGCCGCTAAAGCCGCGTTACGCTGCTATCCTCTCCGCCGGCTTCGCCGCGAGCCCCATCGCCACCCAGCCGACGCCCTCGAAGAGCAGGTTCACGCCGAGGAAAATGCCCAGAATGTAAAGCCCCGACGCGGGCCACTCGGCGAGAATCAGGATGCCGAGCAGGAAGCTTAGAGCCCCCGAGAGCGCGATCAACTGCCAGCGGCTCAAGTCGCGCAATTGATACGCAAGGACAAGCTTCATGATCCCGCCCGCGATCAGCAGCGCGCCGACCAGCGCAGTCAGCGACATGGCCGCGACGAGCGGATAGCGTGCGGTCGCTAATCCCGCGAAGACGGTGATCGCGCCCACCACGCCCCAGAGCACGGCGCGCCCCCAAGGTTTGATGTGGAAGGCGGTGACAATCTCCCAGGCGCCCGCAATGACCATAGCCGCGGCGATATAAATCACGGTGACGATCGTGGCCGCGAACACGTTGAAAAGCGCGAATATGCCGCCGACGATGAAGAGTGCGCCTAGGGCGACGATCCAGCCCCACTTGGCCCGGCAATGCGCGGTATGGAATTCGGTGGAACGGGTTGGAAAAGTATTGGCGCTGGTCATGGGTTTGATCTCCGCCGCGTGATCGCCGAGCTTGCGCCCGGCGCGTGACCCCAAAGGTAACGGCGGACGGTCCCATCGGGTTCCGGCTTGACCCTCGGCGTCAAATCTCCGATGTGGCGGCTATGAGCATCACCGAACGCCTCAACGACACCAAGGACGCCATCGCGCGCGCCGCCTCGGATTGCGGCCGCGACCCCGCGACCGTCACGCTGGTCTGCGTGACCAAGACCTTCCCGGCCGAGGACGTGCTGCCGCTGCTCGACGCCGGCCACCGCGTCTTCGGCGAGAACCGCGTGCAGGAGGCCATGGGCAAATGGCCGGCGCTACGCGAGAAATTTCCAGGCGTCGAGCTGCATCTCATCGGACCGCTGCAATCCAACAAGACCAAGGAAGCCGTCGAGACCTTCGACGTGATCCAGAGCGTCGACCGCGAGAAGATCGCGCAGGCGCTCGCCGAGGAGATGGCGAAACAGGGCAAGCGCCCGCGTCTTTTCATTCAGGTCAACACCGGCGCCGAGCCCCAGAAGGCGGGCGTCTTGCCGCAGGACGCCGACGCCTTCATCGTCGCCTGCCGCGACAAATATGGGCTCGAGATTTCCGGGCTCATGTGCGTGCCGCCGGTGGACGAGCAGGCCTCGCCGCATTTCGCGCTGCTCGCGGATATCGCCAGGCGCAATGGTGTGCCGGAGCTCTCCATGGGCATGAGCTCGGACTATGAGCTCGCGATCCAGCTCGGCGCCACCTATGTGCGCGTGGGGTCGGCGATCATGGGGACGCGGGAATATCCGCAAGCTTGACCCCCACCCTGTCCCTCCCCCGCCATAGGGCGTCTGCAAGACGCCCCTCTCTCGACGGGCTATGGCGGGAGAGGGGACGCTCACGATCAACCTTCTGGATGAAGGCGCCAATCCGCCCCTTCTCCCGCGAAGCGAGGGAGGGTTGGGGAGGGGGCCGCGCATCAATCCACAAAGATTATCGCCTTCCGACCCAACCTGGGCGCCAGCCGCGCCATGTCGCGCGCCCGCAGCGCCACGCAGCCGGCCGTCGGGCCGAGTTCTTCCGTCGCAATGTGAAAGAAAATCGCGCTGCCCCTGCCCCGCACGCGCGGGACAATGTTGTAATCCATTACCCCGACCAGGTCGTAGAGCCGGTCCTTGCGCCACATCTCCTCATGGCTCAGGCGCGCCGGCGCCCGGAGCGGGCGGTTGTAGAGAAAGCTGCCTGGGTCGTCGCACCAAACGTCGTCGCGCCGCGTCAGCCGCCAGGGCGCACGCAAGGGCGTGGGCTTCCTCAGATAGAAGCCCAAAATCCGCCAGCGCCCGGCCGGGGTCGCGCTGTCGCCCTCGCGCTTGTGATGCGTGACGCCCGCGCGGCCCAAGGCGCAGGGGATCACCAGCGCGCCGGCGATCAGGCGCCCTTCATGCGGCTTGCCGCCGATACGTCGGGCGACGCGGAGGATCGAGAGGCGCGTTGCGCAAAATCGAGGCATAGACCAAGATCGCCTTTCCCTTTTCCCGCTCTATAGCAAAGATCGCACGCATTTCATGGTTCTACGCCTGCTCATCGCCGCCAGTCCGCGGCTCTTTGCAAGCCTCGCGCAGCAATTCGCAGCGCTCGGGGGACACGAGTTGCGCCCGCTCGATGAGAGCGCCGGGAATGACAGAGCGGATGCAGCCGTGCTCGACGGCGCGTTTTGCGACGCCCCCGCACTGGCGCGAGGACTGCGTGAGGCAGGCTTTGCCGGCGCAATCGTGATTATCGGGGACAAGGCGCCCGACGCCGACACGGCGCTCGCCCGCCCCTTCCGCTTCGCGGACCTCCTCGCCGCCCTGGAGCCGACGCCATTGAAACCGCAAGCGACGGAAGCGTCTGGCGCGAGGCTTACGGAAAAGGAGACGGCCATTCTCGATCGCCTCATGCAGGCAAGGGGCGCGGCGGTCTCGAAGGCGGAATTGCTGGCCGATGTTTGGGGCTATGGCCCCAACGTCTCGACGCGAACGTTGGAAACCCATATTCATCGTCTGCGAAAGAAAGTGGAACGCGATCCCCGACGCCCGCGAAAATTGCGGACCGAAGACGGCGGCTATCGGATCGAGAATTGGGACGAAGCGAATTTCTCGCCATAAAAAAGCGGCATAAGTCGCGCTTTTAAATGCAAATGACTCCGGAAGACGATCTCGACCATCTGACGCGCATTCCGCTTTTTGCGATCTTCGAAGCAGGCGCGCTGCGAAAATTGGCGCTCTCTTCGGAGACGCGCCTTTTTCGTTCGGGCGACACGCTTTTTCGTCGCGGCGAAGAGTCCGACGGCGGGTATATCCTTGCGATGGGTTCGGTCGGTCTCTTGCCTTACGACGATCGCCCGCCGACCCATGTTCTGCGCCCCTGGGCGCTGATCGGCGAGACTGCTCTGGTGGCCGCGTCTCGGCGGCCGGTTACGGCGCGCGCGATGGAGCCGACCACGGCGCTCAAAATCGGGCGCGCCATGTTCCATCAAATTCTCGAACAATATCCGGCGACTGCGGCGCGGACTCGGGACTTTTTCCGTGACCGCCTTGTCGATTTCACCCGCCATGCAATGACGGGACTTTCGGCAAGCGAGTAAAACCGAATTTACGCCACTTGCGAAAAGAGGCGCGCCCCACTCGACGGGCGACGATTCAGGTTTAGATTCGAGTGTATTGACGCTCGAGCTTCGCGGGCCGGCTGCGTCGCGTCTTCGCCGCGTCGCCCGCAAATTGGGAGGTGCATATGCGTAAGATCCTGAATTTAGCGCTTTCCGGCGCTGTGATCGGTGCCATGGCGATGACGGCGATCCCGACCGAGGTTCTGGCGGGTCCGATGGGCGTCGCCCCGCCTGCGACGGTGGGCCTCTCGGCCCCGGTCGATCAGGTCTGGTACCGCCGCGGCAATGGCTATGGCTATCGCCGGCCCTATTACGGGGGCTATTATCGCCGCGGCTATAATCCCGGCGCTGCGGTCGCGGCGGGCGTGGGCCTCGGCCTCCTGGGCGCGGGCCTCGCCGCCTCGAGCAGCGGCTATTACGGCGGCTACTACCCCTATTACGGCGGCGGCTATTACGGCGGCGGCTATTATCCCTACGGATATGGCTACGCCTATCCTGCCTACAATTATTGGGGCTGGTGAGCGGCTCTCTAGCTTTCCCCCCAGAAATCAGCGGCGGCGGCGCGAAAGCGCGCCGCCGTTTTTTTAACGCCGTTCCGACTATAGATTCCGCCCCGTCGGCGGCGTTCCGAGAAGCCCCCAGCCGCGCGCAGAGGCAGAAATGGCGAAAGAAATCGCGACTACCCCTTATCAGGATCAACGCCCCGGCACCTCGGGTCTGCGCAAGAAGGTTCCCGTCTTCCAGCAGCGCCATTATGTCGAGAATTTCGTGCAGTCGATCTTCGACAGCCTGGAGGGCTTCGAGGGGCAGACGCTCGTCGTGGGCGGCGACGGCCGCTACTATAATCGCGAGGCGACCCAGAAAATCCTCAAGATCGCCGCCGCCAATGGCTTCGGCCGCGCGGTCGTCGGCCGCGGCGGCATTTTATCGACGCCCGCGGTCTCGGCGCTCATCCGTTCGCTCGAGGCTTTCGGCGGCATTGTCCTTTCGGCGAGCCACAATCCCGGCGGACCCGAGGGCGATTTCGGCATCAAATATAACGTTGCCAATGGCGGCCCCGCGCCCGAAAAGGTGACGGAAGCCATTTACGCCCGCACCAAGGCGATCGCCTCCTTCAAGATCGAGGAGGCGCCGGACGTCGACATCGACAGGATCGGCGCAACGCAACTCGGCGCCATGCGCGTCGAGATCGTCGACAGCGTCGAAAATTACGCCGCGCTGATGCAGACGCTCTTCGATTTCGATCGCATCCGCGACGCTTTCCGCTCGGGCTTCACGATCAAATTCGACGCCATGTCGGCGGTGACCGGCCCTTACGCGCACGCCATTCTCGAAGGCATGCTGGGCGCCGCGCCCGGCAGCGTGCTCAACGGCGCGCCCCTGCCCGATTTCGGCGGCCATCATCCCGACCCCAACCTCGTCTACGCCAAGCATCTCTATGATCTCGCCATGTCCGACAAGGCGCCGGACCTTTGCGCGGCCTCGGACGGCGACGGCGACCGCAATCTCATCCTCGGCCGCTCGCGTTTCGTCACGCCTTCCGACAGCCTCGCCATCCTCGCCGCCAATGCCCATCTCGCGCCCGGCTACAAGAACGGCATTGCCGGCATTGCGCGCTCGATGCCGACGAGCGCCGCCGCCGACCGCGTCGCGGCGAAGCTTGGAATTCACATGTATGAAACGCCGACCGGCTGGAAATTCTTCGGCAATCTCCTCGACGCCGGACTCGTCACCATTTGCGGCGAGGAGAGCGCGGGTACGGGCTCGAACCATGTGCGCGAGAAGGACGGGCTCTGGGCGGTGCTGCTGTGGCTCGACGTTCTCGCCGCGCGCAAGCAGAGCGTCGATACGATCGTGCGCGAACATTGGGCGATCTATGGCCGCAATTATTATTCGCGCCACGACTATGAGGAAGTCGACAGCGACGGCGCCAATGCGCTCATTAAGACGCTGCGCGACCGCCTGCCCTCGCTCAAAGGAAAAACCTTCGGCGCGCTGGAAGTGAAAGACGCCGACGATTTCGCCTATCACGATCCGGTCGATGGATCGGATTCGAAGAACCAGGGACTACGCGTGATGTTCGCCGACGGCGCGCGCATTGTGTATCGCCTCTCGGGCACAGGCACGGCGGGCGCGACTCTGCGCGTCTATATCGAGCGCTACGAGGCCGATCCGGCGAAGCAATTCGTCGAGACGCAGCAAGCGCTGTCCGACCTGATCGCGCGCTCGCACGAGATCGCCGAGATCGAACGCTTCACGCAACGCAAGACTCCGAGCGTGATTACCTGACGGCGGCTAGAACCCTCAGCGCGAGCCAATCCTGCCCCTTTACGGCTAAGGGAGTCACACATTTCGGGGCCGTCATGAAGATGTGTGCATACGCTAGCCTTTACCGTGAAGATGGCCCCGCGAAGCGGGGTCGGGTGGGGCCCAGCCGCCTCCACCGTGGTTGCTGCACGAACCCCACCCGGCGGGCTTTGGCCACCGACCTCCCCGTAAAGGGGAGGTATTGGGGGGGTAACGAGTGAGATCGCCGCTCTCCCAATGGCGCTCGACAGGGACGCCTGCCCCATTGGCCCCGGCCGCCCCGCCCATGCTATGCCCTCCGCATGCCCTCCCTGCCCCCGCAAGCGCGCGCGCTGCTCAAATCCGTCTTCGGCTATGACGATTTCCGCCCCGGTCAGGCGGAGATCATCGCGGCCGTGCTCGACGGCGCCCCGGTGCTCGCGGTCATGCCGACCGGCAGCGGCAAATCCATGTGCTATCAGCTGCCGGCGATCATGGAGGAGGCGCTCACCGTCGTGGTGTCGCCGCTCATCGCACTGATGCGCGACCAGGTGCGCCAGATGCGCGCGCTCGGCGTCGGCGTCGCGACGCTCAATTCCATGAATGGCCCGGAGGAAAACGAGGAGGCCCGCCGCGCCATGCGCGAGGGCGGGCTGCGGCTTCTCTTCGTCTCGCCGGAGCGGCTGATGATGGATGGCCTCCTTGCGGAGCTGAAACGCGCCAAGCCCCGCCGCCTCGCCATCGACGAAGCCCATTGCGTCTCGGAATGGGGGCATGATTTCCGCCCCGAATATCGCGAGATCGGCCGCGCGGCGGAGGCGCTGGGCAATATCCAGGTCGTCGGCCTCACCGCCACCGCCGACGCCGCGACCCGCGACGACATTGCGCGCCGCCTCTTCCCCGCGCCGCCGCGCCTCTTCCTGCATAGTTTCGACCGGCCGAACATCGCGCTCAATTTCGCGCTGAAGGATCAGCCGCGCCGGCAATTGTCGCGCTTTCTCGAACGCCACAAGGGCGAAAGCGGCATCGTCTATTGCTCGTCGCGCCAGCGCACCGAGGACCTCGCGGCCTATTTCGCCGAGCAGGGCTATGATGCGCTGCCCTATCACGCGGGGCTCGCCCAGGAGACGCGCAATCGCAATGGCGACCGCTTCCTGCGCGAGGACGGCGTCATCGCCGTCGCGACCATCGCTTTCGGCATGGGCGTCAACAAGCCGGACGTGCGCTTCGTGGCGCATGCCGACATCCCCTCGTCGGTCGAAAGCTATTATCAGGAGATCGGCCGCGCCGGGCGCGACGGCCTGCCCGCCGACACGCTGACGCTCTATGGCCTCGACGACATGGCCTTTCGTCGTCGGCAGATCGACGCAAAGGATATCGACGAGGAACGGCGCCGCATCGAGCACGACCGCTTCTCGGCGCTCGCCATGCTCTGCGAGACGCCGCGCTGCCGGCGTCAGACGCTGCTCGCCTATTTCGCCGAGGAAGCGGGCCCCTGCGGGAGCTGCGACGTCTGCCTGGGCAAGGTCTCCGTCTTCGACGGCGTCATCCCCGCGCAAAAGGCGCTTTCGGCGGTCTATCGCACCGGCCAGCGCTTTGGCGCGAACCATCTTGCCGACGTGCTGACGGGCGAGGCCACGGAGACCGTGCGCCGCCATGGCCATGACGCGATCAAGACCTTCGGCGTCGGCAAGGAACATTCCAAGACGGAATGGGCCTCGATCCTGCGCCAGCTCTTCGCCGCCGGCGCCTTGCGGACGGCGAGCGCGGAGCATGGCGGTTTCGCGCTGACGGCCAAGGGCGAGGATATTCTCTTGGGCCGCGAGACGATCCTGCTGCGCAGCGACCCCTTGCGGCGCCGCGAGCGCCGCGAGAAGGCGGCGGCCAATCTCGACGAGGCGACGGACCGCATCCTCTCCGCCTTGAAACGCAAGCGGCGCGATCTGGCGCAGGAGGAAGGCGTGCCCGCTTACGTGATCTTTGCCGACCGCACGCTGATCGACATGGCCGAGAAGCGGCCGGCGACGCTCGATGAGATGCTCGCCGTGCATGGCGTCGGCGAAAGAAAGGTCGCGCGTTATGGCGACGCCTTTCTGGAGGCGCTGGAAGAGGCGTTGCGGTAGAGACGACCCCGTCATTGCGAGCGAAGCGAAGCAATGACGGCGGCTGGCGCCCCCGTTGCACAACAGCTTCAACCGAAAGGCGCGCCCAAATGAAATTCTACATGACGCCGGGCTCCTGCTCGACCGGCATCCATATTTTGCTCGAGGAAATCGGCCTTGTTTTCGAGGCCTATGTGCTCAATCTGCCGCGCGGCGATCATTTGAAGCCCGAATATCTCGCCATCAACCCCAATGGCACGATCCCGACGCTGCTGCGCGACGACGGAACCGCTTTGACGGACTTCGTCAGCATCGCGACATGGCTGGCGCAAAAATATCCACGCCGCCAGCTTCTGCCCGACGACCCGGTTTTGGCCGACGAGGCCCGCGCCATGCTCGATTTCTGCACGCGCCATATCCACGGCGAAGGCTTCCGGCGCGTCTTCACGCCCGAGCGCTATGGCGCGAACCGGGAAGCCACCATCGCCGAGGGGCGCGCCATCGCCGCCTCGGCCTTCGAGGCGATCGATCGCGAGATCGCCGGGCGGGATTATGCGGCCGGGGCCTTCTCCATCGCCGACGCCGCGCTGTTCTATGTGGAGTTCTGGGCGGATAAGATCGGCATGGACCTGCCGGCCAATTGCGCCGCCCATTACGCCCGCATGAAGACCCGGCCCGCCGTGCGCCAGGTGCTCGCCGAGGAAGGCTATCGCTGAGGGCGACAAAGCCGCAGCCGCCAGGGCTTGGCGGCAGTGCAGTTAGGCGTTTAGGAAAACTGCGCCAATTCAATATCTTGCAGCATAGGGAAAACCCCTTTCTTCGCTCGCATTCGCAAGCCCTTCCGGAGTAGAATGGGCTTTACGAATCAAGGGGCCCAATCCCCCAAAAAGCCGAGCGAAATGAGCGATAACGAGAAGCCGACCGACCCCGCCGAATATGGCGCCGACTCCATCAAGGTGCTGCGTGGCCTGGACGCCGTCCGCAAACGTCCGGGCATGTATATCGGCGACACGGACGACGGCACCGGCCTGCATCACATGGTCTATGAGGTCGTCGACAACGCCATCGACGAGGCCCTCGCCGGTCATGCCACGCGCGTCACGGTCACGCTCAACGCCGACGGCTCCTGCACGGTCACCGACAACGGCCGTGGCATTCCCACTGACATCCACCATGAGGAGGGCGTGTCGGCGGCGAATGTCATCATGACCCAACTCCACGCCGGCGGTAAGTTCGACCAGAACTCCTACAAGGTCTCCGGCGGTCTGCACGGCGTCGGCGTCTCGGTCGTCAACGCGCTGTCCGTCTGGCTCAAGCTGCGCATCTGGCGCAACGGCAAAGAGCACGCCATGGAGTTCTCGCATGGCGACGCCGTCGAGGACCTCAAGGTCGTCGGCGTTGCGCCGATCGAGGACGGCGCGCCCAAGCGCGGCACGGAAGTCACCTTCCAGCCCTCCCCCGCGACCTTCACCATGGTCGATTTCGACTATGCGACGATCGAGCATCGCCTGCGCGAACTCGCCTTTCTGAACTCCGGCGTGCGCATCCTCCTCACCGACGCGCGCCATGCGGAGGTGAAGCAGGAAGAGCTTTTTTACGAGGGCGGGCTGGAGGCCTTCGTGCGCTGGCTGGACCGCACCAAGCAGCCGCTCATCTCGGCGCCGATCCTCATCAAGGGCCAGCGCGAACACATCAGCGTCGAAGTCGCGCTGTGGTGGAACGACAGCTATCACGAGAATGTGCTGGCCTTCACCAACAACATCCCGCAGCGCGACGGCGGCACCCATCTCGCCGGCTTCCGCGCGGCGTTGACGCGCCAGATCACCGGCTACGCCGACTCCTCGGGCCTCACCAAACGCGAGAAGGTCGATCTCTCCGGCGACGACTGCCGCGAGGGCCTGACCTGCGTTCTGTCGGTGAAAGTGCCCGACCCGAAGTTTTCCTCGCAGACAAAGGACAAGCTCGTCTCCTCCGAAGTGCGCCCCGCGGTCGAGAATGTCATGAATGATCTCCTCGGCCAGTGGCTCGAGGAGCATCCGGCCGACGCGAAGAATATCGTATCCAAAGTGGTTGAGGCGGCCGCAGCGCGCGAGGCGGCGCGCAAGGCGCGCGAGCTGACGCGGCGCAAGGGCGCCCTCGATGTCGCCAACCTCCCCGGCAAGCTTGCCGATTGTCAGGAACGCGATCCCGCGAAGGCTGAGCTCTTCATCGTCGAGGGCGACTCGGCCGGCGGCACCGCCAAGCAAGGTCGCAATCGCGCCTTCCAGGCGGTGCTTCCTTTGCGCGGCAAGATCCTCAATGTCGAACGCGCGCGTTTCGACAAAATGCTCTCCTCCGAGCAGATCGGCACGCTGATCACGGCCCTTGGCACAGGCGTCGGACGCGACGAATTCAACGCCGACAAGCTGCGCTATCACAAGATCATCATCATGACCGACGCCGACGTCGACGGCGCCCATATCCGCACGCTGATCCTGACCTTCTTCTACCGGCAGATGCCGGAGCTGATCGATCGCGGCCATGTCTTCATCGCGCAGGCGCCGCTCTATAAGGTGACGCGCGGCAAGTCGACGCAATATCTCAAGGACGAGCGCGCGCTCGAAGATTACCTCATCGACGCGCTGCTCGACGGCGCCGTGCTGCGCACGGGAACGGAAGATCGCGCCGGCGCCGATCTGCGCAAAGTGCTGGAGGACGCGCGCGCCTTCCGCACGGTGATGGGAAGCCTGCATTCGCGCTACGACCGCAGCGTCGTCGAGCAGGCGGCCATGGCGGGCGCCTTGAAGCCGCATGGCGAAAACGGCGAGAGCGAGCGTCTCGCGCAGGAAGTCGCGCGGCGTCTCGACGCCATCGCCGAAGAAACCGAGCGGGGCTGGACAGGCGAACCGCGTGAGGACGGCTATGTCTTCAAGCGCACGCTACGCGGCGTGACGCAGGCGGTGGTTCTCGACGCCGCCATGTTGAATTCATCCGAGGCGCGCAAGCTGCAAGAGCGCGCGGACTCGCTGCGCGACGTCTTCTCGGCGCCCGCGACCTTGATCCGCCGCGGCGACGAGGCGCAGCTCTCCGGCCCCGTGGCGCTCTACGACGCCATGAACCAGATCGGCCGCAAGGGCCTCACCATCCAGCGCTACAAAGGCCTGGGCGAGATGAACGCTGAGCAGCTCTGGGAGACGACGCTCGACCGCGACGCGCGCTCGCTCCTGCAGGTGAAGGTGAAGGAAGCCGTGGAGGCCGACGACATCTTCGTGAAGCTGATGGGCGACGTGGTCGAGCCGCGCCGCGAGTTCATTCAGGAGAATGCGCTGAACGTGGCGAATTTGGATGTGTGACGCTATTTCCGGTTGGGGCGGCTCGCATTGGGTTTTGTCATTCCCGGCGGGCTGAAAGCCCGACCGGGAATCCAGAGCCAGAGTAGCTGGCTTTGCTCTGGATTCCCGATCGCTCGCTGCGCGAGCGTCGGGAATGACCCTGAACGGATCGAGCAGATTTCCCGCACGTTTTCTCGTTACCTCGCTCACTCGGGTCGGTCGGCAAACATCCGCCGATAGTCGCGCGGCGAGCAACCGAATTTTTGTTTGAAGCTGCGGCTGAAATGCGAAATGTCATTGAAGCCCCAGCGAAACGCGATGTCGGTGATCGGGGCTCCGGCTCGGGAGGAAAGCTCCCGCCGGCATTTTTCCAGTCTGAGCCTCAAGACATAGCGCATGAGAGAGGCCCCTTCGTCCGATAGAAGGTCGTTGACGTAGCGCGACGACATGCCCACTCCAGAGGCCACCATGGGGGCGTCGAGTTCTGGATTCCGCAGGTTCCGATCGATGAAATTCTTGATTCTCGTAAGCGACTTGGAGCGCACGAATGAGGCGGCCTCCACAGGCAGCCCGGTCGCCGCCAACGCCAGAGCCAAAAGATCCATGCAATTTTCAGAAAGCGCGGCAAATTGGGGCGCGGATAATTCCTGCGCCTGCTCGGCGCAGGATCGCAGGAATGCGGCAGCCACAGCGCCCACGCCCCGATCTCCAGCAATTTGCACAGCCGAGCAACGCTCGACGCCGCCGACTCTCTCTTTGAGTTTTCCGCGAGGAATGGAAACGATCAGTTTCGAGAAACTTCCCGGGCAATCGATGCGATGCGGACGCGTCGCGTCATAGATCGTCATATCCCCTGGACGCAGCACGACCGCGCGGCCGTCCTGCTCCAATGAATAGCGTCCCGAAAGAAGAACGACCGCGAGATAAACGTCCTGACTGATCTTGGCTGGCTCCTTGGGCAATCGTTCGATCGCGATGGCGTTCGATCTGATCGACGAAAGGCGAAGCTCCTCCCACGGGTAGATCGTCGTTTCATTGAACAAGCGCCCTTCCGTCGGCGGACTGATCTCGACATCGGCGAACTCTCTCCCGATCATTTCGCGCAACCATTCTTCGCGTTGCTTGATGGGAAGATGATCCGTCGACAGGACCATTGGACTCGGCAGTCGCGTGGTCATTACGTTTGCCCGGGCCTTTCCTTTCACTCCTTGAACGCTAACACAGCGAGCGCCGTCCCAGTCAAATTATCGTTCCGTCTCGGTCGAGCAGACGCCCGCCGCGTATCTATGGTGGGCGCACACGAGATAACTGCTGGCCGAGGACACAAGGAAATGACGCAACGCACGCCCGAAGAGACCAATGTTCTGCTCCTAAGAGCGGCGGCCTTATGGCTTCTCGTCGCGCTGCTCCTGGCCTTTTGCCTCGTGGGGCTGAATTTCGGCGTCCCGCTCCTGAAGGCGATCTTTGCTGGCAAACAGTCGAGACTGGTGCAGGCCCACATCGACTATCTGTTGATGAGCGCATTGATTTTTGGCTTCTATGCCGCACGGGTTCCCTTGCATTGGTCCGTACGCTGGTTGATGGTCGTTGGCGCTTTCACAAATCCGAGCCTTTTCCTACTGCAAGCGATTTTTCCGCTCCTGGATTCCCCTGTTCCCGCGGATGGGCTTCTGCCGTTGTTTTTCCGTGTCTATCTGATGATCAGCCTGCCGACCGCGACCTATGGCTTCGGCGGAGGGGCGATCAGCGTCCTACGGTCGACATTTCAGCGCAGGGACAACGCATCGGCGCATGAATTGCTTGAAAAAGAACAAGCGATCTTGACCAAGACGATGTAGCAAGGCAAGCGGCGTTGCATCTCCTGGTGAAACGCCGCATAGCCATCGCAGCCGTGAGTAACAAACCGCCCGCCCGCCTCATTGTCTGCGTCGGCCCGAACTGCGATGCTCATGGCCGCGGGCGCGCCTTGCTGGCCGAGGTTCAAGCGGCGCTTTCCGCCACCTTTCCCGACGCGCTCGCCGACGGCCGCCTCAAAATCTCGACACGCCAGTGCCTGCGGCTCTGCACGCGCGATCCCGTGGTGCGGCTGGAGCCTTCGGGCGACGCCTTCTCCGACCCCGATGTTGACGAGCTGATCCACGAGGTTTCGGCGGCGCTGCGTTAGCTGCCAATCCCCGCCAGCTCCGCGCGCGCTAGGTAGAGGGGCGACGCGCCGGCGCCGTGATCCCGGCGCAGCGAGACATTCCAATGATAAGACTGCCTTGCGCCAGCGCTTTGAAGCTCCTGGCGTCCGCCGCGATTTTCCTCACCCTCGCGCCGGCGGGCGCGCAGCAAGGAACAGACGCGCCGCAGCCGGGCTACGAGCGCCCAGAAAATGGCCCCGTCGCGCCGCCGCCCCAAGTGGATCAGCCTAGAGACGAACAACCTCAAGAAGCACCGCCACGGGTCGAACAGCCCCGGCGCGTTTCTCCTGCTTATGGCCCCGAAACAGCGAACGCCACCGCCGAGGCCTTACGGCGTTACGCGACAATCGCGGCGTCCGGCGGCTGGCCGCGCATCGCCAAGCCGTTCGGCGCCAACGCCAGCGGCAAGCCGGTCGCGCTGCTGCGCCGCAGGCTCGCCATCGAAGGCTATCTCCCCAACGCGCAAGACAGCGGCGACAGCGCATGGGATGATGCGCTGAGCGACGCTTTGCGCCGTTTCCAGGCGCATATGGGCCTCGAGCAAACAGGCGACGTCTCGCGCGAGACATTGCGGGAATTGAACGTCCCCGCCGCAAACCGCGCGCGTGAGCTCGAGATGACGGCGGCGCGTCTTGCGAAGATGCATTTTCGCTTCAGCGACCGCTATGTCGACGTCAACATTCCAGCGGCCTCCGTCGAAGCCGTGGAAGACGGCAATGCGATCGAACGCTTCACGGCCGTCGTCGGCGGACGCCGCCACCCCTCGCCGCAAGTGGTCGCAAGGATCATTGCGATCGACATCAATCCGACATGGACGGTGCCGGCCTCGATCATCAAGAAGGAGCTTGCGCCGAAGCTCAAACGCAATCCGCATTATTTCGAGCGCGAAAACATCCGCATTCTCGACGCACGCGGCCATGAAATCGATCCGCTGAAACTGCGGCGCGTCTCGAATAAGCGCGCGGCGCATTTCACTTTCCGTCAGGAGCCGGGACCGAAAAACGCATTGGGCTCCCTACGCATCTCCATGCCAAATAATCACGACGTGTATATGCACGACACGCCGAACAAGAAGCTTTTCGACAGGGACTACCGCTTCCTTTCGCATGGCTGCGTGCGCGTCGAGGGCGTCTACGATCTCGCCGCCTGGCTTCTCGACGAAACCTCGCGCGATTGGAGTGCCGCCGCGCTACGCGACGAGGTCGAGAACGGCCGTAGCGAAAAGATCAGGCTGCGCAAGCCTGTCCCCGTCGTCTGGGTCTATATGACAGGTTGGGCGGAGGACGACGGCCCCGCCTATTTCCGCCACGATATCTATAACCTCGACAAGGGCGCGCGGCCGCCGGCGCATGGAAAGCATCAGCGCGCGCGCCGCAGGTGATACGAAATCCGATTGATTGGTTCGGCGTCATTCCCCACGCTCGCAAAGCGAGGGATCGGGAATCCAGAGCAAAACCAGCGCTTCTGTGGCTCTGGATTCCCGGTGGGGCTTTCAGCCCGCGGGGAATGACAACCTCCAATGCAAGCCGTTCAAACGGTACGGCCCTTTAGAAATCCGGTTTCGCCACCATCAGCCAGAAGATCACGAGCATGGAAATAAAGGCGGGCCAGCCGAGCGCGAACCACCACCAGAAATAGCGCTTATATTGCGGCGGCAAGGATTGGCCGGCGGCAAGACATTCCTCGGCGATGCGCGCCATCCTCACCTGCAGCCACACTACCGGAAGCCAGCAGGCGCCGACAAAAATGTAAAGCGCGACCGACGCCAATATCCAATGCGTGTCGAACGGCCAGCCCTCTTCGAGCATGAGTCCTACGCCTGTCGCGGGTTGAATAATCACGGCCGGCGTAGTGAAGATCCAATCCGCCAGCACCACATTCTTATTGCCGGCGACGATGCCACGCAGATCGCCGCGAATATTGGTCGCGAGACCGTGAAAAGCCGTGCCCAGCCCGGTGCCGAACAGAACCGTCGAACTGATGATATGAATCCATTTGAGAAACGTGGGATCGAACATTCACCCCGCCTCCATGGCGATCATGACGAGAACGGCCGCCGCGATCGGCAAATTCTTCAGGATCGGGGCGAAGGGATGTAACCAATAATCGGCGGGAAGGCCAAGCGCGAGAAGCGTGAAGGCGGCCATGCTCGCGAGCTGCAGCCAACCGACGAGGACCGGTCGGAAGCCGCCCAATAGTGCCGCGCCGAGCGCAAGATCGAGCGCCGCGCCGCCATAGAGCGCTGCGGAGGCGAGCGGCCCGTAAAGACCGATAGCGGCGAGCAGTTCGTAGCTCTTGTCGATCGGGTAAAGCCCGAAGGAAAGCAGCCCGGTGACGATCCATAGCAGCGCGAGGCTCCAGCGCAGCGCAGGCCGCACGAAGAAGAGCCGCGCCGCCACACGGTCCGCGTATGACGCCGGCTCCCGCGCCAACGCGCTGCGCAGATCGCGCGGCGGGCGGCCGAGCGCCATCGTCAGCGGGCCGGGATCGGAGACATTGCCGCGCGCGAGCATTTTCATCACGTCCGGATTGAGCGGCCCGCTGGTGAACCGTCCGCCGATCTCCGTGACGAGGGCCAACAGGCGGTCGGGGATGCGGATGGCGCCCGTCGGCTGCAGCCCAAGCCAGCTGCGCAAGATGCGGGTCAGCTCATAGGCCGTCATCGGCTCCGGGCCCACGGCGTCGATCATGCGCGCCGACTCTACGCCCTCGACGAGCCGCGCCACGACCTCGGCGAGATCGTCGACATGGATGGGCTGAAACCGCCAATCATCGGCGCCGATACGAGGCAGTATGGGCAGCGCCGCCGAGGCCAGAAGCCAGGTCGTGCTCGCCCCTCCTCGGCCGACCACCACGGAGGGGCGCAGCACGCGCCAGTCGAGGCGGCGCCCATAAGGGTCGGCGTCGACGAAGAATGCCTCCGCCGTCCCTTTGCTGCGCTGATAGTCGGTCTCGCCCTGGGGCGCGGCGCCCAGCGCCGAGATATGGATGAAGCGCTTTACCCCGGCGTCGATGCAGGCCGTGAAAAGCCGCACGGGGCCCTCGGCGTGCACGGCGTCCATGGTGTTGGCGCCTTGATTTCGGACGAGGCCGGCGCAATTGACGACGACCTCGAAGCAGGCCAGCTTGATCTCCAGCTTTTCGACGTCGTCGCGGGCGAGGTCCACCTCGGCGCGCCCGGCGGCCGTAACCGCATGCCCCTCAGCGATGAGCCGCCCGGCGATATGCCGGCCGATGAAGCCGGTCCCGCCGACGATCAGGATGCGGGCCAAATGCGCCCTCCGTTTCAGCAAGCAAGCACTCCGCCGCCAACAATATAGGAAACTGGCGCGGCCCGGCCCTGCGTTTTAGGCCGATTCGTGCGATAAAGAGGCATGGCGACGATTCGTAATGCATTCGACCCCGGCTTTGGCGTTTACATCCATTGGCCGTTCTGTCTGTCGAAATGCCCCTATTGCGATTTCAACAGCCACGTGCGCCGCGGCGACGTGGATGAGGATCGCTTTGTCGAGGCCTTCGCGGTGGAGCTCAAGCATCGCGCGCGGCTGGTCCCGGGCCGGGAGGTTCGTTCGGTGTTCTTCGGCGGCGGCACCCCCTCGCTGATGTCTCCCTCGACGGCCGGAGCGATCCTCGGCGAGATCGCCAAGCATTGGACCATGGCCAAGGATGTGGAGATCACGCTCGAAGCCAATCCGACGAGCGTCGAGGCGTCGCGCTTCAAGGGCTTCAAGGCGGCGGGGATCAACCGCGTCTCGCTCGGCCTGCAGGCCTTGAACGACATCGACCTCAAGGCGCTTGGCCGCCAGCATTCGGTGGCCGAGGCGCTGATGGCGCTCGACGTCGCCACCTCCGTCTTCGAGCGCGCCTCTTTCGATCTCATCTACGGCCGCACCGGCCAGACGCCCGCCGCCTGGCGCAAGGAGCTGGACCTCGCTCTGGCCCGCGCGCCAGAGCATATTTCGCTCTATCAGCTCACCATCGAGCCGGAGACCATGTTCGAGCGCCTGGTGAACACGGGCAAGATGACGCTTCCCGACCCCGATACGCAGCGCGCGTTGTGGGACGTGACGCAGGAAGTCACCGCGCGCCACGGCCTGCCGGCCTATGAGGTCTCCAACCATGCGCGAACCGGCGCGGAATGCCGGCATAATCTCGTCTATTGGCGCTACGGCGAATATATTGGCGTCGGCCCCGGCGCGCATGGCCGCATCGTCACGACGCGCGGCCGCCGCGCCCAGGCCTGCGAGCGCCACCCGGAAATGTGGCTCACCTGCGTCGAGACCGAAGGTCATGGCCTCGTCGAGGACGAGTTGCTCAATCCGGAGCAGGAGGGCGACGAATTCCTGCTGATGGGCCTGCGCCTGCGTGAAGGCGTCGATCCGCAGCGTTATTTCCTGCTGACGGGAAAGAAGCTCTCGCAGTCGCGCATTTCCGAGCTGATCGGCGACGGGCTCGTCGAGGTCACGCGCGAGAACAGGCTCCGCGTGAGCTCGGAAGGCTTTCCGGTGCTCGACGCAGTGGTGGCGGATTTGGCGGCGTAAGGCTTTCCGTGCTCGCATGGGGGTTGTCATTCCCGGCGGGCTGAAAGCCCGACCGGGAATCCAGAGCCAAAATAACGTAATGCTGCTTTGAATTCGCGATCGCTCGCTGCGCGAGCGTCGGGAATGATTATTGGCACCGCGCCTCGCAAGCCTCGCCAGCGGATTCGCATCTATCCACGCAAATCTGGTTTTCATCCCAGCTGGTGTTTGGATCGTCATAGGGACAACCGGCGTCGCACCGAAGGCGCTGGTTGTTGCAGTTATCGTAGCACGTCCAATAATCTATTCTCTGGATTTGCGCGTTTTCGGCCTTTAGCGGACCGGCCGAAGGGAGCGCCGCAGCGGCGCCTGTTGCGAGTGTCGCCATGGCGACGCACAGCGAGATTGTGCTGATCGTTTTCATAGAATGCATTGGCCCCTCCTAGACAAACGAAACCGAGCCATAGGAAAAGAAACCGAAACTACCGCCTGCCATCACGTCGATCGGACCGGTGGCGCTCGGTCTTTCGGCTTCCTTCCTCGATCTGGCAACGCGCCCGGCAATCGGCGTATCTTGGCTCCTTGCTCATAAGACAAAAATTGTTGGAAGCTTCGTCCAGCCCCGCGCATGTTTCTGCTCGAATAGCCTCGCAGCGCAAAAAACAAGCCTGCGATGCATCCGCCTGGGCGCCACCGAAGAATATAGCGGCGGCAACCATCGCCATAACGGTCTCTGCGGCATGTACGTTCAACAACCATCCAATGTCGACGTTATTGGCTTTCATTTTGCCCTTCCTTCTGGTCAGGCGTGCGCCACAATGCATTAGCGCTTGGCGCTAATTTAGGTTCCATGCCGGCAAGCGGACCAGCCGGAAATTCGCGGCATGTCGTCGCATCGTTCAAGTCTTCTATTCAAAATGTTCAAGAATAGCGCGCGTGGCAAAGGCGCGCGCAAAGAAAAACGATTTGGCTTGAATGGAACTCCCGCCGCGATCTTCGCGTTAACAGCGCGTGGAATCGCGAAGGAGCAATTTCATGAGATGGATGCGTTTATTGATGGCGCTTGCATTCATTGGCGCGGCCAATGCCGCTTACGCCATCACATGCGGGTCGGACCAATGGTGCTGCCGGCATGACATCGGCGGCACGGGCGAATGCGTAAAGTGCTGCGCGAAATCGAGCAGCTCGATACGGCTGCAAAAGAACAAGGTGGCCTGCGTTCAGTTGCCAATCGTCTGCAACAGCAACGACGATTGCACATGCAGCGGATGCTGTTCGGATTGGAATCGGTGTCAACCGACGTGTGACGACTAATGGTGTTTGGAACAGTGCATCGGCTCGCTGTCATTCCCGACGCTCGCGCAGCGAGCGATCGGGAATGCAGAGCAAACACGCTTATTTTGGCTCTGGATTCCCGGTCGGGTGTTCAGCCCGCCGGGAATGACAAAAGCCCCAGCGCAAGCGGTAGCAGAAATCGCGTCAGGCGCCGCTCGCCTTTATAAAATCCAGCGCCCCAGGCGCAATCATCTGCCGCGTCTCGAAGAACCCGCGCCACTCATCCTTCAAGCCGAGCGCGGTTTTGATGTCGAAGTCGCTGGCGCTATCTGCGTCCGTCAGCGTCTTCCATGACAGAGGCGCCGCCACCGTCACGCCGGGGCGGGCGCGCAGCGACCACGGCAGGATCGCCGTCGCCGATTTTTTGTTACGCAGCCAATCGATGAAGATGCGCCCAGCCCGGCGCCGCTTGCTCATTGTCGCGACGAAGCGTTGAGGCTCCTGACGCGCGAGGCCGCGTGCAAAGCCCGCCGCAAAGACTTCCGTATCGGCGTAAGTCAGCGAGCGATCGAGCGGCAGCACGATATGAATGCCCTTGCCCCCCGTCAGCAGCGGCCAGGATTGCAGACCAATCGACTTCAGATAATCACGAATATCCGCAGCGGCTTTGCAGGTGTCGCGAAAGGGCAGGTCCTCATCCGGATCGAGATCGAAAACCATCCGATCCGGGCGGTCGAGATCACTTGCAAGCGACATCCAGCCGTGAATTTCAATGGCGCCGAATTGCGCCGCCGTATGCAGGCCAAGCGCGCCGTCGAGCGCAATATAGGGCTCGTCTTCATTCTCGACGGTAAGAATGCCCTTGCTCATCCCTTTCAGCGGATGGCGCTGGAAGAACAGCTCCTCGACCGTCTCCGGCGCGCGCAACAGGCTGATCGGCCGATCGGCGAGATGGGGCGCCATGCGCGGCGCAACGGCGTCGTAATAGGCGGCGATCTCGCCCTTGGTGATCCCATCGGCGGGAAAGACGACGCGGCTCGCATGAGTGATGCGCGAGAGCTTCGGCGGCTCCTTTTGCGAGGGCGCTTGCGTCGTCATGTCTTCCCGCACGCCGAGAAAGCGCGCCTGCCGCAATTGCCCATCCAACGTCCAGCCGCCGAAGCGCACTTCCGCCGGAAAAGGCGTTTCGAGCAGCACGACGCCTTTTGGAATCTTGTCCGCCGCAAGGAGCTTTGGGCCGTTGCCCTTTTTCGCGCGCTTGGCCAATAGAGGCGCGAGCCTGCGCCTTGTGGCCGCGTCATAGCCCGTGCCGATGCGTCCGACATAACGCAGCCCCTCCGGCGTTTCTTTCGCGGCGACGAGCGAGGCGAATGACTCGCCCTTCTCGGAAGGGCGGTAGCCGACGATCCGCACGTCCTCGCGAAAGTCGCCCTTGATCTTCAGCCAATCCGAAAAGCGCCCGCTGCGATAGGGCCTGTCCCCGCGTTTTGCGATGATCCCTTCCGCGCCGGCGCGCGTCGCCTGCGCAAAGACAGTCTGCCCGTCGCCTTCGATATAATCGCCATAGCGAATGGCGCCGTCGCTTTTGGCGAGAAGCTGCTCGAGCTGCTCCTTGCGTTTCCGCAATGGTTCGCGGCGCAGATCCTTCTCGTCCAGCATCAGCAGATCGAACGCGACGAACTCGACGCGCTCGCTGCGTCCGGCTTCCAGCGCCGAGACCAGCATGGCGAAATCGGAGAGCCCCTTCTCGTCGAAGACGACCGCCTCGCCGTCGAGAAGCGCATTGCGACAGGGCAGCGCGAAAGCCGCGCGCGCCAGGCCGGAAAAGCGCTCGGTCCAGTCGAGCCCCGTGCGCGTATAGACGCGCGCGCCGTCGACGCCGGTCGCAAGCTCCAGCCGGTAGCCGTCATATTTCAGTTCGAAAATCCAGTCGCCCACGGAGGAGGGCTGTTCGGCTGTCTCGCAGAGTTGTGGCGCGATGAATTTCGGCGTGGGCGCGGAGGCGATGGGCTTGTCCGACCAATAGGCCGCCTTGGCCCGTGATCGAGGAACCTCGGGGCTCTTATCCCTCCCCTTTACGGGGAGGGTGGCCCCGCGAAGCGGGGTCGGGTGGGGCCCGGCCCCGTCATCGTCGTCGCGGCTTGGACCCCACCCGGCGGCCTTCGGCCGCCGACCTCCCCGTAAAGGGGAGGTATGGGTGGCTAATGACGCCGCATCCCCATTTACTCGATTTACGCGCTTCGCCTTCGCGCCTCGTTCGATCTCCTCGCGCGTGCGGCCGGTCGTGACGCTCGTCACATGTTGCCCGGCGAGGTCCTCGTCCTTATCGGCGTATTCGTCCCGCTCCTTTATCAGGAGCCAGTTTTCCCCTTTGTCGCGCGTCTTCATGCGCACCAGAACCCAGCCGCCCTTCATGCGCGCGCCCTGGGCCAGGAACTTGATTTCCCCCTTCTCCAGCGCCTCGAGCGGATCGCCATTCTGCGGCGTGAAAGTCGCGTCCTCCCACAGCATCACCGTCCCGCCGCCATATTCGCCTTTGGGGATCAGCCCTTCGAAATCGCCGTAATCGAGCGGATGGTCCTCGGTGCGGACAGCCAGACGCTTGTCGGCCGGGTTTAACGACGGACCGCGCGCGACGGCCCAGCTCTTGAGCACGCCATCCATCTCGAGCCGCAGGTCGAAATGCTCGCGCCGCGCGAAATGCCGCTGCACGACGAGACGCGCCGCGCCGCCCTGCGAAACCCCTCCCTTCGGCTCCGGCGTGACCGAAAAATCGCGCCGGGCGCGATAGGCGGCGAGCGCGCTATCGTCCTTCCTGGCGCGCGTCGGCATTTATCCGGTCCGACGCCGCGCCGGCGCCTTCGCAGCCTTGGAGGATTTCGCGGCCGGGGGTTTCTTCGCCGGCGGGGAAGCCGGCCGCTTGCCCCTCTTCGGCGGCTCCGGCGGCGCCTCGCCCCCGCCACCACCGCTCGCGGCGACCGAGCGTTTCAGCGCCTCCATGAAATCGAGCACCTTGGCGCCCGGCTCGACCTGCTCCTCGACCGGCACGTTCTCGCCGCGCCCGAGCTTCGCCTTCACAAGCTCGCGCAAGGCTTCGGCATAGTGGTTGCGGAATTTCGCCGGATCGAAAGGCTCGCTGCGCCGTTCGATCAGATCCTCGGCCATCTGCACCATGTCTTCGCGCGGCTTCTCGCGGCCAATCGCGGAGAAGATGTCGTCTGCGTTTTTCAACTCGCTGTCATAGCGCAGCGTATCGAGCACGAGCCCCTGCCCTTCGCCCATTGGGAACAAGGCGACGAGATGCTCCCGCCCGCGCAGGGTGAGCTGACCGATGCCGACCTTATGCTTGGCCCAGAGCGCGTCGCGCAGGACGCGATAGCCCTCCTCGGCGACTTCGCCGTCCGGCAGAACATAGTAAGGCCGATTGAAGTAAAGCGGCTCGATCTCCTCGGCGTCGACAAATTGCAGGAGGTCGATCGTATGCCGCGTCGAAAGCTTCAGTGAATCAAGCTCCTCGTCTTCCATGAAGACGTAATTTCCCGGCTCGACCTCGTAACCGAGGACGATGTCCTCCTTCTTGACCTCGCCTTTGCCGGGCGCGACCTTGAGGTAGCGGATGCGTTGCTTGGAGTTGCGGTCGACCTGGTGGAAGCGGATCTCCGACTCGGCCTTTTCCGCCGCCACCAGCCGGACGGGGATGGAGACAAGGGCCAGACGCAAATAGCCCTTCCAGAAGGTGCGCGCCGACTCGGCCATCACTCGCTCCTGCACGCGCAGTTTGGGATGGCCTTTACATAAGGCGCCATGCGCGATGCGCAGAGGCTTCGCAGAAGCCCACAAAGAAAACGCCCGCTTCAGAAAAGCGAGCGTTGTTCTTGTCGTGACCGGCAAAAAAAATCAGCCGCGGCCTTTGCGGCTCGACATCGGCGCGCGCAAGACATTGCGGCGCTCGGCGGCGATTTCACTCGCAACGCTCTTCGCCGCGCTTTTTCTGGCGGCGCGCGCCGCCTCGCTCAGCCGTTCGAGGGAAGCGCTCGTCTTCCCGACCGGCGCAACCGCAACCGGCTCGGCGCGAGCCTGCGGCACGATCTTGGCGGCGGGAGTGGGCCTGGCGACGGCGCGCTCCTCATTCATGGCGGAAAGATCGCCCGTGACGACGGCGCCCTTCTCCAGCTCCATCTCCCGATAGATCACCCGCCCCTCGACGCGGCCGGTCGACCGGACGGTGAGAAGCTCCGAGATTTCGACATGGTCGCTGATCGAGCCGCTAACGTCGGCCTCTTCGGCAGCGACATGGCCGCGGATCACGCCCGATTGTCCCACGACAACGCCGCGCGCCGTGACGTCGCCCTCGACCACGCCGTCCACGACGAGCAGGTCGGGAACGGAGAACTCGCCCTTCACCGTCACGCCGGCGCCGATATAGACGACGTTTTCCTGCTCCGGCCTGAAACCGGCAATCGCGTTGGCAGCCATTTCCGTCCCTCTGAAGCTGAGCCATAATATTGGCTTGCGGCGACCATACGTTAACAGAAGCCTTACCACAATAAAAAATGGGCTGACGACAATTAGGCCGAGAAGCGGCGCCAAGCGTGACTACGCTTGTCGGCCGTTCGTCTTACCAACAAAGCTGACGAATCTACCCTTACTCTGAACGAGACTCATCAGTGAGCGGATGCAGGTCGCGAACCATGGCCCGCATTCTTTCGTCGAGCACATGCGTATAGATTTGCGTGGTCGCAATATCGGCATGGCCGAGCAACTCCTGCACCACCCGTAAATCCGCGCCGTTCTGCAGCAGGTGGCTGGCGAAAGCATGGCGCAGCGCATGCGGATGGACCTGCGCCGCGGATAATCCGGCCGCGACGCCGAGCGTTTTGAGCTCGCGCGCGAAAGCCTGCCGGGTCAGATGACCGCTGTCGCTGTCGGCCGGGAAGAGAAAAGGCCCTTCCGCGAGCGCAGGCGAAACGGCCTCAAGGAGCTTGCGGTAATCGACGAGCGCGCGCTTGGCACGCTGGGTCAAGGGCGCCAGCCGCTCGCGCCCGCCCTTGCCCTTGATCGTGACAAAGGGATCGCGCGCCCGCGCCGCGCTTTTGGGCAGCGACACCAGCTCCGACACGCGCAGTCCGGTGGCGTAAAGCGTCTCCAGAAGCGCGTAGAGACGCGCGGCGCGCAGCCGCTCGCGCAGGGGGCGCTTTTCGTCATCCAATCCCTCACGCGCCGTGGCGAGCAGGCGGTCGACCTCGTCGACCGACATCACCCCGGGCGCATTGCGCACCAGCCGGGGACCTTCCAGCGCAGCGGCCGGATCATCGCCGCGATGGCGGTCGACATAGAGGAATTTGTGGAACTGCCGCAGCGCCGAGCGCCGCCGCGCCACTGTGGCGCGCGCCATACCGCGCGCGTCGAGCGCCACGAGATAGGCGCGCAAATCCTCGATGGTGGCGCCGACCGGACCCCGGCCCTGGTCGCGAAGGAAATCGGTATAGTCCGTCAGATCGCGCCGATAGGCGTCCAGCGTGTTGTGCGCCGCGCCGCGTTCGGCCGCCTGCATGTCGAGGAAGGCGTCGAGCAGAAGCGCGGCGGACGGAGCGCTCATTGGCGCAAGCCTATTTGTTCAGGCGCTGCGCCGGGATCGAATAGGTCATCTCGCGCGGCTGCGGCGTGACAAAGGAGACGACCGCGATCATCGCGCCATAGACCAGCGCGACGAGGGCGGCGACGATCACGAGAAAGCGGATGAGGCTCGGCAAGGCGGCGACTCTTGGTCAATGATTGCTCCGAGCTATCGCCCGAAGCGCCTGCGATTGCAACCGTGGGCGCTCAGCGGACCTGGGCAATCGGCAAACGCTTGTTTTCCGCTTCTTCATCCTGAGGAGGCCTCGAAGAGGCCGTCTCGAAGGACGAAGAAGCGGAAAACAAGCCGCGAACGGACTCCCGCGCCCTTCGCGACGCCGCCTTCGGCGGCTCCTCAGAACGAGGAAGTCCTGCTCTCGGATCAACGGACGACCACCCGCGTGCCCACGCCCACGTGATTATAAAGGTCGACCACATCGTCGTTCATCATGCGGATGCAGCCGGACGAGACGTTCTGGCCGATCGTATGTGGCTCATTGGTGCCGTGAATACGGTAGAGCGACGAGCCGAGGTAGAGCGCGCGGGCGCCGAGCGGATTGGCCGGGCCGCCCTCCATATGACGCGGCAGGTCGGGACGGCGGGCGAGCATTTCGGCCGGCGGCGTCCAATCGGGCCATTCCGCCTTGCGGCTGACGGTCTTGACGCCAGACCACTCGAAGCCCGGCCGGCCCACGCCGATGCCATAACGCGTGGCGTGGCCTCGGCCGTGAACCAGATAGAGGAACTTGTTCGACGTATCGACGACGATGGTGCCGGGCGCCTCGGCGCCGCTGTATTCGACGTCGGCCCGCATATATCTCGGGTCGGCCGCGCGCTCCATCTCCACGGACTGCGGCGCGTAAGCCGCCGTTTGCGTGCGCGGGTTCGGATAGGCCGCCGGCGGCGCGGCGTAGCGCACCGGCCTCGGGTCGCCGCCGACAAGCGCCTCGATCAGACCGCCGCCGAGCGGACTCTGCTGCTGATAATAGCCGGGATAGGGCGGCGCGGCGGTAATGACCGGATTTGCCCGAGCCGAGGCGACAAGAAGCGCGGCGGACGCGGCCCAAACCGCGCAGCCGAAAAAGAAGGTGCGTTTACGCATGACGAAAAACCACTGCGAGCGCGTCATTGCTTTTCAGATGACGCGATTGGCGACGGTCATGATGATATACCATCAAATTTTACGGTAAATACTAACCAGTTCTCGTGGTTATCAATGAGAAAACGTCAACCAATACTTGGTTAGGCGCCAGTGAATATTAATAGTGAAAAATGGGTTGAGACGGAGTCCGCTCGATGGGGTCGGCTGTCATTCCCGACGCTCGCAAAGCGAGCGATCGGGAATCCAGAGCAAAACCAACACTCTTTCCGCTCTGGATTTCCGGTCTGGCCTCCAGCCCCGGGAATGACGCGCCCCAATCCGAGCCGTTCGGCCGGAAAGGAACCGCGGCTTATCGGAACATTAAAGGCGTGCGCCCGCCATTGGCGCGCGTGAATTTGTCCTTTTGAGCGGCGCACCAATCGCCGGCGCCGGCCGCATTGATTTCGGCGCGAACCTTTGCTTCCTCGCCTGCGAGGCTTGCTTGAAAAGCGGTCGCGTCCTTGGGCGGAAATGCGTGTTTGAGCATCCAGATCATCTGATCGATCTCGCGCCCGTTGACGTGAAACTCTGTCGCGCAGACAGACTTCAACGCTTTCGCCAGAGCGATGCTGCGGGCCACGCCGCCGTGATCGTCTTCGGCGGACGCCGCCGATATAGCAACGCTCGACAGAGCAAGAACGGCGGCGCCGATAAGCGCGCCGCGTTTGGCTGTCCCTTTGAACATCGAACCCTCCCTTTTCTCGGGAGAGACGTTAGGGAGTGTCGCGGACCAAATCCGTGCGCAACTGCACGCGCCCGTTCTGGTCTCCTGCAGCGCGGGTCTAGAAATGCGACTCCGATTCCGGCGTATCCTCTTCTTCCGGAATCTGGTGCTTCAAGATCAGCGGCGCCTGGGCGATGGCGAAGAGAAGCGTCAGCGGCAGAATGCCGAAGACCTTGAAGTTCACCCACTCGTCCGTGGTGACGACACGCCGCACCACCTCGTTGAGGCCGGCGAGGAAGAAGAAGAAAAAGCCCCAGCGCCAGGTGAGCTTGCGCCACCCCGCGTCGTCGATATGGATCGCCATGTCGAATACGATCGGCAGGAGGAGCTTGCCGAAGTAGAGCGCGCCGATGAGCGTCGCGCCGAACATCGAATAGAGGATCGTCACCTTCAGCTTGATGAAGGTCTCGTTCTGCAGGAAGACGGTCAGCCCGCCGAAGACCAGAACCAATACGGCCGTCACAACCGGCATGGCCGGCAGATGCCGCGTCACCGACCAGGAGACGGCGAGCGTCACCAGCACGCCGACCATCAGCACGCCGGTGGCGTAGAAGATCCCGAACTTGCTGTTGACGATGAAGAAGATGATGAGAGGCCCAAGCTCCAGGGCGACTTTCAATCTCGGGTCAAGCTTCTTCTTTGGAGCCGCCGGCTGTTCCAGGCCGGGTGCGGTCGTCGTTTCCTGCGTCATTCCTGTCAGCTTTCCGGCGCCGCCTCAGGCGCGTCTTCCTCATTCAGGCCGGCGATCGCGCGGGCGAAATCGCGGGCGGTAAAGGGCTCGAGGTCGTCCTGGCCTTCGCCGACGCCGATGAAGTGGATCGGCAGCCCATGGGCCTCGGCGATCGCCACTAATATGCCGCCGCGGGCAGTGCCGTCGAGCTTTGTCATCACAAGGCCAGTGACCCCGGCGATGCGACCAAAGATTTCGACTTGCTGGAGCGCGTTCTGGCCCACGGTGGCGTCGAGCACCAGCAGCACCGAATGTGGGGTTTCCGGGTCGGCTTTTTTCATGACCCGGACGATTTTTTCAAGCTCGGCCATCAGCTCGGCGCGGTTCTGCAAGCGCCCCGCGGTGTCCATCAGGAGAATATCGGCGCCTGTCTCGCGGGCGCGCTTGATGGCGTCGAACGCGAGGCCGGCGGCGTCCGCCCCCTCCTTGCCCGCGACGACCTCGGCGCCAAGCCGATCGCCCCAGATCTTGAGCTGGTCGACGGCGGCGGCGCGGAACGTGTCGCCCGCCGCGAGCACCACCTTCTTGCCCTCGTTCCGCCATTTCGCGGCAAGCTTGGCGATGGTCGTCGTCTTGCCCGAGCCGTTGACGCCCACAACCAGGAAAACGAAAGGCTTCTTCGTCTCGTCGATGTCCAGGGGCTGGGCGACGGGCGTGAGAACCGCCTCGACCTCACGGGCGAGGATCGCGCGCACCTCGTCGGGCGCGATGTCCTTCTCGTAACGGGCCTTGCCCACAGCCTCGATGATGCGCGACGTGGCCCCGACGCCAAGGTCGGCGCGCAGCAGCACATCTTCCAGCTCTTCGAGCTTCAGCGCGTCGAGCTTGCGCTTGGTGAAGATGTCGGCGACGCCCTGGCTGATCGCCTGCGAGGTTCGGGAAAGGCCGCCGGTGAGCCGCTGCCACCAGGAGCGCTTCGGCGCTTCTTCGGGCGCCTTCTCCTCAACCGGCGCCTCGGGCGCCTCCGCCGTCGGCTCCGCGCCGCCCCTGCCGAAGAGGCGGGCGAACATGCCCCGCTTTTTAGACCCGTCTGCGTCCGTGCTCATGCGTCCCTCAGTTGGCAAAATGCCTACACCAGTCGGGCATAAAGGGCCAGCAGGACGCGAACTGATTACGCCAATATTGCAAACTTCACTTTAAATAGTTGCTATGCCAAGCTTTTTTCAAGTAGGCGCGCGCCTAGATGTTACGGGGGCGCGTTGCGGCGGCGTGTATGCCGTATGGCCCTTCGAGGGCGGGCGGACGTAAAAGTTCGCCTGCCCGAGCCTTCTCACCAGCGCAGAACGGCGCCGCCCCAGGTCATGCCGGCGCCGATCGCCATCATGGCGATGATGTCGCCCTTCTTCAGCTTGCCGGCGCGATTGGCCTCGTCCAGCGTGATCGGCATGGAGGCGCTCGACGTATTGCCGAAGCGGTCGATGTTGATCCAGCATTTGTCGCGGGGCACGCCGAGATTGTCGAGCGCGGACTCGATGATGCGCTGATTGGCTTGGTGCGCGATGACGTGGGTCACGTCATCCGGAGAAAGCCCGGCCTTGGCCAGGGTCTCCGCCACCACCTCTGGCAGCAGCCTTGTTGCGACCCTATAGACTTCGCGGCCGCGCATTTTGATCTTGCTGTCTTTGGTCGCGAGCATCTCTTCCGACAGCGGAAGACGGCTGCCGCCGCCGGGGATGCCGAGAATTTTCGTCAAAGAGCCATCCGTGCGGAGCGTCGCCGCCAACAGGCCGTGGCCCGCCTCCTCCGTCGCGCCGAGCAGGATCGCGCCCGCCGCGTCGCCGAAGAGCACGCAGGTCTCGCGGTTGGTCCAGTCCACATAGCGGCTCAGTGTCTCGGCGCCGATGACCAGCGCGCGCTTGACCATGCCGGTGCGGATAAATTGGTCGGCGATGGTGAGCCCATAGAGCGAGCCCGCGCAGGCGGCGGCGACGTCGAAACAGAAGGCGTTCCGCGCGCCGAGCAGCTCCTGCACATAGGCGGCGCAAGAGGGCGTCGGCGTGTCGCCGGTGACTGTGCCGACGACGATCATATCCACTTCAGCCGCGCTGACGCCCGCAAAATCCAGCGCCTTGCGCGCGGCCGCCGCTGCGAGGTCAGAGGTCGCCTCATGGTCGGCGGCGATATGCCGCTCCTTGATGCCCGTGCGGCTGACGATCCACTCGCTGTTGGTGGCGACCATCTTCTCCAGATCGGCGTTGGAGAGGACGCGCTCGGGCGCATAGGATCCAGTCCCGAGAACAATGGAATTCGGCAAGGTCAGGTCTTTCTGAAAGGCTGAGGCGGCGCGCCAAGCGTTAACGAGCCAAGGCGTCCCTCGCGCCCGGAAGGCTCCGGCGCGGCTATTCATAGTGGCGCGCGCAAGAAGCGCAAAGGATTTTTGCCGAGGCTTATCAAGCTATTGTTTCAGCGAGATAAAAAAGTTTTTGACGCGGCATCGCGGGCGCAGACGTCCAATTTTCACCCCCTCAATTCGGCCCCATGGAAACTTTTTCTTAAGCTCCTGAAACTATTAACAAGAAGCCAGAGCGGCGCGCCGCCGTCCGGTTCCCATAATAGAAAATTTCGATCGCCTTGCCGCGCAGCTTTCCGCGCGCCAGTAGGAGTTTGCGTCCATGATCCACGCCCTCGTTTTCGCGCTCGTCGCCATTTACGCCCTCGTCGGCGCCCTGACGGTCTGATCCTTCGGACCGCGCGCCTTCCGGCGCGCATTTTTCCAGCGAGCCCAAAGGCGCGCGGTTTTCATTGCCTTCCGCCGCGCGCCATGGCAATCGGGCGCGATGCAGGAAAACCAGAAACCGGCCGCCGCCCCGCGCGTTTCCTTCGTCTCGCTGGGCTGCCCCAAGGCGCTCGTCGACAGCGAGCGCATCGTCACCAGATTGCGCGCCGAGGGCTATGAGCTCGCGCGCCATCACGCCGGCGCCGATGTCGTCGTCGTCAACACCTGCGGCTTTCTCGATAGCGCCAAGGCCGAGTCGCTCGAGGCGATCGGTGCGGCGCTCGCCGAGAACGGCAAGGTCATCGTCACGGGCTGCATGGGCGCCGAGCCCGAGGCCATCACCGAGCGCTTTCCCGGCGTTCTCGCCGTCACCGGCCCGCAGCAATATGAGAGCGTCGTCGAGGCCGTGCACCGCGCCGCCGCGCCCGCGCATGATCCCTTCGTCGATCTCGTGCCCGAGCAAGGCGTGAAGCTCACGCCGCGCCATTACGCCTATCTGAAAATCTCCGAGGGCTGCGACAACAGCTGCTCCTTCTGCATCATTCCGCATCTGCGTGGGCCGCTCGTCTCGCGCCCGGCCGCCGATGTGCTGCGCGAGGCCGAGAAGCTCGCGCGCGCCGGCGTGAAGGAATTGCTGGTGATCTCGCAGGACACGAGCGCCTATGGGCGCGACCTGCGCTATGCGGAAAGCATGTTCGGCGACCGCGCCGTGCGCGCGCGTTTCCTCGATCTTGCCAAGGAGCTCGGCGAGCTCGGGATCTGGGTGCGGCTGCATTACGTCTACCCCTACCCCCATGTCGACGAGGCGATCGGCCTGATGGCGGAGGGAAAAGTCCTTCCCTATCTCGACATTCCCTTCCAGCACGCCGCGCCCAATGTTCTGAAGGCCATGAAGCGCCCCGCCAATGAAGAGAAGACGCTCGCGCGCATAAAAAGCTGGCGCGCCGCCTGCCCGGACCTCACGCTACGCTCGACCTTCATCGTCGGCTTCCCCGGCGAGACCGAGGAGGATTTCGAAACGCTGCTGCAGTGGCTGGACGAGGCCGAGATCGACCGCGCCGGCGCCTTCAAATATGAGCCCGTCGCCGGCGCCCCGGCGAATGACCTCGGCCTTACGCCCGTGCCGGACGAGGTGAAGGAAAACCGCTGGAAGCGCTTCATGGAGAAGCAGCAGGCGGTCTCCGCCCGGCTGATGAAGCGCAAGGTTGGCAAGCGCCTTCAGGTCATCATCGACGAGGCGGGCGGCGGCCCCGCGGGCGTGCTCGCCAAGGGCCGCACCAAGGCCGACGCGCCGGAGATCGACGGAACCGCCTTCGTCGCCGCCCGCCGCCCCCTGCGGCCGGGCGACATTGTGACGATGAAGGTCGAGCGCGCCGACGCTTACGATGTCTACGGCGCAGCCGGCTGAGCCGCGGGCGGGCCTATGGCGTAAGCCTGCGCCCTGGCCCATATTGAGAGCGTGAGGAAAACGCTCAGGGAGCAAAAGAAAATGTCGGAAGACCCCAAGGCCGAGCGGCCGCAGCCGCAGCAGAACCAAAAGCCCGGACGCAATCCGCCGCCGACGCTCCTCATTCCGAAAAGCTTTTTCTATGTCACCGGCGCGATCATCGTCGGCTCTTTCGTGCTAACGCTCTTCGTCCGAAATCCCTACACGCAATCTGTCCAGGAAGGCGGCAGCTTCTACGAGAACGGCATCGACAATTCCGCCATGATGTGGCTCGCGATCTTCGTCGGCATCCCGGCGAGCTTCTGGGCCTATAAGCGCTGGATTCTGCCGCTCTTCGAGAAGAAGTAATCAGCGCCCGGCCTTCCGCCGCAGCGCCGTCGAGGAGGACGGGCTGCGCGGCCCGTGCAGATAGACGAGCGCCGGCGGCGTCGCCTTCGCGAGCAGCGGCGCCTCCCGCTCTTTCATGCGGGCGCCGGGAAAGCGCTGCGCCGCCCTGGCGTTGGCGACCTTCAGCGTTGCGCCCGGCCGGTCGATCACCGCGACCGGCGTCGTGCGCATGATCTCCTCCCAGCGCCGCCAGCGATGGAACTGCAGGAGATTATCCGCCCCCATGATCCAGACGAACCGCACGCCGGGACAGCGCCTGTGCAGAAAGCGCAGCGTGTCGGCGGTGTAGCGCGCGCCGATGTCCGCCTCGAGTCCCGTGACGACGATGCGCGGATCGCGCGCGGTCTTGCGCGCCGCCGCCATGCGCGCGTCGAGCGACGCCAGCCCCTGCGTGTCTTTCAGCGGATTTCCGGGCGTGACGAGCCACCACAGCCGATCGAGCCGCAGCCGCGTCAGAGCAATGTGGGAAACAAGCGCGTGGCCTTCATGCGGCGGGTCAAAGGAGCCGCCGAAGAGGCCTATGCGCATGCCGGGCGTGTGGGGTGGGAGGCGAGGCGGCGGGCTCAAAGTTTACAGCCCCGCGCCCGGCGCTCGGGGACTAGGGAACAATCTCTGGGATCGTCGTCGCGGCCCTGGATTCCCGGTCGGGCCTCCGGCCCGCCGGGAATGACAGGCGCCCCCAGCGCCATACCCGCGAAAGACGCCCCCTGTCATTCCCGCGAAAGCGGGAATCCAGAGCCGCAACGCCACGCTCGGAAATTGGAATCTCTTCAGTCCCTTTGCCGGCTTCAGCGCGCGTTCGAAAATCCAGAGCAATCTCTGAGATCGTCGTGGCGACTCTGGATTCCCGGTCAGGCCTTCGGCCCGCCGGGAATGACAGGCGCGCCCGGCCCCATACCCGCGAAAAACGCCCGCTGTCATTCCCGCGAAAGCGGGAATCCAGAGCCGCAACGCCACGCTCAGCAATTGAGATCCAGATACAGATCCCGCCCCACCGGATTCATCCTCTCGATGAGTTCGAGCTTCCAGCGGCGCTCCCATTTCTTCAGCTGCTTCTCTCGGGTGATGGCTTCGTTGATGTCGGCATAGGTCTCGTACCAAACAAGCATGTGCACGTTATACTTGGACGTAAAACCGGGAAGCTGCTTCGTCTTGTGTTGGTAAACCCGTCGCGCGAGATCATTTGTGACGCCAATATAGAGCGTCCCGTTGCGCTGGCTGGCAAGCATATAGACAAAATAGATTCGTTCCATCACGCTGCTCACGCGCCCGCCACTCGCGGGCGATCGGGAACCGCCTCAACCTCCAGGGCGGCCGTTGCGGCTCTGGATTCCCGGTTGCGCTCCGCGCGCCGGGAATGACAGCGGCCCACAGCGACATTCCCGCAAAAGAGCCTGAATGTCATTCCCGCGAAACCGGGAATCCAGGGCAGCTGCGGCTTGCCCCGAAGTAGAGATCCTACCGCCGTCGCCGCAGGATCGCCTCCTACCCCCGCACCTGCCCCTCGCCATGCACGCGATATTTGAACGACGTCAGCTGCTCCACGCCCACCGGCCCACGCGCATGCATACGGCCCGTCGCGATGCCGATTTCCGCCCCGAAGCCGAACTCGCCGCCATCCGCAAATTGCGTCGAGGCGTTGTGCAGCACGATCGCGGAGTCGACTTCCTGCATGAAACGCTGCGCCACAGCGTTGTCGCGCGTGATGATGCAGTCGGTGTGATGCGAGCCATAGGTCTCGATATGTTCGATCGCCGCCTCGACGCCGTCGACCACTTTCGCGGCGATGATCGCGTCGAGATATTCGGCGCGCCAGTCCTCCTCCGTCGCCGGTTTCACGCGCGCATCCCCGGCCTGCGCCGCCGCGTCGCCGCGCACTTCGCAGCCGGCGTCGATCAGCATGGCAATAAGCGGCGCGAGATGCGTCCCCGCGCAAGCCTTGTCGACGAGCAGCGTCTCGGCTGCGCCGCAAACGCCGGTGCGGCGCATCTTGGCGTTGAGCAGGACGCGCTTGGCCATGTCGAGATCGGCGTCCTTATGGACGAAGACATGCACAATGCCTTCGAGATGCGCGAAGACCGGCACGCGCGCCTCATGCTGGACGCGCGCGACAAGGCTCTTGCCGCCGCGCGGCACGATCACGTCGATATTGCCGTCGAGGCCGGCGAGCATGGCGCCGACGGCGGCGCGGTCGCTGGTCTCGATGAGCGAGATCGACGCCTCCGGCAGCTCGGCGGCCTTCAGCCCCGCGACGAGACAGGCATGGATCGCCCGCGACGTGCGCAGGCTCTCCGAGCCGCCGCGCAGAATCGCGGCGTTGCCGGCCTTGAGGCACAAAGCGCCGGCGTCGGCGGTGACATTGGGTCGGCTCTCATAGATCACGCCGATGACGCCGAGCGGCGTCGCGACGCGCTCGATGACAAGGCCGTTCGGCCGCTCGAATCGCGCGAGCAGCCGGCCGACCGGGTCCGGCAAATCCACGATCTCCTCGACGCCCCGCGCGATGGCCTCGACGCGGCTAGGGTCGAGCGTCAGCCGATCGATGAAGGAGCCCGCCGTTCCGCGCGCCTGCGCATCCGCGACGTCGAGGGCGTTGGCGGCGAGAATCGCGCCGCTCTGACGACGGATTTCGCTCGCCGCGACGCGCAGCGCCTCATCCTTGACCTGCGCTGGCGCAAGCGCCACGGCCCGCGCGGCCTTGCGGGCGGCGCGCCCCAGGGCGGCAAGCGCAGTCTCAAGGCTTTGCGCCTCGGGCGTTTCTTTGGTCAGGATCTCTATCATCGTCATCGTCCCAAAATCAGGCCCGATGGCTATCACGACGAAAGAAAGCGCGAAAGTCGTTGCGAGGCCCTTGCCGAGCCGCACTCGGCGGTCTATAGAGCGGCTCCCCGCTCCCTTCGTCTAGCGGTCTAGGACGTCGCCCTCTCACGGCGAAAACAGGGGTTCGAGTCCCCTAGGGAGCGCCATTAAAATCAAGAGATTAAATAGATCTCGGTAGGGAATCTCTACCCATACGGAAATTATACGGAAAAGGCATCGGCGCACGCCATCGGATGCCGCCAATCCGAAAAAGCGTAAATGGGTGGGATATGGGAGAGGCGCAGCAGCGCGCGAAGCGTCTCGCTAAGATCGCCAAATTCAGCCAACCTATGAACCCGGCTAGGTTTGATCTCTTTTCGATAGGAGCCCGGCTGGCGTATGTCCGGCTTCTTTCGGACGAGCTTTCCTGCTGGAGCGATCCGGAAGAGCGAGTGCTGGGCCTTGTGTTCAGAGACCGTGTCGACAACGACTTCGGTTGGGTGCTCTTTGCCAGGGACAAAATCGGACGATTTCGTTGCTCCGATATTCACGCAAGCATCCAAACCCAGCCACGAGCGACCGAGGCGCTGCGAGAGCGGATCGCGCGCGCCGTCGAGGAAGGCGACTTCGTTGCGCTTGGGGATCAAGGCGACGAGACTAATTATCCCATCGACCTGTTACGAGTTCCTGATGGAACGGACCCAGCCGTCCTGCATCCGTATTTCAAGCTATTGATCGAAACACCAGGGCGAGAGCCTGCGCGTGCGGTTTTTAAAGAGATTGGCCCATGGCTGACACCGAGCGACCCGCATTTCGTTAAAGAATTCCAACGGAGTGCTTTCGACCAGCGCCTCTGGGAGCTATATCTGTGGGCGAGCTTCAGAGAGCTTGGTTTCGATATCGAGCAACCAGAAGCGCCGGACTTTCTCTGCTCTGCGCCAGGGATTACATTCACAGTCGAGGCGACCACAACCGCCCCGTCGACATCAGGAGTCCTCGCCGAGCATCCCAATCCAAAGACGCCTGAAGAAATGAGGGCGTTCTTGGCTGACTACATGCCGATGAAGTTCGGTTCTGCCCTCACGAGCAAACTGCACAAAAAGAACAAAAACGGCGAGAATTACTGGGAGCGCGGAAAGACAGCGAACAAGCCATTCATTATTGCGGTTGCTGACTATCACAAGCCGAGCAGCGAGGAAGAGCTTGGCTCGATGACCTACACGCAATCAGCTCTCTGGCCATACCTATATGGACATAGGATTGAGTTTGAGATCGTTGACGGAGAGTTGATTACACGCGCAGTGAAGAACGAGTTTCACACGTTTGGCGACAAGACCATCCCATCGGGTTTCTTTGATCTTCCGGGAGCCGAAAATGTTTCTGCAGTCATTTTCTCAAATGCCGGAACGCTAGCGAAATTCGACAGGATGGGAGTTATCGCGGGCTTCGACCTTGAGGACCATCGATACTTGCGCTACGGCCTTCGCCAAAATCCAGACCCGAATGTTATCCACGGCATTCCGTTCTCTGAGGAGGTGACGGCTGATGGCTATGAAGAATTCTGGTCCGACGAGCTATAAATATTCCACAACCCCAATGCGAGGTATCCGTTGTCAACAGATAGCTTCGGGGGAATAACCCACTTCTTCAAAGATGGAAAGCAATACACGCTCTCGCTCCCGAGGGCGGTATTAGTTTCTCACACAGTGATCATGCGGGTCCGCAACTCAGCTAAATAGCTCGCCGGCCCTAGGGAGCGCCAATTACCTTCTCCATCTCCGGATCTCGCGCATGCGTGCGCAGCTCTCCGCCTCGTGCAGGGCTGCGATCTCTTGTGGGCAATGTTCAAAACAGCTGAGGTTTTTAAACCATTCGTTAGCATTGCGTGATATACTATTGCGTCGTCCGGTCATGCCCCCACAGGCCGCGACAGAAGAAAATGCTTTAGAAATATAGAGTTACGATGGTCCTTTGGCTGCTCTTCGGGGGCGCATGAAGGAGCAAGCATGAAGAGATTTTGGTTCTCTTGCGCGCGCGTGAGCTTTGCGGCCGTAGTCGCCGGAGCGGCGCTCGTTGCGGCGATGGCGCCGGCGAAAGCGCAGCATCCGTCAGAAATGTCCTGCGGCCAGCTCTGGCATGAGCGCAACAAGATTTATGCGCGCAATGGATACTGCTTCAAGACCGAACGAGCCCGCGCCGAATTCGGCCGCGGCTGTTTCCCGCCCTATGGCGACCTGCGCGGATGGGAGCGTCGCAGGGTGAATGAAATCCAGATGTGGGAAAGCCGCAACGGCTGCAACTAGCGGCCGGACGGCTCTGCTTTTTTCAACCCCGTAACCGAGAGGATTTACATGAACGCTTACGCCAAAAAGATGGCTGCGCCGCTTATCGCGATCGCGGCGCTCGCCGGCAATCCGCTCACCGCCTCGGCCATGCCCGCGGCCTCCAAGGACGCGGTCGCGCAGTCGAACGACGCTACGGGACTGCAACAGGCTCATGCGGTCTGGGTCTGCCGCTACGGCAGATGTTGGTGGAGCCATTCCGGCCACTACCACGGCGGCTACGGCTGGGGCGGCGGTTATGGCTGGGGCCATCACGGCGGATGGGGCCATCACGGCGGCTGGGGAGGCCATGGTGGCTGGGGCGGACATGGCGGCCACCACGGAGGGGGCGGGCACGGCGGTCATCACGGCGGCCACTGGTAAGCCGAACGCCGCAGCCGCTCGCATGACGAAATGCGCGCGCAAAGCGCACTAAAGATACGGATCGAGACAAGGGTCTCGATCCGTTTTTCTTTTAGGGGAGCAAATTGCCCTCATTCCGTCGCCTTGTGCCGTTGCTTGATTGTAGGCATGGCTGACGCATAAGAGAGCCTCGCCCTGGCGCCCATGTTGCTGGAAGTCGGATATGACGACGAATAACGCGCAGAACGCGACCACCCTCTACGACCATATCGGCGGCGCGCCCACGGTGGACCGGCTCGTCGAAGCGTTCTACCGCAACATGGACACGATGGAGGCGGCGCGTGGGATACGCGCCATGCATACGACAGACCTCGGCCCGACCAAGGCGATCCTGAAGCTCTATCTCACCGAATGGCTTGGCGGCCCCAAGAACTACTCGGCGAAGCGCGGCCATCCGCGGCTCAGAATGCGGCACGCGCGTTTCCCCATCGGCCCCGCGGAACGCGACGCCTGGCTCATCTGCATGAACGCGGCACTGGAAGAGTGCATAACCGACCCGGCGCCGCGAGGATCGATTGCAGAGGCGCTCGCCAAGCTCGCCGACTGGATGCGTAACGATCCCGACAACGCGCACGACAAAGCGCATTGACGCCGCGCGGCTCGTAACAGCGTCGAGCGGCGTTGCTGAAGAGGCGCTTCAGATTTTAGGTCTGGCCCGGGCGCATGCCCGTTAAAGGGTGGCGATCATCACGTCTGACGATTTGATGACGGCCTTGACCTTCGCGCCGGCTTTCAAGCCTAGCTCGTCGACTGACTCATTGGTGATCGAAGCGGTGACTGTCTGCCCGCCGACGTCGATCGTGACATGGGAGGTGGTCGCGCCCTTCTTGATGTCCTTGACCGTGCCGTCGAGCGCGTTGCGCGCGGAAATCTTCATCTGCTCCCTCCAACGTCGCGGCCTGATCGGGCCAGCCTCCATTCTGGGGGCGGCTGTTAAGTAGGGCGGCGCTCAGCCTCTTCGAGGCTCGGCGTCGATGTTTGCATGCGCCTTCGGCGCCATGCCGACGCAAGGCTGCGCTGCTGCCTAAGTTTCAAGCTTGCGCTTCGTTACCCTCGGGCTATGCTTTCGCTATATGTATCTATTACATATCGTCAGCAGGGACTTCCCTCCCACTGCGACGTGAAGCGGCGTCTGGGTTGGAAATGAAATTTGGCGTTTTCTGCACCTATGAAAATCCGGCCGGCGACTATGTCCGTTGTTATGCGGCGCAGTCGCGCATCGTGCGGCGCGCCGAATTCTTGGGGTTCGACGAGGCTTGGGTCGCCGAACACCACTTCGACCCGGACGCCGCAAGCCCGTCGATATTTCCCCTGATCGGCTATCTCGCAGGCGTCACGACGCATATTCGTCGTGGCTCCGCAGCGGTTCTTCTCGCCTTCCGCAACCCCATCCAGGTCGCGGAAGACGTCGCGACCGTCGATCTTCTCACTAATGGGCGCTTCGACTTCGGCGTCGCAAAGGGCGGCCCGTTCTGGCGCCAGAACAAGCATTTTGCCGTGGCGGAGGCAGACACGCGCGCCATGACAATAGAGGCGCTGGAGCTGATCAATCGCCTTCTCTATGACGAGTGCGTCAGCTTCCAGGGCGCCTATTAGGACGCGGGATGCGATCGCTTATGCGGCGAGGAACGGCTTTGGCATCATGGGCGCCTCGCCTTTTCCGATCGAACGCATCGTGCAGGCCGTCAAGGCCTATCGCAGCGTCTCCGACGCAGACCCGCGCCTCGTTCTCGCGCGTTTCTATTTTGCCGCGCCAACACGGGAAGAGGCCCTCGCCGAGGCCCTGCCCTTCATCCATCGCTTCTCCGAGCGTATGCAGGGCATTTTACTCGCGCGCGGCGAAAAAGGTCCAGCCTTCGATCCAACTGATCTGATCGAGCGCTCGCTGATCGGAAGCATCACCGAGGTAAGGGACAAGATCGAAGAGCTGCGCGAACGCACGGGTTGTCGCTCTCTGATTCTCAAACCGGCGTCACTTGACGAAGACCGCAATCTGCGCGCGCTCGATTGTTTTGCCGACCGTATTCGACCTTATGTGAAGGCATGTGCAGAGACGCTCGAAGGGCAGTCGATTTCATGATCCGCCAAGACAGCTCTCTCACGCTTGTGCAGCACGCATTCGAGCGTGTCATTCCCGGCGGGCTGGAAGCCCGACCGGGAATCCAGAGTCACAAGAGCGCAGGTTCTGCTCTGGATTCCAGATCGCTCGCTTCGCGAGCGTCGGGAATGACAAAGAACCGATCGAGCGGAATCCATATCATCCTTTTGTCGCTGCTGATGATAACGCTGCCCTGTTTGGCGGCGGCGCGCGAGATTGTCGATATGGCGGGCCGCCACGTTGTCATCCCCAACAAGATCGCGCGGGTCTATGGTTCGTCTCCACCCGCAACCCTCACGCTCTACGCTTTGGCCCCGGATTTGATGATCGGGCTCAACACGCCCTATCAGGCCGGAGAAAAACCACTTCTTCGCAAGGAGATTGCGGCTCTACCGACGCTCGGCAGCCAGGCCGGATTCGGCCGGGCGTTGAATCCCGAAGAAGTCATGAGCCGCCATCCGGACCTTGTGATCGCCTGGCTCGACCGCTTCGTCGACAACGCGAAGGCCGAAGCTAGCTTTGCGAAAATGGGCATGCCGGTCGTCTTCGTGCGGCTCGACACGCTCGCCGATTATCCTGCCGCTTTTCGCTTCCTTGGCGATCTGTTCGGACGAAAGGAAAAAGCCGAAGCGCTTGCGACCTATATTGAAGATGCGCAAACGCGCGTGCGTAAAGCCGTTGGGGATATTCCAGCCGCAGAAAAGGCAAGGGTCTATTGCGCCGAAAGCGCCGACGGGCTCGCCACCGATTGCGACAAGAGCTTCCACGCGGAGCCCATCCTTCTCGCGGGCGGCGACAATGTCTATCACTGCGAGCAGGCGACCCATATGGGCATGGAGAAGATCAGTCTCGAGCAGATCGTCGCCCTGGCGCCCGCGATCATCCTTTCCCAGGATAAGGGCTTTGCAACCGCCGCCAAAACCAATCCCGCCTGGCGAAACGTGCCGGCGGCAAAGTCGGGGCGCGTTTTCTACGTCCCGCATGACCCCTTCAACTGGCTCGATCGGCCGCCGAGCTATATGCGCGCGCTCGGCATTCAATGGCTCGCCAATCTTTTCTATCCGTCGCGCTACCCATTCGACGTGAAGAGCGAGACGAAGAAATTCTACGCGCTCTTTCTCGGCGTGGACATAGACGACGCGGATGTCGAGCGAATCCTCGGCAAGGACTAAAGTTGAGCCCCCTCTTTCTTCTCGTCCCCGCCCTGCTCGCCACGCTGCTGTTGGCGCTCGGCGTCGGGCGCTATCCGCTCCCGCCAGTCGATATTCTTGCCTACCTCGCGTCGATGCTCGGCCTTGTCGATCTCCCGCCCGAGCGCGCTGATCTCCTGCACAATCTCCTTGTCGAAATCCGTCTGCCGCGCGTGCTCGGCGCCGCGCTCATCGGCGCCGCTCTGTCGGCTTCGGGCGCGTCTTTCCAGGCAATCTTCCGCAATCCGCTCGTCTCGCCGGGGATTCTCGGCGTGCTCGGCGGCGCGAGCTTTGGCGCCGCATTGGGCGTGCTGATTTCGGGCCATTGGCTCGTCGTGCAGCTCGCGGCTTTCGTGATGGGCGTCGCCGCCGTCTTTCTTGGCGGGCTCATCGCCAATCTCTATGGGCGGGCCTCGATCATCGTGCTGGTTCTCGGCGGCATGATCTCGGGGGCTTTTTTCAGCGCGCTTCTGTCGCTCGTGAAATATGCCGCGGACCCCGCCGATCGCCTGCCCGCCATCGTCTATTGGCTGATGGGCAGTCTCGGCGCGCTCGATCTTTCGCAGCTTACCTTTGCCTCCGCGCCGATTCTTGTGGGTGTCGCGCTTCTCTGCGCGCTCGGTCGTGCGCTGGATGCGATGACCATGGGCGACGACGAGGCCGCCTCGCTCGGCGTGTCCGTGACCGCTGTGAGATATGGCGTGATTGGCCTTGCCACGCTCATCTCTTCGCTGTCGGTCTCTCTCGCCGGCATGGTCGGCTGGATCGGCCTTGTCGTGCCGCATGTCGCGCGGCTCTTGATTGGACCGCTCAACCGTCGCCTCATTCCCGCGAGCGCTTTGCTCGGCGCGATCTTTCTCATTCTCGCCGATTGTCTCTCCCGCACGATCGCTTATGCGGAAATCCCCATCGGAGTTATCACGGAACTCCTCGGCGTGCCGGCCTTTATCCTTGTCCTGCGGCATGCGCGGAGGGGTTGGTTGTGACGTCGCCAACTGCTGCGTTGATTGCCCGTGAGATTGTCTTTTCGCGCGGCGAGCGCTCGGTGCTCGCGGGCGTCGATATGTCGGTCGCTCCCGGAGAGATTGTCGCGCTTCTCGGCGCGAATGGCGCTGGCAAAAGCACATTGTTCCGGATTCTACTCGGCCTGTTGAAGCCGCAAAGCGGCGGCGTCGAACTCGACGGCCGCCCCTTGGCGCAACTGGCGCGTCGTCAGCTCGCGAAGCACGTCGCCTATGTCCCGCAAGGGCATACGACGCCTTTCCCTTATCTTGTCTCGGATGTCATCCTGCTCGGCCGCTTGCCGCATTCCGGACTGTTCGCCGCCCCGCGTCCCGAGGATCGGGAAACAGTCGAAGAGATTGCGGCGCTGCTCGGTCTGACGCCATTGCTGTCGCGGCCCTATACGGAGATATCGGGCGGCGAACGGCAGCTCGTGCTTCTTGCCCGCGCCCTCGCGCAAGGCGCGCGCCTGCTGCTCCTCGACGAACCGCTCACCGGGCTCGACTTCGGCTATCAAATACGGGTTCTTCAACTGCTCTCCAGCCTCGCGGCGAAGGGCCTCGGGGTGTTGTTCAGCATGCATCACCCTGAGCATGCGCTCCGATGCGCGAGCCGCGCCGCGGTGCTCATGAATGGGCGCATCATCGCCGACGGCCCCTCGACAACTGTCATCACCGCCGAAATGCTCGAACGCCTTTACGGCGTGCGGATCACGGCGCCCATGGATTGGCCGTTTTGCGCGTTCGGAAATCAAATTGTGGCGTAATTGCAACGCTTCGGCAGATAGTAAAAAAGCGGCTATATTATGGACTTGCTTGGAAGCCCCTGAATCGGTTCGATAGTTGCAATATATATCGGACCACGGCGAAGGGGCTCAAATGGTTCTCCGCATCATCAACCACACGCGCAAGTTGTCGGCCCTGAAGGCCGGCGCCTCCATCCCTTTACTGCTTCTGCTTGCGCATGACGCCGTCGCCCAGACCACGCTCCCGTCGATCGAGGTGGGCGCGCAGGGGACAAATGCGAGCGCCCGCAGCCGCGCGAGAAACGCCGGCGCCCCTTCAAATCCCGATCCCGCGCGCGCGGCATCGCAGGAGAAACTTTCGGGCCCCATCATCGGCGCCGTCCCGCACACGCCATCCACAACCTATCGCGTCGATCAACGGGGCATTCAGCTCGCAACCGGCGCGGGCGGCGCGAACCCGCTCCGCGCGGTCTCCTTCCTGCCCTCGGTCGATGCGCCGCCGATCGACGCCTATGGTCTCGTCAATCTGCCGGGCGGCTTGAAAGGCATCCGCATTCGCGGCGAGGTCAGCAGCCATGGCGCTGGCATGGTCCTCGTCGACGGCCTGCCGATCAACGGCATTAATCCCGGCCCCGGATCGACCTTTATCATCGACAACGAAAACTTCGAGTCGATTGATCTCTATCAGGGCCCGATTCCGTCGAACATCAACTCCTATCTCACCATTCCGGGCGTCATCGACAGCCGCCTCAGATGGGGCGCGGAGAAATTCGGCGCAGAAGTGTCGCAATCGGTCGGCTCGTCGAGCTTCCTGAGAACCTTCGCCCGCGTCGACACCGGCGCCTTCCTCAACGGCACGACGAAAGTGTTCCTGTCGGGCTCCTGGACCGACGCGCATCAATGGCGCGGCCCCGGCAAGGCGCCGCAAGGGAAGTCGGGATTTGCGGTTGGAATCGAGACCAAACCCACCGACTATGTCGACGCGAAGGTTTTCATCGCCAAAAGCAGCTATGACGCGAACACTTATGCCGGCCTGAATTACGATCAGGTTCGGCAGCTCAACTCTTATCGCTATTACAATTTCTCGCCGGTTTCGAACCGGGTTCCGGCGCTCGCCGCCAATTACTACAACTACAATGTCCAATCTTTCGACAGTTGGACGGCGCTCGGCGAATTTACGCTCCACGTAAACGACACGACAAGCGTGGTGGTGAAGCCGTATTATTTCCGCGAAGACGGCTATTATCTCGACGGCATGGCCAACGGCCAGATTCGCAATTGGCTGATCAATCACGATAGCTGGGGCGTCACCAGCGAGATCAAGTCGCGGCTCTACGACACGGACGTCACGCTCGGCCATTGGTATGGCGTGCAGAATCTGCCCGGCCCGCCGTCGGCGTGGAAAATGTATACGCCCAATGTTCTCGGCGGACTGACGGCGCCGAACTGGTCGCTGCTCGCGCAGCAAACCGGGTCCCACGTCAACAATTCGGTCTATGGCATTGCGTCACGCGACTTCGGGCCGCTGCATGCGACGGGAGGCGTTCGCTACAATTGGGAGACGATGGCCGGCATCGACGCGCGCAGCGCGACGGGGCTCGGCGCCTATTCCTATGATATGGCGCTGGCGCTCTCGCCCGGCGTCCTCACGACGCGGAGCGTGAACAGCTTCACGGTCGGCGCATTCCTGCCGTTCGGCTCGCTCGCCTATGACGTGAACAAGGATTTGCAGCTCAAAGTGAGCGCGGCCGGCGGCTATGGCGGTCCCTCTTTCGACGTCTGGCCGGCTTATCAGCAGAACTTCGCCGCCTTTCTCAAGAACGGGATCACCGCCGATCAGGCCTGGAGCCAGATTCGCCCGGAAACATCCGCGCAGGTCGACGTCAGCGCCCGCTGGTCCTTCAATGAGTCGTTCGGCTCGGGCTACATTCAGCCGACGTTCTACTACTCCCGCAACCACAATAAGGGCGTGGCCTACGATCCCGGCATCGGCGTTTCCTACTCGCAGAATGTCGGCGAAAGCGAGAGTTACGGCGCCCAGGCGATCGGCCATTACACGCCCGTCGATGGCATCGATCTCTTTGGGTCGATCGGCTATCAGCGCGCAACTTTCGTTCAGGATCTCCCGACCTTCGCAATGGCGCCCTTGCTCACCCGTTTGAACAATCAGGTGAAGGGGCGCCAGCTCCCCGACGTGCCCTATTGGATCTCGACGGCCGGCGGCAATTTGCGCTTCTCGGATTTCGTCTTTACCCCCATTGTCCACATCGTCGGCTCGCGTTCGGGCGACACGTCGGGTTTCCAGCCCATCGCCGGCTATGCGACGCTCGATCTCCATCTGGGATATGAGCGCAAGCTCGCTTTCGGCACCTTCAACGCCAGCCTTTCGGTGCTGAATGTTTTCGACACGGCCTATATTGGCCAGATCAGCAACAGCTATTATCAGCAGACATCCAGCTCCGGAATTTACTTCCCCGGCGCGCCGCGCACGGTCGTCGCCAAATTGGGATATAGATTTTGAGGATGGGCGCCTAACAACAGGAACTCGAAAACATGCGCGAGGACGGGCCCGCTTCCTTCTTCCGGGCGACAAGCCGTGCGTTCGGCGATACGGTCGCCGTGCACCGCAATCAGGCTGATCTCATCGGCGCCCTTTGCGCGCAGGCTTTCGACCTTTTCGAGAAAAATGTCGTCATCCAGGCGGAAGGCGCGCCAGCGATCGCCTGTCATGGCGAATGCGCGGCGTGCTGCCGTCTTCGCGTCGTCGCGACGGCGCCCGAAGTTTTCCTGTTGGCCCGTTTCGTCGACGTCAATGCCCGGGCATTCGAGGCGCGGGGGATCGACCTCCCGCGCCGCATCGCCGAGGCGACGGAAACGGTCGGGAGCCTGGATGAAGCGTCGCGCTTGGCGGCCAAGCACTATTGTCCGCTGATCGAGAAAGACCTCTGCATCGCCTATCGGCTCCGTCCGCTTGCATGCCGCGGTCATGCCGCGTTGGATAAGCTGGCCTGCGTTGCGGCGGCCGAGGGCGAGGGAGACGAGGCGACCATATCGACGCCGCATCTGGTCGTGCGCAGCCTCGTCCAAAACGCCATGATGAACGCCTTGCGCCAGTCGGGCCTCGCCTGGGGACTATACGAGGTTACCACAGCGCTGGAGATCGCCTTGCGGGCGCCCACGGCGATCGAGGCCTGGCTCGGCGGCGAAGACCCTTTATCTCCCGCGCTCATTGCTGAATTCGACCTTGGCGAGGCCGCCGCGCTTTTCGACGGGGTCGCGTAATTTTTCAAAGAACGACGTTCGCCGGCGCGCGTCTTCGTTGAACGCCTCGGCCGGCCCGCTTTAAAGGTCCGAATGGCCCCAGGGCGCCAATGCGCCCGCCAGCAGCCGAACGCCGTCACTCAACCACGCCGCGAATTTTCGGGCTAGCTAAACCATTCAAGAAGTCTCAAGCTTTTAAGCGCCTAATCGCGGCGTGCGCGGGATGGAAAGGGGCGCTCGTGAAAACCTTGTTCTGGTTGCAGACCGGGGCTTGCGGCGGGGATTCGCTTGCGATTCTGAGCGCTGAAGCCCCGAGCTTCGAGCAGCTTTTCGCCTCCTGCGGGATCGAGCTGCTCTGGCATCCCTCCATCTCGCATGCGCCGATGAAGCGTTATGACGCGCTGATCGACGGCATTGCGTCGGGCGTCCAAAAGCTCGACATCCTGTGCGTCGAGGGCAGCATCATCACCGCCCCGCGCGGCACCGGCCTTTTCGACAGCTACCGGGGCCGGGCGCGCATGGAGATCGCGCGCGCGCTCGCCCAGCGCGCGAATTTCGTTGTCGCCATGGGCACTTGCGCCAGTTTCGGCGGCGTCCACGCGGCGAGCCCCAACCCCGCCGATTGCATCGGCCTGCAATTCGACCGGGAGACGCCGGGCGGCCTTTTCCCCGCGGACTGGCGCGCAGGTTCGGGCCTGCCCGTCATCAATATCGCCGGTTGCCCGGCGCATCCCCACGCCATGACCCAGACGCTGGCGGCGATTGCCCAGGACCTGCCGCTCGCCCTCGATGCGCTGAACCGGCCGAGCGCCTTTTTCAGCACTTTGGCGCACCAAGGCTGTACGCGGAACGAATACCACGAATACGACGTTGAGGACTTGGAGCTCGGCGGCCGCGCCTGCCTGTTCTACAATCTCGGCTGCCAGGGCCCGCTGACCCAGGCGGTCTGCAACAGCGATCTTTGGAACGGCGTCAACAGCAAGACGCGGGCGGGCGTCCCCTGCTTCGGCTGCACGGCGCCCAATTTCCCCCGCGAAACGGACCTCTTCGCAACGGCGAAGATCGGCGACATTCCGCTGCGCCTGCCTGTCGGCGTCGAGCGCGCCCGCTACATGGCTTATAAGAATCTCGCCCGCGCCGCCGCGCCCGCGCGCGTCCGGGACAAGAAGATGGACGTCTGACATGGCGCGCGTCGAGCTCAATGTCAGCCTCAATCGCGTCGAGGGCGATCTCGAACTCGCCGTGACTCTGGACGATAGCGTGGTGGCGGAAGCCCGCACCATCGGCACGATGTACCGTGGCTTCGAGCAGATTCTCATCGGCCGGGCGCCGCGCGACGCCCTTGTGATCACGCCGCGCGTCTGCGGCATTTGCGGAACGGCGCATCTCTATTCGTCTGCGCTCGCTTTGGAGCGCGCCTGGAGCGCGGCTCCGCCGCCCAACGCCACGCGCATCCGCAATCTCTGCCTGATGGCGGAAGGCATTCAGAACGACCTGCGCCAGACCTTCCTGTTCTTCACGCCCGACTTCTGCAATCCACGCTACGCCGCCGAACCCTGGTTCGACGAAATGATGGCGGCCTTCGAGCCGTTTCGCGGAGCGATCTATCTCGAGACCCTCGCGGTGACGCGGAAGGTCGTGCAGATCGTGGCGCATTTCGGCGGGCAGTGGCCGCACTCCTCCTACATGGCCCCCGGCGGCGTGACGCTTCCGGCCGATCTGCGCCGGATTTCCGCCTGCCGCGCCGTGCTGGACGAAGCGCAACGCTGGTATGAGCAGCGCATCATCGGCGCGCCGCTCGAGCGCTGGCTGGCGCTCGACAAGGCGGAGGACTATTTCGCCTGGCTCGACGCGCCCGCCCATGCGGCGAGCGCGCTCGGCATGCTCAGCCGCTGCGTGCGCGCGTTGGGGCTGCATCGCTCCGCGGCGGGCGCCAAACATATGTTGAGCTATGGAGCGTGGCGCGATCCTTCGACGATCGACGCCGACGCCACTCTCCTGGCGTCGGGCTTTTACGACGGCGAAACGGGGGCGATCGCGCCGCTCGATCAGACGCAGATCAACGAGCATGTGCGCCATTCCTGGTTCCGGCACTATGAAGGCGGCCGCCATCCATGGAACGGCGAAACCATCCCCAATTACGAGCCCGGCGGCGATCGCTACACATGGTCCAAGGCGCCGCGCTATGGCGACAAGGTCGTCCAGACGGGCCCGCTCGCCGAATTGCTGATCGGCGGCGATCCCCTGATCGCCTCGCTCAACGCATTGGAAGGCGGCGGCGCCTGGTTGCGGCAATTCGCGCGGGCGCGGCGCATCGCCCATGAATTCCTGCATGCGCGGCGCATGCTCGACCAACTTGCCGCCGATCTCGATGGCGAGCATTTCGTTCCGCCCGCCAATGAATCAGATGGCGACGGCTACGGCCTGATCATGGCGGCGCGCGGCGCGCTCGGCCATTGGATCAAGATCAGGGACGGCGTCATCGAGAAATATCAAATCGTCACGCCGACCGCCTGGAACGCTTCGCCGCGCGACAGCGCCGGCCAGCCCGGCCATTGGGAACAGAGCCTGGTCGGCGTCGAGGTGCGCGACCCTGACGATCCCGTCGAGATCGGTCATATCATCCGATCCCACGACCCTTGCCTCGTTTGCACGGTCCATATGCTGGACACCGGAAGGAAGGTTCATTTCGGCGCATGAATGAAAGCCCTTTCACGAGGCGGCGCCATATCGTCTGCTTTGGCAATCCGCTGCATGGCGACGACGGCTTCGGCCCGGCTGTCTATGAACGACTTGCGGCGCGCAAGCGCCCGGCCAGCCTGCGCCTGACGGAAGCAGGCGTCCCCGGCCCAGCGGCGTTGGCGCTGTTTCAAGACTGCGACGAAGTCGTCATCGTCGACGCGCTGGCGCCCGCAGGGAGCCCGGGGCGCGTGCATCGGCCCTCCCTGGCCTCGGTCGTGGAAGAAGCCACGCCGGCGGCTCACGGCCTCGGCCTCGGCTATGTCCTGCGCGCGCTCGCCGCGCTTCCCGAGACGATGCCGGCCATCGAGATCATCGGGGCGGAAGTCGAGACCCTCACGCCATTTCACATCGGACTTTCTCAGCCGGTAACGCGCGCCGTCGACGAGGTCACAGCGTTTCTCGGACGCTATTTCGAGGCAGGTGGCCATGCCTGATTTTTCGCTCTCACCTGAAGCCGAGCGTCTGCGCGCCGAAGTCGAGGCGCTTCGCCTGGCCAACGCCGCCATTCAGGAGCAGATGAGCATCGACGCCGCGCGGACGGACAAGATGCTGCGCATGATGGAGGCGCAGGCGGAAGCCTTGCAGGAAGCCAACCGGCGCCAAACCAATCAGGCTGATTTCACCCAGCGCGTCATGGACACATCCAGCGCCTTGATGATCGTTCTGGGACCCGAGGGGCGGATCAGCCAGGTCAATCGACGCTTCCGCGTCGACCTGCGCGCCCCGGAGGGCGAAATCGCGGGCCGCGTTCTCGACGACTGGCTGCCGCTGGAGGAAAGAAACCGTCTCGAGCAGTCGCTTGCCCGCCTGCCCTGGCCGGCGCATTCGCCCTTGTTCGAGCGCGTGCGCTGCTCGGGCTCCTATGCGGCCGAACATCGGCTGCTCGCAAAAGATGGGCAGTATCGTTTCTATTGGGTGGAAGCGACCCTCCAGCACGATCCCAAGGGCAAGGAGGAAGGGGCCGTCGTCTGCGCCACCGACATCACCGCGATCAAGAAGCAACACGACGCGCTGCTCGACAGCGAGCGGCAGCTCAAGGAAGCGCAACGCATCGCCCAAATCGGCCGCTGGGAGCTGGATCTGACCACTGGCGAGGTGATCCAACAGTCCGACGAATTGCTTCAGATCTGGGAGTTGAGCGAGCCGCCGCGCCGATATGAGGATTGTCTGGCCCTCATCCATCCAGACGACCGCCAGGCGGTGGACGAGGCCTTCCAGGAGTCGATCCGTGATCGCCGCCTTTTCAGCGCGAGCTGCCGTCTGCTTCTGGCGGGCGGCCGGATAAAATGGGTGCAGCTCCGGGGCGTAATGCTTGGCGGCGAAAACGGAAGGCCGTTACGGGCAAACGGAACGCTGCAGGACGTCACGGCCCAGCGGCAAACCGACGAACAGCTGAGCCTCGCCGCCAGCGTTTTTGAAACCAGCCTGAACGGCGTCGTGATCACCGACGCAGAGGCCAGGATCATCAGGGTCAATCCCGCCTTCAGCCGTATTCTCGGTTATGAGCCCGATGAGGTCATCGGGAAGAAAACGAGCATCTTCAAATCGAAGCGGCATGATCCCACCTTCTTCAAGCAACTGTGGGCCAAGCTGTCGAGCGAAGGCGAATGGCACGGCGAAATCTGGGATCGCCGTAAGGATGGCGAGAGCATCCCACTTTGGCAGAATATTTCCGCCGTGCGCGATAAGCGCGGCAGCGTGAAGAATTACATCAGCGTCTTTTACGACCTCACTGAGCAGAAGCGTTCGGCCGCGCATATCCACCACCTGGCCTACTACGACTCCCTCACCGATCTTCCCAACCGCCAGCTGTTCAACGAACGCTGCGAACAGGCCATGAAGATGGCGCAGCGGACCGGGAGAAGGATGTGTCTGCTCTTTCTCGACCTGGACCGGTTCAAATATATCAACGACAGCCTGGGCCATCCGGTCGGCGACGCGCTCCTGCGCGCCGTTGCGCAACGGTTGGTGCAGAACCTGCGCCAGGGCGCCACAATCGCCCGGCTGGGCGGCGACGAATTCGTCCTGCTGCTGCAAAACGCCCGCGGCCCCGAGGACGGCCAGGAGGTCGCCGCCAAAATTATCGCGGTCTTGTCGAGGCCCTTCGTCGTGCAAGGCCATCGGCTGGAGGTTGGCGCGTCGATTGGCGTCAGCTGTTACCCCGGCGACGGCGAAGATGCGGCGACGCTGATCAAGAACGCCGATCTCGCCATGTACCAAGCCAAGGAGGAAGGGCGCGGCAAGTTCCTGTTCTACAAATCGCATTTGACCGATCAGGCGCAGGAGCGGCAATTCCTGGAAGGCGAGCTGCGCAAGGCGCTGGAACAAAGCGAGCTGTTCCTCCAATACCAGCCGCAAGTCGATCTGGCCGACGGAAGGCTCGTCGGCTCGGAGGCGCTCTTGCGCTGGCGCCACCCCGAACGCGGCGTCATCGCACCGGATAAATTCATTCCGATCGCCGAGGAAACCGGGCTGATCATTCAGCTGGGCGAATGGGCCTTGCGCACCGCCTGCCGCCAGGCGATGGAATGGATGCACAAAGGATTGGGCTTGCATCCCATTGCCGTGAATATTTCCGGCGTTCAGATCGAGCGCTCGGATCTCGTTGGCGCGGTAGCGGATATTCTGGCGGAAACGGGATTGCCGGCGGAATTCCTGGAGCTGGAGATCACCGAAACCTATGTGATGCGGCAAGCCCAAGAGAACGTAAATGTCCTCGACGGCCTTCGCTCATTCGGCGTTTCCTTGGCGATTGACGATTTCGGAACGGGGCAGTCGTCTTTGGCCTATTTAAAGCGCCTGCCCGTAAACAAGCTCAAGATAGACCGGTCATTCGTCTCCGATCTTCCGAGCGGAGAGAATGAAGCGGCGATCGCCCGCGCGATCGTGGCGCTCGGCCACAGCCTGCATTTGAAGGTTCTCGCGGAAGGAATCGAAACGGCTGCTCAGGCCGAGTTCCTGAGAGAATTGGGCTGCGATGAAGCGCAAGGCTTTCTATTCAGCCGCCCCATCGACGCCTCGGCCATGGAGGGGTTGTTCGTGCAGCATGGCGCGCCAGCCGCGCTGAATCACCTCTTGCCGCGAAGCGGTCCGGCCGGTGAAAAGCCCGGCGGACGCCATCGACGCCGGGCTTAAGCTCAATCCTGGAAAGGATTATGCACCAATATGGTGTCGTCGCGTTCGGGGCTGGTCGAGAGCAGCGCCACGGGCGCGCCGATCAGCTCCTCGATGCGGCGAACATATTTGATCGCCTGCGCCGGAAGCTCCGCCCAGCTACGCGCGCCGCTCGTCGTCTCCTTCCAGCCGGGGAAGCTTTCATAGACGGGCGTCACCCGCGCCTGCGCCGACTGTGAGGCCGGCAGGCGGTCAATGCGCTTGCCGTCGAGCATGTAATGCGTGCAGATCTTGATTTCGTCGAAGCCGTCGAGAATATCGAGCTTGGTGAGCGCAATGCCATTGATGCCGGAGGTCTTCACCACCTGGCGCGTCAGCACCGCGTCGAACCAGCCGCAACGCCGCCGCCGGCCGGTATTGGTGCCAAACTCATGGCCGCGGTCGCCGATCAGCTCGCCGATGCTGTCGGTCAACTCGGTCGGGAACGGCCCGCCGCCGACGCGCGTCGTATAGGCCTTGGCGATGCCGAGCACATAGCCGATCGCCCCCGGCCCCAGGCCCGAGCCGCTCGCCGCCGAGGCCGCGACGGTGTTGGACGAGGTGACGTAAGGATAGGTGCCGTGGTCGACGTCGAGCAGCACGCCCTGCGCGCCCTCGAACAAAATGCGCTTGCCGGCGCGGCGCTGCTCGTCGAGGAGGTCCCAGACGGCGTCCATGAAGGGCAGGATTTTCGGCGCGACGGAGAGCAGCTCCTCGCGCAGCGTCTCCGGCGCGACCTCCGGCAGGCCGAGGCCCCGGCGCAGCGGATTATGATGGGCGAGAACGCGCTCGATCTTGTCGTCGAGCGTATCCGGCTCGGCGAGGTCCATCAGTCGGATGGCGCGACGGCCGACCTTGTCCTCATAGGCGGGGCCGATGCCGCGCTTGGTGGTGCCGATCTTGGCGCCCCCGCCCGAAGCCTCTTCGCGATGCGCGTCGAGCTCCCGATGCAGCGACAGGATGATCGGTGCGTTCTCGGCGACCTTGAAATTCTCCGGCGTGATCTCGACGCCCTGCGCCCGCAGCCGGTCGATCTCGCCAACCAGAAAGTGGGGGTCGACCACGACGCCATTGCCGATGACAGAGAGCTTGCCCGGCCGGACGATGCCCGAGGGGAGCAGCGCGAGCTTATAGGTCGTGCTGTCGATGACGAGCGTATGGCCGGCGTTGTGGCCGCCCTGGAAGCGCACGACGACATCCGCCTCCAGCGACAGCCAGTCGACGATCTTGCCCTTGCCCTCGTCGCCCCATTGGGCGCCGACCACCGCCACATTCGTCATGATCTTGTCTTCACGCTTCTTAAAACGGCAAAAGCCCCACGCGGTAACGCGAAGGGCTCGTTACGGGTGAGGTTTAGCGCAGGACGGCCGGGCGGTAAAGACCGGAATCCCCCGTCGCCGATGGCGCGCCTCGGGGAACTTCTCGGCGGCTCACCGGTTGGCGCTTGGTCAGGAGAGGTCCCCGCCATGGCCACAGCCGCAGCCGTCGATCGCGTCCAGAACCACACGAGCGATGCCGTCAACCGCATGATCCATGAGGCGATGACCGAGCGGCTCGTCTATTTCGCGCTGCATCCCGACAAGATCGACGAGCGCCTCGACGAGCTCGATCGCGAATGGGACATAGAGCGGGCGCTCGAAGCCAATGCTTCGACGCTCGCCCTCGCGGGTCTCGGGCTGGGGATCGTCGCCGACCGCCGCTGGCTCGCCCTGCCGGTCTTCGTCGCAGGCTTCCTCTTCCAGCATGCCTTACAAGGCTGGTGTCCGCCGCTGCCGCTGCTGCGCCGGCTGGGTTTCCGCACCCAGCATGAGATCGACCAGGAGCGATACGCGCTGAAAGCTTTGCGCGGCGATTTCCAAAAGGTCGAGCAGGCCATGGGGCGGCTGCAGAAGACGATGCATGAGCAGCGGGTGTAGGGGCGCAATCCACGCCCTATGGAACCCGTCATTGCGAGCGAAGAGAAGCAATCCAGGGCGGCCACACATTGCTTCGTCGCTGCGCTCCTCGCAATGACGGCGGGGGGCTCACGCTCGATGGTACGGATGACCCGATAAAATCGTCATCGCCCGGTAAATCTGCTCCGCCGCCAATATGCGAACGATCTGATGCGGTAGCGTCATCGCGCCGAAGGAAAACACCGCCGTCGCCCGCGCCCGCACGCTCGCGTGGAGCCCCTCCGAACCGCCGATCGCGAACCACATGGCCTTACGCCCGGCGTCGCGCTCGCGGCCGATGAAGGCGGCGAACGCCGCGCTATCCGCCGCCTTGCCACGCTCGTCGAACACGATGAGCGCCGAATCCTCCGGCAGCAGCGCGAGCATCTCCTCGCCCTCGCGCGCCATGCGCTCGGCCGAGCTCTTGGCTTTGCTTTCGTCGATTTCCTTGAGGTCGAGGCCTTCGAGCCCGATGCGCCGCAGCGCGGCGATGCGCTCGGCGTAGCGCGCGTAAATCTCGCGCTCGGGGCCGGCCTTCAACCGGCCCACGCAAATAATGCCCAATCGCACGCGGCTATCTTTCTCGCATCATCTTACCCCAAAACCGCTGCGCACTTTTGGGGATGATGCGTCAGACCAGCCGCATCTCCACCGGTCGATCGCCGCCCCACATCTTCTCGAGGTTGTAGAATTGGCGCACCTCGGGACGGAAGATGTGGACGATGATGTCGCCGGCGTCGATCAACACCCAGTCGCACTGGGGCAGGCCCTCGACGCGCGCCGAAACGCCCGCCTCCTTGAGGGCCTTGATCGCCTTGTCGGCAACGGCGCCGACATGCACGGTCGAGCGGCCCGTCGCGATGATCATTTCATCGGCGAGCGCCGTCTTCCCACGCAGATCGATGGAGATAATGTCCTCGGCCTTCGTCTCGTCCAGGGCGTTGAGGACATTTTGCACGATCGAGCCGCCAAGCGGCGCTCTCGCGCCGATTTTCGGCTGGGAGGCGATGCCCGCCCCCGGATGAACACTTGTCGACAGCGTTGCAACCCTCATGCTTCACGGCCAATTCTCGGCCGCATCTAAAGGATGGGACTCTTTGTCCCCGATTGCAACATGAAAGCGTGCCCGGTTGCCGGGCGGGAGCCGAAAAAAACCCGGCGTCGAAGGCCGGGTCATTGAGGCGGTTCGGGCTAATCGAGAGGCGGGAGGAACCTCAAAGCCGGAACAGCTCCAAGATAGCCCATTTTGGGAAAAATGCTCGCGCCTTTTTCGTCGCAGGCTCGAGCTAGGGCGCCGAAAACCTGTCTTTTTTGGCCAAGCTTGTCCGCGCCACGCAAGCCAAGAAAAGCGCGAGCAGGCGTATTTTCAATAAGTTGTAAGCAAGGCGCAGTTGACGTCTATTCGCGCGTGGCCGATCGGCAACACAAGCATGAATTGTAATTCGGAGGTCATCCAATCGGGCTAGCGGCCCCCGAATCAGGGGATCAGCACGATTGACCCCGTGGTCTGGCGTGATTCGAGCGCCGCATGGACCTGCGCCGCTTCGGCCAGCGGAAAGCTTTGCGGCGGCTCGATCGTCAGATAACCCCGTTTCATGGCGTGGAGCATATCCTCGGCCATATCCTCATAGTCGCGGCGCTTGGCGATATGGTTGAACAGCGAGGGCCGGGTCGCATAGAGCGAGCCCTTCTGCGCCAAGAGCCCGATGTCGAAGCTTTCGATCGGCCCGGAAGCCGAGCCGAAGCTCACGAACATGCCGAAGGGCGCAAGGCAGTCGAGCGAAGCCGGGAAGGTCGCGCGTCCGACGCCATCATAGACGACGTCGCACAGCCTCCCCTTGGTGATCTCCTTCACGCGCTCCTCGAATTTCTCCGTGCGGTAGAGAATCACGTCCCGCGCGCCGGCCTTGAGAGCAATCTCGGCCTTCTCGGGCGAGCCCACGGTGGCGATGACCTTGGCCCCGAGCGCGTCGGCCCATTGGCACAAAAGCTGGCCGACGCCGCCCGCCCCGGCATGCACCAGCACGCGATGGCCCTTCTTCACCCGGAAGGTGCGGCGCAGGAGATATTGCGCGGTGAGGCCCTTGAGCATCATCACGGCACCCTGCTCATAGCTCACCGACTTCGGCAAGTGGATCACCGAGTCGGCGGCGATGTTGCGCGCCTCGCTGTAGCCGCCGAGCGCGCCCACATAGGCGACGCGGTCGCCTTCCTCGAAGTCGGTCACGCCCTCGCCGACCGCGACAATCTGTCCCGCCCCCTCATGGCCCGGAATGAAGGGATATTGGGCCGGATATGCTCCCGTGCGGCGATAGATGTCGATAAAGTTCACGCCGATGGCGCGATGGCGAATCTGCACCTCGCCCGGCCCCGGCGCCGGCAGGTCGACCTCTTCGAGCTGCAGCGCCTCGGGGCCGCCCGGGTGGTGCACGCGAATCGCCTTGACCATCGAAACCTCCACTCGCCAATGCAAATGGCGGGAAAAACCGGAGAGACCGTCCCGCCTGTCGCCCCATTTACCGCCCAAACTCGCAAAGCTCAAAGCCGCAACCTTTGGCGCACGCAACCGCCCTCGCCCTTGCGCGCCTCCCCCGCTATAGAGAGCGCCGAGATCAAGGAGATCATGAGCGATGACCCAGCCTTCCGCGCCGACCGGCGAGACGACGAAGACCGATATTCTCGTGGCCGGCGCCGGCTCGACCGGGCTCGCGGCGGCGCTGGCCTTTGCGCGCTCGGGGCTCAAGACGACGCTGGTCGGCCGCATTCCGCCGCCCCTGCCCGGCCGCACCATAGCGCTCTTCGAGGCGTCCGTCCGGTTCCTCGACGCGCTCGGCGCGTTGGAGCGGGTGAAGGCGCTGGCCTGCCCGATCGAGGGCATCCGCATGATCGACGACACGGATCAGCTCTTCCCCGTGCCAGAGCTGGCGCTGCGCGCGAGCGAGATCGACCTGCCGGCGCTGGGCGTCAATATCTCCAACGACGAACTCGTCGGCGTGCTGCTCGACCTCGTGCGCGCGTCTCCCGAGATCCAGTTCATCGACGCCGACATCGCTGATTATGAGGTCAATGGCGCTTCCGCCGCGGCCCTGCTTGCCGACGGACGGCGGCTGGAGGCGGATTTCATCGTCGCCGCCGACGGCCGCAACAGCCGCGCGCGCGCCGTCGCCGGCATCGATGTGAAAGAATGGACCTATCCGCAGGTTGCGCTCACCATGATGCTGCGGCACGAGTTCCCGCACGACAATATTTCGACCGAGTGGCACACCCGCTCGGGCCCCTTCACGCTGGTGCCGCTGCCCGCGCGCGAGGACGCGCCGCATCGCTCGAGCCTCGTCTGGCTGATGAGCGTCGACGACGCGCGCCGGCGCCTCGCCAAGCCGCGCGAGGAGCTGGAATATGAGATCGAGGACTACGCCAAGTCCGAATTCGGCGCGATGAAGATCGAAAGCGACATCGGCCAGTTCCGCATGGGCGGGATGCAGGTGTCGGAGCACGCCAAGGGGCGCCTGGCGCTCGTCGGCGAGACCTGCCACATCTTCCCGCCGATCGGCGCACAGGGGTTGAACCTCAGCCTGCGCGACGTCGCCGATCTCGAAGATTGCCTCGCGAGCGTCGATCTGCGCAACGAGCGCGAGCTGTCGCGCGCGCTTATCCGCTACGACCGGCACCGCCGCGCCGACATCGGCTTCCGCACCAATGGCGTCGACGTGCTGAACCGCTCGCTTATCATTCCCTATCTGCCGGTCGATCTCTTCCGCGGCGCAAGCTTCATCGCCGTGGCGGCGCTCGGACCGCTCCGCCGCGCGGTGATCCGCGAGGGCGTGCTGCCCCATCTCGTGCTGCCCCGGATGATGCGCCACCCCGTGCGCGCGCACGCGGGTTGAGCGCCCGACTTGGAGCCGCGTCATTCCCGACGGGCCAAGGGCCCGATGGGGAATCCAGGGCCGAGATAGCATTGTTTCCATTTCTGGATTCCCGAGCACTTCGCTGACGCGAAGCGTCGGGGATGACAGTCGCCTTTATTCCCCGATCACATGCAACGCGATCTCGCGCCGGTGCGGCCGCCGCCGGTGCTCGAAGAGAAAGGCGCCCTGCCATGTGCCGAGCGCCAGCGCGCCGCCGATGATCGGGATCGACAACTGCGTCTGCGTCAACGCCGCGCGAATATGCGCGGGCATGTCGTCTGGGCCCTCAGTATCATGCGCGTAATCAGCGCCCTCGGGCGCGAGCCGCGCGAAGACATTCTCCAGATCGCGCAAAACGCTCGGATCGGCGTTCTCCTGAATAAGCGGCGACGCCGATGTATGCCGGCAAAAGACCGTCAGCAGCCCCTCGCCCATGCGCGCGCTGCGCACGAAATCGGCAAGCGCCGGCGTGAATTCATAAAAGCCGCGCCCGCCTGTCTCGATTTTGAGGATTCTCGTCGCCTGTCGCATGACGGGAGATGTGCGTAAGCGCGCGGGAAAGTCCAGCAGCCGAAGGCGTCATGAGCGCTTGTCACTGACCGGCGCAACGGGTAAGCGCGGGCGCAACCGCGGGGAGCCAGAATGTCCGAGCTGATCGACGCCGTCACGACCTGGGCGACCTCCGACGCCAGCAAGACCGCCGGCGGGATCGCCTTAGCCGCCCTTGCCTGGGCGGAAGCCACGAGCGTCATCGGCAGCGCCTATATGAAACGCATGATCCCGTTGCGGATCACCGCGATGGCGTGCAATTGCCTCGGCCTGACCTATGGGCTGCTGACCGGAGCGCTCCCCACCATCGCCAAGCATGCGATCAACCTGCCGCTGAACTACTCGCGCCTGCGGGAGATGCGCCGCCTGATCGACAGCGTGCGCGAAGCCAACGCCAACGACCTCAACGTCGAATGGCTGAAGCCCTTCATGCACCCGGAGAGCCTGCCCGCGACGGATTTTATCTTCAGGAAGGGTGACGTGGGCGGGGAAGCCTATGTTGTGGTCGAAGGCCAGATCGAGATCATCGAGCGCGGCGTGACGATCGGACCCGGCGCGCTCTTCGGCGAGATGGCGCTTTTCACAAAGACCGGAAAGCGCACGGCGAGCGCGAGATGCGCGACGGACGTCCGCCTGCTCGCGATCACCTATGAGCAGTTCGAGCAGCTCTATTTTCAGAACCCCGAATTCGGGCTTTACCTCGTGCGGCTGATCGTGCGGCGGTTCGAGGCAAACCATATCGAGGACGACATGGAGGGAGCCCCTCTCCAACCTGCGCCCGAGCCGGCGCAGGCCTGACGAACGGTCCGGCCAACGCAGGCCGCGCGCGCTACGCGGTTCCTTCGGCGGTCTTGCCCAGAGCCGCCTGCGCCGCGGCGAGCCGCGCGATCGGCACGCGGAAGGGCGAGCACGACACATAGTCGATGCCGATCTTCTCGAAGAAGGCGACCGACGCCGGATCGCCGCCATGCTCGCCGCAGACCCCGAGCGCGATGTCGGGGCGCGATGCGCGCGCCCGCTGGCAGCCTAGCGCGACAAGCTCGCCGACGCCCTCCTGGTCGATCGACACGAAGGGATCATGCGGCAGCACGCCCTTCTCGATATAGGCGCCGAGGAACGAGCCCGAATCGTCGCGCGAAATGCCGAGGGTCGTCTGAGTGAGGTCGTTCGTGCCGAAAGAGAAGAAATCCGCCGATGGCGCGATCTCGCCGGCCCGCAGCGCGGCGCGCGGCAGCTCGATCATCGTGCCGATGTGGTAGCGCGGGCGAAGACCCGTCTCGTCCTCGACGAGCTTCGCCATGGCGTCGACGCGGGCGTTGACGAGATCGAGCTCGGCCCGGGAAAACACGAGCGGCGCCATGATCTCGATCTGCGCGGGCGCGCCGGTCGAGAGGCTCGCCTCGATCGCCGCCTCGAAAATCGCGCGCGCCTGCATGTCGACGATCTCGGGGAACACCACCGCGAGACGCACGCCGCGAAAACCCAGCATCGGGTTGAATTCGGAAAGCTGCAGCGCGCGGCGGCGCAGCTTCACGGGGTCTGCGCCCATGGCGCGCGCCACCTGCGCAAGCTCTGAATCCGTGTGCGGCAAAAACTCGTGCAAGGGCGGATCGAGCAGGCGGATCGTCACCGGCAGCCCGGCCATGATCTCGAAGAGATGCTTGAAATCCTCGCGCTGGATCGGCAGCAGCTTGGCGAGCGCCGCGCGCCGCCCCTCCGCGTCGTCGGCCAGGATCATCTCGCGCACCGCAACGATGCGCTCGCCCTCGAAGAACATGTGCTCGGTGCGCGCGAGGCCGATGCCCTCGGCGCCGAAGCGGCGCGCTGCGCGCGCATCCGACGGCGTCTCGGCGTTGGCCCGCACCTTGAGGCGGCGAACCTGATCGGCCCAGCCCATCAGCACGGCGAATTCGCCGGTAAGCTCAGGGCGCTGCATCTTCACTTCGCCGGCGATGACATGGCCCGCCGAACCGTCGATCGTGAGCTTGTCGCCCTTCACGAAACGCTTGCCGACGATCGTGAAGCACTGCTCCTCATAATCGATGCGCAAGGCGCCGACGCCTGTGACGCAGGGCTTGCCCATGCCGCGCGCAACGACCGCCGCATGCGAGGTCATGCCGCCGCGCGCCGTCAGAATACCTTCGGCGGCGTGCATGCCATGGATGTCTTCCGGGCTCGTCTCGGTGCGCACCAGAATGACCTTGCGTCCCGAGGCCGCGAGCGCCGCCGCTTCTTCCGGGTTGAAGACGATTTCGCCAAAAGCCGCGCCGGGCGAGGCCGGCAGGCCGGTCGCCAGAATGTCGCGTCGGGCGGCAGGGTCGATCGTCGGGTGCAGCAATTGATCGAGCGAGGTCGGCTCGACGCGCAGCAGCGCCTCCTCGCGCGTGATGAGGCCCTCTTTCGCCATATCGACCGCGAGCTTCAAGGCGGCGCGCGCCGTGCGCTTGCCCGAGCGCGTCTGCAGCATCCATAATTTGCCGCGCTCGATCGTGAACTCCATGTCCTGCATGTCGCGGTAATGGCGCTCGAGACGGTCGGCGACCTGCACGAACTCCGCGAAGACTTTCGGCATGGTCGCTTCGAGCGAGATCTTCTCGCCCGGCGAGGCGCGGCTGGCGACTTCGGTCAGCGGCTGCGGCGTGCGCAGGCCGGCGACGACGTCCTCGCCCTGAGCGTTCAAGAGATATTCGCCGTAAAGCTCCTTCACGCCGGTCGAGGGATTGCGCGTAAAGGCGACGCCGGTCGCGGAATTGGCGTCGAGATTGCCGAAGACCATGGCCTGCACGTTGACGGCCGTGCCCCAGTTCTCCGGGATATTGTGCAGATGGCGATAGACGATGGCGCGGTGGTTCATCCAGGAGGAGAAGACCGCCTTGATCGCGCCCCAGAGCTGCGCGCGCGGGTCCTGCGGAAAGGCGACGCCGGCATTGGCTTCGATGATCGCCTTGAACTGCTTCACCACCGCGCGCCAATCGTCGGCCGTCAGCTGCGTGTCGAGCGTCAGCCCTTTCGATTCTTTCAGCTCCTCCAGCGCATCCTCGAAAATATGGTGCTCGACGCCGAGCACGACCGAGGAATACATCTCGACGAAGCGCCGGTAGCAGTCCCAGGCGAAACGCGCGTCGCCCGAGTAATTGGCGAGCGCCTCGACGGTCTCGTCATTGAGGCCGAGATTGAGCACCGTATCCATCATGCCGGGCATGGAGGCGCGCGCCCCGGAGCGCACGGAGACGAGCAGCGGCCAATTCGGATCGTTGAAGGCATGGCCGGCGACGCGCCCGATCTCCGCCAGTGCGGCCTCGACCTGCGCCTCGAGATCGGCCGGGAAGCCGCGGCCTTTGGCGTAAAAATGGGCGCAGACCTCAGTGGTGATGGTGAAGCCCGGCGGAACAGGCAGCCCAAGCGCCGCCATCTCGGCGAGATTGGCGCCCTTGCCGCCCAGAAGGTCTCGCATGGCCGCCGAGCCCTCGGACGCGCCGCCGCCGAAACTATAAACCCACTTCGTCATCGCTCTCGTCTTTCCGCCAATGACGGTCGAATGCCGGTCTTTGCCGTGGCCGGACGAACCCCGTTCGGCTTCGCGGGCGCACAATAGCAGATAGGCCGGAACAATTGTCGCGACGAGGGCTGATTTTTCAGCTGGCGCTCCAACCGGCCCCGCCGAGGCGCGGGTCTCGGATTCTTATTTGCCGAGATTGGTTATCGCGCTAGCGCTGGCGGTCGATGACGGCTGCGATGCGGGACGCCGGCAAGCGACTCGCGGGTGTCGACTCCCTGCGCGCCGGCGCATTCGCGCCGCTCAGGACATCATCCACGCTGGCGTGCACGATCGCCTTGATGACGCAGAAGGCCACGAGCAGAAGGGTCGAGCCGGCCATAGTGGTGACCAGGACGCCGGAGAGGGCGGCCAAAGCGGCTCTCGGCGAGATAGCGAGCCAGACCGCCACCACCGCCCCGCCGCCGAGAAAGCCCAAAAGCCCATTGAGGTTGGCGCCGAATCCCTTGTCCCTGAGCATCAAATCCGTGGCGAGGCCGAAAACAGCCGAATAGGCGACAGCCAGCAGGCTAAGAACGCCGAAGCCGCGCTCATCCAGACCGCTCGCGCCGGCCATTTTCGCCAGGCCGCGGATTGTGGCCGCGCGGACGCCGGACTCGCCGCTTTCCTCCGGCGCGAAAACCAGCCCCAGGAGCTTTCGCCCGAAAATGACGGGCAGCAAGGTCAATACCCCGAAAAGGATGCGGTTCATGCGAACTACTCCAATAAATACATACGCTTGGGTTAAAAATAGAGCCCCGGAGCGGTCTTGTTGGAATTTGCGAGAATTGGAGTCTCCCCCGCGTGTGTTACTTTTCCGAGCACGCCTTTCGGCATCATTTGTTGTCGATGACCCTCGAGAGGAAAGCTCATGACGGACGAAGACGCGCCCCGCCCCCGCCCTGCCTATGACATCGGCCAGCCTCTCGATCTTTTGTCGATTGCGGAACTCGAATCTCGAATCCTCTTGCTGAAAGAAGAGATCGCCCGCCTCGAGGCGGCCGCACAGGCCAAACGCGCAGCGACGTCCGCGGCCGAGGCGTTCTTCCGAAAATAAGCGCCGCCCGCCGCGCCTTCTCCTACGTAGGGAGGCGACGTCCGCCCCTCTCCCCGCTTGCGGGGAGAGGCTGGGTGAGGGGCCAGGGGTGGAGCCCGGACGTGCATTGCGAGCTCCTGCTGCGTTTTTCGTTACCACTCATCCCCCACGCCCCTCACCCAACCTCTCCCCGCTCACGCGCGGGGAGAGGGGCGGAGCGCGGCCGTCATCGGAAACGGCGGCAGGATTTGTGGCGCTGGATTGCCCCCTCACCGACCCTCCCCCGCTTCGCGGGAGAGGGAGCAGATTGTGGCCTTCATCGACAATGCTGATCGCGAGCGTCCCCTCTCCCGCTTTAGCGGGGGAGGGACAGGGAGGGGGTAACGCAGTAACGCCAAACGTCCCAGCCAGAACGCCTCCCTCCCCGGCTTGACAGGGACAATCCCATTGCGCTTCTTGGCGCGCAAACGCCGGGCCCTTCCGGCGCCCCCGATATTTCCAACCGAAAGCGGCCCATGCATCGCTACCGTTCGCATACCTGCGGAGAGCCCACCGAAGCGCTCGCGGGTCAAAAAATCCGCCTCTCCGGCTGGTGCCACCGCATCCGCGACCATGGCGGCGTGCTGTTCATCGACCTGCGCGACCATTACGGCCTCACCCAATGCGTGGTCGACCCCGATTCGCCCGCCTTCGCGCAGGCCGAGAAGCTGCGCTCGGAATGGGTCGTGCGGCTCGACGGCGAGGTGCGCAAGCGCCCGGCCGGCACCGAGAACCCGGACATGCCGACGGGCCACGTCGAAATCTATGTGAATGAGATCGAGGTGCTCGGCCCGGCGGGCGAGCTGCCGCTCCCAGTCTTTGGCGACCAGAACTACCCGGAAGACATCCGCCTCAAATATCGCTTCCTCGACCTGCGCCGCGAGAAGCTCCACGCCAACATCATGCTGCGCGGCCGCATCATCGACTCGATCCGCTCGCGCATGAAAGCCGGCAACTTCTTCGAGTTCCAGACGCCGATCCTGACTGCCTCCTCGCCCGAGGGCGCGCGCGACTTTCTGGTGCCCTCGCGCCTGCATCCCGGCAAGTTCTATGCGCTGCCGCAGGCGCCCCAGCAATTCAAGCAGTTGCTGATGGTCGCGGGTTTCGACCGCTATTTCCAGATCGCGCCCTGCTTCCGCGACGAGGATGCGCGCGCCGACCGCTCGCCCGGCGAATTCTACCAGCTCGACGTCGAGATGAGCTTCGTCACGCAGGAAGACGTGTTCGAGGCGATGGAGCCCGTGCTGCGCGGCGTCTTCGAGGAGTTCTCGAAGGGCAAGCCCGTCACGCAAAAATTCCCGCGCATCCCCTTCCGCGAGGCCATGCTCAAATATGGCTCGGACAAGCCGGATCTGCGCAATCCGCTGGTGATCGTCGACGTCTCGGAAGAGTTCGAAGGCGAGAATGTCAGTTTCAAAGCCTTCAAGGGCAAGACCGTGCGCGCCATCCCGGCGCCCGGCGCAGCGTCGCAGCCCCGCAGTTTCTTCGACAAGCTCAACGATTGGGCGCGTTCCGAAGGCGCGCCGGGCCTCGGCTACATAGTTTTTGAAGGGGAAGTCACATCGGGGCTGATTAATGAAAATACATACAGAGTTGAAGAAAAACTGATTGGGAAGGGACCAATCGCGAAATTCATCCCTGAGGACGTCCAGATGAAGATCGCCGCCAAGGCCGGCGTGAAGGCGGGGGACGCCGTCTTCTTCTCGGCGGGCGAGGAGACGCCGGCGGCGAAGCTCGCCGGCGCCGCGCGTCTGCGCATCGGCAATGAGCTGGGCCTGTCGAAAACCGACGTCTTCGAATTCTGCTGGATCGTCGACTTCCCGATGTACGAGTGGAACGACGAGGACAAGAAGATCGACTTCTCGCACAATCCCTTCTCCATGCCGCAGGGCGGCATGGAGGCGCTGGAGACGAAAGACCCGCTCGACATCCTCGCCTATCAGTACGACATCGTCTGCAACGGCGTGGAGCTCTCCTCGGGCGCCATTCGTAACCATCGCCCCGAGATCATGAAGAAGGCCTTCGAGATCGCGGGCTATGGCGAGGATGTGCTGCTCGAGAAATTCGGCGGCATGTATCGCGCCTTCCAATATGGCGCCCCGCCGCATGGCGGCATTGCGCCGGGCGTCGACCGCATCGTGATGCTGCTCGCCGAGGAAGAAAATCTGCGCGAGGTGACGCTCTTCCCGATGAACCAGCGCGCCGAAGACTCGCTGATGGGCGCGCCGAGCGAGGCGACGATGAAGCAGCTCCGCGAGCTGCACATCAGGCTGAATCTGCCGGCCGAGAAGGGGGCGTAAGGCCCCCGTCTACGCCGTCTCGCGCCCGGGGTCGCTCGCCTCGGACGACGGATAGTGGAACGACGCATAGCGGACGATGAAGACCGCAAGCGCCAGGATCAGCGTGCCGCCGGCGAGGATGAGAATCCCGAAGTCCGGCGGCGCATCCTTCTGGACATAGCCGATCATATGGCGGGTCAGCGCCGTGATGCCGACGTAAAGCAGAAAACGCACGGGCATGTGATTTGTCTTGAAATAAATGCCCACCATCGACCCGACCTCGAGGTAGATAAAGAGCAGAAGCAGATCCTCGATCGACGCATGGCCCTTCCCGGTCATCTCAATAAAGGCTTTGGCCGCCGCCCAGACGGTCGCGCCGCCGATGGCGAACAGCCCCAGGAAGTGAAAGCTCTCCGAGAGAAAATGCCCGAGGGGATGCGCGATTTCGCGCATGCGCCGCATCGCTTCGCTGGACTCGGGAGCGCGATCGCTGGCCATATGTCTTCCCTTCCCCGCTTCGCCTTCACAATAGAGACGGTCACGCGCTCTGCTTGCAAGAGAGTTTATCTCTGAAAGGCCCCCTCCCTGACCCTCCCCCGCCATATGGCGTCTGCAAGACGCCCGTCTCTCGACGGGCTATGGCGGGAGAGGGGACGCTCACGATCAGCGTTCTCGGTAAAGGCGCCAATCTGCTCCCTCTCCCGCCATAGGGCGTCGAAAAGACGCCCGTTTTTCGACGGGCTTTAGCCGGGGAGGGTTGGGGAGGGGGTCAAATATGAATCGCCCGCCCAAACGCGTTCAGCACGCTCTCATGCATCGTCTCGGAGAGCGTCGGGTGCGGGAAGATCGTCTGCATCAGCTCTTCTTCCGTCGTCTCCAAATTCATCGCGATGACGAAGCCCTGGATCAGCTCCGTCGCCTCGGCGCCGACGAGATGCACGCCGAGCAAGCGGCCAGTCTTGGCGTCGAAGATCGTCTTCACGAGACCCTCGGGTTCCCCGAGCGCAACGGCCTTGCCGTTGCCGAGATAGGGGAAGCGCCCGACCCGGACCTCATAGCCCGCAGCCTTCGCCTTCTCCTCGGTCAGTCCGACCGACGCCACCTGCGGATGGCAATAGGTGCAGCCCGGAACGAGCGATTTATCCAGCGGATGCGCCGGCAGCCCCGCGATCGCCTCGACGCAGGCGACGCCCTCGTGCTCCGCCTTATGCGCGAGCATCGGACCGCCCGCGACATCGCCGATGGCGTAGACGCCCGGAACATTGGTGCGCCCGAGCCCGTCCGTCTTGATGACGCCGCGCTCCAGCGCGACGCCCAGCGCCTCTAACCCCAGGTTTTCGACATTGGCGACCACGCCCGCGGCCGAGAGCACGCGCTCGACCTCCAGCGTGCGTGTCCCGCCGTCGGCGCCCTTCAACGTGACGACGACGCTGTCGGCCTTTTTCTCCAGCCCGGCGACGGTCGTCGCCGTCTCTATGATAATCCCTTGTTTTTCGAAGCTCTTGCGCGCGAAAGCGGCGATCTCGGCGTCTTCCGCGGCAAGGATTTGCGGCAGCGCCTCGACCAGCGTCACCTCGACGCCGAAGGTTCGATAAAAGGAGGCGAATTCGACGCCGATGGCGCCGGCCCCGACGACGAGCAACGACTTGGGAAAGCGTTCGGGCTTCAGCGCTTCGAAATACGTCCACACCAGCCGCCCGTCAGGCTCCAACCCCGGAAGGACACGCGGCCGCGCCCCTGTCGCGACGACGACGTGCTTGGCCTGATAGACGCCCTCCCCCAGCGTCGCCTTCGGCGCGGGAAGCTGCGGCGTCACGGCCGGTTTCGTCGGCGCGCCGACTTGCACTTCGCCCTTGGGCCCGAACCGCGCCTCGCCCCAAATGACGTCGACCTTGTTCTTCTTCAGCAAAAAGCCGACGCCGGCGTTGAGCCGCCCTGCCGCCTCGCGCGAGCGCGCCACGATGCGGGTTGCGTCGAATCCCGGCTCGGCGCCCGTCACCCCGTAGCGCGCCCCGTCCCGCGCCAGCCGATAGACCTCCGCCGAGCGCAGCAGCGCCTTGGTCGGGATGCAGCCCCAGTTGAGGCAGATGCCGCCGAGATGCTCGCGCTCGACGACCGCCGTCTTCAGCCCTAGCTGCGCCGCGCGTATGGCGGCGACATAGCCGCCCGGTCCGCCGCCGATGACGATGACATCATATGACTGGCTCATGCCGGCCCCGCTCGCTTCCGCCGCTTCGCCCAGTGTTAGCGGCGCGCGCGGTTTTAGTCGAGATGAAGGCCGTTACGTCGGCGGCGACGGGCGCCAGGAAGGAAAAGATCGGAGAAAAGGCGCCGATGATCTCACGATGCCCCAGCCGCGGATAGAAGATCGTCTCGACATCGCCGCCCGCCGCGCGCACCGCGGCGGCGAGATCATGCGTATTGCGCGGCAGGACCGTCTTATCGACCTCGCCCGTCGCCAGCAGCAGAGGCGGCGCGTCGCGCGTCACATAAGCCATGGGCTGGGTGCGCCCCTTGTTTTCCGGTGCGCCGAAGACGCCGCGCAGCAAATCCGTGTCGATCTCGAAGTGATAGGGGCCGGCAAGGCCGATCACGCCGGCAAGGTCGGCGCCGCTGTCGAGGCCAACGGCCGCAAGCCAGCGTTTTTCGAATGCGAGCATGGAGGCGATATGGGCTCCGGCCGAATGGCCCATGACAAAAAGGCGCTTCGGGTCCGCGCCGAAGCGGGCGGCGTGAATATGGGCCCAGCGGAGCGCCTCGGCGGCGTCCTCGATAAATGCCGGAAAGCGCACGGCGGGGTAGATGCTGTAATCAGGGATGACGGCGAGAAAGCCCCGCGCCGCCAGGGACGCGCCGAGAAAGCGGTAGATTTCCTTAGCGCCCGAGGACCAGCTGCCGCCGTAGAGATAGACGATGATGGCGCGGGGCGCCGCGAGGCGCGTCGGGAGATAAACATCGAGCCGCTGGCGGGCGCCGACGCCATAAGCCATGTCGGCGATCCGCCGATGGTCTTGCAACCGCGCGGCGAGATCGACCGCGAGTCTTGGCGTCTCCCGCACCGCCTCTCCGAGAAATTTTCCTGATCTTAAAAGCGCCTGCGCCGGCATTGGGCCTCTGCCTAAATCTTTCGCTGCTGTAGCAAAAGATAGGACTCACCGACGCAGGCGGGAATGTCTTGCCCAACGCGCCTAGTCATGGCGTTGGGGAGCAACCGGCCGGCGAACGGGAATCGGTCGCAATACGGGCGCCGGCGGGCCGGCGAAGGCGCCACGTACAGCCTCCAGCAATTTGCCCAAATTAGCCGCAACTCCGTCTTTCTGCTTGCCTTTCATGAGCGTGTCTCCTGTTCTCCTTTCCCAGGGAGGAGCAACACTCGAAGAAGCCGGATTGATCCGGACAAATTTGGAATAAATCAAAAAAAGCGCCCGCCGTGAACGGCGAGCGCTTCAGTAAATCTAGCCTTATCAGAAGATTAGGCAGCCTGCGGCAGCGCCGCCTTGGCCTGAGCGACGATCGCAGCAAAAGCCTCGGGCTTCTCGATGGCGAGCTGCGACAGAACCTTGCGGTCGACGATCACGCCAGCCTTGGCGAGGCCGTCGATGAAGCGCGAATAGGTCAGGCCATGCTCACGCACGGCGGCGTTGAGGCGCTGGATCCAGAGGGCGCGGAAGACGCGCTTCTTGGCCTTGCGGTCGCGCGTGGCGTATTGCATCGAGCGATCGACGGCCGCCTTGGCGGTGCGGATCGTATTCTTGCGGCGGCCATAAAAGCCCTTGGCGGCCTTCAGCGTTTTCTTGTGCTTGGCGTGGGACGTAACGCCCCGTTTGACGCGAGCCATGACGAAACTCCTTCAGAATTCTGCGTGTATAGGGGACGATCAGGCGTTCGGCAGGAAGTATTTCTTGACGTTGTCGCCGTCGGTCTTGAACAGAACATTCGTCCCACGCAGATTTCTGATCTGCTTGTTCGTGCGCTTGATCATGCCGTGGCGCTTGCCCTGCTGGGCATAGACCACCTTGCCGGTCCCGGTGACCTTGAAGCGCTTCTTGGCGCCGGATTTCGTCTTCAGCTTGGGCATTTTGCTCTCCTGGGCCATGGCCCTATTGTTTTTCGCGCCGGCGAACCAGCGCGCTTCGCGCGAGCGAAAAGAACCGCCACGGCAGCCCATCACTGGCCGGGCGGTTCGGAAGCGCGGCTTATAGAGCGAAACCAGCCCGACTTGCAAGAGCGTTGGACCGGAGCCGTTCCTGCGACATATTGAACGATGGTCGTCTTTCGAGCATCGGCCAAGAATAATAGCGAGGAAACACTGGGATTTTCAGCATGAACTTTCACGCGCCTTCGCCCGAGTCCACCGCGGCCCCCTGCCCGGTGAACTCCCATAATGAATGGGACCCGCTGGAGGAAATCATCGCCGGGCGCCTCGAAGGGTCGACCATCCCCTCCAACCACCCGGTCGTCACGTGCAACATCCCCGGCATGACGGCGCGCGCCCAGGCCATGGCGGCGGGCTTCCGCTTTCCCAAATTCATGGTCGAGCCCGCCCAGGAGGAGCTCGACAATTTCATCAAGGTGCTCGAATCGCTCGGCGTCACCGTCACGCGCCCCGAGCCCTTCGATCACCACGCGAAATTCTCGACGCCCTACTGGTCCTCGCGCGGCTTCTGCAATTCTTGCCCGCGCGACTCGATGCTGGTTATCGGCGACGAGATTCTCGAAACGCCGATGGCGTGGCCCTGCCGCTATTTCGAGACGCACTCATACCGCCCCATCCTCAAAGACTATTTCCGCCGAGGCGCGCGTTGGACGTCGGCGCCGAAGCCGCAGCTCACCGACGAGCTATTCGACCCGAATTTCCAGTTGCCGGAAAAGGGCGAACCCATCCGCTATATCCTCACCGAATTCGAGCCGGTTTTCGACGCCGCCGATTTCTTCCGCTGCGGCCGGGATATTTTCGTCACGCGCTCCAATGTGACGAACAAAATGGGCGTCGACTGGCTGCGCCGGCATTTGGGCGAAGGCTATCGCATCCACGAGATCAAGAGCCGCTGCCCCAACCCGATGCATATCGACACGACCATCTTGCCGCTCGGCCCCGGCAAGATCCTCATCAATCCGGAATATATTCACCCGGACGAGCTGCCCGACATTCTCAAGAAATGGGACATTCTCGTCGCGCCCGACCCGACGCCGATCGACGACCGCATTCTCGCCATCACGTCCCTGTGCGGTAAATGGCTGAGCATGAACGTTCTGATGATCGACGAGAAGCGCATGATCGTCGATCCGCATCACGTCAATATGATGCGGCAGGTCGAGAAATGGGGGTTCGAGCCGATCCCCGTTCCCTTCCTGCATTATGCGGCTTTCGGTGGAGCCTACCATTGCGCGACGCTCGACGTGCGCCGGCGCGGGACGCTGGAGAGCTATTTTTAGCTCACGCCGCTCAATCTGAGCCCGACCATGCCGATGACTATCAAGGCGAAGGACGCCAGGCGCATCGGGGTGGCGGGCTCGCCCAGGAGAAATACGCCGACGACCGCTACGGCCGCGATGCTGCCGCCGGTCCATACGGCATAGGCTGTTCCGGCGGGTATCGTCTTTATCGCGATGCCCAGACAGCCAACGCTCGCGATCATGAAAAACAGCATGATCACCGTGGGCCACAGGCGCGTGAAGCCGTCGGCGTATTTCATGCCGACGAGCCAGCCCACTTCGCAAAGGCTTCCGACCAAGAGAATGAACCAGGCCATTTTTCGATAATCCCTTCCGGCAGAACGTCTCGATGGCTTGTTGGCGCTCGAGCGGCCGTCGTCAAGCGGGCGCCGAGAGCCGAGCCTTTTCGTTTGAATTGGCGTGATTGGTCCCAACATATTGTCAAAAGGATTTACCGCCCAAGCGCCAAGGAGATTTGTGATGCGCAAGATTATCGGCGTCTTTGCCGCGCCCGAGGCCGTGCATTGGGTCGGCGACGGCTTTCCTGTGCGCACGCTTTTCTCGCATCATCGGCATGAGGCGCAGGTGAGTCCATTTCTGTTGTTGGATTACGCCGAACCAGAATATTTCGCGCCATCCGATGTTCGTCGGGGCGTTGGGCCGCATCCGCATCGGGGCTTCGAAACAGTCACGATCGTCTATGAGGGCGAAGTTGCGCATCGCGACTCGACCGGCGCCGGTGGCCTCATCGGGCCCGGCGACGTGCAATGGATGACGGCAGGCGCGGGCGTTTTGCACGAAGAGTATCACTCCGACGCCTTCACCCAGAGAGGAGGCCGCCTCGAAGTCGCTCAGCTGTGGGTCAATCTGCCGGCGGGCGTGAAGATGACGGCGCCGCATTATCAGCCCCTGCGCGCCGCCGATATCCCACGCGTCGAACTGCGCAACGGCGCCGGCGTCGCATACGTCATCGCCGGCGAGCTGCAGGGCGCGAAGGGACCGGCGCGCACATCGACGCCGATGAATGTTTGGGACGTTCGCATCAAGGAAGGCGGGACTTCGGCCTTTTCCTTGCCGGAGGGGCATAATCTTGTCGTCGTCGCGCTCGATGGGCCGGTCGTCGTCGATGGCCAGGCGCATGTGCGCGCGGGAGAGACAATCATCTTCGAGCGCGAGGGCGGCGACGTCATCTTCTCCGCGCAAGCGGATGCGAAACTTCTGCTGCTCAGCGGCGAGCCCATCGACGAGCCCGTCGTGCAGGAGGGCTCTTTCGTGATGAACTCGCAGGCGGAGATCCAGCAAGCCATCTCAGATTATCGCGCTGGTCGTTTCGGAGCCATGCCGTAAAGGGGCAGGTCGCGAGAGCGCTTCGAAAGTTCGTCTCGGTCGATCAGCCCCAGCGTCGCTCGAAATCGCGCGGCGCAAGCCGGAGTTCTTCGATCGTCGCGGCGAGCGCGGCGAAATCGACCGGTTTGGTGAGAAAGGCGTCGACGCCGGCGGCGCGGGCCGCGCGGGCGTCTTCTTCCTGCGCGCTCGCCGTCAAGGCCAGGATCGGCGTGCGAGGCGTCCGCGCGCGGGCTTCGGCCTCGCGAATTTGCCGCGTCGCCTCGCGCCCGTCGAGATCGGGCATGAAGAGGTCCATGATGATGACGTCATAAGCGCCAGCCGCTCCGCCGTCGATGGCTGCCGCCGCAAGCGCGACCGCTTCGACGCCATGACGCGCGCGCATCGCCTCCGCTCCAAGCATCCAGAGGTGCCGCGTGAGGATCAGGGCGTTGATGTCATTGTCCTCGGCGATGAGCGCTCTTACGCCTTCGAGCGCGCGAACGGGCTCCGCCGCGGGAGGCTTTGGCGCGTCGGCGCGCTCCCTCGAGAGCCTCGCGACAAGAGAGGCGCTGCGCACGGGCTTGACCAGCCAGCCGTCGAAATCGCCTAGCGCCGCTTCGCCGAAAGTGCGCCGCTCCAAGGGCGAGAAGAGGAGAAAGCGTCGCCCGATCCCCGCTTCGCGCGCGTGCGCCGCAAGCTGCGCGACGCTTTCGGACCCAAGCGCGCAATCGACGATAATCGCATCGAACATGGGCCTTGTCTGCGAGACGAGCGCCAACCCTGCCTGGGAATTTGCGGCGATCTCCGCGACTCCGCCAGCCGATTTCAGGTTCTCGGCAAGAAAAGGCGCTTCGAAAAGGCTATCGCCGACGATCAGGACCCGCAGACCGGCAAGCGGCTTGTGGGGCGCTTCCTGAGCGCCCACACTTATTGGCAGCGTGAAGGCGAAGGTCGATCCATCGCTCGATGTCTGCGCGAGCGATAGCGCGCCCCCCATCAGGCTCATGAGGCGGCGTGAGATGGCGAGCCCCAATCCCGTGCCGCCCTGGCGCCGCGTCGCCGACGCGTCGCCCTGCTCGAACTCCTCGAATATCGCCTCGCGCGCCGCCTCCGGGACGCCAGGCCCCGTGTCGCGCACCTCGAACCACAATAAATCGCCGTCACGCGCGACCCGCACGCCGACGCCCCCACGTTCGGCAAAGTTGATCGCGTTCCCGACAAGATTGACCAAGACCTGCCGCAGCCGCGACGGATCGCCCTCGATCACGCGCGGCGCGTCCTTGCCGACAAGGCTTGCGATTTCAAGCCCCTTGGCGAAAGCGCGGGGCGCCAGCAATTCGACGACGCCTTCGATGAGGGGGGCCAGGGCGAACGTCTCATGGCGCAAGTCGAATTTGCCTGCCTCGATCTTGGAGAAATCGAGAATGTCCTCGATGATCTGAGCAAGCGCGCGGCTCGAATCGCCGATCGCCTCGACGTAGGTCGCCTGCTCGGCGTTAAGCCGCGTCATCGCGAGAAGCTGCGCGAGGCCCATCACCCCATTGAGAGGCGTGCGAATTTCATGGCTGACGGTGGCGAGAAAGCGGGATTTGGCGAGACTCGCGGCCTCAGCCTTTTCGCGCGCAGCCGCAGCGGCGCGCAGCTCCGAGATTTCGTCGCGCAGCCTTTCGAGCTCGGCCTCGATCTCACTGCGCTTTTCCCTTCGCACAGCAAAGAAAATCGCCGCCGCAAGCAGTAGGATCGCAACCAAGACTGCAAGCTCTGTAGCGCTCATGCCGCAACCCGCCCCGCAGTGAGGCCAGCCCGATAGGAAAGCGCCTCGGCAAGATGCGCGCGCGCTATCCGTTCGGCGCTATCGAGATCCGCAATGGTGCGGGCGAGTTTCAAAACCCGGTGGAAGCCGCGCGCTGTCAGGGCAAAACGATCGGACGCTTCCCGAATGAGCGCCGTCCCCGGGCCGTCGAGCTGCGCTACCCGCTCGATGACCGAAGCTGGCGCGGCGGCGTTGGCGAGGACGCCCGGGAGGCCCAGCGCCTCGTAACGCTCCCGCTGCAATGCGCGGGCGCGTGCGACGCGCGCCGCAACCTCGCGGGACCCCTCCGCCGGCGGCGGCAGGACAAGATCCGCAGCGGTGACGGCGGGCACCTCGATTTGAACATCGAAGCGATCGAGCAGCGGCCCCGACAACCGCGCCTGATATTGCGCGACGCAGCGTTCATTAGGCTGCCGGCGACAGGCGAAGCCGGGTTCGAGGGCATGGCCGCAACGGCAAGGGTTCATCGCCGCGACGAGCTGGAACCGCGCGGGATAGACCGCGCGGTGATTGGCGCGGGACACTGCGACCTCGCCGGTTTCGAGCGGCTGGCGCAGACTGTCGAGAACCTGCGGCTGAAACTCCGGCAGTTCGTCGAGGAAGAGCACGCCATTGTGGGCGAGCGAGATTTCGCCAGGCCTGGCGTGGGTCCCGCCGCCGACCAGAGCGGCCATGGAGGCGGAATGATGAGGGGCCCGGAACGGCCGCCGATCGGTGAGCTCCCCCCCGGCGATCTGGCCCGCTATGGAATGGATCATCGAGACTTCGAGCAGCTCTCGAGGCGTGAGAGGGGGAAGAATCGACGGGAGCCTTGCGGCCAGCATCGATTTGCCGGCGCCCGGCGGACCGCTCATGAGTAGATTGTGCCCCCCCGCCGCCGCGATCTCCAACGCTCGCTTCGCGCTCTCCTGCCCTTTGATGTCGGCGAGGTCGGGAAGATCATTGGCGAGCGCGCGCACTGCCGGCTCGGGCCGGGCCAACGCCTGCGTTCCTTTGACGTGGTTGACGAGTTGAATGAGCGAGCGTGGCGCGAGCACCTCCATCTCTGCCGAGGCCCAGGCCGCTTCCGGCCCGCATTCCTTGGGGCAAATCAGCCCCTGCCCGCGCGCATTGGCCGCCACCGCCGCAGGGAGCACGCCGGCGACGGGGGTGAGCGTCCCGTCGAGCGCAAGCTCGCCAAGGACGACAAAGCCTTCCAGCGCATCGGGCGGGATGGCGCCGATGGCCGCCATGACCCCGAGCGCAATGGGCAGATCATAATGACTGCCTTCCTTGGGCATGTCGGCGGGAGCAAGATTCACGGTTATGCGCTTGGCGGGCAGAGCGAGGCCGGAGGCGATGAGCGCCGCCCGCACCCGCTCGCGCGATTCGGCCACGGCCTTGTCGCCAAGGCCGACGACATTGAACACCACAGAGCCGGGGGCAATCTGCACCTGGACATCGACCGGGCGCGCCTCGACGCCTTCAAAAGCGACCGTCGCTAACCTGACCGCCATGAGCAAGGCTCCTAAAAAACCTGCCTGAAACGGAGCCAAATTAACGATCGGGGCTTGATCGTGCAAGAACAATATACGAACATTCGAGCGCATGCTCGTAAGCTTGCCGCATTGTCAAAATTGATTAGGCTCCTGACGTTTTCGGAGAGCCCGAGGAGGAGGCCGATGAAGAATTTACCGACAAGCCGCGCCGCCGCAAAGCTTTTGGCGGCGGCGCTTGTATTTGGCGCGCTCGCCGCAGCCGCGCCGGCTCAGGCGGCGAGATGCGGCAATGGCGCGGGCGGCTTCGAGTCGTGGAAACAGGCGTTCGCCGAGGAAGCGCGCGGACGCGTCGGCGCCTCGGGCGTCGACGCCCTCATGGACACCCACTACAATTCCGCGACGATCGGCGCCGATCGGGGCCAGAAGAGCTTTCATCTATCGCTTGAAGCCTTCATGACGAAGCGCGGGGCCTCGGCCATCGTCGCGCGCGGACGGCAGCTCAAGCGTTCGCAGGCCGCCCTCTTCTCCTCGATCCAGAGCCGCTATGGCGTGCCGCCGGGGCCACTTTTGGCGATTTGGGGCATGGAGACGGGTTTCGGCGCCGTGCATGGCAATCAGCATGCGCTCTCCGCCGTGGCGACGCTCGCCTATGACTGCCGCCGGTCGGAATATTTCACCGACCAGCTCTACGCCGCCCTGGAGCTGATCGACAATGGAAGATTGTCCCCCAGCGCCCGCGGCTCCATGCATGGCGAGATCGGCCAGACGCAGTTCTTGCCCAAGAATATCCTGCAATATGGCGTCGGCAATCTCGACAACGCTTCGGCGGCGCTGACGTCCACGGCGAATTTTCTGCATGCGCATGGCTGGCGCGCAGGAGCGGGCTATCAGCCGGGAGAGCCGAACTTCGCGGCGATTCAGGCCTGGAACGCCGCCTCAGTCTATGAAAGAGCCATCGCCATCATGGGCCGGCAGATCGACGGCGGCGACGAATAGGCGTGGAAAGCCCGCCGTCTAACGGCGGACTTCTCAATTGCTTGCGGCCTTATTCGGCGGCGGTTCTGTATTTATCGGGGTCGTCGCCGTCCTCGGCTTTTTTCCCGTTGGTTTCCGCCGTCGCCTCCTCGCCGGAAGCCTCCGGGGATGGGTCAGTTTCGAGTTCGGGCTCGGGGCCGTCCATCGCCGGTAGCGGCGGCGTCTTGAAAGCCGCAGCGGCCGTCAAGATCTGCGGCGGCGGCTTGCGGCCGCGATGCACGAGATAGATGAGGAAAGCCGCGACGACGCCAAGGCCAAGCGTCAGATAGACGGGCAGATCCCGCATGAAGCTGCGATCCACCGAGAAAGGAAAGCGCGACATCCATTGCTCGCCATGGTCGCCGGTCACAGTGACGATGCCGACGAAATAGCCGCCCTCCTTGAACGTGTGCTCGAAGTTCACCGTGCCGGTCGGATAGACCTTGGGCGGCTGGTAGGCGACGGTCACGGCGTCGAGATTCTCGCTCTCCTTCTCCGCACCGCCCACATCCTTGACGATGCGTAATTCAATCTTCATGTCGCGGAGCTCTTGCTGCTCCGCGTCGAGCACCATGATCATCGGGCCAGTCGCGGGGATGTCCTCGCAAAACTCGTTTTTCGAGGCCTCCGGCAAGTAGCCGGTGAAGTTCATGATGTCGGGGCCGATGAACAGCCGGCAGCGGCCTTCGGCGGCGCCAAGGCGCCCATGCGCCTCGGCCGGCGCAGCGGGGAGCCCCAGGAAAGCCAAAGCGCCGACAGCCGCCAGAAGTCTGAGCGGCTTCATGTAGCAGTGCAACGAGGTCGAAGCGTCGTCACTCATCTACTCCTCCTGATCTTCATGCGGCAAGGACACGCGCCTCGGGATATCTGCATTGCGCCGCGCAATCCCCGCCGCCCCGGCGGGAAGCCGGGCGACGCCCTTACCTCGATGTTAGCGTAATCCGGTTGAACGGCAAGGGTGCGACAATCGGTCATCTATGCGGCTTCGCACCATGGCCGACCGCGCGTTTTTCGTGCTGAAACCGCCAGGACGCGCGGGCTTGCGAGGAAAGTCGCGGGTTCCTGGCACGGGGCTTGCTGCCTTCGCGCCCGCACAAAAAACGCCAGAACTGGCGGCACAACCATCACTGCGAGGAGCAAAGGACGAAGCAATCCAGCGCCGCGATCGCTGCCCTGGATTGCTTCGCTCCGCTCGCAATGACGGATCCGGGGCGTCCCCTGACGAGGGGCGCGACGCCAGCTCGTTCTCTACTTTCCATTAATCCTCGCACCACCTTAACAAGAGTTCATCCAGGCGCGCCTTGCCACCCAAATCGGGCCAAGCCATATTGCAGTGAGCCATAATGGTTGAGGCTACGAGCGATGGTCGGAAATCCGTCCGCGCCCGCCTTGGGAGATCGAGAGGATCGCTATGTCTTATTACGACCGTAACTCGAACTTCGGCTACGGCCGCGGGGTCGCCCGGTCGACCACGGCCGAGATCGACGCGGGCCTGCGCGCCTATATGCTTGGCGTCTACAATTATATGACGCTCGGCTTGGCCGTGACGGGCCTTGTGGCGCTCGGCACCTTCATGCTTGCCAATCCGCAGTTTGCCGGGGGCAAGCTGGTGGCCTTGTCGCCCTTCGGGCAGGCGCTCTATCTCTCGCCGCTTCGCTGGGTGGTGATGCTCTCGCCGCTCGCCTTCGTCTTCTTTATCGGCGCGCGCGCCCAGGCCATGTCGGGGGCTACGGCGCGTAACCTGTTCCTCGCCTTCTCGGCGGTGATGGGCCTGTCCATGTCGTCGATCCTGCTGGTCTACACCGGCGTATCGGTGGCCCGCGTCTTCTTCATCACGGCGGCGGCCTTCGGCGGTCTCAGCATCTACGGCTATATGACGAAGCGCGACCTCTCGGCCTTCGGCTCTTTCCTGGTCATGGGCGTTTGGGGTCTCGTCATCGCCGGCCTCGTCAACCTGTTCCTGCAGTCGAGCGGCCTTCAGTTCGCGCTGTCGATCCTGTCCGTGCTGATCTTCTCGGGCCTCACCGCCTGGGACACGCAGAACATCAAGGACATGTACTACGAAGGCGACGGTTACGAAGTCGCGCAGAAGAAGAGCGTCTTTGGCGCGCTGTCGCTCTACCTCGACTTCATCAACATGTTCCAGTCGCTGCTTTACCTCTTCGGGCAACGCAACGACTAATAACGTTGCAAGGGCCTTAGCCCGCTCCGGAAAAGCCCCGCCTCGAGCGGGGCTTTTTTTATCTATTCGGCGCCGACGATTCGCAGGCTCTTGTCGAGCACGCGCAGGACGCGCGCGAGGTCATGCCCGCGCCGCATGACGAGCCCGCCCGCGGCGATCACCGCATAGGCGCCCTGCTTGCGCGCCAGCTCGGGATTCTTTTCGATTCGATAGAGAGGCGCTTCGCTGCTTCGGCGGAAGATCGAAAAGACCGCCTTGGCAGGCGTGAAGTCGAGCGCGTAATCCCGCCATTCGCCGGCGGCGACCTTCGCGCCGTAAAGATTGAACAGAATGTTGAGCTCGCGCCGGTCGAACGAGACCTGTAACGCTGCCCGGTTCTCCCACCCCTTAGCGTGGTCTCCCTGCCCCGAGCGTCCGGAGCCGGCAACCACCACAAGGGCTGGGCGGGAATGGCTGGGCTCCGTCGTCTCCGACTCCGCCATGCATGTTCTCCAAGCTTGCCATTATGTTCGCGCGATGCGGGCTTCGGGGCAAGCATTCTTTGTCATCAGCCTGACACACCGAGCCTCCCTCACCTCAACCTCAGCGGCTACAACGATTATTCACAATTTAGCCTGCATTGGGCCCCTTGCTCGTCAAACCGACAGCCCAATATTTCACTTCATTGCCGCGACCGGCTTTGGCGCGCTTTTCCGGTTTTCGTCAGCCCCCCAGCCCCCCGGGATCGCGCGTTTCCAAGTCGCAACAGGTCCGGCGATGACGGGCCGGCCGGGAGAGATCCCGCGCCGGCCCTGTCTTTAGCCACTCTCCACTTGCAATTTTCGGACAAATGACAAACTCAAGCAGCGCGCCGCAAGGCCGCCAATTTTTCCTTTTTAATCGGGACTCCCGCGCCGGAGCCTGACCGATTTGGAGCCCTCATGACCAAAGACGCTGTTACAGCCGAAGCGCCGCAAGGCACTCAGTTCGGCTTCGAGGCTGATGTCTCGCAGCTCCTCGAACTGATGACCCACTCCGTCTATTCGGAGCGCGAGATTTTCCTTCGCGAGCTGATTTCGAACGCTGCCGACGCCTGCGAAAAACTTCGCTACGAATCGCTCTCAGACGAAAGGCTTGCGGCCGAGGCCGGCGCGCCGCTCGTCACCATCTCGCTCGACAAGGAAAAGCGCCAGCTCACCGTCGCCGATAATGGCGTCGGCATGTCACATGACGAGCTCATCAGCGCGCTCGGCGCCATCGCCAATTCCGGCACGCGCGCTTTTCTGGATAAGCTCGGCCAAGAGGGCGCCGGCGAAGGCGCGTCGTTGATCGGGCGATTCGGCGTCGGCTTCTATTCGGTCTTCATGGTCGCCGATCTGGTCGAGGTCGCGACGCGACGCGCGGGCGACGATAAAGCCTGGCTATGGTCATCCCAGGGCAAGGGAACCTATTCGATCGCGCCGCTCGCGCTCGACGATGCGCCGAAAGTCGGCGCGCGCGTGACGCTGCATCTGAACGCCGAGTCCGACGAATTTCTCGAGCCGTGGCGTATCGAGAATATCGTGCGCGAACATTCGGGCGCGGTCTCGACGCCGATCGACCTCATCGAGGAGCCCGGCAAGGAGCCACGCCGAATCGCGGACGGCTTGGCGCTCTGGACCAAGCCGAAGTCGGAGATCACTGAGGAGCAGTATACGGATTTCTACCGCCAGCTCTCGGGCTCCTTCGACGAGCCGGCGCTGACGGTGCATTGGCGCGCGGAGGGCCGGACGGAATATACGGTCCTCGCCTTCGTGCCGGGTTCGCGTCCTTTCGATCTCTTCGAGCCCGCGCGCAAGAGCAAGTCGAAGCTTTACGTGCGCCGCGTGCTCATCTCGCGCGACGTCGAGCTTCTCCCCGCCTGGCTGCGCTTCGTGCGGCTCGTGGTCGACAGCGCGGATATTCCCCTCAATGTCTCGCGCGAGATGGTGCAGAAGAGTCCTGTCATCGCCTCGATCGGCAAGGCGGTCGCGACGCGTCTCCTGCAGGAACTCAAGAAGCTCGCCGAGAGCGAGCCCGAGAAGTTTGCGAAAGTCTGGGAGAACTTCGGTTCCGTTCTGAAGGAAGGCCTGCACGAAGATCCCAGCCGCCGCGATGATCTCTTCGCAATTGCGCGCTTTACCTCGACGAAATCCGATGGCGAGACGCGCACACTGAAGGATTACGTGGCCGATCTTCGGGAGAATCAGACCGCCATCTATTACATCACCGGCGACGACACGAAGCGCCTTGCCTCGAGCCCACAGCTCGAAGGCTTCCGCGCAAGAGGCGTCGAAGTTCTGCTGCTCGATGACGCCGTCGACGCCTTCTGGGTGACGAGCGCGCTCGGCTACGATGGCAAGCCATTCAAATCCGTGACGCAAGGCGCGGCCGACATCGACGCTGTTGCGCTTCTTGAAGACAACAAGGAAGAAACCTCGCCAGTCGCCGACGTCGGCGATCTGGTCGCTGCGCTCAAGGAGACGCTGGCGGACTCGGTCGAAGACGTGCGCGTATCGACGAGGCTGACCGAAAGCGCCGCATGTCTCGTCGCATCCGAAAAGGGACTCGACCGGCAGCTTGCGCGCATTCTGGCCGAAACCGGACAGAAGGGGCTCTTCGGCAAGCCGGTGCTGGAGATCAACGCGAAGCATCCCGCCGTCGCGGCGCTTGTGACGAGCTTGCGTGACAAGGGCCGTGAGGGCGCGGCCGATCGGCTATATCTCCTGCTCGATCTCGCGCGCGTCGCCGACGGCGAGGCGCCGGTCGACCCGGCCGCCTTCGCCAAGCGCCTGTCGGCGCTGATCGCCCAGAGCGCCTAGATGGATATGCGCCGCGACCCAGCGCCAGCGCCTGCCGCGCAGGAGGCGCCGCCCTCCAGGGCTCAGGCGATCGCGCAGGTCGCGGCCTATCTGAACGACAGCGGCGTGGAGGCCACGCAAGCCCAGGACGACGCGAGAGCCCTGCTGCGCGCCGCAGCTGGGCTCTCGCGCCTGGAGCTGGCGATGTCTCCCCAGGCGCCGATCTCCGACGAGGAAGCCGACCGGCTTTCGCGCCTCGCCGCGCGCCGGGCCGCGCGCGAGCCAGTCTCGCGCATTCTTGGGGAACGTGGCTTCTGGACGCTCGATCTCGTCGTCTCTCCCCATGTTCTCGACCCGCGCGCCGACACGGAAACTCTCGTCGAAACCACTCTGGCGCTCGTCGACAAGAGCGACGCGCCGCTTGCAATTCTTGATCTCGGCGCAGGCTCGGGGGCAATTACTTGCGCCCTGCTGAGCGAATTGCCGATGGCGCACGCGGTGGCGGTCGACCTGTCGCCTTTCGCCTGCGCGGCGACGGCCGAAAATCTCGCGCGCTGCGGCCTCTCGGACCGCGCGACAGTGGTGCGGGGGAGATGGGGCGAATCGCTCGCTGGTCCCTTCGATGTGATCGTCTCCAACCCGCCCTATGTGCGCGCCGGCGATATTCCCGCCCTCGATCCGGAGGTCCGCCTCTATGATCCGGCTCTCGCGCTCGATGGCGGCCGTGATGGATTGGCCTGCTACCGCGAGATTGTCTCAGATCTGTCGCGATTGCTGAAACCCGACGGGCTTGTCGCATTCGAGGTCGGCTGCGATCAGGCCGTGAGCGTGGCCTCGCTCCTTGGGGCCAAGGGTTTCGCCATCGCGCGCGTGGGGCGAGACGCCGGCGGCCACGAGCGCGTCGTCGCGGCGCGTCCGGCTTAGGCGCCGACGTGACATATTGGCTACAGTGCCCTCAATTTGATGATTTAAACGCGCCGCCGGACTTGGCTCGAGGGGATGCAGTCTCTATAGTCTGAACTATATCAGCTAAACGAAATCGAGATGGGATCTCGACATTCCAGGCCCGCTTCGCGAGCGGTGCCTCAGGACAGGCCGGCGAGGCTGGCGTGTAAGCTGCATGATCCCGGCGGATAAAGCCACGCTGATCATCACGGCGCGCCTCCCTTGAAGATGTGCGACCTTCGATGTTCGTTTGGTTGGCATGAGACGACCGCGCCGGGAGGCCAGGCGAGTCGTCAGGCGATACAGGGAATCGCGCAGGGCTAAGCGGCAGCAAACAGGATCACATGCGGGCGCGACCAACGCCCCGGCAAGGATCTGTCAACACGCGCGCCTGCGGAGCGATCAGAGCGAGTTTTCCTTCGGCGGAAGGAACGGCATGGCGAAGACCTGCCATTTTGCGTCATTTGCGCATGAATTGCGCGAAGCTTTCGGGGGAATTATGAGACCAGGACAAAACAAGAGAATGCGAGGGCGCAGCGGCCGGAAAGGGCCGAACCCACTGACGCGCTCTTACGAGTCGAACGGTCCAGACGTCAAAATCCGCGGCACCGCCCAGCATGTCGCCGAGAAATATTTGCAGCTCGCCCGCGATGCGCAGTCTTCCGGCGACACGATCATGGCCGAGAGCCTGTTGCAGCACGCCGAGCATTATTTCCGGCTCATCGCCGCCGCGCAGCTGGCGCAGCAGCAGGCGAGCGGTTACGGCCGCCCGCCGATGGAGGCGGAAGTCGAACTGGAGGACGATGACGATTTCGCCGCCCTGCCCGATCGCTTCGCGCCGCTCTCAGAGCGTTTGCCGCAGCCGGTCTATCAAGGGCAGCCGCAGCAGCCTTTCACGCCCCAGCCGCAACCGCAGCAGCAGCCGCAGCCCCACTTCGTGCAGCAGCCCCAGCCGCAGCCCTATGAGGAGCGACCGATCGGCGAGATGCGCGTCGATCGTCCCCAACGCGCCGAACGCCCGGAGCGGATGGAACGGCAAGAGCGGACAGAGCGCGGCGAGCGACCGCCGCGGCCGGAGCGCCCCCCCTTCCGCGAGCGCGGCGCCGAGGGCGAACCTCGCCGCTTCGAACGCAGCCGGGATCGTCGCTTCCAGCGGCCCGAGACCAATGACGAGCCGCCGCCCGGCCTGCCCTCCTTTATCACCGCGCCGCCCGCCCGCACGGCTGTCGCGGCGGAAAACGAAGCGCCCGACGCCGGTTTTGCGCCCGCCGAGCGCCCGCAGGCGCGCGAGCATGAGGGAGTGAATTTCCACCTCAATCCGCGCCGCCGGCGCCGTCCACGCGCGCAGCTCGACGAAGCGACCAGCGAAGCCCGCGAGGAAGCGACGCAATCGACGGAGCTCCCGTTGGAGCCGGATCGTCTCTGAGCTTTATCGAAACCGAAAGAGCCGCCTTGAACGAGGCGGCTCTTTTCGTTTCAGAGAAGCGTCAGCGCGTCGCCGACCGCTACGCGCCCGCCTTTTTCGACCCGCGCATAAACGCCGCAGTCGATATGGTCGAAATTGGTTCTCAGCGTTTGTACGACATCCATGTCCCGCCGCCCCGTGCCGGGCTCGACCCCGGTAGCCGCGCAGCGATCGGTCATCTTCAGCACTGAAAGCGTCGCGGCGCCGATTTGCAGCTTCCTGCCCGGCCAGGCCGATTCCGCCCACGCTTCTGCGCCCTCGATATAGAGATTGCCGCGGAAGCGCAGCGGATCGACCCGCGCCCCTTGCGCCTTCTCGATCTCCGCGACGCTTTGGAGATTGATGAGCGAAACGAAGCCAGATTTCGAATCCGTGAAACGAAAGCCCATGGGAGCCTCGAGCAGCTTCACCGGGCCGCGGAGTTCCGCTTCGCCGATATAATTGCTCAAAAACGCTTCGATCGCTGTACGGCCCTCCGGCGCGCGCAAATCGCCGCGTACGGCCTCACGCCCGTCCTTGGAGATCGCGAGCGTCCCGCTGTCTTCGTCGTAGCGGGTCGCCAGCCCGGCGAGCGCGCCATTTTTCATGAGCATCAAAAATTTGATCTTGGGCTGATGCTCCGGCGCAGCGGGGTCGAAGCCGGAAGGCCCGTTCTCCAACGCGAAGAGCCGATCGCAAGGGAAATAGCCATCGGCCGGGAGATCGGCGACGACGAGCGGTTCCGGCGAGAGGCCCTTGACGGGATAGCGATAGAGTTTGGCGAGGCGCATGACGATTCCGGCTCGAGACAAGCAGCGGCAGTCAAGGCGAAGAAGCGGCATTGTCAAGCGCGCCTCTCGAGCCCTGTCTCGATCTCGACCTGGAGCAAGGGGATTGCGCGCTCTGATCGGCGAACCAAATAGCGTCGAGCGGGCGTGGGGATGAACACCGAGCGCCCTAAGAAAAATTTCGCCGCTGCATGGGAGCTTCGCCATGAAGGTAAAGGACGTGATGCACACGGGCGTCGAATGGGTTTCGCCCGACACGCTGGTCGCGGATGTGGCAAAAAAGATGCGGGAGCACGACGTCGGCGCAATTCCTGTCGGCGAAAATGATCGGCTTGTCGGCATGGTCACCGACCGCGACATAACAATCCGGGCGGTTGCCGGAGATAGGGACATCGCCGAGCTCTCGGTGCGCGACGTCATGACGAGCGGCATCATCTATTGCCGCGACACGGAAGATGTCGGCGACGCAATACGGATCATGGAAAGCAAGCAGATACGACGTCTTCCAGTGATCGACGAAAACAAGCGCATGGTCGGCATTATCGCCTTGGGCGACATATCCCATTCTGGATCCCGCGATCTCGCGGCGGAAGTGATGAAAGCCGTATCCGCGCATCACCGCTGACGCTCGACCGCTCATCGTGCCGGCGAGAGGTGCCCATATGATCAAGCTCGAGGATCTCGAAGTCCGCCAAGCCCAGTTCATTGCAATACTCGCACAGGCGGCGCGCCGTCAGCGCGATGAATTGCTCGGCAATGTCGCCGAGGAGGACCTCGGCGAAACGCAGCCGGCGCGCGGCGAACATAACCCGACGGGCGCTCTCGGATTTGAACCGCTTCCTCCGAACGCGCCGCAGATATCCGCGCTGCGAGACGCGATCGCTGACCTCTCTCCCGAGGCACGCTGCGAGCTTCACGCCTTGATGCGCATTGGCCAAGGGCATCTCGGCGCCAAGGATTTGCGCCGGGGCGTATCAGAAGCCGGCAGACTCGGGGACGAGACGGTGAGCGCCTCTATGGTGGAGGACGCCGATCTGCACGACCATATAATAAAAGCGCTTTACGAGGCCGACCTCTCTTGAGCCCTCACACGCGTGACGGAAGGCGGCTCCGAGAACAGAGGCGTCTCGCCACGCACGCCTGTACGAAGGGCTAGATCGTGGGTGCAGCTCCGGAAGTTTTTCGCTTATCATAGTGCGTCGCCGGGCCGTCGGCCCCGCCCTCAACAGATCAGGCGCGAGAGCATGAAAAAGCTTGCAATGGCGGCAATTGCGTTCGTTTTATCGAGTGCTGCAGAGGCCCAGCAAAACCCGTATGTCACTCCCTATGCTCCGTACAACTATACGCCTCCGCCAAGCCAGATCGTTGATCCGAACGGTTGTCCAAAATACTGCAGCATCCCGCGATCTCAGCTTAACCCTCAGGGGTCCGTGACCTCTGCGCAGGAGCCAGAGACTTCAATGCATAAAGTTGGCCGTTGAACGCGCCTGCCTGAGGAAAGCTTAGGCGTTGGTCGCTTTCAATATGGGTTATAGACGCTCCAACAGCTGCACGCGGGGTACCCCGCGCTGGAAACGCCCCAGCTATCGCAGGTGGGGGACGCGGCTCCCAAAACGCCCCAGTTAGTACATGCCGAAGAAGCGGCTCCATCGGCCGCTGGGGGCGCGGAAGAAGCATAGGCTCCAATCCCGCGCAGCCACCCATAGTGCCCGCCCATATGCCAACGATGATGGCGATGCGGATACGCTCGCCAATCAGCCTGGGCGGTGGGCGGCGGCAAGCCGATGCTCGCCTTATCGATGACGCTGACCGTCCCGCCAACTGCCGAGGCGGGGACGAGGGAGGCGGCAACTGTGGCGCAAAGCGCCGCCGCTAAACTCGTGGTTTTCAAGTTGAGCACTTGGCCCCCCTCTGCCAACCACCGATGGAAGGTTTCGCTTTGCATGAAAGGCCTCCTTTGGAAGATGGCGTGGCGCGCCGATGGGCCCGTTCTTAGAACTGAAATAGCACTCTTCGCGGCAGGCAAAATCACACAGCACCGCCACGGCAGCGCAGATCTTCCTCGGGAGCGGAGCCAATAGGGCTGCTTCAGCCTGCGCTCAAATGGCTGCCGAACCATTTGATGGCAAGGCTGACGACTGTCTCCAGCGCGCCCGCCTCCTCAAAGAGATGCGTGGCGCCCGGCACGATATCGAGACGCGCCTCGCACCTCAGCATGCCAAGCGCAGCGCGGTTTAGTTCTATGACCTCGTCGTCCAGACCTCCGACGATCAACAGAGTCGGCGCTTTCACCAACGGCAGCGCTTCTTCGGCGAGGTCCGGCCGCCCCCCGCGCGAGACCACAGCGCTGACCAGAGCAGGCGTCGCGGCCGAAGCAACCAAAGCCGCCCCGGCGCCCGTGCTTGCGCCAAAGAGACCGATCGGTAACTCCCGCAGAGCGACATTGCGCGACGCCCATTCGATAGCCTCGACAACCCGGTCGCCGAGCAAAGGGATATCGAACACGTTGCGACGATCTCGTCCTTCTTCCTCGGTAAGCAGGTCGAACAGCAAGGTCGCGAAGCCACGCTTCGAGAGTTCCTCCGCAACAAAGGAGTTGCGCGGACTCAACCGCGAAGAGCCGCTGCCATGGGCGAAGATCACGAGACCCTGCGGCTGACTGGGTTTCCGCAGCACGCCTTCGAGGCCCTGTTGGCCAATGACGACCGCCGTTTCGACGAAGCTCTGGGTCATGGCGCGCCTCCTTTGGCCATTGCCGTCATTGCGAGCGAAGCGAAGCAATCCAGGGCTGTGACATGGCTCTGGATTGCTTCGTCGCTTTGCTCCTCGCAATGACGGCGGTGGTATAATCCGCTGTCTCAGATCGCCGATGACATGCGCTCACACCAACTCGCGAACGCTGAACAAATTGTCGGGGTCAGTCCAAACCCGCTGCGGAAGCCAGCCCGCAGACCGGGAGACTCTCCGGAATTCATCGATCGTGTATTTGTAAGCGCTCTCAGTGTGGATGGTCTCGCCCTCGCTAAACTGAATCCGAGCGCCGTCCAACTCGACAGCCTGTTCCTTCGTGCTAACAAGATGCATCGTAATTCGTCCTTCGAGGGGCTCGTAGGTCGCTCGATGGCGAAACGCGTTTAGGTCGAACGTTCCACCAAGCTCTCGATTGATGCGCGCCAGCAAATTCAGATTAAAGGCGGCGGTGAAGCCTTTCGCGTCATTGTAGGCTCTAACCAGCTGGCGGGCGTCCTTTTTTAGATCGACGCCAATGAGGAGCCGACCACCCGACGAAAGCGTCAGCCGCATCATGCGCAGCATCTGCGCCGCCTCCGCTGGAGGGAAGTTGCCGATGGTCGATCCGGGGAAAAATCCGAGTTTCGGTAGGCGCTCGAACTCCGGAGGCAAAGCAACGGGGTGAGAAAAATCGCCCAAGATTGGTCGTACGTCGAGCCGGGGAAACCGTGACGTTAGACGTCTCTTAGCCTCTAAGAGAGCGCTTTCTGAGATGTCGATGGGCACATAGGCCCGCAATCGAGGCATCAGCCGGATGAGAATCTCGGTCTTGATGCTGGAGCCTGACCCGAACTCAATAAGAATGCCGCCGCTTAACTCTCCGCCCAACATCTCAGGCGCATTGGCCTCGAGAATGGCAATCTCGGCTCGGGTTAAGTAATATTCAGGTTGGCGCGTGATTTCCTCAAAGAGAGCACTCCCGATGCTGTCATAGAAAAAACGGCAGGGGAGGCTTTTGAGCGGCCGCGACAGCCCGTCAAAAACACTGGCCGCGAAGTCGTCATCTTTTTGCGCGGGGGCGAAGGCGTGCTCGGCTCTCTCGGGCATCAGTTTATATCCGAAGCCAAGCGCAGGCCCGTGAATTGCCAGCGCTGGTGAGGATAGAAGAAGTTGCGGTAACTCGCGCGCATATGATGTGCCGGCGTTACGCAGGAGCCGCCGCGCAAGACGTGTTGGTTGACCATGAACTTGCCATTGTATTCGCCGAGCGCGCCTTCGGGTGGGCGATAGCCTGGATAGGGCAGATAAGCGCTTTGGGTCCATTCCCAGACATCGCCGAACATCTGCAGCAGCCCATCTTTCAACGCGCCTTCCGCTGGCACGGGGCGCAACGCGTCAGAGGCGAGGAAGTTTCCTGTCAAAGGCAGCGACGTCGCGGCGACCTCCCACTCGAATTCGGTAGGCAAGCGCTTGCCGGCCCATCGCGCGAAAGCGTCGGCTTCGTAATAGCTCACATGCGCAACAGGCGCGGCGAGCTCGAGCGGCTGCACGCCTTCGAGCGACATTTCGCGCCACCCGTCGTCGCTTTGCTCCCAATAGAGTGGCGCACGCCAGTTTTCACGGTTCACTGCGGCCCAGCCGTCCGATAACCATAAAGTTGCAGCGCCATATGCGCCATCTTCGACGAATTCGAGCCATTCTGCGTTCGTGACAAGGCGATCGGCGAGTCTGAACGGGTGGATCAACGCTTGGTGTCGCGGTGTTTCGTTGTCCCAACCGAAGCTGCCGTCGACCAGCCCGATCTGATGGACGCCGCCGGGGAAATCGATCCAACGCAGCGACTCGCGCCGCCGCTGTGGCGCGGCGCGAGATTGCACGGCCCGATAGGCTGGACGAAGCGGATTGGCCGCAAACAAGGCAAGGATGTCCGTGAGCATTAGCTCCTGGTGTTGCTGTTCGTGATTGACGCCGACCTCCAGTTGATGCGCCCAGATCGGCTTTGTGGCCGCGCTTTGAACCATGAGCTTTGAAAGCGCATGATCGACATGCTCACGATAAGCGAGAATACGCTCGATTGACGGCCGTGTGAGAAGCCCGCGCTTGGGCCTTGGCTGACGAGGCCCCAGGCGCTCGTAGTAGGAGTTGAAACAATAATTGAATGCTTCATCGAACAGGCGATATCCAGAAAGATGCGGCGCCAAGATAAAGGTTTCGAAAAACCAGGTCGTATGGGCAAGGTGCCATTTGATCGGGCTGGCGTCGTCCATGGCCTGGACGGCCATATCCTCGGCGCTCAGCGGCGCTGCAAGCTCCACCGAAAGCTTTCGCGTCTCGAGCAATCGCTCAGCGAGGCCGTGGTTGTCCGCGCATGACGGAGCCAAGGAAACGAAGGCTGATCGATCCATCGTCGGTCCCTCTGGCCGGGCGCGCTCCCGCCGACTTGCAGCCATAAGCTTCATATAGGGCCGCTGTTGCTGCTTCAGGAACTGCCCTTTCTAGTTAGCCGCTTTGTCCACTTTTCTGACTCGCATGCCTCGCCAGCTTGCGCCCAGCCGTGTTCGCGCTGTTCCGCCGCCCTAAAATCCAGTTGCCGATGCGTGGAAGGCCGAGCGTGATGATCAAGCTGGAGAATGTCAGCAAATTCTATGGCGACTCAGCCGCGATCGAGGGAGTTAGCGTGACAATCGATCGCGGCAAAACGACAGTTCTGATCGGGCCATCCGGTTCGGGAAAGTCTACGCTCCTGTCACTGATCATAGGTCTTGCCTTGCCAGATCGCGGCGCCATAACGATCGATGGCAACCCGCTCACCTCTCGATCAGCGGTTCTCCTGCGCCGTCGGATGGGCTACGTCATACAGGACGGCGGGCTTTTCCCGCATTTGACAGCCCGACAGAACGTCGAGCTCATGGCAAAAGAAGTCGGCTGGTCAGCGGAAAAGCGGCTCAGGCGAATGGACGAGTTAGCCGCGCTCGCGTCCTTCCCGCCTCCCGCGCTGGATCGTTATCCGGGCGAATTATCCGGCGGTCAGCGCCAGCGTGTTTCTCTCATGCGCGCGTTGATGCTTGATCCCGACATCCTCCTTCTGGATGAGCCGCTCGGCGCGCTTGACCCTATGATCCGTACAGAGCTGCAAGACGAGCTCAAAGCGATTTTTCGACGCTTGGCAAAGACCGTTGCGTTCGTGACTCACGATCTCGCCGAGGCGGCGTTCTTTGGAGAAAACATCATCCTTATGCAAGGCGGCCGCGTCATCCAACAGGGAGAATTTCGTGATCTAGTTACCCGCCCGAGCGATCCCTTTGTCACTCGGTTCGTTCATGCGCAAATGAGACGTCTTGCGACGCTCGGTGAATCTAGAATGCTTCCGGCGAATGGGCTTTAGGTGAAATCCGCCCGCACGAAACTCCTATGTTTTCTTTGGATGGCCCTCATTGCGACGCTGCCGTCCTGCGTCGCAAATGCGAGCGAGGAAATTCGTCTCGGTTCCAAGAAGTTTACAGAATCGGTCATCCTCGCAGACCTCGCCGCAAGGCTTTCGGCCGCCACGGGAGCGAGAGTGTCACAGCGCCCGGAACTGGGCGGAACCCGGCTGCTGTGGGACGCCTTGTTGGCGCGCGAGATAGACATTTACCCTGAATACACGGGCACACTCATCGGCGAGATTCTGGTGAGCGAAGGCGTCGGAGACGAAGCGACGCTCTCCGCGGCCCTGGCCAAACGCGGCCTGCGCATGAGCAGGCCTCTTGGCTTCAGCAACCGTTACGCGCTGGGGATGTTGGCGCAAGAAGCGGAGCGGCTCGGCATCAGGAGGATTTCTGATCTCACGCACCATCCGTCGCTGCGCTTCGGGTTCAGCGACGAATTTCTCAACCGCGCGGATGGCTGGCCGGCGCTACGAGCCGTCTACGGTCTTAACGCCGCGGAGCCACGCGGGTTGGATCACGACGTCGCCTATAAGGGCCTGGCCCAGGGTTCGATCGACGTAATGGAGCTTTACTCGACCGACGCTGAAATCGCTGTTTACCACCTTCAGATTCTTGAAGATGATCATCATGTCTTCCGCGACAATAAGGCGGTGTTTCTCTATCACGCCGAACTGGAGCGCCGCGCGCCAAAGGCGTTATCCGCCATTCTTCGGCTGGAAGGCGAGATCGACGAAGGATCGATGCTTGCGATGAACCGTGCCGCGAAGTTCGAACGGTACCCAGAAGCCGCTGTCGCGGCTCAGTTCCTCGCGGCCAAATTCGGCCTGATCGATTCGAAGGCTGCAGATGGGCTAGCTAGCCGGATCTATCGACGCACGATCGAACATCTCCGATTGACCGTTCTGTCACTCGGCGCGGCAATCCTCGTCGCTTTGCCCCTCGGCGTCGCCGCCGCCAAATATCGCGCTCTCGGCAAAGCAATCCTTGCGGCAACGAGCGTCGTGCAAACGATCCCCTCACTCGCGCTTCTGGTGTTTATGATACCGATCCTTGGCATCGGTCCAGCGCCCGCCATAGCCGCGCTATTCCTTTATAGCCTATTGCCGATCGTCCGAAATACAGCGTCGGGATTGGCGAATATTCCGCTCACCATCCGCAACTCCGCGATCGCGCTGGGGCTGACGCCTCTGCAACGCCTCAAGCTGGTCGAACTCCCGATCGCCTCTCCCGTGATCCTCGCCGGCGTCAAAACAGCGGCGGTGATCAATGTCGGCACGGCGACGCTGGGAGCTTTGATTGGCGCGGGAGGTTATGGGCAACCGATTTTCACCGGGGTGCGCCTGGATAATTTTGGATTGATCTTGGAAGGCGCCGTGCCGGCGGCGATGCTGGCGCTTTTCACCCAGGGTTTCTTTGCGCTTGTCGAGCTTTTCCTCGTGCCGCGCGGATTGCGCCTCAAACCGACAGCTTCGATCTAGAAGCAGGCCCACGTCGCCCGGTCTTGCCGAAATTCACGGAAAGGCGCCGATTCCTACCAATTATTTCGCGTTGGGGCTTGGCGGCTTAATTTCCGGCGTCGAGCGAGGATTCATCTCTGGCGCAGGTTTTACCAGGCCGGGATCGACGTCCCGCTTTGGCTTCAAGACGCCTTGCTGCTTACTGAGCCGCTCGCTCAGGGTTTCGTTGGCCCTAGGCGACTCTTGTTTTGGCTGCGCCTCCTCCGCAACCGGCGCGCCAGCTTGTTGGTTCAGGAGTAGAATCGTCAGAAAGAGTGGAATTGGTCGCACTGAGGCCTCCTGACCGCCCGCCTGCGCGGATAATATAGGGCTTTGGAGGGCGCGCCGCGAATTGCGGAAAGCGGGCGGTCCTCGTAGAGCGGCGCCGCCGAAAAACCGGCTGCGTTTCTCTTCGACTATATTGCTTCATAGGCGCAGCTTTGGGGACGATCTCACAAGAGGATTCGGCATGATGAAATTTGCATCGATAGTTCTGGCGACGGCCCTGCTCGGCGCGTCTCATCCCGCTTCAGCCGACTCGCCGGAAGCCAATCAGAAACACCCGGAGGAACAGTCTGCCGTGCGCGGGCTGCCGGCCGAGAGCGTGACATCTCACACAATCTCGCTGCAAGGCGAGCAGGTTACGTTTACCGCGCGAGCGGGGGCCATCCGGCTACGGGATGCAAAGAGCGACGCGCCACAGGCCGACGTCGCTTATGTTTCCTATGAGCGCAGCGGCGCCGACGCCACCGCGCGCCCGATCGTCTTCGTCTTCAACGGCGGGCCAGGCGCCGCCTCGGCTTGGTTGGGGCTCGGCGCCCTTTCGCCTTGGAGGCTGCGCTTTCCGGCGGATTCCCCCTCCCCTTCGCGAGCGCCCGCCCTTGCCGATAATGCGGAAACATGGCTTGCATTTGCTGATCTCGTCCTGGTCGATCCGCCCGGGACGGGTTACAGCAAATTCCTCTCCGAAAGCGACGACGCAGAAAAGCGCTTTTTCTCGGTCGATGGCGACGCAGAGGCGCTTGCCGTCGTCATGCGCAAATGGATCACGGAGCGCGGACGCTTTCTCTCTCCGAAATTCCTCGTCGGCGAAAGCTATGGCGCTTTCCGCGCCATAAAAATGCTCGAGCCTCTGAGAGAGCGCGAGAATATCGGCGTCGATGGTCTTTTCCTGGTCTCGCCCGCGCTGGATTTCGCTTGGCTGCAAGGCGGACGCAATCTCTTGTCCTACGCGGGGCTGCTGCCCTCCATGACTGCAATCGCGCGCGGCGCCAATGCGCGGACCGAGCTTGCGGACGTCGAAACCTACGCTACCGGCGACTATGTCGTCGACCTGCTCAAGGGCGCCAAGGATGGACAAGCGCTGACGCGCATGAGCCAGTCCGTCGCGCGTTTCACCTCGCTCGACGCCCATTTCGTGTCGCGGCTCGGCGCCCGCATCGACGCCAAAAGCTTCAGCCGCGAACGCGATCGTAGCCGGCAGCGGGTCGGCAGCGTCTATGACGGCGATATCGAGGGATATGACCCTAGGCCATTTGCGCCAGTGAGCGACTGGGCCGACCCGGTTCTCGAAACATGGCGCACGCCGCTCGGCAGCGCGATGACGCGACTCACACAGGACAAGCTCGCCTGGCCGATCGGCAGCGCGCGCTATTTCATCCTCAACGAGCGAATCGCGCGTCACTGGGATTACGGCCATGGCGGCCGCGAGAATGCCGAGGTCCTCTCCGATCTGCGCGACGCCTTGGCGCTCGATCCGAGACTGCGGGTTGTCGTCGTCCATGGAGTCGCGGATCTCGTAACGCCCTATTTCGCCACCAAGCTGATGCTCGATCAGCTGCCGGCCTATGGGGATGCCGACCGTGTCCGCCTCATCGTGATGAAGGGCGGCCATATGCCTTACCTGCACGACGAGTCGCGCGCGGGCATACGCGATGCAGCGCGGAAGCTGGTCGAGGGCCAACACTGACGAGTGCAGGTATGGGCGGAACGCTGATAGAACGCCCCCCGGCGCCGGAAAACGCGCAACTCTACTCCGAAGAACTTGGCATACGGATCGAAAGGATCTGTGACCGGGAGCTTTTCAAATGGTTCATCGCCAGCCTGCTTTTCGGCGCCCGGGTCACGCCTATCATCGCAAAGCAAGGCTACTTCGCGCTCGCGCGTAACAAGCTCCTCACGCCTCGACAAATCAGCAATGCCGGGGAGAAAGAAATATACGAGCTCCTGCTCCAGGCCGGCTACGTCCGCTCTGCCAAAGCGAAATCAAGCCAGCTCGTGAAAGCCTCTCAGAGGCTGCTCGATATGTATGGTGGCAGCCTCGAAAAACTGCATGACGCAGCCGAAAGCCCTCGCCATTTGGAGGCTCTTTTGAGGGGGTTTCCCGGAGTGGGGCCAGTGACGGCGAATATTTTCCTTCGCGAGCTTCGCCCGTTTTGGCCGAAGGCCGATCCAGCGCCGCTGGAAAGAGTCATCGATCACGCGCGTGCGCAGGGGGTCGATCTCAATGCGACGCCCCGCAAAAACCTGGATTTCGTAAAATTAGAAACCGGCCTCGTGAGGGAGTTGGCCAAGACAGGCGAATCCCGCAAGTTCGCGCACGCAGGGGGTGGGCCGAGCAAGCGAAAGGCTACCTAGATGTTTGATCCCATGGTTTGGTGGTGCAATCTGCCGAAGGCAAGCTCTACGCAGGTTGAGCGCACGAATCGCGATCAAGGACGTGATGGCCAAGAGCTTTATGAAACGCACGACGAGTTGCGAATGCGGCCTCCGCGTATTGAACGACTCCGAAAACTTCGCTCGGCTGTGGCAAAGCGACAAGTCATCCCGCTCATGCGCGCCGACGACGGAACGAAAAGCCGAAAGCTCGCGTTCGATCCGTCTGTTCGCCCGGGAGGTCCCCATGAGAAAAAGAACGCCCACGACGGACGAGATTCGGAGCCGCATCGACAAAGGCCTGATGGGCGACAAAGTAGCGTTCCCCGACCCGGCCGCAGCGCCCTTGGGGACAGACGCGGAGGCGGCAGGAACGCCGCCCACGCAAATGGAGCTGCGCATGGTCGAACGCGCGAGCCAGGCCCTGCCGATTACAGGACAAGGCGAAAATCACCGCCCGTCGCCGGTCCTGACGTTTCCGAGGCTTTTGGCGGGTGCGGCGCTCTTTCTTTTGGTCGGCTCGGTCCTCGTTCTTCAACGCCTTCCCTAGGCGTCAGGCTCTTAACGAAGCTGACGACGTTAGCCCCGCGCGCACGCAACTTTTGGAACACGAGGGTTTGAAAGAAAGTTTGCGAAACGGTCGGGGCTGTCGGCCGCTTTAACGCAAACGCGAGAGAAGCCATGTCAATCACAACTCGAACGGTCGAGTCCCGAGACACCGCGGCCTATGGCGGCCTGGTCGATGCGACCGGAGGGATCGCCACTGTCGCTCTTGCCATTTGCGGGCTGGCAGCCATTAATCCGCAGCTTATGACGGCAATCGCGACGATCGTCCTCGGCGTGTCGTTGATGATCCAGGGCGGGACCGTGCTTTCCGATTATGCGCAGGTCAGCGTCCCCACAGAAGCATCATCGGCGCAACTGGGCGGCAGCGGCTTGGTCGCGTTGTTTCTAGCCGGAGCCGCGGGCATTGTCCTGGGCGTCCTGGGAATCCTTGGCGTTCATACGACGGTCCTCAGCGCCATCGCAATGATCTCTTTTGGTGTTGGTCTGCTTCTCAGCAGCAACTCGCTCTGGATCGTTTATGCAGTGAGGCGAAGCGCAGTCGCAACTAGCGCTCGGCTGAGCCGCGAAATGCTGGCGAACGAAATTGCTTCGGGATCGGCGGGAATACAGGCGCTTGCCGGCATTGCCGCAATCGTGCTCGGATTGATCGCTTTGGCCGGCCACGAAAACGACTTGACGGTCAATCTCGCGGCCCTGGTTGCGGTCGGAGGCGCACTCGTGCTGACGGGTAGCTCGCTGAGCGCAACAGTCCTTGGCCTGATGCGCGAACCGAGTTAGGTCCGGCCGCCCAATAAGACCGGTCGACGAAGCCCGATTCGGGGCGTCTCCGGGCGTCCCGATTGCTGAACGTGATTCTACCGCCCGTCAGGCGTTTCGACGCCGAACCATTGGGTTTTAACTTGGTCGTAATGGAGGCTCGGATCATAAATCGTTACATCGAGATCAAGAGTGTCCGCTGAAAGCCGACCGATGGAGCCGAGAACCGCATAGGACGCGACAACCAAGTCTCGTTGCGTAACAACGATCGCGGCGCGCGCGTTCAGGAGAGCTTGCTGAGCATTCAAGACATCGAGCGTCGTACGCGCTCCGGCCTTCGCCTCGTCTCGCACGCCAATGAGCGCCGTCTCAGCCGCCTTCTCCGCCGCCCGCCATGACGTCAAAGACGCCTTCGCCGTCTCCAGAAGCCCGTAGCTCGAGACGACGCTCGCTCTTACGCTGTCGCGTTGCAGATCGGCGTTCAGCCGCACCTGCCCAAGTTGCTCCTTGGCTTGACGAATAGACGCATATTCAGCGCCGCCTTGATAGAGCGGCACATTGAGCTGCCCGATTACGGCGCCGGCAAACTGGCGCGTGCCCGGCACCCCTAAGACCGCATCGCGCTGATTGGTGAGTTGAGCGCCAACCGACAAGGTTGGGGAAAGAGCGCTTTCGGCTGTCTTGACGGCCTGCTCCGCTGCATCGACTTGGTGCAGAGCCGCCGTCACGCCCGGGTGTTCGGCAAGCGCTATGTCGATCGCTTGGTTCTGGGACTTTGGCAGCAAAGGCTCGACAGAGCGGCCCGGCTCGAGACGCCGTGGCTCATCGCCGATAATCTGGCGATAGGCGGCGACGCTGGTTTTAAGTTGCGCCTCCGCTCCATAGAGCTGCGACCGCGCCTGCGCCAAAGACGCCTGCGCTTGCGCGACATCGGTCTGCGTCACCGCGCCAACGCCAAAGCGATCGGCGGTGACTCTGAGCTGCTGCTCAAGCACCGAAATGTTATTCTTGCGCAGGTTTCTGATCGCCGCGTCGCGCAGGACGTTCATATAGGCGGCGGCGCCGTTTTGAAGGACGGCCTGCTCGGTGAGACGCAATGTCGAGCGCGCGGCGAAGACATTCGATTCCGCCTGCCTGAAGGCGCTCTCCGTGCGGCCGCCATCGAAGAGGGTTTGGGAAACAGCAAGCGTCGCCCCGCGAGGATAGCTCGAGAAGGCGTCATCGACAGATTGCCGTTGTCCTGTCGCGGAACGGCCCGCCGGGATTTTGATCGCGCCGACCTGCCACCCTGCCGTCGCCTGGATACTGGCTTTCGGACGCTTGCCGGCAAGCGCTTTAGGCGCCTCTTCATCCTGTACGCGAACGCTTGCCCGACTCTGGTTCAGATCGGGGTTTTCCCTATAGGCGCGCGCCAAAGCCGATTTCAGACTCTCCGCGTGAGCCTCAATTGCGCCGGCAAATATCGAGCCGCACAAAACCGCGCCAACAAGGAAAGGACGCCTCGCCGGGCCGCCCGAGCGCGCGGTTGCTCTCCTGTTTTTCACGGCTCTTCTTATTCCCTACCGGTCAAAGAGGAGATCGAGATTGGCTTCGAAAAGCGCCCCGATATCGAGAGGCTGGGACCTGTCGAGCAAGCCGTTATGCACGATCCCGTACCAGATCGGGGCGATCAGCAATTCCGGGTTGTCCACCAGCGCATCTGATTTCAACTCGCCCTCCGCTCGCGCTGACCGTACGAGATTGCGAAGCTGGTTCAACAAAGGGTCGAACATCTCGCGGCGATAAATTTCGACGAGCACGGGAAATCGAACACCCTCCGTCAGGACGAGCCGCGCCAAGGCCGCGCGTCCCTGACGCTCGACCACCTGCATTGCGGGGGACATCGTGCGTCTGAGAAACGCTCCCACTTTCTCGCCCGGCGCCCGGTTGGCGGCGTTCACATTGACGACCGCTCCGGCAATCTCCTGCCGAACCACGCCCTCGAACAAGGCTTCCTTCGTCGGGAAATAGCGGTAAGGCGTGCCCTTTGCGACGCCCGCGCGCCTAGCGACCGCATCCATCGTCGCGCGCGCAAAGCCTCTCTCCAGAAACTCCGCCAGCGCCGCTGAAACGATCGCGCTCCGCGTCTGCGCGGTCTTCTCAACGCTCGGGCCCCTCGCCCGCTGTCGAAGCTGCGTCTTTCCGGCATCGCCTCCCTGTTGAGCGCCAGCCGCCATCTTGCCTGCTCCCTCTCTTGACATGAAATGACTAACGGGTCATTTTTATAAAATCAAGAGGGTCGGAGAAGCGGCCCGATGAGCGACTTCGTTTTCACGAAGGAAACAACGTGCTGCCCCGCCCCGAGCATTGGCTTTTCTCAATCCAGGCGTTTCTTGCCGGAGTCCTTGCGCTGGCAGTGGCCTTCTGGCTGGACTTGCCGCGGCCCTACTGGGCGCTCGCGACGGTTTACATCACCGCTCAGCCGCTGACGGGCGCAACATTCTCGAAGTCCTTCTACCGGGCGATTGGAACCCTGGCGGGAGCGGCCATGGCCATTGCGGTGGTTCCGAACCTCGTGAATGCGCCGCCCGTGCTCATCCTCGCGATCGCGATTTGGTCAGGCCTCTGCCTTTACGCTTCGATTCTTGATCGCAGCCCGCGCGGATATGCCTTCATGCTCGCGGGCTATACGACGGCGATCATCGGATTCCCGGCAGTCGATGCGCCAATCGAGATCTTCGACCTCGCCCTCGCGCGGACCGAAGAGATCCTGGTCGGAATCTTTTGCGCCGCCCTGGTCTCGAGCCTTCTTTTCCCGCGTAGCGTTGGGCCGGTCGTGGCGGAGCGCGTGGCGCTTTGGTTGAGCGATGCACGCGCCGCTGGGCGCGACTCGCTGCGCAAAACTGATCCCGGCGCCCGAGAAGCGCATTGGTTGCAGCTTGCCGCCGACACGACAAAGATCGAAGCGCTTGCCGAGCACCTGCCTTTCGAAGCCACCGCAAATCGGGCTGTTTTACCTTTGGTGCACAGCCTTGTTCCGCGCATGCTCATGACCTTGCCACTGATATCGGCGGTCAGGGACCTGATGAGCGAACTCAGGACGCTCGGCGGTGCCTCGCCTGAGATGGCGCCCCTGCTCGCGCGCGTCGATCGCGCCTTCGCGGCCCAAGCCCCTCGCGCGGACGCCACGCTGTTGGAAGCGATAGAAGCCTATGCCGGAGCGCGTGGCCCGATCACGTCCTGGCGGGCGTTCGTCGAGCTCAACCTCGCTGTTCGCCTACGCGACCTCGTCGCGCTTTTTTCAGATAATGACGCCCTCGCGCGCGCCCTCGCCTCCGATACGCAGAGCGTCGACATCCCTTTCGCTTTTCCGATCGATGCAGATGCGCCGCGCGTTCGCCACGACGAGCATGCCCGGGCGCTTATTGCAGCCGCAACGCTCTCACTAGCTCTCATCTTCTGCTGCACATTCTGGATTCTCACGAGCTGGCAGGAAGGCGCCGCCGCGGCGATGATGGCGGCCGTCGCCGGCAGTCTCTTCGCAACACAGGACGACCCCGTGCCTTCAATCCGGAAATTCGGGGTGTGGAGCGCAATCGCCGTCGCCGTCGCCGGCGTCTATGTTTTCTTCATTCTCCCGAAGGTTCATAGTTTCGAGACTCTTGCGCTTGTGCTTGCGCCGGCTTTGCTTACCTTCGGCCTGCTTATTGCGGAACCGAAGACATTCGTAATCGGCATCGCCCTTGGCATCATCATGCCGACGACCATGGCGCTCCAGAGCGCCTATGAGGTAGACGCCAAAGCCTTCTTGAACACCGGTCTAGCAATGGTCATGGGCATGGCGATTGCGGCAGCCACAACGGCGGTGTTGCGCGTCATCGGCGCCGAATGGCGCGTAGCGCAATTTGTTCGGGCGAATAACCGCAGCCTCGCGGAGGTTGCCGATATCCAAAGCCGGCGCAATGACGCCTATCTGCTGGGACTCATGTTCGACAGGCTGTCGACGATTGCGCCCATCGTGCAAACGGCAGATGAAGACATGCCGGACGCCATGCGGCAATTGCGGGCGGGGCTGAACATGGTCGAAGCCCGCAAAACCCGCAAGAGCCTGCCGCATAGGGCGCGCAGACGACTCGACGCTGCGTTGTTGCGCCTGCGACGAAACTATCGGCGGCATGCGCCGCTCGACAACCGAGCGCTCGAAGCGCTCGATCGCGCCATTCAGGCGCTGCGTCCCGACGAGGCTGCGGATCGGGCGGCGCTCCTTGCGCTCGCGGGTTTGCGTCGATGCCTCTTTCCACAAGCGGCGCCGCTTCAACTCGCAGGTTTTGGAGGACATCAATGAATGCGGAGGTCAGTTTCTTCGGACTCTATGCGCCGGGGCTTCTCGTCTGCGCGCCGCTCGCCTACATACTCGCGTCACTCTTGAGATTGGCGCTGACCGCCTTGGGGATTTATCGGTTTCTCTGGCACCGCGGCCTGTTCAACGTCGCCATCTTCGTTTGTCTGCTCGGCGTCCTCCTCCACTTTCTTTCGAGGACCTCGCTATGAAGGAAGCGTTGGCGAAATCTCTTGGATTCGCAGTAACGACGGTCATAACTTTAGCGGCTGTCTTCGTTGGATGGCGTCTGTGGGCCTATTACGAAGAGGAGCCGTGGACGCGCGATGGTCGAGTTCGCGCGGAGGTCGTCGCCGTCGCCCCCGACGTGTCGGGCCTCGTGAGCGAGGTTCTCGTGCACGACAACCAACGGGTCCAAAAGGGAGACATCCTGTTCCGCATCGACCGGAAGCGTTTCGAACTTGCGCTGCGCCAGGCCGAGGCCACCCTTGCCGGCCGCGTTGCTGCGCTCGAGGTCGCTTCGCAAGACTTCACGCGCTATCGCACGCTCGACGCCAAAAACAACATCGCCGTTTCCAAGCAACAGTTCGAAAATGTGACGGGCCAGCACGGTCAGGCGCGCGCCGCTTATGATCAGGCGGTTGCCGACCGCGATCTGGCCCGCCTCAATCTGGAGCGCGCCGAAGTGCGCGCCTCCGTCAATGGCGCGATGACGAATTTCGAGCTGCGACCGGGAAGCTATGTGACAGCAGGCAAAAGCGTCGCGGCGCTCGTCGATGAAGATAGCCTTCACGTGGACGGCTATTTCGAGGAGACGAAGCTTCCTATGATTCATGTCGGCGACCCCGTCGCAGTGCATCTGATGGGCGAGCGCCAGGCGATCTTCGGCCATGTCGAGGGGATCGCGAGCGGCATCGAGGACCGCGACCGCAGTAGCGGCGCCAATCTTCTGGCCAACGTCAACCCCACCTTCAATTGGGTGCGATTGGCTCAGCGTGTTCCGGTCCGGGTCGCTCTCGATCGCCCGCCGTCGGATATCCGCCTCGTGGCCGGCCGAACGGCGACTGTTTTTGTAAATCCGCAAGACCGATCAAAACGGATCTTTTCACTGTTTCCCGGAAGGTAAGGCGCTACCTATGCATCGTGACGCCCCTCGGCGGGAGCGGCGACGCGCCGGCGTGCCATCCGAGCCCTATATGTGATTGGCGTTTGTGCGAGCAAATTGGGGAAACAGAGCGATGCTCACAAGAATCCTCGCGCCCATCGATCTTGCAGAGCCGCAGATGACCAAACTGGCCGTCGATTACGCAGAAACGCTCGCCAAAGCTTTCGACGCGGACATTCGGCTGGCCAATGTGCAATCCCTCACGCCGATCAAGTTTCTCGATTACCTCCCTCGAGATTTCGACGACAACATCAAGCGGGGATTTGAAAGCGAATTAGCGAAGGTCGCAGCCGACATCGAGCGCCCAGCTGAACGCATTTCTACGGTGCTCCTGTTCGGTCCCGTGTATCAGACGGTCCTGGCGGAGGCGACACGTTGGGGAGCTGACCTCATCGTTCTTTGTTCGCACCGCCCAGGCATGGACCGGTTTCTTATCGGCTCAAACGCCAGCGCGATTGTGAGGCACGCCGCTTGTCCGGTTCTTGTCCTGCGCTAATGCTCAACAGCGTGTGACTCCACCGCCGTTGGCGCAAAAAAGGCCGAGCGCGTGAACCTCGTGTAGTCGCCCTCGAGCGCCATTGTCGCGACGAACACGAGCACTGCGAGCGGCGGAACAAGGATGGCGGCGACGAGCGCAAGGCGCTCCCATGCCATATGCATGAAGACGGCGACGATCAGCCCAGCCTTGAGCAGCATGAAAAGGATGATTAATCCCCAACGAAGCTCGCCGTGAAAGTCGAAGTAATCGACCAGATAGGAGCATGCGCTCAAGATGAACAGCAAGCCCCAAACCAGGAGATAAAGCCCGATGGGGTGCTGTTGGCCATGAACGCCAGCGCCTGACGCGCCACGCGTGCTAGTGGGGGAAGCATGCGTAAGCGCTGTCATTTTGTGGTCGGCAGCATCCATTTCCTGTCCCTCGCTTACCAGAGATAGAAGAAGGCGAAAATAAATACCCAGACTAGGTCCACAAAGTGCCAATACAGCCCCATGATCTCTACGATCTCATAACGACCCTTCCGGCCTGTGAAAAAACCAGGCTTCGCTCGATCGTAGTCGCCGCGCCAGACGGCTCTGGCGATGATGAGAAGGAAGAGCACGCCCATCGAGACATGGAAGCCGTGAAAGCCCGTGATCATAAAAAAACATGATCCAAATTGCGCAGCGCCGAAAGGATTGCCCCAAGGGCGCACCCCTTCTCGAATAAGCGTCGTCCATTCGAATGCCTGCATGCCGACGAAGGTCGCGCCGAAGAATGCCGTCGCCAGCATCATGAGCGCCGCCTTCTTGCGCTGCCGCGCATAGGCGCAATTGACCGCAATCGCCATCGTGCCTGAGCTTGTGATCAGGTCGAATGTCATGATCGCGATCAAGATGAGAGGGATTTTCCTCCCACCGATGTCGAGCGCAAAGATTTCACTTGCATTTGGCCAGGGGACCGTCGTCGACATGCGAACGGTCATGTACGAGATGAGGAAACAGCTGAAAATGAACGTGTCGCTGACGAGGAAAATCCACATCATCGCCTTGCCCCAGGAGGCGCTCTTGAAAGAGCGCTGATCCGAGGCCCAGTCCGCGACGACGCCGTTCAAGCCGGGGGGGCGCTGCGCCCCGATCGATGTCTTGTGACTCACAGACTCGACTGTCATGCGACGATCCTTCGGTCACGAAAGAAGACGACGACAAACCACCCCAAGGTTGTCCGCCCATCCGACAAGCAACGCGAAAACCAGTAGCCAGACCGCCAGCAGGAAATGCCAGTATATGGCGCAGAGTTCGACGGTCTTGGCCAAGGCATTTTCCGCTTCCTTCCGCGACGCTTGCGCGATCGTCCAGAAGAGGGCGAAAAGCCCTCCCATCAGATGTAGCGCGTGTGCGCCCGTGAGCAGGAAGAAGAAAGCGTTGGCGGGGTTCTGAGATGCATAAAAGCCGCCCGCTATCATATCTCGCCAAGCCCATAGCTGCCCGGAGAGAAAAGCCAGACTCGCGACGGCGCCCGCCCATAGGGCATTCCTCATTCGCTCTCGAGCGCCTGTCGTCGCGGCCGTGCTCGCGACATGCAAAGCGCCGCTCGCGGCAATGAGCGCGACCGTGTTGAACCAAAGGATTCGCGGCAGAGGCGCGGAGAGCCAATCGTAAGAGCCCATCCGCATGAAGAAGGCCGCGGCGAGCAATGAGAACAGGCAGAGAGCCACCGCGAGGAAGACGACGAGGCCCGTTTTCGCCGCATTGGGCCGGCGGCCGTCCTTCCCGCGATAAGCCGCAATTTCCCCCTCTTGCAGCCAGGACGCTTCCAATATTCCTTCGCGCCACAGATAGGTGATCGCGACGGAAAAAACGCAGATGAAGAAGAGCCCCATAACGCTCATGTCGCATGTTCTCCTCTCTGCGGCGGCGCGTTCTGCGGCAAGAAATCGTCCGGCGCGCCAGGGATGCTGTAACCGTAAGGCCAGCGATAGACGATAGGCAGTTGCTTGCCCCAGTTGCCGTGGCCCGGCGGGGTCTCAGGCGTCTGCCACTCAAGCGACGCCGCGCGCCAGGGGTTGCCGCCGGCGAGCGCGCCATGCTTGAGGCTTTTGAAGGCGTTGTAGAAGAAGATGAGTTGCGAGAAGCCGACGATCAGCGCCATCACCGTCATGAAGATGTTCAGCCCAACGGCCGAGTGCGGAACAAAAGCGGTCTCGCCCATCTCGTAGAAGCGGCGTGGCACGCCAACGAGCCCGAGATAATGCATCGGGAAGAACACAGCATAGGCGCCGAGGAAGGTGATCCAGAAATGGATCTTACCCAGACGCTCGTCCATCATTCGCCCGGTGATCTTCGGATACCAATGGTAGATCGCGCCAAAGATCACGAGCACTGGAGCGATGCCCATGACCATGTGGAAATGCGCGACAACGAACAACGTCGCCGACAGCGGAACATCGACGATCACATTGCCGAGATAAAGACCGGTGATGCCGCCATTGACGAATGTAATGAGGAAGCCGAGCGCGAAGAGCATCGGCGTCGTAAAATGAATGTCGGCGCGCCAGAGCGTCACCACCCAATTATAGACCTTCATCGCAGTCGGAACAGCAATGGCGAGCGTCGTGACAGCGAAGAAAAAGCCGAAGAGCGGGTTCATGCCGCTCACATACATATGGTGGCCCCAAACCACCATGCTCAGAATGCCGATCGCAAGAATCGCCCAGACCATCATGCGATAGCCGAAGATGTTCTTGCGCGCATGGACGCTGATGAGGTCGGAAACCATGCCGAACGCCGGCAGTGCGACGATGTAAACTTCGGGGTGCCCGAAAAACCAGAAGAGATGTTGGAAAAGGATCGGACTGCCGCCGCTGTAGTCGCGACGTTCTCCCATCTCCACGATCGCTGGAACGAAAAAACTCGTGCCCAGCGTGCGGTCGAGCAGCAGCATCACGCAGGCGACGAACAAGCCCGGAAAAGCGAGAAGCGCCATAACCGCGGCGGTGAAAATCCCCCAAACAGTGAGCGGCATGCGCATGAGCGTCATGCCGCGCGTGCGCGCCTGAAGCACAGTCACGACGTAGTTCAGGCCACCCATCGTGAAGCCAACGATAAACAGAATGAGCGAGGCGAGCATCAATATGATGCCCCATTCGTGGCCTGGGGTTCCCGTAAGGATCGCTTGCGGCGGATAGAGCGTCCAGCCCGCGCCACTCGGGCCGCCGGGAACAAAATAGCTTGCCGCGAGAATGAGCGTCGCGAGCAGATAGACCCAGTAGCTCAGCATATTGACGAAGGGAAACACCATGTCCCTCGCGCCGATCATGAGCGGGATAAGGTAATTACCGAAGCCCCCGAGGAAGATCGCGGTAAGCATATAGACCACCATGATCATCCCATGCATGGTCACGGCTTGGTAATAGACATTGGCGTCGATGAAGGGGATGGCGCCGGGAAAGGCGAGCTGCAATCTAATCAGCCACGACAGAACGAGGGCGACGAGCCCGATCGCGATCGCCGTGCAGGCATATTGAATGGCGATAACCTTGGCGTCCTGCGAAAAAACGTATTTCGTAAGCCAGGACGTGGCGTGGTAAAGTTCGACATCCTCGACTTCCTGAGATGGAACGCCGTCGTCCTCTATCGAGACATCGGTCATTGTTGATCCCCCTCCCCCGGGACGCGCCTCAAAAAGCTTCGGCTTTGCGCGTTTGCGCAAAGGTCTTTTGCGCCGCGAGCCATTTGCGATAGTCGCTGTCCGAATCGATGAAAAGCGTGCCGCGCATTTGCGGGTGGCCGATGCCGCAATAGGCCACGCACAGAATCTCGAACTGGCCTGTTTTGGTCGGCGTGAACCAGAAATAGGTCTCCATGCCAGGCACGAGATCCATCTTGGCGCGAAGCTCCGGCACGTAGAAGTCGTGCAGGACGTCGATCGAGCGCAGCAGCACCTTGATCGGCTGGCCTTCGGGCAGGTGCAGCTCGCCATTGGCGACGATGAGATCGTCGCGCCCTCTTGGATCGGCCGGATTTACGCCCAGGGCATTGGCTGTGTCGATAAAGCGGACGTCGGTCGAACCGAAGTGCTTGTCGGCGCCCGGCAAGCGAAAGCTCCAGCTCCATTGCGCGCCGACCGCTTCTACTTCCATCGCGCCCTCCGGCGGCGTGATGAACCGCCCCCAAACCGAAAGCCCTGGCGCGAGCAGAAGGATCACTGCGACAGTCGTTATTCCGCCAAGCAAAAGCTCGAGCCTTCGGTTTTCGGGCTCATAGGTGGAGCGTCGGCCAGGTTGGTGGCGAAACCTGTAGAGGCAGTACGACATGAATAGAACGACGGCGACAAATCCGATGCTCGTCACGATGAAGGTCAACGCCAGAGTATCGTCGATGAAGCCCCAGTTGGACGCGATCTGTGTCGGTCGCCACGGGCTTAGAAAATGAAAGAGCAACGAGGCGACGACAACAAGGGCCATAATCGCAGCGACAAGCATCCGCCGTGACCTTTCACGAGAGCCTACTCGCAACAATTAGGTTTGGCAGGCGCTACGGCAATATGCGTGGCTCGCGCCTGCCTCCCAGCCTCGATTCAGAGTTGGACCTGCCGCGCCAAAGAGGCGCCGTAAACGGCGCGGGCGACCGCGTGGGGGCTCAAGGCGTAAAGAAAGAACGACCCGACGGACATGATCGCCGTCGCGACGATGACCCCGGCCAGAAAATTTTTCGAGCGCGCCGGCCGCGCGATCTCTGGCCCGGCCAAAACGAGCAGTGCAATCAACCCAATGAATGCGCTGAGAAGCGCCGCAAGATAGAGACTCTCCACCGCCACCATAGCTGCAACTCCCTGATTGAGCTTTTGCTCCCCAGATGGCGTAACTCAGGATTGGGGGTGAAAGGTCCTGTCGCGCAGTCCCTTGCTGGCGACTATGCAAAGCCCGGTTTTATCAGTCAGATAGGTCGAGGGCGGGAAGAGCGGCGGATTGCTCGAGGCAATCGCTCAGGGTGAAGCGGTCGAGCTCCCGCATGAATCCCTGCTGGGCGCGCGCAAGCATCGCCTTGAGACGGCAGCGGGGCAAAAGCTTGCAGGCGCTGCCCTCGGCGCTGAAACACTCGACCAGGGGCTGGTTGTCGAGCGTGCGTACGACCTCGCCGATCCGGATGTCGCGCGGGTCGCGCGCAAGCCGAACGCCGCCCTGGGCGCCGCGTATCCCCACGAGGTATCCCGCCGCCGCGAGCTCTTGAAGCACCTTGGCCATGTGATGGCGGGACACGCCGAAATGATCGGCGATCTCAGAAGCGGAAAGCGTTTCTCCTTCGCGGTCGGCGAGGAGGATAAGGGCCCTGAGGCCGAAATCGGTGAAGCTGGTTAGGCGCATACGGAGAATTTATCAGGTTAGCAAGACTTTCTGAATGCGACATGTCGCGGCGCTTGCCCTGCGATTGAGGCGCTTCAGGTCATGTTCTTTTATAATCGCGAGGCTGCGCCATTGGCCGACTCGCATGGCGAGCCGGCGTCGTCGAGACCGTGGGCGATATTCTTTCTGACCGTTTCCTCGGCGCGCGCCTTGGCTTCCGCAAGATCTTTGTCGAAGACCTCCGTCGCATACTCGCCCGTCGCCGTCGTCGCAAACAGGCCGCGCGTCTCCTTGCCGCCGCCGATATCGATCGAAGTCACCGTGGACAGGCCCGGCCGCAACGGTTTCTGCTTCAGCTCGTCCGGATCGATCGAAATCCGGACCGGAACCCGCTGAACGATGCGGATGAAGTTTCCCGTGGCGTTGTCCGGCGGCAGCGTCGCAAAAACGCTCCCCGCCCCTGGGACGAGGCCCTCGACCACGCCATGATAGGTCTCGCTCGATCCATAAAGGTCGGTCTTGATGACCGCCGCCTGGCCGGGCCGCACTTTTCCCATGCGATTTTCCCAGAGGTTGGCCTCGATCCAAAGATGGTCGAGCGGCACGATATTCATTATGTGATCGCCCGGACGCACCCTTTGGCCGACCTGGACCCGACGCTTGGCGACATAGCCAGACGCCGGCGCCCGTATGTTTTGACGGATGAACTCGAGATAGGCGTCGTCGAAGCGGGCCTTCGCCGCCTCGATATCCGGATGATTCAGCGGCGCGACGCCGCCGATCCGCGCCTCGACCGCCTGAAATTCCGCCCGCGCTTCGCGCACATCGGCTTCCTGCGCCGCGAGCTGATCCTCGGTGTTCTGCAGGAGCTGTCGAGACGCAGCCCCGCTCACCGACGCTTGCCGATAGCGCGCGAGATCGTGAAGCGCGCGGTCACGGATGGCCATTCGGGCGATGATCTTCTGACAAGCCTGACGGCGGGAGGCAAAGAGAACGGCGACATTCCTGACCGCGCGGCCAAGCTCCGCCTCGGCCTGCCCAAGCGCCGCGCCAGCGCGCTGCGCATCGAGGCGAACCAGAACGTCGCCCTTCTTCACCATTTGCGTTTCTTCGGCCAGCACCTGCGCCACGACGCCTGTGGCGTCGGACTGCACGGGAATAATATTGCCGACCACGAAGGCATTGTCGGTCGTCACCCAGTTCCGGTCATATGTGAACCAGTTAAAAAACGCGGCCGCCACGCCAATGATGACGCCGACGAAGACAAGCTTGAGCAAGAAATTCCGTTTCGCTCGGATGGTCTTGCGAGAGGTTGGCATGAAACAGGCGCCTGTTTGGTTTGCTTGAGCCGTTAGCCGCCAGTAACGGACTGGACCGTGTCGACGACAGGGGTGATCGGATCCATCTCCGGGGCAGGCTTGGGCGCGGTGGGCGGCGGCCCATCCGCATAACCGCCGCCGAGCGCTTGATAGAGGTCCACGGCGGCGATCAACCGCTCGCCTTCCAGCCCGCGCTGGATGAAGAGGGCGTCCAAAAGATCCGCCGATTCTTGGACGGCCTCTCTGCGATCCCTCAGTCCCTCGTGGAATCTCGTACGCGCCAGTTGGACCGCGGTTCGATGCTGTTGGACGAAGCGCGCTTGGGATTCATATTCGGTGCGGCTGCGTTTTAGGTTCGCTAGAGCGTCCGCCACTTGCTGCGCCGCTGCAAGGAGCGTCTCGTTGTAGACGTCGACCGCTTGATCGAACTCAGACCGCTGCGCCTCGAGATTTCCGGCAAGCCTGCCGCCCTGGAAGATCGGCAAATGGAGGCCCGGCGTGACGCTATAAACCATTGCCCCCGGATTGAAGAGATAGCCGCCAAGGAGCGCGAACCGGCTCGAGTTGACGGACGCCTCCAAGCCCGCCGAGACCGAGAGATCGATCGACGGCAAAAACATGGTCTTCGCGACGTGGATTCGTTCAGCGGCAGCCTCGGCCCTGTGAAGCGCCGCCGCAAGATCCGGGCGATGGATCAGCAATTCGATTGGAAGGCGTTTTGGAAGCCCGGGCTGGGCCAGCACGACGCTCTTCTTTCCTGCGAAGAGATTCTGAGCAGCGTCTGGACCTTCGCCGATCAAGCGAGATAGCGCGTTCTCCTGAATGGAAATCGCGGCTTTCAGCGAAGCGACGCGCCGGACGGCCGCTTCCTCATTGGCGCGGGCGATCTGCACGCTGTCCAGCGTATCGAGGCCTGTCTGATAGCGTGTTTCCGAGAGGGACCGCACCTCGCGCCGCAGCCCGACGAGCTCTGTGGCGAGCTTCAGCTGATTGGCCAGAATATAACCGCGAAGATAGGCCCGAGCGACGCTGGTCGTGAGCAAAAGACGGGCTTGCGCCAATTCTCCCTCCTTCGCTCGCGCCTCGCCGATCGACGCCTCCAACAGGGCCCGATTCTTTCCCCAGAAATCCAGCTCCCATTTCGCGGACAGCGGATTGAGAAAAGCGGCTGATTTTTCGCGGCCAGCCTGTAGGGGGTTGAACCCTGCGGCGACCCCGTGTTCAGCATAACGAAGCTGCTTGTAGGAGAGATCGGCCTCAATGAATGGCGTCAAACGCGAACCTTCGATCTCGACATTTGCCTCGGCTGCTTTGAGCGTATCCGCCGCTTTCCTGAGGCTCTGATTGTCATCGAGCGCCTTTTCGACAAACGCGCTGAGCTCGGAATTGCCAAAGGCGCGCCACCACTGCTGGCCGGGCCATCCAAATCCGTTATTGGCCGTTTTGGCGCCGGAGACGGCGATCGTGCGGTTCATCGCGGGCGTCGCGAGGAACTCGGCGCGATCGGCCTGCGTCGGCGCGCATCCACCCAAGGACGCCAACGCCACCGCGAAGGAGACATACCTTTGCAATCGGACGATCATCCTATGTGGCGCCGACATTATGTGCGGGCATCAAGGCTGCTCCATTAATTCTTCGGCGCGTAGCAGCTCGAAGCTCGGCTTTGGCTCCGGCTTCTTCCGCGGGACGCCGCGCGCCAGCCAGACAAAGATGGCAAGGCAGAAAAAGGCGACGGCCGCAAGCAAGAATGCATCATCGAGCCCCATGAGCAATGCTTGCTGGCGAATGAGGCGCGCGGCTTGCGCTCGGGCAACCGCTTCGCTCATGCCGCTCCCCTCCAGCTTGTCTGTCAGCTGTGAGAGCAGGTCGAGCGACGGAAAGCCGCGGCCTCCGTATTGATCCGCGAGGCCGAGTTGGTGAAATGGCGTTCGACGGAACTGAACGACGCTCTGCAAGGCGATGCCAAAGGCGCCGGCCGCCGTGCGCAACATCGCAAGCTCCTCGGCCGCGCGAATAAGCTTCGTGCTCTCGAGGCCTTGGACGGCGATGGCCGCCAACGGCGCAAAGAAAGCCGCCAGGAAGAAGCCGAAGAATATCATCGGCACAGTGATTTGATCGAATGACGCAAGTTTATCGAAGAGACCGAGCCAAGTCAGCGTTACCGAGAAGCCGAGAAAATTCAGGCTCGCGAAAAGGCGCATATCAATATGGCGAACGAGGAAATGCACAGTCCAGGCGACAGGCGCCGCCAATAGCGCCATCGATAGATAAACGGCCCCTGCCCCGGAAGATGTGTAGCCGAGCAATAGCTGCAGTTGCCCGACGAACACGGACAGCGTGCCCAGAATGAAAAGGAAACCGACGACCGAGCAAAAAGTCGCGACGGCGTAGTTGCGACAACTGAAGAGCCGTATATCGAGCACGGGGTTGCGCTCTCCCAGCTCCCAAACAATGAACGTCGGGAGGGCGATGACCACGGCCGCCGTCAATAGCGTGAGAGCCGTCGACCCCAGCCAGTCGAAATCGTTGCCTTGATTGAGGATCGTCTGCGTGCCGACGAATACGACCCCGATCAAGAGGAACCCGACCAGATCGAACCGGGCGATCCGCCTCGTGTGGGGCCGGCCATAGAGCAAAGCGCTTACGACGCCCGCAATCGGCAGACCCAAGAAAATATTGGAGTAAAAGAGCATTCGCCAAGTGAAATACTCGGCCCAAAATCCGCCCATGAAAACGCCGAGCGTAAAGGGGGTCATGCTGAGCACGCCCCACCATGCGACGCCATAGGGCCGGTACTTCTCTGGAATTTCTTTGAGGACGAGTCCCTGCCCCAACGGGAGGATCACACCGCCAGCCAGGCCGAGAAGAAAGCGCGCGGGCACGAAGAACCAGATGGTCTCCGCCAAGGCGCAAGCAAAGGAAAAAATCGCGTAAGCGACAAAAGCCGCTGCGTAAACCCGATTGTCGCCGTACCGTCCTGAAAGCCAGCGCGCTAAGGGAAGCCCCAGCACGATCCCCATCATATGGTCTGTCGTCGCCCAAACGCCGAAGCTCAGCGTAACGCCCTGGAGGTTCCCCGCCGCGTAAGGCGCAAGGACTGTGTATCCAGGGATGTTGGAAAGAACGATGATGTTCCCGCCAGCAAGCGCGGCGTTGAAGAGAACAAAGCGCCAGCCGGTTAGGCGATCTTCCTTGTCATGCGCCATGCCTATTTCCGGAACATGCGCATGGCGACAGAACAACCGGACATAACTGGAATCCGGAACCCCTTATTCAAGCGACTCCTAGCGAGTAGCTGAGTCACCGTAGACATCGATGGGGCCCACTCGTATCGATGACACGGCATTGTGGGCTCCCTCATTTCTGACTTTGCTCGATCTCGACAGGTCTAGTTCGGCGAGGCGCCGTTAATTTAGGTATGTAAAATGCTTGTTTTTCGCGAGAAGAGTCAAGAGCTGATAGGTGGCGAGCTGCTGCGCCTCCGCTGAGTCCCGAAGCGGGGAGTGGGCCACCATGCCGTGGTCCCACCCACAACTTAAGTCTCTGCTCGCCAGTTTAAGCGACAGCCTCGAGCGTAGCGTCAGCTGTCGCGTGGCCAGCCAGGATTTCTGCGATCGCCTCTATCGGCTTGGGACGACCCAACAGATAGCCTTGCACCGAGTTGCAGCGCTCCGCACGGAGCCATTGGAGCTGGTCTTCGGTTTCGACGCCTTCAGCTGTTGTGGGTATATTCAGGCTTTCGCACAAGCCAGTGATCGCGCGTATGATCGCCAGGCAATCAGGATTTTCGGCAACGCCGCTCACAAAAGCGCGATCGATCTTCACCTTGTCGAAGGCGAATTTCGTGAGGTAGGCCAGGGAAGAATATCCTGTCCCAAAGTCGTCCATCGCGATTTTGACGCCGATGTTTCTGAGCTTCTCGAGAATGGCGATGGCGCCCTCGGTATTATAGAGCATAACGCTTTCGGTGATCTCCAACTCGAGCCGGCTCGGCCTCAAGTTCGATACCGCCAACGCCGCCGCGACATCGAGCAGGATGGATTGATCGCGGAATTGGCAGGCTGAAATATTCACGGAAACGCCAACGTCTTCAGGCCAATCAGCCGCGTCGAGACATGCGCGCTTGAGCGCCCACGCGCCGATGGTTCGGATCAAGCCTGTCTCTTCCGCCAATGGGATAAAATCCACCGGAGAGACGAGCCCGCGAGTGGGCGAGTCCCAACGCATCAGCGCTTCGAAACCGTTTACGCGGCCGTCCGACAGGCCAACGAGCGGTTGATAGTAAAGCTTGAGTTCCTTGTTCTCGAGCGCATGCCGAAGATCATTTTCCAAGGCGTGACGGGCGTTGAAATCCTTCAGCATCTGGACATCGAAAAAGCGCTGCGTATTCCCCCCTTCCTTTTTGGCGCAATAGAGGGCGATGTCGGCGTTTCTCAGCAGAGCGTCTGGATCGCTTGCATCGTCGGGCCCTATCGCTACGCCGATCGACGCAGTTGTGATTACTCGGCCGCCAGAGGCCTCGATCGGCGCGGCGATAGCCGAAACAATTCTATCGATCGCAGCATGAAGCGCCTCGACGCTGGGGACGCCGTTAAAGATGATTGCGAATTCATCGCCGCCAAGGCGCGCGACGTGATGCGGCTCGAGAATAACTTTTCTCAGCCGCTCTGCCACAGACATGAGCACCAGGTCTCCGACCGGATGCCCAAGAGAGTCGTTGATCGATTTGAAGTTATCGAGATCGAGGTACACCAGCGCAAATATTCCGCCGTGCTTGTAGTAAGCAAATGAGTCTTGCAAGTTTGTATAAAATGTTGCGCGATTGCCAATACCAGTAAGACAATCATGGTGCGCAAGGTACATTATGTCATTTTCCGCCTTTCTCTTTTCAGTTACATCCTCGTAAATACTGAGTAGATATTGGGGATTATCGCGCTCGTCGTACAGCGGAATTAAGGTCGCAAACAGGCTCAGTTTCGGATCGATGGCAGATTCATACTCACATTCGAATGTTACAGCTTTTCTTGATTTGATAACGGCCTGGTCCCTGAGGGCAAACTCGTCCGCTTTTTCGCGAGGGAGCAAATCATGCAGCGTTTTCCCGAGAATGGCGCTTGGCGTCCCGAATACCTTTTCCGTAGCTCTATTCGCCAGCACAAACTTTTGCGTGTTTGCGTCCACCACCGTTACCATCATCGGAAGGTTGTTTATGATGGCGTCGAGAAAAACCTGGGTCTGGGACATAGTTTATGGTTTCCTCAAGGTTTTATCTAATATGGCCGCGCTCCGGATCGGGGTGAATCGATTGAGCGCCCGAAGGATATTGGCGGCTTCATCCTTGAGCCCTGGCCCAGCTCGGCGAAACACGTCGCGCGCATCATTTTCAGGAGGCATTAATCAATTGTTAAAAACGCACATCAAACAAAACAATCGTGAAACAAATCCGGCCATCTAGGGTAATAAAATGTAACGCTTGCGCCATCTCGTAATTAGATGCAGGCAAAACGATACTATTAAGCGCACAAAGCTCAGGCCGGGTTCAACCCTAAAGCGCAACAGGCGCGCCACATCACCCCGCGTTGAGCTTCTCAGAGCAGTTCTCTATCTTGTGATACTTGCGGTCGAGCGCGCCGTCGGCGCGCAAGCGCAAACGCTAACTTAGGCACTGCCGAGATCTGCGCGCGCAGGGGTGGTCCCAAGCTTGCTAGAAAAGAAAGTAGGCGTATGTCTTGAGCGAACTCCTGCGCGAGCGGGACGGGTCAGCGTTGTCTCAAAGGCGTTCCAAAGCGCGGTGCTGGGGAAGCTGCCAATGACTGAAACACGGCAGACGGCAAGCATTAGAGAATCAGATCACGGCAAACGCTTTTTGAGGGCGCTTCGACTGATTTCGATCTTGGCTCTTGCAATGAGCATTTTGAGCGTGGCCTTTGATTGGCTTTCCGCCTCCGGGAAGTATTTGGAGGACGGAGCTACTTGGATATACGATAGCGCGATCTATGGCGTGGTGGCGCTCTCTTTTGGCAGGGGAGCGTTTTTCGAACGAGCGGCGGCGTTTATGCTCTCGCTGGTCCTCACTGCCGCGGGCTGTCAGGGCTCCTACGACGTTTGGAGCGAGATCGCCCGCAGGGGCCACGATGTCTCCGTCGATACGCCATTTTCCACGATGATCTTCGCGACCGGCGCCATTCTCGAAGCGGCTCTGCTGTTCAAATTTCGTAAAGCAGGGGAATCCTTGATGACCGCGACTTGGGTTTCCGCCCGAAACTCTGCGGCGATCGCGCTCGCCGGAGCGGCGGTGTCGCTCGTCTTTCGCTCGCCGACAGCCGGCGGCCCGCAGATCTTTCTCGATTGCCTTGACACAGTCCTCGCGTTTCAGGCGGCGTTCCTCGTGGCCAAAGAGACCATCGAAAACTAAGCGGGTGCCCGCCGATCCCGCGTAAATTACGATCGAGCGGGCTCCGCCGGAGACCCGACCCACTCCGAAGCGCGCGGAATCGTCTCGCCTTTCATGACGACAGTCAGCGGACCGAGGCGCGCATAATCGCCGACATGGGTGTCATACAGGACAGTCGATCCGGGCCCCAATGTCACGCCTTTGCCGACGTCGATCGATCCGATCTTCATCAGCCGATCTTCGTATAAATGCGTTTGCAGCGCGCTGCCCATGTTGAGCGCGCAGTAATCGCCGACTTTCACGCAGTCGAATTCGGTGAGGTCGGTCATGTCCATATAGACGCCCTTGCCGAATTTTGCGCCAAACACCCGCAGGACCCAGGGCAGGAAAGGCGTTCCCCGCAAGTAGTCGAGCAATATGCGGCCCGTCATTCCCCAGTACAAAACCGTGCTGGTCTCGTTGCGAATAGCCCAGAAGGACCACATCGGCCGCACCTGAGGCCTGTAGCCTCCCATGGTCGTCCACTTCACCGCTGCGGCCACGAGCATGACGGCGAAGGGGATGAAGGTCGAGGCAAGGATGAAGAGCCCGGCGAAGCCAAGGTAGTCTTTCGCAATAAGCTTATCGCCGAAGACTTCAACGGCCCAGGTGCCGAGCGTGATATAAAGCATCGACGGCAGCGAGATGTTCAGCGCTTCATAAGCGGCCCTGCCGAAGCGTCTCAGTCGCGTCGGATTGAAGGTGAGAGTCGCATCGGCCGAATCCACTCTCTGCCGCGCCGGCATCAGGATTGGCGGCGAGCCAAACCATGTGTCTCCGCTTTCCACCTTTTGTCCCGCCGGCGGCTTGGACTTGACGCCGATAAGGGCGTCCGACGGCAGTATAGCGCCGGGCGGCACGACGGCGTCATTGCCGATGAACACCCGATCGCCCGCCTCGACCGGCTTTAGATGCATCCAGCCTCTGCGGATATCTTCGTCTCCGAGCGCTACCTCATCAGCTATGAAGCAGTTATCGCCCACGGAGACGACATCATAGCGGCCGGCAAGATTGGTTGCGATTTCGGAACCCTTGCCGATACGGGCGCCCATCAGTCGGTACCAGGTTCGCATGTAGAGCGTCGCGTAAAGCGAAGACAGCGTGTCGAGCGCAACCTCAGTCGCTAAGCACACCGCCCAGCGGCGCAGATAAAACCCTGACCAAACCGAATATCTTCCCGCCGCCGCGCGCGGCAGCACCGTCCAGCGGAAAATAGCGACCAGAACAATCGTCGCCAACACCAGGACGAAGGCGGTCGGCCATGCAAGCAGCGGAATCGCCGCAAGGTAGTAATGGTATTCGGACTCGGAAAACTTCATCGCGGCTTCGATCGTATCGAATGCCCAGAATGCTGGAAAAATAGGCAGCAGTCCAATTATCGGGAGAATGAGCGCCAACACAGCGGAAACCAGATACACCGCAATGCGCGTGGCGATGGTCGCCTGAGCTGGCGCTTCGAGCGCCTCAGGATCGACGGCTCCGATGCGCCGGCCTGGCGAGCCGTCCCATATGTCATTCGGCTCGACGCGCGATCCGCTCGGCAGGGAGGTAAGATCTTCCAGCGCTGCGCCATCGCCGACAGAGACGCCCTCCTCGATCACGCAGCCGGTGCCGATGTAAGCGTCCGCTCCAATTTCAACCGGTCCGATGACAAGTTCGTTTCCTTCGACCCGGGCGTTGGCGATCTTGAGTTTGGCGCCCAGAGATGCGCCCGAGCCGATCGATATGAGGTCGATGGCGCCAGCCTCCAGATCGCTGATTTGCACATCTCGACCGATCTTCGCGCCGATCGCGGCGAGGTACAACGGCATCAGCGGCGAATTTTGCAGCAGCCTAGCGTTCGTCAGGCCCAGGAGCCGTTGGGAAAGCCACCATCGGAAAAAATAGACGCCCCACAGGGGGTACCGCCCCGGCTTGGTGCGCCCGATGACAAGCCATTTGCCGGCAACCGAGATCACTAGGGTCAATAAGGTGATGCTGAGAATGATGCCGAACAGGCTGAGCGCCTCGTCGGCGAAACTTGCGTTGTCGGGTGTAATCAGGGTGTAAGAAATGAAGATGGCGAGCCATTGAGCCGCCGAGATCGACAGGAGAAACGGCAGGACCGAGAGCTGCGCCAAAGCACAGAGAACGCGCCTTTTAAGGGGCGGCGGCTCGAAGGCCAGATCCTTGGCTGGCTCATTTTCGCTCTGCCTCAAATGGGCGGCGAGATTACGCAAGGTTCGATGCGCGTACAAGTCGTGCAAGGTGATCGAAGCCAGACTCGGCGTTTCCCGAACAATCGAAACAAAGCGCGCAGCAATCAGCGAATGACCGCCCAAATCCATGAAAAAGTCCGCCTCGAGCGGAACCGTCGGGACCGATAAGACCCGCTTCGCGGCGTCCAGGAGGCGCGCCTCGATCTCGCTGCGAGGTTCATCCTGCTCCTCGTCCGGGCGCGCCGCGGGCTGCAACAGCGCCATGGTCTGGAGGCTTTTGCGATCGACTTTGCCCGACGTCAGCGTTGGCAACGAGGAAATCGCCTCGAACCTCGATGGCACCATATAGGACGGCAACGCCTTGCGTAGCGCAGCGCGCAAATCGCGTTCGCCAGGCAAGGGAGCGTCCGTCACAATAAAGGCGACCAGTTCGTCGAGGCCGTTGTCGTTGCGCAGAACGACCGCCGTCTGCCGCGCCTCGATGTGTGTGGCGATTACGGCTTCGATTTCCCCCAGCTCGACCCGAAAACCGCGAATTTTGACTTGATCGTCGACGCGCCCACGAAAAACGAGGTCGCCGGATTCGTTCAAAGCAACGGCGTCGCCGGAGCGATACAGGATGGGGTCGAGGCCACCTTCGTAGTAAGGGTTTTCGATAAACTTCTCTGCGGTGAGGCTATCTCGCTTCAGATACCCCCTTGCAACGCCCGGCCCGCCGATCAGAAGCTCGCCTTCTTTGCCGGGAGGCAGCAGAGCGAGCGACTCGTCGACGACGTAACAGGAATAGTTCGGGATGGGTTTGCCGATGGTCACGGTCTCGCCGCGCGACACCTCGGCGATCGTCGCCACGACGGTTGCTTCAGTAGGGCCATAGCTGTTGTAGATGACCCGGCCTTCGCGCGACCACCGCGCCGCGACGCTTGGAGGGCACGCCTCGCCTCCGAGGATGATCGTCCGTAACGTCGCGACGTCGCGCGGGAGCGCATTCAGCAAGGTCGGAACCGTATCCAGCACGGTGACGCCTGCCTGCTCGAGAACGCCGGGCAAAGCCTCGAGGTCGGCCAGAACCTCCGAGGTCGCGACAAACAAAGCCGCACCCGAAAGATAGCTGACCCAGATCTCCTCCATTGAAAGATCAAAGGCGAGCGAAGCCCCTTGGAATGCCACGTCGGACGAAGAAAATCCGTAGATTTCATTGGCAGAACGCAAATAATGGCAAATATTTCTGCCCGTGATTATTGTGCCTTTCGGCTTCCCGGTGGAGCCGGATGTGTAAATGATATAGGCTGGATGCTCGGGCGTTGCGCCTAATTCTCTTGCAGTTGGAAGCTCATCCTGTCCTTCGACGCTGGCCTCCGAGGCGATGATGAGCTGAACTGGGACACGGTCTGAAGCCTTCGCGGCAAATTCCTGGTTTGTGAGCAAGAAACGCGCTTCGGCGTCCTCTAAACAGGCCGCGATACGGTCGACCGGCGCTTCCGCATCAAACGGCAACCAGGCAGCGCCGGTTTTTGCAATTGCGAGCTGCGCAACAAGGGAGTCGATCCCTCGCGCCATCCAAAGACCGACGACGTCGCCAGGGCCGACGCCAAGGGCGAGCAGGCCTCGCCGGAGCGCGTCCGAACGGGCGTCAAGCTCCTGATAACTCACGGAATGACGTAAGCTTTTCAGAGCACTGGCGTCGGGATGGCGCTTCACGGTTTCTGCGAAAATTTCACAGAGCAACTCGTCGCGAAGCAGATGTTCGGCTTTGGTCCCCAGGGCGACGGAATAGGCTGGCGCGGCCAAGCGCGCAGTCTCGGCAGTCCCCAAGACGAAAGGCCTATCATTCATGCTTTGCGGAACCTATCGTGGAGCATTCGCGTGCCCTTGGGGCTCAGACGCGCTATCATCCGTTGCTAAGGCGAGCGGGGACGCTATGCAAGAGCTACCGTTTGAGAATGCAGAAATAGAACAGCGTTTAAGAGCGAATCGCCTGGCGCGAGCTTGTCTTTTTGCGATCTTGACCTTTGCTTTTGCAGCCGCTCAAACAAGCACCGCTTTTTCGGATACTGACCGCGTTCAAGCGGATCGCGCCAAGGATATGCAGGCGGATAGGCTACAGTCAGCGCCTTCCTTGTCCAAATTCGAGGCGCGACGCATTCGCCGCCGTTGCCGGGACCAGGTCGCCGACTCGAACGCGAGCAAAGACCTTCGCCATTGCTTCGAGCTCCATATCGCCGCGCGGCGTCTTTGGGGCGAGTGCAAGCGCGAGGCTAAGATTGCCAGTCTTCGTGGGCGTGAGAAGGACGAGGCTATCAGGCGTTGCGTTCTGGAAAAGCGCCCCAGCGGCAAACGCAGCCAGCCTTGAGCCACGCAAGCCGCAGTAAACCAGCGTAGCTTATCCGGATAGGTCAGGGAGGTTAAGCGGAGGATGGTAGCGGAGGAGGGATTCGAACCCCCGACACAGGGATTATGATTCCCCTGCTCTGGCCAACTGAGCTACTCCGCCCCAGACTGTCTCGGAGCAGTCTTGAGATGCGAGCGATATAGGTCGCGCCAGCAGTCCAAGTCAAGGCCTATCAAGCTTGCCTTTGTGACTGTTCTCTGACCCCCGCCAAACCCGGGAAAACACTGGGTCGGCGGCTTTCGCCGGTCAGCCCTAATAGCCGAACTGCTCTCGCAAAATCCGCTCTTCCAACGAATGTCCGGGGTCGTGTAGCAGCACGAGATCGGCGTCGTGATCCATCTCTATGTCCACGAAAGCAAGATCACGGAATTCGTCGTGGTCCGCCACGACGGAAACAGGACGCTTTTCAGGCTCGAGGACTTCTATGCGGACCTTCGCCGCATCCGGCAGCAGCGCCCCGCGCCAGCGGCGGGGACGGAAGGGGGAGATCGGCGTGAGCGCCAGCAAGGGCGAGTCGAGGGGCAGGATCGGCCCATTGGCGGAGAGATTATAGGCCGACGAGCCCGCGGGCGTCGACAGCAGCACGCCGTCGGTGATGAGCTCGGGCATCCGCTCCTGGCCGTTGATGAGAATGCGCAGCTTCGCGACCTGCGAGGTCTGTCTCAGCAGCGAGACCTCATTGATCGCATGGGCGGAAAACTCGTCCCCGCGCACATTGGTGGCGTTCATCAGCAAGGGGTGGATGATCGAGGCCTTGGCCTCGATGAGGCGCTTGCGCAGGCCGCTTTCGCGATATTGGTTCATCAGAAACCCGACCGAGCCGCGGTTCATGCCGTAAATCGGCTTGCCGGAATCCATGTAATTGTGCAGCGTCCGCAGCATGAGGCCGTCGCCGCCGAGCGCCACGATGCAATCGGCGTCCTCCGGCGGAATGTCGCCGTATTTTTCGACGAGCCGCCCCCGCGCCTCCTCGGCCTGCGGCGTGCCGGACGAGAGGAAAGCCAGTTTTTTGAACGGATTGGGGGCATCGCCGCCGGCGGCCATCTCTGCTGATTTTCCTAAAAGCTTGAGAGCGTCACGTTTCTGCCCTCCGCCCCAGCGGCGCGCTGAGCGAGGCAATAGGTTTTTTGCCGCCTAATGGCAATGCCCCGCATGTCCTCAGTCGTCCCGCCACAACCAGGCAGCCCCGCGTACCCCGCCGGAGTCGCCGTGGACATTGCGGAGAATTTTCGTATCCAGCGCGTCGGTGAAGGCATGTTGGGCAACACGTGCGGTTAGCCCATCGTAGAGGCGCGCGATATTCGAGACGCCGCCGCCGAGCGCGATCACGTCGGGGTCCAGAATGTCGATCACCATGGCGAGGGCGCGGGCAAGACGATCTTGATAAGCGTCGAGCGCAGCAAGGGCCGCCGCCTCCCCGCGCTCGGCGCGCGCGACGATCTCCTGACCTGTCACGGACGCGCCGGCGCGCCGCTCATAATCGCGCGAAAGTCCCGGCCCCGAGAGAAAGGTCTCTATGCAGCCGTCATGTCCGCAGAAACAGCGGGCGCCGGGATATTCGTCGCGGCGCATCCAAGGGAGCGGCGTATGGCCCCATTCTCCGCCGATATGGTTAGGACCCGCGATAATCTTGCCGTCCACGACGACGCCGCCGCCGACCCCCGTGCCGATGATGACGCCGAAGACCACGCGCGCGCCCTGCCCCGCCCCATCGACCGCTTCCGAAAGCGCAAAGCAATTGGCGTCATTCTCGACACGCACCGGCCGATCGAGCGACTGCGAAAGATCCGCGACCAACGGCTTTCCGTTGACGCATTGCGTGTTCGATCCTTTCGCCAGCCCTGTGTGGGTGGAGATCGACCCGGGCGCGCCAACGCCGACTGTCCCGCGGCGGCCCGTCTGAGTTTCGATGTCGCCGACGAGTGCCGCGACGGCTCTGATAATCGCGTCATAATCATGCGCGGGCGTCGCCACACGGCTGCGGGCGAGAATTGCGCCGGCCGAGTCGAGGGCAATCGCCTCGATCTTTGTGCCGCCAAGATCGACGCCGATGCGCATGGGTTCGTCGCTCATTGGCGACGCGCGCGGTCGAGATGCTGCGCCTTCTGCAGCGCGCCTTCCGTCGCCGCGTCGATTTGCGCGGAGTCGAGATCGAGGTCCTTGGTGTTGGCGCCGGCGAAAATCGCCCCGGTGAAATCTGCCCCGGCCCCATCGGCGTTCATCAGATTTGCATCCGTGAAATCGGCGCCGGCGGCATGCGCGAAACGCAAATCCGCGCTCATCAGATTGGCTTTGCGAAGCAGAGCGTTTTCAAGATGCGCCGAACGCAAGACGGCGCGCATCAGCCCCATGGACTGGTTCTTCATGTCGGCGGAGAGATCCGCGTGATCGAACCTGGCGCCGCGTAGCGAGGCGCCCGTCAGATCGCCAGCGAGGCGCGCGCCGGAGAAATCGGCGCCATCGGCGTTCATGCGCTGCATCTGCGCTGCGAAGGCGTGCGCGCCCTTCAGCGAAGCGCCGGTAAGATCGGCCTCCATCAGCCAAGCCTGATCGAGAACGGCGCCATCGAGCTTGGCGCCAGAAAGCCGAACCTTGTTGAGACGCGCCGCGCGGAAATTTGCTCCCGAAAGATCGAGACGGGAGAGGTCGAGGCCGTTGAGGCTCTTTCCCGAGAAATCGGTCTTCTGGGCGTCAAGCGCCGCCTCGACCTCGGCGCGCGTCATCTCGGCCTGCGAATAGGCCGGCTGCGAAAGATCGACGCCCTGAAGCATGTCCTGGGCATGAAGCGGGGTTGCAATGAGAAGCGCCGCGACCGCAACGCGCGCCAGAAAATGCCTGTTCATACTCGCTCCATCCCGACGCAGCTCTGCGCCTGGCTACAGATTAACAGCAGGATTGTTCGCAGCGAAATCTGGGCGCGCGTGGATCTCGCGCCGCATGGGCCAAAAAAGGGGCGCGGCTACGCGCCGCGCCCTTAGGGTCCAGAGAAGAGAATACCTGGGTTTAATCAAGAAATAGGCGTGGATGAACGCCTTACAAGTCCGGCTCAGCCCGGAGCGCGCCGCGACCGAAGGAAAGGCGCCATGCCGGCGCGCGCCAGCGCGTCCGCGCGCTCGTTCATCTCATCCCCCGAATGGCCCCGCACCCAATGCCAGGCGACGTCGTGCCGCTCCTCAGCGGCCTCGAGCCTTTGCCAAAGCTCGACGTTCTTCACCGGCTTGCGGTCCGCTGTCTTCCAGCCGCGCGTCTTCCAGTTCTTGATCCAAGAGGTGACGCCGCCGCGCACATATTGCGAGTCCGTGTAGAGGTCAATTGCGCAGGGACGCGTCAGAGCCTCCAGCGCCATGATTGCCGCCATCAGCTCCATGCGGTTGTTAGTCGTCAGCGGCTCGCCGCCGGAAAGCTCCTTCTCGACATCGCCAAAGCGCAATATCGCGCCCCAGCCGCCGGGGCCGGGATTGCCGGAACAGGCCCCGTCGGTCCAAATCGCGACGCGGCGCGTCATAGAAAGGCGCCGGCCGTCTGGTGGAAGCGAAGCTTGGCGAGATATTCGCGCGGGTCCTTGGGCCGCACCAAGGCGCCCTTCGGCACGTTCAGCCAATCGACATAGCGCGTGAGAAGAAAACGCATCGCCGCGCCGCGGGCGAGCGTCGGGAAAGCGTCGAGCTCCGCGTCGTCCAAGGGCCGGACGCGGCGATAGGCAGAAAGAAGCGCGGCGCCCTTCTCCATCTCGAAGCGATGAGCCTCGTCGAAACACCAGGCGTTCAGGCAGATCGCAAGATCGTAGGCGTAGGCGTCATTGCAGGCGAAATAGAAATCGATCACGCCCGACATCTTGTCGCCCAGGAAAAAGGCGTTGTCCGGAAAAAGATCTGCATGGATGACGCCGCTGGGCAGATCGCGGGGCCAGTTTTGTTCAAGATAGTCGAGCTCCGCCTCGACGGTCTCGCGCAGCCCCGGCTCCACCTCGTCGGCGTGGACGGCGGAGGGCGCGAAAAGCGGGCGCCAGGCCCCGAGCGAAAGCGCGTTGAGACGCCGCAACGGAAAATCCGCGCCGGCGAGATGCAGCTGCGCCAGCGCCGCGCCGAGCGCCGCGCAATGGGCGACCTCGGGCCGATGCACCGAATAGCCGTCCAGGAAAGTAACGATGACCGCCGGCCGACCCGCGAGGCGCCCAAGCGGCTCGCCGGCCCGGTTGGGCACGGGCTGCGGGCACGTGACGCCGCGCCGCGCGAGATGCTCCATCAGTCCGAGAAAAAATGGCAGGTCCGCCTCCGCCACGCGCCTTTCATACAGCGTGAGGATGAAGCTTCCGGCGCTCGTGTGCAGATAGTAGTTCGAGTTCTCGACCCCCTCGGCAATGCCCTTGCAGGAGAGGAGGTCGCCGATGTCATAGGTTGCGAGGAAAGCGAGCAGCTCCGCATCGTCAACCTGCGTGTAAACGGCCATGGGTCTCTTTCCGAGAGCGACGCCCCATCAGGCGAGCGCCCGCAGCTCCTTCGGCAGTGGGAAGGAGACGCTTTCGTCGGCGGTCGAGACCGTTTCGACCGAGATATCATAGCGCTCTGCGAAAGCGTCCATGATTTCCTCAACGAGCACTTCCGGCGCAGAGGCGCCGGCGGTGATGCCCAGCGAGCCAATGGAGCCGAAGATCGACCAGTCGATTTCACGCTTGCCCTGCACGAGCTGGGCCGGGGCGCCGGCTCGCTCCGCCACTTCGCGCAGCCGCTGCGAATTCGACGAATTCGGCGAGCCCACGACAATCACCGCGTCGACGGTCGGCGCGACTTGCTTCACCGCAGCCTGGCGATTCGTCGTCGCGTAGCAGATGTCTTCCTTGTGAGGGCCCACAATCCCTGGAAAGCGCTTCGTCAGCGCAGTGACGATCTCCTGAGAGTCGTCAAGCGACAGGGTGGTTTGAGTGACATAGGCGAGATTATTCTCGTCCGTGAAACTCAACGCCTGGATGTCGTCGATGGATTCCACGAGCACCACCGCGCCCTCGGGCAACTGCCCCATTGTCCCGACGACCTCCGGATGGCCCGAGTGGCCGACAAGCAGCACGCGCCGGCCGCGCTTCCAGTGGATTTCCGCTTCGCGATGCACCTTGGTGACAAGCGGGCAGGTCGCGTCGATGGCGAGAAGCTTGCGCTCCTGCGCCTCCGCGGAAACGGATTTGGCCACGCCATGAGCGGAGAAGATCACGGGCGCGTCGGTCGAGGGAATTTCATCGAGCTCCTCGACGAAAACCGCGCCTTTGGATTTCAGCGACTCCACGACGTAACGATTGTGGACGATCTCGTGACGCACATAAACCGGCGGTCCATATTTCGCGAGGGCGCGCTCGACGGCGTCGATCGCGCGCACCACGCCGGCGCAGAATCCGCGCGGCGAGCAAAGGAGAATCTTGAGCGGCGGTTTCATCCCGCGTGGCTGAGCATTCATTTGGGCGCCTTCGGCAATGGGCGCCGCGCGGCTTCGCCGGCGGCTCGGGTGGCGTCTCGCCCGTCTGGACGTCCGCCCATATTTGGCGTCGATTGGCTCGAAGGAATGTGGCGCCGGTCCGAGTCTGTCAAGCGCCCTGCCAAAGCGCTGGGCGGGAGGCTGCCCTTGGCAGCCGGATGAAGGCGGCGGCGCCCCCGCGCGTCCTCGGCCGAGTAAGATGGCCCTTAGGCGACAATGGGCGGTTCGTTACGGCGCCTTGCTGCGGGCGTCAGATTTCAATTGAATTTAGAGCCGAGCTTGCCAAAGTACAAGGTCGACATCTGCGTTCCGATGGCCGTCGTCGCGCCGACGATGATGATTGAAACAAGCGACGCGATCACTGCGTATTCGATCGCGGTCGCCCCGCCTTCGTTCGCGATGAAACGATGAAACAAGCTGCGCATCGGGCCTCCACGCGAAAAAGATAAGGCCAGAAAACTCTCCAAACGCTTAACGGCGACGCTCCCGATCGAGGAGGCGCGCCTCCACTTGGGCATCCCTAAAAGCAAGCAAGGCGCCAACGGCGCTGGCGGCCCGCTCTTGCATCCAGTCTGCTTTTCCGGCATCCATCTGCGCCGACCGCTTGGCGCCACGCCAGCCTCTCGCGTATCCTAGAACTTGGCGCGGCCCTGCCTTCCTTCACCGCGCGCTCTTTTGGTCGCTACGACCGCTATCAAACGGAAAAATAAGTCAAAAAATGGCTCGCGACGTAACTGATTCGACGCCGATTGCGTCCCGAGACGCGCTGGTGGAATGGCTCGCAGCCGGTTGCAAAGGCTCCGGCGCGCCGTTACGCGTCGGCACGGAACACGAAAAAATCGCCTTCTACTCCGATCTGCTGGCGCCGGTTCCCTATGGCTGTGACGGCGGGCGCTGTGGCGTCGGCCGCCTGCTCGAGGGCGTCCAGGAAGCGACCGGTTGGGAGCCCATCATGGACCGCGAGGCGCTCATCGGTCTCGCCCAGACGGAAGGCGGCGGCGCGATCTCCATAGAGCCAGGCGGGCAATTCGAGCTTTCCGGCGCACCGTTACTCGATATCCACGCAACGGCGGCCGAGCTCGACGCGCATCTTTCGGCGCTGGCGGGCGTGGCGCATTCTCTGGGGGTCGAATTTCTCGATCTTGGCGCAAGCCCGAAGTGGTCGCGCGCCGAGACGCCGGCCATGCCGAAGCAGCGCTACAAGATCATGGCCGCCTATATGCCGAAGGTCGGCTCGCGCGGCCTCGACATGATGTTTCGCACCGCGACGATCCAGGCCAATCTCGACTTCGTCAGCGAAAAGGACATGGTCGAGAAAGTCAGGGTCGGCCTCGCGCTGCAGCCGCTGGTCACGGCGCTTTTCGCCAATTCGCCCTTCCTGGACGGCAAGCCCACCGGCCGGCTATCCGAACGCTCCACGATCTGGCTCGACACCGACGCCGACCGAACGGGCATGCTGCCTTTCGCTTTCGAAGAAGGCTTCGGCTTCGAGCGTTATGTCGATTACGCGCTGGACGTGCCGATGTATTTCGTCAAGCGCGGCGACATCTATCATGATGTCGCGGGCGCAAGCTTCCGCGACCTGCTCGAAGGCCGCCTGCCGCAGTTGCCGGGCGAGCGCGCCGTCATATCCGACTGGGCGAACCACCTTTCGACGATCTTTCCCGAGGTCCGGCTCAAGACCTATCTCGAAATGCGCGGCGCCGACGGCGGCCCGCGCGCCCATATGACCGCCCTGCCTGCGCTATTCGCCGGACTCTTCTATGACAGCGTTGCGCTCGACCAGGCGCTCCAGCTCACCAAGGGGTGGAGCGCGGCGGCGCGCCAGCGGCTGCGCGAGGACGTTCCCACCCTCGCCCTCGACGCGACAATCGACGGTCGCAGCTTGCGGGAGATCGGGCGGGATATACTCGCTCTCGCGAAGGCGGGCCTCGAGCAGCGGGCGCGCGTGAACGCACAAGGGGAAGACGAGACGATCTATCTCGCGCCTCTCGAAAAGATAATCTCGGAAGGTCGCACTTTGGCGCAGGAGCGGCTGGAGGCCTTTCATGGCCCTTGGGGCGGCTCGGTCGACGGCGCCTTCAGGGATTGCGTCATACCGCTCTGACATAAAACATCCCGCGGCCAAGCGCGGGATGGTCTTCCCTGCTCAGCGCGGGAAGAGATCGTTGAGGCCGAATGGCGCCATCGGCTGAAGGTGCGAAGCGCGCTGCACGCTGTCGCCCAATGCCGCATAGCCCATCGGCGCGGCTGGGGCGCGCGGGATATCAACGCGCACATGACCGCCGATCTTCACACAACCATTCGAGCCCGAAACGGCGACATAATCCGCGCCATAGCGCGCGCAATGATTCTGCGTTTCAGCTTTTGCGGGAGAAACATTTAGAGACACGACAATTGCCAGACCCGCGGTAAGGCCGAGTGGCGCAAAGGTGCGGAAATTGGCGAACATCATCAGGCGATCAGCCTCTCTTCAGATTGGACGACAAGTGGGCCGTCACAATCTCGAGCCGGAATAATTTCAGCAGAAGGGATCTGAGCGCACTCAATGCGACTCGCTCCCGCGATCTGGACACTAGACCTAAACATCGTGGCAGCATCGTGTCCCAATCTTTGGCGCCCTTTCGCTGTTGTGGAAAAACAACACATTGACATTTATTTTCCGTTTACGCCGACAGATTTGATTAAGGTCTCGTTACAGCACGTTACTATCCCAATCGCCGATAGCGGCCTGCACGATCGCTAGGGCCGCGACCGCTGCGGTATCCGCGCGCAGCACCCTCGGCCCGAGTGAGATTCGAGCGACATTCGAGACGCGCGCGATGGCGGCGCGCTCGTGTTCGTCGAACCCGCCCTCAGGGCCGATAAGCACGCTGACGCCCTCCCCCGATCGCCCCGAGAGCGCGGCGAAGGGATTGGCGATCGGCGCATCCTCGTCGCAGAAAACGAGCAGCCTCCGCGCGGGAAAGCCGGATAAGAAATCGGCGAGGTCAACCGCTTCCAGCGATTCGGGCACGGCAAGCACGCCGCATTGCTCGGCGGCCTCTATGGCGTTCGCCCGCAGCCGCGCCGAATTGACGCGCCGAACCTGCGTGCGGTTGGTAATGACGGGAACAAGCCGCCCGGCCCCCATTTCCGTCGCTTTCTGCGCCATATAATCGAGGCGCGCCTGCTTCAAAGGCGCGAAGCAGTAATCAAGATCGGCGATCGGCGTCTGCGCCCGCAGAAGCCTGCCGACCCGCAACGTCGCGGAACGCCGCGTTACGGCAGAAAGATGCGCGAGAAACTCGCCATCCCGCCCATTGAACAAAAGAATGGCGTCGCCCTCGCGAAGCCGCAGCACGTTGAGAAGGTAATTGAGCGCCTCGGGCGGCGGGACGATGTCGGCGCCCGGCGCGAGCGCCGCCTCCACGAAGAGCCGTTGCGCGGAAAAATCATAATGTGACAAGATGGAGTCCCGACTTGATGGCGTCTGGATTTGGCGCGCGCGGTGTTCCGCCGCAGCGCCGCCGCCATGAAGGCGCCGCTTTGTGCGCGGACAGGTTGACCAAAACTTGCGCGGGCGGCAAGCCTGCTGTTAACAGAAAGCTGCTTTGAAAGCGGGTCCAAACGAATGAAGTTCAGCCCCTCCACCTTCTTGCGCTCGGTTTCGGGCCTCTCCGCCCTGGCGCTGCTCGCCGGCGCTGGCGTCGCCAATGCGCAATCCTGCCAGGAGGACTTCCAGAAGCTGACGGAACGCCGCATGGCGCAAATCCAAGCGCTCAACAATATCGGGAAGGCCGGCAAGGGTAAGATGGACCCGAACGCCGCCTGCCCCGCCGCCAAAAAGCTTGTCGCCGTCGAGAGCGAGATGCTCGGCTACATGAGCAAGAACAAGGAATGGTGCAACATTCCGGATAATGTCGTGGACGGCTTCAAGCAGGCCGGCGCCAAGACGAAGACTTTCGCATCCCAGGCCTGCACCGCCGCGGCGAAAATGAAGCAGATGATGGAGCAGCAGCGCGAGCAGGCGGCAAGTGGCGGCGGCATGGGCGCGCCGCCCAAGCTCCCCGCCGGCCCGCTGTGAGCCTTGCGCAGCAAGACGGCGGCGCGGGAACCGCCCTCCCCGACGCTCAGACAAGCCATCCGCTCTGGCGCTACGCGCCCGAATGGCTGCGGCCCTATGTCCAGCTCGCGCGGCTCGATCGGCCCATTGGCTGGTGGCTCCTGCTGCTTCCCTGCTGGGAGTCGAGCGCTATGGCCTCGGCGGCCCTGCGCCAAGCGCCCAATCTTTGGCATTTGACGCTTTTCTTCGTCGGCGCCGTCGTGATGCGCGGCGCCGGCTCGACCTATAACGACTATGTCGACCGCAAGATCGACGCCAAGGTCGAGCGCACCCGTAACCGCCCGCTCGCCAGCGGTCGCGTCTCGCCGCGCGCGGCGCTCTGGTTCATCGTCGCGCAATGTCTCATCGGCCTTGCGGTGCTGCTCTCCTTCAACGGCTACACAATCGCGCTCGGCTTTCTTTCGCTTTTGATTGTGGCGGTCTATCCCTTCGCCAAGCGCTTCACGTCCTGGCCGCAAGCGATCCTCGGCTTCGCCTTCGCCTATGGGGCGATGCTCGGCTGGACGGCGCAGACCGGCGCGCTTGGCCTGCCGGCCCTGTTTCTTTATGCGAGCTGCATTCTCTGGACGATCGGCTTCGACACAATCTACGCTTTGCAGGACGTGCGCGACGACGCCATCGCGGGCGTGCGCTCGACGGCGCGGCTCTTCGGCGCGCATGTGAAGATGGCGGTCGGTGGGCTTTATGCCGGCTCGGCGCTCTGCGCGACGCTCGCGGCCTATGGGAGCGGCGGCGGCGTTTTCTCTTATCTCGGCGTCGCGGCCTATGTGGCGCATCTTGCTTGGCAGACGTCGCTGACGCGCGAGGACGCCCCGCCGGCGATCGCGCTGAAGCTGTTCCGCTCGAACCGGGACGCGGGTCTTCTGTTGTTCGGCGGCTTTATCTTGCAGAGCCTCGCCGGCGGGATCTGACGCGCGCTTACGTACGAAAACTCGGCGCGAGGCGTTCGCCGCCTCGCGCCCGAAAAGTGCAACAATCCGCGACCTGGCTTGTCGCCCCTATTTCCCTGGCCTCAAAAGAGCCCCGACCGCCATCCCGGCGATCGCCGCGATCAGGAGGGCTGTTATAGGCTGAGCGCGGACCGACGTTTCGACCGTCGAGCGCAGGTCCGAGAAGGTTTCGCTCGCGTTTTCTACTGCTTGTTGGCTTTGCTCGCGGACATTGGCGAGGGCCGCAGAGGCCTGATCGACGCCTTCCTCCGCCATGCGCCCGAGCTGATCGGAAGCCGAGATGGCCTGCCTGGCGGCGGAGTTGAGGCTGCTCGCGTAATCCTTGTTTCGTCTAAAGAGCGGCATCTATAGACCCTCGGTTGGAGCCCCCCATTTCCCGTGACGGATCAACCGGAGGCGCCCGGGGTTGTTCCTCGCCCGCGGACAAAAAGGGGCTGACGCAGCGAGGCAAGCGCCTTGCGCGCGCTTAGCGACGGAGACGAGAAAACCCCTTTGCCGGTCACGATCGCCCGATCTTAACTGCACGACGGCCGTCGCCGTTGGCCGCTTCTAGCCACCCGCAGCAGGCGTCTCCGGTTTCTCCTTCGTGGGCCACAGGTCCCGATAATGCTTTCTTGCCGCATCGATCAAAGCCTGGCCCTCGAGGCCGTCCGACGGATACATGGCTAGCCCCACAGGAAGCGACGGCGCGCCCTCCTCGATGGCCCCGCGCCGACGCGCCGCGGCGCTCAAGCGCGACGCAACTGTCTCCAGATCTTTCCTGCACGCGAGCAGGCAGACGACGACCACTATCTGGTCCTGCCCCAATAGGGCGACATGATCGGTTGGGCGCAAGGCGAGTCGGAAATCGTCGGCGAGAGCGCCAATTGACGCCTCTCCTGTAGCGGCGCCCGAGACGAGCTTCGGAAATTCGAAATAGATGAGGCCCACCGCGCGGCTCATCAGCGCGCTCGCCTTGGCGGCGTCCTCGATTTCGATGCAGAAATCCGCCAAATTCTCCGAGCCGGAAAACGGATTCTCCGGCAAATGCCGCGGGACAGACGAATGTCGATCCAACGCCGGCCGCCAATCCGAGCTAGAAATTGACGCCTCCGTATCCGCGGATGTGAAAGCATCCTTTCCGCGGCGAGATAGGAGATAGTAAAGGCCCGCGAGCGCCGCGATGGCCGCTGCGATCATCCGCAGATAATGGGGAAGATCGACGTCCTCGGGCATCTACTTGTCTCCGAGCGAATAGAGGAAGGCAAGGATATTCCTCTTGTTGGCGATGGTAAGGACTAATGGCGGCGCGCCGAAGGTATGATTACGCATGAGTTAGGAGGATGAGCGAAACAACGCAAAAACACATTTCGTCGAATCTTATAATTTGCCGCATTTCCGCTCGACGTGCGTGCGCGCACATCCGCTGGAGCCGTTAGGGGCTCGTCCCCTTTTTGCCGCTATTTCAGAGATAAATGCAGCGTGCGACGCTCAGCGGGCGCCGCGCGCTTGCTCCATGAAACGGATATGGATCTTGAGACGCCGCAACTCACTCATGCAGGTTCTCGCCGGTCTTTCGCTCTTCCTCGGCCAAAGTCCCCAGGCGATGGCTCAATTTTACACGCGCGACCCGGGCGACCCCTATCTCTACGACCGCGGCGGCTGGGGCGACAATTATGCCGAGCCTGACCTTTACAGCGGCGAATTCGATCGCCCGAGGCGGGCGCTGCCGAGGCGAAAACTGCGGCAGGACGAGCGTGACTATGGCGCATACGGGCCCGAAGGAGAGCTTGAACAACCACCATCCCGGGCGCAAAGGCGCGGCGGAGTGCGATTGGCCGCGCTGCCGCCAGACGCCGACCCCGCCTATTCGACGCCGCTCGATTTCGATGGACAGGTCGACCCCGGCGTCTCGACGAAAAATGTCGTAGACGATCCGACGGGCCAGTCGGCTGGCACGATCACAATCGATACGAAGACGCGCAAGCTCTACCTGTCGCTAGGCCGGGGCCAGGCCTATGAATATGGGGTCGGCGTGGGGCGCGAAGGCTTCGCCTGGAAGGGGAGCGCGCAAGTAGGACGCAAGGCCTATTGGCCTGGCTGGACCCCGCCGAAGGAAATGCTTCTGAGACGCCCAGACCTTCCCGACCACATGGAGGGCGGCATGGAAAACCCGCTCGGCGCGCGGGCGCTATATCTCTTCAAGGGCAGCAAAGACACGCTTTTTCGCATCCACGGCACCAATGAGCCGGAGACGATTGGCAAGGCTGTGTCGTCGGGCTGCATCCGCATGCTGAACGCGGATGTGATCGACCTCTACGGCCGGGTTTCGAAAGGAACGCGAGTCGTCGTGCTCTAAGCGCGCCGAGGACTAACGGCCCCCGGCTTCGAGCGCCTTGACCAGGGCCGTGAGACGCTCTGGAACAGGTTCGCGCAAGATCGTCTGGTAGAAATCGCGCAGTTGAGCGGTGACTCGATCCTCGGGTTCGCTTTTCCGACGAGAAGCGAGAAGCGCCGTCCCCTGATCGCCACGGAGCGCGGGGGCGCCGCTTGCCTTACCCGCGCGGCGCAGCAACGCTGAGCCGGCGAGATCGTCATAGATAGGACGCGCGCTTCGTCCGCCGCCACCGATGTCAGCGCGGCCGACTAAGGTTCGGGATTCCAAGCGGCTCATTGTTGCGCCTCGGAAGTTGCTGATGTGAGCGCTTCCGTCTGGGCGGAAGCGAATCATGTGCACTCAATTCAAATTGAAAATAATTAATTAACCACTAACGTTCCGGCCCCAGCGGCGTTTCCTATTTGACAACCTGCCCCGCCTCGCCTGAATTGGCCTTGATCACCTGATTTTTTTGGCCCGGAGAGAAAACTTGTTGCTTTTCCTGTGCTCGCTTCCCCTGTGGCTCGGGGCCTTTTTCACGGTGCTGCTGCCGACGGCAATCGCCATGATGGGCCCGGTCGTCGTACGAAAGCGCTATCCGCTTTCGGTCCTCGTCAAGAACAATGAGGTGGCCGGCTTCAAATTCGCAACCGTCGGCGTGATCTACGCCGTGATCCTTGCTTTCGCGATCGTCTCCGTCTGGGAGAAGTTCAGCGAAGCCGAGCTTCTCGTGCTGCAGGAGGCCGGATCCTCTGCGACACTCTACCGCCTCTCGGCGGGCGCTGACGAAGCCGCCGCAGCGACGCGAACCGCAGTAGACACATATCTAAAAACGGTGATCGAAGACGAGTGGCCGCGCATGGCCGAGGGCGGGGAAAGTCGCGAGACCGCCAAGGCGCTCGATGACGTCTACACCGCCGCGATGCGGCTGGGCGACAGCAAGCCGTCTGCGATCGGCGTCGAGATCATGAGGGAGCTCGGCAATATTACCCAGGCGCGGCGCGGCCGGCTGCACTTGGCTATGGGCGTCGTCCCGCCGGCGCTCTGGACGATGCTCGTCTTCGGCGCGTTGCTGACAGTCGGCTTCACCTATTATTTCGGCGTGGAGAATCTGCGTTCACAAGTGACGATGACCGGGGGCCTCGCGTCCATCGTCTTTCTCGGCCTCTTTGTCATCGTCAGCTACGATCACCCCTTCACGGGCGAGGTTTCGGTCGAGACGCATCCGTTGACGGCGGTTTTGCGAAACTTCCATCACGAATAGATCGCTTCGTCAGCGCGGCGCGAAAGCGATGACTCGCGCTGGCGCACCTGAACCCTGCGCAATCTTCATCGGCATTGCCATGACGATCGTCCCTGTCGCTGGAAGCTGATCGAGATTTGTCAAATTCTCGAGGCCGGGAACGTTCGCCGCGCCGATAACGCGATGCACGAGGAATTCCTTCGACGCGCCGACGTCGACGCTCGCCGTATCGACGCCGATCAGCGACACATGCCGTTCAGCGATCAGCGTGGTCGCGGCCTCCACGCCGAAAGACGGGAAATGGAGATGGTCGACGGCGCCCGGCGTATCGTCGCCGAGATATGCCTTGCGATCGGGCCAGCGCGCGCTCCATCCCGTACGCAAGAGAACAATCGCGCCGTCGGGAATGCGGCCGTTTGCCTCCTCCCATGCGGCGATGTCCGCGGGAGTGAGGGCGTAGTCGGGGTTTTTCGCCGCGCTCCGGGAAATATCGATGATCACCGCCGGGCGGATCAAGCGATCGAGCGGGATCTCCGAATTGGTCCAGCGGTTCTCGGCGAAATGCATCGGCGCATCGATATGGGTGCCGCCATGTTCGGGAGAGCAGAAAGCGTTCGAGTAATAGAAGAAGCCGCCCTTGGTGACGCCCTTGTGCTCTTGCTTGAGCTCAAACCCAGTAGGCTCGGTCGGCCAATAGATGGTGTTGGCGTCATAGGGGTGGCTCAAGTCCACCACCTTCGACGCGGAGAGGTCGATAACCTGCGCATATGCGCCGCAGAGCGCCGCAGCGGACAGCGCCAATCCGAGCAATGTTTTCTGAAGAAGCCGCCTCATCGCCTCGTTCTCCATCATCCTGCAGGAGGTTAATGAGATTGCCTGTCGGAGATGAATTTGCCAATGCGGTTGCGGGGCGAACAACCCCAAAGGTTGCGCCCCGCGCTCCAAACAGAGCCTCGCCGCTTTTTCATTTCATTGCTTTTCTGTGCGTCGACGCCCTGGCTGAAGATTATTGGCCCGACGCGATAAAGGGTGACGTTGTACCGATCTGGAGAATGGCCGCGCGGTTGACATAGCCGCTTTGGGTTACGTCGGCAGAGGCGACCGGGCCGATCTGATTGGCTCGGAAGATATTGACCGCGCTCCCCTGGTGTGCGGCGACGCCGGTATTTTGACCGATTTGCACGGCGGCTATGACGCTGATCTGCGGCGAGTCGAACCCATAAATTTGATTGACTTGTAAGGGCTCAGCGCCCGCCGCGAGCGTTCCAGCGCAAAAAACGGCGGAAATTGTGACGCAGCGCATGCTTTGCTCCTGCTCATAAATACTTATCCGCAGCAAAAGCGCCGGCGACTTGCTTGCCAGGCCCCTTGCGCCAAAGCCTCCTTCTCGAAACGCTCAAAAGCCGCCCGAGAAAGAGGAAAGCGGAAGGATCGAAATTTGATTGATCGTGGCGCTCTGGTAGACCAACGAGCCTTGAGAGGCGCCAAAGATATATTGGCCGATTTGCGCGACATTGCTTGTGTGTCTGCCCGTATTCTGCCCGATTTGAGCCTGTTGAAGCGCGAAGGCGCCATTGATGTCGCCAGCCATCTGCGTGACCACGGCGACATTTGGAATGCTTTGCGGGCTTGCCAAAGCGAAGCTGGAGGAAAGGAAAAAAGCCACGGGAGAAGCCAGCATTTTTCTCATGAACGCACCCTCCAGAACTACTTGTACACTTGGCAGTTTTACTTCGGTCGCTCGATAAAATCCTATGATCGAAAGCGCTGTCCTGATAGGCGCCCTTTTGGCTTAACTTAAAATAAGTAGCTGCGAAGTTCATTCCCGAAACGACTACCTCAGCTTCACAAGGAAGCGCAAAGCCGCACGGTTGCGCCTATATAAGTAATAATACGCAGAAATACGTATGATTACGTATTTTATGTGTTGTAAAAACATCGCATTGCCTGAAAACAGCCATCGATATCGAATCGAATACTGGCACGATCGCTGCCACGGCGCTTAAATTTAGGCAATGCGCTCCCCCACCCGGCAATTCCCTTCCCGCAAATAGGCAAAGAAACCTTTGGCTAAGCACAAGAAGTGGTCGAAGCATCCACGCCTTGGTCCTGGCGCTTATTGCCTGGCGGCTTGCGCTGCGAGCGTCGCATGGCCTGCGTCCATGGCTCGAGCGCAAGTATTGAACCCGACAGTGCTCGCGCCAGCGGCAAAACTGCCGCAAGAGCGCGAGGTGCAAACGGTCGCCTCGCGTGGACGAGGCGGCCTTCAAGCGCCCAAAGGGGCGGAAAAGAAATTCGTCACCGTCCGCGCCGTCACGATCACCGGCGCATTTCCTGAGCTTGGCGAGCAGAATGCCGCGCTCGCCCAGAGGCTCCAGGGCAAACGGCTGAGCCTCGCCGAGATTTATCAGGCGGCCGCTGAGCTTCAGGCAGCCTATACGAAGGCCTTTCCACTCGCGACGCTTTCAGCGCCGCGGCCGGATTTCGCCAATGGCGATGTAAAGCTCGAGGTAACTGACGGCTTTATCGAGAAACTCGATCTCTCCGCGGTTTCCGAACGCACTCGGGAGCTTGTGCGCGCGCGGCTACAGCCGCTCGTCGGCCAGCGCCATCTGGCCGCCGCGGAATATCAGCGGCGCACCTTGCTCATCGGAGCGATCGCTGGCGTCAGCGGTCAGGCAGCAACAACGCCGCTCGACTCCTCCGACGGTTACGCGCTGATTGTCTCGGTGGCGGAAACCCGCGTCGCCGGCGCGAGCGCGATCACCAATCGTCTGCCGCGCGAATATGGGACTTGGGAATTCGCCCAGTCCTTCGCACTGAACAACGCCCTGGGTTGGGGCGAACAAATCTCCGGCGCTGTGTCGTCGACCCCGGATTTCGACCGCTATTTTAGCGGAACCTCGAAAAGCGAAGCCTATAGCACCGATATTTTCGTGCCGATCGGCGCCGACGGTCTGGCCTTTGGCGCAGGCTATCTCATGGCGCGGTCCCGCCCTTCCCCCTATTTCTCTACTCTTCCAGACGACCTTCTCTTTGCGGGGGAGCGAGTCACGGGCCGCTTCGACCGCGTCTATGCGCGCGTCGCCTATCCGCTCTTCCTCACGACGGATCTCACGCTGCGCGTTCAAGCGGACGCCGAGCACATCAACAACCGCTACCGTTACGGGCCCCTGCCCCTCGGTCTCGTTTACCCGGTCTGGACTCCCACTCCCTCTCCGCTCCAGGACATTTTCAGAGACCGCTACAGCGTTCTTCGATTGTCCAGCGACACGAAATATCGCCTTCCCTGGTTTGAGAACGCCACCTTCACCGGACTTGTCGCATATGCGCGGGGGCTGGGCGGGCGTTTGGATAGCACGGACATTGCCTTTGGCCCGCCGCTATCGCACCTGGGCGCGAGCCCCAGTTTCAACCGGCTGAACCTGAAAGGCCGCCTGGACGTCGGCCTGCCGGAAAACTTCATCTTCTCCGCGATCGGCCGCATGCAGACAAGCTTCGGCAAGCCGCTCATGCTCCCGGAGAATTTTCTGATGGACGGGCCCGAGGCGGTGTCGGGCTATGCGTCCGGCACGCTCAACGTCGACCGCGGCGCAACCGCCCGCGCGGAACTGTCTAGGCCGGTCAATCTCGCCCTCCTCGGCTATAATCATCTGGTGGCGCCTTACATCTTCGGCGCCTGGGGCAGCGGCGTGCGAGAAGACCGGCCACCCGGATTCTTCCGGCATCTTTGGGCGGAGACCTTTGGCGGCGGCGTACGGACCGATACAAATTTCACAGGCACGCCCTTCGGCGAGTCGCTGTCGATCGAATTTGGCCGCGACCTGTCAAACATACCGTTCCGCGAACGCGGCTATCGAACCAATGTGAATTACAACATGCGCTTCGCGGGTGCCCCCTTCGCGCCCGAGGCGACGCCGGCTTCCCCTACCGGCATCTTCAAAAAAGGCTCGCCGGAGGAAAAGCCGGCGCCCGCCTTATGGGAAGGCTTCTACGCAGGTCTGAATGCTGGCTACACTTGGGACCCAATGCCCGAGATCGCCACGGCTGGCGCGCCGCTCTGGACGGGCATCGACTCCTTTTTTACCGGGATAACGCCCCATTGGCTCGCATCGGCAAATGGCCTGAGGGGCCGAGCGATCGAAGCCGGAGGCGGTTTCATCGGCGGCGCGCAGACAGGCTATAATTTACAATTCGGCAAAGTCGTCGCCGGTCTGGAGACGGACATCCAAGGATCGAACGCGCGGACCCGGCACGGCCTCTCAAACGCCACGGCGTCCTATTTCGAGATCGATACAAGAAATCAGCTCTTCGCCATCGAGCCTTTGGCAACGCGCATCGACCACACGAAGAACGTCGACTGGCTCGGAACGACGCGCGGCCGGCTCGGCTATCTCATTACGCCGACGTTCCTCGCCTATGCGACAGGCGGTTTGGCTTACGGCGACGCGCGCGCGAGCACTTTCGTTCGGCAGAACTGGGCGCCCTTCGCGCCGCTCGGCCCGTTTTTGCAATCCGCCGGCGCAACCGGCGGCTACTCAGGCTTCAGGGTTGGATGGACGATCGGCGCAGGTCTCGAATGGATGTTCGCGCCCAACGTAAGCGTGAAGGCCGAGTATCTGCATTACGATCTTGGAAGCGTGAATTACGCGCTCTCTCCTCTCGTCACCAACCTCACTGTAACTGGCGATCGCAATGTCATCCTGCCTGGCGCGCACACGCAATTTCGCGGCGACGTCGCGCGCCTGGGCCTCAATTATTTCTTCGGCCGGGCAGCGAGCGAATCTCCGGCCAAGACTCCGGCGGCGTTCACGCAAGGCTTCTATGCCGGGCTCAACGCCGGCTACGCTTGGGACGCGCACCCAACCGTAGCAATGGCTGCCGCCCCGGTGCAGGCTGATATTGACCGGACGGTTTTTGCCAATCTCGTCGGCCCCATGGCCGCAAGCGCGACAGGCGTTTCGAGCGCGCCCGCCAATGGCGCGCTGGGCGGTGGCCAAGCTGGCTACAATTGGTTGATCGGCAATTATCTTCTTGGCGTCGAAGCCGACATGCAGGGAGCGAGCCAAAAAGGCCGCGGCGGCTTCATTGGTTTGGCCCCCAATTCAGTCGTCGGCGTCCCGTCCGGCGTCTCCAGCACGGCGGTCCAGAACGAGAAAACGCTCGACTGGTTCGGCACCTTACGAATACGCGGCGGGTTCCTGCTGACGCCCTCGTTTCTCGCCTATGGAACCGGCGGCCTGGCCTATGGCGGCGCGACAGTTCAAAACTGGATCGCGCATCAAAGCGACTCGTCCGTTCTTTTCCTCCAGTCGATGGGCTCTGCCGGAAATTTTTCGGCTGGCCGAGTTGGATGGACGCTCGGCGCGGGCCTCGAGTGGAAGTTCGCTCCAGACATAAGCTTGAAGGCCGAATATCTCCATTACGACCTTGGGCGGGTTCAATATGCGGCCGGCGCGATTTCGACCCAGTTCTTCGGGGCCCTCGCCAACAAAGCCGCCCTATCGGCGAGCACGCGATTTGGCGGAGAAATGGCGAGGCTTGGTCTGAATTACCACTTCGACCCCACCAAGGCGCTACCGACCTTCAATCAGTAACCCGCATCACACGCGAAAAAACCGCGGGCAATTTGCGCCGCGGCTTTTATTCGTTGCAGGCCATGTCACGCGCATAAAGGCGGCGGCGATTCCTCCTGCTGCCCCGGCTGGCCGCGAACAATCTCCGCGATCCGGATCACCGCTTCGGTGCGGTTGCGCACTTGCAGCTTGCGCATGACGTTGCGGATATGGACCTTCACGCTGCTCTCGCTCATGCTGAGCTCATAGGCGATGACCTTGTTGGATTTGCCTTTGAGCAGCGCCTTTACGACATCATTTTCGCGTGCTGTGAAATCGAACTTCGCGTCGCAGCGAATGCTGTCGTGCGACTCTTCCTGCCGTGTTTCCATCAGGACATTCGCGGGCACGAACACGCCGCCCACGAGCACGAGCTTGATCGCCCTGGCGACAACTTCGAGCGGCGTATCGCTCGGAATATATCCCTTGGCGCCACACCGCAGGCTGTTGGCGATCTGGCTTCGGTTTTCGTTATCCGAGAAGAGGATAACCGGAACATCCTTCTCCCATTGCGCCAATTCCCGGATCAGCTCCGATTGCTCGCTCTCGATCTGCTTGTCGACGCCGCTGAGGATAATGACACAGGCGGCGGCGCCTGTCGGATCCTGACTCCAGGCTGCGACGTCGGGAAAGGTGAGAATTGGCAATCCGAGCTTCTTTTGCAGGCACATGGCCAAGCACTCTCGAATGAGCGCCCTCGTTTCGATGATGACGACGGACGGCGAGAAGGCGTCGGATAAGTTCTGGCTCGCGAAAATCTCTTCACGCGAAAAGATCTCGTCTTGAGCTTCTCCAATCATGGGCAACCCCCTACGCAAACGACAACACAACGCGGATTTAAACTTTAGCCAGATTAGTTTTCGTTGCAAGATAAATTTAACGAATCCGTCAAGTCCGAGAAAAGGTCATTAACAGCTAAATTACACCGCCAAGCTACATGCAATAGTTCAGTCGATTATATGTATAACTACTTAGGTTGGGCGGAATGCAAGACATTACGGCCAGACGATGTGTTTTTCGTTGTAATCCCGCCTTATCAACTACGAACAAAGCCTCCTGCAGCGTCGTCGTGGTTCAAGACTGTCCTTGCTCTTGTCTCTCACGCCATTTCGACGCCTTCAGAACCCCTGAGCCTGTCACATCGAAATCCATCCCTCGCCAATTAACTTGGGTTCCGCAAAAGCTCAGGAAGAAGACCAGAAAAGAAAGAAGCTCCCTGAAGGGCAAAAGCATGTAAGGCTGCCTCGGCAGCCTGAATGTTCGCTCCACGGCGACGCACAGCAACGCGCGCAGAACCAAGCTGCACCCGACCAAGGCGACATTTTCTCCCCCCTCCAGGAGCGCGCCTCCCAGAGCTAAGGGAAATGGATGCGTGATAAACGCCCCGGCATAGCCAATCGGATTGATGCACTTTACCGTTCTAGCCGCGCGCAGCTCCTGCGTCAGGAGCAATCCCAGAGTTTCCGAAAAACAATGGTGCGCGACTGTGAATGTCGGTATCGCCACATCGTAACCCGCGCGCCGAACTGCTCGTCCAATTTCGTAGTCATCCGCCAAATGTTCCGCGAAACGCTCGAAGCCGCCAAGCGCCTGCAATGTCTGCTTTCGAATTGCGATCGTCGACCCACAGCAGGGTTGGTCGAGCTCGAATGTAACCGCAACAATCATGCTCGGCAGAAAGTGGCTGTTGATCGCAAGCGCTGCATAGCGCGCCCATAAGCCGCTGGCAGGAACCCCGTGGTAGAGGCAGGTGACGGCCCCGACATTATTGCGATGCAGATGGGCGACGACCCTCCCTAGATAATTCGGTCCGACCTCTATGTCGCTATCCGAGATGACCAGCAGATCGTTCTCGGCCGACCGGACCATATTCGCGAGGTTGGAAACCTTTTTATTGAGCCCGTGCTGCCTGGCGTTCACGATCAAATCGACCGCGTCGCCGCGGGATTTCTGAATCTGACGCACGCGCGCCGCCGCCGCGTCGGCGTCGTCCCTGACGCCGCAGACCATTTGAATCGCCCCTTCGTAAGCCTGCTCGAAATTGCCTAAAAGCCGGAGGAACAGCCCAGGCTCGTCTCCGTGCAGCGGCTTCAACAGGCTGACCGGCGCCTGGCAAAAGGCTTCGGGATCGCGCCGTCGCGAAAATCGCCAAACGGAGAAGATCGCGACGACCAAATAAACACAACCGAGCATTGCACTGGATTCGCATAGGGCAGAAAATACGCTCAGCATGTTCTGCATCGGAGATCATCTTCATTCGAGGACAAACACAGCGGGCGGCTCCGCATGGTCTCGCGAGGCGTCCCTCGACTTGGCGCAAGCGTTTCAGCCGGCGTATCTATTTTCGAGCGTGCGCCGCGAAAGATAGGTCAAGGTTCGATCACGCCAGAGCGTATCGCCTCTTACCGAGCCCGGATTACGCGCCAGTGCGAGCATGGTGACGAGCACATTCTCACCCAGCCGATGGAGAGTTCGAGCGAACGACGGCGGTTCCAGTTGGGAGACTCTTTCAAACCCGTATCTCGCGGCAATCCGCGCGCTTTGATCAGAACGATGCTGCGCGCCGAGACTCATATTCCCGCGGATCGCTCGGATGTCGTCGAGGTCGCGCCGCGCCGCAAGAAATTTCGCGAGCTCCGAAAGTGAAAGCTCGACGCAGCGCTCGATCCTTCGGGCAAAAGCAAGCGTCGGCGCGCCATCTGGCATGCGTGGGATTTGCTCATTCCACAAATGGAGATCGATCACGCGATCGCCACGCCGCAACCTGGTCCCGTCATCCAGCTGCAGATCGCCTTCGCAGTTGATGATCTGCAGACGAAACACGCAATCCGGCGAATTCGAATATTCTATGACCTGCAGGCGGTCGCGTAGGCGGCGATCGATCGCCTCCACCATTGGCGTCAAAGCCGCCAAATACGCACGCCCCATTTGCTTGGCCATAGCGTCGCTCGTAGAAAACATACACAGCAGGATAAGCACGCCTGCCTCTCGCGCTATCCGTAATTCCCGCAATAGCGGTCGGCGCTTGGCGCGCAGATGCGGCGGCCATCAGAAAATATATTGGTGAGCGCGCGTCCATGGGCGCCGTGCTGGCCTGCCGCCTTCCGGCTTTACAGCGAGCACTTGAGCAATCGAGAGAAAGCCGTGATCGAACGCATAGGCCATGCCCGCGAGATAGACGCGCCAAATTCGAAACGTCTCGGCTCCAACCAATTCGATCGCGTGCTCTCGGTTCTTCTCCAGTCCATCGGACCAAAGCATAAGCGTTCGCGCATAATGTGGCCGTAGATCTTCTATATCGATTACCTCCAATCCAACTTTGGCCATTTCCTCGACGAGGACGGCAAGAGAGGACACCGAACCTCCGGGAAAGACGTAACGTTCGATGAAGTCGCCGCCGCTGGGACCGCGGCGGGCGCCACCCGGCGATATGATCCCATGATTGAGAAAGGCGCCGCCGGGCTTCAACAGCCGGGTGATTTTCTTGAGGTAGCTCGCAATAGCATCGGCTCCGACATGCTCATACATGCCCACCGACGCAATCTTGTCGAAAGCGGCGCTATCCTCGAGCTCGGCGAAATGCCGCAGCGCCACAGTCGCCTTGCCATGGAGGGACGACAGCCGCTCTTTCGCATGATGAAACTGACATTGGCTGAGCGTTACGCCATGACCGGTCACGCCGTGACGCTCTGCGGCCCATTGCAGAAGGGCGCCCCAACCGCAGCCTACGTCCAGAAGAGCCTCGCCCGGCCGTAACATCAGCTTGCGGCAGATGTGATCGAGCTTCTGCTCCTGCGCTCGATCGATATCTTCGTCGCCGTCGTGAAAATAAGCGCAGGAATAAACGAGACGCTTGTCCAGCCAGAGGCAATAAAACGCATCCGAGACATCGTAGTGGCGCCTTACATTGGCGGCGTCCCTTTCCAAGGACCGTCGCCGCAGCCGCAAGCTTGCGAGGAATTTAAGGGCGCGGAAGGCCGACAACGCCTCCAAGCGCTTGGAAAGCCTGACGCCGATTTCTATGAGATCCGTCAAATCCCCTTCGACAACAAGCTCGCCCTTCACATGTGCGTCTCCCAGCAGAGCGAAATCGCCTTTGAGAAGCGCGCGCCAGAGGCCTGGCCTGCTAAACACGATCGCCACCGTCGGCGCGGCCGCGAAGTCGAATGCGTCGCCGTCCCAGAAAATCAGACGCAACGGCAACGAACCATCCGCGAAAACCGCTTTGAGGACCACGAGAGCTCGGCGCCGGAAGGGGTCCATGTGTCATCCATTGCGAATTGGTGGCGGCTCGTCACGCAGCACGGCCAGTGAGGTTTTCACGGCGATCGCCGCTGGGACCGCAAGAACAATCCCCGGAATGCCGAACAAGGCCCCGCCGACAAGAAAGCAAAAGATGATCACCACCGGACTGACAGTCGCAGCCGCGCCAAGCACCAAGGGACCGAGAAGCTGATCGATGGAGAGGCGCAGCACAATCGCGTAAATTGCATAGCCAATCACCGGCCCGATGCCAGTCGCGTTGCGGATCGCGACAAGCCCGGCGATCAGCGCAGAGGCGCCGGGCCCAATCACGGGGATCATTTCCAGCACGCCTGTGATCAAGGCCAGAAAAAGAGCGTGTCGCAAGCCGAGAACGAGGCCGAGTCCGATGTAGGCGGCAAGGATCGCATAAGCGACGACGATGAGAACGCCGAGAATATACCTCCATAGCAGCGGCCCAAGACGCGACCATATTTTTCTAATTACAGGCCGTTTTTCTGCTGGCGCAAGCCAAAGGAGGCTTTCCCAAATCTCGGGCCCCTGCAGGAGAAGATAGAAGAGAAGCACAAGGACGAGGACGCACCCAAAGAAAACCGCAAAGCTGATCGTCCCAAGCTCTGTGACGCGCCCAGCCTGGCCCGTCCAGTCACGCACTGCCGTCGCCGCAGCTTCGGCTAGCTGCTCCGCATTCATGCTCTTGCCTAGAACCATCACCGTCCTGTCATCGACGAAACTATGCGCGAGCTTGCTGAAGACGGATTGGAGGTCTGTGACCAACCGCTCCATTTCCCGCAGCAGAGGCGGTAAGCCCAGTGACGCGATGACGAGCGCAGATGCCAGAATTGCAAGGAAGACCACAACGGCGCCGCCCAGGCGGGAGCCCTGGAACTTGACCGAAAGCCGCTCCACGAGCGGGTTGCAGAGATAAGCCAACAGACTGGCAAGGACGAAAGGCAAGAGCGCCCATCTCAATTCATGGAAGACGACGCCAAGGACCGCGGCGCTCACGATCAGTGTAAGTGCGCTAGGGCTCCGAGGAGCCAAGCCTGCTGCGCTCTCAGGGGCCCGGGTCGTCATCGATAGACCCGCCCTTTCCAGCTTACGCGGCGCGTAAAACGGCATCGAAGGCTGTCGGCCGCGATAAGGGCCCCCAAAGTGTAGCCTAGCGGGAAGAGAAGCCCGTACCAAAAGGGAATTGCAAAGAAACGCGCACCGGCGAGATGAAATCCAAAGGCCGATGCGGAGGCGATCAGCGCAATGGCAAGCGCCAAGCACGCAAATGCTTCGCTTTGATCGCAAGCAATCGCGTCGATGCAAGGGATCACGATAGCGGCCCAGGCGAGGATCAGCGCGCTCGTCGCGGCGCCGAGCGTGCGGCGTGGCCCGCCGAAGGTCTCGACGAGATTTTTGGCAAAGCCCGATCTCAGCCCTGCCCAGTTCTGATACATACGGGCGGAAAGCAATAGGCGTCCGTCGAGAAGCGCGACGCGCCCGCCCTGCTGCTTTATGCGTCGCGCGAGAGCGACGTCCTCACATATGGCGTCGGCGACTGCTTTGTGCCCGCCGACCGATAGGTATGACTCCGCGCGGATGAGCAGAAACTGGCCGGAAGCGATCGCGTCGGGATGTCGCTGCGACTGCAGCTCCTGCAGGCTTTGCGAAAAGGCGAGGCAGTAGAGCCCGCAAGGCATAACGAGACGCTCTGCCCATGTCCCGAGATTTTGCCTGGGCGCAAGCGAGAGGAGATCGAGGTCATGCGATTTGGCTTCTCGAACGGCGCTCGCCAACAGCTGCGGCTCCGCGACCACGTCCGCATCGATAAAGCATATCCAATATGGAAGCTCGCATAGCGCTTGCGTCGCGCCAATCCAGCAGGCGTGGGATTTTCCGACCCAACCGTGAGGAAGCGGCGGACTGGCGTGGACGACAAAATTTCCAAGCTCTGCCGCGAGTGCCGAAGCTATGTCGCTTGTGCCGTCCGTCGAGTGGTCATCTACGATACACACGCGGAACTGCGACCGTGGGTAGGTTTGTCGCGATAATCCGCCGATACAGGCAGCGATGTTGGCGGCTTCGTCTCGTGCCGGGATGACGACAAGCACGCTCTCGGCAGTCGCCGCCGGTGGCGCCGGGCTCGGTTGCGCCATCGATAACAAGCGACGTTGCGAAGCGGCGCGGCCGATCAGCAATGCAACAATGCTCGCCCATATGCACGAAATGATAAGCTCCATGAGAGTCTCCGCGCAGTCGAAGACGAACGAAACAAGTGACGCGTTGGTTCCAACCGCACAGGGACGCGCAAGCGTGGTCCGGCGGAACTGGGCCTCTTACAGCGCGTTCCAACTGCGGCGCTTCACGCTCTTTTGTTGACGGAGAGAAAGGAGGCCGGGTGACAGACGCAGAATTTACCAAGCGATCGGCGATCTTTATCGCTTTGGCGCTGACGCCGATACTCGTCTGGTGGCTTTTCGACGTGATCGTTGTCGTGATCGGGGCGATTCTCACCGCAACGCTGCTCGATCTGTGCGCACGTCCCTTTCAACGCCTAGCAGCGCCGCGGCCCGTTGCGCTGCTGGCGTCGGGCCTTCTTATCATCGGGGTAATCGGCGGCGTTGGCTATCTGTTCGGGGCTGGCGTCGGCTCAGAAATGCAGGAGGTGTTTCGGCGCATAGAGGAGGCGAGGCAGAGCATCGACAAAGCGCTACACGAGTCCGCCTTCGGAAATCTGTTATTGTCTCACATAAGCAACGCCAACGTTCCCCTTGCGCAGCTTGTGGGCGGCATCTTCCGAATAAGCGCGACCTTCCTGCTCGCCGTCATCGTGACTTTTTTCGCCGGGGTTTATTTGGCGGCGCAGCCGACGCTTTATCGCGACGGCGTCAGCATGCTGTTCCCCTTTGAAATGCGCAGCACGGTCGATGAAACAATCGATCATCTGGCGGACGGCTTGAGACTATGGTTGCAGGGCCAATTGATGCAGATGGCGATCATCGGGTTGCTGTCGGGCCTTGCAGTTTGGGTCATCGGTCTCCCCTCGCCTGTCGCGCTTGGGGTAATCGCCGGCGCATGCGAATTCATCCCTTATCTGGGGCCGATTGTCGCCGCCATACCGGCGGTCCTTGTCGCCGTGACTCTCACTCCTTCGGCAATCGCTTGGACAGTCACCGCCTATGTTTTGATTCATCAAACGGAGGGTCACCTCGTCATGCCCCTGATACAGCGGCAGATGGTCTATATCCCCCCAGCGGTCATGGTGCTCAGCATTGCGGCGATCAGCTCGCTTTTCGGCTTGGTCGGAACGATCTTCGCAGCCCCGCTGACCGTCACCCTGTTTGTTCTCGTCAAGAAATTATATGTTCGAGACTCGCTCGGCGAGCGGACCGCGCTACCGGGCGAAGCGCCGACCGGACCCGCCAATCTTGGCGCCGTTCCGGCGAAAACTTCGCAGGCGGGGCGCGAAGAGCTATAACGGCCTTGCATGTCGGGCTCGAGCGGATACATCCTGCCTGTACAAGTCGGTTTTCCGGGATTCTCGCGTGACACGACGTTCAGGCAGCGCCGATCTGCCGCTTCACTACGGCCGCGTTCCGGCGTGGCTCAGCCGACGCATGGCGAGCCTCGGCGCGGTGATCGCCGAAGCGATTGTGCATCATTACGGTCGCGACGAGTTCCTGCGCCGTCTCGCCCACCCATTCTGGTTCCAATCCTTCGGCGCGGTCATGGGCATGGATTGGCACTCGTCAGGCGTCACCACCAGCGTCATCGGCGCGCTCAGACGCGGCCTGGAGCCGCTTGCAGGAGAGCTTGGCGTCCATGTCTGCGGCGGCCGAGGCGCACGCTCTCGGCAAACCCCGCTCGAGCTGACGACCATCGGCGAACGCGTCGGCTTCGACGGTGAGGCGCTTGCGCGCGCCAGCCGGCTGGTCGCCAAGGTGGATAGCGCCGCCGTGCAGGATGGATTCGATATCTATCTGCATGGCTTCATCGTGGCCGACGACGGCAAGTGGGTGGTCGTTCAGCAGGGGATGAACGGCGAGACGCGCTATGCCCGCCGCTACCATTGGCTTTCCGAAGGGCTCAAAGACTTTATAGAGGCCCCTCACGCGGCGATCGATGGCGAGAACCAGGGGGAAATCGTCAACCTCACCGACTACAGGGCCAACGCCTCGCGCACGCGCCAGCTCGATCTTCTGCGGGATCTTGGACCGGATGGCCTTCTGCGCGAGATCGCCGCCACCGAAGGAAGAACCGAGCCGCCGCCCGCACAGGCGACGCTCCCACACCTTTTCATGCCCGCCCATCATGATGTCCGCCCCAAGGATGTGATGCTCCGCAGGTTGCACGGCGCCCTTGCCTCCGCGGCTGATCAGGGACCGAAAGACTTTGCGGATTTGCTGCTTGTCCCGGGCGTTGGCGCCCGCACGGTTCGGTCATTGGCGATGGTGGCCGAGATCGTCCATGGCGCGCCCTGCCGCTTCGCGGACCCCGCGCGCTTCTCACTCGCTCACGGCGGCAAGGACCGCCATCCCTATCCGGTTCCCCTCGACGTGTATGACAAGACGATCGATGTATTGAGGAGCGCGATCAGCAAGGCCAAGCTCGGAAACGCCGACAGGCTCGACGCCCTTCGCCGGCTCGATGAGCGCGCCAGGCGCCTCGAGCGTAGCGCCACAGGCCCCTCCCTGCCGGAGTTCGTCACGGAGGAAAGGCGACGCTCGCACGAATATGGCGGGCGAAGCGTATCGGGCTGGGAGCCCGCTCCTGCAGACGCCGAGGAGCCGCCCATGACTGGCCGCCAAAACAAAGCGTCTCGCTCCTGAGCGCTTAGAAAAAGACGTTTCGGCTGGCGCCGCAGTTGCGTTAAGCTCCGCCACCCCATCCAACGCTCTGCCGCCCCACATGACGAACGCCCCCATTCACTATGTCGAGCCCGTCTACCGCCCGCCGAGCGAAGCAGACTCGCTGATCCTGCCGATTACCAATGGTTGCTCATGGAACCGTTGCACATTCTGCGAGATGTACACCGCTCCGCAGAAGCGCTTCCGCCCTAGAGACGAGCGCGAAACGCTGGAGAGCATCAAACGCTGCGGCGACCAATTCGGCGGAGAGGCTAAGCGCGTTTTCCTGGCGGATGGGGACGCAATGACGCTTTCGACCCGCCGCCTCGTCTCCGTGCTCGAGGCGATCCGCCGCGACCTGCCGGGAGTGCGTCGGGTGTCGAGCTATTGCCTGCCGCGCAACGTCCGAAAGAAATCGGCGGCGGAGCTTAGAGAGCTCAAGGAGCTCGGTCTTTCGCTCGTCTATGTCGGAGCGGAATCGGGCGACGATGAAGTGCTGGCGCGGGTCGACAAAGGCGAAACTTTCGCAACCACACGAGAAGCGCTCGAAAAGTTGCAGGAGGCAGGCGTCAAGCGCTCGGTCATGATCCTCAATGGCCTGGGCGGCAAAGCGCTATCCCGCCAGCATGCGCTCAACTCCGCGGCGCTGATGAATGCCGCGCAACCGGAATTCCTCGCCACGCTCGTCGTGAGCTTTCCTTACGGCGACGCTCGGCTGCGCGGAAATTTCCCGGGCTGGGAGCCGCTCGACATTCTGGAGCTGATGCAAGAAATGGAGCTGTTCCTTTCGGCGCTGGAGCTGAAGAGGACGGTCTTCCGCAGCGACCACGCCTCGAATTGGCTCGTTCTCAAGGGAACGCTCGGCGCTGACAAAACGCGTCTGCTCGAAGAATTGCGCCGGGCAATCTCCGCGCCGGAGGCGGCGCCGTTACGGCCGGCCTGGGCGCGCGGCCTGTAGCCCCACCGCCCGGCTGGTTCGGCGACGGGCGAACTTCACAGCGAGCGGGCCGCGCTTCGCCCGCATGACACAGATCCTGCGCGGCGTTTCGCCGCATATGGGCTCGATAGGGGTTTGCTTGACCGCCTTCGTGTCCCTCTCTAGCCTCTCGTCCTGGAACCAAAGGCGGCGGCGGTGGATCCAAACCTCAAGCGAGAGAGCAGCTTTACGCGGCTGCTGGCGACAATCGTCGCCAGCTTGCTGCTCTTGCAGCTTTCTTTCGCGAGCGCGCCGGCTCTCGCGGCTGCCAATCTTGATGTCATCTGCTCGACTCAAGATGCGCCAATCGACAACGGATGGCCAGCCGTTCCTCATGGCGGCCATCGTCACGGCCTGTGCTGCATCTTGCATTGCGGGTCGTTGGGCGCGCCGCCGCCGAAAACATACGCCGCCATCAGAGTTCCAATTTCGCCCGCGACGACGATTGAATTGCCGCCGACGCGATCTGCTCCAGAACGTCGGATGGAGCCTAAAAGAGCGCCGCAGTCTCCACGCGCGCCCCCTTCCCAGGCCCGAGCGGTTTCCGCCTGAGATCATCCCTTTGCGACTTCCGCCGCAGAGGCGATCACGGATCGCGAGAAGAACCGCGTCGCGGCGCGCCGATTAGCGCCCCCCTTTCGTTTCAAGACGCTTGAGCAAAGCCAGCCTCTTGCCGGGCCTTTGCGCCCCGATAGCAGCCGCGCGGAAAAGCCCTCCGCGCGATCGATAGCAATTTTATGGAGATAATCGATGAGCATCACCGACACGCACGCCGCCGGCGCCGCACAGCGCGCCACGCGGATCGTCAATATCAAGCCGCTCCTTTTTGGCGTTCTGGCCTTGACCATTTTCGTCGCCTTGCTTCGCATCTTCGAGCAAGCTTTCGGCTGGACCGCCGGACTCGACTCCTTCGACCCAGAGTTCCAGCTTTATTGGGGCAATCTGCTCAAGGCCGCGATCGTCCTCTCTATTGCCAGCGCAACGCTCCTTGCGGGCTACCTCTGGCGCACACGCGACCGCGAGCTCGAAAAGCTTTCGCCCGCTCGGGAGACGCAGCGGCTTCTCTATCTCGTGCAATGGCTGGTCGTCTTTGCGCTGGCCCTGTATTGGGGCCTAAGCTTCTTCTCCGAGCAGACCGCCGTCTGGCACATGACCGCGGTGCGCGACACGGATTTCACCCCCAGCAACATCGTCACCTTTTATATTTCCTACCCGCTGTTCGCGATCATCGGGCTCGGCGCTTTCTTCTATGCGAAGACGCGGCTGCCCTTTTTTGCCCAGGGCTACTCGCTCGCCTTCCTTGTGCTGGTCGGCGGCGTCTTCATGACAATCCCGAACGTCGGGTTCAATGAATGGGGCCACACCTCCTGGGCGATGGACGAGGGCTTCGCGGGCCCTCTGCATTGGGGCTTCGTCTTTTTCGGATGGATGTCGCTCGGCGTCTTCGGCGTGACGTTGCAGATCCTCGGACGGCTCCGTCAGCTTCTTGGAAAAGAAGTCGTTGAAGCTTTGCTCCGACGCTGATTGACGATGCGCGCATAAACCCTGCGCACGTCGTCCGGCCGGCGCCGTCCCTCCCTCGACAGGCGCCGGCCGCCCAAGCTGCTCGGTCAGCTTCGGCGACAGGCTCGACCCTTTGGCCACCCCGGCGGGTAAGGATCACGCCGGCGCACGCGCCGCCTTGGCCGGGCCGACGTCGACCTGAATCTCGTCGCCCTCCACGCGTAGCTCGTAAGGATGGAGAGCATTACGCACGAGATGCGTCACGCATTTGCCGCTGGCGCCGTCGAATCCCCACTGGTGGTGCGGACAGGATACCGTCTGCCCGTTAAAGGTTGCCTCGCTCAGCGGCATGTCTGCATGCGGGCAGCGCCCGCGATACGCCTTGAGCTCGCCACCCATTGGCCAAACCAGGAGCACGCTTTTGCGACCGGCCTGGAAGAGGCCCATGTCCCCTTCGCTTACGGCGCTTGTCTGACAGATAAAGGTGAACGCCATCGGGGTCGCCTTCTCAAAGAAAGATATCGACCCTCCGACTCGCAAGTTGCGGACCAGCATGCGCTCCGACAGGCGGCCCCAAAATCCCTGACAGAGCGCGCTTGCCAGGCTCCTCGGGCGCCATAGCTGGTTCGACCAGGAGGAAACGCCATGGCTGCGAAGCGTCTGATTTTTGCGGCCGCCGCCGCGCTCCTTGTTGGCCAAACGATCGCGCAGCCGGCGGCCGCAACCGCAATCTATGTTGGCCCTTCAATTGCCGTGCGGCCACCGCCCTACGCCTGGCGAGAGTGCCCGACGTGCTACAAGGGACACGATTTCGGCCGCGATTGCTTCCAGAACGTCTGGAACGGGTTCGAGCAGATCTGGACCAATGTCTGCCTGTTGGGCTGGCACTAGGCGAATGCGCCCGACGGCGTGCGATAGTCGAGAACGCATTCCGAAACAAAATGCGCTCGACACTCCCGGTCTAAGCGTGATCTCTCCTCGCGTGATTTTCTGCGAGCAGAAAGCGCGCTAAGCGCCTTGGCGACCTCGCCCCGCCCTGCCGTTCTATTCCTTTTTCTGGGCCTTGTTCACCGCGGCCTCCCGTAAGCCTTGCGCGATCATGACGCCGAAGGCTTCATGCTCTTCGTCGGTCAAATCGTCGAAGCTCTTGCCGAGGGCCTTCGCAAATTGTTCTTCAAGCTCAGCGATGGAGGGCATGCCGTCTCCCTGGGTTGCGTGCCTTCCCTGAGCATTATCAAAGGATAAAATCAATCAAAATCATATTGTTACAGACATGGAGGCGGTTGGCGGCGCGTTTGGGTCTCAAGCCATTTCCGCTTGCGCGCCGCTAACGCTCGCGCCGTCATATGCGCGCAATCTCCAGAAAGACAGAGACGAGAGGACAGTCAGCCCGCCAAGAAATAGATAAGCGTTGTGAAGGGCGCCAATGACCGCCTGGGGATTGGACTGCGGCGCTGCGCCGAGAAACCAGGCCGCCGCCAGCGATCCGATCGCAAGACCGAAGCTCATCGATACTTGCTGGAACGAGCTGGCGATGGTGGCGGCCATGCTCGACTCCAGCGGCTCGACGTCTGCGTAGGCCAGGCTGTTCATACTTGTGAATTGAAGCGAATTGAAAAAGCCCAGCGCAAAACCGATTGCGACCACGGCCTCGAGAGGCGTGTTCGCGGTCACCAGGGAATACAGGCCGGTCGTCACGCCGATCATCACAGTGTTGGTGACCAGGATGGTGCGGTAGCCAAATCGCGCGAGTATGGGCGCCGAGATGAATTTCATGCCCATGGCGGCCGCCGCCGTCGGCATCATCAGCAGACCCGATTCCCACGCTGGAAGCCCAAGGCCCACCTGAAACAACAGAGGCGTCAGAAAGGGCAATCCACCGACGCCGAGTCTCGTGACGAAGCCGCCGGTTACCGAAACGCGAAATGTCCGCTTCTTGAACAAGGCAAGATCGAGCAATGGAAAAGCGGCGCGCCGCGCATGCGCCCAATAGGCGAGAAGAAGCGCCATCGCTATTGCAAAAAGCCCAGCGCCGAAGGCGGGGCGGATTTGATGCTCTCCAAATATTTCGAGAAGCCAGGAAAGAAGCGCCGTCCCCGATCCAAACAGGGCGAGGCCCACCCAGTCGAAAGGACGTCTCGTGTCTTCCACATAATTGGGCATGTAGCGATGGACCAGCCATTGCGCGATCAGCCCGATGGGGACATTCACGAAGAATATGTCGCGCCACGAGAACCAATGCACGATGAGGCCGCCAACCGTAGGGCCGAGAAGAGGCCCCACAAGCGCCGGTATGATGACGAAGTTCATCGCCGTCAGCAGTTCCGCCTTTTCGAAGGTCCGTACGACGGTTAATCTTCCGACCGGGGTCATCAAAGCTGCGCCGGCGCCCTGAAGAATTCGGGCGACGACCATTTGCCCGGCGTTTTGAGACAATCCGCACAAAATCGACGAGACTGTGAAAACGGCGATGGCGGCGGCGAAAACCTTTCTTGTTCCGTAGCGATCCGCCATCCATCCGCTCACCGGGATGCCGACGGCCAGACTCAAAACATAGCTCGCGGCGACCGCCTTCAAGCTCAGCGGGCTCACTTGCAAGCTTTCAGCCATGGCGGGGACGGCTGTATTTACGATCGTCGCGTCGAGCTGCTCCATGAAAAGCGCCGTCGCGACCACCCAAGGCAGAAACCGCTTGATCGTATGCTCTTCCATCAAGCCTCCCTATCTGCAAATCATCGCAACAGACTTCGCCTTCACAGATTGTAAAACAGGCGTCCCGCGAAATAGTAGTCCGGGATTGAATGGGACCAAATGCAATGCGCGCCTGTCCCTGGATAGAGGCCGGCCAAGCGGCGCGCGGGGGTCTGCTTTCTGGATCTCATTTGCGGCTGGCTCGATCCGAGCGCGCTTGCCCAAAAAATTTTCGCGCAACCGGCGAACCGCAAGACGTTCAAAAGATTGAATCGATGCAACGCTCTCGGGCGTTGTGATCGAGCGAACGGAAAGCTCCGAGGTTTCCCTCAAGAGGGAGACCCAACGACGGCCAGCTCGACCTGGCGGCTGACTTGTGAGCTTCAGGCAGCCGCCATATTCCTGTACGCGAGCAGCGCGGCTCGGCGAAGAGCTTAGCCGGCTTGCGCTGCTGCAGCAGCCCCAGCGGCAATTCCTCAATACCGCGATTACCGAGCGTCCCCGTCCTCGGCTTCCCCCTCTCGCGGCTCGCCCATCAGCGCCGGCTGGAGCAGGACAGCCGAGGCCAACGTGCAAGCCAGCGAGAGCGCGAGCAGCTCGCCCATGCTGGACATTCCCGGATTGCTCGACACCGACAGGCTGCCGAAAGCCGTCGCCGTCAGCAGCGCGCTGAAAAACACGGCGCGCGTCAGCGGCGATTGGAGGAACGCCATCTCGCCGCGCCTCCAAGCTGTAATGTAGTAGATTTTGAACGCGACGCCGACGCCGAGCAGCGCCGGGAAGGCGATGATATTGGCGTAGTTCAGTTTGAACCCGCTCAGTGCGCAAATCTCGAGCGTGACGATCGCCGCAACGACCAGCGGAATCAACGTCAGGAAAACATCGCCGATCCTCCGCAACGGAATCCAGAGGATAACCGCAATCACGCAGAAAGCGATCGCGGCCGCCTCGACCAGCGCCGTGATCATCGTCCGGGACCACATCAGGATAGCGACCGCCCGCCCTGTCGCGTTGGGCTCGGCGGCCAGCACCGCGCTCGCGAAGCTGCGGATCGTCTCCTCACTGTTCGGATCGCCTTTCGGCAAGATGTCGACTCTTTGGCGCCCATCCTCGGAGATCCAGGAGCGCAGAAACGCGCGCGGCAGCGTTTCGAGCGTGACCGGAGTCGGATCGAGCGAAAGCCGCAAGGCGTCGAGGTCTTCCCCAAGCGGCGTGAGAAATGCGGTCTCCTCTCTCGCGCGCGCCGATGCGTCCGCGCCAGCCAGCGCGCCGAGGTCATTGGCCAGACGTCGAGCGGCTTGCGATCCCGGGCTATGCTCCCGGTCCGCGGCGCTCTCGAGCTCTCCGCGCGCCGTCTCGAGCGCCGAAACACTGTCCTGGTCGGTCGGCTTCGGCTTCATCTTGGGGCTGAAGGCTGGGGCGAGCGTTTCATTGGCGCTGCGGATGATATCCAGCTTGGCCGCCTGATCGGTGGGGATCAAGCTCTTTATCGTTCGCGCGTCCAGGACCTGCGGAATCACGGCGACTCTGGCGGCGACAGCCTGAGCGTCTTCATGCGGACCCACAACGACTTGCGCAGAGTTGGCGTCTATCATCGGATCGCGGCTCAGTTCGAGGAAAGTTGTGACGGCTTGCGATGTCTTCCGCTGGAGGTGAAGCGGATTAAAGTCGAACACTAGGGAAGGGATGAAAAACGAGCCTGCGGTGACGAGCAACGCCGTTCCGCCGATAATGGCGTCACGCCTCCGTCTCAAAACGCGATCCACTGGCGCAAGCCTTGGCTGCGCGATGGCGCGCGGCTCTATTGGCGGATTGAGCGCTTTGACGAGCGCCGGCAAAAGCGTGAAGGTCGATGCAAAGGCCACGATCATGCCGAGGCCGGCGATCTCCCCAAGCTGCGCTAGCCCCCGATAATGCGTCGGCATGAACGAAAGAAAGCCAGCGGCCGCCGAAACTGCTGCCAGCGTCAGCGGCACGCCGACAATTTCCGCCGATTGCATCAAGGACTCGGTCAATTGCGCCGCCTCGTGGCGCTGAGCGCGATATCGAACCGTATATTGAACCGCGAAATCCGCTCCGAGACCCACGAAAAGCATGGCGAAGGCGATGGAGATTGGATTGAGCGCGCCAGCGACAAGAAGCCCCAATCCAGCGGTGACAACGAGGCCCAAGGACAAAGAGACGACGACGGCGACCGTAAGCCGCCAGGATCGCAGCGCCGCCCAAAGGATGGCGATAATGATCGCCCCTGTAATGGCGCCGTTGACGGCGCTTCCCTCCTGCACGCTGGCGAACTGCTCGTCGGAAAGCGGCACGGGTCCCGTGAGTCGTATATCGGCCTGGTATTTCGAATGCAGATCGCGATCCGCGACAGCCTTGCGAATGGCGTCGCTTGCTTTCTTTCCGGGCTGAAGCTCCTTGGTGAAGAGCTTTGGTTGCGCCAGGATCAATCGCCGGCGTCCGGATGGCTCCGAAGCGCTCTGAAGGATATCCGCCCAGGAGAAGGCCGCGGGCTGAGACCGCGCAAGCCTTTCCAGCGTGTCAGAAGCTTCGTTGAAGGATTTGGCGAGATAGTCGAGCGAATAGCCCTCGGCCTGCAACCCGTGCAGAACATAGACGATCGTTTTTGCGAGACCTCGCAAGCTCTGGTCGCTTACAAGGAAGGTGAGGATGGGCTTTGCGCTCGTCAGCCGATCCATGATCTGCCGGACATCCTCTGTCGGCAGAAAAATAAAACGGTTGCGCGTGAAAAACTGCCCGCCTCCCTCCTCCTCGACGGTTCGAAAAAGCGCCGGCTGCTCGGTCAATGCAGTCGCAAGAGCATGCGACGCCGCGCCCGCCTGCTCGGGCGTCGGCGCTTCGACAACCGCGAGAATCGTATCTCTCCCTTGAGGAAAAGCGGCCTGATAAGCCAGTTCTCTCTGCCGCCAGGGCAGGTCCCGCGAGATCAGATTATTGACGTCCGTATCGATCGCAAACATCGCGTAAGAAAAGACGCCAGCCGCGACCGCGAGCGCCAGCCAAAGCAGGATCGCCGTGCGGCTGTAACGCACTGAGCAATGGACAAGGAACAGCAGAGCGCCGAGCACGCGTCGATCCCGGGTTGACAAGGGCTGGTTTTGAAAATGGCGTCTCCGCTCAGCGTGGAAATGGGTGATTTGCTCCCAACGGAGTGAGGGGCATCGACGCCATCGGCGTCGATGCAGTGCGTTTGCTGCGCGCACGAGATCGAAATTTAAGGCCGCGATGCGCGCGAAACACGCCAGTGAACCGGATAAATAAGCAATGTTCCCTGCGCGGCGAGTCGAAGTCTCTCCGCCTTCAGCTCCATCACGACTCGCCCACATTCCCCTCCGAGATACGTTCTCCCCACGATTGTTCCTGGAAAAACCGTTTCTATCTGCCGGCCGTCTGACGCCGGATCGGACCGTCTGGAGGAGGAAAACAAGGAAGCGCGTCATCAGGGCCATGACGATAGCGGCTGCGATCGCCGCGTGCGCCTCATTCGCGAATGCGCAAGGGTGGCGGAGCCGGCGGAATGGGCTCCGGGGGCGGGAGCGCCGGCGGTTCGAGCATTGGCGGCAGCGGGACAGGCTCTCGAGCGGAACGATGGGTGGTCAGAAGAATTCCGGCGCCGGGAACCCCGGAACGGACGGATCCGCCGGAACCGATACTGGCGCAGGAACGGGCGCCGGCACGGGAACGGGCCGTTAGCCGATCGCGCGCCCGGCAATGTCCGGGCGCGCCATTTTAGGGGAAGGTTTGCCAGAGAAGGCCATCCACGACAAAAGGCCCATTTCTGGAACAATCAAAAGACCAGCAGGTTGATTAGATCTCATTACTCCCTCCCAACTCGAGCGCCTGGCTTGAAAACCAGGCGCTTCTTTGTGTCTGCTAAAAGAGAGCGCCTGTAGTTGGTAAGGAGTGCGATAGGCATGCTGCATACGCGACCGCTTCGACCACTGGATTTGACGTTTCGCGGCCTCGCCGTCTTTTTCACTCTGTCGGCGGCACAGCCATCGGTGGCAGCCTCACAGAGGCGCGTTCGCGGCGCCGACAGGCACGTGACGATGTGCGCCTATGAGTCGCAAACGGCCGTCGCTCGACGTCATGGCCTTACGGGACAAGCGAGCGATTTCTTGGCGCTGCGAATCTACGCAAACCCAAATATGGCCCGAGAAGCAGATGATGCTTTCGACACTTGTGTGAGAAAGCAGAAGTAATAATCCGTTCGTCGCCGCTGCGCCTTGTCGAAGGCGTGGCGCCGATCTCGACGGAGTGTCCGAGGTCGCCGCGCGCCGTGCGGCGACGTTATCGACCGAGTGACCGGCGGGCTCGATCTTTGCCTTATTTTTGCTTCAACCGATTGCTTGAATTTAATACGCTTGTTTGAAATGGACGTTCATCATGTTTGAAAGCCTTATCCGGCAAACGGTCGCCCTCGCCGCGCTGTTGCGCGCTGCTTTTGCCAATGCCGCTCTCGGCCTGATCGCGGCGCTTCTTATTCACTGGACGCCGGTCGGGCAAACGACGGAACCGCGGCAGGCGGCGGCCAAAGCGGAAAAGAGCTTCGCTGCGCCGATAGGCGACGACCTCGCCGGCGGCGTCGCCTCCAAGGCCGCCTCGGTCGGTCACGCGCTCGTCGACAGGCTCGGCGCCTCAAATCTCCGGCCGCGCCCTTAAACCCGCGCGCCCTTTGAAAAGCCCCCGCGGTCGCCGAGCGCGACCACCCGGCCGAAGATGTTGGGGAGAACCGACACACGCCCTTGTTTATGGCGCGCCCGAGAGGATTCGAACCTCTGACCTCTGCCACTATGACTGTTGGTTTTTCTTGAATTAGATCATCGCCGAGAGCACGCTGCGCCAACCGAGATTTTCCATCCGCACGCTTCCGTGGTGCTTCCGCGAAAGCAGGGTAGGAATCATTCCGAAAGTGCTTTATGGTCAAGCTGACCAAGAGAATCGTCGACGCTGCGGTTAGTCGCGACAGGGATTATTTCATCTAGGACGACGAGCTTCCAGGTTTCGGCCTGCATGGGGTATGGACACCAGAAGCGGCCCGCCAGGAAGCCAAGATTCAACTCGGCCGCATCGCCAAAGGCCGCAACCCTGCGGAAGAGCGGCAGCTCGATCACAAGGCGATCACGGTCAAGGAGCATTGCGCGTTGTATCTGCGCGATCTGGAAGCCGGATTGATCCTCGGCAAAGGCGGTCGCCCGAAGAGGCCGACCACGATCGGCACCGACACAGGCCGTATTCACCGACACATCATCCCGCTCGTCGGCACCCGGCGCGTCAAGGAACTCACAAAGAAAATGGTGCCTAAGCCATTGTCACTGCGTTATTCACGGCGCTCCTAACGTACTAACTTCGGAATCCTTCGGATTCCTTCTAACGTCCTGTGCCCTTCATCCAACCATTGCCGATAGGGCAAACAGCCAGCCGTTAAGAGAAGAAAGAACGCCCACGACTCCTCACGCGCGATACGCGTGCAATAGGCGCCATCTGGCCGAAAGCGGCGTCGCCTTCCAATGTAACGCTTACGCTCTGTGCCACTCCGACCGCCTTGGCCCGGCGCCAGGGAACCCTGCTCGACTATCCCGGGCGTAAAGCCGGGGGCGGAGATTTTGCTGAGGACCGTCGGTTGGGAAAAGATGCAACGTGTCCTTCGCGCCATCGACGCCGTCGAAGCGCTCGGCTACTTCCCGCACGAGGTCTGTCCGGACCATTGGCGGCATGTGCACAACCACCTTGCGGCCGGGCTGCTGCCACGGGCCAATTCGCGCGAACGTCATCGCGCCTGGCTGCTGCGCGCGGCGATGGAGCGATGCTCATGAGAACGCTCGCCCTCGCGCTCGCTTCACTCTGCGCAATCGCGTCGACCTTCACAGGGACCCGTCAGCCGCTTCTCGTCTAGAATGCTTCGGCCAGCGCGTCCGTCGGACTCTACGCCGCCCGTCCGTACAGCGCGCTCGCAATCGCCGATCTCGTTGTCGCCGGACCGCCGGAGCCTCTCGCCGACTGGCTCGCGGCGCGTGGATAATTGCCCAACCCGGCATAGGTCTCCGGCATGATTTGCATAAGCCCGATCGCGCCTTTTTTGGAGACCGCTCCGATATCGGCGTCGCTCTCGGCGCGCATTACGGCGCGGAGCCAACGAACCGGGAGATGGAAGCGCTGAGAGGCTTCAATCATCGAATTGGAGATAACGAGACGTAGCGAGGTCTCATGCGCCGTAGGTGCGCGGCGTGACGTTTCGCCCTGCACGGGGGTAGCCATCAGGGCGCGGAGCGAGACCACGACAATCGCCCGCAAACTCGCCGGTCGGCCCAGACTCGTTGTGTGCACGTTTAGCCTGACGCAAAAGAATTGATTGATTATCAGTCGTTCCTCTTCGGTCCAAATGGGCTTTGCGCCCGACAATGGCTTTGACAGGAAACGCGAGAAAGTAACGGCCGTCGAGCGATGCAGGCCGGTCCCAATTGAGAAGGAAAATTTCGCCGGGAAGGAGTGTGAAACATCCGTTCCAACGCGGTAGATCGCAGCCAGCGTGGTCGCACGCGTTTGCTTCGGCGACGACGCTTCCATCGACCGAGATCATGCGATCCCCCCGGCAGACTTTCTGCCCGGGCAACGCGGCGATCCGCTTGATGAGCAGCGCCCCTTTGCAGGTGCGCTACTCACTCGGTCCGGATCCATTCAATCCGCATGACAATATTCATGCCGGCGCGGCCTATCTCAGCGAATTGCTCGACCGATACGGCGAACGCGGCTTTCTGGCGACTTACAACGCCGGCCCGAAGCGTTGCGAAGACTATCTTCGTGGTCGTTCCTTACCAACCGAGACGACGGATTATGTCGCGCAACTTTCGTCTGAGCTCCACTTCAATGAGCTTCCCACAAGGTATGTTACCCTGCCACCCGATGCCGCTCATTCGCAAATTTTTGTAGCATGCGAAGCGTCAAATGATCGAGCGTATAAGGGCTCGACGGATAGCGTCGAGGATATTCCGAGAACAGAGAAGGCGGTGCGTCACCTTCTCCTTTCAGCGCAACGAGACGTCAGTATTTTTGCGACAGATATGCATCATCGCTTGCTGTTCTCTTGCGCCCCGGCGGCCTTTTCGTCGCTCGCCAAGTCCCGCAAGCGTCCCGATGACCTCCCTCTCACATTTTCGCAGCATAGAGAACGTCCTCGCGCCTTTGCGCGACAGTTCCGCCGAGGGAGCGCAAGCGACCGAGCTAAGGCAGGATAAAAGGGACAGCCTGTGGCTTGGTCCGGAGGCCGTTGTCGTTGCGCTTCAATGCATTGTCACAGGCTGTGCTTTTGGGGCGCAGCCTGTCATTTTGCATATGTCTTTGAGGAGACTCCAAAATTTTCACCTCGTCTGCGCTTCGTCATATTGCGTGACGACGACATTCGTGTCCGGCCGGGCCGTATCCGCTCGACGAAGCCGGGAAGAACAAGGAGCTTCGTCTCGCGAGTGCTGACCGCCACGCAGAAGGCGGGCGGTCTGCATCATTCGGCCGCGCGCGGAAAGGGGTGTGGCACCTTCGGCCACGGGCGCGCGGCGGGCCTCTCGGCGCTGCACGGCCTGACCTCCCATTCCCGCGGCGTTGTGATCAAAGCGCGCGTCGCGCGCCACGGTCCGAAATTGGCACCGCTCCCAGCGCATCTTACCTATCTGCAACGCGATAGCGTCACCCGCGACGGCGCCCCCGGAAGAATGTTTGGCGCCAATGGCGACGAGGCGGATGCGCGCAACTTCGCGGGGCGTTGCCAGAGCGACCGACATCATTTCCGGTTCATCGTCTCGCCCGATGACGCCCAGGCCTTACCATCCGCAAGCCGGCGGTCGCAGTGTTCTCGCTCGACGATTACGTTGCAGCAGGCGTCATGGCGAAAAATCAAGCGGCAAGTTTTCGCGCGTCGGTCTCTGAGAGGAAAAACGTCCGCGTCGTCCTGATCGAAGACACGCGCGAACTGCAATGCGCCGCCCCCAATCTCGTGTCCATGCGCATCAAGGACCGCCTTTGAGGCTTCGCCCTGACCGCATTCCAATCGGGGAAGTGCGCGGCACCAAAGCGCTCGATTTTCTCAAGGCCTGGAGCACGGGACATCCCGGCGGCGTCGGCACCATTCACGCCGGATCGTCGCTGGGTGCGCTACGCCGCGTCGAACAACTCATTCAGGAAGCCGTCGTGACGGTTCCGCGCGCCCTGATCTCCGAAACTATCCAGATCATCGCTGTTCTGGCCGGGCTGCGGGAGAGAGCGACGGCTGATCGAACTCACCACCGTCCAGGCCGTCCCCTTTGGAGACGTCCATGAATAGGTTTCAAATCGACGCCTTGTTGCGTCCGCGCCTGCAATCGATCGAAGGGTCCGTCGCCAAGATCATCGGGTGATCATCATGATCACGACCGGACTGACCCTCGCCTTTGGCAACACCTCGAGCGGCTTCCGGCGGCTGGTGCAAATTGTCTTCGGCCTGTCGATCGCCTTCGCCGCCTCCAGCTTCTTTTTGTCCTTCTTCTCCTTCGGCGACGGAGCGCTGATCTGATTGAGAACGAGATCCTTCCATCGACGTCGCTGTCGGAGGCTTCCGCGTTCCTGTCCGACGGGCGCTCACCGAGCCGATCTTTCTCGCGCGCCGAGGTCGAACGCCATCCTGAACAGCACGCTCGCCGCGGCGCTTGGGCTCGGCCTGCGGCTCTGGCTGGCCGGCCTGCGGCGTCGGAGCCGAGCAAGGCGGCGCGGACATCGAGCGCACGCGCGGCGGGGCCAGGGTGTGGCCGGAAGCGCTGAAGCGCGAGGCCGTCGACGCTTGTCTGGCACCCGGCGCTATGGCGTCCATCCGCAGCAGCTGACGAGATGGCGCCGCGCCGATCGCGAAGGTCGGCTCGAGGCTGGCTCCGCGAAAGGCGGGGACTTCGTTCGCGTGCCGATGATCGAGAGTGTGCCGGGGCCGGCCGTCCCCCAGTCGGCGCCGGCTGACGATGCGATCAAGATCATCGTGGGGCGGTCGTCGTGCGGCTTCGGGCCTTTCATCGGCGACGCGGATCGCCGGGATCGTGACGGCGCCCAAGACAAGGGCGGGATCATTCCGTCGCAGGGTTTGCGAATTGTCGTCACAGTCCAGCCTGTCGATTTTGCTGCGGGTACGATGCGCTCGTGCGGAATACGCCACGGACTAGCGCACGCCCAAACGGACCACTTCCCGTCAAAAATGGCTTCCCTTGAACTCCATCATTTCGCCGTTCCGCTAGACCTGTTCGTCTGAACATCCCGCAAGGAGCCGCCAACGCAAAAATTTCAGACAGACCCACGATGGCCGATGCCTATCTTGGCGCATCTGTGACTATTTCGCAGATATAAGTCGAAAGCGGTTTACCTGTCGCGTCCTCTATCTGGTGAGCGCAATATCCCGTCTCCCCATAATAGCGGGCAACAAAGAGGCCATTTTTGTCGTGAACCTGCTTATCACCAGACAAAGCCTCATACCAGCTGCGCGCTGTGCTCCCATAACAGCTATAGGAAGTCTGAGTCCCGACCTTCCTCAGTTCGTTATCCTCGGTAGCCTCGTTCAGACACTTGTTGTAATTGGACAATGAAGGATCTTGAATCGAGAGCTGGGCCATCGCCGTTGAACTTGAAAGCAGCAGAAACGCGAATCCTAGCGAACGCATCGGTTTTTTCCTTCTCGATGGATTGTTACCTCAACTTCACTTCGTTCCTTAGCGGCGTCGATAATCCCGATCGCCGATGAATATTCGAGCGCGTTGGTGAACTCTACTTTGTCGGCGCGGCGCGCGAGAGCAATCTCACGTTGTCCCTCAATCGATCACAAAGTTCGTCGATTCACAGAGCCGCAAAATCAATCTTTGGATAGTTGCAGTGGCCGTCCCCCTTTTCGTCGACGTGAAGATGCGCCGGCTCTTCAAACGCAATGCCGAGCTTATGCCACACATCGACCAGCGCCTCGACGAGTTGCACGATATGCGCCTGCGTGTGGCGCGGCGTCGGCGTGATGCGCAGGCGCTCTGAGCCCTTGGCCACGGTCGGATAGTTGATCGGCTGGATATAGACGCCGTGGCACGTGAGCAGCAAGTCGCTCGCGGCCTTGCACAGCTCCGCGTCGCGCACCATCACGGGCACGATATGCGAGCCATTGTCGAGCACCGGCAGGCCGGCGGTCGACAACGCATGCTTGGTGATATGCGCCGCGCGTTGATGCGCCGCCCGCAGATCCGGCCGGCGCTTCAGGAAACGCACGGCCGCACAGGCAGCCGCGGCGACCGACGGCGGCATTGCGGTGGAGAAAATGAAGGCCGCCGCATAGGAACGGACCGCGTCGATCACCACTGCGTCGCCGGCGATATAGCCACCCATCGTGCCAAAGCCCTTTGCGAGCGTGCCCTCGATCACGTCGATGCGCCCCATGATGTTTTCCCGCTCGCAGATGCCGCCGCCGCGCGCGCCATACATGCCGACTGCATGCACCTCGTCGACATAGGTCATCGCGCCGAATTTCTCGGCCAGGGAAGCGATTTCGGCGACCGGGGCGATATCGCCGTTCATCGAGTAGAGGCTCTCGAAGACGACCAGCTTGGGCCGGTCGCCCGCTTCGATCAGCAGCTCTTCGAGATGGGCGAGATCATTGTGGCGGAAGATCTTCCGCTCGGCGCGCGAGCGTTTCACCCCCTCAATCATCGAATTGTGATTCAAGGCGTCCGAAAGGATAACGCAATTGGGCAGGAGATCGGCGATCGTCGAAATCGCCGCGAGATTGGAGATCCAGCCGGAGGTGAAGCCCAGTGCGGCCTCCTTGCCATGGAGGTCCGCGAGTTCACGCTCGAGCTCAACGATAGCGAGACTGGTGCCGGAGATGTTGCGCGTGCCGCTCGACCCCGCGCCAATCCTGCCAGCGCTGCCGATTAGGGCGGAGATCACCTCGGGGTGCTGGCCCATGCCGAGATAGTCGTTGGAGCACCAAACGGTCACATCCTCGACGCCACCGTCGTCGCGGTGCCAGCGGGCGAGCGGGAAGCTCTCTACATCGCGTTCGAGATGCACGAAGACGCGATAGCGACGCTCGTCTTTAAGACGGGTGACGGCGGCCTCGAAATATCGCCGATACATCATAGCAGACCTTTGCATTCTTTTACGGGCTAGAGCCCTTAACGCTTATTATTCCGTTCACAAGAAGCAGGACTCGCACATGCCGGAAAGCGTTTTACAGTTGAATGTTGTTTAAATTGCGCGCAGGGCATATTTCTAAGTTCAGCTTCGTTTAATGTATGCCTTAAAACACCCTGATTGCCGCATTATAGCCTGCATCTGCGTATCACGAGCTGCAGTAATTTCAGAGATTTCGTTGCACGATCTCATTCCACTTGTCATACTTGTCGATTTTTGAAATCAGATAATTACACGGCTCACTAAAGCCACATTTTAGCTCGTTAATACTCTTACTTTGGAAGGGTTCCTAACTATGTCAGCCCAGGTCGGTTATTTTGCTCTCTTGCTAGCTTTGGCGCTCTCGTTCGTGCAGGCGGTCGCACCGTTCGTTGCCGCGAGGCGCCGTGACGCGGCTATTGCATCGCTCATAGACCAAGCCGCGCTGGGACAACTGGTCTTCGTCGTCATCGCCTTCGCGAGTCTCACCTACGCGTTCGTTACGTCAGACTTTTCGCTGCAAGTGGTCGCTGCAAATTCGCACACCACCAAGCCGCTGCTCTATAAGATCTCCGGAGTCTGGGGGAACCACGAAGGCTCTATGCTGCTGTGGGTCTTGATCCTTGCAATCTTTGGAGCCGCGGTCGCCCTATTTGGCGAAAACATCCCCGACGGATTGCGCAGCAAAACGCTCGCGGTCCATGGGATGATCGGCGTCGGCTTTCTCAGCTTCATCGTCCTAACGTCGAATCCCTTTGCGATTCTACCGAATCCGCCTGCGGACGGCGCGAGCCTCAACCCGATTTTGCAAGATCCCGGATTGGCTCTTCACCCCCCTTTTCTGTATTTGGGCTACGTCGGCTTCTCGATGGCCTTCTCGTTCTCGGTCGCCGCGCTCATCGAGGGAAAGGTCGACGCCTGCTGGGCCCGTTGGGTGCGGCCATGGGTGCTCGCAGCTTGGAGCTTTCTAACGATCGGCATCACTCTTGGAAGCGCTTGGGCCTATTATACGCTTGGCTGGGGCGGCTGGTGGTTTTGGGATCCGGTCGAAAACGCTTCGCTGATGCCTTGGCTGGCAGGAACTGCCCTGTTGCACTCCGCGCTGGTCGTCGAGCGTCGTAACGCTCTGGTCAGCTGGACGATTCTACTTGGCATCCTCACCTTCTCACTCAGCCTCATCGGCACGTTTCTGGTGCGCTCCGGCGTGCTTACAAGCGTGCATGCGTTCGCACAGGATCCCGCGCGCGGCGAATTCATTCTGCTGCTGATTGCGCTTTCGACCGGCGGCGCCCTGGTGCTTTACGCGATCCGTGCGCCAATACTGAAAACCGGCTCTTCGTTCGGGATGGTAAGCCGAGAGAGCGGGCTCGCTCTCAACAATGCGCTGCTCAGCGCAGCCGCCTTCACGGTCTTTCTCGGCACTTTCTATCCGCTCGTCGTCGATCTGATCGGAGGAGACAAAATTTCCGTCGGCCCACCTTATTACAATCGAACCTTCGTGCCGATCCTTACACCCTTGCTTATTGCCATGGCGGTCGGTCCCGCGCTTAAATGGAAACGTGACGAGCTACGCGCCGCTCTCAACCGGCTTAACATCGCCGCCATTGTTGGCTCCCTCGCCGCGATTGCCGTTCTCATTGCCACGTTCGGACGCGATTTTCTGGCCGCCTCTTTCATGGCGATTGCCTTCTGGCTCATCGCGGGGTCGGCGCTCATTCTCGCCAAACGTGTCCGATTCGGCTCGGCCCCACTCTCGACGTCCGTAAGGCTGCTCGGCACGACGCCAAGGGCGTTTTTCGGACTGGTAGTCGCTCATGCCGGAATGGGCGTGCTCGTCGCTGGCATAGCCGGCATGTCGAGTTGGGCGACGGAAAAGATCGACCTGATGCGGCCTGGAGCGAGCATTGAGCTTTCCGGCTACGAATTGCGGCTTCGCTCGATCGACAATGTGGAAGGCCCGAATTACGAAGCCGAGCGAGGGAGCTTCGATATCTTGCGCAATGGGCGCTTCATCTCGAAGATCCACAGCGAGCGACGTTTTTATCCGGTACGTCAGCAGCAAACCACTGCCGCCGGAATCCGCACCGATCTCGTCTCCAATCTTTATGTCGCGCTTGGAGAGCCAGACGGCGTTGGCGCCTGGACCGTGCGGTTTTATTATCATCCATTCATGCCGCTCGTCTGGATCGGCGCTCTGACGATGGCGCTGGGTGGACTTGTGTCCTTGTCCGACCGACGCCTACGCGTCGGCGTTCCGCAACGCGCGATCCGCCACGCGTTGCCCGTGCCGGCGGAATAAATCCGATGAAGTCGCGCCTTTCCTCACTTGCGCCTCTCATCGCGTTCTTCATCGTGATGGGCGCCCTCGCCTTCAGCCTCACCAACGATCCACAGCATATGCCGTCGACGTTGATCGACAAGACCACCCCAACATTTGAGCTTGCGGGGCTTGAAGACGGCAATGGTCTCTCCAGCGAAAACCTAAGGGGTGACATCTTTTTGCTGAATGTCTTTGCCTCTTGGTGTCCCGCGTGTCGCCTCGAACATTCATTTTTCATGCGCATTGCGGAGCGGCGCGACATCAAGGTCGTGGGACTGGACTGGAAAGACGATCGGGAGAAAGCGTCTCGCTGGCTGGAGGAACACCGGAATCCATACGCGCGCGTGGGCGCCGATGAGAGCGGACGCGTCGGCATCGACTTCGGTGTCACTGGCGTGCCGGAAACTTTCGTTATCGATAGTAGTGGACGGGTGCGTTACCGCCATGCCGGCCCTCTCACAGAAGAGGTGTGGCGGGAGACCTTCGAACCGCTTCTGACACATCTGCGGGGTTCGCCGTGATAAGGTTCTCAATCATACTGCGCCATTTGTACGTCGTGGTGGTGTTCCCTCTGATCCTATCCGGAGGGCCTGCCTGTGCGGTGACACCAGACGAAATGTTACCCGATCCTGCGATGGAGTTGCGCGCACGTATCCTTAGCCAAGATCTGCGCTGCGTCGTTTGCCAAAACCAGAGCATCGATGATTCCAACGCCCCACTCGCACATGATCTGCGTATGTTGTTGCGGGAAAGGCTGACCGCGGGCGATACCGACAAGCAGGCGGTCGACTTCATCGTTGCCCGGTATGGCAACTTTGTTCTGCTCAAGCCGCCAATGCAAGTGAACACTGCCCTGCTGTGGTTTGGCCCCGCTCTGTTCCTCCTCTTCGCTCTATTCGCGTTCTCCCGCTTCGCGCGCAAGCGCGCGGCAATTTCGCCCGTCGACAGTCTGTCGCCTCTATCGGCCACAGAGCAGAGCAGGCTCGACGCGCTCCTCGATACGAGAGGACAAAAATGATCTTGTGGTTTGTATTGACGGCGATGATCTCTATCGCCACCGTCTTCGTATCTGCGCCCTTTATCCGCCGGATGGAGCGACGCCGACTGGATTCCGCGGGCGATATTGCAGTCTTTCGCGATCAGCTTGCGGAAGTTGAACACGAAGCCTCCCTCGGTCTGATCGATCCCGCACAGGCCGAAATGGCGCGCACCGAAATCAAGCGGCGCTTACTTGCCGCCAGCGAGGCGGAAGCGTCCGCCCTCCCCCCATTGTCGAGCGGCGAACGTTCTTTCGCAGCGATCGGCGTCGCCAGCGTGGTGGTGTCCGGTTCCGTCGGACTCTATGCGCTCACCGGCCATTTCGAACAACTATCCGATACGCCCCTCGCGGGACAGGTCCCAGCATTCGCAAAACAGGGCGCCAAGATGGCTGGCGCATCGGAGACCACTCCGTCGCCGATGCTCGCGCCCGCCACTAGCGAGACCGCATCCCCAATGAGCGCGCGAGCACGAGAGCCCTTGCCACCAGTTGAGGAGATGATTCAACGGCTGGTGACGCGCTTACAGCGCAATCCAAAAGACGTCGAAGGATGGCGAATGCTTGGCTGGTCCTACGTCAATATGAAACATTACACCGAGGCAGCTGCAGCTTACGCCAAGGCGATCGAAATCAATCCCGATTCCGTCGACTTCCGTGACTCGCGCGTCGACGCGCTCATTCACGCCGCGAAAGGCGTCGTCACGCCGCAGGCCAAGGAAGCAAACGACGAGACACTTAAGGGACACCCAAAGGATTCCCGCGCGCGATTCATCCGGGGCCTGGCGATCGAACAATCTGGCGATAAGGAAGCCGCCCAGAAAGTCTGGGACGAACTGCTCCGCGAACTCGATAATAATGACCCATATGCTCAGGACATTCGCCAAAGGATAGCGCGCGGCGGAAAGGAGCTCGATCCCGAAATCGCCCAGCAAAATGCGGCCGTCGCCACAACGTCCGCCGTCATAGCCGACGCCGGTCCGTCCGCGCCCTTCGCACCGACAGGCGAAAAAGGCCCGCGGCGCGAGGACATCCGCAATGCAGAAGCGATGACGCCGGCAGACCGGCAAGCCATGATCCAACACATGGTAGATTCACTTGAAAACCGGCTCGAGCAGTCGCCAAATGACGCAGACGGCTGGATCAAGCTGATCAGGTCACGCTCGACTCTCGGCGATCGGGACAAGGCGAAGTCAGCCTTCGAAAAGGCGCTAAAGGCCTTCGCAACGGAGACCGCCGAGCATAAGCGCATTACGGCGACTGCCGAGGAACTTGGTCTGAACAAATAACGTCGATAGTCCGAGAACGCGAATCTGCCGGTACAATTTTCTTGCCATTCCTTGCGTAAACGATGTTGGGAGGCCACCATCCGTATCCTCGTAATCGAAAATAACGCCGCGATGGCGGATTGTATCAGGGGTGTTCTTGTCGATGCTGCATTCGTCGTGGATATCGTCCGCGACGGCGAAAAAGGCTGTGCGTTGGGAGAAAGCCACTCCTTCGACGCAGCGATCCTCGAACTGAGTTTGCCTCGGCTTCCTGGTTTAGAGGTTCTTAAAAAATGGCGAGCGTCCAGCCAGGATTTCCCAGTGCTAGTCCTCACCGGCCTGATTGGCTGGCGTTACCGTGTAAATGCGCTAAACGCCGGCGCGGACGACTATATGGAGAAACCCTTTCAGCCCGAGGAATTAATTGCGCGCGTGCGATCGTTGGTGCGTCGTTCGCATGGAAAGTCGCATCCGATTCTGTCGCACATGGGCATTGAAGTCGACTCGACCTCCGGCCTCGTGCGCAAGTGTGGCGCCGATGTCGAACTGACGACGCTCGAATTGCGCATCCTTAGTTACCTGATGTATCGCCCGGAACGGATCGTGTCGCAGAACGAACTCATGGATCACGTCTATTCGATCGAAACTGTGCGCGATTCGAATACTATCGAAGTTTATATCGCGCGCCTGCGCAAAAAACTCGGGCGCGAAACCATTCGAACGGTCCGTGGCATGGGATATCGAATGGGCAATTAGGGTTCTCGACTCCGGAACTCAGACACAGCCCGTCGGGGACGGGTTGAAATCTACTGGCGCAGTCTCGGGGCTTCCGAACTCGAGTGATTCCAGCGTTGTCTCGCTGGAAAGAAGACCATGCCATGGCCGACGATAGCATCAAAGCGACGGCTGTCACCGACGACAATTTCCCTTCCAATGATTGGAATGACGGTAAGCGCTGTTGCGGTCCCACCTTCCAACCGATGCTGAAAGCAGCGAGTCTGATCTCCTGATTTGGAGATAAGGCTTGTGTCCAGACTTGACCCTACGCTTGAGCCTAATGGCGGAGCGGTGCGCCGGATCGAAGTGATCACGGGCGGCGGCGAACGTCGTCGACGATGGTCGGTTGCGGAGAAGGCGCAAGCCGTCGAAGAGTCGCTTGCGCCTGGCGCGGTGGTTTCAGTTGTCGCGCGACGGCATGGGCTGGCGCCGCAGCAATTGTTTTCGTGGCGACGAAAGGCGCGACGGCAAGCGGAACTCGATGCTGTTTCATTTGCGCCGGTTGTTGTCGAGCGACGAGAGGAAGCGCCCGTCGCTCTGGGGTCGGAGAGCAGACCGGTTGCTCGCCCGCACGTGATTGAGCTCGCAATTGACGGTGCAAGCGTCTGGATCTGGCGTGACGCGCCCATGGGCATGGTCACGGCGATTATCGACGCCTTGAAGGCGAGTTCATGATCGGGCCGACAGGCGCGATCCGCGTCATGGTGGCGACGAAGCCCGTCGACTTCCGAAAGGGCGCCGAGGGCTTGGCTGCGCTGGTCCGAGAGACGATGCAGGCAGATCCTTTTGACGGCGCTGTTTATGTGTTCCGCGCGAAAAGGGCTGATCGCATCAAACTGGTGTTCTGGGACGGCACGGGCGTCTGTCTCTTTGCCAAGCGGCTGGAAGATGGCGAGTTCCGCTGGCCGAAGATCGAAGACGGGGTGATGCGGTTGTCCGCGGCGCAGTTTTCGGCGCTGCTGGAGGGGCTCGACTTTCGCCGCGTGCGCGCGGCGAAAGAGACGGCGGCGCCGACCTTGCCGGGATAAGCCGCGACACAGTGAATCAGGGCATCGAAGAACGTCGAAAGGCGGCGGAAAATATGGTCTTCTGCGACTATGGCGCAGGCGATCGAGACGCTTCCCGACGATCCAAACGAACTGAAGGCGATGCTGCTTGCCGAGCGGGCGCGCAACGAGCGTCTCGTTCAGATCATCAAGGAGATGCAGCGCCATCGCTTTGGACGGCGCGCCGAGACCCTTCCCGAAGACCAGATGCTGCTCGCGCTCGAAGAGGTCGAGCAGACGGAAGCGGGCGCCGCGGCGGAGGGGGAAGCCAAGTCCGCCGCCGAACGTGAAAAGGCGGCCAGAAAGCGCCGCACGAACCGTGGCGCGCTACCTGCCCATCTCCCGCGCATCGAAACCATCATCGACATCGAGGATAAAGCCTGTCCTTGCTGCAAGGGCGCGCTCCACCAGATCGGCGAAGATGTCTCTGAGCGGCTCGACGTCGTGCCAGCGCAGTTCCGCGTGCTGGTGACGCGTCGACCCAAATACGCTTGTCGCGCCTGCGAGGGCGCGGTCGTGCAGGCGCCGGCCCCGGCGCGGCTGATCGAAGGCGGCTTGCCGACGGAGGTGACAGTCGCACATGTGCTCGTTTCCAAATACGCCGATCATCTTCCGCTTTATCGCCAAGCACAGATCTACGCCCGGCAGGGGATCGCCCTCGACCGTTCGACGCTCGCCGACTGGGTTGGTCGCGCCGCCTGGCATTTGCGGCCCGTGCACGAGCGGCTTCTGGAACACATCAGATCGTCGACGAAAATCTTCGCTGACGAGACAAGGGCGCCGGTGCTCGACCCCGGGCGCGGGCGTACCAAGACTGGCCAACTTTGGGCTTATGCGCGTGACGACCGGCCATGGGGCGGCGCCGATCCGCCAATCGCAGTCTATGTCTATGCGCAAAACCGAAAGTCCGAGCAGCCGCTCACGCATCTTGCTGGCTTCACGGGCGTCGTGCAGGTCGACGGTTACGCCGGCTATCGCGCGCTGACGCAGAAGAACAGCGTGTCGCTCGCCTTCTGCTGGTCTCACGTCCGCCGGCGCTTCTACGAACTCGCCGCAGCAGGTCCCGCGCCGATCGCCAGCGAGGCTCTGGCGCGCATCGGCGAACTCTACGCCATCGAGAGCGACATCCGCGGCCAAAGCGCCGGCAAACGTCGGGACGCGCGGCAGGAGAAATCCCGCCCCATCCTCGACGCGCTCGAGCCATGGCTGCGTGAAAAACTCGCGCTGATCAGCCAGAAGACCAAGCTCGCCGAGGCGATCCGCTACGCGCTCTCGCGCTGGGACGGCCTGACACGCTTCATCGACGACGGGCGCATCGAGATCGACTCCAATGTCGTCGAACGTGCAATCCGTCCCATCGCCCTCAATCGGAAAAACGCTCTCTTCGCGGGTTCGGACGGAGGCGGCGAAAACTGGGCGATCGTCGCCTCGCTCATCGAGACCTGCAAGCTCAATGGCGTCGATCCGCTGGCCTACATCGCTGACGCTCTTTCTAAGATCGTCAACGGCCATCTCGCCAGTAAGCTCGACGAACTGATGCCTTGGGCCTATGCACAATCCGCCGCGGCCTTCAAAGAGGTGGCCTGAAAACAGCGGTTACGAATGACGCCCCCGAGGAAGGCGTTTGCGCGAAGGCGCGCTGCATTTGTCGAAGCGATGCTCAATCGTGGAAACCAGAGGCAGTCTCCTCCCCGCTAGGCGGCGCTAGACGATGGAAGACGACTCCAGTCTTCTGGTCGTCGGCCGCCGCCACAGCCATCACAAGTGGGCGCGGATGGGGACTTTTTGCAAGATACGGATTTCGATCCCCCGGGTCCGGCTTTCGGGCGAGGAAAGCAAGGCATCCGAATGGCGTTGCCAGATCCACATCACCGCGACAGCCTTCTCTTCTCTTAAACTCCTTCGCCTTCGTGTTGTTGACGCTGCTCGGCGCGCCGAGAGGGTCGGTAAGGATCGCCATCTCAAGGTCAACACCGCCAAGCGGAGAATGCACTCACTGTTCCGACAAGGATTGCATCCTATACGAATTGGTCCCCAACATCCCCGAGGTCGACCGCAGCCTCAGCTGATGGAGTTTACTCTTGTTGCGCTATCGGCTCGAGCGGATAATCGCCCCAGCTCAGCCTGTAGTTCGCCTGCCCGAATAACCCATATCGATCGGTACGGTATCTAAGAAGCTGGCCATACATGTCGATAGCGTTGGTGTTGAGACGCCACCAGCGGAACCCCACACCAACGCCAAGCCTATCCGTGAGTTGATATGACAGCCCGGTTTCCGCCTGAAATCCGCCGCCGAAACCTTTGGCGGGGTCAGCTCCAAACGTAAAGTAATGTGTATCCTGCGGTCGCTGAGACGTGGATACAAGAGCTATATCGCAATTTAATTTCAGCCTGTCTGTAATGTTTACATCGACCACTGCGCCTACCCGGAATGAATTCCACCTGTCCTTTTCAGATATTACCATCATGCTTTCTGGCAATGGCGGAGCGCATATTGAACTTAGGCCTGTTTGCATGCACCCGCTTGCATTAACTTTCTCGAGCCAACTGTGAAATCCAACAAACGCGCCAAGGCGGAACGTTTCATTAGCGTACACATTATATCCCAGATCTATACTTGCATAGTGCAACTTACCTGAAACGGCGCTCTCCGTTTTGGAGTAGCGATCAACAAATGGCACGAAATCCTCGTTATAAAGCAGTCCAGATCCAATGCCGCCGCCTCCAACGTATCCCTTCAAGAAAAAATTGCGAATGAGTCCGCGCCGCGCATCGGCGCGAAAAAATAGTTCGCCGGCGTGCGAGGACAGTCTCGCATAGTTCAATCGCGATACCCGCGTGTCCGTCGAGGCATCTGAAAAATAGTCATATCTATTATTGCCGCGATTATACCAATACCGAAGCCCCCCCTGCATGACGAAGGCTGACGTCACCGGCGGAGAATCGGCTCGAAGCAGCACATCGCGATAATAGACCTCGTCATGCTTCACCTGGGCGTCGGCGGTGGGTGGTCCGAGCAACATTCCGACGCAGGGGGTTAGCAGGCCGGCGCAGCGATACAAACCGTCTGTGCTGAAATCCGATCGCAAGCCCATCGTCACATACAAATTTTTCGTGGTCGACCTTATACCCAAGGCGTCGGACCAGATCCATTTGGTACCAATCTCTGCCTCCACCGCCAGATTCTTCGACCACATGTAGTCCACAAGGATCGACGGAAGCACCGTGGTTTCTTTGAGCCGCGCGTAGCGGCCGTCGCGATAGCCGGCGCGAAACCGGGGGCTCAGCCGAACAGTTTCACTCCATGGATAGCGCGCATTGACGTCGACAAAATAGACGTTGGAATCGGCAAGACGCGCAAACCGAAACGCGCCTGAGTACATGTCGTCCGACGTGAACAGGCTCGAGCCCATAACCTGGCCGGAGAAGTAGTACTCCGTCCCGCTCGGCAATGTTCCGTCGACGCCGCCCGATGGAAACGTGCCGCTTAGCCGCGTCACCGTCGCGTCTAAATTGACTTGAAAATTGTCGTTCAGTGGCCGGGAATAGCTCGCCATCGCCGACTCGAATACCGGCGTTCGGTCGATTGCGAACCGCCGGATGTCGTCTCGCGTGTTGAATTTCAACATGTCGAAGAGCGTCAAAAACGGCTGTCCTTGCAGTGCGTTCCAACTCGACAGATACGGCACGCGACGATGATCGAACGTTCCCGACAGCACCGACTTGTCGTCGAACGTCCACGAACCAGACAGCACCGCAGCGTTCAAACGCTGGAAGTGGACGTCGTAATCGATCATACCTAGAGCCGATTTGTTTTTGTCAAAGTAGCGGAACTCGCTGCCGACAGCGCGCCGGTCGAGAAGCCATCGGTCATTTTGCTGAATGATAAACAGACTGAGTCCTAGTCCATCAGCCAGATTTGCGATGTCGAGGCTGGCGCCCGCAAGATATCGGTTACCCTTGAAGGGCGCGTCGAAGCGACTCCAGTTCGCAGAGCCGCCCACGGCGTTCAGGCGAAACATCTGATTTGCCTGCCAGCTCAACAGGCCGCCGTCGAAGCGCCCGATGACGCCGCCCGTGTTACGCGTCTGACGACCTATTCGCGCCATCAGATCATATTCCATTAGTGTTGATTCAATGTAGGCTGTGGAGATGCCATAGCGGTCGATATCGGGACGGTCCGGCAGCATATTATGTTCGTCTGCACCGGCAATCTTGAATTTGGTTTTGGACTGTTCGTTGTTGATCGTGCCGTAAAGATCGAAATTGGTAAGGAACGTGTCCTGGTGCAGCCGATGCGCATCCGGATCGGCGTTTGGATTTGGCGCGACCGAGATATCCTTTATGACGTTGTAGCTGTCGTCACGGATGTAAAAGCTCGAAATACTGCCGGACATCGACCATATCGACCTGTCCGAGCGTTCCGTCGGCTCACCGCCGAGCTTTGCCGCTTCCGGCGAGAGACTGCCGCGCAAGAACGCGGGCGGCGGCGGCTGCCTTGGGCCGGCGCCGAAACCGCCCAAGCGCTGGGTCACGCGCGCGGCTCCCTCGCCAGTCGGGTAACGCCGCAAATATTCTTTGAAATCGTCACGCGCTTGGTCGTTCTGTCCAGCTTTCTGACGTACTTCGCCAAGCAGCTCCAACGCATCAGCTGTATACTGGTTCTCCGGGATCGCCAGCGCCTTTTTCAAGAGCGATATCGCATCATTGAGACGGCCTTTCTTGATCGCATAGCGTGCTTCGTCCATCGACGCCTCGACGAATTTTATCTCTGCCACGCTGGCTTTTCGCTGTCGATTTATGTTCGGACGTGGAGCAGGCGCAACTGTCGGCGTGTTTCCCAGCGACTGATCCTGTCGGATTGCGAAGTCGGCCGCTTTGCAGTTCGCCGTCGAACCCGGTGTCGGAAGCGCGACTGAAATGCTGTCGAAGCTTCCGAACTGCGCGACGTCATACGAAACAGCGCGATTGAACTGTATGCGCAGGATCGGCCCCACTGCGCGATCCAGATCCACCGTTACAGCCGTAACGCCGGCGACGGCCATGTCGTCGACGGGCACGCCCTCTCGCTTAACGAGGCGAAGCTGGTCAAGCGTCGTCGGATCAATCGTCTGCAGATTTATCCGCAGTTCATCGCTGCGATCCTGCGGAAAATGACCGATATATCGGACACGGTAGTGAAAATCCACTTTCAATAATGCACAACCGTTTGCTGCGCTCACGCGCGCACCAGCGGCGAACTGGTCAATTATCGGCTCCGCACGCGCCGAAGTAGCCGCTATCGCCGTCGCAAGCGATAGAATCCAAACGTGACGCGATGAAAGCCTCAGATGTAATCTGCTTCGACGCATTCGTTTCCAGAGGTTAAATGGGCGCAGGAATGGCAGACCGAAAACACTGGCGTTTCTGGACCGGAATATGACCTCGGTCCGTCAAAACAACGATTTCCTACTTCTCGAATTCAGCTTCGATTAATGCTGTTTCATTCTCGTTTCATGTGAGATTCCTGTTGTTCTATGAACGAAGCGCGCTCGGGAATTTGTGCAGAACGTCTCTGGAGATCTCGACGATCACGACGATGACAGTCGAAGAGAGGAAGAACGGAACCAGGCATCTCGCGGGCACGTGAGTGCTGCTTTGAGTCGCCATCGAATCAGGCTCTTTACTAAAGCAAATGAAGCGCGATGTGCTTAAATGAGACTGAAAAACCTTGATTTTGTGATCAGACGCACCGCATCGGGAAGATCTGTTCTTTGGAACGAGCTCCGGGGCCTGCGACAATCCCCAACGAACGGCGCGCGATCGCGCCAGCATTGTCGAGAATTCAGGCGATCCTGATCAGAATCCGCGATCGCGCAGGGTCGGGCGAACGATGTCGAAGCTCATCGTGTTCTTGTGGCACTCCTCGCACGAGGCCATTGTTACGATGTGCTTCAAAGACTTTCCGGTCGCATCCCGACCGTTATGACAGCTGATGCAAGGAGCCGTGACGCCCGCGTGATCGAAGCGCGCGCCCCCAAACGTCTTGATGCTCTTGTGGCACGTATCGCAGGCCGCCGAGGTTGGAACATGTTTCGCAGGCTTGCCCGGCGCGTCCAGACCGTTATGGCAGCTGGCGCAAGGCGCCGCCACGACTCCGTGATCAAACCGCGCGCCGCCGAATGTCTTCGTGCTCTTGTGGCACGTATCGCAGGCCGCCGAGGTTGGAACATGTTTCGCAGGCTTGCCCGGCGCGTCCAGACCGTTATGGCAGCTGGCGCAAGGCGCCGCCACGGCTCCGTGATCAAACCGCGCGCCGCCGAATGTCTTCGTGCTCTTGTGGCACGTATCGCAGGCCGCCGTCGTAAGAACATGTTTCGCGGGCTTGCCCGGCGCATCCGTGCCGTTATGGCAGCTGGCGCAAGGCGCCGCCACGGCTCCGTGATCAAACCGCGCGCCGCCGAATGTCTTCGTGCTCTTGTGGCACGTATCGCAGGCCGCCATCGTAAGAACATGTTTCGCGGGCTTGCCCGGCGCGTCCTTGCCGTTATGGCAGTTGGCGCATGGCGCCGCCGCGACTGCGTGATCGAACCGCGCGCCGCCGAACGTTTTCGTGCTCTTGTGGCACGTATCGCAGGCCGCGATCGTAAGGACATGTTTCGCGGGCTTGCCCGGCGCATCCGTGCCGTTATGGCAACTTGCGCATGGCGCCGCCGCAGCTCCGTGATCAAACCGCGCGCCGCCGAATGTTTTCGTGCTCTTGTGACACGTATCGCAGGCCGCCATCGTAAGGACATGTTTCGCGGGCTTGCCCGGCGCATCCGTGCCGTTATGGCAACTTGCGCATGGCGCCGCCGCGGCTCCGTGATCAAACCGCGCGCCGCCGAATGTCTTCGTGCTCTTGTGGCACGTATCGCAGGCCGCCGATGTCGGAACATGTTTCGCCGGCTTGCCCGGCGCATCCCTGCCATTATGGCAGCTGGCGCATGGCGCCGCCACGGCTCCGTGATCAAACCGCGCGCCGCCGAATGTCTTCGTGCTCTTGTGGCACGTATCGCAGGCCGCCGATGTCGGAACATGTTTCGCCGGCTTGCCCGGCGCATCCCTGCCATTATGGCAACTTGCGCATGGCGCCGCCACGGCTCCGTGATCAAACCGCGCGCCGCCGAATGTCTTCGTGCTCTTGTGGCACGTATCGCAGGCCGCCGATGTCGGAACATGTTTCGCGGGCTTGCCCGGCGCATCCTTGCCGTTATGGCAGCTTGCGCATGGCGCCGCCGCGGCTCCGTGATCAAACCGCGCGCCGCCGAATGTTTTCGTGCTCTTGTGGCACGTATCGCAGGCCGCCGTCGTCGAAACGTGGTTAGCGGATTTGCCCTGCGCATCCCGACCGTTGTGGCAACTTGAACATGGCGCCGCCACGGCCATGTGCTCGAAGTGTGCGCCGCCGAATGACTTGGTGCTCTTGTGACAGGTTTCACATCCCGCGGTCGTCACAATGTGCTTTGCGGGCTTCGCCTGAGCGTCTCGTCCATTGTGACAGTTCGCGCAAGGCGCCGCGATAAGACTGTGTTCGAAGCGGGCGCCGTGGAATGTCTGCGTGGTCTTGTGACAGGCGTCACAAGCCGCGGAGGTGGGAACATGTATCGGCGGCTTGCCAAGCGCCTCTCTTCCGTTGTGGCAGCGCGCGCATGGTCCGATTGCGGTCAGATGGTCGAATTTGACTCCAACCGGGCCTGTCTGACGGCCGGCGATCACTGATCCGAAGTTCCCGTTCCCCCTCGGAGGGACGCCCAAAGCCGGAGCAACAGCTGAGGCGGCCGGCGGAGCAAGCCCGACGCCAAGGATCGGCGCCCCAATGCTCGGACGCAGAGGCGCCGGCTGTACCACGCTATCGGCAGACAAACCGGGTCGACCAACTGGCCCAGCTGCGTTACCAGTCAGGGCCCTCAACACCGATCGAAGAGCCGGCGAAACCGCGGGCGCCGCGGGAGAAGCCGCCCCTGTGGTCGTCGTTGTGCACGTTCCCGCGCTCCGCTTCGGATTCTCCCAGCTGTTCGTCGAATGGCAGCAACCGCAATCCGCGGTGGTTTTCGGATGGTCGCTCGGTTTACCCCGGGCCCCCTGGCTTGTGAAAGACCCGTTGTGGCAGCTGTCACAGCGGATCGACGTCACGGACCCGTGATTCATATTCGCCGTTTGGAAGCTCGACGCCGTATTGCTGTGGCAGTTCGAGCACTGCACGCCGGCGACCGGGATGTGCGGCGGCGTCGTCTGGCCGGTCGCCGTCGTCCCATTGTGGCAGGACGAACAGTTGGTGTCCGACGCCTGGTGCTGATAGACGCCGCCCGCCCAGCTCGTGAAGGTCGTCGCGGCCGTGGCGTGGCAGCTCTTGCAGTCGCGGCCGGCGACGGCGACGTGGCCGGGATAGGACGCCGTGCCCTGCGCCCCCTTCGTTCCCTCGCCGACATAGGAGCCGTTGTGGCAGCTGTCGCAGCGCGCCGCGCTCACCGCCGCATGGCTCATCGTATAGGTCTTGAAGCTCGACGCCGTGTTGCTGTGGCAGTTCGAGCACTGCACGCCGGCGACCGGGATGTGCGGCGGCGTCGTCTGCCCGGTCGCCGTCGTGCCATTGTGGCAGGAGGCGCAGTTGGTGTCGGACGCCTGGTGCTGATAGACGCCGCCCGCCCAGCTCGTGAAGGTCGTCGCGGCCGTGGCGTGGCAGCTCTTGCAGTCGCGGCCGGCGACGGCGACGTGGCCGGGATAGGACGCCGTGCCCTGCGCCCCCTTCGTTCCCTCGCCGACATAGGAGCCGTTGTGGCAGCTGTCGCAGCGCGCCGCGCTCACCGCCGCATGGCTCATCGTATAGGTCTTGAAGCTCGACGCCGTGTTGCTGTGGCAGTTCGAGCACTGCACGCCGGCGACCGGGATGTGCGGCGGCGTCGTCTGCCCGGTCGCCGTCGTGCCATTGTGGCAGGAGGCGCAGTTGGTGTCGGACGCCTGGTGCTGATAGACGCCGCCCGCCCAGCTCGTGAAGGTCGTCGCGGCCGTGGCGTGGCAGCTCTTGCAGTCGCGCCCGGCGACGGCGACGTGGCCGGGATAGGACGCCGTGCCCTGCGCCCCCTTCGTTCCCTCGCCGACATAGGAGCCGTTGTGGCAGCTGTCGCAGCGCGCCGCGCTCACCGCCGCATGGCTCATCGTATAGGTCTTGAAGCTCGACGCCGTATTGCTGTGGCAGTTCGAGCACTGCACGCCGGCGACCGGGATGTGCGGCGGCGTCGTCTGCCCGGTCGCCGTCGTGCCGTTGTGGCAGGACGAACAATTGGTGTCCGACGCCTGGTGCTGATAGACGCCGCCCGCCCAGCTCGTGAAGGTCGTCGCGGCCGTGGCGTGGCAGCTCTTGCAGTCGCGCCCGGCGACGGCGACGTGGCCGGGATAGGACGCCGTGCCCTGCGCCCCCTTCGTTCCCTCGCCCGTGTAGGAGCCGTTGTGGCAGCTGTCGCAGCGCGCCGCGCTCACCGCCGCATGGCTCATCGTATAGGTCTTGAAGCTCGACGCCGTGTTGCTGTGGCAGTTCGAGCACTGCACGCCGGCGACCGGGATGTGCGGCGGCGTCGTCTGGCCGGTCGCCGTCGTGCCGTTGTGGCAGGACGCGCAGTTGGTGTCCGACGCCTGGTGCTGATAGACGCCGCCCGCCCAGCTCGTGAAGGTCGTCGCGGCCGTGGCGTGGCAGCTCTTGCAGTCGCGGCCGGCGACGGCGACGTGGCCGGGATAGGAAGCCGTGCCCTGCGCCCCCTTCGTTCCCTCGCCCGTGTAGGAGCCGTTGTGGCAGCTGTCGCAGCGCGCCGCGCTCACCGCCGCATGGCTCATCGTATAGGTCTTGAAGCTCGACGCCGTATTGCTGTGGCAGTTCGAGCACTGCACGCCGGCCGCCGGGATGTGCGGCGGCGTCGTCTGGCCGGTCGCCGTCGTCCCGTTGTGGCAGGACGAACAATTGGTGTCCGACGCCTGGTGCTGATAGACGCCGCCCGCCCAGCTCGTGAAGGTCGTCGCGGCCGTGGCGTGGCAGCTCTTGCAGTCGCGGCCGGCGACGGCGACGTGGCCGGGATAGGACGCCGTGCCCTGCGCCCCCTTCGTTCCCTCGCCGACATAGGAGCCGTTGTGGCAGCTGTCGCAGCGCGCCGCGCTCACCGCCGCATGGCTCATCGTATAGGTCTTGAAGCTCGACGCCGTATTGCTGTGGCAGTTCGAGCACTGCACGCCCGCCGCCGGGATGTGCGGCGGCGTCGTCTGGCCGGTCGCCGTCGTCCCGTTGTGGCAGGAGGCGCAGTTGGTGTCGGACGCCTGGTGCTGATAGACGCCGCCCGCCCAGCTCGTGAAGGTCGTCGCGGCCGTGGCGTGGCAGCTCTTGCAGTCGCGCCCGGCGACGGCGACGTGGCCGGGATAGGAAGCCGTGCCCTGCGCCCCCTTCGTTCCCTCGCCGACATAGGAGCCGTTGTGGCAGCTGTCGCAGCGCGCCGCGCTCACCGCCGCATGGCTCATCGTATAGGTCTTGAAGCTCGACGCCGTATTGCTGTGGCAGTTCGAGCACTGCACGCCGGCGACCGGGATGTGCGGCGGCGTCGTCTGCCCGGTCGCCGTCGTGCCGTTGTGGCAGGACGCGCAGTTGGTGTCGGACGCCTGGTGCTGATAGACGCCGCCCGCCCAGCTCGTGAAGGTCGTCGCGGCCGTGGCGTGGCAGCTCTTGCAGTCGCGGCCGGCGACGGCGACGTGGCCGGGATAGGACGCCGTGCCCTGCGCCCCCTTCGTTCCCTCGCCGACATAGGACCCGTTGTGGCAGCTGTCGCAGCGCGCCGCGCTCACCGCCGCATGGCTCATCGTATAGGTCTTGAAGCTCGACGCCGTGTTGCTGTGGCAGTTCGAGCACTGCACGCCGGCGACCGGGATGTGCGGCGGCGTCGTCTGGCCGGTCGCCGTCGTGCCGTTGTGGCAGGACGCGCAGTTGGTGTCCGACGCCTGGTGCTGATAGACGCCGCCCGCCCAGCTCGTGAAGGTCGTCGCGGCCGTGGCGTGGCAGCTCTTGCAGTCGCGGCCGGCGACGGCGACGTGGCCGGGATAGGACGCCGTGCCCTGCGCCCCCTTCGTTCCCTCGCCGACATAGGAGCCGTTGTGGCAGCTGTCGCAGCGCGCCGCGCTCACCGCCGCATGGCTCATCGTATAGGTCTTGAAGCTCGACGCCGTGTTGCTGTGGCAGTTCGAGCACTGCACGCCCGCCGCCGGGATGTGCGGCGGCGTCGTCTGGCCGGTCGCCGTCGTGCCATTGTGGCAGGACGAACAATTGGTGTCCGACGCCTGGTGCTGATAGACGCCGCCCGCCCAGCTCGTGAAGGTCGTCGCGGCCGTGGCGTGGCAGCTCTTGCAGTCGCGGCCGGCGACGGCGACGTGGCCGGGATAGGACGCCGTGCCCTGCGCCCCCTTCGTTCCCTCGCCCGTGTAGGAGCCGTTGTGGCAGCTGTCGCAGCGCGCCGCGCTCACCGCCGCATGGCTCATCGTATAGGTCTTGAAGCTCGACGCCGTGTTGCTGTGGCAGTTCGAGCACTGCACGCCGGCCGCCGGGATGTGCGGCGGCGTCGTCTGCCCGGTCGCCGTCGTGCCGTTGTGGCAGGACGCGCAGTTGGTGTCGGACGCCTGGTGCTGATAGACGCCGCCCGCCCAGCTCGTGAAGGTCGTCGCGGCCGTGGCGTGGCAGCTCTTGCAGTCGCGGCCGGCGACGGCGACGTGGCCAGGATAGGAAGCCGTGCCCTGCGCCCCCTTCGTTCCCTCGCCGACATAGGAGCCGTTGTGGCAGCTGTCGCAGCGCGCCGCGCTCACCGCCGCATGGCTCATCGTATAGGTCTTGAAGCTCGACGCCGTGTTGCTGTGGCAGTTCGAGCACTGCACGCCCGCCGCCGGGATGTGCGGCGGCGTCGTCTGGCCGGTCGCCGTCGTGCCATTGTGGCAGGACGAACAATTGGTGTCCGACGCCTGGTGCTGATAGACGCCGCCCGCCCAGCTCGTGAAGGTCGTCGCGGCCGTGGCGTGGCAGCTCTTGCAGTCGCGGCCGGCGACGGCGACGTGGCCAGGATAGGAAGCCGTGCCCTGCGCCCCCTTCGTTCCCTCGCCGACATAGGAGCCGTTGTGGCAGCTGTCGCAGCGCGCCGCGCTCACCGCCGCATGGCTCATCGTATAGGTCTTGAAGCTCGACGCCGTGTTGCTGTGGCAGTTCGAGCACTGCACGCCCGCCGCCGGGATGTGCGGCGGCGTCGTCTGGCCGGTCGCCGTCGTGCCATTGTGGCAGGACGAACAATTGGTGTCCGACGCCTGGTGCTGATAGACGCCGCCCGCCCAGCTCGTGAAGGTCGTCGCGGCCGTGGCGTGGCAGCTCTTGCAGTCGCGCCCGGCGACGGCGACGTGGCCGGGATAGGAAGCCGTGCCCTGCGCCCCCTTCGTTCCCTCGCCCGTGTAGGAGCCGTTGTGGCAGCTGTCGCAGCGCGCCGCGCTCACCGCCGCATGGCTCATCGTATAGGTCTTGAAGCTCGACGCCGTATTGCTGTGGCAGTTCGAGCACTGCACGCCCGCCGCCGGGATGTGCGGCGGCGTCGTCTGGCCGGTCGCCGTCGTCCCGTTGTGGCAGGAGGCGCAGTTGGTGTCGGACGCCTGGTGCTGATAGACGCCGCCCGCCCAGCTCGTGAAGGTCGTCGCGGCCGTGGCGTGGCAGCTCTTGCAGTCGCGGCCGGCGACGGCGACGTGGCCGGGATAGGACGCCGTGCCCTGCGCCCCCTTCGTTCCCTCGCCGACATAGGAGCCGTTGTGGCAGCTGTCGCAGCGCGCCGCGCTCACCGCCGCATGGCTCATCGTATAGGTCTTGAAGCTCGACGCCGTATTGCTGTGGCAGTTCGAGCACTGCACGCCGGCGACCGGGATGTGCGGCGGCGTCGTCTGCCCGGTCGCCGTCGTGCCGTTGTGGCAGGACGAACAATTGGTGTCCGACGCCTGGTGCTGATAGACGCCGCCCGCCCAGCTCGTGAAGGTCGTCGCGGCCGTGGCGTGGCAGCTCTTGCAGTCGCGGCCGGCGACGGCGACGTGGCCAGGATAGGACGCCGTGCCCTGCGCCCCCTTCGTTCCCTCGCCGACATAGGAGCCGTTGTGGCAGCTGTCGCAGCGCGCCGCGCTCACCGCCGCATGGCTCATCGTATAGGTCTTGAAGCTCGACGCCGTATTGCTGTGGCAGTTCGAGCACTGCACGCCGGCGACCGGGATGTGCGGCGGCGTCGTCTGGCCGGTCGCCGTCGTCCCATTGTGGCAGGACGAACAGTTGGTGTCCGACGCCTGGTGCTGATAGACGCCGCCCGCCCAGCTCGTGAAGGTCGTCGCCGCGTTCGCGTGGCAGCTCTTGCAGTCGCGGCCGGCGACGGCGACGTGGCCGGGATAGGACGCCGTGCCCTGCGCCCCCTTCGTTCCCTCGCCGACATAGGAGCCGTTGTGGCAGCTGTCGCAGCGCGCCGCGCTCACCGCCGCATGGCTCATCGTATAGGTCTTGAAGCTCGACGCCGTGTTGCTGTGGCAGTTCGAGCACTGCACGCCGGCGACCGGGATGTGCGGCGGCGTCGTCTGGCCGGTCGCCGTCGTCCCATTGTGGCAGGACGAACAGTTGGTGTCCGACGCCTGGTGCTGATAGACGCCGCCCGCCCAGCTCGTGAAGGTCGTCGCGGCCGTGGCGTGGCAGCTCTTGCAGTCGCGGCCAGCGACGGCGACGTGGCCGGGATAGGACGCCGTGCCCTGCGCCCCCTTCGTTCCCTCGCCGACATAGGAGCCGTTGTGGCAGCTGTCGCAGCGCGCCGCGCTCACCGCCGCATGGCTCATCGTATAGGTCTTGAAGCTCGACGCCGTATTGCTGTGGCAGTTCGAGCACTGCACGCCGGCCGCCGGGATGTGCGGCGGCGTCGTCTGGCCGGTCGCCGTCGTCCCATTGTGGCAGGACGAACAGTTGGTGTCCGACGCCTGGTGCTGATAGACGCCGCCCGCCCAGCTCGTGAAGGTCGTCGCCGCGTTCGCGTGGCAGCTCTTGCAGTCGCGGCCGGCGACGGCGACGTGGCCGGGATAGGACGCCGTGCCCTGCGCCCCCTTCGTTCCCTCGCCGACATAGGAGCCGTTGTGGCAGCTGTCGCAGCGCGCCGCGCTCACCGCCGCATGGCTCATCGTATAGGTCTTGAAGCTCGACGCCGTGTTGCTGTGGCAGTTCGAGCACTGCACGCCCGCCGCCGGGATGTGCGGCGGCGTCGTCTGGCCGGTCGCCGTCGTCCCATTGTGGCAGGACGAACAGTTGGTGTCCGACGCCTGGTGCTGATAGACGCCGCCCGCCCAGCTCGTGAAGGTCGTCGCCGCGTTCGCGTGGCAGCTCTTGCAGTCGCGGCCGGCGACGGCGACGTGGCCGGGATAGGACGCCGTGCCCTGCGCCCCCTTCGTTCCCTCGCCGACATAGGAGCCGTTGTGGCAGCTGTCGCAGCGCGCCGCGCTCACCGCCGCATGGCTCATCGTATAGGTCTTGAAGCTCGACGCCGTATTGCTGTGGCAGTTCGAGCACTGCACGCCGGCCGCCGGGATGTGCGGCGGCGTCGTCTGGCCGGTCGCCGTCGTCCCATTGTGGCAGGACGAACAGTTGGTGTCCGACGCCTGGTGCTGATAGACGCCGCCCGCCCAGCTCGTGAAGGTCGTCGCCGCGTTCGCGTGGCAGCTCTTGCAGTCGCGGCCGGCGACGGCGACGTGGCCGGGATAGGACGCCGTGCCCTGCGCCCCCTTCGTTCCCTCGCCGACATAGGAGCCGTTGTGGCAGCTGTCGCAGCGCGCCGCGCTCACCGCCGCATGGCTCATCGTATAGGTCTTGAAGCTCGACGCCGTATTGCTGTGGCAGTTCGAGCACTGCACGCCGGCCGCCGGGATGTGCGGCGGCGTCGTCTGGCCGGTCGCCGTCGTCCCGTTGTGGCAGGAGGCGCAGTTGGTGTCGGACGCCTGGTGCTGATAGACGCCGCCCGCCCAGCTCGTGAAGGTCGTCGCGGCCGTGGCGTGGCAGCTCTTGCAGTCGCGGCCGGCGACGGCGACGTGGCCGGGATAGGACGCCGTGCCCTGCGCCCCCTTCGTTCCCTCGCCGACATAGGAGCCGTTGTGGCAGCTGTCGCAGCGCGCCGCGCTCACCGCCGCATGGCTCATCGTATAGGTCTTGAAGCTCGACGCCGTATTGCTGTGGCAGTTCGAGCACTGCACGCCGGCCGCCGGGATGTGCGGCGGCGTCGTCTGGCCGGTCGCCGTCGTCCCATTGTGGCAGGACGAACAGTTGGTGTCCGACGCCTGGTGCTGATAGACGCCGCCCGCCCAGCTCGTGAAGGTCGTCGCGGCCGTGGCGTGGCAGCTCTTGCAGTCGCGGCCGGCGACGGCGACGTGGCCGGGATAGGACGCCGTGCCCTGCGCCCCCTTCGTTCCCTCGCCGACATAGGAGCCGTTGTGGCAGCTGTCGCAGCGCGCCGCGCTCACCGCCGCATGGCTCATCGTATAGGTCTTGAAGCTCGACGCCGTATTGCTGTGGCAGTTCGAGCACTGCACGCCGGCCGCCGGGATGTGCGGCGGCGTCGTCTGGCCGGTCGCCGTCGTGCCATTGTGGCAGGACGCGCAGTTGGTGTCCGACGCCTGGTGCTGATAGACGCCGCCCGCCCAGCTCGTGAAGGTCGTCGCCGCGTTCGCGTGGCAGCTCTTGCAGTCGCGGCCGGCGACGGCGACGTGGCCGGGATAGGACGCCGTGCCCTGCGCCCCCTTCGTTCCCTCGCCGACATAGGAGCCGTTGTGGCAGCTGTCGCAGCGCGCCGCGCTCACCGCCGCATGGCTCATCGTATAGGTCTTGAAGCTCGACGCCGTGTTGCTGTGGCAGTTCGAGCACTGCACGCCCGCCGCCGGGATGTGCGGCGGCGTCGTCTGGCCGGTCGCCGTCGTGCCATTGTGGCAGGACGAACAATTGGTGTCCGACGCCTGGTGCTGATAGACGCCGCCCGCCCAGCTCGTGAAGGTCGTCGCGGCCGTGGCGTGGCAGCTCTTGCAGTCGCGGCCGGCGACGGCGACGTGGCCGGGATAGGACGCCGTGCCCTGCGCCCCCTTCGTTCCCTCGCCCGTGTAGGAGCCGTTGTGGCAGCTGTCGCAGCGCGCCGCGCTCACCGCCGCATGGCTCATCGTATAGGTCTTGAAGCTCGACGCCGTGTTGCTGTGGCAGTTCGAGCACTGCACGCCGGCCGCCGGGATGTGCGGCGGCGTCGTCTGCCCGGTCGCCGTCGTCCCGTTGTGGCAGGACGCGCAGTTGGTGTCGGACGCCTGGTGCTGATAGACGCCGCCCGCCCAGCTCGTGAAGGTCGTCGCGGCCGTGGCGTGGCAGCTCTTGCAGTCGCGGCCGGCGACGGCGACGTGGCCGGGATAGGACGCCGTGCCCTGCGCCCCCTTCGTTCCCTCGCCGACATAGGAGCCGTTGTGGCAGCTGTCGCAGCGCGCCGCGCTCACCGCCGCATGGCTCATCGTATAGGTCTTGAAGCTCGACGCCGTGTTGCTGTGGCAGTTCGAGCACTGCACGCCCGCCGCCGGGATGTGCGGCGGCGTCGTCTGGCCGGTCGCCGTCGTGCCATTGTGGCAGGACGAACAATTGGTGTCCGACGCCTGGTGCTGATAGACGCCGCCCGCCCAGCTCGTGAAGGTCGTCGCGGCCGTGGCGTGGCAGCTCTTGCAGTCGCGGCCGGCGACGGCGACGTGGCCGGGATAGGACGCCGTGCCCTGCGCCCCCTTCGTTCCCTCGCCCGTGTAGGAGCCGTTGTGGCAGCTGTCGCAGCGCGCCGCGCTCACCGCCGCATGGCTCATCGTATAGGTCTTGAAGCTCGACGCCGTGTTGCTGTGGCAGTTCGAGCACTGCACGCCGGCCGCCGGGATGTGCGGCGGCGTCGTCTGCCCGGTCGCCGTCGTGCCGTTGTGGCAGGACGCGCAGTTGGTGTCGGACGCCTGGTGCTGATAGACGCCGCCCGCCCAGCTCGTGAAGGTCGTCGCGGCCGTGGCGTGGCAGCTCTTGCAGTCGCGGCCGGCGACGGCGACGTGGCCAGGATAGGAAGCCGTGCCCTGCGCCCCCTTCGTTCCCTCGCCGACATAGGAGCCGTTGTGGCAGCTGTCGCAGCGCGCCGCGCTCACCGCCGCATGGCTCATCGTATAGGTCTTGAAGCTCGACGCCGTGTTGCTGTGGCAGTTCGAGCACTGCACGCCCGCCGCCGGGATGTGCGGCGGCGTCGTCTGGCCGGTCGCCGTCGTGCCATTGTGGCAGGACGAACAATTGGTGTCCGACGCCTGGTGCTGATAGACGCCGCCCGCCCAGCTCGTGAAGGTCGTCGCGGCCGTGGCGTGGCAGCTCTTGCAGTCGCGGCCGGCGACGGCGACGTGGCCAGGATAGGAAGCCGTGCCCTGCGCCCCCTTCGTTCCCTCGCCGACATAGGAGCCGTTGTGGCAGCTGTCGCAGCGCGCCGCGCTCACCGCCGCATGGCTCATCGTATAGGTCTTGAAGCTCGACGCCGTGTTGCTGTGGCAGTTCGAGCACTGCACGCCCGCCGCCGGGATGTGCGGCGGCGTCGTCTGGCCGGTCGCCGTCGTGCCATTGTGGCAGGACGAACAATTGGTGTCCGACGCCTGGTGCTGATAGACGCCGCCCGCCCAGCTCGTGAAGGTCGTCGCGGCCGTGGCGTGGCAGCTCTTGCAGTCGCGCCCGGCGACGGCGACGTGGCCGGGATAGGAAGCCGTGCCCTGCGCCCCCTTCGTTCCCTCGCCCGTGTAGGAGCCGTTGTGGCAGCTGTCGCAGCGCGCCGCGCTCACCGCCGCATGGCTCATCGTATAGGTCTTGAAGCTCGACGCCGTATTGCTGTGGCAGTTCGAGCACTGCACGCCCGCCGCCGGGATGTGCGGCGGCGTCGTCTGGCCGGTCGCCGTCGTCCCGTTGTGGCAGGAGGCGCAGTTGGTGTCGGACGCCTGGTGCTGATAGACGCCGCCCGCCCAGCTCGTGAAGGTCGTCGCGGCCGTGGCGTGGCAGCTCTTGCAGTCGCGGCCGGCGACGGCGACGTGGCCGGGATAGGACGCCGTGCCCTGCGCCCCCTTCGTTCCCTCGCCGACATAGGAGCCGTTGTGGCAGCTGTCGCAGCGCGCCGCGCTCACCGCCGCATGGCTCATCGTATAGGTCTTGAAGCTCGACGCCGTATTGCTGTGGCAGTTCGAGCACTGCACGCCCGCCGCCGGGATGTGCGGCGGCGTCGTCTGCCCGGTCGCCGTCGTGCCGTTGTGGCAGGACGCGCAGTTGGTGTCGGACGCCTGGTGCTGATAGACGCCGCCCGCCCAGCTCGTGAAGGTCGTCGCGGCCGTGGCGTGGCAGCTCTTGCAGTCGCGGCCGGCGACGGCGACGTGGCCGGGATAGGACGCCGTGCCCTGCGCCCCCTTCGTTCCCTCGCCGACATAGGAGCCGTTGTGGCAGCTGTCGCAGCGCGCCGCGCTCACCGCCGCATGGCTCATCGTATAGGTCTTGAAGCTCGACGCCGTGTTGCTGTGGCAGTTCGAGCACTGCACGCCGGCGACCGGGATGTGCGGCGGCGTCGTCTGGCCGGTCGCCGTCGTGCCGTTGTGGCAGGACGCGCAGTTGGTGTCCGACGCCTGGTGCTGATAGACGCCGCCCGCCCAGCTCGTGAAGGTCGTCGCGGCCGTGGCGTGGCAGCTCTTGCAGTCGCGGCCGGCGACGGCGACGTGGCCGGGATAGGACGCCGTGCCCTGCGCCCCCTTCGTTCCCTCGCCGACATAGGAGCCGTTGTGGCAGCTGTCGCAGCGCGCCGCGCTCACCGCCGCATGGCTCATCGTATAGGTCTTGAAGCTCGACGCCGTGTTGCTGTGGCAGTTCGAGCACTGCACGCCCGCCGCCGGGATGTGCGGCGGCGTCGTCTGGCCGGTCGCCGTCGTGCCATTGTGGCAGGACGAACAATTGGTGTCCGACGCCTGGTGCTGATAGACGCCGCCCGCCCAGCTCGTGAAGGTCGTCGCGGCCGTGGCGTGGCAGCTCTTGCAGTCGCGGCCGGCGACGGCGACGTGGCCGGGATAGGACGCCGTGCCCTGCGCCCCCTTCGTTCCCTCGCCCGTGTAGGAGCCGTTGTGGCAGCTGTCGCAGCGCGCCGCGCTCACCGCCGCATGGCTCATCGTATAGGTCTTGAAGCTCGACGCCGTGTTGCTGTGGCAGTTCGAGCACTGCACGCCGGCCGCCGGGATGTGCGGCGGCGTCGTCTGCCCGGTCGCCGTCGTGCCGTTGTGGCAGGACGCGCAGTTGGTGTCGGACGCCTGGTGCTGATAGACGCCGCCCGCCCAGCTCGTGAAGGTCGTCGCGGCCGTGGCGTGGCAGCTCTTGCAGTCGCGGCCGGCGACGGCGACGTGGCCAGGATAGGAAGCCGTGCCCTGCGCCCCCTTCGTTCCCTCGCCGACATAGGAGCCGTTGTGGCAGCTGTCGCAGCGCGCCGCGCTCACCGCCGCATGGCTCATCGTATAGGTCTTGAAGCTCGACGCCGTGTTGCTGTGGCAGTTCGAGCACTGCACGCCCGCCGCCGGGATGTGCGGCGGCGTCGTCTGGCCGGTCGCCGTCGTGCCATTGTGGCAGGACGAACAATTGGTGTCCGACGCCTGGTGCTGATAGACGCCGCCCGCCCAGCTCGTGAAGGTCGTCGCGGCCGTGGCGTGGCAGCTCTTGCAGTCGCGGCCGGCGACGGCGACGTGGCCAGGATAGGAAGCCGTGCCCTGCGCCCCCTTCGTTCCCTCGCCGACATAGGAGCCGTTGTGGCAGCTGTCGCAGCGCGCCGCGCTCACCGCCGCATGGCTCATCGTATAGGTCTTGAAGCTCGACGCCGTGTTGCTGTGGCAGTTCGAGCACTGCACGCCCGCCGCCGGGATGTGCGGCGGCGTCGTCTGGCCGGTCGCCGTCGTGCCATTGTGGCAGGACGAACAATTGGTGTCCGACGCCTGGTGCTGATAGACGCCGCCCGCCCAGCTCGTGAAGGTCGTCGCGGCCGTGGCGTGGCAGCTCTTGCAGTCGCGCCCGGCGACGGCGACGTGGCCGGGATAGGAAGCCGTGCCCTGCGCCCCCTTCGTTCCCTCGCCCGTGTAGGAGCCGTTGTGGCAGCTGTCGCAGCGCGCCGCGCTCACCGCCGCATGGCTCATCGTATAGGTCTTGAAGCTCGACGCCGTATTGCTGTGGCAGTTCGAGCACTGCACGCCCGCCGCCGGGATGTGCGGCGGCGTCGTCTGGCCGGTCGCCGTCGTCCCGTTGTGGCAGGAGGCGCAGTTGGTGTCGGACGCCTGGTGCTGATAGACGCCGCCCGCCCAGCTCGTGAAGGTCGTCGCGGCCGTGGCGTGGCAGCTCTTGCAGTCGCGGCCGGCGACGGCGACGTGGCCGGGATAGGACGCCGTGCCCTGCGCCCCCTTCGTTCCCTCGCCGACATAGGAGCCGTTGTGGCAGCTGTCGCAGCGCGCCGCGCTCACCGCCGCATGGCTCATCGTATAGGTCTTGAAGCTCGACGCCGTATTGCTGTGGCAGTTCGAGCACTGCACGCCGGCGACCGGGATGTGCGGCGGCGTCGTCTGCCCGGTCGCCGTCGTGCCGTTGTGGCAGGACGAACAATTGGTGTCCGACGCCTGGTGCTGATAGACGCCGCCCGCCCAGCTCGTGAAGGTCGTCGCGGCCGTGGCGTGGCAGCTCTTGCAGTCGCGCCCGGCGACGGCGACGTGGCCGGGATAGGACGCCGTGCCCTGCGCCCCCTTCGTTCCCTCGCCGACATAGGAGCCGTTGTGGCAGCTGTCGCAGCGCGCCGCGCTCACCGCCGCATGGCTCATCGTATAGGTCTTGAAGCTCGACGCCGTGTTGCTGTGGCAGTTCGAGCACTGCACGCCGGCGACCGGGATGTGCGGCGGCGTCGTCTGCCCGGTCGCCGTCGTCCCATTGTGGCAGGACGAACAGTTGGTGTCCGACGCCTGGTGCTGATATTTTGCTCCAGCGAACGTCACCGTGCTCTTGTGACAAACCTCACAAGGTAGGTTGGTCGCGATATGTCTCGGCGGTTTTCCGAGGGCACGCACATTATCGTGGCAGGTCGCGCAACCGCTCACGATGCCCGTGTGATCCATCTTCACGGCGACCATGAAATTCGTCGTGGTTTTGTGACAGAGTTCGCAGGGCGCGGCCGTTCGAATATGAAACGCTGGCTTGCCTCGCGCGATCTGCCCGTTATGGCAGGCCGCGCAAATAACCGACGCTTGCGTGTGATCAATCACCCGAATGTCGGTGAACAGCGTCGTTAGATGGCAGCCCTCACACTTTTCCGTTGTTGGGGGATGCGTTTTTGACTTTCCAATGGTTACGGAGCCATTGTGGCAGGCGTAGCAAAGTCGCGGCGTATTTTTGAATCGCCCGGCTATATGGCACGATTCGCAGGCAGCCTGTCCGTGGTATGAACAGCGGCGGCAAAGTGTACCACTGAACCGGCTTTGCGGGCAGCTGTGACGGCGGCGCAAAATTGTACCGGTCCTGATAGGCCGAACTTGATGTCATCGACTGGCATGGAGAGGCCGAAAGGATGTTCACAGTGGAACTCTATGCCCGGGTGAGACGCGCGGTGATGGCGGAAGGGCTGAGCCGCCGGGAAGCGGCGAGGCGCTTTGGCGTGCACCGCAATACGATCACGAAGATGCTCCAATATTCGGTTCCGCCGGGATATCGGCGCCGGGAGCGACCGATTTCGAAGAAGCTGGGGCCTTATATGGCCTGGATCGACAAGGTCCTGGCGGGTGACCGGCTTGTTCACGCCAAGCAGCGGCACACGGCGCAGCGGATATTCGAACGGCTACGGGACGAAGAAGGGTTTTCTGGCGGCTACACGATCGTCCGGGAATATGTCGCGCAGGCGCAGTTGCGGTCGCGCGAGATGTTTATTCCGCTCAGCCATCGCCCGGGGCATGCGCAGGCGGATTTTGGCGAGGCGGACGGTTACATCGCCGGCAGGAAGGTCCGCTTTCATTATTTCTGCGTGGACCTGCCGCATTCGGACGGCTGCTTCGTCAAGGCCTATCCGGCAGAGACGGCGGAAGCCTTCTGCGACGGCCATGTCGCGGCGGTCGCCTTTTTCGGCGGCGTCCCGCAGTCCATTCTGTATGACAATACGCGTCTCGCGGTCGCGAGGATCGTGAAGGGTGGAGAGCGTCTGCGTTCGCAAATGTTTGCGGAACTCCAGAGCCACTATCTTTTTGCCGATCGCTTTGGCCGGCCTGGTAAGGGGAACGACAAGGGCAAGGTCGAGGGGCTTGTCGGCTATGTCCGGCGCAACTTCATGACGCCGCTGCCCGTGGCGGAGAGTTTCGAGGCGCTGAACGCGAGGTTCCTGGACGCCTGCACGAAACGCCGGCAGGCGATCCTGCGTGGTCATTCGACGCCGATCGGCGAACGCATGCAGGCGGATATGGCGGCATTCCTGCCGGCGCCGCCGGCGCCCTATGACGCCTGCCACAAAGTCGCGACGCGCGTGTCGTCGATGGCGCTGGTGCGCTACCGCAACAATGATTACTCGGTCCCGACGCGTTACGGCCATCGGGAGGTGCTGGCGAAGGGCTATGTCGATCGGGTTGAGATTGTCTGCGGCGGGGAGACGATCGCCGTGCATGCGCGCAGCTACGACAAGGCCGAGTTCATCTACAACCCGCTGCATTATCTCGCCTTGCTCGAACACAAGAGCCGCGCGCTCGATCAGGCCGCGCCGCTCGACGACTGGCGTCTGGCCGACTGTGTGCATCGCTTGCGGCGGCTGATGGAGGCGCGCATGGGGAATAGCGGGCGTCGCGAGTTCATCCAGGTGCTGCGGCTGATGGAGGATTTTCACCAGCATCAAGTCGAACAGGCGGTTGCGGAGGCGCTGCGTCTTGGCGCGATCAGCTTCGACGCGGTGAAGATGCTGCTGCTGGCCAAGCTGGAGAACCGGCCCGCGCGGCTCGATCTGACATTCTACCCCTACCTGCCGGCGGCCACGGTCGGCGCGACGGATCCGCGCGCCTATCTCGGGCTCGTCGCCGGCGCGAGCGTCATTGTGGGCGTCATGGAGACGACCGCGGGAGGTCCGGCATGACCACCTCGCATGAGCCGGGCTCGCAAACGATCGTCGCGCCGCAGGTGCTACTGGGCAATCACCTCAAGGCGCTGAAGCTTCCCACCTTCGCGCGCGAATATGAGAAAGTCGCGCTGGAGTCGGCGCAGGACCGCGCCAATTACCCCCGCTATCTGCTGCGCCTGTGCGAACTGGAGCGCATTGATCGCGAGCGGCGCAATGTCGAGCGCCGCATCCGGCTGGCGCGTTTTACGCAGGTCAAGAGCCTCGACACTTTCGACTTTACCGCCCAGCCTTCACTCAACAAGCCGCTGGTGCTGGAGCTGGCGCGGTGCGAATGGATCGAGAAGCGGCAGAACTGCATCGCTCTCGGTCCATCCGGGACCGGGAAGACTCACGTCGCGCTCGCCCTGGGGCTCGCCGCTTGCCAGAAAGGGTTCAGCGTCGCGTTCACAACCGCCGCGGCTCTTGTGCACGAACTGATGGAGGCGCGCGACGAGCGCCGCCTGCGCGCGCTGCAAAAGCATCTCAACACCGTCAAACTGCTGATCGTCGACGAACTGGGCTATGTGCCGTTCACGGCGGTCGGCTCCGAGCTGCTCTTCGAGGTCTTCAGCCAGCGCTATGAACGCGGCGCGACGCTGGTGACCAGCAATTTGCCCTTTGATGAATGGACGTCCGTCTTTGGGTCGGAACGTCTCACCGGCGCGCTGCTCGACCGGCTCACCCATCACGTACACATTCTGGAAATGAACGGCGAGAGCTATCGCCTCGCGACCGCAAGGAAAGCACAGCGCCGCGGCCGCGATCTCGCCGACGCGCCCGCCATCGACAAAGGAGACGCCGACACGAAGAACTGAACGCCGCCGCGCGCGTTGAGCCGCGCTTCGCTACGCTCCGCGCGCCTCAACGCGCGCGGCAACGCAAACTACAAGGGCCACAGGGCCCTTTTCTCGAAACCAGACCGGTACACTTTTGCGCCGCCATCATGCACATTTTGTCCCCGCCATTGACACGTGGCTGTTTGTCAGCAGGAATCCTGTTCGTGCGTGGTCGAACTTCCCATGTAAAGGCTGCCCAAACGTCGGATTGAAAGTGCCGGCGGGCGTCGAGGTCTGAGCGACGCCAAGAGAAAGACAAGCAATTACGGCCCCGGCCGCAATGGCCAGGGTAAAAAACGCGGACCGCACGAAGCGCAGGTATAAGGATGGATGGCGCACGCCCCCTTTCAACCACCGCTCCAAGGTTGCTCGTTCGTGCACTTCATTTCGTCTTCCAACACCGAATCTCTAATGCTCGAAACCGCCCTACCCCAACGCTCGCAAGACGCTCGACCGCAGGAGGTGGATCGCACGAGGCGATTCACCAACCGTCGTTCGCACGGCGATCGACTACAGAATCAACGTCCCGAAACATTTGTATCGAGCCGCTCACCGAGCATTCCGATTTCCTGGTTTGTTTTGGAAATTGGCGATTCTCACTCTGAAGCCAATGTGATGGCGTCTATCTAAACTATCGACCTGAAAATCACCTGAAATAGCCAAACTTTCTCGCCCTTTAAATCGGTCTGCCTGGCAGACGGGCGCATGATATATCCGAAGAAGAGACTCCGCCTAAAAAGCGCCGCCGTGTTATGAATCGTGTCGCCCAGGCGAATGGACGCTCGACCACCCATCGCTTGGGCAACAGCACGAAGCCCTTTTTCGCTTCGGCCAGTTTGACGACGCAAATTTCAACTCCATGCGCTTTTGCGGCGTTCTCGCCGGTGTAGCCCTGATCAACATAGATGAATTCGACGCTATCGACCGTCGCCTCCTGCACGTCGGCGGCGAGCGTGCCGACCGCGGCGCGGTCGTCGACATTGGCCGACATGACATGCAGCCCCGGCAAATGGCCCAATGTGTCGACCGCCATATGCAGCTTCGAGCCGCGCCTTCGCTTTGCCCCGTAATAATCTCCCCGCAGTCGTTCTCCGAGGTCGAGAGCCAGGTGCGGCTGTCGATGATCGCCGCCATCCGCTCCGGGGCGCGACCGAAGGCGACGCGCAACAGGGCACACAGACCCTGCGCCAGCGCCTCGAATACGCCCGCCGCCAGCAGCGCTTCGATTGCTGATACACGGGGGACCACGGCGGCAGATCCTTGGGCATGGCGCGCCACGCAATGCCGTAGCGCAGCACGTAACGAGGACCGTTGACCAGCTCGCATAGTGAATGTTGACGCTGCGGCGCGCCTTCGTCCATGAGCGTCAGATAAGGCGCAACCAGCGACTACTCTTCGCCGCCGACGTCAGACGGATACGGTTTGCGAATGGGAGACTTCCCGTTCTACTAAGGCAATCAATCACCAAAGTACATAACCCCCTCTAGTTACGAATATCGGCTTTTCGCCAACTCACAGGATTGTGGCATCTCTCGCAGGACCGCCCGAACTGGCCTACATGCGGATCATCCCGACGGTGACAACTAGCGCAATCCGAAGCAATCTTAAGAGTCGGCGTATTCGGCGTGGTATGACACCGCTCGCACCTGAGCCGAGCATGCGCCCCAACCAGCGGATAGCCTGTTTGTCGGCCGTGGTCGAAGCGCCAATGCGACCATGCGCTTGTGTCATGGCAAGACCCACATTTTGGCTGAGCCCCTAATAAACCGTTGTGATAATCCTTATGGCAGCTTTCGCAGGTTATCGGCAATTTAAGAGTTGTAGCGTTCTTGGTTGAATGGCAGCTCTCGCAAGTCAGTCGCTGGTGCATTCCAGTAAGCGGGTAGCGAGTCTGCCGTGCATGATCGAACGTCCATCTACTCCATGCGTACGGGTTATGGCAGTTCCCGCATCGCGCGCCAACGCCGAGCCTCCCTTGATGGAAACTGTCCCGATGGCAACTCTCACAGGCTATAGGCGCGTCCTTGTAATTGGACGAACTATGACAACCTTCGCAAGGAACAGAAACATGCTCACCGATTAGTGGAAAGTGTGTCTGACTGTGGTCGAAAGTGATATTCTTGCGCCAGTCGACGTCATTGTGGCACCGCTCGCAACGGTCGCCGAGCTGCCCTTTGTGAGGATCTTGCTCCTTGTGACAGGCGACGCACGTGGTCTCAAGCTTCTGCTTATAGATGTATCCAGTATGACAGACGTCGCATTTCACCTTTTCGTGTGCTCCATGAAGCGGAAACTTGGTCTTGTCGTGCTCGAATTTTGCTTCTTTCCACTTGAGCTGGTTGTGGCAGGTTTCGCACTTCGAACCGTAACGATCGGCGTGAATATCCTGGATCCGGTGACAGGAGACGCAGGCTTGGGACAAATCCTTATACAGCTCACCAGTGTGGCAAGTGGCGCACGCGACGTCCTTATGCGCTCCAATCAACGGAAACTTAGTTTTTCCATGGTCGAAGGCCTTTACGTTTCGCCAGATTGTGGGTGAATGACAATTTTCGCAACGGTCTCCCAGCCGTCCCTTGTGCGGATCAGCCTTCTTGTGACAATCGACGCATTGTGAACCCGTCTTGTGAAATGGCTTCCCGCGTGCATGGCAGGCGTTACACTCCACCGTCTTGTGGCTGTCGACCAGGCGATAGTTCGTCAGATTGTGGTCGAATCTTTCGGGATCGAGTTGCATGATGTCCGTGGTGCGGCCCTTGTGCTCCGTATGACACGCCCGGCAATCAAGATTTAGCGCGTCGGACTGCTTTCCGTGAAAGCGTGAGCGCGTCCGTCGATCGCTTGCAATCTCCTTATGACATTCGAGGCAGAGATTCGATTGGGTCGCGCGAGAAAAAGGTTCGTGACACTTTTCGCACTGACGTTCGAACTTCACGTGCCCCTCGATAACAGGGCCGGGAATCACGAGCCTTTCGAGAAATCGGCGCGCCTCCGGATACACAAGGGTGGCGACCAATATTAGGCTCACAAATGCTATTGCTCCCTTCTCCCACCGCTGCAATTTTCTCTCTCCGCTCAATATCGGTGGGTGGCCCAGACGTGTACAAGCGCCGCCATGACCATCAAGAAGAACAAAGGCAGATGCAGCACATGCCACAAACTAAATAGACGCTCGAAAAATCGCAGTTCCGCCGCCTTTAAAACTGCGTTCAAATAAGCCGAAACCGCGAGGTCGATCTCGGCGATGCGTTGTCGGAGATAGTTTAGCGCCCAACCGTTTCGGCGACCTTCCGTCTCGATGGCCTGTAGGACCTGGCGCCGCTTCCGAGCCCCCTGCAGACGCGATCGAACGGCCGTGATGGCGTTGAGCAAGTGGCTATGAGCCGGACCTTGGGCGTCATGCTCCAGAATTTGACGCCCGAAAAGGTCAAGGTCCGCGAAAATCGTATCGATGCCTCGCATCTCTTCGGCAAGCTCCCGGCGCAACTCGTCGACGTCAGCGAATATCTCCTTCGCTACCGCTCGCCGGCCATGAAGGCCTATGTGAATCTTGCCGTAAATATATCTTCCAATTACCCCGCTGGTCGCGACCGCCAGCATCGTGAAAAGCGCTACATTGCTGTTCAACGCGCCGAGGCTGAAATTGGAATGGAACAAGATCAGCGATGGCCCGAGTGCGCCCAATACCATATGGATCCGAAACCAGGTTGGTATGGAGAATAATCCCCGCGTCGCACTTGAGCGCTTGCGATAGGAGTACGTCAGCAGCGCGAGCATCATCAGGCTGCCCACAATCCCGAGCCAGTAACCGAGACCATTTTTCGGAGTTAGATATCCCTCTTCGCTCTGCAGCCAGCCTATGGAAACCACGCTAAAGATCAAGGCGGCAATCACGACGGGAGTCGCATAACCAATCGGACGCGCAACATAACGATAATTTCGTCCGCTCACCGCCATAGCGCCCATGCTCTCATCCAAACAGGCCTCGATAGTTACACTATAGCTGTACGCCGCGACGGTAACCTGAACGGAAGCTTAAATGCAGTGATTCATTGCTTTCCGAGCGCCTTTGCGTTGTGGCTCCAGCCAACAGACGAGGAGCACAGGGGCTATTTTGAGCAGTGCTTTTCCGATCCGAATCCAACTGCGGCATCGAGAATTAAGCGCATTTTTCGGGAAATATTCAAATGCGGCTCGTCAGACTGCTAATATACTCATTGGCCATCTACCAGGATCCGCGGCAACCGGACTCGTTGCTTTCATTTTCAGTTCAGGTTGAAACATAAATTCATCACTTTCGGATCTTATTCCTTCGTTCGACCATGCTATGTAGTTCATTCCTCGTCGATTACCGCTCCAAGGCCGCGACCGGGCCGCTGCAAAGCGGCTTCCTATCTGCTTTGGGGTTCCTAGGCGCTTTAAAACCTGAGGTACGGAAGCATTCATGCAAATCGACATGATCTTCGCTTACGCGCTCCCTTTGATGGTCATCTGGTCTATCTATCTGCCGGTGCGGAAAAGGCTGGAGCTGCGTGCCGTCGAAAAACTCGCCGCCGCTACCGATGCCGGCCTTCTTGAGCCCGCATCGCTCCATCCAATAATTGATCCCGCAAGATGCATCGGCTGCGGCTCCTGCGTCCGCGCCTGCCATGAAGGCGAAATACTCGGTCTCATTGACGGCAGGTCCACACTTGTGGAGCCTGCAAATTGCATCGGCCACGGCATGTGCAAGGCCGTCTGTCCCGTCGATGCGATCACGCTTGTATTCGGCACCGATCGGCGTGGAGTCGACATCCCTAACGTATCGCCGAATTTCGAAACAAATGTGCCAGGCATTTTTATTGCCGGTGAACTCGGTGGCATGGGTCTCGTTCGCAACGCCATCGAGCAGGGTCGACAAGCCATCGACTCCATCAGCAAGCTGAATGGGCTTGGGGCGCCGGACATGCTTGACGTCGTGATCGTCGGGTGTGGTCCAGGCGGTTTCTCGGCCAGTCTTGCCGCCTTGCAGCACAAGTTGCGATTCGTGACGCTGGAGCAGGATACACTCGGTGGTACAGTCGCGCACTTCCCACGTGGTAAATTGGTTATGACTCAGCCCTTTACGCTTCCCCTCGCTGGCACATTCGATTTCGGCGAATTAAGTAAGGAAGAGTTGATTGCCTTCTTCGAGGACATCGTCATAAAGACGGGGCTGAAGGTCAACACTGGGGAGCGCGTTGACAGTATTGCGCGGGTGGATGGGCATTTCGAAGTCAAGTCGACACAAGGGTCCTATAAAACGCGTTCTGTTCTATTGACGATCGGTCGACGTGGCACGCCGCGCCGTTTGGACGTTCCTGGCGAAGAACAGCCGAAGGTCGTTTACCGGATGATAGATCCTGAGCAGTATCGCGGCCAGCATGTGCTCGTCGTCGGTGGCGGCGACAGCGCGCTTGAAGCCGCCTGCGAAATCGCCGAACAACCTGGGACAGTCGTCACGCTGTCGCACCGCAGCGAATCCTTCGGCCGCGCGAAGCAAAAGAACCGCGAACGAATCAAGCAAGCGCAGCAAGCCGGCCGCGTCGAGGTCATTTTTTCATCTACGGTGGAAAGCATTGGAGTCCGCGACGTAAATTTGAAATGGAATGGCGAGCAGCGTTCGTTTGCAAACGACGCGGTGATCGTATGTGTTGGAGGCATTCTGCCGATGCCATTTCTGAAGAGCATTGGTATTGAGGTCGAAACCAAATATGGCACCGCTTAAATTGCGCGTCGCGAAAATCGCCGTCCTCATTGGGGTCGGGGCGCTTGACGCCCATCTCGATCGTGCTCTTAGCGCGTCAACGGCTGCGATGTTACAGGCGACGCCTTCCGCGCCCTCCGTCCAGCAGCCATCGAGAAAGATCGTTGAGCCTGTTCGACCTGTCAGCGTCGCAGATCAGGAAATTTTCCGACGCACGCAAAAATACGCCGACAATGGTGATCTAGAAGCTCAATACAGGCTCTCCTCGTATTTTCGATTGGGCCGTGGAACCACGCAGGATCTAACCGCCGCATTCACTTGGATGCAACGAGCGGCGGAGGCCGGGCTCGAAAAGGCGCAATATTCCCTCGCGATTATGTACTTATTGGGTCACGGCACGCAGCTCGACGTCGTCCAGGCGCAAAATTGGCTACAGAAGGCAGCGGCGCAAGGCGACGCACGCGCGAAGCTCCTGCTGAGCAACGTTAGCACGAGCCAACCTGCCGTGGATCGCCCCAGAAGTGGAACCACCAAACCCACCCGATCCGCCCCGCCTCAGGCAACGCTCAAGATTTCGCCAGATGCGGCGATACGCAACGGCCATCCAGCGATAATCGACGCCGCACTTCGCGGGCAAAACACCGCCTTAAGCAACCTCGTCAAGGCAGGCGTGAATCTTTCCGTGACCGACGACGTTGGAAACACCGCTTTAATTCTTGCGGCCAAAGCCGGACGTCTGGAATCCGTCAATATTCTCCTTGCAGCGGGCGCTGACGTAAATGCTCGCAACCGATCAGGGGAGACCGCGCTTACCGCAAGCGCGGCAAACGGCTATAGCAACATCGTCGAACGTCTAATGGAAGGAGGCGCCGATCCTTCGGTCGTCTATGAAACTGGCGTAACGCCGCTTATTGCTGCAATCAGAAGCCGCCATGATGCGACGATAGCGCTTCTTCTCATGGCCAAGGCGAACGTCAATACTGCCGCCAGCGACGGTCGTACGCCTCTCATTTTCGCCTCCGAAACGTCTTCGCCGGACGTCATCGATTTAATAATCGAAAATGGCGCTGCGATCGACGCCGCAGACAAATTGGGGCGGACAGCGCTTTGGCATGCGGTGGATAGCGGAAATCTACCGGCGATAACAGCGCTGCTTTCCAAAGGCGCCAAACCAAATGCGGCCGACATCGCGCTCTGCACACCCTTCTTGAGGGCTTTGGAGCGTAACAATACCCCGGCGTCGGAAACGCTATTGAAAAATGGTGCCGACATCTCGCAGACGACGGGGTTGGGCAACACACCGCTTATGCTAGCATCCCATCACGGTATGGCTGAAATTGTTCGCGAGCTGCTTGCGCGGCATGTCAATCCAGATGTCAGGAATCGACAGGGGTACAGCGCGCTGATGCTTGCTGTCCATGAAGGGCGATTGAAGATTGTCCAAACGTTGCTCGACAGCGGCGCCAACGCCAATTTGCGTAACAAAAAACGTGAAACCGCGGTAGATATCGCGAGAAATATTGGAGACGAAAAGATCATTCGTGCGTTCGGGAACGCCGATAGCGCGGATTTGCCTTAATGCCCTGCCTGGCTGATCACCTCGCTGTCGCCGGACGGCGGCGAGAAGATGTCGAAGCAGGGTGCGCCCGCCGGGGGCGAGACGACGTCGTTGAGGTTGGCGGATTATGCCGCCCGCGGAACTATAGCGAGCGGGGCTGCTTTTTCCCAGATTTCTGGCTGAACGGCGTATGATCTGCTCGGAAGTTCGTTCTGTGCCTCCGCCTTCAACAGCAGAGAACAGGAAGAACTGAATTCGCATCAGACACATCACACTGTCGCGCGCTTTAGGCTATGCGAAACTGCCTTCGCCGAGACCCTTGGAGACCAGCATCATTCCCGTGCCGTCCCAAAGCAGGATCATCAACCGATCCGACCGCTTAATCCGGCAAATCACAATCAGCCCAAAATGCGGATCGGGGCCGAGCGCCTTCTGCACGAGCCCAGCGAGCGCATCATGCCAGCAGCGAAAATCGACAATTTGGCTCTAGTGGCGCGCCCGAGAGGATTCGAACCTCTGACCTCTGCCTTCGGAGGGCAGCGCTCTATCCAGCTGAGCTACGGGCGCCTGTCGCGAGTCGACGCGCCTTCCTTCTACATTAACACGGACGCGCCCGCAACGGCGGCGTCCCTCTTCGCGCGCCTCGGGGCTCATGCTATCGGGGCGCGGTCGGAAGCGGGGGGGGGGGGAAATGGCAGGTCTTTTCGGGCGCTGGCTGGACGATCTGCGGGCTCGTCGCGACAGGCTGATCGTCGATCCCAAATTCCAGCGCTGGTCGCTCGCCAATCCGTTCACCCGGCCGATCGCCCGGCGGCGCGCGCGGGCGGCGCTCGATCTCACGGCTGGCTTCGTCTATTCGCAAGTGCTTTTCGCTTGTGCTCGGCTGAAGCTTTTCGAGGCGCTCTCCGACGGGCCGCTGACGGTTTCCGATCTTGCCGCGCGCCTTGCGCTTTCCGAAGCGGCGACCCGGCGGCTGCTCGACGCCGCCGCCTCGCTCGACCTCACCGAGCGACGCACGGGCGGGCGCTACGGGCTGGGCCAGCTCGGCGCGGCTTTTCTCGGCAATCCGGCGGCGCGCGTGCTGGTCGAGCATCAGCCCCTGCTTTACGCCGACATTGCCGACCCGGTGGCGCTGTTGCGCGGCGAGAAGCGCGCGGCGCTGGCGGATTACTGGCCCTATTCGGATCTCGAGCAACCCAAGGCGCTGGGCCCCGGGGATGTCGCGCCCTATAGCGCGCTGATGGCCGCCTCGCAGCCCATGGTGGCCGCGGAGGCGCTCGACGCCTATGACATAACGCAGCACAAGCGCCTCATGGACGTCGGCGGCGGCGAGGGCGTTTTCCTTTGCGCCGCGGCGGCGCGCGCGCCCGATTTGCAACTCGCGCTCGTCGATCTCCCTGCTGTCGCGGATCGCGCGCGGACGCGGCTGGAGGCTGCCGACCTCATGGCGCGCGCGGAAATACATGGCGGCGATTTCTTGCGCGACGAATTGCCGAAAGGCGCCGACGCCGTCACGCTGATCCGCATCGTGCACGATCAGGACGACGGACGGGCGCTGATGCTCCTGCGCAACATCCGTCGCGCGCTCGAGCCGGGGGCGACTCTGCTGATTATCGAGGCGATGTCCGGCGTGACGGGCGCCGAGCCGCTCGACGCCTATTACGGCTTCTACACGCTCGCCATGGGCCGCGGCGAGCCGCGCCGAGTGGCGGAGATCGAGGCGCTGCTGCGCCAGGCGGGGTTCGGCGGGTTCAGACTGCTCGACAACGCCTTGCCAACGCTGACGAGCGTTCTTGTGGCGAAGGCGGTTTAGCGTTCCCGTCATTGCGAGCGGAGCGAAGCAATCCAGGGCGGCAGTAGCGACTCTGGATTGCATCGTCGCTGCGCTCCTCGCAATGACGAGCGGCTCCTATTGTTTCGATCGCCGCCACGCGATCAATCCCGCTGTCGAGCCATCCAGCCCCGCCGTGGACGCGCTGGCGTTCTCCACGATCGGCCCGAGCTTATTCGCGAGCTCCTTGCCGAGTTCGACACCCCATTGGTCGAAGGGATTGATGTCCCAGATCACCGATTGCACGAAAACCTTGTGCTCATAGAGCGCGACGAGGCGCCCCAGGGTGCGCGGATCGAGTCGGCGATACAGCAGCACGCTCGTCGGACGATCGCCGGAGAAAACCTTATGGTATGCAAGCCTTTCGACCTCGTCCGCGTCGAGCCCCTGCGCGTGCAATTGCGCCTTTGCTTCGTCGAGCGTGCGTCCTCGCATAAAAGCTTCGGACTGAGCGAGGCAATTGGAGAACAAGAGCGCGTGATGATGCGCGTCGGCGGCGGTCGGCTCGGCGGCGACGAGGAAGTCGATCGGCGTAACGTCCGTGCCTTGATGCAGCAATTGGAAGAAAGCGTGCTGCCCATTCGTGCCCGGCTCGCCGAACACGATTGGCCCTGTGCGGTGCGTGTCGAAACGGCCGTCGCGCGTCACCGACTTGCCGTTCGACTCCATGTCGAGCTGCTGCAAATAAGCAGGGAAACGCGCGAGGCGCTGGTCGTAAGGAATCACCGCATGGGCGCGGCGATCGAGCATGTTGCGATGCCAGACGCCGAGCAGGCCCATCAGCACAGGGATATTCTTGTCGAGGGGCGCCGTACGGAAATGTTCGTCGATATCGAAGCCGCCTTGCAGAAACTGCGTGAAGTTCTCCGGCCCGATGGCGATCACGAGCGCGAGCCCGATGGACGACCAAATGGAGTAACGGCCGCCGACCCAATCCCAGAAGCCAAAGACGCGCGAGGCGTCGATGCCGAAGGCCGCCACCTTGTCGAGCTTGGTGGAAACAGCGGCGAAATGCTTGTTCACCGCCGCTTCGCCGAGCGCCGCAACGACACGCGCGCGGGCGCTCGCGGTGTTGGCCATGGTTTCCTGCGTGGTGAAAGTCTTTGACGACACGATGAAAAGCGTGCGCGCGAGATCGAGCCCCGCGAGCGTATCCGCGAGATCGGCGCCGTCGACATTGGAGACGAAATGTGCGCGCGGGCCATTTTCCCCATAGGGGAAAAGCGCGCGCGCGGCCATGACCGGCCCGAGATCGGAACCGCCGATGCCGATATTGACGATGTCGGTGAAAGGAAGCCCCGTCGCACCCCTGGCCTCGCCGCTGCGAATGGCGCACGCGAAGGCGAAGACCTTCTCGCGCTCAGCCTCGATTGCGGGGCGCATATCCTCGCCGCCGATGACCAGCGGCCGCGACGAGAGGTCGCGCAGCGCCATATGCATGGCGGGGCGCTTCTCGGTGTTGTTGACCGGCTCGCCGGCGAAGAGCGCGTCGCGCCGCGCTTCGACCTTGCGCGCCTTGGCAAGCGCTACGAGCAGATCGATCGTCTGGCGCGTAACCTTGTGCTTGGAAAAGTCGAAGAGGAAATCGTCCAGCGAAACGCTGAAATTCTCGAAGCGCGCGCCGTCCTTTTCGAACAAGTCGAGCGTGCGAACGTCATCGAGCGAGGGCGCGTGGGTCTCGAGGGCGAGGAAGGCGGCGGCGACAGCGTGGGTCATTACGAGTCTCGGTGCATTGCGCGGACAGCCGAATCGGCGGCCCTCGGGCGGCGGAAATTTACATAAAAGCCAAGCCTATTGCAGCGCGGCGAAGCTCACGGAATTTTTTACTGTATTATGACAACTAGATGTGGGAACGATCTCCGTTCAATGAATGTTTTTTGACAAAAGGACGACGATGAACCCGATCCCGCTCCTAGACGTGCGCGACGGCGGCCCCGTGGCCCATGCTCAGGCGCGGGTGCACGCCGCTGTGGCGCTGCGCGACGCCTGTCTCGGCGCGGTCGCCCCGCTCGCGCGCTGCTTGTCGCCGATCGACCAGCTGGCGTCGAACTGGCTGCGTAAGTCCGCGTCGACCTATCGCACCGAGCTCGAGCATATCGCTGCGATATTGGGTTTCCCCGGCGCGGTGACGCTCAACATGTCCTATCTCTTCGCCTGCACGACCCAGGCCTATGAGGGGCCGGACGGTCTGCCGCGCATCCGCCGCACGCTCGACTGGCCTTTTCGCGGCTTGGGCGAGGCCGTTGAGATGGCTTGGCAGTCAGGGCCGGCCGGTGATTTCTACAACGCCACCTGGCCGGGCGCCGTCGGCGTGCTGAGCGCCATGGCGCCGGGCCGCTTCTGCGCGGTCATCAATCAGGCGCCCATGCTACGGCGGATGAAGGGAAACCTTGGCTTCGCCCTCGACGCCGCGATCAATCTGCACCATGCGCTGACGAGCGAAGGCGGCTGGCCGCCCGACCATCTGCTGCGCTACGCTTTCGAAACCTGCGAGACCTTCGAGGAGGCCGTTCAGCTCATCGCCCGCGAGCCGCTCGCGCGGCCGACGCTGTTCACGCTCGCCGGCGTCAAACCCGGCGAAATGGCGCTGATCGAGCGCACGGAGCGCGAGGCGCGCATTTATCGCGGGCCGGTGATCGTGGCCAACAACTGGCAGGAGCCGCAGCCCGGCTGGCAGGCGCGCATGAGCCAGGCGAACAATGACGCCCGCGTATCGCTGATGCGCAGCGTCGCGCCCGACGCGCCGCGTTTCTCCTGGGTGACCGAGCCGGTGCTGAACAGATTGACCCGGCTGGCGGTGGAAATGTGCTCGGTCGGCGCGGGCGATTTCGTCGCCCGCGGCTATGAAAGCCGGTCGCTGCTGAAAGGTTCGCCGCATCCGGTGACGCAGGATTTCCACTTGCGCGCGGCGAGCCCGATGGCGCTGGCGGCTTAATACCATTTTCGTTTGAATAGCTCGCATGGGGACTTGTCATTCCCGGCGGGCTGAAAGCCCGACCGGGAATCCAGAGCCCAAAAAGCGCTGGTTTTGCTCTGGATTCCCGATCGCTCGCTGCGCGAGCGATCGGGAATGACAGTGAACCAATCAAGCGGATCTCGTTATAACTGGACCGCGCGCCTTCAGGCGCGCATTTCTTTGTGAGTCTGAAGGCGCGCGGTCCATTCAGACCCTCGGGGCCGCCGCCCGCCTCAAACGGTCATTGATCGCCTCTCCGAGCCCCCTCTCAGGAATATGCGCGACGGCGACCTTCTCGACGCAGCGCGCGTCGAGGTCCCGCAAGTAAGCGAAGAGATTGGCCGCCGCCTCGACGAGGTCCCCCCGCGGCGACAGATCGAGGACCAGCGCGCCCGGCGCGGCAAGCGCGGTCAGCCGCCCGCCGAAATCGAGCGCCCCCTCCCCCGCCTCCACCTCATGCGCTTCGAGCCGCAGCCGCGCATTCGGCGCATAGTGGGAGGCCGTCATGCCCGGCGCCATCACTTCGGCGCGCGTCGGCGCGGAGAGCTTCGCGCCCAGAACCTTCTCGATCTTCTCGCGCGCAACGGCGCCCGGCCGCAGCAGGACCGGCGATGCGTCGCAGAAGGAGACAATGGTCGATTCTAGCCCCGCCGTCGCGCGGCCGCCGTCGAGGATCATGTCCACCCGCCCGGATAAATCTTCCGCCACATGCGCGGCTGTCACCGGGCTCACATGGCCGGAGCGGTTGGCCGAGGGCGCGGCGACGGGTTTGCCCAGCGCCGAGATCAGCTCCCGCGCCACCGGATGGTCTGGGATGCGCAGCGCGACGCTCGGCAGGCCGGCGCGGGCCAGCTCGCAAACAGAGCCGCCCGGCGCGACCGGCGCCACGATCGTCAGAGGCCCCGGCCAAAAGGCTTCCGCCAGCCGGATCGCCGCCTCCGGCAGCAACGCCTCGCGCCGCGCCGCCTCCAAATCTGCGACATGAGCGATCAGCGGATTGAAGGAGGGCCGCCCCTTGGCGTCATAGATGCGTGCGACGGCCCAAGCGCTCGTGGCGTCGGCGCCGAGCCCATAGACCGTCTCGGTCGGAAAGGCGACGAGCCCGCCGGCACGCAAAATCTCCGCGCCGCGCGCAATCTGAGCGGCGTCTGCGGGCGCGAGAATGGTCACGGCTCGCGGCCGCGATAGGGTGGCGCGGGGATTGCCATATGCGCCGCGCGCAGCGCCTTCGACCAGCTTTCACGAAGGTCGCGGAAATATTCGTCGTTCGCGTCGATGCGCGTCGAGACTTCGAGCTTCATGTCGTCTCTGCGCAGAAGCGCGATATCGATCGGCAAACCCACCGAAAGATTGGAGCGGATGGTCGAATCCATCGAGATCAGCCCGATCTTGAGCGCTTCATAAAGGTCGCTCTCATAGTTCACCGCGCGGTCGAGAATTGGCTTACCGTATTTGTGCTCGCCGATCTGCAGATAATTTGTGTCCCGCGTGCATTCGATGGCGTTGCCCGCCGTGTAGATCATGAAGAGGCGCGGCGCGGCGCCGGCGATCTGCCCGCCGAGCAGAAGGGAAACATCGAAGCTGACGCCGGCCGCTTGCTCGCCCGACGGCGACGCCTCCTGCAACGAGCGACGCACGGCGCGGCCGACGAGATGCGCCGCTTGCAGCATGGTTTGCGGGGTCATGGCGCTTTCGATCTCGCCTGTCTCCGGGTTCTCGAACCCCTCATTGAGGAAATTCACCACGCCCTGCGTCACGGAGAGATTGCCCGCCGTGGCGAGCATCAGCACGCGCTCGCCCGGCTTCTCGAAGACGTGAAGCTTGCGGAAGGTCGCGATATTATCCAGGCCGGCGTTGGTGCGCGTATCCGCGATGATCACCAGCCCGTCGCGCACCAGAATGCCGCAGCAATAGGTCATGGAAGCTCCCCAGCGACGCCGCGACGCTCGCGGTCGCCCCGGTTTACAAGCTCCCGACCTGGAGGCACAAGGGCCGAAAGCAAGGGCATCGAATGCAGGGGCGGAAGATGCGTATCGACGGCCGCGACTATAGAACGATATGGCTGGACGCGGATGGGCGGCGAGTCCATGTCGTCGACCAGACCCGCCTGCCGCACCGCTTCGAGACGCTGGCGCTCGAAAATCTTGACGACGCCGCGCGCGCCATCCGCGACATGGTCGTGCGCGGAGCGCCGTTGATTGGCGTCACCGGCGCCTATGGCCTCGCGCTCGCCGCCGCGAGAGACGCCAGCGACGCCGCAATCGAGGCCGCCTACGCCCAATTGCTCGCCACGCGCCCGACCGCGGTCAATCTGCGCTGGGCGCTGGACCGCGTGAAAGCGCTGCTTCTTACCGCCCCTCCTGAGACGCGCGCGGCGCGCGCCTATGCGGAGGCAGGGCGCATCGCCGAGGAGGACGTCGCCTGCTGCGAGTCGATCGGCGACCATGGCGCGGCGCTCATCCGCGCGGTGGCAGAGAAGAACCCCGGCCGCCCCGTGAATATCCTCACCCATTGCAACGCCGGCTGGCTCGCGACGGTCGATTGGGGCACGGCGCTGGCGCCGATCTACAAAGCGGCGCGGGCGGGAATTCCGCTTCATCTCTGGGTCGATGAGACGCGCCCGCGCAATCAGGGCGCGAGCCTCACCGCCTTCGAGCTTCTGAGCGAGGGCGTTCCCCATACGGTGATCGCCGACAACGCCGGCGGCCATTTGATGCAGCATGGGCGCGTCGATCTCGCCATCGTCGGCACGGACCGCACGACGCGCGCCGGCGACGTCTGCAACAAGATCGGCACCTATCTCAAAGCGCTTGCGGCGCATGACAATGGCGTGCCCTTCTATGTCGCTTTGCCCAGCTCGACGATCGACTGGCGCATCGCGGATGGCGTCGCCGACATTCCTATCGAAGAACGCGACGCGCGCGAGGTGACGCATATCGCCGGCCTCGGCGCCGACGGCGCTGTTTCAGAGGTGCGGCTCACGCCCGCCGGGTCTCCCGCGCGCAACTGGGCCTTCGACGTGACGCCGGCGCGCTATGTCACCAGGCTCATCACGGAGCGTGGGGTCTGCGCGGCGTCTGAGGCAGGGTTGCAGGGCCTGTTCCCTGACAGCGCGGGCCGTTGATCGCTCGAAATTCCTCATATCATCCTTATACCGCCCCCCACTAAAGTTCAGGGTTCAATCCATTTCGAAGGAAAGTTGATGAACAAGACGACGCAGGCGCAGCCGCATATTTCGAGCGCGAGCGCGCTCGCGCTCGGGGCGCTCGGCGTCGTCTATGGCGATATCGGCACGAGCCCACTCTATACGGTCAAAACCATCGTCGACTGGGCCGGCGGCGCCGTCGCGCCGGAAGAAGCGCTGGGCATCTTCTCCCTGATCGCCTGGACGCTTTTGATCATCACCTCGTTCAAATATGTCGCGGTCGTCATGCGCGCCGACAACGACGGCGAGGGCGGCATTCTCGCCCTCATGTCGCTGCTCGGCGTCAAGGGAACACGGCGCCCATTCGTCATCGGGCTCGGCATGCTCGGCGCAGCGCTGCTCTTCGGCGACGGCGCCATCACTCCGGCAATTTCGGTGCTGAGCGCGCTCGAAGGCCTCAAGACGCCCATGCCGTCGATAACGCCCTATATCGCGCCTGTTTCCGTCGCGATTCTCGTCGCGCTCTTCGCCCTCCAGTCGCAGGGCACGGCGCGCATTTCCAAGCTCTTTGGGCCGGTGATGACCATATGGTTCGTCGTCATTGCCCTGCTCGGCCTGAAAGGCGTCGCCCTTCACCCCGCAGTGCTGCGCGCGCTGAATCCGCTCGTCGGCCTCAGCTATCTCTTCGAGCACGGAACGGCGGGCTTCCTGCTTTTGGGCGCGGTCTTCCTCTGCGCGACCGGGGCCGAGGCGCTCTACGCCGATATGGGCCATTTCGGCCCGCGCCCGATCCGCCTCGCCTGGTATAGCCTCGTTCTGCCGGCCCTGCTGCTCAACTACGCCGGCCAGACGGCCCTGCTGGTCGAGGGCCCGACCGCAGCCGGCGCCAATCCCTTCTTCGACCTTTGCCCCGAGGCTCTGCAGCTCCCCCTGGTCGCATTGGCGACCGTGGCCACCGTGATCGCCAGCCAGTCGATCATCACCGGCGCCTATTCGATGACAAGGCAGGCGATCCAGCTTGGCCTGCTGCCCCGCCTCCATATTCTGCAGACATCGGAAGAAAGCTACGGCCAGATTTACGTCGGCTTCGTCAATTGGAGCCTGATGGCGCTGACTCTCGCGCTCACCATCTCCTTCCAATCCTCGGAGCGCCTTGCCGCCGCATTCGGCATCGCCGTCTCGCTCACGATGATGCTCACCAGCGCGCTGATGTTCATCGCCATGCGCGAGGTCTGGCGCTGGAGCCTCGGCCTCAGCCTGTCGCTTGCGGGATTGTTCGTCGTCGTCGACGGGGCCTTCGTCGCGTCCAATCTGGTGAAGTTCTTCGAGGGGGGATGGATTCCGCTCGTCACCGCCTCCGTCATCTTCTTCGTGATGCATTGCTGGGCGCAAGGCTATGCGGCCATGGTCGCCGCGCTGGAGCGCGATACGCTGCCGATCGGGCAATTCGTGGCGAGCATGGCCGATAAGACGCGCGTGAAAGGCACGGCGGTCTATCTCTCCAGCCGCACCGACGTCGTTCCCGTCCCACTCCTGCACAATCTCAAGCACAACAAGGTGCTGCACGAGCGCATCGTGCTGCTGCACGTCGAGACCGAGCATCTGCCGCGCCTCGACCCTGTCGAGCGCGTCCAATCGGCGCCGCTGGAGGGCGGCTTCCATGCCGTGAACATTCGCTACGGCTTCATGGAACAGCCCAACATCCCCCGCGCGCTGCTTCTGGAGTCGCTGTCGCTGCCCTTCATCTTCAATATGATGGAGACGTCCTTTTTCGTCGGCCGGATTTCGGTCGTCGCCGTCGGCCTGTCACGATGGCGCAAATTCAAGCTACGGATCTTCCAGATCATGCATCGCAACGCGCTGCCGGCGACGGAATTCTTCCAGATTCCGCCGGGCCGGGTGGTCGAGCTCGGCAGCCAGGTCGAGGTCTGACACGCTGCCTAGTTCTCGCGCGGCCCGTAAGTCTTGAACCGCTCCACGGTCCGCCAAATCTCGTCATCCGGCAAGATGACCGGCGCGCCCGCCAGCGCGCCGAGATAATAGACCCGCGCCAGCGCCTCCAGCTCCACCGCCCGCCACAGCGCCTTGCGCATGTCCGGCCCCGTGACGATCGCGCCATGGTTCGCCAGCAGCACGCCGTCGCGATTTCTCAGCCCCTCGACGACGAGCCGCGAAAGCTCCGCCGTGCCATAGGCGGCGTAGCCGACGCAGGGCACGGTCGGCCCGCCAAAGGCCGCGATCATGTAATGGACGGCGGGAATCTCCCGCCGCAGCGTCGCAAGCGTCGTGGCGTAGGTGGAGTGCATATGGACGACGGCGCCGACGTCCGGCCGGGCGCGATAAATATCGAGATGAAAACGCCACTCGCTCGACGGCGGCAGCGGCCCCTCATAGGCGCCGCTTTCGTCGGCGAGCGTCATGCGAGCGATCGCCTCGGGCGCGAGCTCCCGCGCCGGCACGCCGCTCGGCGTCACGAGCGCCGCCGCGCCGTCGCGCAGCGACAGATTGCCGGCGGAGCCGTGGTTGAGCCCGAGGCGCTCCAGCTCCAGCGCCCCCTCCACGATGGCCCGTCGTTTCTCGGCTTCCGTCATCCCCGCCCCATTTCGCGCGACGATATTGCCCGCCCGGCGGATTGCTGTATAGGACGTAACGTCCCCGGGACGACAGGGGCCGGTAGCTCAATGGTTAGAGCCGACCGCTCATAACGGTCTGGTTGGGGGTTCGAGTCCCTCCCGGCCTACCAATAAATAACATTTTAATCAATAAAATCATATGCTTTTGAAAAGAGAAACATCGTAAGTCTTACAATTGGTCCTTCAATGCGCCAGCATCACTGTTCATTATCTATTCGACCGAGGCCCTCAATAATCCGCTCAACAGTCGCCTTGGCGACTACTGCGCTTACGCATGTTCCCTAGCCGGAATTGTAAGGACGCCCCTGGGCGTCAATCTGCACCGCCCAGAACCAGCGCCCGTCCTGTGGGCCGCCCGCATTCTCTAGATTTGCGCAATCGCGCCAAGCTTTGCGTCAACCAAGCACCAATCATCGGGAACTAGAGAACCGTCTGCGCGGGCTAGGTTCGTGCGTCGCCACTTGCAGAACAGATAGGCCGTCAAACTTTTAATCAGGGGGTCCCGGGCTCGAGCCTCGGCACGATCACCATTAAAATCATATAGTTGTTGAAACTGGCAAGCCGGCGGACTCATAGCGGACCTCGCCAGGGGCCAACACCTGCCTTTGACATGTGTAACTTGGCCGGTTAGAAGGCAGAAACAAATCCGATTGAATCTAACTTTCGAGAGGATTCGATTAGTATTATGTATCGTCAGTTCTAGGTTTGCCGCCTTCCGAAACGGTGTCGAATTTCAATTTTAAGGGAAATTGGTATGAATAACTTGCACGAAATCGAGCGTGAAATCAGGTCACGGCATCGTCCTCATCTCTCATTGGATGCTGAAGCGGCTGTATCACCTATTCCTGAAGGGGACGATTTGGAGGTTGTCTCACGTATTGTTGGGTGTTTTCGCCGCTATCACGAAAAAGAGCAGAACAAAGCCACGTCAATGTGGGAGCAGCTTCAAACCAAACATAACAGCCAAGAGCTATCTGCACTCAAGAGCGGATCAATAGAAGACGTCAGAGCTGGCCTCGCAAATTCGGACGGTAGCTTGAGTGGATTTTCTGCCTGACAGCGGCGAGGATTCTCGCCGCGAATCAGGAGGATTCGATGACGAAGAGGAGCCGCCGGACGCATTCTCCGGCGTTCAAGGCGAAAGTAGCTTTGGCCGCGATCAAGGGGGAGAAGACTCTGGCCGAACTGGCGCAGCAGTTCGACGTGCATCCGAACCAGATCACGACGTGGAAGAGCCAGTTGCTCGAAGGTGCGGCGGGCGTGTTCGGGCAGGAGAAGGCGGAGCCGAAAGAGGCAGCCGTGGATTTGAAGTCGCTTCACGCCAAGATCGGCGAGCTGACCCTGGCCAATGATTTTTTAGAGGGCGCGCTCAGCAAAGCCGGCCTGCTGAGCGCAAAGCGATGATCGATCGCAGCCACGCCTTCCCGATCAAAGGGCAAGCAAAGATGCTCGGCCTCGCCCGCAGCACGGTCTATTACAAGCCTCGGCCGGTCTCGACCGAGGACCTCAAGCTGATGCGGCGTCTCGACGAACTGCATCTCGATTATCCCTTCGCCGGGGCGCGGATGCTTCGCGATCTCTTGCGGCGCGAGGGCGCCGTCATCGGTCGCCGGCACGTGGCGACGCTGATGAAGCGAATGGGGATCGAGGCGATCTACCGGCGGCCAAATACGAGCAAGCCGGCGCCGGGCCACAAGGTCTACCCGTATCTCCTGCGCGGCGTGACGATCGAGAGGCCGGATCATGTCTGGGCGATGGACATCAGCTACATCCCCATGCGGCGTGGCTTTGTCTATCTCGCGGCGGTCGTCGACGTGGCCAGCCGCCGCGTTCTGTCGCATCGCGTGTCGATCACGATGGAGGCGGCGTTCTGCGTCGAAGTGCTCGAAGAGGCGCTGGCGAAACATGGCAAGCCTGAGATTTTCAACACGGATCAGGGGAGCCAGTTCACCAGCCTCGACTTCACGAGCGTGCTGCTCGATGCGAACGTCGCCATCAGCATGGACGGCAAGGGCGCCTGGCGCGACAATGTCTTTGTCGAGCGGCTGTGGCGCAGCGTGAAATATGAGGAGGTCTATCTGCGCGCCTACGACAGCGTGTCCGAGGCGCGCGCGTCGATCGGGCGGTATTTGGCCTTTTACAACGAGCGGCGCCCGCATTCGTCGCTTGACGGGCGCACGCCAGACGAGGCCTACTTTGGCATCAAGGAGACGGCGATGCCGCATGATATCGCCTTTCGATTTATCGCACCTCTGGTCGGGCCTACGGCCCTCCCGGCGCCGCGATAAATCGAAGAACCCCGCGTTCAGCAAACCCCGGCAGAGATCCACTCAAAATCCGCGGGGAGCCGTCCAAGCGACCGGGGCCAGCTCTGTCGCCTCTATATTACGCAATCTAAAAGATAACATGCTCACTTATGGAATGGATAATCTATGCTCAGCTGGAACGGTCGGCTTTGCGCAGCCTGATATACTTCAGAAGTATATCTACCTTTGTCAGGACAATCTTTTGCGGCTTGCCGAGGGCCTTGGAGGGATGTGGCTTGACATTCCAAGCGCACCAGACTGGTGCCGATTTTCGGCAACAAGGACGAACGATATCCTAACGCACATAGACAGCGCAGTCGGCGTAACAATCGATTTTCCTAACCCGTTTCCGGGGGAGTACGGACTGAAAACCGACCGAGGTGTTTGCTGCTTTCGATCCATTAGCGCCATCTACTTGGCATTTAGAGTCAGTCAATTATGCAGAGGAATCGAAAATCCACGCGTGCTTGAAATTGGCCCAGGCGTTGGAAGATCAGTTTATTACGCCCATCGATTGGGCATTGAAGACTACACATGCGTAGATTTGCCGTTTCCAGCAGGGGTGGTCCAATCTTACTATTTGATGCGCACGCTTGGCTCCGAAAAGGTTCAGCTTTTGGGAGAAAATGCAGATGAAAGTAAAATTAGGATCATAGACCCAGAAACATTTTATGCCGGGACTGGTTACTATGACCTGATCGTCAACATGGACTCGCTAACCGAGGTTGGGAGCCCAGTAGCAAAGAAATACTGGGACATGATTAGCCGATCTTGCTCAAAATTCCTGAGCATCAACCATGAGAGTAATGGCTATCGAATTAGGGATATGGCGATGTCTTCGAGTGTATCAGGTTACACTCGTCACCCAGATTGGCTGCACCCTGGGTATGTCGAGGAGTTAGTGGAATTCAAGCATTATTAGCTGCGTCCCATCTCAACCCCTACGTCAATATAAAGGTGCGCGGTGGGCCTTTTCTATGCTGGGCCAACCGCTCAAACAGTGAGAACGCTTTCCAGCCTCGTCTTATTCATTCCCGCCCCCTTTCTCGCCAGCACGCGGGACACCTGTGCGGACCCATATCACCTGCCGTCCCTCTGCCAACGCCTGCGTCTCGCGTTCGAGCGCATTTCTATCCCCGTAGATCAGCAAGGCGGGCCTGCCCCCTGCGGCGTCATTTTCGAGCTTTTGAAGCCGCGTGGATAGTATCCGGTTCATTGTTGCCTTCTCCTTCCAGCGCCTTAAGCCGTCTTTCGAACTCAGTCGCCTCTAGCGCCCTCAGATGCGTTTCAACCAGCTTGCTGACGGCCTCGGCCTCACTCGGCGTAACGTCGCCAGCCGCAACAGCCGCGAGGATTGCCGCCATCGCCCGTGAGACGCCGCTCGCAGTCTCGATAGCCGGGAGTGCTAAATACACCGGCCTATCCCGCCGTGCCGGAACGAGCCTTTCGAGACACAGCCGCAACGCAGGTCCGTCGCCTGCTAGCGCGAGTTCAATTGCTCTACGGGTTAACGCCTCCGCCTCCCCGTCGAGAAGCGCCTCTGCCGCCAAAGTCGCCCGGTTCCTAGCTCCCCTAGGCCGTCCAGGGTTACCTTGTTCGAACGGTCGTCCTCGCGTTCTCGCCACGTTGTTTCGCGTCTCATCCACCACCATCAGGCCCTCCCATCCGGGGGAAGCCGCTTGAAGCATGGCGCACAATACCAGCGCGCTCCAATCGGCTTTCGTAGGAACCAGCCAACGCCAACGATGCCCACGGCACCACACCCACACCGATGTATTGGGAAAAATTCCTCGGAACTGCCCTCTTGGCGCACTGACGAAACCGACAAAACCATACCGCGACCGGTTTTGTCAGTTTTGTCAGTTCCTCCTTGAACCGGTTTCGACAATTTCTCGGCTTCGCGAGCTGCCGTCAGCCAGCGCCCCATATCAGCCTCCGTTGCACAGTTTCGGATTCCACTCGTAGACGACGGACGGCCTGCCGCCTTCTTCTCGGGTCGGCTGAAGCTCTCCACGCACATGGCCCGTTTGCTCCAACAGATCGAGAGCGTCTCCAACCGAGTCTCGATCAGCAAGGCCCGCCCAAGCTCGCCTTTGTATGTCTCTCGCCGTAAACTTAGCTGGAGGCATGTCACGCCGCTTAGCAATTAGCCGCGCGCCGCTTTCGGCAGCAACAGCCCCGGCGCCATAGACGCGCATCGCATGGCTTTTTAAGCAGGAAGCTTGCCTGACCGAGCCTCGTCTTGAAGTTCGATCATCCACGCGCGGAACATTTCTTGCGCATGGGACTCGAAACCGATCACATGCGGCGCGTCGAGATTCGGGGCAAACACCTTAATTTCCTCAAATACTGCCTCATACGCTAGACGGGCGCTGGCATTCGGTGCGCGATCAACCCATGCCCAGTCCCTTGGATCATCCGGCCAGACAGCTAGCTGAAAGCGCTGCAGAAGCCCGTCATCTGCGGCCCCCGTCATTGTACCGCGAACAAGAGGAGCGATCCGTGAGGGTTGGATGCCCCCAATTATAGAAACCGTCGCGCGCTCGATATGGACCGTGCCGCGTCCGATCCGATCATAGGTAAAAGCGCCATCGCCGTTGAAAGCTTCGAGGTAGAACGCCCGTTCGGATTGATTGTCTTCCCCCTGGAGTTTGCTCAGGAAGCCCGCCAACTCGTCCCGGATAAGCAAGAGTCCATGACGGTTTTGGTTAAGCAGTTCACCCAACTTTTCGACACTCGCGTCATTGACGACCCAACGTGGGCAAGGTTGATCTGCGCCATCACCGTGAATGTGGGCGGCAAGGATTTGGCGCGCACGGTCCCGGTCACCAGTTTTGATAGCCTTAGCCGCCTCCTTGGCCGCATCCTTTGCACCCAGTTCATTAAGTGCGGCATCGATTTCCGCCTCCTTCCTCGCCGCGTCCCAGTTATCGCGAGCGACCTCTTGAATCGCATAAACCGGCGCGAGGGCTGCACGCATGGCTGGGCTTTTCATGGCGCTAGGCCGACCGATGTTCGCGCCCCAAAGGTTCGCAACGACTTCCCAATCATCAGACGATTTGGGCTTAATGCGAACGTCATTCCCAACGATTGCGGCGAGTCCGCAAAGACAGGCCACTGCGGCAAAATCCGCTGGAGACTGTTGCCGGTCCGATATGTCGAAAATGTGATTCCCCAGCGAAGTTGGCAGCAGTTCCGGTTCGAAGACTTTAACCGCCGGTAGGCGAGAGGTGATTGGCCTTGATTCAGGCCAGTCAGGGGGCGCGGAAGTTCCCGCCGCTTTGCGTTCCCGGTAACGGCGCGCCTCTTGAGCGAAATAGTCATTCCACTCGTCCGCAGACATGTCGTGGAGGAAGCTCAAAACGACACCTCTACAGTTTCTAACGCCAGTAGAATGTCCGCGACAATGAGGAGCGCGGCACTCTTCGCCTCCATCTCCTCAATGACGGGACGCAACAAATCCTCGTTACCAAGAAGCGGCAGTCCACGAGCCTCTCGGCGATAGACGTAAGCGAGCATGCGCAGCCGATCTGAGGTTATAGGCATCTGGTAGTCGGTCATTTTCCGCCTCCCTGCTGGCCAAGCGCCTTAAATTCTGCGATGGCTTCAAGGAGTGTCGAGCGCGCATGGCGCAGGGCCAGTTCAAGCACTTCGCGGTTCTCAGCCGCCGCAGCCGCGCAGATCGCCGCACCGAACGATGCGAGAAACTCGCCACACTCACCGATGAAATCTAAAGCCAAAAGCTCAGTGTCGCGGTTTCTCTCAGTCATGGCGCGGCTCCCCCCATAGCAACGAGGTCCGCGCACAATTCGGCGGAAATCTTGATACGGCGAATGGGAGGACGAGCGCGCCAACGCCGGCGAGGATTCGGATTTTCGGATACAATCCGAAGCGTTCTGTTGATATTGCTTTCCCGGTTCCGCGTGACAACGCGGGCCGGGTTTTGGCTTTCAGGAAGGGTCATTCAAAATCCCTCCCGAAGGATGCGCTCGCTTTCGGCGCGCGGGACAAGCGTGCGCTTGCCGAGCTTCAGGACTTTGATCTTGCCCTGCCTGATCTTCTCATAGGCATTGGAAGGGCTGATCCCTACCATCCGGCACCAAGGGCGGAAGGGATAGGCGAGCGGCTCAAATTCTTGCGGCTTGTTGTGTTGCGTCATGGACACCACCGGGTTGCATTAAAGCTATGCACCCGAAGGTAAGCGCCGAAGTCCGATTTAGTCCTTCATAACAATTCAGGGAGACTTCACAACAATTCGTCGCCTGGTCACAGGACGCCCATTCCGAATAGCAGAAACAAAATTCCGCACCGTGGGGAAAGTGACACTCTCACGCATCAAACCTTGCCAGCCCTGCGCCGGATCGTCCTCGAAAATCAGTTACGCGATTTCCTCAGTCTTCGCGTCTGGCCGCCATTCAAACACTTGCCGAACTACCGGCTCCCAGTGTTGCCGCCAAAGCCTTAGCGGAGCGCCCCGGCGGCGGCGGTAGGTTAGTAAGGCTTCCGCTAGCGCCTCTCTAAACTCCTTCGAGCGTCGGCTCTCAGATCCGTTAAGCTTTCCAGTAAGCGGCTTGCCGGTGGTTATAGGGCCGCCAAGACCGAACAAGCCAATATCCCGTTTTTCGTCATTCATCGCGCGCACCCGCGAGCATCGGAGGAACCTCGGGAAACCGGGCGATGCGTCCCGGCTTGTCGGATGGCCGTCCTATTCCGAGGCGTCTCTATAGATCAGCAGATGTTACCCAGTAGCCCTATCAAAAACCGCGCTGTAAATGTGCTGCAACTTCATCGCGCTCAGTTCGGCGTCAAGGGCGATCCGCTGGACTCCGTCGATACGGATGTCCTCTCTACCGATAGCTTGCCGCATCCCAACAATGGCCGCGCTCAGGCCGCAGAGCCGATCTTTGTGCTTGCCCAGTTCGTCCGCAAATCCTGTCTTTGTAGTGGGCCACTCGCCGTCAGCACTTGCCTGCTTCGTCGCTTCCCAACGACCCCTGGCCATGTAGGCTACCAAGTTGTTGATGGTTGTGCTGCCGACCCCATGCTCTTGCAGTTCCTTGATGATGTCGGACAGGCTTGTTGTGGTAACAGTGCTTTCAGCCATGGCGAAGAAGATCCTTTCTCGCGGTGGTTAGGCTGGGCTTGGCTCCCTTACAGCCTTGCCCAGCCGCTTTCAGGCGGGAGCGCCGCCCGATTTCGTAAATTTCAGAACGTTATCGGCACCAATGGGCTGGCAATATCCTGACCACGCTTCCATCAAGCCGCGCCTCTTTTCCAGAAAGTCGCCGCGCTTGTAGGACAATTCGGCCTCGTCTCCCAGGCGATGGGCCAGAGCCTGCTCGGCAATCTCGCGAGAGAAATTGGTTTCATGGCCGCACCAATCACGGAAAGAGGAGCGAAAGCCATGCACGGTAACGCCCGTTACATCCATTCTTCCTAAAACCCTTTGCATTGCGACATGCGAAAGAGGCTTATCACCCCGCGGGCTGGGGGACACGAACTCGCCCGTGCGGGCGGCAGCAAGATCTTTGAGAATTTCCATAGCCCGAGCGCTGAGCGGGACCCGATGCTCAATACCGCCCTTCATGCGCTCTTTCGGAATCACCCAAACCTTTGACGTCTTGTCGATTTCTTTCCAGCGCGCTCCGAAGACCTCATTCGAACGGCAAGCTGTTAAAATGGTGAACTCAAGCGCCTTCGCGGAAAGCGCCTCCTCCGCGCGCAGTCGAGCCATGAAATATGGCACCTGCTCGTATGGCATTGCTGGATAGTGACCTTGAGAGAGCTTTTTTCGCTTTGGAAGCAGATGTTCTAAATGACCGCGCCACGCTGCCGGGTTCTCCCCAGAACGGAAGCCGCGCGCCTTGGCCGCGTTTAAGATAGCCTCAATACGCTGGCGCAGGCGCGATGCCGTGCTTGGGGTCTTAAGCCACAGCGGTTTGAGAACACTTAGAACTTCGGTAACTTCGATGGCGTCCACCGGCTTACCCCGGAGAGGAGCGCAGCCAACCTTTAGCGCCCATTCCCATTGATAAACATGCCGCTGGTGTCGCCATTCAGGCTTTTTGGTTTCGAAGAACTCATCTGCCAGCGCGCCGAACGTCGGGACGGTTCGGCTACCCGCCCGGCGGGCTTCGATAGGGTTACGCCCCGAAGCCAGAACCTTCCGCTGCTCATCCCTGTGATTGCGGGCCTCGGCCAGTCCCACGACGTCGGCAGATCCAAGTCCCATTTCTGTGACTTTGCCGCCCCAAGAGAAGCGATAGACCCATTTGCGGGAGCCTGTAGCGCTCACGACGAGATAAAGCCCCGCCCCGTCGCCGTGTCTGCCCGGATTCGCTTTCTCGACGGCTTTTGCCGTCAACTTCCCCGCTGCCATGCGCGCCCTGGTCTTACAATTAGTCTTACAATCTGACGCGGACAGTAGCGGATATGAGCGGACTAAGAAAGAGATGATAAAGCAAAAACCAACGTTTTATTACCTTTTTGCAAATGCCGATGGACCGAGCCGGACAATAGGTTAGGGGACCTCCAGGCCTACCACGGCGCGCTCACCCGCCACCGAAATTTCCCGGTGCCCTGAAAACGGAAGCGGGCGCCGGATCGATCCAGCGCCCTTCGTGCCGCGTCTCAACTTGGAGCCTTGCGTCGGCTCACTTGCGCGGTTGGCTCTCCTGCTCATTGCGGCTCTTGCCAGAGATTTCTTCCGGCGGCTGCCACACGATTTTCGAGGCGGACGCGGGCGTCATTCCCTGCCCGTTTCTGGTGGAGCGAAGCTTCTCGACCGCACTGACGGCTGCACGCCACTCATCGGCGGCCCAATTTGTCGCGTCTGGCTTTGCGGGCGCAGCCGGCTGTATGGGCGCCGCGAACCCATAAGTTTCCTGAGGCGCGCGCTGAACAGCAGACAGCAAGCTTGACGCATCGGCCCCTTCGTCCAGGCTCTCCGACATGCGGGCGAACCTTGTCCCTCCAATCAGGCCGAGTCCGGCGATTAGCGCGAGCAGCGCCGTAAAGCCGGCCGCGTGTCGATTGATTCTTGGCATGGTCATGACCACGGTCTCCAATGTGGAAGATGGGTCCTAACGCTCCGATCCAGCGTGTGTTTCAGCCACGTTTGGTGTTTTTTTGGGTGCAAAGTGGCGTCGGAGCCCGCCCCGACGCGTCGTGGCAATCGCTTAAGCCGAATCGCCAAATTGCCGGCCTCTCCTTCCCACCCTTAGAAAGGAGCGTTGTGCGCGAGCTGGAAAGGAAACTCAACCGGAGAGAGGAAGAGTGTCACGCCCACGTTGGCTCGATAGGGAGTTCGCAATGGATCGTCATTCTCATCCCGACGTCATTGGCTTCGAGCCCCCTCAGCCGGAGGCGCTCGAGCGCGCGTTTTCTCCGCGATCAGACGCCAAAGCCCACGCCCCCCGACCTATCCAACAGGCCGTCGTGATGGCGGGAGGGAAGGGAACGCGCCTCTATCCATATTCGGCGCATTTTCCCAAACCCCTCATCCCCTTGGGTGATATGCCGATCCTCGAGCTGCTGCTGAGGCGGCTGAAGTTTGCCGGCGTCGCCGACATCGTTCTGGCCGTCGGTCACCTGCGTCATCTGATCGAGGCCTATTTCGGAGACGGCGCGTCTCTCGGCGTCAATATTCGCTACAAAGGCGAAGACTATCCGCTCGGCACCGCTGGCGCGCTCGGCGCCATAGTTGATGAACTCGACGGCGATTTCTTCGTTACGAATGGCGATCTCCTGACGACGCTCGACCTCGACGGCATGGTGCGGCAGCATCGGGAGACAGGGGCGGATGCTTCCGTCGGCGTCTTCCAACGCAACGTCAAGCACGAATTCGGCCTTGTCGAGGTCGACGGCGAGCGCCGAATGATCGCCTATTACGAAAAGCCACAGGACAGCTATCTGATCAGCATGGGCATTTACATTCTCAACGCGAATGCTGTCAGGCCGCATCTGCAGGCGAACGAGCATCTCGATATGCCGCAGCTTTTACTGCGAATGCAAATGGCGGGAAAAGACATCCGCTGCTTCCAGGACGATTGCGTTTGGCTCGATATCGGCCGGCCAGACGATTTCGCGCTGGCTCAAAAAATGTTCGAGAAGGATCGGCAGCTCTTCCTGGGCTCGAGCTGACGCCCCCTCTTCGCGTCACCGAAGCCGCCGTCTTGCCGATCGCAGATATGGCTGAAGCCAAAAATAGGTCCGCGAGAGCTCCCGCGGGCCTTTTCTAGATCGCTGTCAGCGCGCCCAGCTCAATCTTTGGCCAGCATATCGAAATGCCGGCTGATCCCAGCCTGGATGAGATTTCCGTCGAATGTTGTGCGCGTATTCGTTGCCACGGCATAGAAGCCGTTAGGCTGAACGGCGGCGCCGCGGGCGTAGACTGATCCAAGGTCGTAACGAAGATACTCGGCCTTCGCCGACCAATTCGGCATGAACATCCACTCCACGCCGCCGCCCGCCGTCCAACCAATGCGCGAATCGTCGAACGTCGCCGTGGCATTGGTGATATTCGTGCCCGCCGCGCGCCGCGTGAACAGCGCCGTATTGGAGGTCACGCCGCCATAGGCCATGCCGCCCGTGCCGTAGAGCTGAACGGTGGGCGTCACCAGATAGCCAAGCCGGCCGCGGATCGTGCCGAGATAGTTGAGCGTCGCCGTGCGCTGGTCATAGTTGATGAAAGCGTTCAAGCCGACGGGGACCCAGTTCGCCTGCCACTTCATCGCCGTATTGCCGGAGACCCCGTGAAGATCCGCCTCCAGGCCCGCGACGACGTTGTTGTCGAATTTCCAGTTCGTGCCGAGATGGAGGCCGCCGACGAAGCCGGCAAGATTGCTACTGCCGGCGGGCATCGTCGAGGCGAGCGCCACGGGCGTGCTCGCGGCCGCATTGCTGATGGGATAGACAGCGCCATTCCAGAACGGGCTCGACCACGCCCCGCCCGCGTTCAGACCGACATAGACGTCGCGCCAGCTCGGCGCTTTCGCCTGCCCAAAGCTCTCTTTGAACTGCGACACCGGATCCTTTGTGATCGGGTTGCCGTCGCCAAAGGCGTTCACACTCGCTTCGAGGTAGAAGAAGTCGGTCGGCTTCGCCGTCAGCCCGTTCGTCGTCCCCGTCTGACCGGGGAAAGACTGCGGATAATAGGGCTGCAGCGCCACCGCCTGCGCGAAGCTCGACGTAAATGAGCCCGGCCAGAATCGGGCGTAGCTCGCCGACAGATTGATGAACTGGGAAAGCTTGTAGCGGGCGCGGATGTCGAACTCCGTGCCGACGAAAGTCCCTCTGTTGCCCAGCGGCGCAGAGAGATTGGCGCGCTCCCACGGCCCGGCGGCGCTTGCCAGCCAATAGGCGCTGAAGGCGGTGTCGATCTGCAGGTTTTTGGCTGGCGTGAACTCGAGGCGCGCCTTGGGCGCCTTCAGATTGTTCCACGCCATATAGTCGTTACGAGAGAAAGGCTGGTTGAAGCCGTAGAAAATATCGAAGTTCTGGCTGACGCTGCTATAGGGGCTCTTGTCGCCGGAGCCATATGTGTAAACGAGGCTGACGCGCGGCTTCCAAGGATGATCAGCGAATGTATAGCCCGCCTCGACGCCATAGGCGATGGCGTCCAGTTGCACCGTCCTCTGCACGGCAGTCGTATTCGAACCAATCGGCGCGAACTCGCCCGTGTAGCCGAGCTGCTTGTTGATGTCGAAATCATAGTCGAAATTGCCGAGCACACCGTAAATGCGCACGCCCGGGGCGTAGGTCTCGCGCGCGACCTTGAGCGCATTCGATGTGTTGAAGGGGTCGGCGAATTGCTTGCGACCGAGGAAGTACGGCTGAATCGTCGCATATTCCGACCAACGGCGAATGCTGAGCACGCTGCCGTAAATCCAGTTCTGCCAGTCGGGCCGGTCGAACTCGTAAGGGTTACGGATGACCGGGCGCACCAGGAAGCTGTCGAGATCCCAGTCGTTGTCCTTCTTGCCGATCTTGATGCGAAAGCCGTCAAAATTATTCGTCGTGTTACGGAACTCGTTTTCCGCGATCAGACGACGGTCGAGCAGTTCGAAATGGAAGCGGCCGGCGCGCGCAACCAAGGGACGGTCGTTGCCGCGATCGTCCTTGCCGAAGGCGTCCTTGAAGTAAAGCTCGCCATAGGCCGAGATCAGATCGGTCTGGTTTATCTCCTGACCCTGATACTGATAGATGCTGTTGAAAGCGCGCGAATCCTGGAATTCGACGACGGCGCGGAACGGGTCGAGAATATTCTGGACGCCGAGATAGACGCGCGTGCGCGACAACCAGAGCGAGTTGGGATAGTATTTACGTTGGGACGACGGCGGGTTTTGCGTCGTGTCGGTCCAGGGCCGGTAGTCGTTCTGGCGATACTCGAAGCGCACGCGCGAATCGAGGCCGACGTTCAGCCAGTCGATTCCCTCGAATTCCTTATAGGTCTTCCCAAGGTTGCGCACGTAGGGCGGGATGTCGGGCTGCGGCTCCAGACGATAGGCGCGCGTGGGCACATAGTAGCTTTTCGGCTCTTGGGGCTTGGCTTCGGCGGACTGACCAACAGCTGGCTTCAGTGATTTGTCCGCCTTTGCCCCCTTCTTTTTTGTCTCTTGGCTTTTCGTTTCGACCGCGTTGGCGGCGGCCTTTTCTTGGGCAAAAGCCCAAGCGGGCGCGATCGCCATAAGCGCCGCAACCGCGACGCCAAGCTTCAACTGCCGCTGCAAATTCAACATCCCCACCCCTCGTCCTTCAACTGCATGGTCCAGGCCGGCGCCACACCTCGCCAGCGTTCCTGATCGCCATTCAAACCGCACCAAAATGCCAGTGTCTATTGATTTAATAGACTATGTAAACTTTGATTCTCAACCGTTGCCGTAAAGTCACATTTGGACTTGGCGACCCGCCGGCGAGCTGCGCGGAGAAAAGAAGAAGCAGCAGTTAAGCTGACGCTCGTTTCGCGACAAGGCAAAATTTAATGCAAATTGCGTGCTTGCACGCCGCGCGCACTGCAAGAGCGCCGCTGTTGGCTATTTTTGCAACACGAAGAAGAGTCGCGGATAGCGCAGAAGCACCTTGCCGTTCGGTTGCCTTGGATAAGCCTGCGCAAGGCGATCGCGGTAGCGCGATAGAAAATCGGCGCTCTCTTCCGCATTCAGCAAATCTAAAAATGGCCGAAGCCCCGAACCTTCAAACCAATCAACGACGCCTTGGGGACCATCGAGCGGATGGATATAGACCGTCCGCCAAATGTCGATGTGGCGGCAGAAGGGCGCGAATAGATCATAATATTCGTCGGCCTGTCCGATCACCGTTAGCGATTTTGCGACAGGCACCAGCCGATCGGCCCAAGGTCCGTCCGCCGCCACCATGCGCATGGCCGCATGGGAGAACTCATGCGTATTGTCGGGCATTTGCACCGCGAGGCGCCCGCCAGAAGACAGCGAATCGAGCAACGCCTCCATCAGCTTTCGATGGTCGTGAAGGAAATGCAGAGCGGCGTTGGCGAAAATGACGTCGGCGCGCGCGGGCGGCGCCCAATTGGCGATGTCTTCCTTGATGAAACGCGCGCTTGGCACGCGCGCGCGGGCCACTGCGAGCATATTGTCGGACTTGTCGACGCCCACGACCTCGGCGCCCATAAAGCTTCGGGTCAGCAGCTCCGTGCTGTTCCCGGGCCCGCAACCAAGATCGTAGACGAGCCGCGTTTCGCAATATGGGATGCGCGCAAGCAGATCCCGCGCCGCGCGTGTGCGCTCCTCCTCGAATTTAAGATAGAGATCCGAGTTCCACTCGCCCGGCGGGGCGCGTGACGTTTGCGAAACATCGGCCAAGGAGGCGTTCAAATGCCCTCCCCCGCCTCGACGAAATCGACTGCCTCTCTGTCGCTCGACGGAAAGATGCGGGCTTTTGCAAGCGACAGCGGCACGCGATCGCCGAGCGCCGCCGCCCGGTCGAGCGGCGAGTCGATTTCGAGCGTCTGATCATAGCCGTCGATCGCAATCGTCGCGCGCACGCCGGCCGGCGTGCGGCGCAGGCTTTCGACACGCCCTTCCAACTCGCCTGCGCCATCTGCCGCAACGGCAATATCGGCGGGGCGGAAGAACACGCGCGCAGGGCCGCTGCGCAGGCCATGCGTGTCGATATGCAGCGTTCTGGCGCCGAAGGTCACATGGCCAGCGTCGACGTTGACAGGAAGCGCCACCGCTTCGCCGACGAAGGAGATCACGAAAGGCGAGGCCGGTTGATCATATAGATCGGCGGGCGTGCCGATCTGTTCGATGCGTCCCTCGTTCAGCACGACGACGCGATCGGCAAGCTCCATGGCTTCGTCCTGGTCATGCGTAACGAAAACCGTGGTGAGCCCCGTCTCCTTGTGCACCTCGCGCAGCCAGCGGCGCAGATCCTTGCGCACGCGCGCGTCGAGCGCGCCGAAGGGCTCGTCGAGCAGCAGCACGCGCGGCTCGATCGCCAGCGCGCGGGCGAGCGCCACGCGCTGGCGCTGGCCCCCCGAAAGCTGCGCCGGATAACGGCCGCCGAGCCCCTCGAGCTGCACGAATTTCAAGAGCTCTTCAGCGCGCGCCGCGATCTCGCTGCGCGACGGCCGCGAGCGCCGCGGACGCACCTTGAGGCCGTAGGCGATATTGTCGGCCACCGTCATGTGCTTGAAGAGCGCATAATTCTGGAACACGAAGCCGACGCGTCGGTCCTGCACGGGAAGATTGGTCGCATCCTCGCCGTCGAAATAGACATGGCCGCGATCGGGCGCGTTCAGCCCTGCGATCACCCGAAGAAGAGTCGTCTTGCCCGACCCCGAAGGACCGAGCAACGCGACGAGCTCGCCCGGCTGAATGTCGAGACTGACGTCGCGCAACGCCGCGAAGGCGCCGAAATCCTGCGCGACGTCTTCGACGCGAATGGCGAAACCTTGCTTGCTCATGTCAGTGCCGCCTTCCGCGCCCTGCGAGAGCGTCGGCGTGCCGCCATTCGAGGAAAGTTTTGATTCCGAGCGTGACGAGCGCCAGGCTTGCAAGGAGAACCGCGAGCGCGAAAGCGGCGACGTTGTTGTACTCATTGTAGAGAATCTCCACCTGCAGCGGAATTGTGTTGGTTGAGCCGCGAATGTGGCCCGAGACGACGGAGACTGCGCCGAATTCGCCCATCGCGCGGGCGTTGCACAGAAGCACGCCATAGAGCAGGCCCCATTTGATGTTTGGCAGCGTCACTGTGAGGAAGGTCGTGAAGCCCGAGGCGCCGAGTGTCAGCGCCGCTTCCTCCTCCAAAGTTCCCTGCTCCTGCATCAGCGGAATGAGCTCGCGCGCGACGAAGGGAAAGGTGACGAAGACCGTCGCGAGCACAATGCCCGGCACGGCGAAAATCACCTGAAAACCATGCGCCGAGAGCCAAGGCCCGAAGAGCCCCTGCGCGCCGAAGACCAGCACATAGACAAGACCCGAAACGACAGGCGACACGGAGAAGGGCAAATCGATCAGCGTGACCAAGAGGCTCTTTCCAGGAAAAGAGAACTTGGCGATCGACCAGGCGGCGGCGAGGCCGAAGACCAGATTGGCGGGCACAACGATGGCAGCGACCATCAGCGTCAGCTCGATGGCCGCGACTGCGTCGGGCTCGCTGAAAGTTTCCAGAAAAGTTGGAAAGCCCTTGGCGATCGACTCGGTGAAAACCACGGCGAGCGGCGCGAAGAGAAAGATCAGCAGAAAGGCGAAGGTCGTCGCAATCAGCAGAGAGCGCGCGACGGGCGCATCCTGCGTCACGGGACGCACTTTCGCGCCCCTGCGGGCGTGCGGGAGAGACGCGATGGCGGTCTCAGACATGACCGAACCTCTTCCGGCTCCAGGCCTGGATCAGATTGATGACGAGAAGCGCGACAAAAGAAATGGCGAGCATGATGGTCGCGATGCCCGTTGCGCCGGCGTAGTCATATTGCTCCAGCTTCACGATGATCAGAAGCGGCGCAATCTCGGAGACATAAGCGATGTTGCCCGAGATGAAGATCACTGAACCATATTCGCCGACACCGCGCGCGAAGGCGAGCGCGAAGCCGGTCAGAAGCGCGGGCACGAGCGGCGGCAAAAGCACGCGCACCACTGTCTGCAGGCGCGATGCGCCAAGCGTGCCGGAGGCTTCTTCAAGTTCGACTTCCAGCTCGGAGATGATCGGCTGCACAGTGCGCACCACAAAGGGCAGGCCAATGAAGACGAGCGCGACGAGAATGCCCCAGCGCGTGAAAGCGATCTTCACGTCGAAATCGGCGAGCGGCGCGCCGAACCAGCCATTCGGCGCATAGAGCGCGGCGAGCGAGATGCCCGCGACCGCCGTCGGCAGGGCGAAAGGCAGGTCGACAAAGGCGTCGAGCAGGCGTCGGCCGGGGAAATTGTAGCGCGTCAGCGTCCACGCGACGATCAGGCCAAAAAAGAGATCGATCACCGCCGCAAGAAAGGAGATCAGAAAGGTTGTCTGCAGAGACGCGGCCACGCGCGGCTCGAGCGCAATCCGATAGAGGCCGGAAAAACCCAACCCTGACGAGCGCCACACCAGCGTCGCCAGGGGAAACAGCACGATGAGCCCCAGATAGAGCAGCGTATAGCCGAAGGTGAGGTTGAAACCGGGGATGACGCTCGGCGCTTTGAAGCGCCGAGCGTTGCGTCCTGCGAAAGTCGGGGAGGTCACTTCGCAGGCTCTTGTTTCTGGATATCGTCGAAGACGCCGCCATCGGCGAAGAACTTCTTCTGCGCAGACGCCCAGCCGCCGAAGGTTTTATCGACCGTGAAAAACTCGATCTTCGGCAGTTTTTTCAGATCTTCCTTCGCCGCGGCTTCAGGATGCGCCGGGCGATAGAAGTTCTTGGCGATAATCGCCTGTGCCTGCGGCGTATAGAGAAAGTTGACGTAGGCCTCGGCGACTTTCTTATTGCCCTTGGCCTCCGCATTGGCTTCCACTACCGCGACCGGCGGCTCGGCCAGCACCGAGATCTTCGGCGCGACGATCTCGAACTTATTCGCGCCGAACTCCTGGAGCGCAAGGAAGGCCTCGTTCTCCCAGGCGATCAGCACGTCGCCCAATCCACGCTGCGCGAAGGTGATGGTCGAACCGCGCGCGCCGGTGTCGAGCACAGGGGCGTTCTTGTAAATCGCCTTGACGAAATCCTTGGTCTTGGCCTCGTCGCCTTTGAATTTATCCAGTCCATAGCCCCAGGCGCCGAGGAAGTTCCAGCGCGCGCCGCCGGAGGTCTTGGGATTGGGCGTGATCACCGCGACGCCGGGCTTGGCGAGGTCGTCCCAATCCTTGATCGCCTTCGGATTGCCCTTGCGAACAAGGAAAACAATCGTCGACGTGTAGGGCGAGGAATTATTCGGCAGGCGCTTCTGCCAATCGGCTGGGACTTTGCCGGTTTTCGTCGCGATGGCGTCGATGTCGGCGGCGAGCGCCAAAGTCACCACGTCGGCGTTGAGGCCGTCGATCACCGCACGCGCCTGCGCGCCGGAGCCGCCATGCGAGGCTTGCAGCTCGATGGTCTCGCCGGTCTTGGCCTTCCAGTCCGCCGCGAAGGCGGGGTTGATCTGCTTATAGAGCTCGCGCGTGGGATCGTAGGATACGTTCAAGAGGGCCTGGCCCGCATGAGCCGAAACCCCGCCGAAAACGCCAAAAGCCCCAGCCACCGCCAGCATGCGAAGAAGCGCGTTGAGCTTCCCCCTACCCTTATGCATATCTCTACTCCATCTATTAGACCTAGAAAGTCTATAGTTGGAATAGACTATTTGGCAAGCGCCATTTTCCGCCGCGCGGTGGTTTCGGAGTTTTTCACCGTCTAATCGATGAATTTCACCACATCGGTCAGGGTGATCGCGACGACGCCATCGGCGGCCACTTGGCCCCGGGCGTATTTCTCGCTGGCGACCGCCTCCAGCGCCGCACGGTCGGTCTCGAGCTGCGTTCTCAGCTCCTCGTCGTCCGGGAGCGCGGAATCGCCCTCCAGGGCGTCATCGGAGACAAACACCCGAACAGTCTGCTGGGCGCCTCTAATGCGCATCGAGAAGGAGAAACCATTGTCCTCCCGCACGATTTCGGACTCAATGTGCTCAAGCGGCATCAGCGCTCGCCCTCTCGTTCCGTTTGGGAAGAAATGCGCAAGACGCCGTTCGGTTCCCGTTACCTCAGGCGGCGTCCATTGCGCAGCGATCCGAAACGCCATCTGCGTCGGGCTTTAGCCCGATCCAACGATTCACGGCGGCCGGATCGAAGCCCGACTCGCAGTGATCCCCCACTCGCATGAGCGGCCGGCGGATCAGGCCAGGATCGAGGATCATCATTACGATCGCTTCCTGCGGATTGACGCCGTCGGGATTCACCTCTCCCGATTTCACGCGCGGGGAAGCGGCGTTGAACCATTCACGCACGGGCTTCGCCGCGAAATAAGGACGTAGACTCGATGCGCTCCAAGGTTCGTGCAGGAGATCACGGACGTCTACTTGATGGCCGGAGGCGAGCAGCAGCGCCTTTTGTTTTGCATTGCTGGCGCAGCCGGGCTTTTCATAGAAAATGACATTCGCCATGGGCAGCCTCACTACGAGACGGCGATATGGCTTTAGCCTATCGCGCCACGCATTATAGCGTGTAATCCCGCAATGCGGCGCCTGAATGACATGCAAGCAGCTAGGCACCTCGCTTTAATTTCGCGCAGCCTGCCCAAGGCTTGAGAAATCAACGCGCCAGCGCCCAGGTGATGAAGACGCGCTCGGTGACGCGCTGCAACCCCGGCCGCAGCGGCACGGAAGTCGCGCCGCGAGCCGCCGCGACTCGGGCCTCCGCCAGGGGCGTTGGCGCGGTTTCGTCTAGCGGGCGAATTTCCAAGACGCGGGCGAGCCTCAGGCCGGCGGCTTCGGCGTAAACCCGCGCGCGCCGCTCGGCGTCCTTCACGGCCGCGGCGCGCAGCGCGTCCCGTTTCGCGGTCAGGTCCGAGCTGTCGTAATCGACCCCGTCGAGGCTATTGGCGCCCTTGTCGATCACCGCGCCAATGACGTCGCCGGCTTTTTCGGCTGGCTTCACGAAAACCGCCAAGCTGTTGCTCGCCCTGTAGATCTGGATGGTTTTGGGCTTGCCCTTCGCGTCCCGCTCCTCGGTCGGCGACAGAGAGACGCCCTGCGTCTGCACGTCGGCCTCGGCGACGCCCATGGTCTTGAGCTGCGCAAGGATGGCCCCGATGGTTTGGGCGTTGTCGGAAGACGCCGCCGCCGCCGTCGGACGCTCGGTTACGACGCCGAAATGCAAGACGGCCCGGTCCGGGGCCACCTCCTCCGACGCCTCGCCGATGACAGAGACATTGGGCGTCGTGTCCCTGAGGGATTCTGCCCGAGCAAAGCCGCAAAAGATCATTGTCGCTGCGAGGATGAAACGAATCATGGCATATCCTTGCGCCCAAGTGCAGCCGCAAAAGCGCCCGCTTGCGGCTTTAGCCGAGTTCAACCATACAGGAACCGAGCGTGGTCGTCCCGCGCACCGCGAATAGGCCTCATGCCCCTTCTTTACCATTACCCGCTTTGCCCGCATTCGCGCTTCATCCGGCTGATCCTCGCGGAATATGGCGTCACCGCCGAGTTGATCGAGGAACGCGCCACAGACCGCCGGCCGGAATTCCTCTCGCTCGATCCCGCCGGTCGGACGCCCCTGTTCATCGACGATGACGGGACAATCGTTCCAAGCGCCGTGATCGCCGAATATCTGGACGAAACCTACGGCCCCCAGCACGGTCCGCAACGCCTCCTGCCCCAGGAGAAGCACGCTCGGATCGAGACGCGCCGGCTGGTCGACTGGTTCAACGTGAAATTTTTCGAGGAAGTGACCGGCTGGTTGGTCAACGAGAAGGTCTACAAGCGCTTTTCGCCGCAGGGCGGCGCGCCGGACATGGACCTCGTGCGAGTCGCGCGCGCCAATGTCCGCCATCACATGCGCTATATCGGCTATCTGACGGGCGCGCGAAACTGGATCGCGGGCGATCGCCTCACCTATGCGGATTTCGCCGCCGCCGCGCATCTCTCCTGCGTCGACTATCTCGGCGACGCCCCCTGGGAGGAGGACGAGGCGGCCAAACACTGGTATCAGCGCATCAAGTCGCGGCCCGCCTTCCGCCCGCTGCTCGCCGATCGCGCGCCAGGCATGACTCCCGGACCCTATTACGCCGAGCTGGATTTCTAAGGCTGCCCGGACCGCGCGCCTTCGGGCGCGCATTTTTCTGAAGCGAGCCAAGGCTCGCGGTCCCTGCGTGCGCTATATCTGCCGCCCAATGACAATCGAGAGCGCCATCCGCGCCCACGCCCTCAGCCTCGGATTCGACGCCTGCCGCTTCACAACCGCAGAGGCTGATCCGCTATTGGCCGAACGCCTGCGCGCGTGGCTCGCGTCTGGCGCGCATGGAGATATGGGTTGGATGGCGGAGACCGCCGACCGCCGTTCTTCCCCGAAGGCGTTGTGGCCCGAAGCCAGAAGCGTCGTCATGCTCGGCCTCAATTACGGGCCATCCGCCGATCCGCTTTCCTTGCTTGCAGATCGCGAGGCGGGCGCGATCTCGGTCTATGCGCGCCACCGCGACTATCACGACATCGTCAAAGGGCGTCTGAAGCAGCTCGCCGCCTTCATGCTCAAGCGCGCCGGAGGCGGCGACGTTAAGGTTTTCGTCGACACCGCCCCGGTCATGGAGAAGCCGCTCGCGCAACAGGCGGGACTCGGCTGGCAAGGCAAGCACACCAACCTCGTCTCCCGCGATTTCGGCTCCTGGCTCTTTCTCGGCGCAATCTTCACCGATCTCGCGCTTGCGCCCGACGCGCCCGAGCGCGACCATTGCGGCTCCTGTCGCAACTGCCTCGACGCCTGCCCGACGAACGCCTTCACCGGGCCCTACCAGCTCGACGCGCGCCGCTGCGTCTCCTACCTGACGATCGAACACAAGGGCCCGATCCCGCGCGCGTTCCGGGACGCCATCGGCAATCGGATTTATGGCTGCGACGATTGCCTCGCCGTCTGCCCCTGGAACAAATTCGCCCATGTCGCGCGCGAGGCGAAGCTCGCCGCCCGACCCGATTTGGAAAGCCCCGCCCTCGCCGAACTCGCTCAGCTCGACGACGCCGACTTTCGCGCCCTCTTTTCCGGCTCGCCGATCAAGCGAATCGGCCGTGCGCGTTTCATCCGCAATGTTCTCGTCGCCATTGGCAACAGCGGCGCGGCCTCGCTTGCCGATCACGCGGAGCGGCTGCTCTCCGACGCCGATTCGCTCGTGCGCGGCGCCGCGGTCTGGGCTCTCGCCAAGCTCGCGCCACAACGTCTCGTTGCATTGCGGCAGCTTTGCGCCTTGGAGCAGGACGAAGGGGTGCGAAACGAATGGGCAAAAGAGACACACTTCAGAAAAAAATAGCTCAAAGGATCAAATTCGTGCGCCGCAGCACACTTGCCGATCAGCGTTTCGATCTAATCTGAATATTACAGACCCGATCGAGCCAGCCGGCGCGCCAATGACCAGTTTTTCACGAGGACCTGCAGACGACCCATCCGAGGAGGCCGCGCGCCTTCTGCTCAGGATCGGCGTGTTCATGCTCTTCGTGATCTCGCTGCTTGCGCCGATCCTCGCGCGGCAGACGGTCTATATCCTGCTGCCGGTCGGCGCGGCGCTGCTCCTCGCCTCGGCCCTGCTGTCCAGCACCAACCATTCTGGAAGCTCGCTGAAAGCGCTCCTGGCCTCGCCGCCGGTCTGGGCGGCGCTGCTCCTTGCGTTCTGGGCCGGCGTATCCCTTGTCTGGACGCCTTTCGAGGGGCCGGCCGAGCGCTTTGGCAAGGCGGCGGCGACCATGGCGCTCGTTGCGGCCGCGGCGAGCTTCATGCCGCTGCGCACCAAGACCTCCAACCTCAATCTGTTGCCGATCGGCGTTGCGGCCTCCGCCGTCGCGCTCGTCGCGATCACCTTGCTGACTGCCCCGAAATATTCGGTCGAGGACATTCTGGACGTGAGCCCGCTCGGGCGCGCCGGTCTCGGCCTCGCGCTGCTTGTCTGGCCGGCGATGGGCGCCCTGGCGGTGCGCGGTCGCTGGGTCATGGCGGGCGGCTTGGGATTTGCCACCTTCCTTGCTTGCTTCCTCGCAGGCGCGCCGAACGCGCTGCCGGCCCTCATCGGCGGCGCGATCGTCTTCGGATTCGCCTTCGGCCGACCGCGAATCGGATCGCGCGTGCTGGCCGGTTTCATGGCGGCGGTCGCGCTCCTTGCGCCTCTGGCCGCGGTCGCGGCGCATGCGGTTTGGCCTGAGCACTCGCCTGATTTCTTCAAGCATCTTGCCTTCTGGGGGCGGATGATCGCCAGCGATGGGCCGCGCACGCTGCTCGGCCATGGCTTCGGCGCTGCGACCTGGGGCGTGCTCGGCGGCTATCTGCCGCCCACGACCCCCCGCAGCCTGATCTTCCAGATCTGGTTCGATCTCGGGGCTCTGGGCGCGGCCGCGCTTACACTGGCCCTTGCCCGGGCGAGCCTCGTCGTCGGCCAGGCGCGCGCGGCCCTCGCGCCCTTTCTGCTCGGGGGCGTGGCGGCCGGCTTCGTCATCTGCCTGCTGGGGCCGGCCGCCGAGCAGCTCTGGTGGCTGACGCTCGCGGGGCTCGACGCGATCGCATTCGCTCTGGTAATGCGCGGTCAATTCCGCAAGCGCCGCCCGGTCCTGCCGATCGGCCTTGGCGGGCGCCCGGCTGACGACGCCGCCTGACAAGAGAGTTTTTACTTGGCTGAATATCCGTCGCTGACCTCCGCGGTCGAGCCGCTCGCGCTCGGCGATTCCGTCGTCGCCGGCGCCTGGCTCGCCGATACGCCCGCCTTCGCGCTGGCCGACGGAAATGTTTTTCTAGGCGACGCCGAGGAAGGCTGCCGGGTGCTCGCGCATCCGGACGCCGCCATACTCGCGGCGTCGAGCGACGGCCGGCGGCTTGTCACCGGCGGCGACGACGGCCGCGTGGTCGCGATCGACGCCAATGGCGAAACCGAGGCCATCGCCGACGAGAACGGTAAATGGATCGACGCGCTCGCCCTGCATGAAGGCGCGATCGCGTGGTCGGCCGGCCGCAACGCCCGCGCCCGCTCGGCCAAGGGAGAGGTCAAATCGATTGATCTGCCCTCGACCTGCCGGGGCCTCGCTTTCTTCCCCAAGGGCTACCGCCTCGCCGCCGCCCATTACAATGGCGCGACGCTGTGGTTCCCCAACGCCGGCAAGCCCGAGGTCCTCTCCTGGAGCGGCTCGCATCTCGACGCAACGATCTCGCCCGACGGGCGCTTTCTCGTCACCTCCATGCAGGAGAACATGCTGCACGGCTGGCGCATCGCCGACGCCAAACATATGCGCATGGCGGGCTATCCCGGCAAAACCCGCAGCTTCTCCTGGTCCTTCGACGGAAAATGGCTCGCCACCTCGGGCGCCGACGCCTGCATCCTCTGGCCCTTCTCGGGCAAGGACGGACCGATGGGCCAAAGCCCGCGCGAATGCGGCGTGCGCACGAATGTGCCGGTGACCCGCGTCGCCTTCCACCCCGGCGCGCTGGTCGTCGCGATCGGCTACGAGGACGGGATGGTGTTGCTGGCGCGCGTGACGGACGGCTCGGAGATCCTCGTGCGGCGCCCGGCGGACGAGGCCAAGAACGCCCGCATCAGCACGCTGGCCTGGGACGCCAAAGGCGCGCGCCTGCTGTTCGGGGCGGACAACGGCGACGCAGGCCTGCTGACGCTGCCAAAGCAGTAGCGGCGCCGCTTCCTTTATCCGGTAGCAGGCCGCCAGATCACGAAACCTGCTGTTTCCGAGGGCCAGGCCACAACGGCCGCCCTCTTGCGCAGGGCGCGCGCGCTTTCGGTTTGCGGGGCACGGAAATAGGCCGTGACCGCCTCCACGGCGCCCGCTTCGCAAGGGATGTCGCGCCATAAAACGTCCACCCGCCGGCCTGCGTATTTCGGCGGGTCCAGCGGGTTGCGGTCAAATCGCGACGGCCCAAAATCCGCCGTGAAAGGCTTGCGGTTCCACAGGCGCGCGCCGGGGCGCCGGCGAAAGAAAGCCCACATGTCGAAGTCTTGCACCCCGTCGCTGGCCGTGGGGGCGAGAAAATGATCGGCGGCGCCCTGGCAGAGGCAGATCACGAGAAGATGGCCGTCGTAAAGCGCGCGCTTGGGCGGATGCGCGACGAACGCCTTTTCGAGCCGCGCGTGCGCGATATCGGCCAGCCGATGCAGGTCAGCGATGTCGATCATCTCGAAGGAGCGGGCGTTGCGCGGCGCCTTGCTCATGCAGTCTCCCCTCCATCGCCAAAATCTGCAGGAACGCCCCCGCTCCCTTCGGGTTTAAGTGCTATCCCGATGAACCTGCGTCAAAGAGCCACCGCCATGACCAACAAAGCCGAAAGCGATCCTCACCAGCATATCCGCCAGATGGCCGCCTATCTCCAGGAGACGATCAACCGCCTGCACGAGGACATCGAGAAGGTCGACGAGCCGCAGCTCAAGGCCATGTTCGAAACTTCAGCCGAAGTGTTGAGCGGACTCAAAAAGGCCTATAGCGACTACGACGAGAAGAAGGAGCCCGCCTGGCCCGGCGGGCGCGAATTGCATAGCTGAGACGCGTGAGGAGCAAGCGGGATTTGAACAAAACGCGCAAGCTCCTCTCGATCGCCGGCTCGGACCCCTCGGGCGGCGCCGGCATACAGGCGGATTTGAAAACCTTTTCCGCCTTCGGCTGCTACGGCATGGCGGCGATCACCGCGCTCACCGCGCAAAATACGCGGGGCGTGATCGCCGCCTTCCCGGTCGCGCCTGATATCGTCGCGGCGCAGATCGCCGCAGTAATGGCCGACCTTCCGCCAGACGCCGTCAAGATCGGCATGGTCGCGACGCCTGAGATCGCAGCGGCGATCGCCGGGGCGCTGGGCGCGGCGCCGCAGAATGTCGTGCTCGACCCCGTGCTGGTTCCGACGCAAGGCGCGAGCCTCGCCGCGGCGGGGCTGGAGCGCGCGCTCATTTCAGAGCTGCTGCCGCTCGCGCGCCTTGTGACGCCCAATATCTTCGAGGCCTCGGCTCTGTCGGAGACGCCTCCCGCCCGCACGACGGATCACATGATCGCGCAAGGCCGCATGCTGGTCGACGCCGGCGCCAAGGCCGTGCTGGTGAAGGGCGGCGATCTCTCCGGCGAGCCGGTCGATGTGCTCGTCGCCGACGGCGAGACCCGCCTCTTCCATGGTCGCCGCATCGCGACCCGGCACACCCATGGCACCGGCTGCGCGCTCTCCTCCGCCATCGCCGCCGGCCTCGCCAAGGGCGCGTCGCTCATCGACGCCATTGCGGCGGCGAAGGTCTGGCTGGAGGGGGCGCTGGAAGCGGCGGAGGCGCTGGAGCTAGGTGAGGGCCGGGGGCCGCCGAACCATTTTTATGGGATGTGGCGCTGAGACGCCCCCTCCCCGACCCTCCCCCGCTTCGCGGGAGAGGGGGAAGATTGTGGCCTTCATCAGCAAAGCTGATCGTGAGCGTCCCCTCTCCCGCAAAGCGGGGGAAGGACAGGGAGGGGGCTCTTTCGGATAAGGCGCCTTAGCCCCCCAGCGCCGCCTTCACCGCAGCGCTCGCTTTCGCGAAATCCATGCGGCCGGTGTATTTCGCCTTTAGCGCAGCGACGACCTTGCCCATGTCCTTGATCGACGTCGCCCCCGCCTCGGCGATCGCCGCCTTCACCGCCTCGGCCACTTCCTCTTGCGAGAGCTGCTGCGGGAGATAGCTCGAGATCACCGCGATCTCGCTTTTCTCCTTGTCGGCGAGATCGGCGCGGCCGGCCTTCTCAAAGATGTCGAGCGACTCCTGCCGGCTCTTGATCATCTTCTGAAGGAGCGCGAGCACGTCGTCCCCGGTCAGGGTCTTGCCCGCGCCGCGCGCCTCGATGTCCTTGTCCTTGAGCGCCGCATTGATGAGCCGCAGCGCGTCGACCTTGGCGCTGTCGCGGGCCTTCATGGCGTCCTTGAGGTCCTGGTTGATCTTCTCGCGCATGGGGGACTTTCTTGGGGGTTTCCATTTCGGCGGCGGATGGATTACATCCACCGCAAGTGAATTTCTCGCGTCATGGCCGGGCTCCCGGCCATCCACGCCCCGGGGCTGCGAAGCCCTCCGGGCAAAGCGATGCATATGAGCAAGCATCCAGACGGATGCCCGCGTCAAGCGCGGGCATGACGCGCGGTGAAGCGGCTGTCATAACGGCTCGCCCCACCCGAGCGCAACGGACGGAAGATGACCCTCGATCAAGACAATGGCTGGACGAAGCCGGTGCATACCGGCGTGCTGGTGCTCGCAAGCGGCGAAGTGATCGAGGGCTATGGCCTCGGCGCCGTCGGCGAGGCCGTGGGCGAAGTCTGCTTCAACACGGCGATGACCGGCTATGAGGAAATCCTCACCGACCCCTCCTACGCCGCGCAGATCGTCACCTTCACCTTTCCGCATATCGGCAATGTCGGCGCCAATGACGAGGACATAGAGACGGTCGACCTCGCCCGTAGCGCCGGCGCCGTCGGCGCGATCTTCGGCCAGCCGGTGACGGCCCCTTCCAATTTCCGCTCCGAGACGTCGCTGACCGACTGGCTGGCGAAGCGCGGCATTGTGGCGCTCTATGGGATCGACACGCGCGCGCTCACGGCGCTCATTCGCGAGCGCGGCATGCCCAACGCCGTCATCGCTTATGCGCCGGACGGCAAGTTCGACATCGACGCGCTCAAGGCCAAGGCCGCCGCCTGGCCTGGCATCGACGGGATGGACCTCGTCCCCAGCGTCGGCGCCAAGGAGCGCTACGACTGGACGGAAACCCCCTGGCGCCTCGGCGCGGGCTATGGCGCGCGGGACGGCCAAGCGAAGTTTCGCGTCGTCGCCATCGACTATGGCGTGAAGCGCAATATTCTGCGCCTGCTGGCTGAGGAAGGCTGCGAAGTGATCGTCGCCCCGGCGACGGCGACCAGCGCTGAGATTCTGGCGTTGAAGCCCGATGGCGTCTTCCTCTCCAACGGCCCGGGCGACCCGGCCGAGACGGGCAAATACGCCACGCCCGTGATCCGCGATCTGCTCGCGAAGAAAGTGCCTGTGTTCGGCATTTGCCTGGGCCATCAGATGATGGCGCTGGCCGTCGGCGCCAAAACGCAGAAGATGCCGCAAGGCCATCACGGGGCGAACCATCCGGTGAAGGACTTCACTACTGGCAAGGTCGAGATCGTCTCGATGAACCACGGCTTCGCCGTCGACCGCGACAGCCTGCCGGCGAACGCCGTCGAGACGCATCGCTCGCTGTTCGACGGCTCGAATTGCGGCATCGCGCTCACCGACCGCCCGGCTTTCTCGGTGCAGCACCACCCCGAGGCCTCGCCCGGCCCGCAGGACAGCCATTATCTCTTCAAGCGCTTCGTCGAGATGATGGAAAAGGCGAAGGCGGCGTAACGCCGACTTTCCGGACCGCGCGCCTTCAGGCGCGCTCGGACTACTGATACCATTTCCATTTGAATAGGTCGCATGGGGACTTGTCATTCCCGGCGGGCTGAAAGCCCGACCGGGAATCCAGAGCCCAAAAAGCGCTGGTTTTGCGCTGGATTCCCGATCACTCGCTGCGCGAGCGTCGGGAATGACAGCGAGCCAATCAAGCGGATCTCGTATGACAAAGTGGCGGTAACGCCCCTCGTGCTTCGAGACGCCTGCTGCGCAGGCTCCTCAGCATGAGGAGCTTCTGCAACTTTGCCAAACACTTAGGCCTCATCCTGAGGAGCGAGCGAAGCTCGCGTCTCGAAGGGCGAGGCCGCCTCGGAGGTTTGTCAACAATCGGAAGCGCGCCCCAAGGCGCGCTATCCATCTTGCGTCAGTTGCCGAAGCGATAGCTGACGCCCGCGGTGATGGCGCCCGAGCCTGCCTGATGCGCCGTCTTCAACCCCCAAGCGACAGGCGTCGTCTCCCGTGACGTTCCAAGGCCGGTGATGCGATATTCGACCCGCCCGCTCCAGCGGTCGGAAATCGCATATTCCAAGCCCACGCCGACCGTGGGCGACCCCAGAAGATAATTCTTGTTCGACCTCAAGCCGAGAACGGATCTGTACTCATGGCGCACGTCGGCGACATTGAGACCGCCTGTCGCATAGACCAACAGCCGATCCAAGGCGACGACGCCGACACGCCCGCGAAGGGAGCCTGACATGCCGAGCACATTGCGCACCGAATATTGCCCGAGCGGATCGTAGAAATCATTGACCGCCCGCGCGCCCGTCACATCGGCGACGACACCGCCGACAAAGGAGCCGAAGCGCCAATCGTAACCGACATGCGCGCCGCCCTGAAACCCGCCGCCATGGCCGGTCTTGCTCGTGAACAGCAAGGCATTGTTGACGGCCAGATAATCGCGCGAGCGATCGGCAAAGCCGACGAAGCCCGCCTGCACGCCGGCGTAAAGCCCCTGGAACAAGAGCGCCGGGGGCGGAGGCGGCGGAACGAAGGGCGGAGCCGCCCTGCGGTAGGGCAGATCGGCGGCGGCCGCCGCACTAGAGGCGCCGAGCGCCAGAATGGCAGGAACGAAGCGTTTCATTGATCGATCTCCAGTTTGAAGACAAAGAAGCTCTGTTCGCCGGAGCGAGGGCTCCGGCGTTGGGGAAGGCGATTGTCCTTTCGGTTGACTCAGCGCGTCGTCATCGCGGCGGCGCGCGGATCGGCTTTCGCGTCGTCATTGGGAGACGCGTTGGACGTGCTTGTCGCAGAGCGGCGCGCCTTCTTCGAATTTGCGCAGATCCTCGGGCGTCTTGAGCAGGGCGCGCACGTCGAAATTTTCGAGAAGCGGCTGCCAGCCGATCTCGTCGTCGGGGTGAATAAAGACGTCGATGGGTATGGCGCCGTCGGGCACATTCGCCTTGCGGCAGGCGACCCCGCGGTCGATCTTGACGCGGCTATGACCTTGGCGCCCCTCGGCCTTCAACTTGCGCGCTTCTGCCTGCAACGCCTGCGCCGCCGCCAGATCGCGTGGCGCGATTTCATAGAAGTCGAGCGGGCCGGTCTTCTGCGAGAGTTTGGCGATGTCTTCCGCATCTTTGGCATAGGCGGCGCGATGCAGGTGTATCTCGACGTTGCGCTCGCCGTCCTTTTCTCCCTCGGACGCGAGCGTCGTCAGGAGAACCGTCTTGTCCGGCGTGGGAGCCGCCCATTCCGGCGTTCGCAACGCGAAGCGCAACTTCGTCAAATCGGCCGTCCCCAAATTGAAGGCGTGGAGCTTCCATTGGGTGGCGATGGGGACGTCCCAACTGCACCCCGAGAGCAAAGCGGCGGAAAAGGCGATGAAAATCAAACCTATGAGTCGCATGATAACGATCATCCTCCACGATTATTTTTTAATGTATTACATTAAATTTTTTATGCGTCAATATTGGCGCGCAGAGAAAGCTTGCCCGCATAGCGGCGGGCATGCTCTTTCGCCGCGTCGCAAGTTTTCGACGCGTCATTTTTGGAGACTGAAATGATTCAACGGGACTCGGACTTCGATCCTCGCGCCGCCGCCTTGCGCGCGCGCATCGGCTGGATATGCAAGGCGGTCAATGTCGGCGCGGTTTTGCTGACCGCATGGGGAATCGGCTTGCATTGCCTGGCCTGGAGCGACCGTGCGCACAGCGTGAGCCAGCTTGCGCGCCAGTATCAACTCGATCCGGCGTCGGTCACAGAATTCGGCCTCCGGACGGTTTTCGTCCTCGGCATCCTCGTTTGGCTGCTGATCGGCGCGCTGGCGTGGGCGATCTCGAGATTGACGCGCGGCTATCTGGCCGGCGAGATTTTCTCGATTAGCGGCGCAACGCGCATGCGTCATGTCGCATTCGCCGCCATCGCGGTCGTCGTGGCGGATATTCTGCTGCGGCCCATGGCCATCGCGGCGCTTGCGCCGGCGCTCTTCGGCAAGCTGCCCCTTTATGTATGGGTCCCGCCCTTCGACCTTTTGCTCGCCTTGTTCGCCGCCTTCGTGCTGATTCTGGCCACGATCTTCAAGACCGCGACGACAATCGCGGCCGAGCACCGCCAGTTCATCTGATGGAGGCGAATATGACCGAGTCGGTTTTCATCACGCCGACGCCATTGCAAGACGCCGAGATCGCGTCGCTGCGCGCGCGCGTGGGTTGGCTGTGCCATCTCGCGCGTTTCGCCGCCGTCGCCTGGGCGTTCTGGGCCGTCCTCGTCTTCCTTCGGACAAGACTTCCAGCCGAGGAATACATCACGCAGCTGGCCGCCGCGGTCGACTTCGATCCCGCGCTGATCTCGCGCGACGGTTATTGGATGGCCTTCGCGCTCGGGCTGATCGACCAAGGCTTTGCGGTCGCCTTCGCCGTCGCGGTTTGGCGGTTGATGGGCGGCTATTTGCGCGGCGATATTTTTTCAGCCGCCGCGGCCCACCGTTTGCGCGCGGTGGCGCTCTTCGGTTTCGCCGCGATCGTGGCGAGCATCTTCCTTGCGATCGCCAGCGCGGCGCTGCTCACGACAGCGATTTTCGCGAAGGCGCCGCTCTGGTCCTGGGTGGGTCCGACGGATCTGCTTTATGCGGTGGGCTGCGCGTTCTTCCTCGCTCTGTCCGCGATATTCAAGGCTGCCGCCGAGATTGCCGACGAATATGCCCAGATCGTCTGAGTTTCAGCCGGCCCCATGCCGCGACCATGGAGAAAAAACAATGACCGATTCGATCGCCCTCGCTTCGCCGGCGAATCCGCGGCTCTCGACCTTGCGCGCCAAGATCGGCTGGCTTTGTCAGACAATCCGGTTGCTCGCCTTGGGCTACGCGGCGCTCTTGCTATGGGTTTTTTGCGACGCATGGGCGACGCGCTCGCCTTACGAAACAAAAGCGATGGATATGTTCGGGCTCGACGTTTCCGCAGCGTCAGCATCCCAATGGAACGCTGTGCTGGCGATGAGCCTGGCGTTGTGGTTATGCGTCGCCGCCCTCACCTTCTCCATCTGGCGGCTCTTTTCGATCTATCTTGCCGGCGAAGTGTTTTCTCTTGAAGCCGCCGTTTGGCTGCGACGGATCGGAATTGCGGGGCTGGTGGCGATCGTCGCCGATTTCGTCGAGCGCTCGGCGGTCATCTATACGCTTGCCGCGCATCTGCCGGCGTCGGCGAAGGCCAAACATATCTTCATCGGATCGGAAGACATCGTCCACATCATCCTGGTCCTGATGCTTCTCGCCCTCGCCCATATCCAGAAAACCGCGGCCGACATCGCCGACGAAAACGCTCAGATCGTCTGATGGCCATTATTGTCAATCTCGACGTCATGCTCGCCAAGCGTAAGATGCGCTCGCGCGATCTCGCGCAACTGATCGGCATCGCCGAGCAGAATGTGAGTCTGCTGAAATCGGGCAAGGTGAAGGGCGTGCGCTTCGATACGCTGGAAAAAATCTGCGAGGCGCTCGCGTGCCAACCGGGGGACATACTCGAATATCGCCCGGACGAGTCCGCGAAGGATTGATGCCGCTTCCGCTCCCGCCGTCATTGCGAGGAGCGTAGCGACGAAGCAATCCAGAGCCACGTTGCGCCCTGGATTGCTTCGCTTCACTCACAATGACGCCGCCGCTCACGCCTCGCGATAAAACACCAGCATCAACCCGGCGAGAATAAAGCCGATTGGCCAGACAAAGCCCGCCATCCGCTTCGCCCCGCCATCGAGCCGCAGCTCCAGCCAGCGCGACCATCCCGCCGCAACGCCGACGAGCGCCAGCGGCGTATGGGTGATCTCGATCAGCGTCTCTTCCTTGAGATTGGCGAGCGCATGGGAGTGGGTGAGGAGAAAAGCCGCCGCCGTCGCCGTGCTGACAGGGAAGACATAGGCCGCCCACCAGGCCTTGATGCGGCCCTGCCGCACCTGCCATTCGAACAGGCCGAAGATCACAATCAGCAGCGTCAGCAGGCGGTGCTGGGCAATCTCGGGATCGCGCAGGCTCTCGATCAGCCCCAGCCGCCCCAGCGGCCAGACCGCCTCATCCGCGCGCAGGAATAAGAAGCCCGCCAGCCCGACGAAGACGAGCGGCCAATGCCGCATGACCGGCGCGAGACGGCGGCTGACGCGCTCCAGAAGCGCCATCACGCCCATGGCGATAACGAACAGCCCCGCCCAATGGTGATTATATTCCGACCAGGCGATATCGGCGGGCGAGCGCGGCGGCTGGGCGCCGGGCAGCAGATTCTTCAAGGCTTCTGGCGGCAGAGCGGCCGAAAGCGCCTCGAAATCAGGACTGTCCAGCCGCACGGGCAGGCGTGGCTCGAGGCGGTCGACGATCTCGGCGAAGCTTGCCTGGTTGTTCGCCAGGTCGCGCGCCGGCGGCAGCGAGGCGAGCGAGGCGGCGCAGAAGAGAACGGTGAGGCCGACGCCGATCTCCGTCTCGGCGAATCGCCGGGTGCGCAGCAGCGGCCCGGCGGGCTCCTGTCTCAGCTTGCGCACGGCCAGGAAATTCAGTCCGCCGAGGAGGAGCAGGCCCAAAAGCAGGACGATCTTGGCGCTGAGCATGACCCCGTAGGACGTGCCATACATGGCGGGCGCGGCGCCCACATAAGACACCGCCATCAGCCCGCCGCCAGCGAGAAGCGCCGCCACAGCGCCCACGGACATGGCCGAAAAGCGGGCCGCGACCCGCGCACGGGCGGTGGAGTCGGCGACATCGGTCAGCGCCATCAGAAAATAGGGAATGCCGCCGATCCAGACCGCGGCGCCAGCCATATGCAGGAATTCGGCGCAAGCGAGAACCGCCGCCCCGTCGAACTGGCTCGCGGCGTGGGTGGAGCCCGCCTGGACGCCGATCAGCAGCGCGGCGAGCACGGGCGCAGCCCGACGGATCGCCGCCCCGCCCCGCTGCGCGCGCCGGGCCGAGACGGCGATGATCGTGGCGATGACGCCTGCAACAAGAGCGACAGCCACGGCGCGCGCGCCGGCGGCCTCTTGAGCAGGAATCTCCAGCGTGCCGACCAACATGGCCGTGAGCGCGGCGGCCGCGAGCAGCTCGGCGGCAAGGAGCCCGCTGGCGGCGAGGAAAATCAGCCGCAACGCCCGCCGCTCCAGCGCCTCGCCGGCGCCGGCGAGCCTCGGGCCCAGCGGCCAGACGAGCAGCAGCAGAAAGGCAAGCCCGCCGACCGCGACCGACTGCGCCGCGAGGATGAATCCGCGCAGCACGACGCTCAGAAAGCCATAGATCTCGATGAAGAGCTGCATGTCAGCGGCTCACGACGAAGGAAATGTCGCCTTGCGTGATATGCCCGTCCAGGCTCAACGCCTGCCAATGCAGGCGATAGGCGCCCGGTTCGAGTCCCGTCGCCTTGGCGTTCAGCGTGTCGGTCGACGCCGCATCGAGAATGGGGAGCGCGACTGCGTCCCCGCCGATCTTGAAAAGCTTCATATGCGAGCGCGCGGCGTCGATCCGGCTATTGAAACGGATCTCGATCGCGAGCTCCTCGCCTCTGATCGTCTGGTCGGCGCGCGGCGTCGAGGAGAGCACAATAGCGTGGGCCAGGGCGGTCTCGCTCGCGCCGAGCGCGAAAGCCAGAGCACATGTGAATCCAAGACGTCTCATGAGAATCGACCCGTGCGAAATCGCGCCCGGATGGGCTCAAGCCTCGCGGATTAGCCTATTCTGCGAGACCTTAGCAATGGCTGATAGATGGCCCTTTCCTGCCGCGTCTCACTTGAGGAAGACGTAGATATCCACGTCCACGCTGGCGTCGTCGGCTTTGAAATCCGTGAGGTACTCCTCGATGATGAGGTCTTTGGTGTCGAGACCCTTTTCGTCGAGATAGGCGGCGATCGCCTCGTAAGTGGCGTCTATCTCGTCGTAGGCGCCGCGATGCTGGAATTTGAGCGCCTTGCCGGCGGGAGACGCGCCGATTTCCACCCCCTCGGGGAGCTTCGCTTTGCCTTCCGGCGCCACAGAGAGCGGGGCCATCGCCTCGAAGGAAAAGCCTGCGTCGTCGGTCTTAGTGAAAACGGCGATCGGCCTCCCATTGCTGGCCAGCCCCGCCTTGGCGACGGCGCCGCTCAGCTTTTTCAGCGCCTCGGAGAGCGCCTTGGCGGCGTCCTCCCATTTTCCCTGCCCTTTCATTACGAGAGCGGGACGCGCATCGACGTCGACTGTCTCGCTCATGACGGAGGGCGCCAAATCGGGGGTCCCGGGCTTGGCGGCTTCGGCCTTTTCGTCAGGCTTTGTGGGCCCCGGGGTCGCAGGCGCCGTCGTGGCGGGCGTGGCCGGCGCCTCGTCGTCGGAGCCAGCCGGCAGGAAGCGTCGTTCGGCGAGAATGGCGGCCGAAACGACGATCAGCGTGAAAATCGCCAGCGCCCGCCAATGGGTGCGCAGGCTGTCGATCAGACCGGGTTCCTCGTCCATCCTCGAAGCGTCCTTTTGGAGATGCGATCTCTCATGACCGGTTCTTGCGCGAAATTGCGACAGGCGTCAGGCGGCGCAACTGTGGCGCTAAAGCGGCGCAGTCTCTATATACCGACCGCGTCCCGATGGAAAAACCAATGCGCCATCCGCTCGATAATCATACCATCCTGCGCATGAACGGCGCCGGCAATGAAATCCTCGTGCTCGACCTGCGTGGGCTTGGGCATGTGCTGGCGCCGCAGGAGGCGCGCGCCATCGCCGCCGCGCCCGGCCTGCGTTTCGACCAGCTCATGGCCCTGCACGATCCTCTCGAGCCGGGCGACGACGCCTATATGCGCATCTACAATATCGACGGCTCGCTGTCGGGGGCCTGCGGCAATGGCACGCGTTGCGTCGCCTATGCGCTGGCGCGCGAAGGCAAGGAACGGCTCTCGCTCGCGACCCAGGCCGGCCGAATCGAAACGCGGCGCGAGGCCGAGACTGTCTTCACCGTCGATATGGGGCGCCCGCGGCTCGACTGGCGCGAGATTCCGCTCGCCCGCGCGGCCGATACCCGCTCTGTCGCGCTCGATCCGCCGGTCGAGGGCGCGCCGGCCCAATTCTCGGCCGTCAGCATGGGCAATCCTCATGCGGTTTTCTTCGTCGGGGACGCCGCAGCGATTACGCTCGAAGATCTCGGCGCGCGGCTCGAACGTCACCCGCTCTTCCCCGAGCGCGCCAACATTTCCTTCGCGCAGATCGTTGCGCGCGACGATATTCTCCTGCGCGTCTGGGAGCGCGGCACGGGCGCGACCAAGGCCTGCGGCTCGGCCGCTTGCGCGACTCTGGTCGCGGCGGCGCGCGCCGGCCTCACCGATAGACGCGCGCGCGTGCGGCTGCCCGGCGGCGATCTGCACATTGAATGGCGCGCCGACGACCATGTGATGATGACGGGGCCGGTCGAATTCGAATTCGAGACGCGGCTGACGTCGAAGCTCTTCGAAGGCGCCGCGTGAGCGCGCAGCCGCCGAAAGTCGAAGTCCTCACCTTCGGCTGCCGGCTGAACATGGTGGATTCGGAAGAACTCGCGCGCCAGAATGCGAGCGACACGGTCGTCATCAACACTTGCGCCGTGACGAACGAAGCCACGCGCCAGGCGCGCCAGGCAATCCGCCGGCTGCATCGCGAGCGCCCGGAGGCTCGGATCGTCGTCGCAGGCTGTGCGGCGCGCATCGACCCCAAAAGCTTCGAGACGATGGAAGGCGTCTCGCGCGTCATCGCCGAGCAGCCGGAAAATCGCGCGCTCGCGGCGGAAGAAGGCACGCGCGGCTTTCTCGCGGTGCAGAACGGCTGCGATCACAGTTGCACCTTCTGCATCATCCCGCTTGGACGCGGCGCCGCGCGCTCGGCGCCGCCTAATGAGATCCTCGCGCAAGCGCGCGCGCTCGTTGAAAACGGCAAGCAGGAGATCGTGCTCACCGGCGTCGATCTCACGAGCTATGACGCGAATGGGCTCAAGCTCGGCTCGCTCGTGCGCCTGCTGCTGCGCGAATTGCAGGGACTTGCGCGCCTGCGCCTATCTTCAATCGATTGCATTGAAGCCGACGACGATCTCCTCATTGCAATGAGCGAGGAAGAGCGCCTCTGCCCGCATCTGCATCTTTCCTTGCAAGCGGGCGACGATCTTATTCTCAAGCGCATGAAGCGCCGCCACGCGCGCGCGGACGCGATCCGATTTTGCGAGGAGCTGCGCAAGGCCCGACCGGACATCGTCTTCGGCGCCGATTTCATTGCGGGCTTTCCAACCGAAACCGAAGAGATGTTCGCGCAGACGCTGGCGCTCGTCGCGGAATGCGGGCTTACGCATCTTCATGTCTTTCCCTTCTCGCCGCGCCCCGGCACGCCGGCGGCGCGCATGCCGCAGGTGGCGCGAGAAGTCGCGAAGGAACGGGCGGCGCGCTTGCGCGACGTCGGAGAAAGCGCGCTTGCGCGTCATCTCGATGCGCAGAAAGGAAAGATGCTGCGTTTCTTGACCGAGCGCGGCGGCGCCGCGCGGGCGGCGGATTTCACCCTGGCGCGCACGCCCGGCATAGAAGCGGGCCGAATGATCGACGGCCGCGTCGCCGGGCACGATGGGAAAGCCCTGATCACGACAATGGATTTTGCACTGGCAAATTAAGGACCGTCCATGAGCGAGTGGCTGGATAATCTCATCCCGTTGAAAGTTCCGCCCCTCGAGCATGAGCAACTCGCGGGTTGGCGCCCGACGCGAAAGGCGGCCGAGGGCCTCGGCTGCCGCCTGCTCGCCGACCAGCGCATCGAGGTGGAGCCGGGCGTCTCGCTCTCGGCGGACGTCTATGTCCCACGCACGCCCGGCCGCTATCCGGCAATTGTCCAATGCGCCGCCTATACGCGCGAACTGCACACGGCCGGCGTTCCCACCGGCAGCAATGAGATCGGCTGCCCGCCCGTCTTCACCAATCGCGGCTATGCGCAAGTGGTCGCCACGCGTCGCGGCATGGGGCGCTCCGATGGTGAGGCAGGCGTCTTTCTCAATTCGCAGGACGTGGACGATCTCGAACGCTGCATCGCCTGGGCCGCTGAGCAGCCCTGGTGCGACGGGCGCGTCGTTATGTTCGGCACGTCTTATTACGGCATGACGCAGCCTCTGGTCGCGGTGCGCCGGCCCGAGGCGCTGAAGGCCTTCTTCTGCAACGAAATCTGCACGGATTACTTCCGCCATCTCCTCAACTTCGGCGGCGTGTTCAATCTGTTTTTCTGCAATCTCTGGATGGGCGCGAATTTCACGCCGGCCCTGTTTTCCCTGCGCGTTCCGCCGGTCGTTCGCGCGCTTTTGAGCCACGTAACGAACTCGCCTTTGAAGCGATTCTGGCAACCTTTCCTGATGAAACGCGCAGACGCCCTCTTTCGCAGCTTCATGGCGAAGACGCCCGCAAAACCCGTGCGCGAATGGTACGCCAATTGGACGCTCGACGCGAAGTCGCGCGAGACGAGCACGCTTGCGCCCGGCCCCTCGAAGGAGTTGGGCCGGATCGATATTCCTTTCGTCGTGGTGCAAAACCTCGGCTACTTCAATCTGCACCAATATGGCGCCTATGACCTCTTCCAGAACGCCGCGACGCCCCGTGACCGCAAATGGATGATCCTCGCGCCGCCGCGCTACGAGTTGCCGGTCTACGCCTGGCAATATGAAGCGCTCGCCTTCTTCGACCATGTGCTCCATGGCGCCGACAATGGCTATGCCGGCCAGCCCCCAGTGCGCTACTGGCTGGAAGGAGCAGCGCGTTTCGAGGGCGCTGCGGATTTTCCCGTGCCGGGCGCAGTGGAGCGACGCTTTTTTCTCGCCCCCAATGGGCCCGATGCAGCCCCCCATTCGCTGGCCGAAACCGCGTCCAGGAGCGGCGAAAGCCGTTGGGCCGCCGTGCCCCTGGGCCTACCGTTGCTCGGCGGATTCGACGAGGTCGCCAATCAGATCCTCACCTTCGAATTGCCGATCGAGCGCACGATGCGGCTTGCTGGCCCTGTGTCTCTGCATCTCTCCTTCAGCTCGAACGAAATCGATTCTTACGTCGTCGCCCGGCTCGGGCGCGTCGCGGCGGACGGCGGCTATCATTTGCTCTCGCTCGGCGCCATCAGCCCCGCGCGGCGCCAACGCGATCCCGCGCGCGACACCGCCTGCGAGATCGTGCACGACACTTCCGTGCGCGCCCCGCTGGAGCCCGGCGTCGCTGTCGATCTCGCCTTCAGCCTCACCCCCGGACCTACCGAACTTCGTCCAGGCGACCGGCTGCGGCTCGACGTGGGGAGCCGGCTGGACCTGCTGCGCAGCAACGTCAGTAACGGTTACGTGCATTTCGACTTGCCGGGGCCGCCCTATCTGGCCCGCAACACACTGCACTATGGCGAAGGCAGCTACCTGGCCGTGCAAGAGACCCCGGCGATTTAGGCCCCTCAAAACGAAAAGCGGAGCCGCGATTGCGGCCCCGCTGCAAGCGTGCACGGCGGGTTGTATTATCAGAACCCGGCCGTCTGATCCGTCCCGCGCGTCGTCGAGCCGATGCCGGAGCTCGAGCCCGCGGCGCCCTCTTCCCAATAGGGCTTCGAGCCAAAGTGCTGATGCAGGCGCGACTCCCAGTCGCGATCCGTCCAGCTTTGCTCGGTGTATTCAGGCGCGTTCTTCAACTGCTCTTCGGTGACGTCTGTCACATAGCCGCCGAGGTTGGTGTCATATTTGAAAGCCTTCCACGGCAGAGGATGCTCGCCTTCGCCAATACCAAGGAAGCCGCCGAAAGTCATGATCGCGTAGCGGATCACGCCTGAGACCTTATCGATCATGAGATGGTCGATCTGACCGATTTTATTCCCCGAGGGATCATACACGGCCGTGCCTTCGACATTTTCACTGGAAATCAGATTGCTGCCTTGCGCCGCCATACCCATCGTCGCCTCCTCGAAACCATCGAACCTTTGGTCCGCTGAGCCTGGAGAACAAATTGGCGCCGCCAATGTTCCGCTCGACGAGGCAAGAAAGCCTGTTCGCGCGAGGACTCGTCGCAAGCGGCGCGCTATCGCGGGGACGCAAAACAGTTTAAGGCAACGCAAGCCTGTAACGCGGCGTTAATCAGGAAAAGGAAATGGACTCGGAAATCACCGTCGGCTGGGAGGTCCTGGAGATCATCTGGATCAACATCCTGCTCTCCGGCGACAATGCGATTCTCATCGCCCTCGCCTGCCGGCAACTGCCAGTGACGCAAAGGCGCTGGGGCGTGTTTCTCGGCGCGCTCGGCGGCGTTTTTCTACGCGTGGTCTTCACGCTGCTCGTCGTGCAGATTATGAGCGTTCCGTTTCTGAAAGCCTTCGGCTCATTGCTGCTGCTGTTCGTCGCCGTGAAGCTTCTCATCGACGAAACCGAACATAGCGACGTCAAAGCGAAGCCCAATCTGATGGGCGCCGTGACCTCCATCATCATGGCAGACGCCGTGATGTCGCTCGACAATGTGCTGGCCATCGCGGCCGCCGCGCACGGCTCGACCTATCTCGTCGTCTTCGGCCTGGCGCTGTCCGTGCCGATCGTGATGTTCGGCGCAGGCTTTTTGCTCAAGGCGCTGGAGCGCTTTCCCATTCTCGTCTGGGCGGGTGCGGCTTTGCTCGGTTGGGTCTCCGGGGAAATGGCGGCGTCCGACTCCGCCGTGGTCGAGCGTCTGCACATCGCCGACCATGCGGCGCTCGAGCGCGGTTTAGCGATCGGCGGCGCCGCGATCGTGCTTGTCATCGCCTTTGCGGTAAAAGCTTACCGGCAATGGCGTGAGGACAGACGCGATCAGGAAAAGCACGAGGGGTGAGCCGCCAACTCAGCCCGGCCTATCAAAAGCCGCTGAGACAAAAAGATCAGCCGCGCATGCCTTGCTTGGCGAGCGGCTGCTGCGGGTCCAGCTGCAAGGCGCGCTGATAGGCGTCCTGCGCCTTGCCTCTATTGCCGCTCTTGTCATAGGCGACGCCGAGCCAGGCCCAGGCAAGCGCGCTCTTGTTGTCGACGTTCAGCGCCGCATTGAAGTCCTCGACCGCCTTGTCATATTTGCCCAGGGCGACAAGGCTCTCGCCGCGCGCCTGATAGGGAGCGGCGGCGAAAGGATCGCGGTCGATGGCGTTGTCGAAATCGGTGACCGCGCGCGCGTTGTCGCCATTCTTCTGATGAATCAGCCCACGCGAGTGGAAAGCCTGCGCGTTTTCGGGGTTGAGACGGATCGCCGTGTCGAGGTCGGACAGCGCCAGGTCGAGATTGCCCTGCGCGCGCAACAGATTGGCGCGGCCAATATAGGCCGGGGCGTGATTGGGGCTGACCTGGATGGCGTGATCGAAATCGGCGCGGGCAAGATCGTTCTGCCCCGTTTGCCGGCTCGCCAGCGCGCGATTGGTGTAAGCGGCGGCGTTGTTGGGATCGATCTTGATCGCCTGGGAGAAATCGGCGGTCGCTTCCTGGAAGCGACCGACGCGGGCATAAGCGACGCCGCGCGTATTATAAGCCTCGGCGCTCGATGGATTGCGCCGGATGACCTCGGAAAGCGAATCGATATTGACCGAGGCGGCTTTGGGATCGGTGTCGGCAATCTCGGCGATGCCGCGCCCTGGCGGACGAATGCCTGTCGCCGTCTCGCATCCGGCGAGCGCCAGCGCGGCCAGCGCCGCGCCGCTCAGCAGAAATCCACGGGAGAAAGGACACAAGCGAAACGACGTCGCCGCAAGGCGGAAGCCCATGCCTGAAATTCCTCTCGACCGTCTAGAACTTGGCCATTACTTGCCGGACGCGATTAAAAAAGCGTCTCGATATGGCAGGAATTCGACAGGCTCAGCGCCCGGCGGGCTTGGCCTTCACCGGCAGCAGGCCTTCGCGCTGCAGCTTCTTGCGGGCGAGCTTGCGGGCGCGGCGGACGGCCTCGGCCTTCTCGCGGGCGCGCTTCTCGGAGGGCTTCTCGTAGTGGCCGCGCAGTTTCATTTCGCGGAAGATGCCTTCGCGCTGCATCTTCTTCTTCAGCGCCTTCAGAGCCTGATCGACATTGTTGTCGCGAACGAGAACTTGCACGAAACCATCCTGCTGGTTGGGGCCGCCCGCGGATGCACCGTGAGCCTGTCCGAAATGGGAATAGGTTGCCGGGCGCTGACGGAGCGCCTGACCCGTGAGAACGGGAGATAGCAGAGTTGGCGGGCGCTGTCCATGCCCGAGAGCGCGCAAATTGCGCTTAGAGCGCCTCGAGAAAATCGCGCCACGAACGCTGCGGAACTCCCCTCTCCCGCATGCGGGAGAGGGGAGCCGCTAAGCGAAAGCAGCCCTTGTCCTTATCGGGCGTTATATTATAACATCTAGCATGACCGACGCGACCCAAGGCCACCGCCACGCCCACGACCACGCGGTCCTGCACGCGCAAGGGCGTGCCCAATTTGTAAGCCGAGCCGCTCCCGAACGCGCGTCGCTGCTTGAGGCCTCGGCCGCCGCGCGGGTTTTCGGCGTTTCGTTTGTCATTGCCGCGCTTTGGGCCGGCGTTTATTGGGCGCTCCATTGAGGGGGATGGCGTCGCCGGGGCCGATTCGCCTCGTCAATCTCACGCTCGGCTATGACCGCCGCCCCGCCGTCCATCACCTCGAAGGGGAGATCGCGCCGGGCGCGGCGCTCGCCGTCTGCGGCCCGAATGGCGCCGGCAAATCGACCTTGCTGAAGGCCCTTGCGGGCCTCCTCCCGCCGCTTGGCGGGCGCATCGAGCGCGACGGCGCGACGGGGCGGGAAATCGCCTATCTGCCGCAGCTCGTCGAGATCGACCGCTCCTTCCCGATCAATGTGCGCGATTTCGTCGCCATGGGCGCCATGCGCCGCGTCGGGCTGTTCGGCCGCCTCCACGCCGAAGAGCGGGAGCGCGCCGCGCAGGCGATCGACCGCGTCGGCCTCGCCGGCATGGAAGACCGACCGATCGACACGCTCTCCGGCGGACAGATGCAGCGCGTGCTGTTTGCGAGGCTTATCGTGCAGGACCAGCGCGTCATCCTGCTCGACGAGCCCTTCGGCGCGATCGACGAAGCGACGACGGACGATCTCCTTGGCCTCATCGCGCAGTGGCGCGTCGAGGGACGCACCATCGTCGCCGTGCTGCATGAGCTCGACCTCGCCCGCCGCGCCTTTCCCGAGACGCTGCTGCTCGCCCGCGAGCGCATCGCCTGGGGCGAAACCCGCGCGACGCTCTGCGAGGAAAACCTCGCCCGCGCGCGAGCCATGTCGGAAGCCTATGATCGACGCGCGCGCGAGTGCCTGAGAGACGAAGAAGCGGCTCATGCTCACTGAGATCCTCGTCTCGCCCTTCCTCGACTATGAATTCATGCGCCGCGCGCTCGTGGGCTCGCTGGCGCTTGCCGTTTCCGGGGCGCCGCTCGGCGTCTTTCTCATCTTGCGCCGCATGTCGCTTGCCGGAGACGCGCTCTCTCACGCTGTGCTTCCGGGCGCGGCGATCGGTTATCTCATCGCCGGCCTCTCCTTGCCGGCCATGACCTTCGGCGGCCTTGTCGCGGGGCTCCTCGTCGCCATCGCCACGGGCGCCGCATCGCGCTTCACAACGCTGCGCGAGGACGCCTCCCTCGCCGCCTTCTACCTCGTCTCGCTCGCGCTCGGCGTGGTCCTGGTGTCGCTGAAAGGCTCGAGCGTCGACCTGCTGCACGTGCTGTTCGGCTCGGTTTTCGGCCTCGACGATTCCGCGCTCATCATGCTCGCCGGCGTCTCGACGCTGACGCTCGTTGCGCTCGCCGTCTTCTACCGCGCGCTGGCCATGGATACGCTCGACCCGCTGTTTTTGCGCCAGACGAGCCGGCTCGGCGAATTCATCCCTTTTCTGTTCCTCGGCCTGGTGGTGCTCAATCTCGTCGCGGGCTTTCAGGCGCTCGGCACGCTGATGGCGGTCGGCCTCATCATGTTGCCTGCGGCCGCCGCGCGGCTCTGGACCCATGAACTCGCCGTCGCTTTGCCGCTCGCGGCTGCCGTCGCCGCGCTCTGCGTCTATGCGGGTCTCGTCTTTTCCAACGAAACGGGCGCGCCCACCGGCCCGGCGATCATTCTTGCAGCCGGCCTCGTTTATTTCGCCTCGCTTATTTTCGGCTCAGCCGGCGGCGCGCTGCGGCTCAAACGGCCGCGCCGGCATCTCGAAGGATGATTTTCATGCCGACTCGCCGCGCCTTTGTCTTGACGATCGCCGCCGCGCTGGCGGCCCCAGCTTACGGCGAAACGGACGGGCTCCCCGTCGTCGCAAGCTTCTCGATCATCGGCGATTTCGTCCGGCAGGTCGGCGCCGATCGCGTCGCTGTGACGACCCTCGTGGGCCCGGACGGCGACGCCCATGTCTATCAGCCTACGCCAGCCGACGGCCGCAAAATCGCTCAGGCCAAGCTCATTTTCGTGAACGGCCTCGGTTTCGAAGGCTGGCTCGAACGCCTCGTCGCCGCAGCCAAGAGCAAGGGAACCATCGTCACGCTCGGCAAGGGCATCGCCGCCCGGCCCGGCGAGGAAGGGACCGACCCGCACGCCTGGCAGGACGTCGCCAACGCCAAGATTTACGTGACTGAAATACGCGACGCGCTCGCGGCCGCCGACCCGGCGGGCGCCGAGGCCTATCAGGCCAACGCCGCCGCCTATCTCGCCAGGCTCGACGTGCTTGACGCCGAGATCGTCAAGGCGCTCGACGCCCTACCGAAGGAGCGCCGCCGCGTCGTCTCGACGCATGACGCCTTCGGCTATTTCTCGGCGCGCTATGGCGTCGCTTTCATCGCCCCCCAGGGCGTCTCGACCGAGGCCGAGGCCAGCGCCCGCGACATCGCCCACATCATCAATTCCGTGAAACAACACAAGGTTGGCGCAGTGTTTCTGGAGAATATCGCCGACCCCCGCCTCGCCAAGCGCATCGCGGCCGAAACCGGCGCAAAGATCGGCGGCACGCTCTATTCCGACGCCCTCTCGGGGCCCGAGGGCGGCGGCGCGAATTATATCGACATGATGCGCCACAATGTTAGAGAATTGACCAAAGCCCTGGCGCCGTAGGCTTCCCCCTCCCCACCCCTCCCCCACTTCGTGGGAGAGGGAGCAGACTGCGGCCTTCATCAAGTTCGCGCGCCCCGACTCTCAGCGTCCCCTCTGTAGCGGAGGCCGGACAGGGAGGGGGCGACAGCATTTGGAGCACCCGGCATTGACCGACAAAATTCCCGTGACCGTCATCACCGGCTATCTCGGCGCCGGCAAGACCACTCTCCTCAACCGCATCCTCACCGAGCAGCATGGCCGCCGCTACGCCGTCATCGTCAATGAATTCGGTGAGATCGGCATCGACAACGACCTCATCGTCGGCGCCGACGAAGAAGTCTTCGAGATGAACAACGGCTGCATCTGCTGCACCGTGCGCGGCGATCTCATTCGCATAATCGAAGGCCTCATGCGCCGGCGCGGCAAGTTCGACGCCATCATCGTCGAGACCACGGGCCTCGCCGACCCCGCCCCCGTCGCCCAGACCTTCTTCGTCGACGCCGACGTGAAGGATGCCGCGCGGCTCGACGCCGTCATCACCGTGGCCGACGCCAAATGGCTGAGCGAGCGCCTGAAGGATGCGCCCGAAGCCAAGATGCAGATCGCCTTCGCCGACGTCGTCATCCTCAACAAGACCGATCTCGTGACGCCGGAAGAGCTCGAAGAAACCGAGGCGCGCATCCGCGGCATCAATCCTTACGCCAGCCTGCATCGCGCCGTGAGGGCAGATGTGCCGCTACAGGCCGTGCTGGAGCGCAACGCTTTCGATCTAGACCGCATCCTGCAAATCGAGCCGGATTTCCTCGTTGCGGAGGAACATGATCACGACCATCATCACCATGGTCACGATCACGAATGCGGTCCCGAGTGCGATCACGACCATGAACAACATGCGCATGATCACCACGATCACGACCATGAGTGCGGGCCGGAACGCGGGCATGAGCATCACCATCATGACCACGATGATCACGGCCATCTGAAAGCAATTCACGACAGCGAGATGCAGTCGATCTCGCTGCGCCATGCGGGTGAGGTCGATCCCGAGCGTTTCGTGCCCTGGCTCAACGAGCTGGTTCAGAAAGAGGGGCCGGATATTCTACGCTGCAAAGGCATCATCGCCTTCAAAAACGAGCCGCGCCGCTTCGTCTTCCAGGGCGTGCATATGATCCTCGACGGCGATCTGCAGCGCGAATGGAAGGACGACGAGAAGCGCGAGTCGCGCCTCGTTTTTATCGGCCGGAAGCTCAAGGAAGACGTGATCCGCAACGGTTTCGAGGCGGTCGTCTCCTGAACCACCGGCGACTGTCATTCCCGGCAGGCCGAAGGCCTGACCGGGAATCCAGAGCAGCCACGGCTGTCTCGGGCTCTGATAGTGCGGGTGGCGTTGCCGCCCTCCCCTCAGCCTCTAAATCCATACGGGAGCGGCGCGCCGGCCGCGCCCGGAGCCGCCATGCTGAAGCGCCTGTTGGAGCATTATCTGTTCCTGTCGCGCTGGCTGCTCGCGCCCTTCTTCATCATGCTGACGCTCGGCCTCTTCGCCCTGATGGTGAACGCCGGGCGCCATCTCATCTCGATCCTGACCTCTCTGGGCTCGACCAGCGAGGACAGGGTCATTCTCGAGCTGCTCGGCCTCATCGACCTCACGCTCACCGGCGCGCTGGTGATGATCGTGACGATTTCACTCTATGAAAACTTCGTCTCAGGCGCCCCTGCGACGACGCGCGAAGGCTGGCCGGACTGGATGGGCGGCATCGACTTCACGCAGCTGAAGCTGAAGCTACTCACCACCATCGTCGCCATCTCGGCGATCAAGCTCCTCGAAGTTTTCATGGACGTGCCGAAGCTGGACGCCCGCGACCTCAATTACTACATCGCCATTCACATCACATTCGTGGTCTCGACCTTCCTCTTCGCCTTCTCCGACAGGGTGACGATCTCCGGGCAGGCGGAAAAAAAGACGTCTGATGAAGCGGGGCCGAGGGACGAGGCTTAAAGAAGAGAGTAACCGCCCGCCGTCGCGTTCCCCGTTGACGCCCCAGGAAAAAACCGCCTAGTACCGCCATGGCATCTACGACCCCAACCCTGCAAAGCGCCAAGCCCCTTTTTTCCTACCGGAAATACTGGGCGCATCGTTTCGGCGTCGCGCCCTTCCTGCCCATGTCGCGGGCGGAGATGGAGGCGCTCGGCTGGGATTCCTGCGACATCATCCTCGTCACCGGCGACGCCTATATCGACCACCCGAGCTTCGGCATGGCGATTGTCGGGCGCCTTCTGGAAGCGCAGGGCTTTCGCGTCGGGATCATCTCGCAGCCCGACTGGCGCGACGCCGCCGACTTCAAAAAGCTCGGCAAGCCGAACCTCTTCTTCGGCGTGACCAGCGGCAATATGGATTCGATGGTCAACCGCTATACGTCGGACCGTCGCATCCGCAGGAACGACTCCTACACGGCGGGCGGAGAGGGTGGGAAACGGCCGGACCGCTCGGTCATCGTCTATGCCCAGCGCGCCCGCGAGGCCTTCCCCGAAACGCCGATCGTGCTGGGCGGCATTGAGGCCTCGCTGCGCCGCATCGCCCATTACGACTATTGGTCCGACAAGGTGCGCCGCTCCATCCTGCTCGACGCTAAGGCCGATCTGCTGCTCTACGGTAACGCCGAGCGGGCGCTAGCCGAGGTCGCGCACCGCATCGCCAAGCGCGGATTGGCGCAGGACTTCTCCGACATTCGCGGCCTCGCTCTGTTGCGCGACGCGACGCCGGAAGGGTGGGTTGAAGCCTCGGCCGAAGATATCGACAGCGCCGACGAGGGGCGTCTGCGCAAGGACGACGCGCGCAGCGGCGCCGATGTCGTCATCCGCTTGCCCTCTTTTGAACAGGCGTCGAGCGATCCGGAAGCTTACGCCCGCGCCTCGCGCGTGCTGCACAAGGAGAGCAATCCCGGCAACGCCCGCCCGCTGACGCAGCGGCATGGCAACAAGGACGTCTGGCTCACCGCGCCGCCCATTCCACTGACGACGGCGGAGATGGACGCCGTCTATGACCTACCCTTCGCGCGCGCGCCGCATCCCTCTTACGACGGCGCCAAAATCCCCGCCTGGGAGATGATCCGCCATTCGGTGACGATCATGCGCGGCTGTTTCGGCGGCTGTTCCTTTTGCTCGATCACCGAGCACGAAGGCAGGGTCATTCAATCGCGCTCCGAAGGCTCGATTCTCAAAGAGATCGAGATCATCCGCGACAAGACGGAAGGCTTCACAGGCATCATCTCCGACATCGGCGGGCCGACCGCCAATATGTATCGCATGGCCTGCCGCGACAAAGAGACCGAAGCGCTGTGTCGGCGCCCGTCCTGCGTCTATCCGGACATCTGCAAGAACCTGAACACCAGCCACGACGCGCTGATCGAGCTCTATCGCAAGGCGCGCGCGATTCCCGGCGTGAAAAAGGTGATGGTGGCCTCGGGCGTGCGCTACGACCTCGCGGTGAAGAGCCCGGCCTATATACGCGAGCTGGTCGAACATCATGTCGGCGGCTATTTGAAGATCGCGCCCGAGCATACGGAAAGCGGCCCGCTCTCCAAGATGATGAAGCCGGGCATCGGCTCCTACGATCGCTTTAAGCAATTATTCGACGCGGCGGCGCGCGCGGCGAAGAAGGAATATTATCTCATCCCCTATTTCATCGCGGCGCATCCGGGTACGACGGATGAGGACATGATGAATCTGGCGCTATGGCTGAAGCGTAATAAATATCGCGCCGATCAGGTGCAGACCTATCTACCGTCGCCCATGGCGCTGTCGACGGCCATGTATCACTCGGGCTTCAACCCGCTGAAACCGGTGCGGCGCGGGGCGTCCGAGAAAGTCGACGCGGTGAAGGGCCTGCGGCAACGGCGCCTGCACAAGGCCTTTCTGCGCTATCACGACCCCGAGAACTGGCCGATGCTGCGCGAGGCGCTCAAGGCCATGGGCCGCGCCGACCTCATCGGCCCCGGCAAGCACCAGCTCGTGCCGAGTTGGCAGCCCAAAGGAACCGGCGAAGGCGGCCCCTCTGCTTCGAGGCGCGCGCCATCGGGCGAGCGGAAATTCCTCACAAAGGGCGTGGCCTATCAGAAGCCGTCCGTCAAATAATCCGGGACAGGCTTCAGGGCTTCATAGGCGCCGTCGTGAATCTGTAAACGCTCCGTCACCGGTGTGTCGCTGACCCTTGTTAGTCGAGCCCCACAAGCACAGCCTTGGGGGGCCGACACAATGACAACGAGTAATCGCCGCGACTTTATGCGCCTTGCTGGTAGCGCAGCGCTCGCCACGAGTTTTCCGCAGAGCATCGAACGCGCGCTGGCGCTGCCGGCGAATAAGCGGACGGGCACGATCCAGGACGTCGAACATATCGTCGTCCTGACCCAGGAGAACCGCTCCTTCGATCATTATTTCGGCAGCCTGCGCGGCGTGCGCGGATTTGGCGATCCGCGTGCGGCCTTTCTGCCGTCCAAGAAGTCAGTGTTTCATCAGCCCTATGGCGCCAGCGAACTCTTGCCATATCGTCCCGACGCGCGCCCGGTGGGATCGCAGTTCCTGGCCGGCACGCCGCACAACTGGCCGGATGCCCACAAGGCCTGGAATAACGGGCAATACGACCAGTGGGTCGCGGCCAAGGGCCCGCTGACCATGGCGTATATGACCCGGGAGGACATCCCGTTCCATTACGCATTGGCCGACGCCTTCACCATTTGCGACGCTTATCATTGCTCTTTCATGGGAGCGACTGATCCCAACCGCTATTACATGTGGACCGGCTGGGTCGGCAATGACGGCGCCAACGGCGGGCCTGTCCTCGACAATTCCGAGGCCGGCTACGACTGGCGCACCTATCCGGAGCTCCTGGAAAAAGCCGGCGTGTCCTGGAAGGTCTATCAAGACATCGGAACGGGGCTGAACGACGCCGGATCGTGGGGCTGGACGAACGATCCCTATATCGGCAACTACGGCGACAATTCGCTGCTCTATTTCCATCAGTATCAAAACGCACAGCCGGGCACGCCGCTCGCCGACAAGGCAAAGACCGGCACGAACATCGCCGTTAGCGGCACTTTGTTCGACGTTCTTCGCGATGACGTGCGTCGCAATGCGCTGCCGCAAGTGTCCTGGATCGCCGCTCCCGAGGCCTATTCCGAACATTCGAACTGGCCGGTCAATTACGGCGCCTGGTACATCTCGCAGGTTCTCGACGCGCTGACCTCCAATCCGGAAGTCTGGAGCAAGACCGTCCTGATCATCAATTACGACGAGAACGACGGCTTCTTCGATCACATTGTTGCGCCTTATGCGCCGCAATCGCCCTCTCAAGGTCTCTCCACGGTCGCCACGACGAACGAGATTTATGCGGGCGGCGCGAAATATGCCGCGGGCCCCTACGGCCTGGGCGCGCGCGTGCCGCTGTTCGCCGTCTCGCCCTGGAGCAAAGGCGGCTACGTCTGCTCCGAACTGTTCGACCACACCTCGGTCATTCGCTTCATCGAGCGGCGTTTCGGCGTTGTCGAAACGCAAATCTCGCCGTGGCGCCGCGCTATCTGCGGCGATCTGACCTCGGCCTTCGATTTCACGCGGCCCGAGAAAAGCTTCGTCGCGCTGCCGAGCACGGCGTCTTACGCGCCGCCGGATCGGCAGCGGCATCCCAGCTATATCCCAACCCTGCCGACCCAGCAGGCGATGCCGAAACAGGAAACCGGCGCGCGCTACGCCCGCCCCCTGCCCTACGCGCTCGATGTGAAAGGCGCCCTCGATCTCGCAAAGACGTTTCACCTCGAGATTGCCAACAAAGGCAAGGCGGGGGCCTGGCTACAGCTGCGTTCGGGCGACGCCGCCTCTGGCCCGTGGAGCTATACGGTCGAGGCCGGCAAGTCGCTTTCCGACAGCCTGAAGGTCCCGGTCAGCGGTCTGTACGACTTCTCGGTTTATGGGCCGAACGGCTTCCTTCGCACCTTCAAGGGCGGCGTCGCGGCTGGGTCGGCCGACCTCTATGTCGGTGCCCATTATGAGGACGCGGAGGAGGAGGCGCATCGCGATTTCGAGATCATCGTCGCAAACCGCGGAGCGAGCGCCCGCACCGTCACGATCTTTAACGCCTATACCGGCCACACGGCGAAGCGGCGTCTTTCGCCGGGGGAGCGTTTCGAGAAATCCTGGCCGCTGGAAGCCAGCTTCGGCTGGTACGACCTGCTGATCACCGTCGACGAGGACAAGAGCTTCGAGCGCCGTCTCGCGGGCCATATCGAAAACGGTAAGGACAGCGTCAGCGATCCCGCCTTCGGCGCGAACGGCGGCAAGCATGTCAAATCCGCCGAGGTTGAACACGAGAACGAATAGCCGTCCGGCGTAGATCCAGCAGGGCCGCCGCTCCGGCAACCGAGCGGCGGCCTTGTCGCATTCATCCCAAGGCAAGCTGCGCGTGATATCGTCCTGGCTCAACGCCTCACGATGAAATTTACGCTCATGCGCATCATCCTCGGCCTTCTGTCCGGCCTTATTGGCATGCTTGCCGGTTGGTTCGGCCTCGCCTTTCTTGTGATTACGCTCGCGGGCCCGGATCGCGATGGCGGCGTCGCGATGGGCGCTTTCTTCAACATCGGACCCATCGGCGCTCTTATTGGCTTCATCACGGGCGCCTGGCTGTTCAGCAGGAAGGGCGTCGTCACTCAAAGCGCGACATCACCAGATGCACGGCGCTCCAGCGCAGCGGCGGCTCCGACCCAGACGCGCATTTCCCGACCCTTCGCCGTGTCCGTTCTGGTTGTCGCGGGAGGTCTCGCTTTTTGGGGCTGGTACGAACTGATCCGTTCGCCTTATCTCACGCACGGCTTCATGACGCTCGAGCTGCAATTCAGGCTTCCGGCCGGCATGGGCCTGCCCCAGGAGGCGACGGATGTCCATGTCGCCGTGGAAGAAGGCCGACAACACGCTGGCGTCATGCTCGGCCAAGGGTGGCGCGCCCATGACGGAGACCGCAAGGCGATCCTCGCCACGGCGACGCTCAGCCTGAAGACGCGCCAGAGGGTCGTGCGTTTAGAGCTTCCCGGCCTTCCGGAGCAAATCTGGCGGCTCTCCCTCTCGAGCGATCCCGACCCCACCCCGGACTATTCGCCTTGGCGCTTACCTGACAATGCGTCCCCCTCGAAGATCGAGATGAGCTTCCGCCTCAGCGCCGACCGCTGACGGCAGCGCGTCGCCATTTACTCGATGCCGGCGTTGCGGTTGCGGGTATTCACAGCCTCGCGAAGGCGCTTATCGATTTCGCTCGGCTCGGTGGGCGCCGGTTGCGCCGCCGCGAGGGCGCCGCGGACCGCCGAGGCTTCTTCCGCGGTCAAGACGAGCGGCCCCGCCATATGCGTGGCGTTGGGCACAGCCGACAGAATTGCATTGCGATTGGGATGGTTCGCGATTTCAACGATACCATCCGCAACCGGGTCGCGGGCGATGCATATATAGGGACCGATGACTTCGATCGCGCGGCCATCGGACGTCGTTCTGATAAATGTCACTTGCATCTTCTCGACTGCCCAACACTCGAGTGGTCTTCGGCTTCTTCATCACGCGGACGAACAAAGCCCGTCTCAGATTTTGGGCAGCGCAGGATGTCGTTCGACGTCCGGCAGCGCCCGGCAGCGCGATCATGCAATTTTGAGGCCTCGCCTCGGGAGGATCGACAGAAAAATATTGTTCTCCCATCTGGCGCCGTGACGCTGCCTATTTGGTCAACCGTGCGTATTTTTTGTCGTTTTTTCCATGACGCGTTAGCTTTTTCCGTCCGAGCAAGAAAAGCGGAATTCTTACATGTTGCGAGGCAGTTTTCTAAGCTGTACCCAAGCGGTGACATAAAAAACAAAATCTGTAGTCGCCACGAAAGGTCGCCACTATGGCCAATACAACGGCGGAGCTCGACGCGCTCCTCATGCAGCGGTCGCTGACCGACGCGCAGCTTCTGGCGGCGGCGGAAGCCGCCGCGGATTTCCGTATTCTGCCGGACGCGACCGTGATCAAGATCGGCGGGCAAAGCGTCATCGATCGTGGCCGCGCGGCCGTTTACCCGCTCGTTGACGAGATTGTCGCCGCCCGCAAAGCCCATAAGCTGCTCATCGGGACAGGCGCGGGAACGCGCGCCCGGCACCTCTATTCGATCGCGGCGGGGCTCGGCCTGCCGGCGGGCGTGCTGTCGCAGCTCGGCGCGTCGGTCGCCGATCAGAACGCCGCGATGCTGGGGCAGCTTCTCGCGAAACACGGCGTCTCGGCGGTCAATGGAGCCGCGCTCTCAGCGGTGCCGCTTTACCTCGCCGAAGTGAACGCCGTCGTCTTCAGCGGCATGCCGCCTTACAATGTCTGGATGCGTCCCGCTCCCGAGGGCGTCATCCCGCCCTACCGCACCGACGCCGGATGCTTCCTCGTCGCCGAGCAGTTCGGCTGCAAGGCGATGATCTTCGTAAAGGACGAAGACGGCCTCTACACCGCCAATCCGAAGACGTCGAAGGACGCCAAATTCATCCCCAAAATCTCGGTCGATGAGATGAAGGCGCAGGGGCTGCACGACTCGATCCTCGAGTTCCCCATGCTCGATTTGCTCAAGACGTCGCGCCACGTCCGCCAGGTGCAGGTCGTGAACGGCCTCGTCCCCGGCAATCTGACCCGTGCGCTGGCCGGCGAACATGTCGGCACGATCATCACCGCGAGCTGAAAGAGTTTCCGCTATGACCGACGCCAATAGCATCAAGCACGTCGCCTCGCCGCTCGCGCGCCAGACGCTCCTCGATGGCGACCTTACCCGCCCGGTCGCCGGCCGCCGCCCGATCCGGCTCCTCCCCTGGCTGCAGGTCGTGAAGATCGGCGGCCGCTCGATCATGGATCGCGGCGCGGACGCCATTCTCCCGATCGTAGACGAGCTCCGCAAGCTCCTGCCCGAGCACCGTCTGCTGATCCTGACCGGCGCAGGCGTGCGCGCCCGGCACCTCTACGGCGTGGGCCTCGACCTCGGCCTGCCGGTGGGGTCGCTGGCGCCGCTTGCGGCGAGCGAAGCTGGCCAGAACGGCCACATCCTCGCCTCGCTGCTCGCGCCCGAGGGCGTCTCCTATGTCGAGCACCCGACCATCGCGAACCAGCTCGCCATCCATCTCTCCGCCGCCCGCGCGGTCGTGGGAAGCGGCTTTCCCCCCTATCACCACCACGAATTTCCCGCCTCGCGCATCCCGACGCACCGGGCCGACACGGGCGCCTTCCTGCTCGCTGACGCGCTCGGCGCGGCCGGTCTCACGATCGTGGAGGATGTGGATGGGGTCTATACGACCGACCCCAAAGGCCCCGGTGGGGAGCAGGCCGAGTTGATCCGTGAGGCGAGCGCCGCTGACCTCGCAAAGCTCAAGGGACCGCTGCCCTTCGACCGCGCGCTCCTCGAGGTCATGGCGACCGCGCGCCACATCGAGCGGGTGCAGGTCGTAAACGGGCTCGTTCCCGGACGGCTCACGGCCGCCTTACGCGGCGAGCATGTGGGGACGCTCGTCCACACCGGCGCGCATTAGGCCTAAGCGCACGCTCTTATCGCTCGACAGCAGAAGGGAGCCGCAAGCTTATCTCATCTTGCGGCTCTTACGAATTCCGCTCGGTTGGTTCGGTGTCATTCCCGACGCTCGCGAAGCGAGTGATCGGGAATCCAGAGCAGAACCAGCGTTCTTGTGGCTCTGGATTCCCGGTCGGGCTTTCAGCCCGCCGGGAATGACAAAAGCCCAATGCGAGCCGTTCGATCGGAAGCGGTATCACTCGTAGCAGATGATCTCGCGCTCGCCGGTAAACACTTCCGCCATGCGCGCAGCAACGCCTGCCTTGCGGCGCGCGAGAAAACGCGGGCGACGCTGACCCAGGCTGGAGGCGCCTCGCCGGGGGAAGCTTGCGAGCGACGAACCGGCCGCATCCACCCTGGCGAGCTTGCCACCCTCCGCCGCGAGGCGCGGCAGGCTGAGCCAGCTCGCCCAATATTTCCAGTCCGCCGCGGCGTCGCCGCTATCCTGGGTCTCGACCAGCACGACATCGAGATCGCCGTCGCGATGGGCGAGCGAAAGGCGATAGCAGGGCGCCCCATCCTGCCCCTCGACCACGTCCAGCACGACGCCGTGATAGGCTGGCGCCGGCACGGAGATCATCATATCGACGCCGTTGAAGCGCCGCGAAATCAGGATGTCGCTGCGGGTGACGCGCACGCGGCGCACGCCGCCATCCGCACGCCAGTCGCGTTGAACGAGAAACTCCTGCTCGATCTTGCGCGCATTGCCGGCTTCGAACATGGTCTAACTCCTCGGGCTCTGGCCTTCATCGCTTTTGTCCCAACGATCCTGCCGCGCAGGCCCCGGCAAAGTTGCTAAAAACCCTGGTGAATGCGCTGTAAACCATTGCTTTTCATGTGTCATTACGTCCCCAAGGTAAATGGAGAGAAACGGAATTGATCAAATTGTCGGCAATTGGCGTCCGCGAATGTCTTGCAGGCAAGCCGCGCCTCCCCTACTGCTTTTCGTGATGTCGCTCGCCGAAACCGACCGCCCCGCCTTCCTTGCGCGCCTTGAAGCGATCACCCGTGAGGCGGGGGAGATCGCCATGGCCTATTTTCGCCCGGGCGCCCGCACGGCGGCGGCGATCTCCTACAAGGGCGGCGGCTCGCCGGTGACCGAGGCCGATTTCGCGGTGGACCGCTTCCTGTTCGAGGAGATGCGCCGACTCGCGCCCGAGGCCGGCTGGCTCTCCGAGGAAACCGCCGACAATGACGCGCGCCTGTCGCGCGACGCCATCTTTGTCGTCGACCCGATCGACGGCACACAGGCTTTCACCCGGGGCGACGAGCGCTGGGCCGTCTCTCTCGCCTTTGTCGAGCGCGGCCGGCCGACCATCGGCGTCGTCCATGCGCCGGCGCGCGGCGAAACCTTTACCGCCGCGCGCGGGCTCGGCGCTTTTCTCAATGGCGAGCGTCTCTCGCCGCTCATCCGCGGGACTCTCGCAGGCGCCATGGTCATCGCGCCGCGTCCGCTGCATGCCCGTATCTCCGCCTTGCCGCAGAATATCGCGATCGCCCCGCGCACGCCGTCCTTGGCGCTGAGACTGGTCGATATCGCCGCCGGGCGTCATGATCTCGTCATCTCTTCGCCCAATGCACGCGATTGGGATATCGCCGCGGCCGACGTAATTCTCGAGGAAGCTGGCGTCGCACTCGAGGAAGTCGAGGGGGGCGAGATCACCTACAATCGCAGCTCCTCGAAGCGCGGCATGCTCGTCGCCGCGCCCAAGCCCCTCATCGAGGAAACTCGAACGATAGCCATCGATGTTTCGAAAGGAATAAACTGGTCATGACAAAGAAGGCGACGCCCGCGAAACAGGACAAGCAGCTGCTGCATCTCGTCTTCGGCGGCGAGCTCGAGGCGCTCGACGGCGTGACCTTCCGCGATCCTTCGAAGCTCGACATCGTCGGCGTCTATCCCGACAATGACAGCGCCGTCGCCGCCTGGAAGGCGAAGGCGCAGGCGACCGTCGACAACGCCCATATGCGTTACTTCGTCGTCCACCTGTACAAGCTTCTCGACCCCGAGCACGACAGGCTCTGACCGAGCTTGGTCGTTTCCCAAATCCGCCGGTTTTGGGAACTTATACTCGTCGGGGAAACGCGGCCGCTTTGCCGGCCGGCGCCGCCTCTGGCCCAAAGCGTTCGCGTAGCACGGTAAATATGCCGCTCCTGAAGCTTTATCGATTGGCGACCATCGCCACGACGCCCTTGGCTGGCGCCGCCCTCAGCTGGCGCGCATCCCAGGGCAAGGAAGATCCCGAGCGGCTTGGCGAAAGGCTGGGCGTCGCCTCGCGGGAGCGGCCGGAAGGGCGCCTGATCTGGCTGCATGGCGCGAGCCTGGGCGAGACGGTCTCGCTGCTGCCGCTCGTCGAGCGCTTCATCCAGCGCGGCGCGGAAGTGCTGGTGACGAGCGGGACGGTCTCCTCTGCGCATATTCTCACACAGCGACTGCCGGCGGGCGCCTTTCATCAATATCTCCCGCTGGATGCGCCGAGATTTGTGAACCGTTTCCTGGATTACTGGCGCCCGGACATCGCCGTCTTCGCCGAGTCGGAGCTTTGGCCCAATATGGTCGCCGCGCTACGCGCGCGGGGGGTGGCGTTAGTGCTCGCCAACGCCCGCATCTCGCGAAAATCCGCCGAGCGCTGGAGCGGCCTGCCGGGCGCCGCGCGCCGGGTCTTCGGCGCCATCGATCTTTGCCTGGCGCAGGATTCCGAGAATGCGGCGCGTTTTCTGGCGCTGGGCGCGCGCTGCGTGCGCATCGCCGGCAATCTGAAATTCGACGTGGCGCCGCCGCCGGTGGACGCCGCGCGGCTGGCGGAATTCAACGGCGCGGTCGGGGCCCGTCCGGTCTGGGCGGCGGTGTCGACGCATGCCGGGGAGGAGGAATTGATCCTCGCCGCCCATGTCGAGATCAGCAAACAAATCCCCAATCTATTGACCATCATCGCGCCCCGCCATCGAGAGCGCGGCCTTGAAGTCGCGGAACTGGCGCAAGCGCAAGGCTTCGCGGCCGCGCTGCGCACGCGCGACGGCGAGCCGCGCCGCGAGACGCAGGTCTATGTCGCCGATACGATCGGCGAACTCGGCCTCTTCTTTCGCAGCGTAGGCGTTGTTTTCATGGGCAAATCGCTTGTTCCCGGCGGCGGGCAAAACCCGATCGAGCCAGCGAAGCTCGGCTGTGCAGTGCTCTATGGGCCGCACATCGACAATTTCAACGAGATTTACACGGAGCTCGCGGCCGCCAAGGCTGCGGCGCGCGTCGCCGACGCCGCCGCGCTCGCGCGCGCCGCGCAATATCTCCTCTCCGAACCCGCCCGCATGCGCCGCATGGGCCGCGCCGGCGCCGAGGCGGTCGACAAGCTTGGCGGCGCGTCGCGCGCGATCATGACGGCGGTCGAGCCTTTCCTCGCGCAAGTCGCCGCCTCTGGGCGCTGAGCGCTCATGCGCGCTCCCCAGTTCTGGCGCACGGAAGGGGTCGCCTCTCGCCTGCTGTCTCCCTTTGGCCTTGTTTATGGGGCGCTCACGCGCGTCCGTCTGGCCCGCAAGGCGCCGCGCGCCTCACTGCCGACGATCGTCGTCGGGGGCTTGACGGCTGGCGGCGACGGCAAGACGCCGCTCGTCATCGCGCTGGCGAAAATGCTCGTAACGGAAGGCGAACGCCCCGCGCTGCTCACGCGGGGCTATGGCAAACGAAGCGGGCGCTGCGAGCCCTTCGCTGTTTCAGCTGACGACGATGCGGCCACAGTGGGCGATGAGGCGCTGCTGCTCTCGCGCCATGCGCTCGCCATCGTCGGCTCGGATCGCGCTGCAAGCGCGGCGCTGGCGCGAGAGCTGGGCGCGACGCTTCTCATTCTGGACGACGGCTTGCAGAGCCGGAGGCTTTCGCCAGACCTGTCTCTGCTCGTGATCGACTCGGACTATGGCGCGGGCAATGGCCGCTGCCTTCCCGCCGGCCCGCTCCGCGCGCCGCTCGAGGCGCAAATCGCAGCTGCCGACGCTCTGATCGTGATCGGCGCGGGCGCCGCCGGGCGGAGGCTTGCAGCGTCGTGTGCGAAGCCGGTTTTCCAGGCGCAAATCGCTCCTGAGCCGAAAGCAGCGAAGGCCCTGACGGGCAAGCGCGTCATTGGCTTCGCCGGCATCGGGCGCCCTGAAAAATTCTTCCGGAGCCTGGCCGAAACGGGCGCCGAGGTCGTTGCGGCGCGCAGCTTCCCCGACCATCATCGCTTCGATGAGTTCGACCTCGCCGAGTTGATGGCGCTTGCACGCCGGCATGACGCCACGCTCGTGACCACAGAGAAGGACGCTGTCCGCCTCCCGCCTGCGCTCGACAGCGAGACATTGCCGATCAGCCTCGCCTTTACCGAGCCGGGCGCGCTCAAGGCGACGCTCGACGCCGCGCTTTCCCGCGCGCGCCTCAGTCGGGTTTCTTGACCCCGAGCTTCAGGAGCTTGGCGTGCGGGCCGGCGTAGGGTTCCTGAAGGTCGACGTTCCAGTAGCGCAGATCCTCGAGTGGAATCGGCTCGCCCGTAACGGCGCAGCGCACATAGGCGCCGGGCTTGCGGATGCGATATTCGCCGTCGAGATATTCGATCTCGGCTTCCCCGGCCGGTTGCGGCGTGCGTTCGTAGCGGTTCATTCGATATCTTCTGTTGAAGCGCCGCGTCAGCGGCTGACCTGTCAGTCGTCGGATCGACGAGATGATCGACCTCATGGGCGTCGCCCCCTCCGGCCGGCCAATTTGGCGGAAATTCTACAACCACGTGGGCGCCAAAGGAAGCGCGAACAATTCCTAAGGGTGCAGAGAGCGGAGTTTCCGGCTATTCCGCAGCATTCCGGTCTTGTTCCCGTCGTCATTCACGCCTAGCCTTCCGCGCAAGTACCGATTTTTGATTCGTCGAGTCAGCCTTTCGCGAACGCTGTCAAGTTCGCGTTTCGATGGGATCACGATAATGGATCGGGACACCATAGGCGATCTGGCCGATTCCACCCTTTTGGCTGACGACGGCGCCGAACACGCCGCCAGCCCGCGCGAAACAGCCAAGGTCAAAACGGTCTCGGAGCGCGCCCTCATCGTCACCCAGGGCAAGCATCGTTTCTATTCGCTCGTGCTCCCGAGCGATCTTCTCGCCCAGACCTGCACGGTCGAGGCTCGGGCCGAAAATCCGACCGACGGCTTCCAACGCCTGCTCGACGAGCGGCGTGCAAGATCCATTGCGCGCTATATCGACGCGGGCTTCGGCACGGTTCCCGGCGCCGTGGTGCTCTCGGCGCAGACGCGCGCGCATCTCTCCTATGACAAGGACCAAGGCGCGCTTGCCTTTCGCAAGGACCCGAAAGCCTTTCTCATCATCGACGGGCAGCATCGCGTTTTCGGCTTCAAGCTCGCCAAATCCTCGGTGAGCGTGCCGGTTGTGATCTACAACAGGCTGACGCGCGCGCAGGAATGCCGGCTGTTCATGGACATCAACACCAAGCAGCGGCCGGTGCCGAACGAGCTCCTGCTCGATATCCGCCGTCTCTCCGAAATGGAGACGGAAACCGAGGCGCTGCTGCATAATGTTTTCGACGCCTTCCTTACGCGTGAGGATTCCGCGCTCGCGGGCTTCCTCAGCCCAGCTGAACGCAAGAAGGGCATGATCTCGCGCGTGACCTTCAACGCGGCGCTGCGGTCGATCAAAGGCGCCTTCGACGGCGCGCCGGCCGAGGAAGTCTACGTCGTTCTCAACGCCTATATCCTCGCCTGCCGCCACGGCTTGGGGCTACACGCAATCGATCAGAACATTGCCAATCCGGTTCTGTTCAAGGCGCTGATGCTGCTGTTCACCAATGTCGCCGGGCGCGTCGCCGACCGGCATGGCGGCAAATATACCGTGCGCAATTTCGAGGAAGTGCTCGTCCCCTTCTTCCGCCGGCTGAAGAAGAGCGATCTGCCGCGCGCCGGCATGACGCATATCATGCTGCATGAGCATTACAGCAAGGCGCTAAGCGCCGGCTTCATGCTCAAACAATGGCTGTTCGCCTAAGCCGTCCGGATGGCCGCGCATGGTGAGGCCGTGCTCGGTTTTCTCCCAATGGAAGGGCCGCAGCCAGAGCTCGAAAAAGGCGCGCCAGCAGGCGATGCTGAGCATGAAAAGCCAGAGCGGCAGATAGGGTAGCGAACCTTGGAGAAAGGAAAGGCGCCGCCGCCTCATTCCGGCGAGAAGCGGCCAAAGCAGCGCCGCCGCCCCTGACAGCGCGAGAAAACACCACAGCCCGCAGCAAGCCGTTTCGAAGAGCGTCGTCGGCCGCAGCAGAGCGCCGAAAACGGCGTCGCAGGCCAGTCGGCACATCAAGAGCGGACCGAGCAGCGGCCCCAGAACGCCGCCCGCGAACATCGCAAGCACAGCAAATGCCCGCTTCGCGCCAAGATCGGCGAAGAACCGCGCGGGATGGCGGCAATGGACGATCGCCGTCTGCATCCAGCCTTTGAACCAGCGCGTGCGCTGCTTGACGAGCGCCCGAAAGACGGCCGGCGCCTCCTCGAATGTGTGGGAGTCGAAAGTGCGCACCGCGAAGCCCGCGCGCGCGAGACGCAGGCCGAGATCGGCGTCCTCGGTGACATTGTAAGCGTCCCAGAAGCCGATTTCGCGCAAGGCGTCGAGGCGGAAATGGTTAGACGTGCCGCCGAGAAAGAGCGGCAGGCCGAGACGGGAGAGCCCCTTATTATAGACATCGAAAAGCGCCGCATATTCGAGCGCGAACATGCCCGTCATCCAGTTGAGCGCGCCATTGTCGATGACAAGACTCGCCTGCAGGCAAGCGACGTCTCGTGGCGCGGCGGCGAAAAGCGCGGCGGCGCGGCGGAGCTGACGCGCGTCGGGAATATCCTCCGCGTCGAACACCGCAACGAGCGCGCCGCGCGCCAGCGGCATGGCGATATTGAGCGCGCGCGGCTTGGTGCGAGGGGCGCCGTCGGGCGCGACGATGATCTCATGCGGCGCGCGCGGCGGATGCGCGCGCAAGGCAGCCGCCGTCTCCTCGTCGTCGGCCTCGATGACGAATTTGATGTCGAGCTTGGCGCGCGGATAATCGAAACGGTCGATGGCGCGCGCGAGTTGCGGCGCGACAGCCGCCTCCTTGTAGAGCGCGAGGACAACCGTATAGACGGGAAGCCGCGCATCCTCGATCCAACGCTCGTCCTCTTGCGCCGAAGCGCTCGAGACGCAGGCGCCGAGGCGCAAAACGACGCTCGCAAGGAAAGCCGCGGCAAGGATGAAGGCGACCGCCAAATTCGCAGCTTCGAAAGGCGCGAACAGGCTAGCGACAATGCAGATCAACGCCGCCGTCGCGCAGGCGAGAGGCTTTCGCGTCAGCGAACCCCGCACGCAAAGATCCCCGTCGATCTGTTCGACCGAGTGACTTGCGGCATATACAGCAACGCGCGGGTAGGCCTCACGTAGCGCTTCCGAGAAGCGCGTGCGCGTGGTGATCCCGAAAAGCGGTCGCCCCTTTGCGGCGCGGGCCACGCTCTTCAAGCGGAAGATTTGAGTCCCCGAAGGCGCGAAGAGCCAACGGACGCCATCGCGGCGGTCGCGCAGTCGCATATAACCGAGCCCCGCCGTCGCAAGCGCGCCAGGCGCGAGTTCTATATCATCGTCGATGAACGCGACGCCGAGAGTTTGGGCGAGCGCGCGATAGAAAAGCTTCTCCTCGATGACGCCTTCGGCAAGGAGCGCGGCGTCTGCCGAGACGCCCTGACGACGCGCCAATGCGGCAGCTTCATCCAACGTATCGCGCGACGAGACGCCGTGATCGAGTAAAAACGAGATCTCGACGGGCGGCGCGCGCAACGCCGTTTGCGCCCTATGGGAGGCCCGACGCCCGTCCGCAGATGTTTCATCTGGGGGGCTTTTGGGACGCCGAAAGAGTGGGGCCGAGCGCTGATCGTCGCGGTTGCGCAGGTCAGGATCGAAGGAAAAATAGTCGACCGACGCCTTGCTCATGAACTATGACTCAATGCATGAAAAAATACACGAGCTTGACTATCGGCGAGAAGCGTCGGTTGCGCAAGAAATTTGATTCGAATCTTTCGCTTCGGGTCGAGGCGTTGTCGCGGCGATCAGCGATGCGCGTTATGGTGGCGCTCGCATTGGCGCTTGCGCCCGCGGCTGCGCCGGCCGCGGCGCCACCAGCGCCACCGTCCCTCTTCGATCCGCATCACGCCCTGCCGAAGCCCGACCTCTCGCACATAAAGCAGATACGCTTCCTCACGGAAGACGACTATCCGCCTTTCAATTTTCTCCTGGCCGATGGGAGCCTCGCGGGCTTCAACGTCGACCTCGCCCGCGCGATTTGCGGCGAGCTCGAGCTGCCCTGCACGATCCAAAGACGCAGCTGGGACCTCCTCGCGCCGTCGCTCAACGACAATAGCGGCGACGCCGTCATCGCTTCTCTCTCGATCAACGACGAGACGCGCAAACAGGTCGAGTTCACGGCGCCTTATTTCCTGACCCCGGGCCGCTTCGCCATGCTGGCGGACACGACGCTTCCCGCCGCTTCGCCGGAGGCGATCGACGACCGCAAGGTGGCCGCCGTCGCCGGCTCCCGCCACGAGGCCTTTCTAAAGACGTTCTATCCGCGCGCAGAACGCGTGACCTTCGAGACGACCGCTCTCGCCCGTAACGCGCTCAGGACTGGCAAGGTCGCGGCTTATTTCGGCGATGCAATCAGCACGTCCTTCTGGCTGAATGGCGCTGAGGCGGGCGGATGCTGCGCCTTCAAGGACGGCCCTTTCACTGATCCGCGCTATTTCGGCGAGGGCGTCGGCATCGCGGTCAAGAAGGGCAATACGCCGCTGCGCCGCGCGCTCGATTATGCTCTGGCCCGGCTAGACAGAAGGGGCGTTTTGGGAGAACTCTTTTTGAAATATTTTCCTCTAGGGCCGTTTTGAGACCCGTCAAAGCGCGATTCGCCCATGGACTTCGAGTCGACCGTCACTCGCATTTATGAAGCCGCCGCCGAGCCGGATTTATGGCCGAGCGTCTTGCACGAGCTTGGCGAGTTGGTCGATGCGGCGGGCGGCATTATTCTCACCCGCCGCGCCGACTCATGGACGGGTTGGCGCTGTTCCGATCTGATGATCTCGCGGACGACCGACGCCTGGATGGGGCCAGGCGGCGGCGCGGGCCGCACCAAGGCGACCTCCCGGCTCATCGCCTTCGACCGTGCTGGCTTCGTCGCCGAGAATGAAGGCTTCACCGAGCAGGAGTGGCTCGAGGATTCCGTGATGAGCGAATGGTGCGGGCCCCTTGGCTTGCACCATTGCGCCGCGACGGCGATTCCCGTGCCGACGGGCGACCTTGTCCTGGTCCAGCTCAACCGCCGCAAAGGCAAACGCTCGTTCGATCAATCGGACATCGCCCGCCTCGACGGGTTTCGCCCGCATCTCGCGCGGGCTGGATTGCTTGCAGCGCGCTGGCGGCTGGAGCGGCTGCGCGCCGCGGCGCAAGCGCTCGCCATCATCGGCCTTCCCGCTGCGGTCCTCGACGCGAGCGGCAGAGTCGTCGCAGCGAATGAGCTGATCGAAGCCATGCGCCCGCACATCTCCTGGCTGCCCAAGGATCGTATCGCTCTTCTCGATCCCGCCGCCGACGGGATGCTGAACCGCGCCGTCACGGGCATGGCTTTTCCAACCGCGGCGTCGGCGCGGTCCTTCCCCTCGAAGGGAGCCGGGGGCGATCCGGCTGTCGTTCACCTCATTCCGATCAGCGGCGCGGCGCGCGATCTTTTCGGTGGCGGCCTCAGCCTAATCACCGTCACGCCGGTCGCAGCGCCAGCTGCGCCCGATGCCGCGCTCATCCAGGGCCTGTTCGATCTGACGCCCGCCGAAGCGCGTGTTGCGCGCGCCGTCACGCAGCAGAAAACGGTCGAGGAAATCGCATCCGAGTTCGACGTTTCCAGAGAGACGGTTCGGACGCAGATCAAATCCCTCCTCGCAAAGACCGGATGCGCCCGCCAGCTCGACCTGGCGATGCTGCTGGCGCAAACCACCCAGGGACAGCCGCGTCAGACGAGGCTTACGGAGAACTCCCGGGCGCATTTGAACGCCGGCCGGTGAGCGCGGCCTGAGCCGCTCCGTCATTGCGAGGAGCGCAGCGACGAAGCAACCCAGAGCCACGTTACGGCCCTGGATTGCTTCGCTACGCTCGCAATGACGGGGGTCGATCTCGGAAGGCCTCAAACGGTCGGCCGGTAGTCCTCCGCCCCCCAATGCAGCAACCCTTTCGCCTGCGCCGGCCCGACGGCCGCGCTGGCGAGACCGTAATGCTGGGCCAGCCGATCGAGCGCGATTCTCAAGACGACCTTCCCGGAGCGGGCGGGCCAGCCGCGTTCGCTTTCGACAACTTCAAGCCCCTTGAGATAGCCGCAGACGTCGGTGAGAAGGCCCGCAAGCTCCGGGCCGACGGCGTCAAAAGCGCGCGCGAGGCGGCTGCGGGCGTCCATCGCGATTTCCGTCACGACGACGCCGGCCTCGCCGCAGCGTCGCGTCCCGGCGGCGGAAACCTCCCAATTTGCGGTGACGCGCTGGAGGATTTGCGCCTGCTCGATGTCGCGCCTGAAGCGCTCGCCGGCTTCCACATGCGCCCAATCCAGAAAGGGCCGGCCATTCGCGCCTTTTCGTCTAGCCAGCCAGGCGAGCGGGCTTTCCGCGTCATTGACGAACGCCGGTCGCGCGCCTTCCTCCCCCGGGCGTTTCTCGAATTCGCCATGCTGGGCGCGGAACGGGTCGAGCGCCACCTCGGCTGCGGCGGCGCGACGCAAATAGGCGCGGCCAGCCTCGGTCAGGCGCAGGCGCCCGCCCCGGCTTTCTCGATCCCCTTCGACGAGCCCCTCGGCCAACGCGGCCTCGCCCGTCGCCACAGGCAGACGCGCGCGCACGAGGGTGATTCCGTTTCGAGGCGCCGCCACGACAAGCGCGCCGTCGTCCAGGCCGCTCGGCGCGGCGCGGGCGCCAGGCTCGTTCAGGGCTTTCAGGAGGCGCCGCAGCGCGCGCGCCGAGGTTTCGCTTTTTCGTTCGGCCTTGCTCATTGCGCCGCTCCTTCAAAGTCGGCGAGCAACGCCAGAACCATGTCGCGCTGCGCCCGGACCGCGCTCTCCAATCGCGCCGCCGCTTGGTCGAAGCGCCGGTCGTCTCTGAGATGTTCGATCACGGCGCAGGCATGCCGAACCGTGGCGCGGTCGCGCCGGAATTGCCGCGCGCAAGCAGAAAGGCTCGCCCCCAAGCCGACATGGTGCAGATAGACCGCCAGTTGGCGCGCCCGGGCGATCCGCGCCAGGCTGCGGCCGGGCGCCGCCAGGGAAGCCGCAGGGACGCTCGACGCAGCTGCGGCAGCCGCAATGCTCAAACCGGAAATTGGAAAGAGCTGGTTTCGTATCGAAATGGCAATGGGCATGGGACCTCCGATGAATATCGATCAGGCTAAGTCGGAAAATAATCCTATTCAAGGGAAAAAATTCTATCCCCAGTGACGCGGCGCCTGTCATGCTCCTCGCAAATGAGGAGCATGCCATGTTCGTCGCCCATCCCGCCGCCGCCAAATCCCGCGCCGCTCAACGCCTGAAAGCCCACGCCCGCCCTGCCGTCGAAGCTGCTCTTAATGCCAGTCTCACCGGCTACGACCGCCTAGTTGCGCTCTCGCGCTTTCATCGGCTTTCGCAGGAAATCATTCTCAGCGAAACGCCCGAGGCGGCGCGCGCCGTGCTCCGCGAAATCGAGCAGGCGTTACGAAAGGAGCGCGCCAGGCGCGGCCATTGGACCTATGATCTCAACCGCCATATCGCCCTGCTCGTGGCGCATCGCGCCGAAACCGCCCGTCTCGCGGGCATCGGCAAACCCAATGGATGAGAGCGCTTTTCACACAGCCTCGTTTTGCTTAAATTGCGAGCTTCATTCTGCCGCGCCCAGGGCTAACGATGCTGATCGAACGAATTCTGGCCCTCGCCGCCGCCGCCGTCGTCGCCGTCGCGCTCGGCGTCGGCCTGATGTTGATGGCCATGTCGCCGCCGCCGCCCGCGCGCGGCGCGCTGAGCGCGGTAACCAGCCCCCCTGACAAGGGCAGCGCACGGCAAGCTGTGGAGACGACGATCGCTTCCACGCCGGAATATGCGCGTTTCTTCGCCAGGCTGCGCGAGACCTTCACGCAGGACTATGAGGGAACGATCAAGGAATTCGCGTCGCGTCTCTCGCAGACGAAGGCTGATCAGAGCGCCGACTATTACCTGTCCGAGGCGATGCGCCGCCTGCGCCAGTCGCGCGGCGCCCTCGCCGCCAAAGCCGAACCCGAGGTCATGTTGCGCGTCTTCGCCAAGCAGCTCGCTGTTCTGCAGGCGATCGCGCGCGAAGACAAAAAATTGTGCGTCGCCTTCCTCTACGGCGCGAATAATCTCGATTTCCAGCGTTTCGCCGCCTCGCGGCGCCCGCTCGTCGCCGATATGGCGAGCGCAAGCCTCGAGGCCATGGTCGACGGCCAGGCGAAGAACATCGCGCGCGACCAACCGACCGACGCCGACTTCAAGGCGCTGGAGACGGCGCTCGCCGCGCGCGGCCTCGCCAAGCCCGAGATCGACGCCCTGCTCGACGGCAAAATGCCGGACCCGCCGCTCGAAGACGCCAAAATGTGCGCAGCGGGGCAGACCTATCTCGAAGTCTTGCGGACCTTGCCCGAGGCCCCGCGCACGCGGATTTATGGGCTGGCGCTGGAGTTGATGGCGCGGTCGTAGAGAGGCGCTACTCTTCCTCGATCTCCTCGCAGCGGAATGGCCCGCGCCACCGGGCGTAGCGCCAGGGCGTGAACGCGCCGGCGTCTTCCGGCAATTTTTCGGGCACGGGGTCGAACCCCTCGCCGCCGCCCGGCCGGCAGCGGCAGATGCGCGCAAACCCCATCCAGCCGCCGGCCCATAGGCCATGGCGCGCAATGGCTTCGTCGGCATATTCCGAGCAGGTCGGCGCATAGCGGCAGCTTCGTCCGGCAAAGGCCGAGAAAGTGACGCGATAGAGCAGGATCAAGCCCCGGGCGAGCAGAGCGAAGGGCGAAGTCATCGGCGCCTTTAGATCACGTAATCGAAGGAATCATAAGCCAGGCCGCGCAGGAGCTGGTCCATGTCCCGCGCCGGCAAGGCCCTGGGCTCGACGCCGACAACCTTCGCCGGCGCGCCCGCCACGATGGAATTCGGCGGCACGGGATGCAACACGACCGAGCCCGCCGAGATGCGCGAACAAGCGCCGATCTCGATGTTGCCGAGAATCTTCGCGTCCGCGCCGATCATGACGCCGCGCCTGACCTTGGGATGCCGGTCGCCGGCGATCTTGCCGGTGCCGCCGAGCGTCACGCCGTGGAGGATGGACACTTCGTCCTCGACCACAGCCGTCTCGCCGACGACGAATCCGGTTGCGTGATCGAGGAAGACGCCCTTGCCAAAGCGCGCCGCCGGATGAATGTCGGCCGCGAGCGCGTCCGAGGTCCGGCTCTGGATATAGAAAGCGAAGTCGCGCTTGCCCGCGCGCCACAGGGCATGGGCGAGGCGCGACGCCTGGATCGCGTGATAGCCCTTGAAATAGAGCAGAGGCTCGATGAGCCGCCGACAGGCCGGATCGCGCTCGACATATGCCGCCGCATCCAGGCGAAAGGCCTCGCCAAGCCCGGGCTCGCTCTCCAGCGCCGCAAGAAAGGCGTCGGCGATGGCGGCGGCGTCGAGCGCCGAGGCCCCGAGCCGGCCGCTAACCCGATGGATCACCGCCTCCTCGAGACTATGGCGGTTCAGAAGCTCGCCGATAAACAGAGGAGCGAGCGCCGGATCGAGACGCAGCGCATCCTCCGCCTCCTGTCGCATATGCGCCCACATGGCGTCGCCGCGCGCGCAAAGGGCGGAGAGCTCTTCGGGCGGGCGCGGCTCCATCGAGGGCGTCACTCCGTTAGAATTTCACTTGCGGCGGCTGCTGGGCCGCGTCGCTTGCAGAAAACTCCGCCATGGGCTTCGTCCCCGCGAAGAAGGTCTTGGCCCAAAGTAGCGTCGGGAAGGTGCGCAGCGAGAGGTTGAACTCGCGCACCGCCTCGATGTAGTCCCGCCGCGCGACGTTGATGCGGTTTTCCGTGCCTTCGAGCTGCGACTGCAGCGCCAGGAAGTTCTGGTTGGACTTGAGGTCCGGATAGGCTTCGCTCACCGCCAACAGCCGTCCCAGCGCGCCGGTCAACTGCGCCTGCGCGTCCTGGAACTGCTTCATTTTCTCCGGGTCCGTGAGGGTCGAAGCGTCGATCTTCACCGAGGTCGCCTTGGCGCGCGCCTCGACGACGGAGGTGAGCACGTCCTTCTCCTGCTTGGCGTAGCCCTGCACGGTGGCGACGAGGTTCGGGATGAGGTCGGCGCGGCGCTGGTACTGGGATTGCACCTCCGACCACTTGGCTTTGGCGTTTTCCTCAAGCGTCGGAATCGTATTGTAGCCGCAGCCCGAAAGCGACAGGGCGGCGACAATCGCGACGACGAGGGCGCGCCACCGGGACGTGAGGCTCATATGCATCTCCGTAAAGTCGGGGCGAGGCGCCGCCCGCGCATGCTTCGACAGGCGCAAACTTAAGGGCTCGTCAAAAGCATGAAAAGGGCGCGCGTTTCGTTTAGAATGGTCTGAGAAGGAAACAGCTATGGTTATAGACGACATCATCGGCAATTTCGAGCTGCTCGACGAGTGGGAGGATCGCTACCGCTATCTCATCGAGCTCGGCCGCACGCTCGAGCCGCTGCCGAAGGTAGCCTATACGGACGAAAACAAAGTGCGCGGCTGCGCCAGCCAGGTGTGGCTGGAAACCACGCAGGGGCAGGACGCCGCCGGCGCGCCGATGCTCACCTTCCGCGGCGACAGCGACGCCCATATCGTGCGCGGCCTCGTGGCGCTGGTGCTGGCGCTCTATTCCGGACGCCGGGCGCAGGAAATCATCGACACCGACGCCGCGCCGCTGTTCAAGCAGCTTGGGCTTGCCGAGCATCTGACGCCCCAACGCGCCAATGGGCTGCGCTCCATGGTGGAGCGGATCAAGAGAGAGGCGCGCGAGGCCGCAGCGGCGTAGCGACGCTAAAAGTCGCTCGCGACCCCTTTGACCTCCCAGTCGCCGTATCGCGCCGGATCGAGGCCGCCCCGGCCGCCGCGTTCCTCTCGAGCGGCCGCTTCCGTAGCTGCGGCGTTTTCACGCGCCTGCGCCTCGGCGAGCGCCCGCTGCGCGGCGGGCGGCATATCTTTTATTGCTTGGGCAGGCTTCACGTCGCCGCCCGTCCCTTTGGCCTGAGACATATCCGGCTCCTGAGCGTCTCGCCCCTCGACCGCGCCTTGTGCTATGATTCGCAAAGCGGGGCAGCGGAGAGACCGTTTGAGCGACAGTAGATCATTCGGGCGGTCGAAACCATCGCGATACTCCTCACGTCAGGGTTTCGTGCCGGCCGAGGCGGCCCGCGAAGCCGAGGCGGCAAGGACCCCCGGCCTCCCCGCGCGTCTCGCCGCCGCCAGCATCATCGGCGACGTCATTCAGGGCGGCCACCGGCTGGACGAATGTTTTTCGCCGCAGGCCGTGCCCAACCGCCTCGCGGGCCTCGAGCCGCGCGACGTGGCGCTGACGCGCTCGATCGCCACCGTCTCGCTGCGCCGGCTCGGCGTCATCCGCCACGCGTTGGGCGAGCTTCTCGAAAAGGGACTGCCGCGTCAGGCCGGGCGGCTCGAATATACGTTGATCGCCGCCGCCGCCCAGCTTCTCTTTCTGGAGGCCGCCGACCATGCGGCCATCGACCTCGCCGTGCGGGCGACCAAGCTCGAGCCCAAGACCGGCGCTTTTGCCGGCGTGGTCAATGGCGTGCTGCGCAATCTCGTGCGCCGGCGCGACGAGTTTCTTGCGCTCGCCGCGAACGGCGAGCATGACGCGCCGCCCTGGCTCGCGCAGCGCTGGCGCAAGGCCTATGGCGAGGCGGGCGCCCGGGCGATCATCGCCATGCATATGCAGGAGGCGCCGCTCGACGTATCGGTGAAATCCGATCCTCAAGGATGGGCCGAGCGCCTCGACGGCGTCGTGCTGCCGACGGGCTCAGTGCGGCTCAAGACCCGTACGCCGATCACGGAGCTCGACGGCTACAGCGACGGCGAATGGTGGGTGCAGGACGCCGCCGCCGCTCTGCCGGCGCGGCTGCTTGCGACGAAGCCCGACGAACGCGTGCTCGATATGTGCGCGGCGCCAGGCGGCAAGACCGCACAGCTCGCTCTCACCCGCGCCCATGTGGTTGCGCTGGACCGTTCCGCCGAGCGGCTCAAGCTTCTGGCCGCCAATCTCTCGCGCCTCGACCTCCATGCCGATGTCGCGGTGGCCGACGCCACCGGCTATCAGGCGCAGCCTTTCGACGCGATCCTCATCGACGCGCCCTGCTCCGCGACCGGAACGTCGCGGCGCCACCCGGACGTGCCTTGGACGAAGAAGCCCGGCGATATAGAGACGCTCTTCGCCTTGCAGGCCAAAATGCTTGCCCGCGCGGCATTGCTGACAAAGGCGGGAGGCCGCCTCGTTTATTGCACCTGTTCGCTGGAGCCCGAGGAAGGCGAGCAGCAGATCGCCGCCTTCCTGCGCCGCAACCCGGATTTCCGCCGCGAGCCGGTGACGACCGCTGAGGGGATCCCCGCCGAGTTCATCAACCGCGACGGCGACCTGCGCACTTTGCCGAGCTTCTGGCCGAATGAGGATCCGCGGCTTGCGGGGATCGACGGCTTTTTCGCGGCGCGGCTGGTGCGGCAGGCCTAGGCGGCGGCGCGTGTGAAATTCATGTATCAATCTCATCACTGAAACGACCCCACCCTTGATCCCTCCCCGCAAGGGGGAGGGAGGCGGCTCGCGCCCCAGATTGCCAAGGTGATCACTAATGGCGCCGCTTCTTCCCCCCCACGGAGTGGATACTCGATGACGGCAGCGCTCTACCCCTCTCCCAGCGCGTGCGCGGGGAGAGGTTGGGTAAGGGGCGTGGGGATGAGTGGAAACGAAAAACGCCGCAGGGCCCCTTGAGTGCGCGGTCCACGCCCGGGCTCATCCCCCGGCCCCTCACCCGGCCTCTCCCCGCAAGCGGTGAGAGGAGCAGATGTCGCCTCTCCTTGTCGCAGGCCGAGAAAACGCAGGGGAAAGAGTTGCCCCCGTGTTAGAAAATCCCGAGACTGTATAGAGATACACAAAAGGACTCATTCCCAACAAATATGCGACCTAGCTTCCGCTCCGCGCCGAGTCGAATAGGCAAGACTTGGCCGGATGGAGTTCACATGACGACGAATATTCACGCCACAAGGTTAATTGCTTACGTCTGCTTCGCCGCTCTCGCCACGCTGCCGGGCAGCGCCCTGGCCGATACGGCGACCTTCACCGCGGCGCCGGTCTCAGGCTGCCCCGACTGCACCGCCAAGGATACGACCGGCCTCGTCGTCTACGCCAATGGCACGCTGCTGCCGAATGGGTGGGACGTAAAGACCAGCAGCAGCGGGCTCTATATCGCCAATCGCATCGGCGGCTATTTCAAGCTGCCCGGCAAGACCTTCGATCTCACGGGGCTGAAGCTCTTCGCGACGAATGCTCTCTCCAGCACGACGGCGCCCGTGACCTATACGCTCTACGCCTTCCACCCCGGCAATCCGATCGCCGATCAGGTGCAGGTGACGATCAATTCGCGCGTCGTGAGGGACGTGCCGCTGACCGACACGCGTCTCCTCAATCTCGATTCGGTGTTCGTGCGCTTCGGACCGGAGATCGGCTACAGCTACTTCATCGAAACGCGCTTCACGCCGCATTGATGTAAAGCCGACGCAAGCCTCTCGCCCGCCGAGACGGCCGCTTTGCGGCCTCCTCGGCGCGAGGGGCTTTGGCGCCGGCGCATGAGCTTCTTCGACAGGGTGAGAAGCGCAAATGATCGAGAAATTTCCCGCCGCTGAAAGGGATGTGTTGCTTGGTGTCAAAGGGGTTGGCCCGAAGGTCGTGGAGCGGTTCGAGCAACTCGGAATCCATACGCTGCAGAAGCTTGCGAAGCAGGATGCGTTAGCGATCTGTGAGAAGAACAGCCCACAAGCACGGGACGCAGTAACGGCAGCAATATCCGCCGCACAATCGGCTTCGCGGAAAGTGAATGGCGAAAGCTGAGGCATGCACAACTAATTTTGCGGCGGTCGCCACTCCTTGCTTGGCGTTCGAGTCAGCTGAGCGTCACCTCAAATTCTCTACCGGGATCCGAGCTAGGATTGCATCGACAAGCCGGGCCGGGAGCAGCGATCCAGCACGGATCAAGAAGTACAGCAGGCGAGGAAAAACAATCTCGCATTTTCCTTTTTCAAGTCCTCGCCGGATAATCGCAGCGGCGCGCTTGGCGCTCAAGGCCATTGGCTTGGGCGACGACAACCCCGCGTTGAAAGGCGTTTCTACAAAACCAGGTACGATTAACGTGATCGACACGCCATGCTTGTTGAGCGAGGCGCGCAGAGATTCGGCGTAAATGTGAATCGCAGATTTTGTTGCGCAATAAGCAGGAGCATAAGGCAAGCCTCGAAGGGCAGCCATGGACCCCATCAGCGCAATCTGTCCTTTCCCTCTGGTGCACATTTGGGGCGCGATCGCCTGCACGGCACTTAAGACGCCAAAGACATTTATCTCGAAAATTGAAGCCGTTATTTCCACCGATTCCATTATTTCTCCTTCAGATACGACTGCAGAAACTCCTGCATTGGCGATCAAAAGGTCAACATTGTACTGTCGATCCATTTTCAAAATGAACTCGCACAATTTCTCCGCGTGTCGAACATCGATGGCGCCGATCTCGACAGTAGCGCCGAATGAACGGCACTCCGCGGCCGCCTCCTCAAGCTGACGCACATCTCGTCCGACCAGAATGAGCGTCTTTCCTCGCTGCGCGTATGAGACGGCGAGCGCCTTCCCTATCCCGCTGGAAGCACCCGTAATCAGTATCGTTTGGGGAGGCGTTACCATCATTGATCCTCAGAAATCAGGGCGCCACGGCGGAGGCCAAGGAATTTAAGGTCAAGTTAAAGGTCCCCGCAAGATAGATTTCCAGCACAAGCTTTGGCTTGCTGAGAATTATAAAACTCAGGATAGAGAAGTCTCTATTCACCGAAGACTGGGAATAATTTCAATAAAAAACACTTTGATTAGCTGCGCATTGCGTTGACAGCCCCGGATTTATGCGGCTAAAATTTTGCAAATTCGGAAGTAACTCGAACCACCCTGCGGGCGAGGCGTAAAGCGCGAGGTGGGCGAGATATTTGTCGTCGCAATTACAGTATAAAAATCACGCTAACTTTATGAGGGCCACGCGATGCGCCTATTTCGCAATTTGCTCATTTGCGGCTCCTCGGCGCTGGCGATCGGATTGGCAGACAAAGCATCGGCTCAAAGCGCTGGATTAGCCTTGCCTCCCGGCCAAATCGTCACAGGGCCGATCGTGCTGGGGCAAGCCTTCTGCAGAACGACCAAGGCTTGCGTCGGCATGATCGGGTCGCCCTCCATCTCGAATGGTTTCGACGCAAATCAATATTTGCTCAATAGCAACCCGCCGATCGTGAATCCGCTCGTGACGCCGTCGACGCTCTCTTACACCGAATCCACATCGTCGCCGGCGGTGGTCGTCTTGACCACCGCCCCCACGCAATATGTGCGTTTCTATTCAGGAAACAGCGTTCTCGGAAACTTTATCGCCGGCACGAATGCGGTGCGCGGACTGACCCCCGAGCAAGTAAGGGATGTGCTTGCGCTGCCCGGCACGCCCACGATGCAGACGATCGTGCAGGTCCCCGCTGGAACCTGCCTTCTCGTCGGAACGGCGGGGCCGATTCTCAATGCGCAACCTCCGGCAAGCCCGATCGGCGTCTGGGGACGCGGCGGCGCGCTGCAGGAATTCATCATCGGCAAAAGCGCGGTCCCCGGATGCGGGCCAGGCGCTCAGCCCGTGTTCCTGTCCGCCAGCAGTTTCGTCAATGGGCAGCCGATCGGCGCCTTCGCTCTCGCCTATGTGCCGCGCGCCGGCGCTGGCAACGCCGGAGCGGTCGCCTTCGCGCTCGATCACGCGCTTCCGCCGCCTTTGTTCAGCGACATGGACTCGATCTACAACGCGCTCGACCTGCTGAATTTCGGCGATCCCGCAGCGCTGCGCTCGGCTCTCACTCAACTCGACGGCGAGGTCTACGCCGATCTGCCGTCGGTCTCGATCGGCGTTTCGCGGATGTTTCTCGACATGGTGCGCGCCCAGACCCATTTGGCCCGAGTCACCGGCGTCGGAGGGCTGCGGACCTGGATCAGCGGTTTGGGCGGCGGCGGCGCGGTCTATGGCAATGGCGACCTCCACGGCGTCAGCTTCAGCGGCGGCGGCGTCGCCGTCGGCGCGGATTATCGCCTGACGCCCGAACTTTTGGCAGGCGTCGCCTTGAGCTATATGCGCAGCTCCTTCGGCCTCAATGGGGCTTCGGGAAGCGGCGGGCTGGATAGTTTCGCTGTCACTTCATACGCCGGCTACGCGGCCGGGCCTTTCTATGTCGACGGCGCGCTTGGATATTCCTACAATCGTTTTGGCGTGGGACGTAACATTGTCTTTCCAGGCGTTTCGCGCGGCGCTTCGGCGAGCGTCTTTGACAATGTTCTTCTGTCGCGCATCGAGGCCGGATATCGCTTGCCGTTCAGCGAGCGGATAAGCGCAACCCCCTTCGCGTCGTTGCAAGGCATTATGGCCGCACAGAACGGCTTCGCCGAGAATGGGGCGGGCGCTATCAATCTCAATGTGGCCGGCCGAACCGCAGCATCCGCCCAAAGCACGCTCGGCGCCGAGCTCACCTATGATTTGCCGCTGACGCTGGCGAAGCCTTTGAGCTTTTCGGCGAGAGCCGGCTGGATGCATGATTATGCGGACGTCCGTCGCAGCGTGATGGCGAATTTCCAAGGCGCCTTGGGTTCGAACTTCATCGTCAACGGCGCGCGCTGGCCGCGAGATTCGGCGGCGGTCGGCGCTCGTTTGAGCCTGCCGGTAGACAGCGCAAATATCTTTGTCCGTTATGACGGCATGGTCGCGAGCAGCGCCGCCATTCATAGCGCGACGGGCGGGGTGCAAATTGCGTTTTAAACGTCTAGCGCTATTTTGGTTGAATTAGGCTGCATACCCTCAAAATGCTTATGGAACAGAAATGGACGAGTCTTATTCGATACGGGAGCTGAGCGAGGAAGAGTTTAAGCCACTGTTCGACAAACACAAATTTTCGATGTTCGCGGACGTCCACAGTTATGACATGCAGCACATTCTAACTGACGCCGAACAACAGCGAATCAAAGAGCTAGAGGAAAATCTGGGCACACCCTACAAGCTCTACCTCGGTGTTTTCGACATCAATAACGAATTTGTCGGTTGGAGTTGGGGGAAGCAGGAAAGTGCGTCTACGTTCTACATGGTCAGTTCCGCCATTCTCAAAATACATAGGCGTAAAGGACTTTATAGCGCCTTGATCGCACATTGCATCGAGAGACTTTCGAAGGCCGGTTTCCAACTGATTTATTCTAGACATTGCGCCACGAATAACGACGTTATAATTCCCAAGCTAAAACGTGGATTTATCATCTCAAAAATGGAACTCGATGACAAGTATGGCGTTTTAATACACTTACATTATTACACAAATAGCTGTCGTCGTAGAATAATGGATTACAGATCCGGACAGGAGATACCTGATATAAAAATCAAACAAGTGTTTGGTCTGGTATAGCGCCACGTCCTTATAGCGCTCTCTGCCGCCCCAGCTAAATACGCTGAGCTAGCCAAATTGTATGACGTCCACAGGCCTCGTCCTCGACCGCATGCGCGACGACGCGAAATCCATTCTCGTCGAGCAGAGTTCGGTATTCGTCGGCGTCCAAGCTCGCGTGAAACAGAGGTTCGCCTTCGAATGCTCCCATTGCAACGCCGTGGCTGGGTCCCGAGGTGAACATCAAGGCGGCTCGTGGCGATGCGTGATCACGAAAGATAGGAAACATCCTTCTTTGGTCGTCAGGACACAGGTGGAAAAAGCTGTCCCATGCAAGAAGTCCGTCAAAACGCACGGACAGCGACAGGGAGCGCATGTCGGCCACCCGCCAGCTTTGGTGGGGCAATGCGCCTCTACACAAAGCGATCATCTCGAGAGAAGAATCGATCCCCGTTACGGCGCAGCCGCGCTCAACCAAATAGCGGCTTATCGGCTCGCCGGACCCGCAACCGATGTCGAGAACGGCAGGCTGGCGGGGCATTAGACCGATAAAACGATCGAGCCAGCCCGCCTCCATGAGCTGTTTAGCTGCACGCCCCCGCTTCTTTGCCCAAGCTTGTGCGTGTCTCTGGTAGAGTCCGATAATTGCTTCGGAAGCGTCACTCATACTGGTTAGGTTGCCATGTGAATGCGGGCACCGGAGTCCCTTGCACCCGTCGATCACTCCGTCGCAAATGGCCTGAACGCCTCAACGACGTCCAAATAAACCTGCCGCTTGAAAGGCACGATCAAATCGGGAAGCGTCGCGAGCTTCTCCCAGCGCCAGTCGTCGAATTCCGGCTTGTGCTTGCCGCCACCCGGCGCATGAATGTCGATCTCGCTCTCCGGCCCCACGAAGCGCAGCGCGAACCAGCGCTGGGTCTGGCCGATATATTTGCCGCTCCAGCGCTTATTGGCCTCGGGCGGGAGATCGTAGGAAAGCCACAGTGGCGCCTCGGCGAGAAATTCGACGCTGGAGACGTTGGTCTCCTCCTGCAGCTCGCGCAGCGCCGCCTCATAAGGCGTTTCGCCCTCGTCTATGCCGCCCTGCGGCATCTGCCAGAGGTAGGGCTCCGCCGTTTGGTCGAAGGTCCCCTTGGCCTTGCGATGGCCGATGAAAACGAGGCCCTCGGCGTTGATGAGCGTCACGCCGACGCAAGGACGGTAACGGCTATCGGCCGCGTTCATCGGATTTGACCCATATCTGCGGCGGCTCCGTTCAATGTTTTCTGCGACAGCACGGCCGAGACCGGCGCCAGCGCAATGCCGCGCCGCTCCAGATCGCGCGCAAAGCGGGCGACGCGCACGATTGCGGCAGGCGTGGCGTTGGCGAAGCCGATGGCCGCGCCCTTGTCGCGCGCCGCCGCTTCGAGCTGCGACAAAGCGGCGTCCATGGCTTGCGGCGTGTTGCGCTGGTCGATGATGACGTCGACTCTGGCGTTGGGCAGCGAGAGCTTGGGCGCGAGCTTCGCGGCGAGCGATTGCGGCGCGGCGCCGTCGTCGAGGAAAAACAGGCCGCGCTGCGCCAGCTCGCTCAAGGCGCCATAGATCGCCGTCTCATCCGCCATGAAGCGTCCGCCGAGATAGTTCATCACGCCCGCATAACCCGCGAAGCGGCTCATCAGCCAACGCAGATCGTCGAGGCCGCCATCCTGCGCGCTCGTGACGAGCGTATGGGGGCCGGGGTTGTTCTGCGGATAGTCGAAGGGCTCCATGGGCGCCTGCAGCAGCGCTTCATGGCCGCGCGCGCGGGCCTGCGCCACGAGTCGGTCCAGGTTTGCGCCATAGGGCGCGAAGGCGAGCGTTACGCCCTCGGGAAGCTGGTCGATCGCCTCCAGCGACGATTGCGCGTTGAGCCCGACACCGCCGATGACGAGCGCGATGCGGGGGGCACCCGGCTTGATCGTCGCCGCAGTGACGAAGGGACGGGAATAGACGTCCATCGGCCGCGCGCCTTCGGCGCCGATCTTGGGCAGCAGGCCATAGGGCCCCTTCTCAGTCACGCGGCGGTCCGGCGCCGGCGCGAGCCGCACCCCGGAGGCGGGCTCGACCCGGATGATTCGCGCCGTCGAACCCTCGCCGCCATGGCGGGTGACCTTGACGCCGGAGAGCTGCTCGATCTCGCTGATCCCCGCGTCGTCAGAGAATTGCCCCTGTGGCTGCTCGACCGCGGCTGTTTGCGGCTGGGACGGCGGCGCGACGGGCGCAGGCTCCGGCGGCTTGTAGGGCTCGATCCTGGCGACGGCGTAGGGTTCGCCGCCAAAAGGATCGCGCGGGAGGAGGTAAAGCGCTGCGGCGCCCGCCGCCGCCAGCGCGCCAGCCGCGTAAGCAAGCGGGCGCCGCAGGTCGCGCTTCGCAGGCCGGGGCGTCTCCCGCCCAAGGGGCTGGTTCAATTCATCGGTCATAAAGGCGGGCGCTCGCGGGGCGAATCATCTTGCCTACATTGTGACGGCTGAGCCGCAACCCGTCGAGACGCTCACAGCGCCCCATCCGCCTCCATCAGCTCCAAAAGCATGCCCTCGCGCAGGCCGCGATCGGCGATGCGCGTGCGCGCGGCCGGGAACATCTCGCGGATCGCCTCGAAAATCGCGCAGCCGGCAAGCACGAGATCGGCGCGCTGCGGGCCGATGCAGCCATTGGCCACACGCGCCTCGAAATCCATGCCGCGCAGGCGTTCGATCGCCCTGGTCGCCTCGGCGTCGGTCATCCACAGCCCGTCGACCCGCCAGCGGTCATAGCGTTCGAGCCCCAGATGCACGCCGGCGAGGGTGGTGACGGTGCCCGAGGTGCCGAGCAGATGGAAACGGGAGCAGCGCCGCACCTCGGCTGTCTCGCGCACGAAATGCTCCAGGGCATCCAGGGCGTAATTTTTCATCGCCACGAAGGTCGCCGCGTCGACCACCCGGCCGCCGAAATGTTCGGCGAGCGTGACGACGCCGAGCTCCAGCGAGGTCCAGCTGTGAAGCTCACGATTGTCCGTGGGGGACGACGCGCGGGTCAGCCAGACGAGCTCGGTCGACCCCCCGCCAATATCGAAAAGGAGAACGCTCGCGGCTTGCGGATCAGCGAGCGAGCCGCAGCCGCGCGCGGCGAAGCGCGCCTCCGTCTCGCGGTCGATCACCTCCAGCTCGAGGCCGGTGCGCTCGCGGACCCGGGCGACGAATTCCTCGCCATTGGCGGCGCCGCGGCAGGCCTGGGTGGCGACGAGCCGCGCGCGCGTCACGCCGCGGGCCTCCATCTTGTCGCGACAGATTTCCAGCGCGACGATGGTGCGTTCGATCGCCGCCTCGCTGATGCGGCCCGCTCGGCCGAGACCCTCGCCAAGGCGCACGATGCGCGAGAAGGCGTCGATGATTCGCAGGAATTCAGAGGCGCGCCGGCGGGCGCGCCGTTCTGGCCGAGCGATCAGCAGGCGGCAATTATTGGTGCCGAGATCGAGGGCGGCGTAGGTGTGGCCGTAGCCATGCGCGGCGTGACCGTCGCTGGCGACGTCAACCGAAAACGCAGCCTGCGCCCGCGCCGCGTGGCTAGCCGCCTCCAGACCTGGCCCCGCATAAGCGGGCCGCTCGGTCCCTGCCAAATTCCTGCTCCCGCGATAAGCTTCGTCGCGTTTCGCCGCCCCCGCGACCCCATTCGCGTCAAACCTCTTAATTGCCGGAATGCGGACCCGGCCGCAAGAGGGGAGCCGCCGACGCGATCGAGCGCTCCGCTTTACCGAAAGGCAAAATTCGAGCCCATCCTCCGTTAGCCAACGCCTTTAGCCAACACCTTGCGCTCGGAGAAAGGCGAGCATGCGTCCCCAGGCGTCATGCGCGTCGCTCTCGCGATAGCTCGGTCTATAGTCGGCAAAAAAGCCATGCGGCGCGTCGTCGTAAACGATGATATCCGCCGGCGCGCCGGCCGCCGCGAGCTTTTTCTGCATTTGCTCGATGACATCGCGAGGGATGGACGGGTCCTCGCCTCCATAGAGCCCGAGCGTTTGAATCTTGATCTCTCCCGCAATGTCGATCGGCCAGCGCGGCTGCTCGGCCGTGCGCTGCCCATCGAGGCGCCCGTACCAGGGAACACATGCCAAAAGCGCAGGATTATGCGCGGCGTAGAGCCAGGCGATGCGCCCGCCCCAGCAGAAGCCCGTGACGGCGGCCCGCGCCGCATCGGCGCCCTTGCCCATGGCGAAAGCCAGCGCTTCATCGAAGATCGTCATTGCTTCCGCGTCGGGGACTTTGGCGGCAATCGCGCGAAGGGCGTCGATGTCAGGCGCCGCCATGGGGTCGCCATAGCGAACGAGGTAATCCGGCGCGATTGCAAAAAAACCAAGCTTGGCGAGGCGTCGCGCGACGTCGCGAATATGCTCGTGCAAGCCGAATATCTCCTCGGCGATGAGAACAACCGGCAGGCTCTCGCCGCCCTGGGGCTTGGCGAAATAGGCGGGGGCGTCACCAGGAAGCCGCGCAAGGCCGGTCTCGAGACCCTCGGAATCCGTACGGATCGTGTGCTCAGAAGCCGATCCCGCAGCGGCGGCGAAGCCATGGCCATGCTTGTCTTTCATCAACGCTCCGTTTCTTGCCCACGCCAAATTGCGCGCCGGCGCTCCCCCCTGCAAGGGGCCCTTTCGCACGGCGAAACTAAGCCTTCTCTTCGACTACAAAAGGGCGTATATCGCGGCGCCGTTTGAGGGAGGGAGACCTTTCGCGGCGTGAGGGCCGAGTTCGCGTTTATCCGAAAGCTCATGGTCGAGCCGCTCCCAGGGCGCCGCTCTGCGCGCTATATCCGCTTTCCCGAAGGGACGTTTCATGACGCAGCAATCGGGCGCGGAAATGCGGACGCTCCCGCCTACCCAGGAGCCACCTCGCCAAGAGCCCCCTGGCGCGCCGCAAGAGGCGCGGGCGGATGACGTGCACGAACGGCGCCAGGGTCGGCTCATCGGCCTTATCGTCGGCTCGATCGGCGTCGTCTACGGCGACATCGGCACGAGCCCGCTTTATGCCTTGCGGGAGTCGCTCGCCCATATCGTGCAAGCCGACCTTTTGACCGAAGAGGCCGTCATCGGCGCGCTCTCGCTGTTAATTTTCGCGCTGATCTTCACCGTCACCATAAAATACGTCGTCTTTCTGATGCGCGCGGACAACCGCGGCGAGGGCGGTACGCTCGCGCTCATGGCGCTGGCGGAATCGTCGATCGGTGGAAAATCGCTCCTCGTGTTTCTGCTGGGCGTCGCCGGCGCCGCGCTGTTTTCCGGCGACGCGATCATCACGCCGGCGATTTCCGTGATGTCGGCGATCGAAGGGCTGGAGCTCGTCACCCATCGTTTCAGCGCTTTCGTGATCCCGGCCACGATCTTCATCCTTGTGACCCTGTTCTGGGCGCAGAGTCACGGCACGGCGCGGGTCGCGGCGCTGTTCGGCCCGGTGATGATGATTTTCTTCGTGACGATCGGCGCGCTGGGGGCGACCCATATTCAAGACGCGCCGCAGGTGCTGAGCGCCTTCAATCCCGCGCTGGGCGTCGCCTTCTTCGCAGAGCACGGCTGGCTCGGCTTCACCGTGCTCGGCTCGGTCTTTCTGGGCGTCACCGGCGCCGAGGCGCTCTACGCCGATATGGGACATTTCGGGCGCCGCCCGATCCGCGTCGCCTGGCTCACCTTCATCCTGCCGGCGCTGCTGCTCAATTATCTCGGCCAAGGCGCGCTGATCCTGTCGCGGCCCGAGGCGATCGGCAATCCCTTCTTCCTTCTGGCGCCGGAATGGGGGGTGTTGCCGCTCGTCATCCTCTCGACGGTCGCGACGGTCATCGCCAGCCAGGCCGTCATCACCGGCGCTTTTTCGATCTCGCGACAAGCTGTGCAACTTGGCCTGCTGCCGCGTCTCGAGATCACCCATACTTCCGCGTCGCAGGAAGGGCAGATTTATATCGGCAAGGTGAACCGCCTGCTTCTGGTCGGCGTGCTGCTGCTGGTTGTGGCGTTTCGCGGCTCCTCGGCGCTGGCTTCCGCTTATGGCATCGCGGTGACGGGCACGATGGTCGTCACAACCGCCCTCGCTTTCGTCGTGGTGTGGAAAAAATGGGGCTGGCCGGTCTGGCTTGCGGGGCTCGTCGTCGCGGCCTTCCTCACGGTCGATCTCACCTTCCTCGCGGCCAATCTTCTGAAGGTCGCCGAAGGCGGCTGGGCGCCGCTCGCCCTCGCCGCCTGCGCCATGATCGTGATGTGGACCTGGGTGCGCGGCACGCGCCTCCTCGCCGAGAAAACGAGCCGCGACTCCATTCCGATCATGGATCTCATCACCATGATGCAGAAGTCGAAGCCCACGCGCGTTCCCGGCATGGCGGTCTTTCTGACAAGCGACCCCAATGTTGCGCCGGCGGCGCTTCTGCACAATCTGAAACACAATAAAGTGCTGCACGAGCGCGTGCTGATCATTTCGGTCAAGACCGAAAACCGCCCGCGCGTTCCGCCCGAAAAACGCTACGAGCTCACGAGCCTCTCGGAAGACTTCTGCAGCGCGATCCTGCATTTCGGCTTCATGGAGAGCCCGCGCGTCCCCGCCGCGCTCGCCGCCATGCGCAAGGCGGGGTTCAAATACGACATCATGACCACGAGCTTTTTCCTGGGCCGGCGCATCATCAAGGAGAGCCCCGCCTCCGAAATGCCGGCCTGGCAAGACAAGCTTTACGTCGCTCTGACAAGACAGTCCGCGAATGCAACGAACTTCTTCTCAATTCCTTCCGACCGGGTCGTCGAGCTCGGCGCGCAATTAACCATCTGATCCGCTTTTTATCGGAGACGGTAAATGACAAAGCATATCCAGATCGGCGCGGCCGAAGCTCAACCGGCCGGCGCGGAAGGCGCCGAGCATGGCAAGCATTCGACTTCAGCGCTGATCCTGGGCTCCATCGGCGTCGTTTACGGCGACATCGGCACGAGCCCGCTCTACGCCCTGCGCGAGTCGCTTTCGCATAGCGTGAAGGCCGACGCTCTGACCGAAGAAGCGGTGATCGGCGCGATCTCGCTCCTCATTCTCGCGCTCGTCTTCACTGTCACGCTGAAATACGTCCTCTTCCTGATGCGCGCCGACAACCGCGGCGAGGGCGGCACGCTGTCGCTGATGGCGCTCGCTGAATCTTCCGTCGGCGGGCGTTCGCTCGCGATCTTCCTGCTGGGCGTCGCCGGCGCGGCGCTCTTCTCGGGCGACGCCATCATCACCCCGGCCATTTCGGTTCTGTCGGCGGTCGAGGGTCTGGAGCTCGTCACCCATCGCTTCAGCGACTATGTGCTTCCGATTACCCTATTCATCCTCATCACCCTCTTCTGGGTGCAGAGCCATGGCACGGCGCGCGTCGCGACCCTCTTCGGCCCGATCATGGTGGTCTTTTTTGCCGCCATTGGCGCGCTGGGCGCCATGCATATCGGCGACGCGCCGCAGGTGCTCTGGGCTTTCGATCCGCGCACCGGCGTGAGCTTCCTCCTCAACCACGGCTGGCTCGGCTTCGCGATCCTCGGCTCGGTGTTCCTCGGCGTGACCGGCGCCGAGGCCCTTTACGCCGACATGGGCCATTTCGGTCGCTTTCCGATTCAAGCCGCCTGGCTAGGCTTCGTGCTGCCGGCGCTGCTGCTGAACTATCTGGGCCAGGGCGCGCTCATTCTGTCGAATCCGGAAGCGGTCAATAATCCCTTCTTCCTGCTCGCGCCCGATTGGGCGCTGCTGCCGCTCGTTCTGCTCTCGACCGTCGCGACCGTCATCGCCAGCCAGGCGGTGATCACCGGCGCCTTTTCCATCGTGCGTCAGGCGATTCAGCTCGGCCTGCTGCCGCGCCTCGAAATCACCCACACCTCGGAATCGCAGGAAGGGCAGATCTACATCGGGCGCGTCAACCGACTGCTGCTGCTGGGCGTGCTGCTGCTCGTCATCGTCTTCCGCAGCTCCTCGGCGCTCGCCTCGGCCTATGGCATCGCCGTCACGGGCACGATGGTGGTGACGACCAGCCTCGCCTTCATCGTCGTCTGGCGCGACTGGAAATGGCCGCTGTGGCTGAGCGTCGGCGTGATCGCCTCCTTCCTGACCGTCGATCTCGCCTTCCTCGCCGCCAATCTCCTCAAGATCGTGGATGGGGGTTGGGCGCCTTTGGCGCTCGGCGCCTGCTCGATGATCGTGATGTGGACCTGGGTGCGCGGCACGCGGCTGCTGATCGAGAAGACTCACCGCGACTCGATTCCGCTGGCCGAGCTCATCCCGATGCTCGAGAAATCGAAGCCGATGCGCGCGCCGGGCACGGCGATCTTCCTCACCAACGACCCGAATGTCGCGCCGACCGCCCTCATGCACAATATCAAGCACAACAAGGTGCTGCATGAGCGCGTGCTGATCTTGTGCGTGCGCACGGAAAACTGCCCGCGCGTGCCGCCACAGAAGCGCTTCGAGCTGACGAAGGTCTCGAACGACTTCGATATGGCGATCCTGCATTTCGGCTACATGGAAAGCCCGCGCGTGCCCGCCGCGCTCGCCCTGATGCGCAAGGCCGGCTACAAATACGACATCATGACCACGAGCTTCTTCCTCGGCCGACGGACGATCAAGGAAAGCCCCTCGTCGGAGATGCCGCCCTGGCAGGACAAGCTCTACGTCGCGCTGACAAAACAGTCGGCGAACGCCACGGACTTCTTCTCGATCCCGTCGGACCGCGTGGTGGAGCTCGGGGCGCAGGTAACGATCTGAGTTAATGCAGACATGGTAAACGAGGCCTCAGTCTGGCAACAGAACTCAGGGCGAAGTTCGATATGAAGAACAGATACAAGCAATACTATTGTCTGCCCGGCAGGATATCGTCCTCTAGGCTAATATATGATGATGGATCTCTGCGGATCGAAGGACGTGACCAGTCAGGATCTGTCCTCATTGAATTTTTGTTTGAAGAAGTGCTGCTTGTTCGCATAACTGACGAGGGAATACGCCTTAAATTGCAGAGAGATTTGGGAGCGAAACGTGCTATCGCTTTTTTGGACGAGCAGAGCGACTTGACTGACTGGCTTCGACAGGAAAGCCTTTGCACTCGTGATTTTGAGGGGGTAAAGCATTACATATTGTTTATTGGTGAGGAGGCTTTCGACGTTGTATCGTCGTCTGAGCCCTTAATTTCACAGGGGCCTGTCCAACCCGGCTCAATTTCCCCGCCGTGAATCCTTTCAACTCTGTGGAAATAACGTGCCGGGCCTTAAGCCAGCCGGGAAAATCGAGGCGTCGCCAACCATTGGGGCCCCTCCCTCCTCGTCATAAAGAGGTGGACGGAACGCTGGCCACGGAATAATCAGCACCCACGCTCTCTCCTCTCCCGCTTGCGGGCGAGAGTGGCCCCAGCGTGAGCGGGGGCCGGTGAGAGCCCGCATCGGCCGCGCATCCGCGCGGCGCCTTCTCCGGCAGGAGAAGGGGGGAACCGAGAGATCGCCGCCAATATGTCCACCCGTATCGACGACCGTTTCGCCGCCCTGAAATCCGAAGGGCGCGCCGCTCTCGTGACTTTCGTGATGGCGGGCGACCCTGGCCCCGTGACCTCGCTCGACATCCTCAAGGCGCTGCCGGCCGCCGGCGCCGACGTCATCGAGCTCGGCATGCCCTTCACCGACCCCATGGCCGACGGCCCGGCGATCCAGGCGGCGGGGCTCAGGGCGCTCAAGGCCGGCGCGACGGTGAAGGGGACGCTGCAGCTCGTCAAGGATTTCCGCGCCGGGGACAACGCCACCCCCATCGTGCTGATGGGCTATTACAATCCGATCTATGTCTACGGCGTCGATAAGTTCCTCGCCGACGCCAAGGCGGCGGGCGTGGACGGGCTGATCGTCGTCGATCTGCCCCCGGAGGAAGACGCCGAGCTCTGTGTCCCGGCACGCGACGCAGGGTTGAATTTCATCCGCCTCGCCACCCCCACGACCGACGACAAGCGCCTGCCCAAGGTGCTCGCAAACACCTCAGGCTTCGTCTATTATGTGTCGCTGACTGGCATCACCGGCGCGGCGCTCGCGGATTACGCCGGCGTGAGCGAGGCCGTGAAGCGGATCAAGGGACATACGAAGCTGCCGATCGCGGTGGGCTTCGGCGTCAAGAACGCCCAAAACGCCGCCGAAATCGCCCGTTACGCGGATGGCGTCGTGGTCGGCTCGGCGCTGGTCGAGGCGTTGAAGGCGTCGCTCGACGAGGGCGGCAAGGCAACCGAAAAAAGCGTCGAGGCCGTGACCTCTCTCGTTGCGAGCATTGCGGCCGGAGTACGGAGCGCACGGGCGGCGCCCGGCGCGTCCCCGGCCAAGAACGGCGGCGCATTTTCCTGGCTCAAGAGGCTTTGGGCATGAACTGGTATTCCAACGTCGTTCCGCCGAAGATCAAAGCCCTCATCAAGCGGGAGGCGCCGGAAAATCTTTGGGTGAAATGCCCCGAGAGCGGCCAGCTCGTCTTCCATAAGGACATCGAGGCCAATCTCTATGTCGTGCCGAGTTCGGGCTATCATATGCGCTGCCCGGTCGACGTGCGGCTGACCAATCTCTTCGACAATGGCGAACTGGAGCTTCTGCCGACGCCCGAAGCGCCGGTCGACCCGCTGAAGTTCCGCGACATCAAGCGCTATGTCGACAAGTTGAAGGAATATCGCCTCAAGACCGGCGCCCAGGACGCCGTGACGCTCGCCACGGGCCGGCTCGACGGCTCACAGGTGACGGTCGCCATTCAGGACTTCGAGTTCCTTGGCGGCTCGCTGGGCATGGCGGCCGGCGAGGCGATCGTCGCGGGGGCCGAACACGCCCTCGCCAAGCGCACGCCCTTCATCATCTTCACCGCCTCCGGCGGCGCCCGCATGCAGGAAGGCATGTTCTCGCTGATGCAGATGCCGCGCACGACGATCGCCGTGCAGCGCCTGCGCGACGCGCGCCTGCCCTATATCGTCGTGCTCACCAATCCGACGACAGGCGGTGTCACCGCCTCCTACGCCATGCTGGGCGACGTGCAGATCGCCGAGCCAGGCGCCATCATCGGCTTCGCCGGCGCCCGCGTCATCGAGCAGACCATTCGCGAGAAGCTGCCCGAAGGCTTCCAGCGCGCGGAATATTTGCGTGATCACGGCATGGTCGACATGGTGACCCCGCGCCAGGAGATGCGCGATACGCTCGCGCGCCTGTGCGGCCTGCTCACCAAGACGCCGCCGCGCCGCGCCGCCTGATATACGAAAGGCGCGGCACCATGGACGCGATTCTGTCGCGACTCCTCACCCTTCATCCAAAGAAGATCGACCTGTCGCTCGGCCGCACCGAGCGGCTGCTGGAGGCGCTCGGCCGTCCGGACCTGCGTCTGCCGCCGACGATCCATGTCGCCGGCACCAATGGCAAGGGCTCGACCATCGCCTTTCTGCGCGCCATCCTGGAGGCGGCCGGACAGCGCGTGCATGTCTATACCTCGCCGCATCTCATCCGCTTCAACGAGCGCATCCGGCTCGGCGCGGAGGGCGGCGGCAAGCTTGTCGACGACGCACGCCTCAACGCCATTCTGGAGCGCTGCGAGGACGTCAATGGCGGCCAGCCCATCACCTTCTTCGAGGTGACGACGGCGGCCGCCTTCTCGCTCTTTGCGGATAATCCTGCCGACTGGCTGCTGCTCGAAACCGGACTCGGCGGGCGCTACGACGCGACCAACGTCATCAAGAACCCCAAGGCGGCGATCGTCACTTCGGTGTCGCTCGACCACATGGAGTTCCTGGGCGATAGCGTCGAGAAAATCGCCTATGAGAAGGCGGGCATTTTCAAGCGCGGCGCCCCCGCCATCGTCGGCTTCCAGCCGGAGGGGGCGGAGAGAGTGCTAGAGCGCGAAGCGCGCCGCGTCGGCGCCCCGCTCTGTGTCGCCGGACAGGATTTCTACATCCGCGAGGAGAATGGAAGACTCGTCTTCGAGGATGAGCGCGGGCTGCTCGATTTGCCCCTGCCCCGTCTCCCCGGACGCCACCAGCATCAGAACGCCGCCAACGCGATCGCGGCGCTGCGCGCCGTCGCGCCCGATCTCCCGACCTCCGCCATCGAGGCCGGCCTCACCCGCGCCGAATGGCCGGCGCGGCTCCAACGGCTGGTGCGCGGCCATATCGTCGATCTCGCGCCCGTCAATGCGGAAATCTGGCTCGACGGCGGGCACAATGAAGACGGCGGCCGCGTGCTGGCCGAAGCCATGGCCGAGTTCCACGACCGCTCCCCCCGCCCGCTGGCGCTGATCTGCGGCGCGCAGACGACCAAGGACGTCCGCGCCTTGCTGCGGCATTTCTCGGGCCTCGCCCGCGAGATGGTCGCCGTGCCGGTCGAGGGCGAGCACAAGAGCTGGCCGCCGGAAGAAGTCGCCGCGCTCGCCAGGGCCGAAGGCATTGCTGTGGCGGCCTACGCCAACAATGTCGAGGAGGCGCTGCAAATCCTCGCCTCGCACAGCTTCGACCAGCCGCCGCGCGTGCTGATCGCCGGCTCGCTCTATCTGGCGGCGGCGGTGCTCTCGGCCAATGGGTCGCAGATCGAGTAGCCCGCGCGGCAATTCACAGAAGTGACAAGAGCGTATATGGAGAATCCGCCGCGCGCGGAGTTCTTCCTTCTGCCGCTTGCGGGAGAAGGCGTCGCCGCGAAGCGGTGACAGATGAGGGCGGCCCTCACCCGACCCCTGCTGACGCAGGGGCCACCCTCTCCCGCAAGCGGGAGAGGGGAGAAAGCTGCCGCGAATAGTTTCTACCGGAGCCCGAATAAATGACCCTGATGTTGGCCAGCGTTCTGTCGCGAGAGGAGGCGGAGACCGCCCTCGCCTATGGCGCCGACATCATCGACTGCAAGGACCCTATCCGCGGCGCGCTGGGCGCGCTGCCGTTGGCGCAGGTCAAGGAGATCGTCGCCGCTGTGGCAGGCCGGCGCCCGGTCAGCGCCGTCGTCGATCTGCCGCATGACGTGGCCCACGCCCGCGAGGCCTTCGAGGAAGCAATCGAGACCGGCGTCGATTATGTGAAATTCGCCCTGCCCGCGACGCCCGACGCCGACGAGATCATTGCCGCCCTCGCGCCGATCGCCAAGCGCGTGAAGCTCGTCGCCGTGCTTTTCGCCGACCTGCGCCCGGATTTCGAGCGCCTGCCCGCGCTCGCCAGAGCCGGCTTCCACGGCGCGATGCTCGACACGGCGCATAAGAACAACGGCCGTTTGATCGACATCATGACGGTCGGCGCGCTTTCCGAATTCACCGCCAGCTGCCACGAGCTGCGTTTGGCTGCGGGCCTCGCCGGCGCGCTGGAGCCGCCGGACGTCCCGCGCCTTCTTGTCACCGGCGCCGACGTCATCGGCTTTCGCGGCGCGCTCTGCGACCATGGCGACCGGCAGGGCGCGCTCTCCGCACAAGCTGTCGCCCTCCTGCGCGACCTCATCCCGACGCGCCCCGATGTCGTGGAGGAGATGGCGGCCGAATGGGCGCTCATCGCCCGCGGCTTCATGCAGCCGCCGGGAGCCAACGACACGGATTGCGTCTTCCTGCACGACTATGTCGTGCCGATGGAAGTCGGCGCCTATGCGCATGAATATGGCCATACGCAGCGCGTGCGCTTCAACGTCGACGCCGAGGTGACGCGCGCCGAAATCTCCGACGACATGCGCGCCGTCTTTTCCTATGACGTGATCATGGACGCGATCAAAATGATCCTCGCCAGCGGCCATGTCGCCATGGTGGAAACGATCGCCGAACGCCTCGCCGAAAGCGTGCTGCTGCACGAACGCGTGCGCACGGTGACCGTGCAGGTCGAGAAGCTCGACGTCGCGCCGGGCGCGGTCGGCGTGAAAATCCGCCGTGAGCGTCATGACCATCGACGCGCGCTGCCGGATTGACATGACGACGCGCGCGCCCCTCCTCGTCGCGAAGATCGGCGGCAGTCTCCATGACTCGCCCAATCTCGCGCGCTGGATCGACGCGTTGAAGCGCTGGCCGCATCGTCTGACGCTCGTTTGCGGCGGCGGCCCTTTCGCCGACGCCGTGCGCGCCACGCAGCCGACGCTCGGATTTTCTGAAGGAGCCGCGCACGCCATGGCGATTCTCGCCATGGAGCAATATGCGTTGGCGCTCTCCGACCTCTATGGCCTCGCGCTCGCGGCGACGCGCGAGGAGATCGACGCGGCGCATAGGCGCGGCCAGATCGCTTTGTGGCGCCCTTCGAACATGGTCGCGGACGCCGCCGACATCACGCCCGGCTGGGATGTCACCTCCGACAGCCTCGCCGCCTGGCTTGCGCAACGAACCGGCGCGGATGCCCTGCTGATGGTCAAAAGCATCGATATCGGCGCCGATTCTGCTTTGGAATGCATCGTTTCGGCCGGCATTGTGGATGCGGCCTTTCATGACTATGTCGACGGCATGCCTGTCTACGTCGCCGGCCCACGCGCGCTCGCCAATGCGGGCGCGCTCATGGCTGGCGGCGCCCTGCCCGGCGCGCCTGTCGCTTCCGCAACACAGAAGATTGCTTCATGACAAAAAAGAAAGACGTCGTTTCGCCGCGTTGGGGATGGGCGCTCACGGGCTCGGGGCATTTCTTCACGGAATGTCTCGAGATGATCCGCGGCCTCGATCATTGCGACCTTTTCGTCAGCAAGGCGGCGGCGGAAGTCGTGCGGATGTATAAGCACGACCTCGATCTGCCGGACACGATCCGCATCTTCAAGGACACGACCGCGAGCGCCGCGCCGGTCGGCAATTTCTACTACAACGTCTATCACACGCTCGTCGTCGCGCCCGCGACCTCGAACACGGTCGCCAAGGCAGTCGCCGGCATCTCGGACAATCTCGCCACAAACGTCTTCGCGCAGGCCGGCAAATGCCGCGTGCCGACCATCGTCTTCGCCTGCGACACCGCGCCGGAGCTGGAGACCCGCGCCCCCAAGGGCATGGTGATGGTCTATCCGCGCCGCATCGATCTGGAGAACACCGACCGGCTGAAGTCCTTCGAGGCGACGCAGGTCGCCGAAAGCCTCGCCGCGCTGCAGGAGGCTGTGGAGCGGCGCAAGCGCGAGCTGACAGGGCAGAGCTGAACCCGTCGATCCGTGGTGTGGCGCCGTCATCGGGCCGGTGTCGCAAAGCGAGCGATCGGGAATCCAGAGCAAAACCAGCGCTTTTGTGGTTCTGGATTCCCGGTCGGGCCTTCGGCCCGCCGGGAATCACAGCGCCCCATGCGAGCCGTTCAAATGGAAACGGTACGACTCCCTTAGCCCTCGAGACGGAGGATCGGCCCGCAAAGCAGGCCGGGTTGGGGTAAAGCCCCTACTTCATGCTAAATCGGATCGTAAGGTAGTTGGGCAAATGGCGATCTGGCGTGGTTGATCCCCTTACCTCCCCTTTACGGGGAGGTCGGCGGCCAAAGGTCGCCGGGTGGGGTTCGCGCAGCAATGACAGCGGTTGGGTTTTACCCCACCCGTCGCGCTTCGCGCGCCACCCTCCCCGTAAAGGGGAGGGATGAGCTCACGCCCAGCGACCATATCGCCCGCGCGTAACTTTAAAGACCTGCCAAGAAAGCCCAAGCATGAGCGAGCGCCTGCTGTTTCTCACCGGACATCTGGCCTATCCGCGACTGGAGCGGATGGTCGCCGGCTTCGGCGAGGCGGCGCGCGGCTGGCGCATCCACAACATCGGCGTGAAGGTCGCTGCTCTGATGACGCAAGAGATCATCGAGCGCCGCCTGCCCCGCCCAGTCGAGGCCGACCGCGTTATCCTGCCGGGCCGCTGCCGGGCTGATCTCGACGCGCTTTCGCAGCGCTTCGGCGTGCCCTTCGAGCGCGGGCCCGAGGAGGTCGCCGACCTCCCCGCCTATCTGGGCCGCGGCGGCGCCAAGCCCGATCTCTCGCGGCACGACATGCGCATCTTCGCGGAGATCGTCGACGCCTCGAAGATGAGCGTCGCAGAGGTGGTCGCCAAGGCGCGGGACCTTAGGGGCGCCGGCGCCGATGTGATCGACCTCGGCTGCCTGCCGGACACGCCCTTCGACCATATGGAAGAAACGATCGCGGCGCTTAAGTCGGAAGGCTTCAAGGTCTCGGTCGATTCGGCGAGTGTTGCGGAGCTGACGCGCGCCGCGAAGGCCGGCGTCGATCATCTCTTGAGCCTCGACGAAGAGACGCTGTCGATCCTACCCGACAACTCCCCGCTCGTGCCGATCCTCGTGCCGCGCCCGCATGGCGATCTCGATTCGCTGCAACGCGCCGCGCGCATCGCACGACGTCGCGGGATCGACTTTATTCTCGATCCGATTCTCGATCCCATCCATTTCGGCTTCGCCGCCTCGATCGCGCGTTATGTCGAAATCCGCGCGCGCGAGCCCGACGCCGAGATCATGATGGGCACGGGCAATCTCACCGAACTCACCGACGCCGATTCGGCGGGCGTCACCGCCGCCATGCTCGGCATTTGCTCCGAGCTGAACATCCGCCATTTGCTTACCGTGCAGGTGAGCCCGCACACGCGCCGCACGTTGCAGGAGCACGATGCGGCGCGGCGCCTGATGTATGCCGCGCGCGCCGATCGCGCTTTGCCGAAAGGCTACAGCGACGCGCTGCTGCAAGTGCACGACAAGCGCCCTTATTCTGCGACGCCGGAAGAGATCGCCGAGCTGGCGCGTGAATTGCGCGATGTGAACTACCGCATAGATGTGACGCGCGACGGCGTGCATGTCTTCGCGAAGAACTTCCACTGTGTCGAGACGGAAGCCATGTCGCTCTTTCCGCATTTGAAAGTCGAGCAAGACGGCGCGCATGCTTTCTATCTCGGCGCGGAGCTGATGAAGGCGGAGCTCGCCTATAAGCTCGGCAAGCGCTACCGGCAGGATGAGCCGCTCGATTTCGGCGCCGCCATCGACAAGGACGAAGAAGACGCGGCCCGATTCAAGGAAATGGGACATACCATGCGCAAGGCGCGCGAGGAAAAAGGCAATGCCTCTGATTCATGAATGCGTCGTCACAACGCTGACGGCGGAAGGCCTGCCGCATGTGGCACCTCTGGGACTGATCGAAGAAGGCGGCTATTGGATCGCCGCGCCCTTCCGTCCCTCGACGACGCTGAGCAATCTCGAACGCAGTGGGAAGCTCACGGCGAGCTTTACCGATGACGCGCGCATCTTCGCCAGTCTTGTGACGGGCGTGCGTAATTTTCCTCTGACGGATGTGAATGGCTGGCCGACGCCGCGCCTGTCGGCGGCGCTCGCGCATGCAGCGCTCGAGGTGGAGCGCATCGAAGCGGATGCTGTGCGCCCACGCTTCTTTTGCCGCGTGACGCACACGGAATCGCATCAACCTTTCCTTGGCATGAATCGCGCGCGCGCCGCTGTGTTGGAAGCGGCGATTCTCGCGACGCGCCTCGATAGGCTCTCGCGCGAGAAGATCGACAGCGAGATCGCCTATCTCAAGATCGCGATCGACAAGACGGCGGGAGAGGCCGAGCGCGAAGCCTGGGAAATGGTGATGCAGAAGATCGCCGCGCATTTGGAGAAAGCTGCGGCGGCCCCCTCCCCAACCCTCCCCCGCTGACGCGGGAGAGGAGGCGCTCACGATCAGCAGTCTCGATGAAGGCCTTAGCCTGCTCCCTCTCCCGCGAAGCGGGGGAGGGCTGGGGAGGGGGCGGTCGCGTATTAAACTGCAAGCAGCGCCAGCGCCGCCGCCGGCGCGCAATTGGCTGCCGCCGCGCGCAGCTCGTCTGGCGCTGCGATGTAGTCGGCGAAATCCAGATAGGCGCGACCCTGCGCCTGTGCGAGACGCGCAACAAGCGCGCGGCCGACGCCGGCGCCGATGAAGGGCGCGTCGGGCGCGACGGCTTCGCGGGACGCAAGCAGAGCGATCTGATCCTCTATGGCGCGCATCTGCGCGCGTGAGAAATACGCTGCAAGCGCGCGCCCTTGTAATTGCGTAAGCTGCCCCGCGTCGAGACCGACAAGACGCGCGAGGCGCGCATGAGACGCCGCGACTGTCTTGGGCCTGCCATCCGCTGTCGGCGACAAATCTGCGCCGCAGTCTCCTTCCGGGAGATCGTCGAGGATACGGCGGACGTCAGCCATCGAGGCGAAGGCTTCATTAACGAGCGGCGTCCATTGGCCACTGATCGGCGCGCGCGTGGCGTAGGCCTGGGGCGCGCCGCGCGAGAACCCTGCATAAGACAGCTCGCCGCTCATGAGCCGCTCGGCGTCGGTAGCGCCCTGAGCGCAGACGCGCCCGCCACGAATCGGGACAAGGTCGGTCGTTGTCGAGCCCATGTCGATAAAAAGCGATTCGGCGCAATTTTGCGCGACAAGCTCCGCACTGGCTCGCCAATTGGCCGAGGCGACGGCTTCCGCCGCAACGCGAATTTGCTGGCGCGCAACGAAGCCGCGCGCTCCGGCGTAGAAGAGCGCATCGCCACCGATCTCTCGCGCCGCAATCGCCGCCACTGAAACGACGCCGCTCATACGGTCCTCGAAAGCGTCCGAGAGCTCGGCGGTCATCGTCACACGATGATGCGTCGCCTGCCCCAGTTCTTTCAGCGTCTCGCGGATCGGCGCCTCGAGATTCGCGAGCCCGAGATGCGGCGCACAGGCGCGCTGCGTTACGGCGACGAGCCGCCCATTCTCCGCGCGCGCCGCCTTCACATGGGCGCCGCCAATGTCCCAGCCGATGATCGCGGTCATGTTTAATGCCTTGCGGAGGATGGAGGGCGCCCATACGCCCGGCATCCACTACGCCACGGCTCCATACAACAAAAAAGGGGAGCCCATCGGCTCCCCTCCAATTCCAAGCCTAGGCCCGAACTCAGTTCGGAGCGAAGGGGTGCTTGGCGTCGTTGCGCTTGGCGACGACTTCGGCAGCCTTCGGCTCCCCGGCGACGGCGCGGGCGATGGCTTCCTTGGTGGCCTGGTAGTTATAGTCCTGGATCTTCTTGTCGTCGTTGGCGTCCCAGTGGATGAACACGCCGACGGAGATGAAGAGGTCGTCAGCTTCGTCGACCGGGATCACGCCCTCGGCGACGGAGTCGGCGACTGCCTTGGCGACGCCGTGCTGAGCCGGGCCGAACATCTGGACGGCCTGCTTGGCGCCCTTGATGGTGACCTTGTTGAAGAGGATCGTGTTGGGCTTGCAGAGCAGGTTCGGCGCAACAACCGCGAGAAGGGTCGTGAAGCCGTCCTTGTTGTTGACGAGAGCGTTCGCGAAAGCGAGCTCGGCGGCCGAACCGCGCGGACCCATGATGAGGTCGATGTGAGCGACTTCGTTACCCTCGCCGACGAGCGACTCGCCGACCAGCATCTTGGTGATCTTGGCCATTGTCCGTTTCCTTTCGAAGAAACCTACGCCCTGCCTAAACGGCAGGCGTTTCGGGAAGGGGCCGTGCGCAAAATTGCGCCGGCCTTGAGAAGCGCCGCGGGCCCTTCCGCGGCGCGCACTCAATCAGTTTCGCGCGTCCTTGCCAAGGCGGAAAATCCGCGGACGCACGGCATGTTAAACGAGCTCACGAGCCAGCGCGAAAGCGTGGCGGAAATCGAGGCAGAGGGGCTTGTCGGAGGTGACCATCTGCTTGAAGAGGCCCGATTCGGCGCCGTATTTCACATTGCCGATGGCGAGCGCGCCGATGCCGAGCGCGCCATGCTCCGAGATCACGACGCCATTGTCGTGCAGGCCCAGGCCCTCGACGCCGAGCGGCGGCACGGCGTTGACGTCGGCGGCGATGAGCAGGTTGCTGGCCGCGGAGAGGTCTTGCTTCGAGAGCACCTGAACGCCGGCGCGGGCGCAGCAGAGCGCGATCTCATGATCGAGCAACAGGGCGCGCACGAGGTCCTGGTTGCTGCCGTCGGCAGGGGCCACCTTGATGTTGAAGCGCTTGTTCATCTCCTCGGCCTGGACCGTGACGCGCTCGAGGCCGCTGTAGCCGACGATCGTCACCTCGGCGCCTTCGAGCGCCGCGATCACAGCCGAGGAGTAGCCGACGACGCCGGTCGCGCCGTAGATCACGATCTTGGCGCCCTTGAGGTCGCGTTGCTTCTTCTCCTTCAGCACCTTCTCGGTGCAGGCGACCATCGCGCCGGCGGTGGTGAAGGAGCCATAGGGGTCGGCGAAGAGCGAGATTTCGAAGGGCTTGAGCAGCGCCTTCTTGGCCGCTTCCAGCATGTCGAGCGCGAGAACCGCGTCGCGGCCGGCGAAGAAAATGCCCGTCTTCAGCGCGGCGGAGGGGGCGCGGGAGAACATGGCGTCCTGCACCAGCGCGGTGACTTCGTCGAGGGTGACATTAGTATAGGGAATGGCCGCGTCATAGCCGGCGTCGAGGGCCATGTTCACGTCGAAAGGACTCATATGCTTCAAAGTGCTAAGCATATGCAGAATTGCTTTGGCCATCGGAAGATCCCCAACCTTTGTCAGTCTGGCCCGACGCCCTGGCGAGACGGACGTGACGGGAGGACAGGCTCTGGCGCTGTCGATTTCTTAAGTTTAATCCGGGCGTGATAAACGCGGGCGCGCCTGGTCCCGCCCGGAGCGACGACAGGCTTAGAGCCCAGAACGAGGCCAATGTCCAGAGGCGAGTGCGGCGCAGCGGGACGCGACGTGCGCTGCCGCAAACCAATTCATTTGGCCCGGTTGACGCTCGGCGGGCTTTGCTCTTATAAGGTCTCTGACCAGGCTCGGCGCGAGAGCAGCGAGCTTTTTTGTCGTTTTTCCCCATCGCCGGCGGAAATTGGGCCTCGGGCCCTTCTCGGCGTTTGGAAGCACTGAAACGGTTCGAAAGGAAGTTCCATGTCCCGGCGTTGCGAGCTGACCGGCAAGGGCGTGCAGACGGGCAATCTCGTCAGCCACTCCAATCGCAAGACGCGCACGCGTTTCCTGCCCAATCTCGTCAATGTGACGCTCGCCTCCGACATTCTCGCCCGCTCGGTGCGCATGCGCATCTCGGCCGCGGCGCTGCGGTCGGTCGAGCATCGCGGCGGCCTCGACGCCTTCCTGGCGAAGGCGCGCGACGAGGAATTGTCGCAGGGCGCCCGCGTGCTCAAGCGCGAGATCGCGAAGAAGCAGGCCGCCGCCGCTACGGCCTGATCTTCTTAAAAGACGGATCGCGAGCGGTCAGGCTCGCTCCAATATTGCGAGCCTGACCGCTCGCGATGCAACCCCGTCGCCTCCGGCGCCGGGGTTTTCCTGTTTTGTCACGGCTGTTCATCCGCGACGGCACCCTTAGCTAATCGTCAGGGCGGCGGTCGGCGAGGCGCGCGATGACGCATTTCATGTTCAGCACGGGAATCGAAAATAGCAGCCCGACAATCGCGGGCGGCCGCAAGCGAATCGACGAGATGGAAATCTGCGGCCATTACCGCCGCTGGCGGGAGGATTTCGATCTCACCCAGGATCTCGGCGTGAAAACGCTGCGCTACGGCGTGCCGCTGCATATCACCTGGCTGGGACCTGATCGCTACGACTGGAACTTCGCCGATCTGACCTTCGGCGATCTCGAGAAACGTGGTTTGATTCCGATCACCGATCTCTGCCATTTCGGCGTGCCGAATTGGATCGGCAATTTCCAGAACCCCGACTTCCCCGAGCTCTTCGCCTGCTACGCCCGCGCCTTCGCGCAGCGCTTCCCCGCCGTGCAGCTCTATACGCCCGTCAATGAGATGTTCGTCTGCGCGACCTATTCCGCCGCCTATGGCTGGTGGAACGAGCAGCTCACGACCGATCGCGGTTTCGTCACGGCGCTCAAGCACATTGTGAAAGCCAATGTGCTCGCCATGCACGCAATTCTCGCCGTGCGGCCGGACGCGATTTTCATCCAGAGCGAATCGACCGAATATTTCCATGCGGAAAATCCGGCATCGCTCGATCACGCCGAGCGGCTCAACGAGCGACGTTTTCTCTCGCTCGATCTCAACTATGGCCGGCGCGTCAACTCGGAGATGTTCCGTTTCCTGATGGATAACGGAATGAGCGTCGACGAATACGATTTCTTCATGCGCGAGCATCTCAAGAGTCATTGCATCATGGGCAATGACTACTACTGGCGCAACGAGCACACCGTGACGAAGGACGGCAAGACCGCCTCCTCCGGCGAGATCTTCGGCTACAATGAGATCACGCGCCAATATTACGAGCGCTACGGCCTGCCGGTGATGCATACCGAGACGAACACCGCCGAAGGTCCGCGCGGCGACGAGGCCGTGCGCTGGCTTCGCAAGGAATGGGCGAATGTGCTGCGCGTAAGAAACTCCGGCATGCCGATCGTCGGCTTCACCTGGTATTCGCTGATCGATCAGATCGACTGGGACATCGCCTTGCGCGAAGCGCGCGGCAGGGTGAATCCGCTCGGTCTCTACGATCTCAACCGCCGGCCCAGAGCGGTCGGAAAAGCCTATAAGCAGCTTATCAAGGACTGGCGCGAGGTGCTGCCGGCGCAAAGCGTCTGCCTCAAGGTGCCGCTCGCGCCCTATGGCCCCAAACGCGCCGAGGCCCGCGCCGCCGAGCAGGAGGCGGAAACATCGGAAGAGCGGTAGGCGCGCCGAAAAAGCGCCGCGCCGGTTGCCGGGCGCGGCGCGCGTCTCAAATGTCAGCCACGGGCGGCTGAAGAGAGAGGCCCGCATGTCGAGAAATTCTGCCCCAGATGGGGAAGCGCCCGTCGTCGTCGTCACCGGCGCCTCGGCCGGAATCGGCCGCGCAGTGGCCGTCGCCTTCGCGCGCTGCGGCTACCGTGTGGCGCTGCTTGCGCGAAGCCCGGAAGGCCTGGACGGCGCCTTTCACGACGTCGCCCATGCGGGCGGCCAGCCCTTCGAGCTTCTGGCGGATGTCGCCAAAGCCGACGACGTCTTCGCCGCGGCGGAAGCAGTCGTCGCGCGCTGGGGCCATATTCACGTCTGGGTGAATGACGCCATGGAAACGGTTGTCGCCCCCGTCGATGCGATCACCCCCGAAGAATATCGGCGCGTGATGGAGGCGACCTTTCTCGGCTACGTTCACGGGACGCTCGCGGCGCTGCGCCACATGCGCCAGCGCGACCAGGGCCACATCATTCAGATCGGCTCTGCCCTCTCCTATCGCGCCATCCCGCTGCAATCGGCCTATTGCGCCGCCAAATTCGCCATCCGCGGCTTTACCGATTCGCTGCGCGCCGAGCTTATTCACGATCGCAGCAACATCCGCCTGACCATGGCGCAGCTTCCCGGCGTGAATACGCCGCAGTTCGATTGGTCGCACACGCATTTTCCAAATCGGCACCAGCCGATCGGGAGCGTCTATGAACCGGAAGCCATCGCACAGGCGATTGTCGAGGCCGCGCACGCCCGGCGTGCGCCACGCGAATTGTGGCTCGGCGCGCCGACGGTGCAGAGCATTATCGGGCAGATGGTCGCGCCGGGCTTTCTCGACCACTATCTCGCCTGGAACGCTTACGAGAAGCAGATCTCCAGCGACCCGGTTTTACCGGGTGACCCGGACGAGCTCATCGGCCCCGACCATCGCGACCATGGTCCGCGCGGGCGCTTTACGCAAAGGGCAAAGGATCACGTCATGGCGGTCGATCCGGCGCATTTGCGCGGCGGCGCCGTCATGGCGGGGCTGGGATTGCTGACGGGGGCCTTTCTATGGGGGCGCGCCTCACGCCCCCATTGACGCGCCTCAGGCAAAATCCGGGTTGAGCTTTTTCGCGGCCTCGATCAGCGTTTTCACGCTGTTCACCGACTTGTCGAACATGGCCTGCTCGGCGCCGTCGAGCTTGATCTCCATGACCCTCTCGACGCCATTGGCGCCGATGATGGTCGGCACGCCGACATAGAGGCCGTTCACGCCATATTCGCCATTGAGATAGGCGGCGCAGGGCAGCACGCGGCGCTTGTCCTTGAGATAGCTCTCGGCCATGTCGATGGCGGACGTCGCCGGCGCATAATAGGCCGAGCCGGTCTTCAGCAGGCCGACAATCTCGCCGCCACCCTTGCGCGTGCGGTCGACGATGGCGTCGATACGCTCCTGCGTCGTCCAGCCCATCGCGATGAGATCAGGCAACGGGACGCCGCCGACGGTGGAGTAGCGAACCGAGGGCACCATGTCGTCGCCGTGGCCGCCCAGCACGAAGGCGCTGACGTCCTCGACCGAGACATTGAATTCCTCGGACAGAAAATAGCGAAAGCGGGCAGAATCGAGCACGCCAGCCATGCCGACGACGCGGTTGGTCGGGAGGCCCGAGGCTTTCTGCAGCGCCCAGACCATGACGTCGAGCGGATTGGTGATGCAGATGACAAAGGCGTCCGGCGCATATTGCTTGATGCCGCCGGCGACTTTCGACACGACGCCGAGATTGACGCTCAGCAGGTCGTCCCGGCTCATGCCCGGCTGGCGCGGCACGCCCGCAGTGACGATGACGACGTCGGCCCCCGCGATGGCGGAGTAGTCGGACGCCCCAGAGAGATGCGCGTCGAAGCCGGCGACCGGCGAAGACTGGGCGATGTCGAGCGCCTTGCCCTGGGGGACCCCATCAACAATGTCGAAGAGCACGATATCGCCAAGTTCCTTCAGGCCCGCGAGGTGGGCGAGCGTTCCGCCGATGTTGCCGGCGCCGACCAGAGCGATTTTCTTTCGCGACATAATCAATCTCGTGCTGTGATCTTCGCGAAAACTGCTAGCGCGGTTTGGCGCCAGATGGAAGACGCGCGGACCGCTTTTTCGACACGAGAAAGCCCATGCGGAGCAAAGGGCCCAACTCTACCGCAAATCGCCCAAATCCATGGCGCCCCGGAGACGGCGCCTCAATCCCGCGCAGCAGGCTCCGGGACGCATGATTGCAGGGCTTGCAGGCGCAAGCGACGCTTCCCACCTGCCAAGAAGCGCGTTTCGCAGCGCCTGGAGGGGATCAAAAAATGGGCGTTTCTGTTTTTCGCAGCCTTATTATCGCCGCCGCTCTGATGGTCGCCGGCTCCGCCGTGGCCGCGCAGGACAAGGACGAGGGGGAGCTTCTGCGGCAGTTCGACAAGGTCGATGTCTGGCATTTCACGGTCGATACGGCCGTGCGTTACAATAATCAGGACTCCATCGTCACGCGCGAGCTGGTATTCCAGCCGGCCCCGCCCAAGGGCGAGCTTTGCTATGTGCGCTTCGACCTTGTGAAAGGCGAAGGCGACTATGGCTATGGCTTCAAGCCTGGCGTCGCCCCGGCGGAACGCAAAAATACGGTCTGGGGCGTGAATGTGCTGAAGCGCGGCACGGTGCTCGACCAGCATTATTCCGCGCTGAAGCTGAACGTCATCTATTTCTTCGTGGAGGGCCCCAAATCGGCCTCGGCCAAGGACGTTTGCGTGCAGAAGCAATCGGCGGCGACGGCGGAGGCCGGCAACGCCTATAAGGGTCCCTGGGCCGATCTCGTCACCAAGGCGCGCGCCATCCATGGCTGGCCGGCGCAAAAATAGGGGATAAGAGCGCAGACGACAGAAATTTGACGGCGGACGCAAGACGACGCTGGACAGGGGCGCGGGCATTTGTTATTCGCACCCTCGTTCCGAGGGCGTCAGCCCGCCGGACGGGCGCATAGCTCAGTTGGTAGAGCAGCTGACTCTTAATCAGCGGGTCCAAGGTTCGAGCCCTTGTGCGCCCACCACTAAAATCAAAAGGTTGCGATAAAACCGCCCTAGGGGATGCTTCCCAAAAATGAGTTTGGGAAGCGTATGGGAAGCGACGCGCCTCCTACGCAGACGCCACTCCGACTCGCCTGCAAAACACGCCGCCTTATTAGGGTCCTGGAGCGGAGTGGGTTCTTAAAGTCTCGGTCCTTCACCCGCGCCTACCGACTAGGGATAAGAATTCTTTCGCCAGAGGAGCCCCCCAGGGGGCGGGGGCCGCGTCGCCATAGGCCTGATAGGTCTTCGAGGGTAACGCGCAAATCTCTCGGATTTTTTCGAATAGTTAAGCTCAAGATGGGAAGGCAATGTTGCGTACCGGAGCCTGCCCCGACTCAGCCAGTTTTTTATTGCCCGTTTGCGCCGACCCGCTCACCATACGATCCTTGGGCATTGCCAACACCGCAAACAAAGCTTAGCTGCACGAAAAACAAGGCATGGGGCGGAAGGGCTTGAGCCGAAGATCCAGTCACTCGTCGCTGTATTCCACCAACGAACATAGACCGATCATATGAGCAAAAAGCGTTCTGCACCATCACAACTGGTGCAAGCAAAAAATATCATACGCGGCAGCGGCCATCCCATTAGCGCAATTTCGAGAGCGCGAACGCAGATAACTGCGAAGGATATGCCAGCACTGGTTGAATGGCTGACGGCTCTTCACCGAGACCGGGAAGGCATTTTTGCCGGACACCACCCGAAGACTGTAAACGACCTAGCAAAACACGCGCCCTTGCAGCCCGTTGGGTTTGCTCACGAGTTATCTTGGGCTGGAGCGATCCTACGACGAAAGGCTGCGCCGCTCACATCGTTTGTGCAACGTGCGGCTGACCTCGAAAGGACGTTGCTGAAAGGGCAACTAGAAGAATGCGAAGCCCTTCTAGCCGGCATCGAGCAAGGATATGGGATTTCCTTATGGAGCATTGAAATCCGAATAGCCTTACTCCAGCTTTCCGAGGGCTTAGAGGGTCAGAAAAAATACGCGGAATTAGTCCGTGCGCAACGAGGGAGGAACGATATCGTAGCATACCTCGCCCACTTTTTTAGTCGCCGAAATGAACCCACGACGACGTCGCCGCTCTTCAATCGCCAGATAGAAGATCGCCTCTCTCGTTTGGACACACATACTGACCTAAAAGCCTATTTGATTTTCAAATTGACCGGGCGACCTGTAGCGAGCCCGGAGGTTGCCGCAAGTGTATTACGATTCGAAACTTGCAATGCCCTCGTAGATCAATATGAGACATTTGTTCGAGTCGCACAACAACTCGCTATTTTTGGGCCTGATGACATTAAGACGTTATTGGCCCCCGAGTTGGCAGCGATGGCTGCAATTGTCAATGATGAACGCCTCAACCGAACCCTCTTTGTAATTACAGCGGATGAGACGTGGCTTCACAACTCACATTTTGGCGACGCATCAACAATCGACTCGACCCTGATTGGCGATCACAACTCGGCCTACTCATGTGCCTTGACGGATATCGAAAAAGATCCCCTGGATTTTGGAGCTTGGATTTCCATTGCCGAGAGTTCTCTAAGGATCGCGCGCGACCAGGAAGCCAGTAACTCTCTACTTTCAAAATCAGTGTTAAACCTCAGTGCTCTGATAGGCAATAGCGCTGACCGAGACAGTGCAGTTGTCGATCTTTTAAGAGACGCGTTGAATTTTAAGCTACTGTCGTTTTCATCGACACTAGAGCAATTAATTTGGCAGGAGATGGATAGTTCCCTCAATCGCACTTTCCCGTTAGCAGGAATTGCCTTCATTCAAGGTAGATTTCTGAGACCATCCGACCTTTCTCGTTTGCCCAGCAGACACCACTGCATGGCTTTGGCTACAATGCTCGAAAACAAGTTTGCCTCGACAACTTCGTTTTATGCGGAGATTTTCCGCGCAAACCTCCCAATTTCTGTTGTTCCCGCCCACGACCTTTCAACCGAGGCTTTACGGGACTTGGAGATCTGCCGATCACTGAATGAGAGCGACTACCAAACCGCGCTAGAAACAGCAGAACAGCTAAAACCATCGCAGGACCCCATCTTTAGGCTATCCGCGATCCGCTATATTGCACACTGCTTGCTTATGTTAGATCGAACAAGAGACCTCACCAATTTTGTTGGCGAATGCTGCGCGAAAGATCCTACTCTATCCCATGTTCTTCCCATCGCAAGCTGCGCAAAGAAGCTCGACAAAACAATCAGAAGGCAACTCGCGAGCGAAATATCGGTACCTGTTGTCCTAGATCTTTATTCAAAAAATGTAGACGACAGCCTAGATGACATCCGTGCATACGCCTACGAAGATTTTTTATTTGCGCACGGAATTGAACGCCCGTCTGAGATTGAGCACATCGAAAACTTTGATACTGATTTACTGATATATTATCTTCGCTATGTGTGCATTCCGCGCGTAATGCAGATGTCATCCGCTTTCACAGGAACACGAGAACTAGAAGACGAGCGGAAAAATGTACTGTCTATTTTAGTTAAGATAGACCCAATCAATTCAAATGAGTATGAAACTGAACTGAGGAACGTTGCGCGGGCTCAATTAATTCACCGCGGCGTACGTCATGTCGAGCAGAGCAAAATCTACGTTGACGTTCTCGCCATAAAGAGGCTTTTTGAGAAGAAACATAAGGAAAATTTTCTACGCTATCAATCACTAGCTAAAGCAGGAATTGGCGTAGACAACGCAAAGATAGATGAGCTGCTTAAAGCTGCACTTTCTGGGGAGCAGTTTCCAGCGGAGCTGCTACAAGTTCCAAAGGACGAAGCAACAGACCTGCTCGTGGAGATGTTGTCTTGGCTCTTCAATGAATGTACAACCAGTCCTGAATACGGATTGGACTGCTACTTAAGCATGCGAATTAGGCACGGCACTCTTTCTGGTCAGATGCGAACTCCGTTGGAGGTTGAACGGGTTATAACCCAACGTGCCGCCGACACGGACGAATATGAGCCAAATCAATTTTGGTTGGATCACTTGTCCAATATCGATCCAGAAGTCAATTTTCAGGTTAGCACTCGCCTTACTCGCTTTTCGGCCGATTATGATGCGCTCATCGGCCGGGTAGCAAACGAATTGATCCAAATCCAAAGCCCTCAGAAGCCCCGTGGCTTATTTAAAATCGAAGTAAGACCCGTTTTATTCCAGTTTTGGGCCTCCGAGCTTAGCAGCGAGATGTCTTTTGATGCTTTCTTCGATAGCTGCATTGATTTATTTTGGACCCAAGTCGCGCACTGCATGAAAAACGTACGATCAGTTATCGATGATGAGTTGAAGCCGTACGTCACGGCAATCTTCACAGATCTAGAGACGGATATCGAGCGTATCGCTAATGGCTACTCTACGACAGACTTAGACAGGGCAATTCGTATCGCACAAACGGGGGTTCAACAGGCGCTAGACCACGTGAAAGATTGGTTTCAACTCCCACAGCCACTTACTGAGCCGATTTTTCCAATTCAGGACCTTATCGATGTGGGCCTGCAATGCGTTCGCACAATACACCACGAGTTCGACCCCATTGTTACTCGCGACGTTCCACCTCTTCCTCCTTTTGCTCACGCGTTGGTGTTGTTCTCCGACATATTCTTCATAATCTTCGAGAACGTTAGGCGTCATTCAGGCGTAGGGTCGAGACCAAACGTTAACATTCATATCACTGAACACGAAGACCACATGATCATCAGGACAACAAGCGAAGTTGGAGCAAGCGTCTGCAATCAAGCTAGCTTAGAGAAAATCGACAGGATCAGGACGCTTATCGCAAGCGGCGATTATCAAAGAGCCGTGATTTCAGAGGGTGGCACTGGTCTCATTAAGCTTAGCAAGCTTATCAGCAAAGGTGGGGCGCGGCGTATGAGATTGGATTTCGGCTTCGAAGGCGCTAACTCTTTCTACGTGGAACTGGAACTGGCTAAGAAGGTCATTCAACGATGAATGTTTTGCTCGTGGAAGATGACCAAAATAAAGGGACTCAACTGGTTAATTTCATTAAGGACCAGTTCCCCGACGCCAATATCGAATTGGTCCGTTCCCTTCAGAGTGCCGTCCGATATATTCGCAAAAACCATGCTGACATTGTTTTACTCGATATGACACTGCCAAATTACGACGCTGGCCCCGATGAACCCGGCGGAGGAACAACCCATAGCTTTGGCGGTCGCGAATTTCTTAAACAGATGGAACGATTTCAAATCAACGTCCCCGTGATTGTCGTGACGCAGTTCGAGACGTTCGGTCAAGAGCCCAAAGCACTTCGCCTACCCGAGCTGGACGCCCAGCTCCGCCGCGATCATGCACCCATCTACCAGGGAGCGGTCTACTACCACGCATCTATTCATGACTGGCGCGAGAAACTTAGAGACGCTATGAAGCGTGCACTTGCAATCGACCTATGAACTCCCGAGATTGAAGATGGTCAAGGTATTAATCGTCGAGGACGATGCCGAAAAATTGCGGCGTGTATGCCAGTGTCTATTAGCGGTGCCCGGCATCGCCATAGAAACAATGGAGGACGCCCGCGACGTCGTGTCGGCGAAGCGCCTGCTGCGTGAGAAGCAATATGATTTGCTTGTTTTAGATATTTCTTTGCCGGAACGCGCTGATCAGGCTCCCGCGCACTCTTCAGGCATCTCCTTGCTGAGCGAAATGCTCGAGCGCGATATTTACGCGGTTCCTAAGCATATTATCGGACTTACAGCGTACGAGGACGCACGAGAATTAGCTCTTCCGAGTTTTGAGCGCGACGTTTTGCAGCTTGTATTTTATGACCCAGCATCTCGCGAATGGGAAGAAAAACTTCATCGGATTGCAAAGCGTGTCGTGCAATCGGAGAGCAATCCGGTGTCGACTCCAGATTACCAAACGCACCTTTGCATATTGACGGCTCTCGCCACCCCTGAACTCGAAGCCGTACTGCGCCTTCCGTGGGCATGGAAACCTCTTATCCTCCCCAACGACCCTTCCGTTTATCAGGAAGGTAGCTTTGGGCGAGACAATCAGTCCTTCAAGGTTATTGCAGCTTCGGCGCCAAGAATGGGCATGGCAGCCTCGGCCGTGCTCGCAACCAAAATGGCAATGACGTTCCGTCCTAGATATCTCGCAATGGTTGGGATAGCTGCTGGAGTTGCGGGTGAGTGTGAACTTGGAGACATCCTGGTCGCCGATCCGGGCTGGGATTACGAGAGTGGCAAACGAACAATCCGAAACCGTAAACCTGTCTTTGCCGCACAACCTCATCAGGTTAGCCTTGACCCCTTCCTGCGCGGAAAGCTCGGGAAAATGGCTCAGGACCGGGCCATTCTTGATGAGATTAGGCGTGGTTGGTATGGATTTGATCCAAAGACCATTCTATCGATGCGCCTTGGACCTGTGGCCTCAGGAGCCGCAGTAATAGAAGATCCGTCAATCGTTGATGGCATAAAATTTCAGAACCGAAAAACAATCGGCGTCGAAATGGAAACATATGGGGTTCTTATAGCCGCTGATGAATGCCCTCAGCCCCAGCCCACGTGCTTTTCGATGAAGTCAGTCTGCGACTATGCGGACCCGCATAAGAACAACGAGTTTCAGAAGTATGCGGCGTACACAAGCGCGACAGCACTTAAAGAATTTGCTGAAAGATTTTTGTAAACTGGCTTGCGCGTGAAAATATGATCGCGTCTCTTAGCTATCCTCGAACCCTGGTGGTACCCAGAATCTGTGGTAATGCTCACGCGTGCTCCAGATGCGCTTGCGCTCCCAGCCGAGCGCGATCAGCACCGGGCTGATGTAGCGGCCGGAGGTTCCTAACGCCGCTTCAAACTCCTGCATCGAGAACGGTCGGTTGCGCGTTGGCGCTGGCAAGCTGGTGAACCACTCCAAGAGGCGGTCACGAAGGCTCGCGCGTCGCGATGCTGGCGGCGACTGGGCTGCGACATATTCCTGAAGTTGTCGGATGTAGGCGCTCATCATCGTATCCCTCCGGCGGCGGCCGCCTGGCGTTGATTGCGGTTTTTGAGATAGCTGCCTGACGGGTGGCGCGATGATCGTGTCCACTTCTATTACAAGCGGACACTATCGCCGATGTCGCGCAACGATGACGATCCGCCGGCTCTCCGGCGCCGACGCCGATCCTGGTCTCTCGAAGAGAAGCGCCGGATCGTCGAGGAGAGCCTTGAGGACGGAGCTTCGATCGCCGAGGTTGCGCGACGGCACGACCTCAACACCAACCAGCTCTTCACCTGGCGCCGGCAGTTCGGCGTCGATCTGGCTGCGCCGCAGGACCTCGCGCCGATCCTGCCCGTGACGATCACGCCGGACACAGTGGGGGAGCATTCCGCTCCGGGGCCGACCGGCCAGATGGAGATCGTCCTCGCCGAGGGTGACCGGATCCTCGTGTGGTCCGATGTCGAGGCAGCCGCGCTGTCGCGGGTCGTGAAGGCGCTGCGGCGATGATCCCGTTGCCGGCGGGCTGCCGCGTCTGGATCGCCACCGGCCACACCGACATGCGACGCGGCATGCAGGGCCTCGCCCTTCAGGTGCAGGAGCAGTTGAAGCGCGACCCGCACGCCGGCGATCTCTACATTTTCCGCGGGCGCAGGGGCGACCTCGCAAAAATTCTCTGGCATGATGGCGTCGGACTGTCGCTGTATGCAAAACGCCTCGATCGCGGAAAGTTCATATGGCCCTCGGCGACGGCGGGCGCGGTGTCGATCTCGGCGGCGCAGATGGCCTATATGCTCGAAGGGATAGATTGGCGAAATCCGCAAATGACCTTTCGGCCGCAAAGCGCGGGGTGAATCGCAAAAAATCCAGGGCGGAGGCATTTTGGGGCGCCACAAATCGCAAGATATGTGATTCACTTCGCCTATGGACGCTGCTGCCCAGGCCCTTCTCGACGAAAATGCTGCGCTGAAAGCAGAGTTGGCCGTCGCACGGGCGAAGGCGTCGGAAGACACGGCGCTGATCGCCGCGCAAAAGCTTCAGATCGCCAAGTTGCAGCGGCAGATCTACGGGCAAAAGTCGGAGCGCGCTGCGCGGCTGATCGATCAGTTGTCGCTCGAGCTCGAAGAGCTGGAAGCGAGCGCGACGGAAGATGAGCTCGCGGCGGAGCAGGCGGTCACGAAAACCACGCTGGTCGCGGGCTTCACGCGCAAACGGTCCGAGCGCCACACATTCCCGGAACATCTACCGCGCGAGCGCGTCGTAATCGAGGCGCCGACGAGCTGCGCTTGCTGCGGCGGATCGCGGCTGCGGAAGCTCGGCGAAGACGTGACGCAGACGCTGGAGACGACGCCGCGTCAGTGGAAAGTGATCGAGACCGTGCGAGAGAAATTCTCCTGTCGGGACTGCGAGAAGATCACACAGGCGCCGGCGCCGTTCCATGCCGTTCCGCGCGGCTGGGCGGGGCCAAGCCTTCTGGCGATGATCGCCTTCGAGAAGTTCGGCCAACATCAGCCGCTGAACCGTCAGGCGGAGCGCTATGCGTTGGAAGGCGCGCCGATCTCCTTGTCGACCATGGCCGACGCCGTCGGCTCCATCTGTGCGGCGCTGGATCCGCTGCGGCGTCTCATCGAGGCGCATGTCCTGGCCGCCGAGCGCCTACACGGCGACGACACCACGGTTCCCGTGCTGGCGAAGGGCAAAACCGACACGGGTCGGTGCTGGGTTTATGTCCGCGACGACGCGCCCTTCGGCGGCGCCGGGCCGCCGGCGGCCATCTTTTATTACTCACGCGACCGCAAAGGCGAACATCCGCAGGCGCATCTGGCGGGATATGCTGGCATCCTGCAGGCCGACGCCTATGACGGCTACAACAGGCTCTACCTAGCGGACCGCAAGCCGGGCCCGATCCGCGAGGCGGCGTGCTGGGTCCATGCGCGACGCCCCTTCTTCGCCATGGCTGATCTGGATGAGAACGCGCGACGCAAGGCTGCTGGCAAGAAGGAAATCCCTTTGTCGCCCATCGCGATCGAGGTGGTGCGTCGCATCGACGCGCTGTTCGAAATCGAGCGGTCCATCAATGGAAAGAGCGCGGAAGAACGCCTGTCGGTCCGCCAGATGCTGAGCCGTCCATTGGTCGATGATCTGCGGATCTATATGCGCGAGCAGGCGGCCAGGCTCTCGCGCGGGCACGACCTGGTCAAGGCTATCAGTTACATGCTCAAGCGCTGGGCCGCGTTCACGCTTTTCCTTGAAGACGGACGCGTGTGCTTGTCCAACAACGCTGCAGAACGAGGGCTAAGAGGCATCGCGCTGGGAAGAAAATCGTGGCTGTTCTGCGGGTCCGATCGCGGAGGGCAGCGCGCTGCGGCCATGTATAGTCTCATTGTCACGGCCAAAATGAATGGCGTCGATCCGCAGGCATGGCTCGCAGACGTTTTGTCCTGTATCGCCGCCCATCCCGCACATCGGCTTGAAGAGTTGCTGCCCTGGAACTGGGCGATACAAGGTCCGGTAATCTCCGCTCGTGCAGCTTGATCATGCACGTCAACAAAGTCTCTCACGTCACGACAATCAATCGGGTCGCCTCGGACCTCGGCGAAAACGAGGATTGGCTGTTCGACGTCGCCGCCGAGATGGAGCCCGAGGACGGGCTCATATGGGTGTCGGGGATCGGCGACGACGCCGTGATGGCCTTCACCGACTTCGGCGTCGAGAATTTAATCGAACTAATCAAAATGCATAAAAACGATCCGACGCTCCTCAGGCGCTGAAACAGCCCGACTGCATCGCCTGCGGCCTACGCCGGATGGCTACTCATCATCGTCTCGCCTTGCTGGTGGTTAGCCATATAGCCCTTTAGAAAAGGCTGCCTTCGCGTCGTGTTTCGTCTGCCTTTTTTGCTTCATGCATTTTAGGTCGTAGCAGCCGTAGCGCACCTGGGTTTCCGAATATTTCGGGCCGTAGCGGCCTCACCGCAGGAATAAAATTGCTACGACAGATTTTTCTCGATTTTCTCGGATTGCTACGACCGCTACGACCAATCCACGTTTCCAAAGAGAGCGAACTGGTTCACCCGTCCTCGCCGCCAAGAATGCTGGCAGCCAGTACGTAGACGCGCGCGTTGCGCCCCCCGATTTTGCGAACCGCTGTCAAATTTTTCGCATCCTGCCGCCGCAGCATTCCCTTCGAAGCGAGCGTCTTGGCGACGTGGGTCGGATCCAATCCGTCGCAAAAGTCGGCCTTCCACACCTCCGACGGGATCCACCACTCGCGAGCGGCGCCCTCGCCTTTGCGCCAGCCGAGGCGGTTATGCACGCCCCCGAGGTTGCTGCCCTCGACTTCAGACACTTGTTCAAAGCGGCTTTCGCCGTGCTGGATGATCATCCGCCTTACCTGCTCAACTGCCTGCCGCTCTTCATGCGAGCCCACTCCGCCCCGCTTGTCCAGCCAAGCCTTGAAGGCCGAGACGGCCGCCCGTTCGGCACTGCCTTTGGTCCACGGCGTGATACCTACCGCCGAAGCCATTTCCCCGGCGGCCGCGATCAAGGCAAACTTCTTGGCCGCACGGTTGATCTGTTCTGACGCTCCAGCGGAGACCACTTTGGAGACGAAGCGAACCATGAAATTCTTGGTCTTTGTGACGGTCACATCGCGGTCCGTGCTCGCGAGCTCTTGAATGAAGGCAGGGCCGGCGGTCCCATATGCTGATACCGCGGCTTCCTTGATGGCGTCCGCCAGCTTGCCCGCATCGGGGAACGAGCCAGAGCTATCGAACGCGCCAAATCCAAACTCACGATCAGCGCGTATATCCAACAGGCGGACGAGATGGCCACCACGTGATTTGCGCCCACGGTCTTCATCGATCTTGGCGTCGACTGGAAGCTCGCCGCTCGAAAGCGGTAGAACACGCCACGCCTTGGGCTCGCGAAGCTCGCCGCCACGCCCAGCGCGCGCCTTCCCGACGCCATTAGCGAGCTGATAAATGCTCGCTGCAACGTCACGCGCATCGCCGACGCCGATTTCGTCGAGAACAAGGCAAGTATCGGTCGCGCTTGCCGCAGCACCTTCGAGCCCGTTCACCGTCGCCCTCCACGTGCGCATATAACCGCCGACCGACGAGCCGCGTCCCCACACCGACGCCGCCGCACAGAGCAACGACGACTTGCCGATAGACGATGGACCAAACACGTGCACGCCTCCGCCTTCGGCTCCGACGATATGCGCGAGCGGTCCAGCCAATGCAGCGCTTACCATGAACGTCAGCAAAACATGGTCCGCCGACAACGCGCCCACGCCTTCCTTCCAATCTTCAATTGTGCCCTGCGTCTCATAAGGCCCGTGAGCGGATGCGTCGAGAACGATCCTCTCGGAGCCTTCCCTTGTGATGGTTTTGCCTGGCAATACGAAAATATGATCTTTTCCAATCTGGTGCCAGCCAGTGCGATTGACGATCGTAACGCGCGCTTCGATGCGGACCCCGCTCAAATACTCGGCGAGTTCCTTCTGTTTCGAACGGTTAATCCGCAATCCTTCATCCGCGAGTGTCGCACACAGCGCGGCGGGCTCGCCTTGCAGATTGGCATCGGTCACGTGCTTCGTGTGGGGGCGACCATCGTCGTCGTAAAACTGGAGCAGCTTACCCCACGCCCGCCCGTGAGGATCGCGGCACGCGCCTAGCACTTCAAAGGGAGCGCTAATCCATACAGTCTCGATGGTCGCCTCTCTACCGCGCCCACTACGCTGCTGTTTTGTAAGACCTCTCCGCTCATCCATCGTAAAGGGGCCAAATGAGACAAAGGTCACCTCCGTCATCGCCTCCATCGTGGAGTTCTCTTCGATCGAAGCAACAATCTCGTCCATCGTTGTCATGGCGTGTCTCTCAGTCTTTAATTTTGGTGTGGCGATCCCAATGACGCGGCATGCGCCAGCCATGCGCTGTTGCCGCCCTCCAAAGTGTACCAATGGTGATCTTGCGTCCCGTATATTCCTGATCGAAGCTGCTCCAATGCGCCTTGAAATCCGTCTCGCTTGCCTTGCTCGGGCAGCGTTCCGAAAATTTCTTCCACAACGCGAGGCCAACTTCTCCATCATCGAAGCTGCGCAGCGCGAAGCCGACGTGAAGCCAATCATTGTATTCGCTGGCATAGCTGTCAGGCAGCGCGTCAAGCATCGACGCTATGATGGCGACATTCACCGGATTGACGGGCACGGGCTCAAGACGGTTTGCTTTCTGACCAAGCCCATGGTCGTCACGTGAAGCCGGCTCGCCAGCCAGCGCTGAGCCACTCGGCTTTGGTGCTTCCCCCATGGCTTTCGCGGCTTTCGCTTCGATGAATTCGAGCAAACCTTGCGGCAGTGGCGCAGGCCGCACGCTCGACACGATTTCATAGCGGCCGCCACTCTCGTGCAAAGACGGTGGAAGCACACAGAACCCGCCATCACCTTTCACGTCGAGTTTGATCGATTTGTTTGCGCGAGTGGTGACACGTATGCCAGGGTGCCCGAAATACCGATGCAGGCCGCGGCCGCTGCCGCTTCGCACAGTGAACGTCTCCGGCAGAGCGCCGTGCGTCTCTTCGAATTCCGAGAGGGTCGCCTCGCCCTCTGGTCCGTCACTTTCGATTACTATGACGCCGCTGATTGCGCCCGTAATGAAGCCGACACCGCCTGCGAACATAGGCCGCCAGCCTTTCAATTCGTCGTAACTGACGCGACGATTTTGAAGGCTTTTCCATTTGACCGCCGGGCGCTTTTCGCGGGGGTTGCGCGGAATGACGTTGAACCCGCGCTTAAGAAATTCGAGTGCCGCGTGATAGCAAAGAGCCGTTTCGCACGGCTCTTCGTTTTCATGGTTTTCGGTAACACTGCACATTCTGCCCCCATATACGCGCGGAATTTGCTCCGATGAGATTTCCAGTCTTGGTACGCGAGGCGATTAGCGGTGGCGCGGTTGCTTCGTCGTTGGGAAGCGAGGATGACCCGCAGCGATGCGGAGCAATTGCGCCGCCTGCGCCCAACCGCCGCCCATCTGAAAGGCCCACCCCACCTCGGTGTCGAGATAGCCGATAAGCCATTTCGCGAAGGGTTGGGGCGTCCGCTCGCCCGGTTGCCGCGAGAGGCGGTCCCGCGACCAATGCATCATCGCCGTGATTAATAGTTGACGGACCCATGCGGAGAGGGGCGAGCCCGACGTGGGCTCATTATATTTTTTGCGTTCACGCTCGCGATAATCCGCTTCGAGTTCAACTGGCGGAGCAAGGTTGAGAAGTAGCTGCAATGAAGGCGCGCGGCCATCACGCAACATCGCCGCAAGCTCATCGTGCGCTTGTGGTCTCTGATGGCGGAAGGTGTTTGTCATTTTACCTCACTGGTTTCTAGAAGTGGCGAGCCGGCCCACACGGATCGTTGTTGGGCAACTTCGCTTCGAGAGATGTGAGGCAGCTGGGGAAGCCCGCCTCAGTGCTGAGCAAGGTTGACCTTGGCCAAGGCCAGCCGCGTTGAGCGCGTCGTTTTTTCAGGGATCAGAGAGCCGAGGGGGTGGTGGAACGCTGCGCTAAACCGTCGGCCAAGTCGCCGACGCGCCACCCGAGCTTACGCTCACCGATCTTGATCGGGCTCGGGACCTTCCCCGAGCGATACAGGCGACGCCAGTGTGGAAGCGAAACGCCCCAGAAGGCGGCCGACGCCTCGGCATCCAGGACGCGATTGCGACCGAGATCGGGAGGCAGATTATTCAACTGCGCTGAGATAGCGGCCCTCTTCTCCTCAGCGCGCTGCTTCTGATGTGTGCGCATATCGGAAGCGGTAGCCATCGCCTTGGCAGCGCGCTGCTTCTTCTTCGTGACAGCTTGGGACTTCATTGCCTCGCCTCGAACACGCCGCACCAAAAGGCGGCTATAAGGCGCATCAGGCATCAATAGAGGGATGGCGAAAATTGAAAAATGGGATTCCTAGCGAATTGTCGGCTTCCGCCCTTTTTCCCCATGGATGTCAAACGTCTCCATTAGGATGTAGCGCGCCGTCCTTGCGGTAACGCCGCCAGCAGGCTTCGGCTCCTTATCTTGCGCAATAACGAAACCTTGGCCACGGAGCCAATCAAGGAGGTGCGCGATATTCGATGGCACGCCGCTCTTCTGGAGATATTCCGTCATTGCCCTAACCAACGGGCGATTACGGTCTGCTGCCGCCCGCTTCGCCGTTGGGGTGATCTTGTTCTCCAAGCTGCGGATTTCTCGCAGGATTTCCTTGCGCCGCTTTTCATGGCGCTCAGCCTTCAACTCGTCTTCAAGCCCGTCTATTTTGACGGCGTGCTCCCACGCATCCAGAAATGCGCGCTCGGCGATTTCCGGCGATGGCGTCTCGTCGGGCTGATCCATGTCTCACTCCCCCACTTGCAAGACGGAGGCGATATGATTTCCCCAAAGCTTTAACGCTTCTCGCTTTTCGGCCGCGTAGATTGATCTATTGTAGACGCCCGCCACGCCCGCCTTGTGTCCGGAAATATGATTGAGAACGGCTTCTACGACGTGGGGCAAAACGCCAAGGTCCGCGAGCCGGGTCGCCACCGTTCGGCGTACGTCGTGTAGCCTCCAGGGCGGAAGCGCTCGCCCAAGCTCGCCTTTTATGCGCACATCCAGCGACGCTTTTGCCTTTGACCATCCCGAGAATGGCCCCTCACGGGACCCGAAGACGAGCGCCCGGCCGTCGCGGCGAGCGATGGCACGCAGAATGGCAATTGCCTGAAAAGGCAAGGGAACGTCGTGGGACCGCGCATTCTTTGTGCGATCGCCGCCAATGCGCCACGTCGCCCCGACTAGGTCCACCTCCCCCCATGTCATCGCGGCAACCTCTTCGCGCCGCTGGCCGGTGATAATCAGCAGGCGAACGATCGAGCCGTAATCCCCCTCGCCCGCGTGCCGCCAGACGAGGCGCAATTCTTCGTCCGTCAGCACACGATCCCGCGCCGTCTCATTAGCAGGCTTTCGTGTGCCTACCACCGGGTTGGCGTCCGTTAGGCCTTCTTCGATAGCCCAAGAATAAAGCCGTGATAGCGCCGCGCGCGCCCTATTCGCGGCATACCTCCCGTTTTCCTGTTCGATGATTGCGAGCCGCGCCGCCACTGTGGCGCGCGTCACTTTGCTTATTGGAAGTTCTGCCAAAGGCTCCCAATGTCGCCGCAAGTAGCGTCTCACATCCTCAAGAGTGCCAAGCTTAAGTTTACTAGCCGCGTGGCGGGTAAGATAATTTTCAGCAACGCTGCCCAGCGTCACCGCTGCCTGCGCTCGCGCCTCGGCTTTTTCTAACTGCGGATCGCTTCCAAGGTGAGCCTTCGCGAGCGTCTCGCGCGCTTTCCTACGTGCCTCATCAGCATCTAGCGAAGCAACCGGCGCGATCGTCACTCGGCGCTGCTTAGTGCCAAGACGGTATTGCGCGATCCAAGTGCGTTTACCGCCCGCCCGGATGCGGAGACCGAAGCCGGGAAGACTTTCATCAAAGAAAATTGCCTCGTTCTTTCCCTCAGGCAGTTGGAGGCGTTCCACGGTTGTCTTTGTGAGCTTCATAGGCCACGCTGGGAAGCAATTGGGAAGCAATGCAATGATGCTTCTTGACCATTCTAGCTTCCCAATATCAGCGGGTATCGCTACAAATGCAAGATAAATTGCGCCTTATGCGCTCTTGCGATCCATCCAGACTATTATGCCCCGCTTTCTCTTAATCAGCGGGTCCAAGGTTCGAGCCCTTGTGCGCCCACCAAATAAATCTATGACATAAGCGTCGCATGAAATCTGCGCGCTACAGACTGGTGACCACATGGTGACCACTCGCGCCTAACTGAAAATTTATAGGACGCTGCGGGCAAGCCTGTTGAGTCAGGGCCCGAATAACTGCGTCTTTAGCTTCGCCATGCGCGCGTAGTAGAGCGAGAGCTTGGACTAGGCTCCGTGACGGGTTGAGGACCGAGAGAAAGCTCCCGGCACCCGTCATGGAGAAGCCCCATGACCCTGGTTGAAACCCTGGATGCAGCGCGCGGATGCGACGGCGGCCACAAGGTGCAGCAAGCCGCGGCACGGAGGTTGGCCGCCTGTCTTCCGAGTGGTTTCTGCGCCGTCGCTGTCGGAGCTGTTCGCGGCCGTGCAAGACCGGTCCGAGCGCAGCCGAACGCGAATGGTGGAGAGCGCGGCCATCCGCGTGGAAGCGAGCCGCGACGATGCGGAGCAGATGGCCCTCATTCTCCCGGGATCGGACGCTCCTGTCGCGCCGACGCCAAGACGCTAGGCATTGCGAGCTTTTACCTCCGCGCCGTTTGCCAGAACCGGAACCTCTGGGGCGTCGAAGATTTCGAGGAGATCACAATCCGCCATTCCAAATACGCCGCGTCGCCTTTCGCGAATGAGGCGGTGCTGGCACTGACGCGCTTCGTCGATTCTTCGCCCATGCCTTTCATCAACGGCGTGAAGGCAGCGCGGGAGCGCATCGTCGCGCGCAACGACGACGACCGAACAGAATTCCTGCGCAAGCGCGGCTTTTCGAAAGCGGAGACCGCGAAGATTATCGATATCGTGCTGACCGAGGAAGGGCGCAAACCAGAGAGCGCCTTCGACTTCGTGCAGGGGATTACCGCCGTCGCGCGCGACAAGATGCATCAGGACGCAAGGCTCGATTTCGAGACGCGGGCGAAGAAGCTCTTCGAGCGCGCGGCTTAGATTCAGTCCTGCTGGCGCAGCGGGGACCACTGTTTCGGCGGACGCTGCCCCCGTCTTTATCTCCGAATGATGTCCCGGCGTCGCCCCCAAAGTCAGAGGGCGGCGCTGCGCTTTGTGACGGGATGGAGGCCGAGAGAGAGGCTCCCGCGCGCTCGCGGGCGTCGCTTCCGCCGCGCTTCTCGGCATGACCTTTTGGGCTTTGCAGGGGCGATCGCGCTCGGGCCCCGCGCCGGAGCTCATGAATACCGAAGCGAAGACGATGCCCGACGGACTTGCGTCCCTGCCGCGCGACTATGCGGGCCTACCGAGAAACGTCCCCAAGCTCGGCCGCCTCGCCCGGGCAACCTTGGCCGGCCGATCCTCGCGGCCCAGGGCCAATTGCCGCCGACCGGCCCAGACCCCGAGAGCAGCGCATAGGCCAGGAGCGCGAAGCGGCGCGCACCGCCAAACTCTTCGCGACGACCAGCGCGCGGGAGAGGCCGCCGCCAATGCTGAGGCTCAAAGATCGACGGGCGCCCCACCCCCGAAACAGCTTCGTAGCAAATCGAGCCTGCGCCGATCGACGCCAACGACGTCCAAAACATGCAGGATCGCAAGCTCGCCTTCGTCAATGCGCCAGCTGACCGGCGCACCGTGAGCCCCGATCGTCTCGCCGCGCCCGCATCACGCTATGTCCTGCAGGCGGGCGCCGTCATTCCCGCCGCCCCCTCACTGTGACGCCCGGCAGCGCTATGTAGCGGACGAGCTCGGTCGAGCAATTTTTTTGCCTTCGCTTCCATTTCGAGGCGGATCTCCTGATGAGACTTGCGATGCGCGACGGCGGTTATGATGCCTTGCACGATGCCGAAAACCGATTCTGGCCGCCGGCCCGCTTCCGCCAACACTATGTCGATAATCTTGCTGCTCTCCGCTTTCGGAAGCGGCGTATTTGCTGTGGCGGATGGTGATTCCCTGGAAATTTGCCCCGCCTCAGAGATTGCGATTCTGCCACACCTCCAGATCAGACTCCATTAAGCCAACCAAACACCAAAGTACATAACCACCCTAGATACGCCGCGGCCATTTGAGGCATTCGCTTTCTCTCCATCACAGACCGCATCATCTCTGAGAGAGAAAGACGAACCTCATCGCAGATGTAATACTCCTGCCATGGCGATAAGAGCAAAATGAGGCTTTCATGTTGTACGGCCCGCGCTCCCCTCTGTGTCCGAGCACCTGAGTTTTTTACTGCGAGCTGGATTATGTGGCCCAGACCCTTGGGAAGCCCGAATTAATCACAATCTCCGAGCCGCCTGGTGCCGGGCCATTTCGAGGCAATGATGAGACTAAGAGCAAGGATGCGACGATGAAAATCAGTCTAGAGCAATGGCGAATGTTCGTCGCCACGGCCCAGTACGGTAGCTTCCATCAGGCTGCCGAACGGTTGAACAAGACACAATCCGCCATCAGCCACGCCATCCACAAGATGGAAGAATGCCTCGGTCAGGACCTTTTCGCTATCGAAGGACGGCGCGCCACGTTGACGAGAATGGGGCAAGTGATCTTCCCCCGTGCCCGGGAACTCATTGGACAGGCGACCCATATGGAAAGATTCTGCGCGGGCTTCGACCCGAGCGCGGAAGGCGAGATCGCGCTTGCAGTCGACATAATCTTCCCGAGTCAAATCTTGCGGGACGCGCTCGCACAGTATTCTCTTCTTTATCCGAATGTTTCGGTCCGAATCCAGGAGACGGCGCTTTCGGGCACGAGCGAAGTCTTGGAGGATGGTCGCGCCCAGATCGGCATCGCGAGCCATCTCCCGCCGAGAACGGTGATTGAGCCTCTGCTGGCGGTGCACCTCGTTTGCGTGGCCACCGCTAGCCACCCTCTGCATAAGCGGGGTCAACTAACCCATGAGATGCTCAAGGAGCACCGCCAGGTCGTTCTGAGTGATTCTGGCTTACGAGGCGTCAGCAGCGGATGGTTGGGTTCGCGCCAGCGCTGGACGGTCAGCCATCTTACCACTTCGCTCGCTTTTGTCATTGATGGGCATGGCTATGCTTGGCTGCCTGAGCACAGCATCCGTATGGAGATCGCTTCTGGACGGTTGAAGCCGCTGAATCTTAGTGCCGGCCGTAATCGAGTCGTTCAGCTCCATATTGGTTACCTCGAAACTTGGGCTCATTCACGCCAAGTCCTCGATTTAGTCGCGATTTTTCGTGATGCTGTGGAGGAGGGCGAACTCGAGGCAACGCGAGCAGAAGGAGTGTCGGCTAGCTGTGGCGGGCCAATTTCGACATTGGAAGATGGCACCGTCTCCATCGCACGATGAACAAGCCCATTCCAAGTGGGTCTCCATCGAGCCGTTCTCACGCCTTGGCGCTCGGCCGGCTCGAAATTTCCAGCGGATCAAATTCTCATGATCGCGGCTAATTTTTAAATTCAACATTCGTATGGCTACATCGATTGCAACTAAAGCGGTTATGTCCGCGATCGTAAAACGACCTTCTGCGACGAACTCCCCTCCTTCGAGCTCTCGATTCATTCGACCGTGGCGATCTTCCAGCGAGGCCTGCTGGGCTTCGCCGTAAGCCACGAATTGATGGAGTCGATTTCGAAAAATCGGATTGGTGTTGAGCACGGCCCGCGTGGCGGGTTCGAGCAATTCGAACTCCATCCGCCTATTCCAAATTTCAATATCCACTTGTTCGCGCAAATCGCCGCCGAACAAATTGGGGTCGGGATGAAGACCTTCCAGATATCGACAAATTGCCACCGATTCCGATAGGCAGGAGCCATCGTCGAGCTCCATTACCGGCGTCTGCCCTGAGGAGTTCTTCGCAAGGAACTCAGGCGTGCGGTTTTCTCCGGCGGCGAGGTCGACTCTCACGAGAACGAGGTCGATCTTCTTCTCCGCAGCGAATATACGGACGCGCCGTGGGTTGGGCGCAGATCCTTTGCAGTCGCAATACAATTTCATATGTTTCCTCCTCGAAACAAGCAAATCGGCCTGCGCGCGGTTGCCTCAAGTTAGTGAGATCGCGCGCGCCTAGCCGCTTGCAACATTTCGCACACCTTACTCCAATGCTACCGCATTCCAGTAAAATCACCTTCTGAATCTCGCACAGGCATGAACCACATTTCATTCTAACTCTCAGCCGCTCCCGAATCATCCGTTAACCTGAATGGACGCCCGAGAAAATGTTCTGTGTTGCCCCGAACTTCGAGTGCTAGGAGCCCTCCCCAACGCCAAGATTCCGGATGTCCTTCCGTAGTCGAGCCTTCGAGATTTGCGCCGTGGCAAAGAGCGTGCGCGTTTTATCTTCGCCAATACGGAATGCGGTGCAGGAGGTGAAAATCATCGTGCGGCCCGCGCGCAACACAGACGCCTCGAATTCCGCGACCGAATTGCGCGGCATCGACGTCAGAATGGAGACTGCGATATTCGTGCTGACCGCATATTCATCAGGAGCCAAAAGAGGCAGGGTCGCGAGCATGCTCGTGACATCCATCATGGCGTAGGCCACGCCACCGTGCAGAGATTGGCTGAGGTTGTCCACAGCCGGCGTGACCGTCAGCCGGCACCGGCAGCGCCCGGCTTCCTGCTCGATCAGCTCGATGCCGCAATATCGTTGGAATACGTGGTCGAGAAGGGCGCGGCTATTCTGCCGGGCATGGCTCGGAATCGCTTTCACGATGACCTTCCTTTTCGAAAGAGCGTGCGATGATCTCGTTCATCACCTCGGTTGTGCCGCCGCCGATCGCAACGAGTGGCGCGTCGCGAAACATCCGCTCCGCAAGGGTCGGTGCGATGCAGCCAGCTGCACCATGCAATTGAACGGCCGCACGCGCTGTCTGCGCGAGAGTGGACGCGGCGACATTCTTCGCCATGGCGACTCGGACTTCTCCGTCCGCGACATTTGTCCGGTCCACGAAGTCACGCGCAACAGATATTGCGGAGCTCAGCTCTGCGAGAGTCTGCCGGACGTGGCTCATGGCAATCAATGGCGATCGACGAATGATGCGCGTTCGGCAGTGGGATATCAACTCCTCGAGCACACTCTTGGCGGAGGTCACCGCCATGATCGCGAGGTTGAGCCGCTCCCGGGTCAAGGCGTCTCTCAATAGGCGCCCGGCCTTTCCGGGGCCGGCAATCAATCGCCCGTGAGCATTCGCGAGGCGGAGCGCCCCGAGCGGTAGGCACCGCCACCCGATCGAATCGAGCTTACCGCTAGTGATCTCCCCTTGCGGCCGTTCAACGAGAAAGAGCCCGAAACCCTCGGGCGTGCGCGCGCCGACGACCAGATAATCGGCGCGAGCGCCATTGCAGATAAATCGCTTCTCACCGTCGATCCGCCAGTCTTTATCGTTCGTCAGCACGGCGCGCGTCTCGAGCGCAGAGAGATCCGATCCTGCGCCCGGCTCCGTGAGGGCGAGGGCGATCAGGCGTTTGCCGGACAATACGTCGACCGTGATACGGGCGGCTAATTCCGTTTCGGCGCATGCAGAAACAATGGCGAGGCTGACAAAATGGGACGCGAGCCCCATCGTCAAACCCTGCGATCCGCCGCGCGTGAGTTCCTCGATCAGCATCCGCGAACGTTCGGAACGGTCCGGGAGAAGAGAGTCGACCGTTTCGCCGAGAGAAAGCAGCCGAGCAGCTCCCGCTTCGGCGTGCAGCTCCGCAGGATAGCTTCCAGCGCGTTCCCAGGCCTCTATCCGCGGGCTGATGCGATTAGCGACGAAAGCTCGGACCGTGCTGCGAAAGGCGACGTCGTCCATCAGAACACCGTCGTCTCGGCCAGGTTACGGAAGCGGACCATTCCCTCTTGCAAGCTTTCACCTGTAACCGAACCTTCATCCCGGAAATAGAACAGATCCGTGATATCTCTCATCACGTCGAGCATCTCCTTGGATCGCTGGCAGGCCCTGCGCTCATAGCGGCGGAGGCCGCTCGTAATATCTGGATCGCAATTGCTCAGAAGAGACTGAGTTAGCGCAACGCCATTTTCCAGACCGAGCGTGAGGCCATAGCCGAGGGTGGGAAGCATAGCGTGAGCACTGTCTCCCAGAAGAGCGACACGCCCCCGATGCCAATGGTCGATTCGTCGAACTGAATGGAGACGATTGTTCAAAATAGAATCTGCTGAAGTTGCCTCGATCATCGTGGTCAACGGCTCGGCGATGTGGGCTGCCGCCGTCTTGATCATGTTCTTGTCGAGCAGCGGCTCGTTTCGATGCTGATAGGCGTAGAACCAGTAGCGCAAGGATCGACTCTCGTCGAGAGGATAGGTCACCATGCGGGCGTGGTCATAACTGAAAATCTGGCAGCGATCGTTTCGCAACGTTGGATGATTGAATTCAACAACGCCGCGACAGGCCGCGATACCCGTGTCGGCGATGACCGCGTCCGGCGCCACTACCTCACGAACCCGCGAGAAGACGCCGTCGGCGCCGACAACGAGATCGAAGCGACGCGAGCGCCCATCCGCGAAATCGACCGACACGCCCTGACAATCCTGCGAAATAGCGACGCAACCGGCGTTGGGGACGATGGTCTCTGATCCGAGCGCATCCCGCAAGAGGCCAATCAGCTCCTTGCGAAGAAACATCATGGCCGGCGCAGCGAAATCGAAGCCTTCGAGCCGCACAGGCTGGCTGTAGATCAGATTGCCGCGCCGGTCGTGTGTATCGAGGAATTCGATCGGCTGGCCCGCCGACATGAGGCGGTCATCCCCGAAAATGAAGCGCAGAATCTGCACGCCCTGAGGCCATACATAAATGCCAGAGCCCGCGTCGCGCGGTCCATTGTCCCGCTCATAGACTTCGGGGTTAATGCCGAATTTCTTCAGGAGCAATGCGAAAGCGAGACCGTTTAGTCCCGCGCCGATGACGCCGATTCTCATGCCGTCACCTCCATGATACGATCCGGCGCTGTCCGGCTAGGGTTGCTGGACATGCGGAAACTGCGCTGTATCGAGCAAAGGCTCGCAATCTCCATGAACACCGGATCAAGGAGCGCCCGGCGCGCGGGGGACTCCTTCGCCGCATCCGACCATGCGCGGCGGACCAACGTCGTGTCGAAGAACGGTATGTCCTGAAGAGCGTCACCGTGGATCGTGTCCTCGACGAGTTGAGACAGACGATTTTTCTCGCCGAGCATGGCCGGCGGCGCGCGAAAATAATGCTTTTTGCGGCGGTAAAGTGCGTCCGGAATGAAAGGGCGCATGGCTTCTCGAAAGACATGTTTCTCAACGCCGCCTTTGATTTTAAGCCAGACGGGAATCCGACATGCATATTCCGCCAAATGATGATCGAGAAGCGGCACCCTACCTTCGACGCTGTGAGCCATCTCCATCCGATCGCCCAGAGTCGTGAGCACGAAATTCGGCAGGAACGTCTTCGCCCAGAGATACATCGATTTATGCACAGGATCTCGACCATTGATCCGACTTTGCGCTACTCCGCTGTAGAACCGTCGATACGGTCCCATCTTTTCCCAACGCCATCGCGTCTCCTCGTCGTATAGCTCCCGCAGCGGCGCGAGCCAGGAGGCTTGATTGTTGACCCATGACACGCCGTGACCCAGCTGCGCAGCCATCCAGGCGGCGTCTGGGGGGAGGACTTCGTCAGCATAGGTCGCGTCTGCCGAGTTCAAATTTGCGCGTAGCTTTGTTACCAGCTCCTTGTCCTGACGTTGCGCATTGTAGAGCAACATGTCGCGACGGAAGTGAGGATAACCGGCAAATATCTCGTCGGAACCCTCGCCGGTGATCACCACTTTTACGCCCGCGTCACGTACCGCGCGACTAAGGATGAATTTGGCTACGCCATGAGCGTTGAAGAAGGGCGTTTCATTATGCCAGAGAGCTTCGGAGAAATTGTCTGCAAGATCATCCTGATTCACCGGAATCGCGTGGAAGCGCGCGCCGGCGTGTGTCGCAGCCTGCTCGGCGAAGCCTCGTTCGTCATAGGATTCTGAATCCGTGAAGGACAAATTGAAGGCATCGAGAGGCGCGCCGTTCAGATGCGTCGCACAACCGAGCATGGCGGCGGAATCGACGCCGCCGCTGAGATAGACAGCGATCGGCACGTCCGATCGCATGCGCAGCTTTACCGCCTCCAAGATTTTCTCGCGCAATTCCGGAACAATATTCTCCTCCTCGAAAGTTCCCCTTTCCAGAGATTCGGCCGTGGGGAAATCGAGATCCCAATAGGAATGCTCTCGAAGGCCACTAGACGACACGGTGAGAAAATGACCTGGCGTGACGCTACGAATTTTGCGAAAGAGCGTCTTGTTCTCCAGATAGAACCCGCGGGAAATATAGGCGTCTTCGTCCCAGATCGCCGGTACGCCGGCCGCGATGAGCGCCTTGATCTCTGAGCCGATATAGATTGTCCCATCGTGCTCGGTGACAAAGACAGGCTTGATCCCGAAACGATCGCGCATAACTATCATATGCCGCTCGTTTGCGTCGTAGATGACGAGCGCAAATTCCCCCCGCAGGCGCTCGAGACCCGCGGCGCCGAATTCGCAATAAAGATGCAGAGCGATCTCGCTATCGCTGTCGGTGCGAAAAACGCAGCCGCGCGCGACCAGCTCATCGCGGATTTGCTCGTAATCGTAGAATTCACCGTTGACGACCAAGTGAACGGAACCATCTTGAGAAGAGATCGGCTGCCGCCCATTGCCAAGGCCTATGATGCTGAGTCGGGCGTGTGCTAATCCGACTTTTCCGCTTGGGTCGACCCATATGCCCCGCTCGTTGGGGCCACGATGCCGGATGACCGATACGCCATCGAGCAGCGCCGCACGCAAATCGTGGTGACCGCCGGTATGAAAGATCGCTAAAAAGCCGCACATGATCATATTCCTCTGTGCGTGTGGGAAATTTCGAGGGAGAAGTCGGAAATCATTCCGCTCTTACTGGCGTTCCGGCCCAGGAAGGGAGACGGCTTGTACAAAATGCCGCCATGCCTTCCTGCGCCTCTGGCATGACACGAAGCCGTGCGATCAGCCGACGATTCGGAAGAGCTTCTGCTTCGAGGCCGTCGCGGTTCTGCAGACGGTCGAGCAGCGCCTTGCATTCGCGCAATGCGTTAGGCCCGCAGGCCGCGACGTTTTCTAAAATCGCCTCGGTGCGAGCCTCGATAGCTGTCTTGGCGAGCGCTTCATGGACCAGCCCGTCCGCGACCGCGGCGGTGGCGTCGAAAACCTCGGCGGCGAGAAATCGGCGCCGCGCGCGGCGGACGCCGATCGCCCGAACGACGTAGGGGCTTATTACTGCCGGCGCCAGGCCGAGGAGAGGCTCGCTGAAACGGAAAAGGGAGCCAGTTTCAGCAAGAACGATGTCTGCGCAACACAGAAGCCCGATTCCTCCTCCATAGGCGCAGCCCTGAGTTTTCGCGACGACGGGAACGGGCAGAGCGACAAGGCTGCTAAGCGCCCATTCGAGAAGTTCCGCGTCGCGAAGATTCTCTTCCGGGGTCATTGATCCCGCGCGCCGCATCCAGTCGAGGTCGGCGCCCGCGCAAAAATGCCGGCCCTCGCCAGAGACGAGGACCGCTCGCAGCGCCTCGTCTTGGGCCAGATCAGAGCAGGCGCGCGTGATTGCACGAAGCATGGCTTCGTCGAGAGCGTTGCCTCGCTCTGGACGAGCGAGGCGCAGCTCGGCGATGGCGGCGCCGCTGCGAGTGAGGCGACGCGTAATCTCGATGGAGCGCTCCATGGCTCACGCCACTGCGTTGAGTGAGCCGAGCCGAGCGCAGTCGACCTCCGCATAGATACGGCGCTGCTCGGCGATGGCGGCGAAGCGATAGCGTCCTGTCGTCTGCATCGGAGAGATCCGGTCTTCCGTCGATTTAACAGAGGTGTAGAACCACGCGACATAAGTCTCGTAATCGATCTCGCGACGCCTCGCCAAAAGCGCACGATGCGCATGCGAGCGCAGGCGTCGGCGATAACCCTCGACGACCGACACGGAGAAGAACTCGCCGACCGAGCCGCTCCCATAACTGAAGAGGCCGACGCTCCTGCCCGTTAGATCCTCGTCGCAATTATCGAGAAGCGAGGACAATCCGATGTAGAGCGAAGCCGAATAAGTGTTGCCAATCTGCCGACCATAGATTTGACTCTCCGCATAGCTTTTCTCGTCGAGATGATCGGCTTCGGCTCCCGCTGCTTCACGCAGAGCGCCGAAGGCTTTCTTTGACATTTTTGTGAAGGGCTGATGGAAGCATAGCTTGTCGATCGATGTGAGAGGCAGCCCATCTTTTCGTTGAAAGTCGAGCCACGCCTCGGTCAGCGACCGCAGATAGACGTCAATCGAAAGCTTGCCGTTGACATAAGCGGCCTCGCGGTGGTTAGGCCGCCAGAAATCCATCACGTCGAAACTGAACACGCCGCTTTGCGGGTGAATCTCGAGTAGGCGGGGATTGGCCGCGACGATCATCGCAACAGCCCCGGCCCCCTGCGTGCATTCGCCTTCCGAATTACGTTCATAACGGGCAATGTCGGAGGCAATCACCAGAACTTTTTCTTTCGGCCTCTGACGCACGAGGTCGGAGGCCAATTGGATACCGGCCGTCGCGCTGTAGCAGGCCTGCTTGAATTCCACCACCCGACAATTGGGATTGAGCCCGAGCACGCCGTGAACGAAGAGCCCGGCTGATTTTGATTGATCGATCCCGCTCTCCGTCGCGAAGATCACCGTGCTGATCTCCTCGCGCACTTCATTGACCAATAAGGGCGCGACTGCATTCGCCGCCATGCTGACGATGTCTTCGTCGGGAGTGGGGACCGCCATGCGCTCCTGGCCAATGCCGACGATGTATTTGGCGGGATCGACGCCATGACGTCGGGCTAAATCCTCCAAAGGATAGAAGAAACCAGGAGAATATATTGAGATATCGTCAATTCCTGCCACTATCATATCGCTATCTCCTCAGTTTGTCAGAAACTGATTCCGCCGCCATATGTGCTGCTTGTCATCTACATGATTCACCATTTGGTATGCACAATACATTTGTGCATTTTTATGTAATTGTTGCTACATTATATGTTTATTGTATGATACTCCTATCAAACAATCCATCCTACCTTCTTTTTATTACATAGCCCTTATGGCACGAGTAAGGATATTTCCGTAGCTAAAATTTTTTATCGTCATGTTCAATATTATTCGGGGTAAACGAAGATAGGGCCGAAGCTAAATTACACGCGTCGAAATTTGATTTTGGACTCGAGCCGCACCGCAGTCCGCTATCAAGGATTGCGAGCGCAAACCCGAAGCTCTCGATTCTATGATCGCGTCACATCAATGCAGGGCTTCGTGGAACCGCAAGCCGAGCGGACTCTCGTCAACGCGAACGTCGATATCGTCGAAGCGATCAGACAAAGAGCGACGCCGAGCAGAGAAAGAGTGAAGGAGCGGACGATCGACGCGGCGTCGGCGGCTTGTCCTTGCGTGGCGTAGAAAACGTCGCCGATAATGGCGACACCCAAGGCGCCACTGAGTTGCAAGGTCGAGTTGATGACGCCGGAGACGAGTCCCGACCAGCTCGGATCAACATGATCCAGGATTGCTCGCACTGTTCGGCGTCGTCCACGTTATTGCGGCGAGGCTCAAAAATCCGATCGTCTCGAGGATCATGGCGAGCGGCGCGGAAGCGCTGCCAAATATTTTGCTCGCATAAGGTGATACGAGGGGGCCAACGAAGGAACCGACGCCAAAAGGCAGAAACGCCATCCCTGCCGCAAGCGGATTTTTGCCGAGCGCACTTTGCAGATATACGCTGAAGCTGACAAAGAAGATGGACGTGGCGTAAAATGTCAGCAAGGCGAGAACGCCCCAATGGAGGCCCGGCGTGCATGCGATTCTCGGATCGACGAGAGGCGCTCCGCCTTCTCTCAGCACGCGCACTTCATGTCGCCAAAACAGGGCGGCGACGATCGGCGAAGCAAGGAGCATAGCGAAGGCCCATAAAGGCCGGCCGGCGGCGCGCCCTTCGATGAGCGGCACGATCAGCAAAGCGAGCGTGAGCGCCAAGAGCGACACTCCAACGAGATCGAGTCGCTCCGACGGCAAAAACAAACGGCGCGTGTCCCTCAGCAAGGGACTGAATGCGAGCGTGACAAGCACGACGGGAATATTAGCCAGAAACACCAAGCGCCAGCCAAGGCCGAAAGGATCGGCGGACACGAGAGCGCCGCCGTATGTTTGCCCGCCGATGGCGGCGAGGCCGAGCACGGCGCCATAGACGCCAAGAGCGAAAGGCCGTTCGTCGATCGGAAAGAGATCATGAATCGATCCGAGCGCTTGCGGAACCATGATGGCGGAGGCGCCCCCTTGAAGAATCCTACCCGCGACGAGGGTTGCGGGGGATGAGGCGAGGCCGCACAAGGCCGATGAAAATCCAAAGACAGCGACGCCAGCAAGAAAAACGGGCTTACGTCCATAAAGGTCACCGAGGCGCCCGCCGGTGATCAGGAACACCGCGTAAGCCGAAAGATATCCAGAGACGACGAGCTGGACGTCTCCGGGCGTCGCGGCCAAATCCAGGCAAATCGTCGGCAGTGCAATATTGACGATGAAAAAACTCAACGGCGATAGAAAGACCCCCACGAGAAGGAGCGTGAAGCTCGTCCAGCCGCCTCCGTCTCTCTCCGGGACATGTCCCCCGTCTCCGCGTCCCATCGCAACGCTCCCAAGAAACAATCTGAGAAGCTGACAGCGTACGTCACCGTCAGACGGCCGCGGTCGGCTGTCTTCGATGATCCTGCGCCAGGAGTACATAAATCGTCGGCAAGATGAACAGCGTGAAGAAAGTGCCGATCAGCATACCCATCACTACGACGATGCCGATCGCGAAGCGGCTCGCGCCGCCGGCGCCATTGGCGAAGATCAGAGGGAAGAGGCCCGCTACCATCGCGGCGGTCGTCATCAGGATTGGCCGCAGGCGAATGCGAGCTGATTCCACGATGGCGGCCTCGCGCGAGAGGCCGTCACGCCATTGCAATTCGTTGGCGAAGGCGGTCATCAAAATTCCGTGCTTAGAGATGAGCCCGACGAGCGTGATGAGGCCAATCTGGGTGAAGATGTTCAAGGTCGCATATCCGAACCAGAGCGGCAGGAGCGCGCCGAACATGGAGAGCGGCACGCCGACCAAAATCACGAAAGGATCGCGGAAGCTGTCAAATTGCGCCGCAAGCACGAGGAAAATAACCAGCAGCGCGAGGCCAAAGGCGATCATGAGCCGATTGCCTTCGGCGACGTATTGGCGCGATTCCCCGAGCCAAGCGTTTCCGAAGCCCGGGGGCAGCTCGTCGGCCTTTTTTTGTAGAAAAGCGACGGCTTGCCCCATCGTGACGCCGGGTGACAAGACCGCGGAGATCGTCGCGCTGTTCATTTGATTATATTGGCTGAGTTGATTGGGCTCGGCGTGCTCCGACGATTCCAGGACGGCGTCGAGCGGCAGCAGGGAGCCGGAGCTAGTTCTAACATAGAAGCGGCCAATCGCCTTGGTATCGGCGCGGAACCTTCTCTCCACTTGCGGGATGACGTCATAGGATCGTCCGCTCACCTCGAATCGGTTGACGTATTTCTCGCCGACGAGCGTCGCGAGCGCTCCGGCGATATCCTCCATGGTCAGCCCGAGTTCGCTCGCCTTGGAGCGGTCGATCGTCAGCGTCGAGCCAGGCTTGTCCCAGGAGAGGTCGCTGTCGACGACGGCGAACAATCCGCTCCCGCGCGCACTTTCGGCGACGTTCTGGCTCACCTCGTAGATCTGGTCGAAATCGGCGGAGCCGAACAGCACCATCTGCACCGGCAAGCCCGGACTCGTCGGCAGCGCCGGCAAGAGGAAAGCGAAGACGTTCAATCCCGGATTTCGGGCCCCGTCGGCTTGAAGCTCGGCCATGATTGTCGCGGCGCTGCGTTGACGCTTGCCCCAGGCGATCAGATTGACGCCTGCAAAGACCCCGCGTGGACCCGGCTCCGTCTGGCTAGAGCCGTTTAGCACCCAGGTCGTGTCCCGCTCTGGAAGCCTCTGAAACGCTTCCTCCAGCCGCGACGAGTAGCTCTCAGTGTAATCGAGATTGGCGTAACGTGGCGCTTTGGCGACCTCCATGACGGTGCCTTGATCCTCACTCGGCGCGAACTCCCGTTTCACGCCTGAATAAAGGAAAAAAACGCTCCCGGCGGTGGCGAGGCTTACGACAATCATCAAGGGCCGAACCGAGAGCGTCGCCTTCAGAAGCGCCACATAACCACCGGCGAGGCGGTGAAATCCACGCTCGGTGGCTGCGCCGATCCAGCTTTGCGCAGTTTGCGGCTGCAAGAGCAGCGAGCCCATGACGGGCGAGACGCAGAGAGCCGCCAGTCCCGAAACGACGACGGCTCCAGCCAGGGTAAAGGCAAATTCGCGAAAGAGCGAGCCTGTCAGTCCGCCCATAAGACCAATCGGGGCGTAGACAGCGGCGAGAGTGACCGTCATAGCGATCACCGGCCCGACCACTTCGCGCGCGCCGAGAAGGGACGCCTCGAATGGGTCAGCGCCCCTCTCGATATGCCGATAGACGTTTTCGACGACAACAATCGCATCGTCCACGACGAGCCCGATCGCTAGCACCATCGCGAGCAGTGTAAGGAGATTGAGACTGAAGCCCGCTATCAGCATCAAGGCGGCGACGCCTATCAGCGAAAGAGGAATCGTCATCACGGGGATCAACACCGCACGCGCAGAGCCGAGGAACAAAAAGATGACGATCACGACGATGATCGCCGCTTCAATGAGCGTGTGTTCAACCTCCACAAGAGCGGCCTTAACAAATCGCGCGACGTCGAAGACATTTTCTATATCCAGCCCCAGCGGCTTGGAGCGTTCGAGCTGCGGCAGGAGGGTGTCCACGTCGCGCACAATGTCCAGCGGGTTTGCTGCGGGCGTGCCATTCACTGCGATGACCACGGCAGGCCGCCCGTTGATCATCGCGCTTTGTTCGTAGTTCTGCTCGCCGAAGTCGACGACAGCCACATCCTCGAGACGCACCAAGCCGGGACCCGCCTTCAGCACGAGGCGGCGAAACGATTCGGGATCACGAGCGTCGGAATTTGCCGCGATTGGGCTGACCGTGAACGCCCCTTTCACCTCTCCCGCCGCGATCTGCACATTGTTGCGGGAGAGAGCCGTGGCGACTTCGGCAGCCGTGATATCGTGGCCGGCGAGCTTCTCAGGATCGAGCCAAACACGCATCGCCAGTTTGCGGCCACCCATGACTTGAGCCGAAGCGACGCCATTGATGGACGCCACCAGCGGCTGCACGGTACGGGTTGCATAATCCGTCATCTCAGGCGCCGAAAGCGTTTCGCTCATCAGCGCGACATACATGATCGCAGTGGGATCATCTGTCATCTTCTCGATGATGGGATCGAATACCTCACGAGGAAGGAGATATTTTGTCTGCTGAACTTTGGCGATGATCTCGGCCAGCGTCCGATCGGGATTTGCATCGATTTTGAGACGCGCCTTGATCAGGCTTTTGCCCTCCGTCGATATCGAGGTCAGATATTCGACGCCGTCGGCGGTCGCGACAGCTTGTGCGAGAGGCGCGGTCACGAAGCCCAACATGAGCTGTTGCGTGGCGCCGGGATAACTCGTCTCAATGGTGATTGCCGCACTTTGCAGCTTTGGATATTGCCGGACCGGCAGCAAGGCAAGCGATGCGGAGCCGGCGATGAGGATTAGCAAGGCGAGAACGATTGCGAGGATCGGTCGCCGGATGAAGAGGTCGGTAAAAGCCACCCACACCCTCCTCTCAACGAAAAACATTCGCGGCGGTCGGAGCCTCTAGCTCCTTTCCGGCGACGGGCCGGACTTTCTGGCCGGGCGAGAGCCGCAATTGACCGCTGACGACCACGATCTCGCCTTTTGCGAGTCCGGAAACAACGATCCGGCCATCGACCCGCCGCCCGGCTTTCACGGGAACGCGCTCGATGCGGCCTTCGCCACTTGTCTTGAGATCGCGAACGACGAACGCCATGCCCGCCGTCGCGTTGGCGACGATGGCCGTCTCAGGAACGGAAACAGTTCCATTCTCTGGCGTGAGAATCACAGTCGCGGTGGCATAGAGCCCAGGCCTTAGACGTCGCTGCGGGTTGGAAAACCGCGCTCGGACGACAATATTGCGCGTGCCGGAATCAACCTGCGGCTCGATCGTCTCGAGCCGGGCGGTGAAACGCCCAGCTGCGGCGTCGGTAGCTATTTCCACCGTTTGGCCGACGAAGAGATCGGCGAGATAGCGCTGGGGTAGAGCGAAGTCGACAAAAAGCTCATCGAGATCGGTCAGCGTCGCGACGGCTTGGCCAGGGCTGAGATATTGTCCGAGGTCAAGTCGCCGAATCCCGAGATAACCAGAAAAAGGGGCGCGCACGACGTGCTGTTCGATGACGGCCTCTGCCGCGGCGACCATTGCCTTCGCCCGGTCGAAAGCGGCTTGCCGATTGTCCACGTCAGCCTGAGCAGCGGCTTGGCGCCGATTTAGCTGTGTCGTACGTTGTAGTTGTAGACGCGCCAATACCTCATCCGCGCGAGAGCGCGCCAGCTCGGCATTTTGTGGCTCGCTAAAGAGATAGACGAGCGGCGTTCCGGCGGCGACATAGTCTCCGTCACGGAAATGGATGGCGGTGACGCGGCCGCCGATCTCCGACGACAGAATGACCTGGCGTATCGCTCGTAAAGATCCCACGGCTGTCACCGTGTGCCGTAATGGCAAGTCCGATACGATGCTCGTTTCGACGGCGACCGCGGGCAGAGGGGGCTCGGGAGCGCTGGGCGCCGATGCGCTCGCGTCGCGGCCGAAGTGAAGCGCGCCAGCCGCCGCGAAAGCAAGAATCGCCGTTGCACAAGTCGCGACTCGTAACTTGGTTCTCATGGCGTTTCGCATCTCCCGAGCGGATCGGAGCAGCGCTGACACGCTACGTCGCGCCTCAAAAAGAAGCGCAAAAGCGCTTAGGCGATCATTTTCCGAACAATTTGGCCGCCGTCTCCGCGACCAGCCGACCCTGAAATCGAGCGGCGGCAAGTTCGTTTTCGCTCGGCTGGCGCTTACCGTCGGCGCCGGCGATCGTCGTCGCGCCATAGGGGCTGCCGCCGGTCACATGCTCCAAAGTGAGCTGGCCTTGGAAACTGTAAGGCAAACCCACGACGACCATCCCGAAGTGCAGAAGATTGGTGAGAATCGAGAAAAGCGTCGTCTCCTGGCCGCCGTGCTGACTGGCGGTAGAGACGAAAGCCGAGCCGACCTTCCCGTTGAGCGCGCCACGCGCCCACAAGCTGCCTGTCTGGTCGAGAAAGCTCGCCATTTGCGCCGCCATGCGACCCTAACGCGTGCCGCAGCCGATGACGATTGCGTCGAATTGCTCGAGTTCGTCTACTGCGGCGACCGGCGCATCCTGGTCGAGCTTGTATCCGGCGCCGCTGGCAATCGCTTCTGGAACCGTTTCGGGCGCCCGCCTCACATATGCTTCCGCTCCGACCTCACGGGCGCCCGCGGCTATTTCCTTCGCCATCTGCTCGGTATGGCCATATGAAGAATGGTATAAAATGAGTACTTTAGGCATGAGGGCTCCGTGGAGAGAAACGCACTGCCGAACCCTAACGTCACATGCGCTTGCCAGGAAGGTCGCCTGCTGGCACAAGCCGTTTCATAATTGGAACGCATATGACGCCAAATCTCAACGACCTCTATCATTTTGCGAAAGTTGCCGAATATGGCGGGTTCTCGGCGGCGGCGCGAGCGCTCGGCCTGCCAAAATCCACTCTCAGCCGGCGCGTCGGCGCTTTGGAGGAGCAGCTGGGCGTGCGCCTATTCCAGCGGTCCGGCAACAGATTCACCCTGACGGATATCGGTCTGGCGTGCCTTCGGCGCTGCGAAGCCATGATCGCCGAGGCCGAGGCGACGCGGCATATCGTGGAGCAAGCGCAGGCAGAACCCTCGGGCCTCCTGCGCGTGAGCTGCCCAATCGCTTTGGCGCAGAGTAGGGTTTCGGGGACGGTCTCGCGGTTCCTCTCCGCGAATCCGCGCGTCTCTGTCCAATTGACAGCGACCAACCGACGGATCGACCCCATAGAAGAGGGGATCGATGTTGCGCTGCGGGTTCGGTTCCCACCGATTGAGGATTCGAATCTCATTATGAGAACGCTGGCGACGAGCGCGCAGCTAATCGTCGCTCGTCCCGCCCTGTTGGACCGGCTAGGGCGGCCTTCCGTCCCCGAGGACCTGACGCTCTTCGATAGTATGGACCTGATCCACAATGGCGCGCACGCTTGGGATTTTACGAACGCGGACGGCCGGAAGGCTATCATCCGCTTTTCGCCCCGCTTCGTTTCGGACGATATGGTAGCCTTGCGTCACGCGGCGATCGATGGCATCGGCGTCGTGCGTCTGCCTGAATATCTGGTGCAGGACCAATTACGGCGGGGGGAGCTGGAGGCGCTATTGCCGGAATGGACCCCGCGGCCAGGGATCGTCCATGCCGTCTTGCCGTCTCGGCGCGGCCTCGCGACCAGCGTCCGCAGCTTCGTAGATTTTCTCGCTCACGATTTCAAGACGGGTAAAGAAACCGTTTGAGTTTAGCTAATGGGAGCAATTGCGGCACGCCTCAGGAAAACCGATCAGCCCGCCGTGTGTTGATCGTGAGTCGGCAGCGTTTGACATCGAGTACCATGCACGCACGGCGAGCCCTTACGATGTTCCCAAAATCGATTTCGTTTCGAGGAATTCTGCGAATGCGTAAGAACCGCATTCGCGGCCGTTCCCCGATGCTTTATATCCGCCGAAAGGGGCCGACAAATCTGCTCTCGCATTATTAATGACAACCTGTCCAACGCGCAGCCGGGACGCGACTTTCATCAATGTTTCCGCATTCTTTCCGGATAGGTAAGCCGCAAGGCCGTAGTCCGTGTCATTGGCGATTTCGATCGCCTCGTCGATTGATTCATAGCTATGGATCGCGAGCACGGGGCCAAAAATCTCCTGCCGCGATATCTTCATCTCCCGCGAAACGTCGGCGAACACCGTCGGTTTGACGTAGTAGCCGCGCGTGAAGCCCTCAGGGCGTCCCAGACCGCCGGCGACGAGGGTCGCGCCTTCCTCGAGGCCAGATTGGATAAAATGTTGGACCCTCGTCCATTGCGCCAGAGAGACCACCGGGCCCAAATGTGCGGAGCTTTTCGGATCCCCTACAGTTGTTGCTTCAGCCGCGGCTTTTGCCAGGTTGACGACCTCGTCGATCCGCTCTCTCGGTGCGAGCATCCGCGACGGCGCGTTGCAGCTCTGGCCGGAGTTGATCATCGCAGCGCGAACGCCAGCGACGACCGCTGCTCTAAGATCGGCATCTGCGAGAATGATATTCGAGCATTTGCCTCCAAGCTCCTGGCATACGCGCTTCACGCTTGGCGCCGCGGCCAGCGCGACGCCGATCCCAGTGCGGGTCGACCCGGTGACGGATACCATATCAATGTCTGGATGAGCGCTAATGGCGCCGCCAACAGTCCGCCCGTCGCCATAAACAAGATTAAAGACGCCCTGCGGCGTCCCCGCCGCGGCAAGCGCCTCTACAAAAATGCGCGCGGAGAACGGCGCGAGTTCGGACGGTTTGAGCACAATGGCGCAGCCTGTGGCCAAGGCCGGCGCGACCTTGCTCGCAGTTTGGTTCAACGGCCAGTTCCACGGCGTGATGAAGCCGCTGACTCCGATAGGCTCCTTGACAATCAGAGTTGAGCCGCGCCTTTCTTGAAAGGCGTATGTCTCCAACGCTTCTATCGCTGCCTTGAAATGAGCTGCGGCCAGCGGCGCCTGAGCGCCTTGCGCCAACCACAAGGGGGCCCCGATTTCGTCGACGATGGCTTCGGCCAAGTCCAACTGTCGCCTCTTGAGTTCGGCGACAATAGATGCGAGCAGCTCGATCCGTTCGGCGCGGCCCCAGCGCGAATAGCTTTGGAAGGCGGCGCGCGCAGCCTTGACCGCTCGGTCGACGTCCGCCGCTGAGCCAAGTGAAATGCGGCCGCTGACCGCCTCTGTCGCTGGATTGATCGTCTCGTAGACCTTTTGTCGCACCGGCGCGACCCAGGCTCCGTCGATGAAAAACTCGAGGCTTTCGCGCATGCGGACTCAGCCGATCACAGCGGGTTAAATAGCATCGCTCGCCGCAACGGCAGGCGCATTGCGTAGCCGATGCAGTGCATCGACGGCAGCGCCGACGGTCGACAGCGTTTCCGCGAGATCGTCGTTGTCGGCGGGAGAAGCGCCAATCTCACGTTCGCAGGCGAGGATCAGCTGTAAAAGCTCGATTGACGTCATTGCAAGATCATCGACAAGTCGCGTCCCGCGCGTGATGCCCGCGCGCGATACGCGCCCACCAACGACGGACAAAAGCGCATCGATGAATTCGTGTTCGGTTTGCGCAACGTTCGACGCTTTTGACATGCATTTCTCCAAAGATCATCGCCGTATTGCATTGTGATTAAGCTTTTGATTAACAGGAAGCACCCTTGCGAAGGACTACCTTATGTTCCTTGAAACTGTGAAGGAAGGCGGAGTGCGCGCGCACCGGCGGCAGCCAGTCGAGAAGTTCGACGTCCTGATCGACGAGATACCGCAACACAGAGACCATCTCACGTCGCGCTATCAGGCCGCCGAGGCAATGATGGATGCCACGCCCGAAAGACCTGTGCCGCACTTCCTCGCGCGTTACATCGAACTGGTTTGGGTTCGGGTTCAACGCTCGGTCGCGGTTAATCGCATGATAGAAAAGCGCGATCTTCTGGCCCGCTTCAATTGTCGCGTCGTCGAGGGAGGCCGACCGCAACGCTGTGCGACAATGATAGATGTGCGGCGGCTCAAGCCGCAAAATTTCCTCGACGGCAATGGGGATCGATTCCGGTCGAAGCTTGAGCAGTTGAAACTGGTTAGGATGGCTAGCGAGTAGATGAAAAGCGCTAGTCAACATGCTTTTCGTCGTGATGAAAGCGGCGACGAGAATGAACAGGAAGAAAAAGCAAAATTCGTCGTTGGAAAGTCCCTCTCCGCCAATTTCGCCGTCCAACAGCAGGCGCGTGACGTTATTCGAGGGCTTCGCGGTCTGGCGCTCGCATAATTTCATCCCATAGTGAAACAGCCGCGCGACTGACACAGGGAGGTTCGCACGATCCGGGTGTAAATCGGGGTCTTCGGGAAAATTCATCACCTCCGCGTCGACGCCAAGCCGGAAGCGATCCTCGGGATCGGCGCCCAAAAGCTCGCACATGACGCGAAGCGGCAGGTCGTTGGCGATCGTCTTGGCGACGTCGATTTCGCCGTGGTTCGGCAAATCCCGAAAAATAGCGTCGGTGAACTCATCGATCTTCTTGCCGAGCACGTCGACGGCGTCATCCTTAAAAGCGCGCGCGACGATTTTCCGGAACGCCGTATGTCTCGGCGGGTCCATATTGATCAGGAACAGCCGTCGCTTTTCGAGGTCGAGTCCCTGGGGATCGTCGAGCGTCACCGTGCCCTCGCTCGACGAAAACAGCTGCGGTTCGCTGAACACGCGATCAAACACACTCCCTGTGAGTCCGACCCAAAAGCCACGTCCGAGATAGGGGCTATGGCGCCATTGCAATGCGCCGCCGTCGCGAGCGCGCTCAAACCAACCTATGGGCGCGCCGTTTTGATAAGTCGCGGGGTCAGCTAGATCCATGGGTGCAGCATCCAAATCGGCTATTTTCCCAAAGTGACCGGAGCAGCGCGCCGCGCGCAAAACGCGCGCACTAGCCGTGCGACCTCGGGTCGCGCAATCTTGCCGCTCGATGTGCGCGGCCAATCGTCCAAGCCAAGTTCTGGCAGAGTGAGGCGCAAGCGCGGAACCTTCCAGCCGCTCAATTCCCGCCGCAGCGCCATGTCGATTGCACGGTCGTCGATCCCTTGCGCGTCGCGCTCCTTGTAAACCAGCACCAGTTGTTGGCCGAGTACGGCGTCCGGCACCGCTGTCACGATCACGTCCTCGACCGCGCCAAGAGTCCGCACGACGTTTTCGATCTCCGCGGGATAAATGTTCTCGCCGCCGACGATAATCAGATTGTCCTTTCGGTCGACGACCCAAAGATTGCCAGCGTCGTCGAAACGCCCGACGTCGCCAGTGCGGACGAAGCGGCCCGCCGATTTGCGCGCCGTTTCTTCCGACGCGTTGAGATAGCCGAGGAAGCGCGAGGGGCCCGCAAGCCAAATCTCGCCGGTCTGGCCAGGCTCCGCGTCGGAACCGTCTTCGCAAACGACTTTCACCTCGAAGCCGGGAAGCGTCCTGCCGACACTGCCGACCCGGCGCCCGGCGTCGCCGACTGGCTCTGACACGACGATTGCCGCCATCTCCGTCTGCCCGTAAACTTGATAGATGGGGACGCTGAAACGCGCCTCGAAATCCCGGATTGTCTCGGCGCTCACCGCCGATCCGCCCGCCAGCACGCCCTTCAGCCGCATCGCGGGCGGCGCGCCGCTGCGCGCCAACGCGGCGTTGAGAAAGGCGGTCATCACTACCGTCCAGCTGATCGAATGCAGCTCGACCATCTTCCACAGCCCGACCATCGCGAGGTCCGGCGGGACCACCGTCGCCGCGGCGCCGACCCATAGCGGGCCCAACGTCGTGAAGCATTGCCCGCCTGCATGGACGAGCGGAATGGCGGTCAGGAGGCGATCCTCGGCGCGGATCCCGTAGCGGGTCACGAGCGCAGCGGAATTTGCAAGCAGATTACGGTGCGACAGCAATACGCCTTTCGGCTTTCCTGAGGACCCCGACGTAAAAACGATTTCCGCGACGCTGTCCGCATCGGGCGACGCCGCGGGCGCATCGGTCACTTCCTTGCCGCGAACGATCATCTCGCGAATGAACTTACTGTCGTCCGCGATCAGCCAGACGACGCCCTCGATTCTAGCCAAACCGTCGCTTGAAGTGTCCGCGCTACGCGCAAAGACGGCGCGCACTGGAGCAGCACTGAGCGCATAACAGCGCTCCGAGGGCGTTTGCGCAGGGTGCAAAGGCAAATACTGGCGACCGACGGCGGGAATGGCGATAAATAAAAGCGCCATTAAAGTGCAGTTAGGCAAGACGGCTGCAACGACCGCGTCCTCGCCAACCGAATGATCGTCAAAAAAAGCGTCGAGACCACGCACAAAATGCGCGAGATCCGCATAAGTGACAGCGTTCAAGCCGCGTTCGAACGGATTGATATAGGCGCGCTCGCCGAAACGTTCGCGCGCGCCCCGCACCAATTCCGAAATGTTTGTGACTGAGGAGAGCAAAGTCGTGCTCCAGCAAATCTTTTCGATAGGACGATTGAAAATTTGCGGGGCGCTCAGGGCCCCACTGTAATAACGCTTATCCCTCCATCGCGAGGCTGTTGAAAATCGCGCCACTCTCATGAAAGCGGGAGCGTGGCAGATACAAAAAGGCTAAATCATTCCCCAGCGCTCCGCAACTGTGAGCGCGCCATGGATCGCATTGAATGTCAAACTTGCCCGATTGGCGGCCAAATGCAATCAATAGTTTCCAATTTGAAGCGTTCTTTTGGGAACGTGCCGTCGCGGACAATCAAATATGCTTATATCCAAAGAAGTCGTAATTAGTGCGATTTGTTACGAGGTCGGCCAAAGCGTATCCATCACCGACCTTGTCGGCGAAGGCGTCACGCTCGGCGACGCCAAACAGTTGCTGGAGCAAGGTGTTGTACGCGTGTCCGTGTTGCAGCATCCGCTGTCACAGTCGATGGAGCGATGCATTCTCAGGTCGCTGGCGGCCGCGGACATTGCGGCGTCGGACATTGACGCGGTGATCCTCGCCACCGAGAGCTTTGGATATCTCTTCGACGACAAGGGCCATGCGGTGGTCGGACCGTTTCGCGACACCCGCAATCAAATATTTGCTTTTCTCCATAGCCTCGGGATTCGCAAAGCTTCCGTTTCCTGCGCCACTTACGGCGCCTGCGCGAATCTCTTGCACTCATTCCTGATGGCGGAAGCGCTGATCAACAAAGATTTGAGTCGTAACGCTCTTATTATAGTTGGCGAGAAGTTCGGCGCCACGGGGGCGCGCCTCATGCCAGAGGCCGTCTCGATCGCCGGAGACGGCGCCGCCGCCTGTATTGTCAGCGCGACGCAAAAGGGTGATCCGCGCGCCTTCAGGCTTCGATATGTCGGCAATGCGCCTTATAAGCAATTCACCGCCGCAGACGACCGTGCCAAGGCTTTGCTTGAAATGTTCCGCGCGATGCGCAATGCGGCTGCGGATTGCTACGACGCATGCGCCCTGTCGCCCCAGGCGTTTCGCTGGATCCTACTTGGCGACTATAATGCTTTGACATCATTGACTCATGGCAAACTGCTAGGCTTTTCGCCGGATCGCATCTTTATGAAAAATGTCGGACAATTTGGACACATCCCTTTTGATCCGCTCATAAACCTCACTAAGCTCGCCTCAGACGATCTTGTGCGCTCGACAGATCAAGTGCTTGTATTTTTATGTGGTCCGGTTTCTTGCGGCGCCATCGCGCTCCAAGCACTGTAGTAGGGCGCCCCGATCCGCGTTCGCCCTTCTGCCCAGCAAAATCAAAATTCACGCGAAGCTCTATCGTCTTACCGAGCAAACAATTGTATTGAATTGTGCTTGACGCAGGCGCGCGTGTGCCACATAGTCGAAGCGTTAGGCAAATTAAATTACAGGGGTCGCGACATGGCCAGCGAGTCTCAACAAGGTGGTTTCAAGCGGGATCTTTCCGAAGAAGAATTGAAAGATCTCGTCCATGCAGGCGGGAAAATGGCTGCTTCAATGCGGCAGGTGCTTGCAACGGCGAGCGAACGTATCGCTCGTCTGCGCGAAGTGAACGAAACCCTCCGGGCTGCAGGTAAATCGCTTCAAGACATAGAACGCTCCGCGGTCGCGGCGTCGCTTCAGGCGGTGTCTGGTTCGTTGAAAGCGCTGCAGGCTTCACTGAAAGTCGCTGACGACGCAGTCGAAGCGACCACGCAGACGCTTCACAGCGCGAAGTGACAACTCCGCTTCTAGCGAAGCGGTAGCACCTTGTCCTTTAAGAAGCGCTGCGGCGTGTCGCGGCGCTCCTTTAAAGTTGTCAGCACGAATTGGTCGGGGTCGCGGACCTTGGGTGAATGCTGATCGAAAAGGAATGGGCGCGCGCCTTTGCCGCCGAATGGATCGACGCCTGGAATGCCGCCGATCTCGATCGCATACTCGCGCATTATACAGATGGCTTTGAAATGTCGTCCCCTTTCATTCTCGAACGCCTTGGGGTCGAATGCGGCCGACTCTCCGGCAAAGAGCAGATACGGAGTTATTGGCTAAAGAGCCTTTCGGCAACGCCGTCCTTGCGTTTCGAACTGATGGATGTGTTCAGCGGAATGGACGTAATCGCAATTCTGTATCGGAATGTAACTCGTGATCGCGTGGTGATCGAACGGTTGCGATTTGATCAGAATGGACGAGTGTTCGAGGCTGAAGCACTTCATTGCATTGCGCGCTGACGTGACTAATGTTTCGAGCGGTATCGCGATACTGGCGACGCTAAACGATTTTGAAGGCGCCAGATGAGGCAGCGGCGCGCGGCTGTCTCGCAACGTCCGCGAGGGGTTGTACCGGCTGCAAAGATATTCGATACGTTTTATATAGGGAGACTGCCGAATGGACATTGCTGCGAATATTAAAGCGGCAGAAAACGCGACAATAGCGGTCGATAGGAACGGTCTTCGTCATATGCCTAAGGAATATCAGGATGTCGTAACGCATCTGATGTTGGTTCACACCGAAGGCGAATTGACGGGCGCCGACGATTACGTGCAACTTTTTTATCCGCTGGCGCCGAACGCATATGAGCGCATGATTTGCTGCGAACGCGCGGCTGAGGAAATCGATCACTATATGTTGAGCGCGGCGGTGCTAGCCGAGATCGGCGTCGACACGAGCTATATGCTGACCCAGAAGATACACGAGCGTCGCTATTACACGACGGAACTCGTGCGCGACATTCGCACTTGGATGGAGCGCGGCATTTATTCCTTCCTTGGCGAACAGGTCGTCTTCGACCACCTGACCGAATTCGCTGAATGCAGCTACAAGCCATTCGCCGAAATTTTCCCGAAAATTCTACGGGACGAGCGCATTCACGTCGCGCATGGCTTTCGGATCGTGCGCGACGCATGCCGAACGGATGAAGGCCGCGCGGAGGCGCAAGCAGCGCTTAACCGACTTTGGCCCGCCGTTCTCGACCTGTTCGGTCGCGCTAATTCCGAGCGCTCAAAGCTGTATTTGAAATGGGGAATCCGCAAGACCGGAAACGAGGAATTAAGGCTCGCCTTTAGTGCGAACATGCGTCCACGTCTCGAGGCATTGGGCCTGCGCGTTCCACCGGATGTCGAGAACCGAAAATTCGTTTGAGGCCGCGTCGGTGTGCAAGCCAACGGGTAAAGGAAGATCGGGAGCAGAGCCGTGGCCGAACCATTGTTGCATAAACAGCCTGCCAAGGATCGCCCATCGCGGCGCCAAAGCGCCATCGAGGCCCTTGTCGCAGGCGACCAGAAACTCGCGGAGCGGCTCGCGCGGCTCAAAAACTTCTCTTCCTCTATACGCGTGTCGGAATACCACGTAACCGACGCATGCAATCTGCGGTGTCGAGGCTGTTGGTTTTTCGAATTTGGGCATGACGCCGCTGCGCAGGAAGAAAAATCGCTCGAGGAGCTAAACCGTTTTATAGATAAAGAAAAGTCGCGGCAGATAACATCGGCCCTTCTAATCGGCGGCGAACCGACCTTATTTCCGGAACGCGTGCGCGCCTATGCGCGCGCGTTCGATTATGTCACCGTTTCGTCGAACGGCTTAAGAAAGCTTCCATTTGATGCCGATTTCGAAACGGTCAACATCATGTTGACGCTTTTCGGCGGCGGGCCCCTTGACGACGAATTGCGCGCCATAAAGCCCGGCGGCCAGCGCTTCAGCGGTCTTTTCGAAACTGTGCTCGATAATTATCGCAACGACGACCGCGCCTGCTTCGTATATGGGCTTTCTGAGCGCGGACTAGACGTTATTGAAGAGACCATCGGGCGCATCGCGGAGAACGGGAACCGCGTCACGTTCAACTATTATAGCGAATATGACAAGCGCGCCCCAATTCGGCAAACGCATGAGCAAGAACTTCTGTCGGAGGCGCTGCGTGTCAAAACCCTCTACCCAGAGACTGTCGTCAGCCATCCGATGCATATTCGCGCCGTTGTCACCGGTGGTAACGACCGGGGAAGTTTCGGCTATCATTCTTGCCCGAGCGTTAGCGTCGATCATCCCGGACATAGCGAGCGGCGCTTGAACGGAAACCCGACATTACCGCTGTTCAACGCGTATAAATCAGATCTAAAATCCGTCGAATTCTGCTGCACGTCCGGCCACTGCGACGGATGCCGTGATAGCCAAGCCGTATACAGCTGGCTGCTGGTAAATGTGGGCGCCTATCTCGAGTCACGAGAGCGGCTTGTCGAATGGATTGAGATGGCTGAGTCATACTGGAGCCAATTTATTTGGTCTCCCTACCATCCTGCGCACAGTAAATCGCTCGGCGCAGGGGATGCTCTATCGACGCAGACGGTCCATGAACTTGAAGAATGCAAATGCAGCTGAGGTAAGCAGCTTGACCGTTCCTGCTGCGTTAATAGCTGATCCTTATGAGCGTTGAAGAGTCGACCAGAGCGCCGACTATCGCCGTCGGCGACCGCTTTGACGCAGAAATGACGCTCAGCCGTCAGTCGATCGCAGACTTCGCACACGCGTGCGGTGATGCCAATCCGATTCACGTCGACGATAAAGCAGCGCATGGCTGGGGGTTCGACGACATCATCGCTTCCGGGCCGCATACGTCGGCGCTTTTCGGCGCATTGCTAGCTACATATTTCGTAAGATTTGGACAGGCGCTCGGTTTGGAGCTGCATGTGCGTTTTCTTCGACCCGTTACGTCCGACGCGCCGTTTCGCATTGTCTGGGAAATTATCGGCATCGCACGCAATGAAAAACTTCGTGGCTATCTCGTATCGCTTTCGGGACGATGCGAACAAAATAGAGCGGCCGCATTATCGGGCTCCGCCAAAGTTGTCGTGCGGCCCCGAGCCGGCGTGACAATCGTGGATTCCTCCGATGCGCCCGCAGTATAAGCCGGAGTGGTCGCAGCTGTCGATTGGCAATTCAATATTGGACTCGGGCGAAGTGGCTCCATCTTCGCCAATTGGGCGTCCTTCAATTCGAAGCGATGCATCCCAAGCTTGAATCACGCCACGGCGGTCACGGGAATGACGACCAGTCCGGCGTCGCGAAGGCGCTCCAGCGCGGAATATGTCGCCGCGTTAAATCGCCCGCGAAAAGTGAGCGTCTCGTCCATGTGTCGGTCAGGACGAAGCGAACGCTCGAAAACTCCCCGTCTTCCGCCTGCTCGAGAGGCTTCATTGTTTTCTCCTACCCAAGATCTCTCGCTCGGTTGGCTTGACCACGGTTTCTCTCTCGAGAGTCGCCTATTTGTCGCCGCTTCGCATGGTCCTAAGTGGGCTGTTCCTGGTGGCCGTTCAAATGAGCAAAGTCGAACCAGCGTTGCTTTCGACGCGACCAACGTTGCAGAGTAGGGACGCTGCCCCGGCATCAGACGAAAGCGCACGAGGTTGCCGAGGCGGCGCGGCTGCTCGTAAACTGATTTCCGACGCGGGCAGCTAAATATTCTGTGGAGATCAATAATAGCCAATCTGAATTGCTCGCCTTACGCTAGACTTTGTTTTAGGCGAATTGCGATAAACATGAATGCTTTCTCGGCGTTGTGCGCTTCTGATCTGCCTTCTTGGCGGCCTGCCCACTCTGAGTGGTTGCGTGCTTGCGCCTCCGGGGATGGTCGAAGAGCAGGAAAAGCTGGCGACGGCTGGCGCGACCTTCGAGCCTCCTGCGGAAATCCGGGAGCTTCCCGAACTACCGCTTCGACCAAGCTGGCGAGATATTCTTTATCGGGCCTTCCTCGCCAATGGCGACCTCGAATCGGCTTATTTCAACTGGAAAGGGGCGTTGATCCAGGTCAACCAGGCCGCTGCCTGGCCCAATAGCCGTGTTGCGCTCAGCTACAGCTACATGTTCTCGCGGGAGAACATGAAGGCCTGGGATCGCATGACGATCAGCGCCGGCTTCGATCCTTCGATGAATTTGCAGCTGCCCGTCAAAGTCGAGGCGGCGGGTCGGGTGGCGTTCGAGGCGGCGAGAGAAGCTGGCGAAAGATTCAGAGTCGCCAAATTCGACCTTCAAAGACGCGTTCTCAACGCCTATCTCGATCTCGCGCTCGCCGCGGAGCGGGCGCGCATCGAGCGGGATAATGTCAATCTGCTCAAGCAACTCTCGGCGTCTGCGGCGGCTCGCGCGCAAGCGGGCGCGCCGTTGCAGGATTTGTTGAAAGTAGAGACGGACTCCGAGTTGGCGAAGAACAACCTTCGCAACCTGGAGGCTGAGGTGCGTGCGGCGCGCAGCGTGCTGAATGGTCTCCTTGCGCGCGACCCTAATACGCCGCTCGAGGTCGGCGGCTTGCCGGCGCCGCGCTCGGTCATTCGCAATGACGCGCGGCTGATCGAGATCGCGGTGGATCGCAATCCGGAACTAGCGGCTCTCGCGCATCAGGTCGCCGGACGCGAAAACGCGGTCGAGCAGGCGCTTCTCGCCTATCTGCCGGATATCAGCCCGACCTTCAGCGTCAATGGCAGCATTTCACAGACCGTCGGAGCGATGGTGATGCTGCCGACAACTTTGCCGCAGATCCAGGCCGCGATCGACAACGCCGGGGCGATGGTTCGGTCGGCTCAGGCCGTCATTCGCCAGACAGAGAAGGACCGGGCCGCCAGCTTCGTTGCCGCGCTTTATTTCATGCGCAACGCCGAACGCCAGACGAGCTTTTTCCACCGACGTTTGACCCCCCTCGTCGAGCAATTGCTCGTTAGCTCGCGAGAGGCCTATGCCGCAGGCACGGTCGCCTTTGCCGACCTGATCGACAGCAAGCGAACGTACATCAACATTCGGCGCTTGGTCGCAGAGGCGCGAATCGAGCGTGAAAAACGACTAGCTGAACTCGAAGCGATCGCTGGCGTCGATATAGAAACACTTGGACGACCGGCGCTTATCGCGACGACCGAACCGCCTCCGCCCCTGGCTCCCCAATACAAGCCCTAGAAACGAGACTCTGATGCTGCCAATGACGCGATATCTAAGCCTCGGCGGTTTGGCTGCGTTTTTGGCGATTGTCGCCGCCACCGTCGCGGGTGCGCAGGACCATAGCGGACATCAAATGCCAGGGATGAGCACGCCGCCGGCTACGTCTCCATCCTCCGGCCCGCCGCTGCCTTCGGGATACGCCGAGGTCCAGATCGCTCCTGAGGTTCAGCAGCGCATCGGCGTTACGACCGGCCGCGTCGAGAAGACCGAGTTGATGATGAATATTCGCACCGTCGGGATCGTACGACCGAACGAAACCAAGGTCGCCCATATCCATCTGAAAACGGAAGGCTGGGTCGAGAAGCTGTTCATCGCCGTCACTGGACAGAAAGTCAAAGTCGGGGACCCGATGCTGTCAATCTACAGCCCCGCTTTCTTCGCCGCCCAACGCGAGTTCCTGGCCGCTCTACAATACAACCGGACCGCCCCTTCGGAGGCTCAGCGCACGGTGGTGGAGACCACGCGACAGCGTTTGGCGCTATGGGACGTGCCAAAGTCGACCATCGACGAGTTGGAACGCACGGGCCGGCCAAGCAAATCGCTGATCCTGAGAAGTCCAATCACTGGCACGATTCTGGAGAAAAAGGCGTTCGAAGGTCAATATGTGATGCCTCAAGCCGAACTTTACACTGTTGCCGACTTGGCGACAGTTTGGGTGCAAGCGAAGGTCTTCGCCTATGAGCTGCCGCCGAAGATTCGCTTTGTATGAAAATCGCGTCCGGCCGCACAGTCAGAATCGCCTTCATCGCAAGCACGTTTGCTTTGACGATATGCTTGATCGCCGTCACAAAAGCTTTGTCGGTATGGAGTTGCTCGTTCCACCATCCATAGGCCGCCGAAAATGTCGCGCAGACAAACATCTCATTGATCGGCGTGAACAGCTGCACCCAGGGAAAACGCTGAGCAAACGCCGCAGCATAGCTCGCGAAGAGTTCGGGAAAGTCAGGGTTCTGGAAATCCCCGATCCAGTCGGGGACGCCGAAATGGCATAGGTCAGCAATTGGGATCAGACCGAGCTTCTTCAGTTCAGTGAAAGCAAGGTCGGCAAACTCCCAATCGAACCGGTTGGGGCCCAAAAACGTCTTATAGAGAGGCGGACCATACCGTAGCGCGACGACCCCAAGTTCCCGCACCAAGGCGAAATCGTCCCGCCAAAGCTCGTAATGTCGGCAGGAGGCCATTTCATCGATGCGCTTGCGGCCGTTGTTAACGGTCGGGCTACTGTTCTCTATTCCGGTGGCGAACAGGAAGTGTGGCACGGCCGAGATCCTAAGAGCCTTGGCCAACGCTTATCTATGGAGCCTCCCAACGAAAGGAAAGCAATCTAAATTTGCTGAGCCTCCGGCAAGCTTTTCGCTCGCTACTCGATTGGCATCAGCCGGACGCAGCCTTGGTAGGAAGGGCGCCGGGGCTCGAGACAAATTGGGTGCGGCGCGCTGGTTAGCCGCCGCACCTCCGCATTTATTGTTTCTTGTAGAGATACAGGTGGCTTTTGGGGTGTTGAAACTCGGGTAAGTCGAGGAAGGCGCGAATGACATTCACATGAAGCAGAGCCTCATGTTCGTTTCCGGCTTTGCAAAGCTCCTCGGCTTCATGAAGATGAATCCTCATCGACGTCACGGCCGCCGTTATGTGCTCGTGACCGCGAACTCCCTTCTCGATGGAACTCGGCTTGCTGCCAGGCTCGAGCTTTAACGCCGCCCAGTCGGCCTTCGTCTTCTCGATCTCCGCGTTGCAATCCGCAGCCGCCGTACCTGCAGTCGCGGCTATGATCGCCGCCGTAAAAAGGACCGTCCTCATCCTAAGCGCCCTCCTTCAAATCGTTGTGACTAGGCTACGCATGGGAGCGTAGCACCCTGCGCAGCGCGAACAAGCCCAATTGTACGGCGCACTTAATCCTTCGAGTTGTTCTGTGAGCTGGTGAAGAGCGACCGTGTGGGTTGCTCACGTACCAATGCCTTCTTCAGACCCGCTCCGGTGCGCGGACTGCGGCGCGACGCACCTCCGCCCACCATTTCCACAGCACATAAATCGCTGGGTAGATCATCAACTCCAGTATGAAACTTGTAACGACCCCGCCGACCATCGGAGCGGCAATTCGTTTCATGACATCCGACCCGGCGCCGCCGCCCCACATGATCGGCAATAAGCCCATTAGAATTGCGAGGACGGTCATCATTTTGGGGCGCACGCGTTGGACCGCGCCCTCCATCACCGAAGCTTCCAGATCGGCAAGGCTGTTCATTCGGTTTTCACGTTTCCAGCGTTCGTACGCGACATCAAGATAAAGCAGCATCACCATCCCAGTTTCCGCATCAACGCCCGCGAGCGCGATAATCCCGACCCAGACGGCGACACTGAGGTTATAGCCCAGAACCCAAAGCAGCAGGAACGCACCCACAAGAGAGAAGGGCACCGCCGCCATGACGATAAGCACCTTCGGCAACGAGCGGGCGTTCAAGTACAGAAGCACCGCGATCAAAAAAAGCGTGATCGGGATCACATATTTCAACATCTGTCCGGCGCGTTGCATGCCTTCGAAGGAACCGCTCCACTCGAGTCGATAACCGGATGGCAGCTTCACCATTTCGGCGACAGCCTTTCGCGCATCATCCAGGTAACTGCCCATATCGCGGCCAGAGAAATCGACGTAAACATAGCCAACGAGCTGGGCCGCTTCGCTTTTGATCAGAGTGGGACCGTCGACGAAACGGATGTCTGCAAGCTCTTCCAGGGGAATCTGGGCCTCAGTGGGCGTCGCGACGAGCACCCGCCGTAGCTTGTTGATGTCATCCCGCAGTTCTCGCCCATAACGGACGTTTACCGGAAAGCGCTGGCGCCCTTCGATGGTCTGCGTCAAATTCGAACCGCCGACAGCCGCGACGATCACGTCCTGAACGTCCATCACGGACAGCCCATATCGCGCGATTGCTGCGCGATTGATGTCGAAGTCGAGATAATAACCCTGGCTCACGCGCTCCGCGAAAGCGCTGCGCGTGCCGGGGACGGTGTTAATGGCCGCTTCGACATCCGACAGGATGCGGCCGATCTCGCTCAGCCTTGGTCCGTAAACCTTCACGCCAATCGGCGTGCGTATGCCGGTAGAAAGCATGTCGATGCGCGCCTTGATCGGCATCGTCCAGCTGTTGGAAAACCCCGGCATACCCTGCTTCATCGCCGCGTTCATTTCGGCAATGAGTTTTTCCGGGGTCATGCCAGCGCGCCACTGATCCGCCGGCTTGAGGTTGATAATGGTCTCGACCATCTCGAGTGGGGCAGGGTCCGTCGCACTATTGGCTCGCCCGGCCTTGGCGAAGACGCTCGCCACTTCCGGGAAGCTCATCAGAATCTTGTCCTGCTCCTGGATGGTTTGCTTCATGGTCTGGATCGACGACCCCGGCAGCGTCGCGGGCATGAAGAGGAGCGACTCTTCCCAGAGCGGCGGCATAAATTCACTGCCCAGACTGGCGTAAATAGGGGCTATTGAGGCGATAGCGAGCACCGCCAAGATCACCATCCCATAGCGGAATTTGAGCGCCATCTGCGCGACGGGGCGATAGAGCCAGATCAGAAGGCGGTTGATCGGGTTCGATTCCTCTGGCGGCACGCGACCCCGAATGAGGAGCGTCATGAGGAACGGGGTGACGGTGATCGACAGCATCGCCGCGAAGAACATGCTGAAAGATTTTGTATAGGCGAGAGGCTTGAACATCCGCCCTTCCTGATCCTGTAGGGCGAAGACCGGCAAAAAGCTCACGGTGATGATCAGCAACGAGAAGAACAGCGACGGCCCGACCTCACGCCCCGCCGCAATCAAGACTTCGAGGCGCGGCAGGCGCTCTGCAAGGGGCTTGGCATCCTCGCGCTCAATGTGTTTGTGAGCGTTTTCGATCATGACGATAGCGGCGTCGACCATGGCGCCGATAGCAATCGCAATGCCCCCGAGGCTCATGATATTGCTCGTGAGCCCGATCCATTGCATGGCCACCAAAGCCATCAACACCGCGAGGGGCAGCGTGATAATGGCGACGAGCGCGCTGCGTGCATGAAATAAAAACACCAGGCAGACAAGGCTGACAATGACGCTCTCCTCGATCAGCCGATCGCGAAGCGTTTTGACAGAATGCGCAATGAGCTCGGAGCGGTCGTAGGTTACGACAAGCTCGACGCCTTCGGGTAGAGAGGGCTGAACAGTGGTCTTGATCGCCTCTTTAACGCGGTCCAAGACTCCGTAGACGCTCTCGCCAAAGCGAACGACGACGATCCCACCCGCTACGTCGCCCATGCCATTTAGGTCGGCGACGCCCCGGCGGATGTCCGGGCCGATTTGAACGAAGCCGATATCGCGAATGAGAATCGGGGTTCCATCTGGCTGCGCCCCGACAGCGATGTTTTCTATATCAGCGGGTGTTAGGATATATCCTCTACCACGGACCATATACTCGCGGCCCGTGAATTCGAGCACGCGTCCGCCGACTTCCTGATTGCTGCGGCGTACCTGGTCTACGACTTTGTTGATCGGAACCTTATAAGCGAGGAGCTTATCGGGATCGATCGTGACTTGGTATTGTTTGACCAGACCGCCGATGGGCGCGACTTCAGCCACACCTGGAACGGCGCGCAGCTGATACTGGACCTGCCAATCCTGCAGCGTTCGTAAATCGGCTAACGAATGTTTGCCCGTTGTATCGACCAGCGCATATTCAAGCGCCCAGCCGACGCCGGTCGCATCTGGTCCAAGTTTGGGCGAAACTCCCTGGGGCAGCTTTCCGGACATGCCGCTGAGATATTCAAGCACGCGGCTGCGCGCCCAGTAGAGGTCCGTGCCATCTTCAAAAATCACATAGACAAGCGACTCTCCATAAAAGCTGCTGGCCCGGACCGCTTCAAACAAGTGGGACGGCGTCTTTCTGTGCTGGCTTGGCTCAGCATGGAGATGAAAGCGCCGCTGACGCCTGCTGCGACGCCTGTATGCTGATTTCTGCTTCGGGGCTGGCGCCTCTCGAAGCGGGCTTCTCCCGTCTCGAAATCGAGCGCAAAGCGCGCATCTATTTCGCGCAGCGTTTCGGCCATGTATCCGACGCCGCGCCGGACGATTTACGATCACGCGCGCCCCCGCGTCTTTCCTGATTTTTTTTAGCGCGCCGCTGAGCGCGCACATCTTCCCCATCGCTGAAAACTGACGCGGCCAAGGCGCTCTTGCGCGCCTTTGCGTTCGCCATTGGAGCCTTCGTCGCGCCCGACAGCCGACGAAATGGCAGAGTGAGCCTTATGTCCTTTTTCGCCAATATCGCCGACCTGCTGCTCGCGCCCGTGCAAGTGGCCATTCTCCTCGCCTTCGTCTACGCCCTCTTCGAAACCGGCCGCATGGCGGTGCAGGCCTATCTGCGCTTCAGCGGCCGGCAGGCTTTCCGGACGCAAAGCTTCGGCGCGCTCGACGACGCTGGGGACGCCTACCCCATTGCGCGTCTTCACGCCGCCGATGAAAGCCTGACGATCGACGATCTCGACGTCGCCGCCATGAAACGGCTGGAGCTCATTCGCATCGCAACCCGCGTGACGCCGCTGCTGGGATTGATGGCGACGCTCATTCCCATGGGACCGGCGCTCGTCGCATTGACCAAGAACGACGTGTCGCAGATGGGCGAGTTGCTGCGCTCGGCCTTCTCGTCGGTGGTCCTAGCGCTTGCCGCCGCCTCCCTGTGCTTTTGCATCGCCAGCGTCAAGCGCCGATGGTACGCGGAGGAGCTCGTCTCCATCCGTCGCCGCCTCTCCGGATCTGGAGCGGCGGCATGACCCTGCGAATCTTGAACGAAGACGAGGAACTCGACCCGATCCTCTCGGTCGTCAATCTCGTCGATGTCTTTCTTGTCCTGGTCGGCGCGCTGATGATGGTCATCGCCGCCAATCCGCTCAATCCCTTCGCTTCCGAAAAGGCCGTCGTGGTGAAGAACCCCGGCCAGCCGGACATGGAGATGGTCGTCAAGGACGGCAAGAAAATCGAAAAATACAAGGCGACGGACTCGATCGGCAGCGGCGAAGGCGCCCGCGCCGGCGTCGCCTACCGGATGAAGGACGGCTCCTTCGTCTATGTCCCCGAAGCCGATGTCGCCGCAAAAGCGCCTGCAAAAACGGGCCAGCAGTAGGAGCGCGCAACATGGCGATCAAACAGAACCGTCTTTGGATCACTTTTGCCGCAGCGCTGGCCTTCGGCGCGCTCGCGCAACCACAAGCGCTCTGCGCTCAAACGCCGGCCAATGCGCCGCCCGCCGCCGCAACCGTCTCCGGAACGCCCCCTGAGGGCATGGGCCGTCCGATGGGGCGCAGCGCCAACGGTGGATCTCCAGCCGATGAGAAGCCGAAGGACGTTCGTCCCTTCGTCGCGAAACCCATCGCCGGCAAGCCTTCCGTGGTCATTTTCGCGCGCGAGCCGTCGAGCCCCGCCAAAGGCAAGCTCATCGAAAAACTCGCGCACGAACGCGGCGTGGATGCCGAGTATGTGTTCGTCGATCTCCTCGACGAAGACGCGATCCGCAAAAAGCTCGCTGGGCGTGATCTTGCGATGTTCGACTGGGTGATGGAGTCGACCTTCCCGATCCTCCTCGGCAAGGTCGAACCGCTGCTTGGCGATTTCGACGGGCGGGTCTGGGGCGGTCCCATGTGGAAGCGGCCCGATCTCACCCGCGGCCTGACGCCGGAACAATGCGAGCGCATCATGGCCTATATGCGCAATGGCGGGGCGCAGAACGAGGGCTATCTCGCCGATTACATCCGCACGGATATTTTCGGCAAGCCGGGCAAGAAGGGCGGCGCGCCGGCGATCATGCCGGAAGCAGGGATTTATCACCCGGACGCTGCGAAGAAGACCTTCGTTTCTCTCGACGACTATCTCAAATGGCGCGCGCCCAAGCCTGGCCAGAAAATCGTGGCCGTCGGATTCCACCGTATCGAGCTTGCGAATGACGCGACGCTGCATATCGACGACGTTATCCGCCGCATCGAGAAGAAGGGCGCTTTCGCGCTTCCGTTCTGGGACCCAAATGACGGCGAGGCGGTCTGGCCCCTGCTCTCTCAGGGCGACAAAATTCTGCCGGACATCTTGATCTCCTTCACCGGCATTTACGGTTCCGTCGATAATCAAAAGAAGTTCGCCGAGAAATTCCAGCGCCCGATCCTCCAGGCGATGACCTATGGCACGGGCTATGAGGACGACTGGCGCAAGAGCGACGAAGGCCTGCCCGTCTTTCGCATGGGCGTCTATTACACGCTCCCGGAGATGGCGGGTCGCATCGACAATACGCTCGTCGCCGCCAAGCGCCGCGGCGACGAACAGCTTGTAGCCATTCCGGAACAGGCGGAGGCGCTGGTCGAACGCGCGCTCGCCCAAGCCAATCTCCGCCACAAGCCGAACAAGGACAAAAAACTCGCCGCGCTGGTCTGGAATACGCCCGAAGGCGAGGAGAACTTCGCCGCCTCCTATCTCAACATTCCGGCAAGCCTCGTCGAAATCATCAAGACCCTACGCAGCGAGGGCTACGATATTCCCGAGATCGACGAGAAGACGGCGATCGAGAATATCAAGAAGCTGATCCGACCCTATTACCGCACGAAGGATGACGCCGAGCTGCGCAAGCTTCTCGACGCCGGGCTCGCCGAGCGCGTGCCGGTCGCGGAATATAAGGACTTCATCGCCAAGCTGCCCGCGGAGACCCAGAAGCAGATTGCCGAGGGCTGGGAAAAGCCGGAAGACACCTATCTCACCTTGAAGGATGGCGCGCGCGCCGACTTTGTCGTGCCGCGCTGGAAGCTCGGCAATCTTCTCATCCTGCCGCAGCCGCTGCGCGGCGCGCGGCGCTCGGAGGAAGCCGACATCCTCCACGACAAGAAGCGCCCGCTGCATCACGCGTATCGCGCCGTCTATTACGACCTCGTGCACAAGGAGAAGGTCGACGCCATTCTGCATATCGGCACGCATGGCACGCAGGAATTCTCCGTCGGCAAGGAGCGCGCGCCTTCCGTCTATAACGACACGCAGACGACAATCGGCAATGTGCCGTTGATTTATCCTTACGCGGTGCACGACCCGGGAGAAGCGATCATTGCGCGCCGCCGCGGCCGCGCGGTGACGATCTCGCATGACGAACCGCCCTTCGCACCCTCGGGACTTTACGGCGAGCTGACCGAGCTGCACGAGCTGATGAATCAGCACGAGGCGGCGACGCCCGGCCTGATGAAAGCCAATCTTACGCAACAGATCATCGAGAAGGCCAAAAAGACCAACATCCTGAAGGACATTGGCATGGACGACGCGGCGGTTGCCGCCGACGAGGAGAAATTTCTCAAAGGCGTCGACAAATTCCTGCACTCGATGGCGGGCATGCCGCAGCCGCTGGGCTTCCGCACCTTCGGCAAGACCGTCGAGCCCGAAAAAATCCTGCTCACCATCATCCAGATGCTGCCGCCGGACTACATCAAGGCCTTCGGCAAGAACCCGACGCTGCTGACGAGCCAGCAATATGACAAGCTGGAGAAGGACGAGGTTTTCGTCGCACTGCGCCGCGCCGTGATCGACAAGGAAGATCTGAGCGCTTTTCCAGAAAAGGCGCGCCCATTCCTCGAGGAAGCGCGCAAGCACTACGACAACTTCACCCACCCGATGGAGTTGCAGAACCTCGCCAAAGCGCTTGCCGGCGGCTCGATACCGACGTCGACCGGCAATGATCCGCTGCGCAATCCGGCTGCAATTCCGACAGGGCGCAATCTCTATGCTTTCGATCCGCGCAAGATCCCGACGAAAGCGGCTTGGGAAGCAGGAACCAAGCTCGCGCGCGATCTGATGGAGAAATACAAGGCGGACAAAGGCGCCTACCCCGACAAGGTCGCCTTCTCGCTGTGGCAGCCGGAAACGATCAATCATTTCGGCGTGGTTGAAGCGCAGATTCTCTATATGCTCGGCGTCGAGCCGGTCTGGAACCAGCGCGGCGACGTCACCGGCGTGAATGTTATTCCGCGTAACAAGCTGGATCGCCCGCGCGTCGACACAGTGTTGCAGATCACCGGCGGCTATCGCGACAATCTGCCGGAGCTGATGCAATTGCTGCAGGGCGCGGTGAACAAGGTCGCGGCGCTGAAGGAGGACGACAATCCCGTCGCGCTCAATGTCGAGAAGACTCTGCAGGCGCTGCTCGCCAAAGGCGTTCCGGAAGACCGCGCCAAGCGGCTCGCCCGCGTGCGTCTCTTCGGCAATGAGAGCGGCGTCTACGGCAGCAAACTGCCACAGGCGACCGTCGCTTCCGGCGCCTGGGACAAGGAGGGCGCGCTGGCCGAGGTCTATCTCGACCGGCTGAGCTACGCCTACGGCCTGGAGCCCGATCTCCATAGCCTGAAAATCGACGGGCTGAATCTCTTTGCGGAGGCGCTTCGCGGAACGAAGGCCAGCGTCCTGTCGCGCTCCAACAACGCCATCGGCATCGTCTCGCTCGACCACTTCTTCGAATATCTCGGCGGCATCGGGCTCGCCGTGCGTCACCTCGATGGCAAGACGCCGGCGCTCTACTTCTCGGACTTGAGCAACGCGCGCGAGTTCAAGAACCAGACGGTCGCCGAGGCGGTGAGCCAGGAGCTGCGCTCGCGCATGTTCCATCCCCGCTACATCGAAGGGCTGATGAAGGAGCGTTATTCCGGCGCAACCAAGATGGTCGACAGCCTCAATAATTTCTGGGGCTGGAACGTGATGGACCGCGCGAGCGTGCGCGCCGACCAATGGCAGGAGTTCTACGAGGTCTACGTCAAGGACAAATATAATCTCGGCCTCAAGGACTATTTCCAGAAGAACCATCCGGCCGCGCTGGCGCAACTCTCCGAACGCATGCTCGAAGCCGTGCGCAAGGGCTATTGGGATGCGCCCGAAGAGGTCGTGAAGACGCTCGTCGAGACGCATGAGGAGGTCGCGAAAGCGCATGATCTCCACATGAGCAACGAGAAGGCGGCGGAGTTCATCGCGGCGAAAGTCGCGGGCTACGGTCTTGCAGCCGCCCTGCCCGCGTCGCCGCAGCCCTCTGCGCAAACCGAGGCCGCGGCGCCTGCATCCTCTCAGCAGGTCACCGGCATGAAGCTCGAAAAGCAGGCGCAGAACGACAATAGCCCCGATACGCCACAATGGCGGCTCTATGCCGCGGTGCTCGGCGCATTCGGCGCAGGCGTCGCGTTCGAGCTGGCGCTCGCAATGGTCGTGCGTCGACGCGCTTGATCGAAATCCTGATGCGGCAAGGAGGCAATAATCATGGCCTTTCTCGATACGATGTTCAGAAGGCGCGGGGCCGATGGCGCAGACGTCACCCGTGACGCCTCGCCCGTCACAAAGCGTCTGCAACACGCGACAAAGAAGGTCCAACCGGGCGGCTCGAAGGTCTATCGATGGTCCTTCGTCATCCACAAATGGACCGGCCTTGCAGGCGCGGGCTGGCTGGCGGCTTTGGGCCTGACGGGGTTCTTTCTGGATCACGACAGCTGGCGTTGGCAAATGCAGGCCAAAACGCCGAGCTGGCTGACGACGCGCGCGCTGGACGAGCAATCCGCACGCAACACGATCCGCTATTTGCAGATCGACCCAGCCGACAACGCCCACCGGGTGGCGGGCGGTCCGCGCGGCGTCTGGGTCTCGCGCGATAGTGGCGCGACGTGGACGCCGACGGTTTTCCAGAAGGGAGACCACCCGCAATTGCTGGCGATCGAGCCTGATGGCGCCAAGGGATGGGAGCGCCTTTGGCTTGCGACCGACGATGGGGTCTATCTTTCGGAAGACGGCGGTGCCAGCGCGCGTCTCGCGGCGCTGGAAGGAAATTATGTCACCGGCCTCGCCGCTGATGCGACGCCCAGAAACATGCTCGCCATCGTCGATCGCGCCAAAGTGTATCGCTTCGACGCCGATGCGCCTGGGAAAATCGAGCCGATCGAATTTGCGCCGCTGGAGAAGGCGGCGCGGCCGCTCGACGCTCCGCTCAACCGCTTTGTCCACGATTTGCATTTCGGCCGCGCGCTTGCGGGACCGACGACGTCGCTCGTCGCAAACGACATCGGCGGGATCGGCATGTTCGTCCTGTCCATCACCGGCCTGCTCTATTGGGGGCTGCCAAAATGGTGGAAGGCGCAGGGCAAACGGCAAGGCAGAACCGCGACAACGACCCGCACCTCCAAGGAAGCCAAGAAGACGACGATCATCTGGCTGTTTCGCCTGCACAGCGTCACGCTGGGCATCGCTTCCGTGGTCATGATGCTCTATTTGTCGATTACCGGCGTCTTCCTTGGCCATGGCCGCGAGTTGTTCATGTGGATGCGGTCGGTGAAGATCCCGCAGGCCTATCTCACGCCGGCCTTTGCGCTCTCCTCCTGGGACGGCTGGATCGATTCCATTGTCGCCTATCCGGACATGCCCGGCGCCTGCACTATCGGCAATCGCATCGGCATGTTTACGACGGTCGACGGCGGCCAGACCTGGGCGCGCGAAGATAATCCTTCAGGCGAGCCCGTTCGCCTCGCCGCGCGCATGCGTCGATTTGGCGATCGGATCGTGATGGTCAATGGCATGGGCGGCGCGTCGGCCATTCGCGGGAGCGACGGCGTCAACCGCGAAGTCAAAGCCAGCCCCATGGGAATGGGCATGGAAGGCGGCCATGGCGGCGTGAATCATGGCGCGACGGGCGGCGGAGAGCAGAGCCTTTCGAGGCGCGCTCAATTGGCAGGCATGGGCATGGGCGGAATGGAGAATATGTTCATGCCGTCCGACGTCGCCATGGCTGACGATAAATTGCTTTGGAAGAGTTCCGACAAACTCTGGATCACCGATCGGGAGGGCAAATCGCTCGGCAAGCAGGACATCAACATGCCATCCGACCCGGGCACGCCATGGTTCACCTGGTTCCTGCGCCTGCATGTGGGCACGATCTTCTGGTCCGAGTGGAAATGGGTGAACGACGTCTTCGCAGTCCTCGCTGTCTTCCTGAGCGTCACCGGCCTCATCCGTTGGTGGCGAAAGAAATGGGCTTGAGCAGTAAACCGCGCCCGGGGCTTTCAACCCCGGGCACCAAATATTGGTGCAGGTACATGCGTAGTGTTTTTCGTCTCCATAGCGGATTCCATGTATTGGGTCATACTACGCGTTATAAACGTTGTATATTTGTCACAACGTCTATATATAAATAATATTTCTGCAGTTTTTTATTATAGAAACAATTAATCATAGTTGACGATTCCTAGCATTGATCTAGAAATACAGCCGCAATTGTATCCGCGGCGGGAAGCAAAAGATGTTGCGTTGTTGGCTCACCGTTCTTCTGGTGGCATGCTCCCTCATCTTTCAGGGCGCGTGGCTGAACCATTCGCATCTTGCGACAACGGCGCAAGGAGACGACACATTCGCGCTCACTTGCGCAAAGGCTGGCGGAGCCGGCGATTACAACGCTCCGGCGCATAATGCTCCGCTGAAAGACCATTGCTCGGCCTGCATCCTCTGCGGGGCTAACTTCCTTGCGCTCACCGCTGTTGTCCTCGCGCTGGTCTTATCCGGCGATTTCCCCGAGCGTATCGTCGCATTCGTCCGGCAAGACTTCAAACCGGCGGCCTTTCAAGCGCTGCGCCCGCCAACGCGCGCGCCTCCCTTTTTCTCCTGATCGTCGAGAGGCCCTTGGGGCCAAATGTTTCCAGCGCCCTTCAGCGCTGCGTCTCAGCACAATCGGGAACCTATTCTCATGTCTCGTACCGCCTTACGGCGCGGCGTCTCCGCCTGCGCGCTCATCATATGCTGCCATTCAGCCTGGCTCGCGCCGGCGTCCGCTCAGCAGTCGCTGCCCACCATTGATATTGGCGGCGCCCGCCGCAGCCATGCAGCCAACGGCAATGCCGAACGCTCCCCCGCCGCGCGCGCCTCGGCGCCTGCAACTGGCGACCCCTCAAGCGCCGCGGGGACTGTCCCAACCGCGCGCACTGCGGAGCAAATCTGGAATCCAACGCTGCCTGACGGAAGATGGGCTTTCATCGAGAAATACCAGATCCCCAACGCCGTCGTGTCGAGCGTCACGCATCAGCAGATCGACAAGCAGATCAACATCGTCAATTCGCAGGATGCAGTAAAATATATGCCGTCGCTCTATGTCAGCGAAAATCGCGGCGGCACTCAAGGATCGCTTCAAACGCGCGAATTCGCCAACAGCACGGAGCGCAATCTCGTTTATCTCGACAACATCCCGCTGAACTCTCTTATCGGGCGCGGCGGCCAGGGCGGCTTTTATGGCGGCTTGCAGACTTTCTTCAAGCTCGTAAGCCCGGAAGAGATCGACCGCGTCGACTTCATCACGGGGCCCTTCGCCGCCCAATATGACGGCCGCTCGATGGGCGGCGTCCTGACCTATACGACGAAGATGCCCGACAAGCTGCGCCTCACCGCCAAAGAGACGGTGTCGGTCATGGATTATGACTGGGCGAAGACGCAGCGCGCCTTTCCGCGTTCGCTCACCGAACTCACTGCAGGCGATCGCATCGGCAACTTCTCCTAGTTCCTGACGACATCCTACCAGACCTATCAGTCTCCCCCGAACTCATGGACGCCGCTGGCGAGCAACGCGGCTCCGCCTGTCTATAACGAGTTCCTCGCGTGGAACCGGACCGGTTTTCCGCAACGGATCGTCGGCATCGGCGGCATGTTCGACACCGATCTTGTGAACAGCAAGCTCAAGATCGCCTATGATTTTACGCCCACATTGCGTCTCTCGCACACGGTCGGCGTCTTCACGGAAGACCGGAACGTCTATGGCGAGACGCTCTTTGGCCCCAACAACAATCGCTGGTACACATGGTTCGGTCCGCGCACGGCGCAGAACCCCACCGGCTACGGCGATTATTCGAGCTTCTATGGACGCCATCAGAGCAGCGTCCTGGTCAATGCGTTATCGCTCAAGCAAAACACCGGCGGGGTTTTCGATTTCGATTTGTCGGGATCCTACTTTTACCTGATGCACGACGTCTGGAATACGCCGCTCGCCAATCTCGGGACGTCGGCGAAAAATCCGGTCGGCGGCTTCACCTCGACCGGCCTCGTGCGAAAGGAAACCGGAGATTATTGGGGAACGCTGGACCTGAAAGGGATTTACCGTCCCTTCGGCCCCAAGGGCCCCCATGAGGTCAGCTTTGGTATTTATGGCGACGAAGCGCATGTAGCCGCGCCGACCTATCTTTCCATGAGCTGGCCGTCGGGCGAAGCATCGACGATTGGACACCTCTATTCGACCATCGCCAAGGGGACGACGCGCACGCAAGCGATGTGGGTGCAGGAAGCCTGGCGTTTCCATCCCAACTTTAAATTGACGGTCGGCGTTCGCGGCGAGCATTGGAATGCTTCCGACGGCTTCAACCAGTCCAACACAACGGCTGCGTCCGGTGGTTTCGTTACGCGCCCCGGCGTCCCAATCTACCAGCCCTATCGCGCCAGCACGCGCTTCTCGCCGAAAGGCGTGCTGGAGTGGAAGCCCGACGATCATTGGACGATATACGGCTCGGTCGGTATGGCGAACCGCTTCCCGGTTGTTTCGGAGCTCTATGCACTGACGACGCCGCAAGGCTTTTCCCAGCCCGTGTCGCCAAATCCCTATCTGCGCCCGGAAGTCGCGCTCAACAAGGAGCTCACGATCAGACGTGATTTCGAGACGGGGGGATGGATGCGCGTGTCGCTCTTCCATGACGACATCCGCGATTACATCGTCAATCAGCTGATCCCGATTCCGGGCGCCTTAGTCCCCGCGAGCGGCCCAGCCAACATAGAGCGCGTCCGCAACATGGGCGTCGAGATCGACCTGCGCAAGAGCAACGTCTTATTCCAGGGAATGGAGGCCTATGCGAACGCAGTCTATCTCGACTCTCACATCGTCTCGAACAGAGATTTCGTGGCGAGCGCCAGCAGCTGCGGCGTCGCTGGCCCCGGCGCGGCCAATTTGGCGCAGAGCTGCTGGCTGCTGAACGACGCCGGCAAGCGCGTCCCCGGCTTGCCGGATTGGCGGTGGAAGGTAGGCTTCATTTACTCGCCAGACGCGCGTTGGTCTTTCGCGGGTAACGTCCGTTGGGCGGGTCTAGCGTGGCAAACGACGGCGAATAACGACGTGTCGTGCTGCGGGTTGGCGCAATCCTATAATCTGCAGCACCGTCTTTTCTCGATCGACGCTAAGATCAACTACAAGTGGAACGATCGTTTCACTTTCGATCTCGGCATAGACAATATCGGCAACTTCAACAGCCGCGACCAATACCCGCGCACCTTCTTCGCAGCAATGCGCTACAAGTTCGAGGATGGCCAAAAAGGGAACGGAATCTTCCTGGCGGGCAATGAAGGCGGCATGCCGGATTTTTCCACGTGGTTCCGTCCGGCGGGGTTCAACATCGACTAGTCATGCGTGAGCGCGCGATTGAAGCGCGCTCACCGCAGTATCTGCCTTGCTCAAGCTGCATCGGCTAATTGCGGGAGAGCTTGCCAACTCGGCTAGCAGGCTCTCCTGAGGCGGCACGCCGTTAGCGGCAATTCCAGACCCAGCCCTGAGCCGCGTCCCAGTCCCAACAGACGTTGTGAACATGGCGGCCTTCCTGCCCACTCCAATCGCGGTGCCCGTGCCGCCAGTGACCGCCGATGTGCTGCATCGCGCTATGTTCTCTATGCTCTTCGCTCTGCGCCATCACCGGAGCAGTGAAGGCAAACAGGGACGCTATGATAAAAAGCAAAATCTTGCGCATTTCATCCCCCTTCAGGTCGAGCGTTGCTGCTCACAGAAATAGTGGGGGCGCGGGAACCGGCGTTCAACCGCGAATATTGACGCAGTCAAAAACTTAGGCGCCGCTCGGTTTATTGCACACGTTGAATCTGGTCGATCACATAGCCTCCATGTGGGGATTTGGAGAGGGTGAAGGTAATCTGGGCGCCCGGCGCCAGTCCCTCGAGGCTTACCTCGGGCGCGACCTTAAAGGCCATCGTCATCCCCGGCCACTTCAGCGCGGGAATCGCCTCATGTGTAATCCGGAGCTGCCGCTCCTCCTTATTCACCGCCTCGACGACCCCTTTTCCCGTCGCCTTCTCTACTGCCTCCGCGATTGCCGCACCGCCCCGACTCTGTGCGGCGACCGCCCCCACGCCCGCTATCGCCAGCCCCGTGGCGGCCGCCAAAATGAGTACTCGTCCCAAAGCTGTTTCCATCACCGCTTCCTTCTGTTGGACGGATAGGCCGGCTCTTCCCAAAGCCGGTAGCCTGCGCTTTGTTCCGCTTCGGCCGCGCTTTCACCCTTCGGCGAGCCAGCGCCTTTCTTCTGGCGCATGTCATGAAAGCGCAGATCACACATCTTTAGTTCAGGCGTCAAAGAGTCGAAACGACTAATCGCGAGAATGAACGAGCCAACAACATCTTATTGCGCTCCGTCTGGGTCAATCGAATTACCCCGGAAGGTCGCTTTTATTCGAAGCGCCGCGGACGACAATGGTCGCGACCGGAGGAAGGAATAAATGATGAGACAAATCAAATCCTTCATTCAAGAAAGTCTTGGGCTCTGCGGCTACCGGCTGGCGCCGATCCGGCGTCGCATCGAGGCTCCGATCGATTTCCTCGAATTGGCGTTGAGCGAGGCGTCGGTGGACCGCCCCGGCTTTTATTTCGTGCAAATCGGAGCCAATGACGGCGTCAAGGACGATCCGCTCCGCCGCTTCGTGCTGAAGCATCACTGGCGCGGCCTGCTTGTCGAGCCCCAGCCAAAAGTGTTCGAAAAGCTCAAGCAGAACTACGCCTGCGAGGCGCAGCTCTCATTTGAAAATGCGGCTATTGGCGACGTCGACGGAACCGCGCAGCTTCACGTCGCGGATTCGCGGGACGGCTCGGCTAACCTCACTGTCTTCGCAAGCCTCAAGAAAGACGCGTTGCAGCGCGGCGTGCATGAGTTCGACGCCAAGACGCGCTCGATCGAAGTGAATTGCCTATCGGTTCGTTCCCTGCTTCAAAAGCACGGCGTTCACTCAATCGATGTGCTGCTGACCGACGTGCAGGGCTATGATGTCGAGATTGTCAGCCAATTTCTCGATTGCGGATTGAGGCCGCAAATAATCCATTTCGAACATTGCCACTCGTCGCGCCCCGCGCTCGAGAAACTTTACGACAGGCTCGTAAAGGAAGGCTATCGCTTGAGTGAGCTCGAGTTCGACACGCTTTGCCTCCTGCCTCAGTCTGAGAGCGTGGATCCTGCCCGCGCAAGGGAAACGTCGGGAATGCCCGCGTGAGGCGAGGGGTCAGTTTTTACCGTTAGCGTATATCATGCGTTGAGGCGCGCATAGAATTCTCAATCAAGCTTTCATACGACGGCTCGCGACAAAAAAACGCAAGCCGATCTGACGTCAGGCTCTTTAGCTCAGAATACCATTTCCGCTTGAAGAGCTCTCGTTAGGGCTTTGTCATCCAGAGCCACAAAAGCGCTGGTTCTGCTTTGGATTCCCGATCGCTCGCTTTGCGAGCGTCGGGAATGACACCGAACCAACCAAGCGGATCTCGTATCATAGGGGCTTTCGCGACGTGTGGGCCGCTAGCCGGGCAAGCTCGGCTCTCTGTGGAACTTATCGTGTTCACGAGCCGCTTGGGATGATTTTATAACCTCGCGCAGGATTAGTTCGGCAAGTCGGACCCGCCCGCTGTCCTTGCAATAATGGTAGTAAAAACCCGGATCGCCATTTATGTCGATCACTGCGCCATGCGCATCCTCGAGCGTTTTGCTGATATCCGGCGTCATTATGTCCATTCCAACCAATCTCAATCCGAACCTCGCCGATATATTTCGGCCGATCTCGATCGTTGACTCGGACAGGTCGTCCATCATCGTCACATTTTCTTTTGCCGCGTTATCGTTAGCGACGTGCTTTATAATAAATTTTTGGCCCTTTTTCGGGACGGAGTTCAGGTTGAGGCTCTGCGCCGAAAGCGTCGCCGTCATGTCTCGGTCTATTTTCAGAAGGGACTGGCTTCGTTTGAACCCTTCGGCAAGACGGAGACGGTTCTCCTCTTCGACCAGTTTTCGGACTGTTGAGATTCCGTCGCCGACGAGACTTGGAGAACTACGCAGGACGCAATCCAAGAGATTGCCGTTGAGGTAAAGGAGCCGATACGTGTCTCCTTTGATCTGCCGCTCTAGGAGCACGCGCGGACAATAAGCCCCCGCCCACGCCATCGCATGTCTCAGTTCAAACGCCGTTCGAACATTTGCCGTCACGCCGATGCCGCCCGCGGTTCCTGACGCCGGTTTTACAACGAATGCTCCGCCGTGCGACTCGATGAAATCCAGGGCTGCCTTGTGCGCATCTATGCGAAGCACGACATGATCAGGAACAGGCGCCCCAAGTTCTTCAATCAATTGGTAGGTCGCCGGCTTATCATCAGTCGCGCGAACCGACGCATGACTGTCGATTACGTTCGTGTTTCGGTCGACATAAATAGGCCGGGGAACCGCCTTGAGAGTGATCCACGCAGCTCCGTCATCCACGCGCGCAAATTCGCCCCCGCACGATTGGGCGGCCTCTCTCCAGCATTTCTCATAGAATTGGTCGCGAATCCGGTCCGCCTGCGCCTGCTTCTCGTTACGACGGGCCGAGTTTAGAAACCGGCGAAGAAGATACGCCCCACGCAAAATCATTTTGCCCCCTAACTCTCCCGGCTTCTCCAAAAGATCGAGTCACCTGTATTTCCTCCGCCGCCCATATAAATGGGCCTCCGGGCTTGCGGAGGAAAGACGTATCGGGGAGTAGCGCCCGGAAAAAACGGCTTACGCATCATGCCCGATTTCTTTGCATGACGGTTTGTGCGAGCTATTCATTGTTCACAAGAGGATTGAAGCTATGATCAAGCTGTTCGGTTCGTGGCGGGATAATCTGAGCGAATACGCCGCCGACTTCGACAAAAACGGCTTTATCGTCATCAAGCAGGGAATACACGCCGAGTTTCTCGATTACGCCGAAGCCCAAATCGAGCAATGCATAGACGGCGGCGACATCTCCCGCTCGAAGCGGCGTCTCAAGCAGGAATATCTCTTTGCGTTCCCCGAACAGCGAGAGACGGTCGCGGAATTTGTCGAGACGATTGGTCGGTTGACCGGGCTGCCTTACGAGGACCTCATCATCTCGGAACGGCATCTGAAAGTTTATCGTGAGGACGCGCCTCAAACTCCGCCGCCGCACAAGGACAGGCGCGGAACCCAACTCTCGATTGGAATCCCGCTGGAAGTCGGATCGGACTCCCGGCTCATTCTTTATCCGTATCACGAGCTTGGCGAAAACACCTTCGATAGTTACGACCTGTTCCTCGCCTCGCTTTCCGAAGCGGAGAGGCCCGAAAACGCGTTAAGGGACATAGACCCGGTTGTCATAGACACGAGGCCAGGCGATTTGATTGTCTTCTGGGGGTCTACGATTTGGCACGAGCGAACCAACGCTGCGGGCTCCAAGGTACTCTATTTCAAAATGAACTCCTTGGGCCTGGACCCGCTCGGCGAAAACATCGCGGCTTTGCCGCTTGCCGCGCAAAAGGAGGCGCTGAGCGCCGTCCTGGATTGAAGGTGCGCCTGACAGACGCTTACTCGAACGCGACTTCAGCCTGCGCTCCCACCCTGGAAGCGCCGATAATTGCGACCAGCGGGAGCGACGCGACGACGAGGACCATCAGGAACTTGAAATCGTCGCCATAAGCGATGATGGCCGCCTGCTGCGATACGAGGTTTTCGAGCATGGCGCGTCCCTTGTCCGTCGCGGCGTCGAGAGGCGAAGCAGACAACGCGCTATTGAAGGGCGTGACGAATTCGACGAGGCGCGCATGCGCCTCGATCGTCCCCTCGGTCAGGCGCGCAATGACGAGAGAGATGCCGACCGAGCTGCCGATGTTACGCAGGAGGGTCAACATGGCCGTGCCCTCGGTGCGAAGCACGGCCGGCAAGGTCGCGAAAGCCGCTGTGTTCAGCGGCACGAAGACCAGGCCGAGCCCGAAGCCCTGCAACACGCTCGTCGCAACAATTACGGCCGAAGACGTCTGCTCAGTGAACAGCGACATCTGATGCAGCGTCAGGGCCGAAAGAGACAGGCCAGCGAAAACGAGATAGCGCGCTTCGATGATCTTGAGCAGGCGGCCGACAATCAGCATTGCGACCAGCGTGCCGGCGCCGCGGCTTGCAAGAAGAAAGCCTGCCGTCAGGATAGGATAGCCGACGACATTCTGCATATAAGGCGTCACCAGCGCCATGGTCGCGAACAGCACGACGCCAATGACCAGCATGAACAGGCTACCGGCAATGAAATTGCGGTCCCTGAACAATTCGAAGCGCACAAATGGATTTGATGTCGTCAGCGAATGCGCGAAGAAGAAATAGAAGCCAGTAGCGGAAATGGCTGCTTCGGTGACGATTTCGTGCGACTCGAACCAGCCTTGCTGCTCGCCGCGATCCAGCATCACCTGCAAGGCGCCGATGCCGAGCGCAAGGGCGGCGAAACCGAACCAATCGAAACGGCGGCTGTGGTCGAGCGGCGTTTCGCGCATGAAGAAGAGAAGGCCCAGAACGGTGATAACGCCCATCGGCAGGTTGATGAAGAAGACCCAGCGCCAGTTGTAATTGTCGGTCAGCCAGGCGCCGAGCGTTGGACCCATGATCGGGCCGAGCATCACGCCGACGCCCCAGATCGCCATGGCGGAGCCGCGTTCCTGCGCGTCATAGGAGTCGAGCAGCACGGCTTGCGACAAAGGCACGAGCGCGGCGCCGAAGGCTCCCTGCAACAGGCGAAACAGAACCATCTGCTCGATGCTTTGTGCGAAGCCGCAAAGGCCGGACGCGAAGGTAAAGCCCGCGACGCAGATGATGAAGAGGCGCTTGCGGCCGAACCGTTCCGCGATCCAGCCGATCGGCGCCGTCATGATCGCGGCGGCGACGATATAAGAGGTCAGGACCCAGTTGATCTGGTCGAGCGAGGCGGACAGGCTGCCCTGCATATAAGGCAAGGCGACATTGGCGATCGTGGTGTCGAGCGCCTGCATGATGGTGGCGCTCATCGCACAGATCGTCACCATCGTCCGGTTGGCGCCGGGTTTCGGGCCGCTCATTTCGCCTGTTCTTCCGCGTAGCTTTCCTGTGCGCCGAAGAGAGAGGCGAGGCCGCGCTGGCGGCGCGTATCGATCTCGACCGTGACGCTCATTCCGGCGCGCAACGCCGAAAGCCTCTGCCCCGCGTCGAATTCGATGCGCACGGGCACGCGCTGAACCACCTTCACCCAATTGCCGTTGGCGTTCTGCGGCGGCAGGATCGCAAATTGCGCGCCCGTTCCCGGCCCCACAGAGGCGACATGGCCATGGAACGATTGGCCGGGGAATGTGTCGATGTGGAGAGCGGCAGCCTGCCCAACGCGCAGATGGGTGATGTCGGTCTCCTTCGGATTGGCGTCGACCCATGGCGCGGCGTCGTCGACCACGCTGAAGATGGCCGCGCCCGCCGTCACGAAACGGCCAAGCTGGATGTTGTCGACTTGCGTGGCGACGCCAGAGATCGGCGCTTTGATAATTGTGTGATCGAGGTCGCGCTGCGCCTGGTCGAGCGCCGCCTTGGCCTGCCGGTATGGCGCATAATCTTCGATCGTGAGATCAGGATTTCCCTGCAGCTGGTTCAGCGTCGCGGTGAGCTGCTGGCGCACCGGCTGCAGCTGCAATTCGGCTGCGAGCAACGCCGTGCTCGCATTATCGACGTCGCTTTGCGTGCTGAATTGACGCGAGGCCAACGCCGCCTTGCGGTCGAACATGCGCCGCTTGACGCCGATGGCCTGTTCGCCAAGCTCGATCAACCGGCTGAGCGATTTGTAATTCGACTTCAGGGTGGCGAAGTCGGTGCGCACCGTCTCGAGCTTGCTCTGCGCCTGCCGCAGCACGAGCTGGAAAGGAACGGGGTCGATGTCGAAGAGTTCATCGCCCGCCCCGACATGCTGTCCCTCGCGAATGAGGACGCGGCTCACCTTTCCCGAAATATCCGGGGTGATCAGCACCTTTTGGGCGCCGACATAAGCGTTGTCCGTCGAGATATAGCGCCCGCCCGAGAGATAGAGCCCTACTCCGGCAAGCCCTGCCAGCGCCGGGACGCCGGCCATGAGCAGGAGCCGCAGACGCCGGCGCGCGGCGGTCACGAGCCTCCCCGCCGGCGAGACGCGCTCGGTTTTCGAAATGGTCGCAGTCGCCTCAGCCATGATGCCGCTCCGCCTCGGCCTCGCGGCGCTGCGCGGAGCGGCGCAGGTTCTCCTTGATGACGCAGAGGTCAGCAAGCAGCGTCGCGACACGGGACTCATCCAAGCCCGCGAGCGCCGTATCCATGATTTCTCCGCCGAGGATGCTCAGGCGTTCGAGCAGCGGGCGCGCCGCAGGCGTGAGGAACAGCCGCTTCGCCCGCCGGTCGTCCGGGTCCGGGCGGCGTTCGATCAATCCGTTCTCGCACAGGCCGTCGAGCAGCCGCGTCAGCGTGATGGGCTGAAGGTCGAGCATGTCGGCCAGCTCGGCCTGCTTTAACCCCTCGAAGCGGTCGAGACGAGCGAGCACCGCCCATTTGGCGCGGCTCATGCCGAATTCCGCCGCCTTCTGGTCGGCGCTGGTCCGAAGCAGTCGGGCGACGTCGTTGAGGGTGAAGGCCAATTCGCGCGTGGCGGGCTTCATGGGCATGGATTTCTGCATGCCCGTCAGATAGTATGCTAGCTTATAATAAGCAAGCACCCAATTAAGCGCAAACGCGACAACCCGCGTTTTCGTAATCGGCCCGTCATACCGAATCGCTTGATTTGTTTCGCTGTCATTCCCGACGCTCACGAAGCGAGCGATCGGGAATCCAGGGCAAAAACACCGTTCTCGTGGCTCTGGATTCCCGATCGAGCCTTCGGCCCGTCGGGAATGACAGGCCCGCGCCGATTGGTAAAAACCAGCCCGAGGCAGCTCATCCGCCACAGTTTTCGCGGCGGACCCGGCCATCGACGCAGTTTATACTGACAGCGGCGCCCTTATCGTCGCCTAGCGGATCAACGACATGTCCAGCATTGCGGTCGTCAACGCCGGTTCCTCCAGCATCAAATTCGCGGTCTTCGACGTGGCGGCCGCCCCACAGTTGCGGCTCAAGGGGCTGATCGAAGGCATTGGCGCGACGCCGCGCGCCAGGCTCTCCAACGCGGCCGGCGAGACGCTTCTGACGGAAAGCCCGCCGCCCCAAGGCTTCGATCACGCCGCCGCCACAAGGACGATGATGCGCATCGCCGCCGACTGGCTCGACGGCAAGGATATCGCCATCGTCGGCCATCGGGTCGTGCATGGGGGGCCGGATTTCGCGGCGCCCCTGATCGTGACCGAAGAGATCGCCGAAAGGCTTGCCTCCTTCATTCCGCTCGCGCCGTTGCATCAGCCGCATAATCTTGCGGTCATCCGCGCCATGCACGCCGAGCACCCGCAACTGCCGCAGGTCGCCTGCTTCGACACGGCCTTCCATCGCGTTCAGCCGCCGATCGCCCAGGCCTTCGCCATTCCCCGAAAATATTCGGAAGGGGGCGTCAGACGTTACGGCTTTCACGGCATCTCCTATCAATATGTGAGCGGTCGATTGAGAGAGATCGCGCCCGAGATCGCCAGAGGCCGCGTGATCATCGCGCATCTCGGCAATGGCGCGAGCCTCTGTGCGGTAAAGGACGGGCGCAGCGTCGCGAGCACCATGGGATTTACCGCCGTCGACGGGTTGATGATGGGCACGCGCTGCGGCGCGATCGATCCCGGCGTGCTGCTGCATATGATCGACCATTACGGCTTCGGCGCGCGCGAGATCGAAGATTTGATCTATCGCAAGTCGGGGCTTCTCGGCGTCTCCGGCATATCCTCCGACATGCGAACGCTGCGCGCCTCATCCGAGCCTGCCGCGAGAGAAGCGACCGCGCTGTTCGTCTATCGCATTTTGCGTGAGATCGGCTCGCTCGCCGCGGCGCTCGGCGGGCTCGACGCCATCGTTTTCACGGGGGGAATCGGGGAAAACGACACAGAGACCCGCGCGGAGGTCTGCGACGGCTGCGCCTGGCTCGGCGTCACACTCGACAGCGACGCGAATCGGACGGGCGCGCAGAAGATATCGGCCGCACAGTCCCGCGTCGCCGTTTTCGTCATAAAAACCAACGAGGAACTCGAAATCGCGAAAAGCGCCCGAGAGTTCTTGAGCGGGACATGACGGCGCGCCATCTCCTGTGAATACAAGGGCGCAAACGGCCCTGCTCTCGCCGAAAAGATGCTAGGGTCCGAAAAGCGGGCGGAATCGCTCCGTTGTGGCGGCGGCCGGGGAATTTGCTCCGATGTCTCGTAAAACGACCTTGGTGATTGTCGCGGCCGTCGTCGGGATCGGCGGCTATTTCGGTTATCAATATTGGCTTAGCAAGCAGAATGCGCTGCCCGCCGGCATTGCTTCCGGCAATGGACGCGTCGAGGCCAAGCTCGTCGACATCTCGCCGAAGGAATCCTTGCGCGTCAAGGAAATCCGCTTTCAGGAAGGCGACCTCGTCAGGCCCGGCGACATCTGCGTTCTAATGGACACCAACACGATCGAGGCGCAGCTCGAGGAAGCCAAGCTCAACGTCGTCGCCACCCAGGAAAAAGAAGCGGTGGAAAAGGCGACGATCGAGCGGATCAAGGCGCAGATCGAACTTGCAAAGGTCGAGGTCGTTCGCAGCAAAAATCTTGTCGCTCAGCGCGCCGGTTCCCAGCGTGAGCTTGATGTGCGCAATACGCAACTGAAGACCACGACCGCGAGTCTCCAGGAAGAAGAAGCCAAGTTGCGCACGATCCTGCAGGAGGTGGCCGTCGCGCAAGCGAAGGTTGCGACGATCCAGACGCGCATCGACGACGCAACGCTGCGCTCGCCGGTGCTCGGGCGCGTGCTCTACAAGCTCGCGGAGGTCGGCGAAGTGCTGGCGGCCGGCGGCAAGGCGATGACGCTCGTCAATCTCCAAGACGTTTATATGGAAATCTATCTTCCCGCCGCCGACGCGGCGCATGTGAAGCTCGGCGCACAGGCGCGCATCGTCCCCGATCACGTCGAGGGCCGTACCGTCGCGGGCTATGTGAGCTTCGTCTCGCCGGAGGCGCAATTCACGCCGAAGCAGGTCGAGACGCGCAGCGAGCGCGAAAAGTTGATGTTCCGCGTCAAGATCAAAGTGCCCGAGAAGACCGTCTCTGCTTTCATCGAATATTTGAAAACCGGCGTGCGCGGCGTCGGTTATGTGAAGCTCGACGACTCCGTCGAGTGGCCGTCCTGGCTGCAGAAGACGCTGGAACCGCCCGAGACCAACGGCAAGGCGGCCGCCGCCAGAGACAACGGCCAGTGAGCCGGCGCTGATGCGCCCAACCGACAAGCGCGCAGAAGCTCGGAGACCATGAGCACAGAGCCGCTCTCCGCCACAAAGGCCGAAACGCCTGACGCCGTCGTCTCGATCGAGCGCGTCACCCACCGCTATGGCGCGACGATCGCCGTGGATGATCTCTCGCTCGAGATCCCGTCAGGCCGCATGGTCGGCGTGATCGGGCCCGACGGCGTCGGCAAATCCACGCTGCTGGCGTTGATCGCCGGATCGAAAGAGATTCAGCAAGGCAAGGTGATGGCGCTTGGCGGCGATATGTCCGACGCGCGCCACCGCCGCGAGGCCTGCCCGCGCATCGCCTATATGCCGCAGGGCCTCGGCAAGAATCTCTATTTCGAGCTGAGCGTGCAGGAGAACGTCGACTTCATGGCGCGGCTCTTCGGGCTCTCGAAGGGTGAGCGCGCGGATAAAGTCAAAGAGCTTCTCGACGCCACGGGTCTCGGCCCCTTCCCCGACCGCCCGGCCGGCAAGCTCTCCGGCGGCATGAAGCAGAAAGTGGGTTTGTGCGGCGCGCTCGTGCACGAGCCGGACCTGCTCATACTCGACGAACCGACCACCGGCGTCGATCCGCTGTCGCGCCGCCAATTCTGGGCTCTGATCGACGATATCCGCGCCAGCCATCCGTCTATGAGCGTCATCATCTCGACGGCCTATATGGACGAAGCCCAGCAATGGGATTGGATCGTCGCCATGGATGCGGGCAAAGTGCTCGCCACCGGCGCGCCCGCCGAGCTGATGGCGCGCACCGGCGTGAGCGATCTGGAGAAATGCTTCATCGAGCTTCTGCCGGAAGAGAAGCGCACGGGGCATGTCGATCTGACCATCCCGCCGCGCCCGGAAGGCAAGACGGAAATCGCGATCGACGCAAAAGGGCTGACGCGTCGTTTTGGCGATTTCGTTGCAGTCGACCATGTGACGCTGACCATCGAGCGCGGCGAAATCTTCGGCTTCCTCGGCTCGAACGGCTGCGGCAAATCGACGACGATGAAAATGCTCACCGGCCTGCTGCCGCCCACGGAAGGGACGGCGACGCTCTTCGGCCAGTCTGTCGAAGCCGGCAGCATAGAGGTGCGCAACAATATCGGCTATATGACGCAGGCCTTTTCGCTCTACGGCGAATTGACCGTGCGTCAGAACCTCCTGCTCGACGCCAAGCTCTATCATATCCCCGACGAAACGGCGCAGGCGCGCATCGATAGCCTCGTCGAGAAATTCGGCCTCGGTCCTTACATGGACGCGCTCGCCGGCGATTTGCCCATGGGCCTGCGCCAGCGCCTGTCGCTCGCGGTTGCAGTTCTGCACGATCCGCCGCTCCTCATTCTCGACGAACCGACTTCCGGCGTCGATCCGGTCGCGCGCGACAGCTTTTGGGAACTGCTGATCGATCTGTCGCGCAATCAGGGCGTGACGATTTTTGTGACCACCCATTTCATGAACGAGGCGATGCGCTGCGACCGCATCTCGCTCATGAACGCCGGCAAGGTGCTGGCCTGCGACGCCCCGCAGAAGCTCATCGAGGCGCGCGGCGCCGCGACGCTGGAGGAAGCCTTCATCGGCTATATGGAAGACGCGATCGGCGTTGACGCCGCGAGCAAGAGCGACTCGGCCGCCAAATCCGCGGAGGAGCGCCAAGAGAAGAAAGCGCCGGCGCCTCTCTCCGGCCTGGCGCTGCGGCTCGAACGCATGCGCGCCTATAGCGCCAATGAAGCTATGCAAATCCTGCGCGATCCCGTTCGCCTCGCCTTTGCTTTTGTCGGCTCGGCCTTGCTCATGCTCGTCTTCGGTTTCGGCATCACGACGGATGTCGAGCATGTCCGCTATGCGACCTTCGATCACGACCAATCTTTCGAGAGCCGCGCCTATCTCGACGAGTTCCGTGGCACGCCGCGCTATTTCGTAGAAACGCCGGCAGTGGAGTCCGCCGAGCAGGCTCTGAAGCGGCTCCAGGCCGACGACATATCGCTCGTTCTGGAAATTCCGCCTCGTTTCGGAAGAGATTTACGCAAAGGCGCACGGCCCGAGGTCATGGCTGAGATCGACGGCGCCAATACGTTTCGCGGCGAGACGGTGTCGCAATATGTGCAGAATGTGCAGAGCACCGCTTTGCGCGATCCGGCGAATGGTCTCGATCTGAAACCGCAGAAATACAGCGCGAATTTCCAGGAACGCTACATGTATAATCCGACGTTCGAGAGCGTCTATGCGATGGTCCCGAGCGTCCCGCCGATCCTGCTGATCCTGATCCCCGCCATTCTGATGGCGATCAGCGTGGTGCGCGAGAAGGAGCTGGGCTCCATCATCAATTTCTACGTCACGCCGACGCGGCGGATCGAATATCTGCTCGGCAAGCAAATTCCCTATATCGCCATCGGCATGCTGAATTACCTCATCCTCGTCGCCATGGCGGTCACCGTATTCGGCATACCGATCAAGGGGAGCTTCCTGATGCTCACCCTGTGCACGCTGCTCTATGTCACGTCGACGACCGGCATCGGCCTCGTGATCTCGACCTTTGTGAGCAGCCAGGTCGCCGCGGTCTTCATCACCGCCATCGTCACGCTGCTGCCCACCATCCAATTCTCCGGCATGCTGCAACCGGTTTCGACGCTCGCCGGCAACGCCAAGATCATCGGCTCGATCTGGCCCACCAGCTACTACATGCATGCGAGCACCGGCGCCTTCACCAAGGGGCTGGGGCCCGATCTTCTCATGCGCGACGTGATCTTCCTCGCCTGCTGCATCCCCGTTCTCTGGACCGTGAGCACGCTCGGGCTCAGAAAGCAGGAGAAGTAGCGATGAAGTCCCTGCTCAATATTTTCTGGCTTGGACTGAAGGAGCTTCGCAGCCTCGCGAGCGACTCCGTCATGCTCTTCTTCGTCGCCTACGCCTTCACGGGCTCGATCTACGCCCAGGCCACCGGCACGTCGAGCGAAGTGAATAACGCCTCCATCGCCTTCGTGGACGAGGACCGTTCGGCGCTCTCCAACGAGCTCATCAACGCCTTCTATCCGCCCCGCTTCCAGGAGCCCGAGTTGATCACCGCCGACGAGGCGGAGCCGGCCATGGACGAAGGCCGATATATGTTCGTTGTTTCTATTCCACCCCGCTTCCAGTCGGATCTGAGCGCCGGACGCCATCCGGACATTCAACTCAGCATCGACGCCACCGCCATGCAGCAGGCGTCGATCGGCGCGGGCTATATCAAGAATATCGTCAATCAGCGCATTACCTCCTTCTTCAGCCGCGCCAGCGGCGCGACGCCTCAGCCGATCGATCTCGTCATTCGCCGCCTGTTCAATCCCAACGGCGTAACCGCATGGTTTGCGAGCATTGTCGGCATCATCAACGAGGTGACGATACTGACCATCATTCTCACCGGCGCCGCGGTGATCCGCGAACGCGAGCATGGAACGCTGGAGCATCTCCTCGTCATGCCGCTGACGGCCTTCGAGATCGCGATGGCGAAGGTCTGGGCGAATAGTCTCGTGATCCTCTGCGCAACGGCCGCTTCGCTCTATCTCATCGTGATGAAGGCGCTGGAAGTTCCCTTCGCTGGCTCTGTCGCCTTATGGTTCTCCGGCGTCGGGCTCTATCTTTTCTTCGCCACTGCGCTCGGCATATTTTTAGGCACGGTCTCGCGCTCCATGGCGCAATTCGCGCTGCTCATCATTCTCGTGGTCGTCGTGCTGGAGCTGCTTTCGGGCGGCAATACGCCGGTCGAAAGCCAGCCGGTCTGGCTGCAATACATCACCTTCTTTCTGCCGTCGCGGCACTTCGTCAGCTTCTCGCAGAAGATCATCTATCGCGGCGGCGGCTTGAGCGCGGTCTGGCCGCAATTTGTCATGGTCGCGGCCATCGGCCTCGCCTTTTTCAGCTACAGCCTCTCGCTGTTTCGAAAATCCATCGCGGTGACGAAATGATGCGCGCAAAGAAAAAGCTGCGTTCGGCGGCTTATTCCCGCCTGCCCCACAAAGACGCCCTCTCGCTTATGGGCTTGGCGCTCGCGATGAACGGCTGTGCGGTCGGCCCGGATTTCCAGCCGCCGGAAGCGTCGGTCCAGGACAATTGGATCGAAAAAACCGACAAGCGCGTTTCCAATAAACAAGTGATGAGCAATTGGTGGCGCGCGTTCAAGGACCCGACGCTCGATCGCCTCGTCAATCTCGCCGCCGAGCAGAACCTTCCCGTGCAGATCGCCGGGCTGCGCATTCTCGAAGCGCGCGCCCAGTTGGGAATCGCCATCGGCCAACTCTTCCCGCAGCAGCAGGAGGGCAACGGGGCCGCGACCTGGAACAAGCTCAGCGAGCAGGCCGCGAATAGAGCGAGCCTGCCGAAACACGCCTTCGCCGATTATTCGATCGGCTTCGACGCCAGCTGGGAGATCGATTTCTGGGGCCGTTACCGTCGCAACGTCGAGGCGGCGGAAGCGCAAATGTCGAGTTCGATCGCCGATTACGACAATGCGTTCGTTTCGCTCACGGCGGAAGTCGCGCGCACCTATGTCAGCGTACGGACCTTCGAGGTTTTCATCGAGATCGCGCGCGAGAACGTGAGGCTGCAAAAGGACGGCCTGCAGATCGCCGAAGCGCGCTTCCGCAATGGCGCGACCTCGGAGCTCGACGTCGCCCAGCAGCGCGCCCTGCTCGAAAATACGATCGCCAGCATTCCCGATTTGGAGACCGGCCTGCAACGCGCCAAAAATGCGCTGAGCGTGCTGCTCGGCCGCCCGCCGGGCGGCGTGGATAAATTGCTGCACGGGCCGCGACAAATCCCCTCCGCCTCGCCACGCGTCGCCGTCGGCCTGCCGGCGGAGCTGCTGCGCCGCCGGCCCGACATCCGCAAGGCCGAGATGAACGCAGCCTCGGAGAGCGCGCGCATCGGCGTTACGGAAGCCGATCTCTATCCGCGCTTTTTTCTCTTCGGCGAGATCGGCGTGCAGGCGTCGGATTTAGGCAAAATCTTTGCGCCCGGCAGTCTGTTCCTCACGACGGGTCCGAGCTTCCGCTGGTCGCTTCTCAACTATGGCCGCATCGCCAATAATATCCGCGCGCAGGACGCGCGCTTCCAGCAGGCGCTGGTCAATTACGAAGATACGGTGCTCAAGGCCGCCCGCGAGGTCGAGGATGCGCTCATCGGTTTCCTGAAGGCGCAGCAGCGCGCCGCCAGTTTGCAAAATTCGGTGAAAGCGGCCGAGCGCGCCGTCGAGCTTTCCTTCATCCAATATCGCGAAGGCGCGGAAAATTTTCAGCGCGTGCTCGACGCTCAGACGCGATTGCTGGAGGAGCGCAACCGGCTCGCCGACACGCGCTCGAACATCGCCACCAACCTTGTGGCGCTCTACAAGGCCCTCGGCGGCGGTTGGGAAATTCGCAATGGCAAGCCGATCGTGCCGGAGATCATGCAAGCCGGCATGATGAACCGCACCGACTGGGGCAATCTCCTGCCCGCCGAAACCCCGCCGCCCGCCGAAACACTACCCCTGCCTACGCCGGCCGCGCAAACGCCGCTGCTGCTGCCGCCCGATTACGAAGCGGCGCCGATGCCGCCGGGCAGGCCGGCGAATTAAAGCGGACCCTTTGGCCGGGCAGCGGACAGGTTTAAATTAGAGCTGGCGTCCGAGCGGGCTTGCGATGCGAGAGCCTCGCTCACAGCCTTTGACGATCGCCATGCAGCTCTGATTATGAGCACTGCGGCCGCGAGAAATGCGACAGTAATGAAGGTGAAACTCACCGCTGCGGAAAGTGGGAAATACGGCTCGATCGCCGGCGCATCTGCAGGGGGCTTCGCAATCAAGGCCCTCTTCAGAAATCCCAGAGGATTGAAGAAAGCGCCATAACAGCTAGCGCCAATCACCCACCACGGCGGAATGATCGAATACTGCCGAAAAAGCAGCGCAAAGAGAAATATGAATTGGGCCATCATCAGGTAGTCTATATGCGCTCTGATGAGACTGTTGCGATCGACAATGAGCCCTGCGAGTTGCCCGTGCGGGAAGAACAGGGTTACCGCCAAAACCCAGGCGATCGTAAGGGCGATTGCCAACAGCAGGCTGGCAAACGCTAAAAGGAAAGTATTGCGCATTCCTGACCTTCTTTAAATGATGACGCGCGTTTCCGCGTCGAATTGCGATAAGGAGATTATCGATGGTGGATGAGACGCGCTTGTATAAACGTGCTGCGGTGATCGAACAGCCAGCTCCGCTCCTGCATATCGGGAGGGGGTGCGCATTTTGGGCGGGCGCCACAGCCTATCTCGGAGACCACCAAGGAGGCGCCCCGGTTCTCTTGGCTGGCCTCTACGGTAAGTTTCGTTTGCGCTTGCGAGGCGGCTCCTGGCTTGCGTGCCGCGCTGCAATCATTCCTTCCGGTATATGGCATGAGTTGAATTTTGGCGGAGAGCCGTTCGCTGCTCTGTACATAGAACCGAACCTGGGCGCGTTAGATGCCCTGTTCCCTCTTCTCCGTGGTTTTCGAGAAATCGACGGCGTCCTGCTCGGCGACTCGGCGGAAATCCCGCTGTTTCGCTCATTCTATGAAAATTCATCGAGTCCGCAGTGGGTTGAAAATGCGCTGTGCGACCTAACGATGTTTGCCAAGAAGACATCGCACGCAGAGCCGATCGATCCCCGTCTTTCCGACGTCGTCGATTTTCTCCATGAACGTTATTTTGATCTGACTCCAGTGGACGATCTCGCGCGGAGTGTCGGCTTATCCGCCTCTCGTTTTCAGCACCTGTTTACACAGCAGATTGGCGTTCCATTTCGTCGGTACCGCGCGTGGAGCAGGCTGCGGGGCGCTTGGCGCGACGTCGCCGAGGGGGCTTCCCTTACCAGGGCCGCACATGCCTCGGGCTTCTTCGATTCGGCCCACTTTGCGCGCGAGTATCGGAGGACCTTTGGCAAAGCCGCTTCCGATGGTCGAAGGATCGCACGAACGACGCAAATGATCATGCACAGCGCAGCCGACGACGGCGAGGCCGGCCCGCAGCGTCATCGCCGAGAATGACGAGGGGCGACGGCTGGGCGCGGAAGCGCGATGCAGTCGGCGCCTTGTTTGTGATCTCGAAAGCCGACCCGGCCGGCTCTTGCCAGATAAAACCGCGCTTCGCAGCGTCTACAGTCAATATATACACAACAACCAGCAGAAGATTAAATGCTGTTTACTATCACAATTCTGTTGACCTGAGCTTTATCTGCACATTTAATTGCTGATACAGACGAATTCAGCTCACCCAGCCCTCGCGGCAGGGAGCGCATCAATATTTTGCCTCGGAGCATCGCGACAAAACGATCGGCGGCGGACGCAATGAATTATTTCAGCAAAGCCAACAATGAGGATTTCTTCATAGCCCGAGGGGAAGCCGAGCTGTGCGACAGCCTGCCTCCCGCGTCCGAGAAGAACCGCATATGGTATGTTTCAGCCTTGAATAGCCAAGCAACGCTCGTGCACCTCTCAACTGATTTGCATCGCATTGTGAGCGCAGAGCGAGGTCGCTTGGTGGGAACACGGAGTTCCTGCCTGTACCGGGTGATCGGCGTCGAGGACAGAAACAAAACTAGCTCGCAAACGTTCCACAAGAAATACGACCCGTCCGCCTCGGACAGTGAAATTGCGTGTCTGTTCAGACTGCTCGACAGCGTCATTGACAGCGTCTTGGATAGTTGCGTCAAGAATGAGAGAATAGGCAAGAAAACGAACATTCTGATCAACTCGATGCTAAAGTTGTTCGTCATCGACAGCATTTTTTACCTGCTGAGCGCCTGCGAGGACCGGGACGCATCACCCAGGCTGACGGGAATGCGCGCGAGGCATATGAGCAATATCCTGAATGAAATTCAGGAGAACTATACGGATCCGGAACTATCCCCGTCGAGGATCGCGCGGAGTCTGTCGATCACCGTTCGATATGTTCACGCACTTCTCAAGCAGAGCGGGAAGTCGTTTTCGGAACGCTTGCAAGAGCTTCGATTGACCGCCGCCCACCGCATGCTGAATTCCGCCTATTTCGACGCGAGTCGCATTGGCGACATTGCCTATCAGGCGGGTTTTTCCGACCAATCCCACTTCAATCGTTGCTTCAAGAAACGTTTTGGCGCCTCGCCGCGCATGATAAGGCGGCAGGCTCGAGCCAAGCATGGAAGATATATGCACGCCGCTCCGCCTGATGCGGCCCCCGGCAATTGGCCCAGCGATTGAGTTATACCATTTCCGTTTGAACAGCTCGCATGGGGGCTTGTCATTCCCCGGCGGGCTGAAAGCCCGACCGGAAATCCAGAGCCATAGGCACGCTGGTTTTGCTCTCTATTCCCGATCGCTCGCTTTGCGAGCGTCGGGAATGACGCCGAACCAAGCAAGCGGATCTCGTATTATCGTACGCAAAATCTCGCACACGCAATGACTGGCTTTGTGTTTTTATTCAGCATCCAGAAACGCAACGACATTGCCGGTGTGCGGGTGAAATGCCATTCTTACGACATGAGCTACTCACTGATGATCCACGGCGGCGCTGGCGCCATAGGCGCGCCCGAGCGCTTCGCTCCCTCGCTACGCGCCATCATCGAGACCGGCGCCGACCTGCTCACAAAAGGCGCCTCCGCGCTCGACGCTGTGACGGAATGCGTCCGCCTCCTCGAGGACGATCCGATCTTCAACGCGGGGCGAGGCTCCGTTCTGAACGCGGATGGGGCTGTCTATTGCGACGCGTCCATCATGGATGGACGCGACCTGTCGGCCGGCGCCGTGGCTGGCGTCAGACATGTGCGCAACCCTGTGCTGCTTGCCCGGCTCGTGATGGAGCGGACGCCCCACGTCTTCCTTATCGGCGAAGGCGCCGAACGCTTCGGCCGCGAACAGGGCGCGGTCTTTGAAGAAGACTCCTATTTTCTCACGCCCGACAGGCAAGCGCAGCTCGCCCGCGCAAAGGCCCGTGGCGCAAGGACGCTCGATCACGCTGCGACCGACGAGGGCAAGCTCGGGACCGTCGGCGCCGTGGCGCGAGACAACGCCGGCAATGTCGCGGCGGCGACCTCGACGGGCGGCCTCGTCAATCAAATGATCGGCCGCGTCGGCGACTCGCCTGTCATCGGCGCGGGCGTCTTCGCCGATAATGAATCCTGCGCAGTCTCATGCACGGGGATCGGGGAGCAATTCTTGCGCACGTCGCTGGCGCGCGCCGCCGCCTTCTTTGTCGAAGCACAAGGGATGACTGCGGCGGACGCGGCAGCGGCGGCGATCGCTTATCTCGTGAGAAAAGTGAAAGGTTCGGGCGGTCTGATCGTCGTCGATCGCAATGGCGGCTGCGGCGCCGCTTATTCGACTCCAGGGATGCTCAGAGCTTCGTTCGAGAACGGCGCGATATCAGTCGCAGTCTGATCTGCGAGCCCTCGCCAGCCCAATGGTTGCGCCTCTTGTCCCGATAAGCGAAAAGCGCCCAGACTGTCGATCTTGGAGCGTTTTATGGATCAATGGATTGCCCATGTCGCCAATTCCGTCGGGACCGACCCCGCCATTGCGCGCCTTGCAGTCGGCCATGTCTTTGGCTTCCTCCTCAAGCGATATCCCGACGGCCCCGCCGACGAATTGATCGACGCCATCCCGGGCTCCCGTGCGGCCATCGCCGAGGCGGAAACGGCGCCGCGCAAAAAGAGCCTGCTCAGCGGCGTGCTGGGCGGGGCGGCCGGGCTGATGGGCGGCGCCAAAGGCGATATGCTCGCGCTGACCTCCGAGCTTTCAGCGCTCGGCCTCTCGGCGAATCAACTCAAGCGCCTCGCCCATGAAATTTTCGGCGGCGCCGAGCTCGTCATCGGGAAGGCCAAGCTGCGCGTGATGACCGACCCTATTCCGGGCCTTTCGCAATTCCTCTGGCCAAACGCATAAAAAAGAGCCGCGCGGACAAACGCCGCGCGGCCTTCGTAACTTATTGGTTGTAATAAGCGACGCAGACGCGCTGGCCGTAGTAATCATAACCCCATCTCGCGCAGCGCGGCGCCGGAGCCGTCGCGGCGCCGACAAGCGCGCCCGTTCCGGCGCCGATCGCAGCGCCCGCGAGCGTGCCGGTGGCGCTTCCGCCCGAGGCCAGCGCGCCGATGCCGGCGCCGCCCAGACCGCCAATCGCCGCGCCGCCAAGGGCGCGATCGCCGGGCGAGTTGCAGCCAGCCAGCGGCGCCGCAATAATCGCCGCCGTCAGCAGCAGAACCTTTTTCATATCCGTCTCCTTTCGGAAATGACCCGCTCGCGCCTCGCGCGGCGGCCGCCAAATCTTCGCCAAAACTAAGTTTTCAGGTCTTCGGCGAAACCAAGTCTTCGACGCAAACGCCCAGGAACCCGCCGCACGGCTGAGCGACATTCAATCGACCCGCCGCGAGGGTGACGCGCCAGCGATGCTTCTGGCGTGGCGGTGAGACTAAAGAAAAGCTCCGCGCGTCGCTGTCGCGAAAATGCAACAGGCCGTTTGTTTCCGCCGGGGGCCATTCTAACTTGGCCTTTCGGGCGCCTTTGCGGCGGCGATCATCGCGGCGGGCTTGCGCGGTGGGCTTGGGGGGGTGGGCTTGGGCTCGCCAGCCAAATTTGGTAGCAAAGCGCCACCCCCTCGATTGCAAAGGACAACCTATGGACGCCGCCCACCGCGCCGAAGAGTTTCGCCGCCGCCTGGATTCCGCCGCCGAAGCGACGGAAGCCGCGCTCGACGCCTTGCTCGGCCCGGCGGCGCTGCCGGACGAAATTACCCGCCCCGCGCGCCTGCTGGAGGCGATGCGCTATTCGACGCTCGGCGGCGGCAAGAGGCTGCGGCCGTTTCTCGTCATCGAGAGCGCGCGCCTCTTTGGCGTCGAAGACGCGAGCGCGCTGCGCACGGCCTGCGCGCTGGAGATGATCCATTGTTATTCGCTCGTCCATGACGACCTCCCGGCGATGGACGACGACGATCTGCGCCGCGGCCGCCCAACCGCGCATAAAGCCTTCGATGAAGCGACCGCCATTCTCGCCGGCGACGGCTTGCTGACCTACGCCTTCGACGTCGTGGCCGATCCCGCGACTCACGCCGACGCCACTCTGCGCGCCGCGCTGGTGCTGGCGCTCGCCCGCGCCGCGGGCCTCGGCGGCATGGTTGGAGGCCAGGCGCTCGACCTCGCGGCCGAGACGGCGGCGGTGCCTCTCACGATCGAAGAGACGCTGCAGATGCAGGCGATGAAGACGGGCGCGCTGCTGCGCTTCGCCGTCGACGCCGGCGCCATTCTCGGCGGCGCGACAGCCGCGCAGGCGGCGGCGCTCACCCGTTACGGCAAGGCGCTCGGCGCCGCCTTCCAGGTCGCCGACGACATCCTCGACGCCGAAGGCGACACCGCGGCGCTCGGCAAGCGCGCGGGCAAGGACGCCGAACGCGGCAAGGCGACGCTGGTCGGTCTTCTCGGACTGGACGGCGCAAAGGCGCGTTGCGACGCGCTCGTGAAAGAAGCAACCACGGCGCTCGCCGACACGGGGCTCGCGGAGAAAACCGAAATCCTTGCCGAAGCAGCCCGCTTCGTCGCCGCGCGGCGCAACTGAAGCCACATGCCCACGCGCGAAACGAATCCGCGCCGATCGCGGTTTCTCGCGCCGTGGCGGATTCTGCGCGCGCATTATAGGCTTGTCATCTGCGGCGCGATCGGCGCCGCCGCCGGGCTCGCCATCCCGCAAGCGATCGATCGAGCCGCGATCGCCATCGACTGGCTTCCAACCGAATTCGCGCTCGTGACGCGCGCGCTGATCGGCTGGGATATCGCCGTGCTGCTTTATCTCCTCACCGCGGCGCGGATCGTTCTGCGATCGACGCATGAGTCGATCCGCCGTCGCGCGCAGCTTTCCGACGAAGGCCGCAGCGCCGTGCTTTTTCTCACGGCCACGACAACTTTCGTGGCGATCGGCGCCATCATCGCAGAGCTCGGGCAATCGAAGATGCTCTTCGCCGATGAAAAAGGCGCGCATATTGCGTTGGCGGTGACGACCGTCGTCACCTCATGGACATTCATGCATCTGATTTTCGCATTCCATTACGCGCATGAATATTACAGTGAGGAAGCCCATGCGTCGGATAGCGCCCTGCTGTCGCGCGGCGGGCTGAGTTTTCCCGCGACGCCGACGCCGCAATATATCGACTTCCTCTACTTCTCTTATGTCATTGGCGTCGCCTGCCAGACCGCCGACGTCGATATCTGCTCGCGGCCGATGCGCGCCGTGGCGCTCGTGCATGGCGTTGTCTCGTTTTTCTTCAACACCACCATCCTCGCCTTGATGGTGAATATCTCGAGCCAATTCGTCTGATGCTCGGCGCCGACGACAAAGCGCGCATCCGCGCCATTCTCGTGGGCTCGATCGGCAATCTGGTGGAATGGTTCGACTTCTACGTTTATTCGGCGTTCTCCCTCTATTTCGCCGACGCTTTCTTTCCCGGCGACGATCCCGTGGCGCAGATGCTCTCGGCCTCGGGCGTCTTCGCGCTCGGCTTTTTCATGCGGCCCATCGGCGCCTATATTTTTGGACGCATCGGCGACGGGCGCGGCAGGCGCGCGGCCCTGATGCTCTCCGTGCTCCTGATGTGCGCAGGCTCACTCATCATCGCCTTTGCGCCAACCTACGCCACGATCGGCAGCGCGGCGCCAGCGCTGTTGCTGTTCGCACGGCTGCTGCAGGGCGCGAGCCTCGGCGGCGAATATGGATCGAGCGCGACCTATCTCGCCGAGACGGCGACGCCGGAGAAACGCGGTTTCTATTCGAGTTTCCAATATGTCACGATGATTGCGGGGCAACTCCTCGCGCTCGTGGTGCTGCTCGTGCTGCAGAATGTTTTGCTCGACGATCATGCGCTACGCGCATGGGGCTGGCGCGTTCCTTTCGCCATCGGCGCGCTTCTCGCCGTCGTCGCTCTGCTCATGCGACGCGATCTTGTCGAGACGGCCGCTTTCAAAGCGACGCGCTCGGAGAAGGCCCGCGGCTCGCTACACGCGCTGCTCTTGCATAAGCGCGAGACGGCGACAGTCGTGGGTCTGACGCTGGGCGGCACAATCGCCTTCTATGTCTATACGACCTATATGCAGAAGTTCCTCAAGCTCTCAGCGGGGCTGAGCGCCGCGGAGACCACCTGGATATCCGCAGGTTCTCTGCTCTTCGCGCTCCTGCTGCAACCGATCTATGGGGCGCTCTCCGACCGCGTCGGACGCCGCCCCATGCTCATCGCCTTCGGCCTGCTCGGAACGCTCTTCACCGCGCCGCTGCTGACCGCCATTCAAGAGGCGCGCAGCGCATGGACGGCCTTCACCCTCATCTGCGTGGCTTGGCTAATCGTCAGCCTCTACACCTCGATCAATGCGGTGGTGAAGGCCGAATTGTTCCCCGCTGCGATACGCGTGACCGGCGTCGCTTTGCCCTATGCCGCGACCGTTTCGGTCTTCGGCGGCTCGGCGGAATATGTGGCGCTGTGGTTCAAGGCGCAGGGCCATGAAAGCTGGTTCTACTGGTATGCGAGCGCGGCGATTTTCGTGTCGCTTGCTGTTTATGCGACGATGCCGGAGACGAAGGAGAGGATGCGGAGCTAGACTAGCTAGTGGGACGGGCAGTTAAACGTTCTCCGAAACCGGCCCTATGCCCAAATCCGCCAAGCGGACGGCAAGCTCGGGCGCGAGCATCGGCGTAACCAGAGCGCTCGCCGGTGCCTCAATGATTTCCGCATAGCCCGCCGCGCCCAGATGGCGATGAACCCAGATCGTCGCTCGTATCGCGTCGACGACCCAGATTTCTCGAATGCCATAGGCGGCGTAAATCCCGATCTTGCGGCCCTTGTCGTAATTCAGGCTCGAATCCGCGACCTCGATTGCGAGCAAAACCGCTGGGCCGTCGAGCGCCCTCAAATCGAGGTCGCGCCGAAAGACGCAAAAATCGGGCTCGACGAAAGTTGAGGCGTCGAGACGCAGTGTTGTTTCCGGCGCCACGGTCAAATTCTGTGGCGCGACTCTTTGAAAGAAACGATTGAGTTCAATTTTGAACCACTCATGCCGAGCGCCTTTTGGCGACATGGGCACGACCTCCCCGCCGATCAGCTCGAACCGCTCGTCCGCGTCGATGATGCCGACGCGGACCATCTCCTCGATCTCACCCACGCTAAAGCGCCGCCGGAGCATGCCGTCGGCAGCCTGGGTGACAAGAGGCAAAGCGTCTGGTCGCAGATGCGGGTTCATGGCGGAGGATGATAACACGCCGCGCGCCAGGGCGGCGTGGTTTTTCTAAGATGCAGCGAGCCTGAAGGCTCGCGGTCCTTGTCGCCTCTGGACCACGACCCTTCAGGCTCGCATCACCTGCCCTAACTGGGGCTCAGTTATCCAGGAAGCTCCGCAGCTTCCGGCTGCGGCTCGGATGCTTCAGCTTCCTCAGCGCCTTCGCCTCGATCTGACGGATACGTTCGCGGGTCACCGAGAACTGCTGGCCGACTTCCTCCAGCGTGTGGTCGGTGTTCATGCCGATGCCGAAGCGCATGCGCAGCACGCGCTCCTCGCGCGGCGTCAGCGAGGCCAGAACGCGCGTCGTCGTCTCGCGCAGATTCGACTGGATCGCCGCCTCGATCGGCAGCACGGCGTTCTTGTCCTCGATGAAATCGCCGAGATGCGAATCCTCCTCGTCGCCGATCGGCGTTTCGAGCGAGATCGGCTCCTTGGCGATCTTGAGCACCTTGCGCACTTTTTCGAGCGGCATGGCGAGCTTTTCGGCGAGTTCCTCCGGCGTCGGCTCGCGGCCGATCTCATGCAGCATCTGGCGCGAGGTGCGGACGATCTTGTTGATCGTCTCGATCATATGCACCGGGATACGAATCGTTCGCGCCTGGTCCGCGATGCTGCGCGTGATGGCCTGACGAATCCACCATGTGGCGTAGGTCGAGAACTTGTAGCCGCGGCGATATTCAAACTTATCGACCGCCTTCATCAGGCCAATATTGCCTTCCTGAATGAGGTCAAGGAACTGCAGGCCGCGGTTGGTGTATTTCTTGGCAATGGAGATGACGAGGCGCAGATTGGCCTCGACCATTTCCTTCTTCGCCTGACGCGCTTCGCGCTCGCCCTTCTGCACCATATGCACGATCTTGCGGAACTCGGAGATCTCCAAGCCCGTCTCGGTCGCAAGCGCATGGATTTCGGCGCGCAGATCCTTGATGCGGTCCTTCTCCTCGGCGACGAATTCCTTCCAGCCCTTGGAGCGCAGCTGCGCGACGCGCATCACCCATTTGGGGTCGAGCTCCGAGCCGTGGAATTTGTCGATGAAGTCCTCACGAGCCACGCCATAGCTGTCGGCAAGGCGCAGCAGCTTCGTCTCATAGCCGATGAGACGTTTGTTGATGTCGTAGAGCTGCTCGACCAGCGCCTCGATGCGGTTCTGGTTCAGGGAAAGAGATTTAACGTCGGTGACGATCTCTTTCTTTAGCTGCTTGTATTTGCGCTCCTGAGCGGGCGTCAGCGTCTCGTTCTTGAGCTTGTTCTCGACGTTCTGATCCTGCAGGCGGCGCAGCTTCTTATACGCGTCGGCGACGCGCGCAAAGGTTTCGAGAACCTTCGGCTTCAGCTCCGCCTCCATGGCCGAAAGCGACACGGAATTCTCCATGTCGTCTTCTTCCTCGAAGGTTTCCTCAGGCGGAGCGCCCTCGGCAAGGCCCGCCGGCGGCGTGCTCGGCGCGGTGGCCGGCGCCATCTCGTCGCCCTCTCCCTCCTCGTCAGCAGGTTTCGCGCCCGCCTTGCCCTCCGGCCCGGCGTAAGTCGCCTCGAGGTCGATGATGTCGCGCAGCAGGACCTTTCCGGCCTCGAGCTCCTCGCGCCAGATGATGATCGCCTGGAAGGTCAGCGGACTCTCGCAGAGGCCCGCGATCATCGCCTCGCGGCCAGCCTCGATGCGCTTGGCGATGGCGATCTCGCCCTCGCGGGAGAGCAGCTCGACCGACCCCATTTCGCGCAAATACATGCGCACGGGGTCATCGGTGCGATCGGCAGGCTCGGAGGAGCGCGTGGCCACCGCCGTCGCGCGCGGGCTCTCGACGACCTCGCCACCCTCGGCTTCCTCTTCCTCGGCGGCCTGCTCTTCCTCGGCGTCGTCCGGATCGTCGCCCTCGGAGACGGTGATGCCCATCTCGGAGAGCATGGCGTAAACGTCCTCGATCTGGTCGGAGGAAACCTCCTCAGACGGCAGGACGGCGTTCAATTCGGCATAGGTGACGAAGCCGCGCTTTTTGGCGAGCTTGATCATCCGCTTGACGGCGGCGTCATTGAGGTCGAGAAGCGGCCCGTCGGCGGCGTCTACCGTCACGGCGCCTTCGTTATCGGCCTTATCTTCATCTTTTTTCGCCATACACAGCTCCACACGGTCCCGAGCGCCGCGCCTCACGGGGCTGCTTGCAGGACCTCGTATTCGTCGATGGTCTCCAGAGGTCCCGAACTCCGGCCTTTCCCCTGCCCGGCGCGGGCAACAGCCTGGGCGCCGACTCATATCCACATTCCGTGCGGGCTCTTAACGTCCCGCTAACCACACTCAAATTGCGCGCTGGGTCCACAAAGTCAAAGCGAACGCGTCGAACGGCCCGAAGAAGCCCCGAACCCTTCGAGAGCCGCTTCCGCGCCATCTAGCGCGGAGAGTTGCGTTTGAATATCCCTCAGACGCGCCAAATCTTGCTCGCTGGAATTCTCGGCCAGTCGGGCTTCCACCGCGCGAAGCTCCTTATTTAGCGCCCAGAAACGGCGATGCAAGACCAAAGCCTGACGCAAGCTCTCTGCGGCGTCGGCGGGCGACGCCTCCGGCCGCACGCTCCAGAGCGCCGCATGGGCGACCATGCCTTCGAGCCGCGAAGCGGAGCCACTAAGACCCGACTCTTCAATGCCTTGCAATAGATCGGCGCGTTCGCCGCCCCCCGCTTCGGTCCAGCGCACCAGCGCATCTCGCAGGGTGGACGCCTCGGTTGAGGCAAACTCCAGTCCCGCGACCTCCTCGACCTGGGCCGCAAGCACTTCGGGGTGATTCATCAAAATCAGGAGAATCAGCGCGTCGCGCGGCGCGATTGGCGGCTTGACGCCGCGAAAGAGCGGCGAATTGGCGAGCGATTGGCTGATCCGCACCGGCCCCGACGCCTCGGGCGCGCCGGGACGGAAGGGGCGGCCGCGCCGCGGCGTAAAATCACGCCCCCTGGAAGGCGCCGCGGGCGCGCGGCCAAAAAGGCGGGTAAGACGATCGCGTAATTCCTCTCCGTAATAGCGGCGCAAAGTCTCGTCGCCGATCTGGCCGGCGATCTCGCGCAGGCGCCGCTCCAGCCCGGCCCGCCGCTCCGGGGTATCGAGGACGGCGCCATCGGTTTCGCGCATCCACAGTAGATCCACGAGCGGCAGGGTCTGGCTCAAAGCCAGCTGCACGGCGCTTTGGCCGCCGGCGCGCAGCAATTCGTCCGGGTCCTGCCCATCCGGCAGCAGCACGAAGCGCAGGGTCTTGCCGGGGCCGATGAGCGGGAGCGCCGTATCGACCGCGCGAAAGGCCGCCTTGAGCCCCGCCTTGTCGCCGTCGAAGCACAGAATCGGCTCCTCGGCCATGCGCCAGAGGAGATTGCATTGCTCGGGCGTGAGCGCGGTGCCCAGCGGCGCGACGGCATGCGCGAACCCTGCCGCCGTGAGCGCGATGACGTCCATATAGCCCTCGACGGCGATGACGGTCCCGGCGTCATGGGCGGCTTTGCGGGCGTTGTGGAGATTGTAGAGCGTGGCCCCTTTATGGAAGAGCGGCGTCTCGGGGGAGTTTAGATATTTTGCCTGTGCGTCCGCCTCCATGGCGCGCCCGCCGAAAGCGATGACCCGCCCGCCCCGGTCGCAGATCGGGAACATCACGCGGTTGCGGAAACGGTCGTAGGGAACCGGGATATCGTCGCCGTGAATGAGCAGCCCGGCCTCGATCATAATCTCGACCGCCGCGCCCTTCCCTGCGAGATAATCGCGCAGCGCGTGGCGCTCAGCCGGCGCGAAACCGAGGCGGAATTTCTCGCGCGAGGCGGCGGAGACCTGACGGCGGTCGAGATAGGCCCGCGCCTCACGCCCCGCGGGGGCCGCGAGCTGCTTTTGAAAGAACTCGGCCGCCCACTCCAGCGCGTCGCCGAGCGTCGCGCGGCGTTGGTCTTCCTCCCGCTGCTCCTGGGTCTCGACCGGCATCGGCAGGCCGGCGAGGGAGGCAAGGCGCTCCACAGCTTCGGGGAAGGTCAGCCCTTCCGTCTCCATTAGAAAGGCAAAGCCGTCGCCGTGCTTGCCCGAAGAGAAGTCATGGAAGAAGCCCTTGTGGTCGTTGACGTAGAAGGACGGCGTCTTCTCGGCGTTGAAGGGCGAGAGCCCACGCCACTCGCGGCCCTGTTTAGTAAGCTTGACCTTTTTGCGCACCACCTCGGAGACGGGCACGCGCGCCCGGATTTCGTCGAGGAAGGAGGGAGAGAAGCGCATGAGGGGGGTTTAGCATGAAGGGCGTCGATTTAGGCGCCGCTTTTGGCCTTGGTCGCGCGCCAGGCCCGCCAATCCACAGGCTGGGGTTCGGAATGCTCCACGACTATCGCCCCCGGCGCAACCCGGTCCGTGAAAAGCATGGCGTTCAGACACTCCCAGCGGGCGCTCGGCGCCACCAGCCCGTCGAAACCCAGGAAATAAGCAGCGTCGGCGACCTCCTGCGTGCGGGCGTAATCACGCTCGCGATAGTGCGCGACATCGACGCCAAGGGCGGCGAGCGTCGGAAGATCGGCGATGCGCAGCGTCTCCCTGGCCTCGACCTTCAGCTTGTTCACGTACGAGACCAGTTTCGACGGAAAAACGGGCTGAAGGCTCAGAAGCGCATGGATTTCAGCAAGTGCGCCGTCGCGTTCGAGAGACGTGTAGAGTACGTCGTAGGTCCCGTTACACCAGCGGCTATTTGAAGCGGAGCCAAGCGTCGGGTCTCGTCCCTCCCGGCATATCCGCCAGACCGGCTGGGCAAAGGGCTCCCGCTTGAAGGCGTCGATGGCGTCGAGAAGCGCGATGTCACGGGCGCGCCGCGACTCAGACATAGGCGCCCGAATCCAAAGCCTCGATCACGGCGAGCACCTCTTGCGTGCGGCCGCTATTGATGAGGTCGATCGCCCGCTCGCCCTTTAGCATTGGATGCGGCGTATGCAGCCAGAGGCGCGTCTCTTCGGGCGTATAGAAATCCCCAAGCCGGTCGACCACGTAGCGCAATTCGGCGATGACCGTCTGTGTGCGTAAATCCGGGGTCGCCTTGCCGCTGGACCAGCGGGAGACTGTGGCGGGGGAGACCTCGACGATATTGGCAATGTCCTTCCCCTGGAGACCGCCGTCTTCCCGGAGGTGGTCGATAATTTTTGCAACAGCCGTCGCCATTTCCCGCTCCGATCTGGAACATCATATGGCGGGCGATTTCAGGAAATCAATTCCTGAAATCGTTTTGCAACTCTCAGTTCTTCGCAAATGCCCGAAACGGCTCCCCAAAATTCGGCAGCGTCGTCACCGGCCCGCCGTCGAAGCTCAGCGGCCCCGAGAGCGTCACGCGCACCGCCGGCGGCTCCACGGGCTTGAAATGGCGGTCCATTACGCCGATGGCGCAAACCGCGCTCGGCGCGACGCCCGCGCGGCATTGACCGTAGAGCGGATCGCTCGGCAGCAGCGAGCCATAGCCATAGGTGATCTGGTCGGAGCGCGAGTTGAAGATGTTGAAGGCGTCGAGCTGCACGCGCCAGCCGTCCGCCCAGCGATAGCCGAGCCTGGCGTTGACCGTGCCCGTCGCCGGCGACTTCAGATAGCCGTCCTCGGTCAGCGGGCGGGGGCCGATGTAGCGATATTTGATCGCTCCGAACCAGCCCGTCGCCTCGCCGAGCTCCAGCCCGCCCATCGCCGTTATGGCGACGGAATTTTGCAGGAAATTGCCCGGCGCATTGCCGAGGAAGGTCCCGTAAGGCAGCGCCTGCGGCGTCAGCAGATCGGCGTAGGCAAGCGCCTGCTGCTGATCGACGCCGCGATAGCGCGCATGCACCAGCGCCACGTCGCCGTCGAAATTGACCCAGGAGACGGGTCGGTAATGATTGGCGATCTCGACGCCGTAGCGGCGGCTCGGACGACCGAAGATCGTCGTGCCGCTATCGCCCTGAAACTGATTCTCGGAATCGAGATTGAGCCAGAAGAAGCTGACGCTCGAATCGAGCCCTTCGAGGAACTTGGTGCGCGCGCCAATTTCCGCGCCACGCGACTTCACGAGCAGCGGGATGGGCGCCACGGGCAAGAACGTGTCCTGAGCCGATAGCGCCGTCGTGTCGACCTGCTGCACCGTTCCGCGCGCGTCGGTCGAATGGAAGCCTTCCCCATAATTGGCGAAGAGCTCCGTCTTCGCCCAGGGCCCGAGGATGATCGAGGCCTTGGGGCTGAAGAGCGCCGCGTCCTTCGAGCCGCTGTTGAACGGCCCCGTCCAAAGGAAGGCCGGCGTTCCGGCGGCTGAAGCGACCACCGGCGCGCCCCACAGCGATTGCAGCGAATTGACGTTGGCGTTGTAGTAATCGAAGCGTCCGCCCGCGACCGTCTTCAGCCAGGGCGTCCAGCGCACGCTAGTGTCGGTCCAGAAGCTGATGCTGCCCTCGCCCACGCCGTCATTGCGCACCGTCTCATAGGGCGTGCGGCGGAACGAGTTCTGCAAGCCGACGCGAATATCGTCATAGCGGCCCTGGACGCCGATCCGCGTCTCGACCGGCAGTCCGAAACTGTCCCATTTGATCGTATGCAGGCCATTGACGCCCGCGATCCAGCGCCGGTCGAATTGGCGGAACTGGTCGCCGAGAGTGGGGTTCGAAACGAAATATGTGAAGTCGTTGTAGAGATCGAGCGTGGACCGCACGACATAAGCTTCGACGCGGCTCGAATGGTTGCCCTCGGTCTGGCTCCATCGGCCGGAAAGCGAGAAGCGGGTGGTGTCGCCGCCGTCCGTCGGGTTCAATGTGCCCCAGAGCGAGAGAAGCCCGCTGTTGACCGCCCGCTCCGGAATTTGATCCGTCGAATACCAGCGGTTGGCGTAGCCCATGAAGGTGACGGCCGCGCCGTCTTCCTGCGTGCCCCGCTGCCAGCGGAACACGCTGTTGATTCGGCGCAGATTGTCGCCGCGCTCCCAGGGGCCGTTGTAATATTGCGACTCGACGGCGCCATAGGCGGAGCCGCCGGCGAAATCCTTATAGGGAGCGATGGCGAGCGCGCGCCCATAGCCGAAGCTACCGCCGGTGACCTGGTAGAGCCCCTTATCGATCTTGTCCTTGTATTGCAGGTAGATCGAGCCGGCCGAGGAGAAATCGCCGTCCTGCGCGTCATAGGGCCCCTTGCGCGCGACCATATAACCGAGCAGCTCGGGGATCATGAAGTTGGCGTCCGCATAGCCCTGGCCGTGGCCATGCGTGCGCATGTTGAGCGGCATGCCGTCCAGATAAAGCGCGAGGTCACTGCCGTGGTCGAGGTTGAAGCCGCGCAGAAAATACTGATTGGCTTTGCCCTCGCCCGAGTGCTGGGTCACGACGAGGCCGGGCACGATCTCCAGAGCCTCGCCGGGACGCGAGAAGGGGATGGCGTTGACCTCCTTGCCAGTGAAAAACTTCTCGCTCGACGAAGTGATCGGCGGCGGCGTGGGGCCGGCGGGCGCAGCGGGGGCCGGCTGAGCCACGGTCAGCGGACGCGGCGCCGGCACGATATGGGTGTGGTAGACCGCATGGGTATGGGTCTGGCCGCCATGGGTATGGGTGACGGCATGCGTATGGCCGACGGTGATCGTCGGCAGCGCCTGCTGCGCCAGGGCCGGGGAAACGCCGAGAGCCGCTCCAATTGCGAAGACAGAGACGGACGTGAGACGGTGTTTCATTAGCCCCCCAGCCAAACTTAGGCGTGTGATCTTTTTTTAAAAGTTTCTTACGCCAAACTCAGGCTGTCAACGAGGCCGCGACCGAATTGGGCGCCACGTCACATTTTTGCAACAGAAATACCGCGTTGCAAAAAAACTCACCGATGCGCATGGCCGTGGCTGGCGTGAACCGGCGGCGCCTCCTCATCCTCCGGCTGCGCGGGAACCACGACAAGCTGCCCATAACGCACGCCGCGCTCGCCGATGAGATGGCTCGCGAAATGCTCGACCTCGGATTTCTGCCCCTTCAGCAGCGAGACCTCGAGACAGCTGGCTTCGTCCAGATGCACATGCAGCGTCGCGATGGACATATCGGCGTGGCTGTGATGGTCGTGAACGAGCTTTTTGGAGAGCTGCCGGGTCTCGTGGTCATAGACATACACGAGCGCCGCCACGCAATTGCGCGCGCCGTCGTCCGTCTTGGGCTCTTTGAGCAACCCCGCCCGCACGAGGTCGCGCACGGCTTCCGAGCGGTTCTGATGTCCGCCGGCCTCCATGTAGAGATCGAGCGCGCTCATCAGCTCGTCGTCGATCGTCACCGTCACGCGTTGCAAGGCAGTTGCTCCGGCTTGTGAACCCCGAAGCAACTAGCAACGCGCGCCCTATTTTACAACGCCGACCCGCACCAGCAGCCAATACATCCCAAAAGCGGCGATGATCGCGGAACATGCGTAGGCAAGCCGCGGACTGCGCTCACCCTTGTTGAAGACCTTGTCGATGGCCATAAGCAGGGGCAGCACGACAAGCACCACGCCGATCTGACCGGCTTCCACGCCAAGGTTGAAGCTTGCGAGCGCCGGCACGATGGCGCGTTGCGGGACGCCCAATTCGATCAGGCCGCTGGCGAAACCGAAGCCATGAATGAAGCCGAAGGCGAAAGTGTCGCGCCACCGGCCCTCTGTCTTGCGGGTGAAGAAATTTTCGACGGCGACATAGATGATGGACAATGCGATGGCGATCTCGACCCAGTAGCTCGGCAGGTTGACCAGTTGTAAGGCCGCCAGCGTCAAAGTGATCGAGTGCGAGACCGTGAAGGCGGTGACGATCTTCACGACCGGCCACACGCGCGTCGCCCACAGGACGACCGCGAGGAGGAAGCACAAATGATCGTAACCGGTCATGATGTGCTCGACGCCGGCGGCGAAAAATTTGGGCGCGAGCTCCCAAGGCGATAGCAAAGGCTTGGAGAGGTCGACGGGGGCGTCGCCGGGAAACAGCATCTCCTGCCCCGGCCCGGGCTCGGCGCCACGCTTCTGGGCTTCGGTTAGCTGCTCGTTCGCTTTCTTTTCGCCGACGCTGAAGAGATGCTTGCCGCGCGCCCCTTGCGCAGCAAGGGGCTTTTCGGGGTGATAGAAGATTTGTCCCGGCGCTTCCGTGCAGTCGAAATGCAGGACGATTTTGGCGTCGTAAGGGTTGGTCGGGTCCTCCCCGACCGAGCCGACCCGGCTCTTGCAGGCCACGCCCCCTCATTTTGCAGGGAGACGCGGCTTTGGACGAATTTGCCGATCTCCTGCTCCAGCACGCCTGGCGGGGAAAGATCCACGCCCGCGCGCTCCGCCTGGGTTTCCTGAAACATGCGCTCGATGTCTGTTCCCAGCACGCCGACATCCACGCGGTATTTGCTCTCGCCTTGCGGGATGACTCGGGCGCTGGAAATGTCGGCGGTATGCGCCGCCGCCGGGGTCGAGAAGCTCAAAGTTGCGACGAAGCACACTGGAAGAATAGCCAATTTCAAAAACATGGACGCCTGCTCCCCTCGGCGCCTTGCAAACGGCGCTGTATGATGATTCGATAAATACATCATACAGCGTCAACGACACGCTCGCGCCAGAGAATCACATGCGCGTGATCTTGTCCGCCCTCCCCACCTTTGGCATGGTGCGCGCCAACCATAACAAAAAGGAACGTCGAGATGACCGGGTTCGGGAGGAGACTGGCCGCCCTTCTACTCTTCTGCATGGGGATCGGGCTTGCCGCGCCGGCGCTGGCGCATACGCCGGATATTTCCACCGCCAAAATCACGCCGCAGCCAAACCGCGTCTATGTGGTGGACGTCGGCTTCCTCGCAACCGACCTCGAGCGCATGTTCCAGGACACGATGGACGAGCGCGCCGGCGTCGATCTCTCGCCGCCGGGCGTGCTGGAGGAAGAGATCGGCAAATTCGTCGCCAAGCGCGTCGCCATGCGCGACGAGGCTGGCCGCGCCTGCCTCTCCAAGGTCGAGAAAGCCGGCGAAGACCCAACGAACCAGGACAGCGCCCTCATCGTCATGCGCTTCGACTGCTCGGGGGCGACTGGCAAGGCCTTCTACGACGCGACCAAGCTTCTCGCCGCTCAGGGCTCGAAGGGTAAGCACCTCGTCTCGCTCTTCGGCGAGAACGCCGGCGAAACCATGCTCTATCCGCAGAACCCGCCGCTCGACCTCTCGCAGCCCATGGAGACGACCGCGCAGCTCATGAAGAAATTCTTCGAGGCGGGCGTCGAACATATCGTCACCGGCTACGACCACCTCTGCTTCCTCTTCGCGCTGATCCTATGGGCGCATAGCGTCATGCCCGTGGTGAAGATCGTCACGGCCTTCACCATCTCGCATTCGATCACGCTCTCGCTCGCGGCGCTCAATATCTTCACCCTGCCCTCGTCGCTGACCGAAGCGCTGATCGCCGCCTCGATCATCTTCGTCGCCGCCGAGAATTTCTGGTCGCACAAGGTCGACCAGCGTTGGCGCAACACCTTTCTCTTCGGCTTCATCCACGGCTTCGGGTTCGCCTCGGCGCTGACGGAGATGGGCGTTCCGCAGGGCGCGGTCGTGCCGGCGCTGGCGGCCTTCAACATCGGCGTCGAAGCCGGCCAGATCGCCATCGTCATGGCGGTGCTGCCGATCCTCTTCTACATCGACCGCCACACCGACGGAAAACGCCACGACAAGCTCGTCTACGCCCTCTCGGGGCTGATCGCGCTCGCCGGAGCCTTCTGGTTCCTGCAGCGCATCGGCGTCATTCCGGGGGCGTGATATCCCGGGAGAGAAGACGCTTGCGATCCACAAGTCGGTGACGGCGACGATCTGCTCCCTTTCCCGCAAAGCGGGGGAGGGTTGGGGAGGGGGCTCTTGCCCGCCGCCCGCCCTGCCCTAATTGCCGCCGCCAACCGGAGCGGCTGCAATGAACGCGCTGAGAACCGACGACTTCCGCGTCGAAAAACACAATGCCGAGTGGGTCGTGACCTTCACCCCCACCGGCGCCCGTTTCTTCTTCCGCGACGACGGCATGGAGACGCGCACAAGCGAATCCGACGTGCCGCCCGAAGACCTGCCCACAGACTATGATCCGCTGGAGATAGAACGCATGGCCGCGCGGCTGGCCTATCTCGCGCGCGGTCATGGGATCTGACTCTGCTTGAGCAGCCCACATCGACGCTTGTCTAACCACCGCCGTCATTGCGAGGAGCAAAGCGACGAAGCGATCCAGAGCCACGTCGCGGCCCTGGATTGCTTCGCTTCGCTCGCAATGACGGCGGGATTCCTCAGCACTCGCGTTGCGAGCGTCGGGGATACAGCGCGTGTTACGCCTTCACCCGCACATATTCACCTGGCGCGTCGCAAAGCGGTTTCAGCTTGCCGCCGCCGGGCTCGCGCGCCGGAACCTTGCGCGGCGCCTGTGCCGTGATCCATTCCAGCCAATGCGGCCACCAGGAGCCGGGATGCGCCTCGGCGTTCGCGACCCAGTCGTCGAACGAGCCCTTCACCGGTCCGCCGGTCAGATAGTCATATTTGCCCTTCGCCGGCGGATTGATGATGCCCGCAATATGGCCGGAGCCGCCGAGCACATAGGTGACCTCGCCGCCGAAGAATTTGTCGCCGCGGAAAACCGAGCGCGCCGGGGCGATGTGATCTTCCTTTGTCGCGATCGAATAGACGGGAATCTTCACGAGGCGCAGATTGATCGGCACGCCGCTCATCACCATCTCGCCGCGCGTGATGCGGTTCTCGAGATAGCAGCTCCGCATGTAGAAGGAGTGGTTGGCGCGCGGAATGCGCGTCGAATCCGAGTTCCAGTAAAGCAGATCGAAGGCCACGGGCTCGACGCCCTTCATGTAGTTGTTGACCACATAGGTCCAGATCAGCTCGTTTGGCCGCAGCATGTTGAAGGCGTTGGCCATCTTCACGCCTTCGAGATAGCCGGTCTTGGCCATGGCCTCGTCGAGCGCCGCCATGCGCGCCTCGTCGATCAGGATCTGCAGATCGCCCGCTTCGCTGAAATCCACCTGCGTCGCAAAGAAGGTCACGCTCTCGATGCGGTCGTCGCCTTTCGCCGCCATATAGGCGAGCGTCAGCGCCAGCAGCGTGCCGCCGACGCAATAACCCGCCGCCGTCACCTTGCGCGCGCCCGTCGCCTTCTCGATGACGTCGAGCGCTGTGAGAATCCCCTCGTGCATATAGGCCTCAAAACCCATCTCGGCCTTGCTCTCGTCGGGATTGACCCAGGAGATGATGAAGACGGTGAAGCCCTGCTCGACCGCCCAGCGAACGAAGCTCTTCTCCTTGTTGAGATCGAGCACGTAGAACTTATTGATCCAGGGCGGCATGAGGAGCAGCGGACGCGCATAGACCTCCTCGGTCGTCGGCGCGTATTGAATGAGCTCCATCACGTCATTGCGCCAGATGACCTTGCCGGGCGTGTTGGCGAGATCGATCCCGAGGCGGAATTTGCTGTCGTCGCTTTGGCGAATTTTCAAAACGCCGCCGCCCGCGTTGATGTCCTCGGCGAACATCTTCAGGCCGCGGATCAGGTTTTCGCCCTTGTTCTCGATCGTCGCGCGCAGCAATTCGGGATTGGTGGCGACGAAGTTCGACGGCGATACGGCGCTCGAGAGTAGCCGCGTGTAGAAAGCCGCCTTGGCGCGCGTTTGCGGATCGAGCCCCTCGGCTTTATCGACCAACTCGCCCGCCCAGCGGGAGGTGTAGAGATAGGATTGGCGCAGCCAATCGAAGAAGGGATTTTGCTCCCATTCGGGCGAAGCGAAGCGCTTGTCGGCGGGATCGGACGGCACGATCGGCGGAACATTCTCGCCCGTGTAGCGGCGCATGGTCTGACGCCAGATTTCGCTCAGGCCGCCATAAAGCTCGGCCTGCGCCAGCGCGGCGCGATCTGGCTTCGCAAGCCAATATTCTGCGACGACGCCCAGCGTCTTGGTGGCGTCGGCGACGCTCGCCGCAAGCTCGCTGCGCGGCCCGCCCGCGTCGACATTGCCGATCGCCGCGGCAATGGCCTTGCGACCTTGATCGACGAGCTGGGCCATATTCTCGGCCATGAGCTCGAGTTCGGCGCTCGTCATCGGAGATGGAATCGGCGGCATCAACATCGATTGCGCGCCGGCCTCGGCGGCCCGCGGCTCGGCTCTCCGCTCCTTGCGCGGGGCGCTCGCGGGAGGCTCCGCTTTCGCCGGCGCCGCCTCACTTGCCTTGACGGCCGCCGCCTTGGCTTTTTTCCCGGCCTTCTTTTTCTTCTTGTGCTCAGCCGACTCCGACGTCGCCTCGATCCCTGGCGGAGCCTTCCGCCCCTTGACCGCAGGCTCTTCGTCGCGCGTGACCGTCATGCTTTCTCCTCAAAATTTTCCCGCGGGCGGCTGCTTGAGGCGGCCTGGGCGCTATGCCCATAACGATCGGGCGCCCCTTGGTCTATCGCCGTTTCGGCGGCCAAAAAAGTGACAAGCCGCCGACGCCGCGCCCCCTCGGGAGCCGAAGAAAGGATATCCTCGGTCTGTTACAATCACATAGAAGTCGCAACGCCGCCATCCCGCCACGATGTCGCGGGACCGGGCCTATCGCTCAATAGGAAAGATCGGGTAACGACGCCAGCGGCAGCTCATGCGCGGCCGCGACCGGGGCCGAGACGACGCGCCCGTCCAGGATTTCGAGCCCCGCGCGGAGATGGGGATCGTCCGCAAGCGCCGCCCGCCAGCCCTTGTTCGCGATTGCGAGAACGAAAGGCAAAGTGGCGTTATTGAGCGCGAAGGTCGAGGTGCGCGGCACAACGCCCGGCATATTGGTCACGCAATAATGCACGACGCCGTCGACGATATAGACCGGGTCGGAATGGCTCGTCGGGCGCGAGGTCTCGCAGCAGCCGCCCTGATCTATGGCGACGTCGACGATGACGGAGCCGCGCGTCATCGTGTGCAGCATGTCGCGCGTGACGAGAATGGGCGCGCGGGCGCCCGGCGTCAGCGCGGCGCAGATGACGAGATCGGCGTGCTTGATCGTTTCGGCGACGGATGTGCGGGTGGAATAGATGCTCCGCACCGCCGAACCGAATCTCGCTTCGAGACGGCGCAAGGCGTCGACGTTGCGATCGGCGATGAGCACGCTCGCGCCCATGCCCAGCGCAATCGCCGCCGCCTGCAAGCCGACATTGCCGGCGCCGAGAATGAGAACCTCCGCCGATGGAACGCCCGGCGCGCCGGCGAGCAGCACGCCTCTCCCGCCCTCGCCTTTTTCGAGAAAGCGCGCGCCCGCCTGCGGGGCGAGGCGGCCGGCGATTTCCGACATCGGCGCCAGAAGCGGCAGACCGCCGCCCGGCGACGTCACCGTTTCATAGGCGATGCAGATTGCGCCGCTTTGCATCAAGGCCCGCGTGAGCGTGGCGTCGGCGGCGAGATGAAGATAGGTGAAGAGGACCTGTCCCGGCCGCAGCAGCCCGATTTCGCTCGGCTGGGGCTCCTTGACCTTCACGATGAGATCGGCGCTCGCAAAAATTTCCGCCGGCCCTTCGACGAGTCGGGCGCCGGCGCGCGCATAATCGTCATCCGTCAGGCCTGCGCCCTCGCCGGAGCCTTTCTCGACCAGCACGGCATGGCCGGCATGGACCAATTCCGCGACGGAAGAGGGCGTCAGGCCGACGCGATATTCATTGTCCTTGATTTCCTTTGGCGCGCCGACACGCATCCGCCGCTCCGAAAAATTCCTCCAACAATATATGCAAAGGGCGCCGGTCCGGGACAAGGGCTCCGGTAAAGCCGCGCAGTTAGGACGCTCGCGCCCATGTGGGACGCGAGCGTCGCGCTTATCAGCCCGATATTGCTAAGCCGCCCTTGCGCGCGCATCGACGCTCGGGCTTTGAGCCGCCTGCGCGATGATCTTGCCGTAAAGATCAGCGGTCTGAGCCATATTTATCATGATATCGTTTTTCTGACTCGCCGACAGGCCCTCGATCTGGGCGAAGGCTTTCGGCAAATGATCGACGTCCTCCTCGACATGAACCCTCAAGAAGTTTGCGCACTGCTTGCCATGCGCCCGCGCGATGCGCTGATAAATTTCAGGGCAAAGAGACACGGCGACGCCTTCCAGAAGAAGGATGTAACCAAAGAGCGCCGTGGGATCGAGGCGCTCGATCTTGTAATACTGCGCCTCGTAAAACGCCTTTGTAATCGAACGTTCGGGAAAGTCCTCGAGCTTCAGCCCCAGACCGCGCAGGTCGTTCAACGCCAGGCGCTCATGCAATTTTTCCTCGCCGATATGCTGAACGAAGCGGCGATGAAGCAGGTCTCTGTCGACCCGGCAAAGGCCTGCCGCAAGGCCCAGAAGCCTCGTGGAGTGGCAGACGTAGTAATAAGTCTGCGCGAGAAAATCGGCGTAGGCGTACGGATTTTCCCAAGGGCAAGCCGACATTTCCTTTTTCACGTTGTTCAAAAGAACATTGAGCGCTTCACGCATTTTTCGCCCCCTTGTATTGAGCCCTTTGGATGGGATGTTGCCGCTTGACGCCCCAGAGATATCGGACTGCGCTCGCAACCTCCGCCTCCCCGCCGGTCATATTCTCAGGGAAGAACGCGACGAGATCGACCGGCGAATTGTGGTGAACCAAACCGGTCGCCACGGCGGTCGCGCCGAGCCGATAAGTCGTCGTGTGCATGCCGCGATCAGCGCGCATGGCGCCGGTCATGGCGTCGGCGCCCGATTCTAGAAAGCGCTGAATCAGAAGGCCCATCATGACGTCTTTCATCGGCAGGCCGAGCGCGTTGCTCCGGGCCATGGGATGGACGGTCAAATTGCAGCAGATGACGATGTCTTTCCCATTGGCGGACAGCTTATCGATCGCTTCCGTCGGCCACATTTGAAAGTAAGAATCCTCACGCACGCTCGGGAGCTCGATATCTCTCCAGCGCATAAGGCCCAGCGCCAAACACACGGGCCCGCGAAAAACGCAGAGGATTTCGTCCTGCCGGGAGAAATCGTCGGCGAACATTCTGTCCAACCCATCCAATTCCCTGAATGTCTCGGACCAGACCATCTTCCACATGGCGTAGGCGCTCTTATAGTCGCTCAATTGACTGGGCGACGGATTCGAGCCGGGAAGAGAAACAATGCGTAACATTCGCAAACTTTCGTTAGACATCATTTCAATTTACTCCTACTTTTTACTCACTACATAGTAGTATAAATCAATAGTGTCAGAAAATTGGCGCACACATAAAACTATATAATACTTTATTTTAATAACAATATTCCAGTAGTTAATTATTTGTTTTGCATGAATTACTTCTGCATAGCACGGTCTTCACTATCGCAGGCGCGTGGTTTCCGCATCCGCGGCGGGGCGTCCTTTTCGGACGTCACTTTGAATCGCCGCCAAAAATATTGCGCCGAGACCGGCCGAAATTATCCGCGATGAATATATGCAAGGGGCGCCGCTCGCGGACAAAGGTCGCGGTTCAGCCGCCGGATCAGATGACACGGAGAGGAACGGCCATGCCCACCATCAGCACCGACAAGGTTTGCTTTATCGTCGTCAAAGCGCGCGAACTCGAAAGCGAGGACGAAGGCATGGAGGCCGACGCCTCCAATGCGACCGACGACAATTTCGTCAGCGTCATGACCGAGGACGCATTCGACTCTGTGCGCAACGAAATCGCTTCCTTCATCGACTCCATGGACGAGGACGAACAGGCGGAGCTTGTGGCTTTGGCCTGGGTCGGGCGCGGCGACTTCGCAGCGGCGGATTGGAACGAGGCGTTGCGCCAGGCGCGCGACCGGCGCCAGGGCTCCCCTTCAGCCTATCTCCTGGGCATCCCCCTCCTCGCCTCTCTTCTGGAGGAGGGCCTCGGCGCATTCGGCGAAAGCTGCACGCTTTACGCGGCTGACAGGCAATAAAGCCCGCAGCGACCCTGGGCCGCGCCGCTGCGACGCTGGAAGAGCGACATAGCCGCTCCATATGGGCCTGTGCGGCGTCTATTTGAGGAGAGGTTCCATGGACCGCAGAGTTTTCGCTGTCGCGCTTTCCCTGGCGCTCGGATTGGCCTTCGCGCCACGGCTGGCCTTCGCCGAAAGCCATCTTTCGGAAGCGATCGCGCATACAAAACAGGCAATCGAGCATGGCAAGATGGGCCATCCCGACGTCCTCGCGACCCACGCCGAACAAGCGCTGAAGCACGCCGAGGCGGCAGAGAAGGAAAAGGCAAACCCGCATATCAAGCAGGGCATCACCCATCTCGAAAAGGCCATCGAGACGGGCAAGGAGAAAAAGGCTGAAGCCGCGACGAAGCACGCGGAAGAAGCGCTGACGCATCTCGAGGCGGCGGAGAAATAAGCCGCGCAAAAGGGCGACTTTGCCCGCTCTTTTGTCGAACATGACAGCGCTCGCGCGATCGCTTATGTGAAGCCTCGGGTATGAAGGGGGCAAGCATGAGCCTGCGCGAGCTGGCGCGCGCCAAATCCATCGAGCGCCTTCGATCGGAAGCCGACCGCGCGGGCGGCTTCCCCCGCGTGCTGGGCGTGTGGCAGCTCACCAGCATCGGGCTCGGCGGATTGATCGGCGTCGGCATTTTCGTGCTGACCGGCGTCGTCGCCGCGACACAGGCCGGCCCGGCCGTCGCCTTGTCGTTTCTGATCGCCGGCGTCGCCAGCGGCGCCGCCGCGCTGTCCTACGCGGAATTTGCGGGTCTGATTCCTGTCGCGGGCAGCGCCTACACTTATTCCTACGCCGTGCTCGGCGAGCTTGTCGCCTGGATCATTGGCTGGGATCTTCTGCTCGAATATGCGCTGGTCGTCGCCGTCGTCTCCATCGGCTGGTCGGGCTATTTTCAGGCGCTGCTCGCCCAGCTCGGCATTCCCCTTCCCGATTGGGCGGCCGGCGCGGTTGGGACAGGCCCCGGTCATGTCGTCGATCTTCTCGCGGCGCTCGGCGCGCTCGGGGTCGCCGCACTGCTGACTTTGCGCATCGAATGGGGCGCGCGCTTCAACACGGCGATGGTGGTTTTGAAGATCGCGGCCGTGCTCTTCGTCATCGCGGCCGGCCTGCCCTATGTGCGCGTCGAGAATTGGCGGCCCTTCATGCCCTTCGGCTTCTCGGGGGTCGCCGAGGGCGCGGCGGTCGTGTTCTTCGCGGTCTTTGGTTACGACACGCTGACGACGGCGGCGGAGGAAGCGCGCCATCCGCAACGCGACCTGCCCCGCGCCGTGCTGCTGTCGCTCGCTATATCGCTCACGCTCTATGTCGCCATGTCGCTGGTGCTCACCGGCATTGCACGCTTCGACACGCTGGACACGCCGGCGCCCGTCGTCGCCGCTTTCGCCTCGATCGGCCTGCCCTGGGTGGCCTTCATCGTCTCGATTGCGGCTGTCGCCGGCATTACGAGCGTGATGCTGGCGTTTCTGCTTGGCTGCGCGCGCATCTGGTTCGCGATGAGCCGCGACGGCCTGCTGCCGCAATGGTTCGCGGTCCTGCATCCGCGCTTTCGCACGCCCTATCGGCCGACGCTCATCGCCGGCGCGCTGACGGCGATCGTCGCCGCGCTTTATCCGATCAAGGAAGTGGCCGAGCTCGTGAATATCGGCACGCTATCGGCCTTCGTGGTCATTTGCATCGCCGTCATTGTGCTGCGCAAGACCCGGCCCGATGCGCCGAGAAGCTTCCGTACGCCTTTCGTGCCCTTCACGCCGCTGGCCGGCGTCGCCTTCTCGCTGTGGCTCTTATCCAGGCTACCGATCATCGCCTGGGAGCGCTTTCTCATTTGGATGGCGATCGGGCTGGCGATTTATTTTCTCTACAGCCGACGCCATAGCCGGCTGGCTTGCGCGGAAGACTCTCCGCGCATTTAATCGAATGTTCGGCGCGAAAACCGTCATTGCGAGCGAAGCGAAGCAATGACGTAAAAAAGGGCATGTCTAAGCTGGCATGCCGCGTCTCGCCCCCTACCCTCCGAACAAATCCTTCATTCGCGCGAAGAATCCATGCTCCTCGGGATGCGTCTCGTGCGAGGATTCCTTCTCGAACTCCGCCAGCAGCTCTTTTTGCCGCTTGGTGAGCTTCTGCGGGGTCTCGACGCTGAGCTGCACATGCAAATCGCCGTTGTCGCGCCCGCGTAGCACCGGCATGCCCTTGCCCTTGGCCTTGATCTGCCGGCCGGATTGGGCTCCCTCCGGCACCTTGATCTTGACCTCCGAGCCGTCGAGCGCATGGACCTGGATTTCGCCGCCCAGCGCCGCGCGGACCATCGAGATCGGCACGCGGCAATAAAGGTCGGCTCCGTCGCGCTGGAAGAAGGGGTGCGGCTTCACCGAGAGGAAGATGTAAAGATCGCCGGGCGGTCCGCCGCGCATACCGGCCTCGCCCTCGCCGGCAAGGCGAATGCGGGTCCCGTCCTCGACGCCCGGCGGCACATTGACTGAAAGCGAGCGCTCCACCGTCTTGCGGCCCGAGCCCGAGCAGGAGGGGCAAGGATTCTCGATGATCTCGCCGCGTCCCTGGCAGGTCGGGCAAGTGCGTTCGATGGCGAAAAAGCCCTGCTGCGCGCGCACGCGGCCGTGGCCGGCGCAAGTGGTGCAGGTTTTGGGCTTGGAGCCCTTCTTGGCGCCCGTGCCGGCGCAGGCCTCGCAGGTGGCCGAGGTCGGGATCTGGAGCGAGGCGGTTTTGCCGTGATAGGCCTCATCCAGCGTGATCTCCATATTGTAGCGCAGGTCGGAGCCGCGCTCGCGCCCGCCGGAGCGGCCGCCGCGTCGGCCCATCACGTCGCCGAAGAGATCCTCGAAGATATCGGCCATGGAGGCGCCGAAGCCTTCCGACGCGCCGAAGCCCCCCATGCCGCCCTGCTCGAATGCGGCGTGGCCGAAGCGGTCATAGGCCGAGCGCTTCTGCGGATCGGTGAGGGTCTGATAGGCCTCGTTCAATTCCTTGAAGCGCGCCTCAGCCTCCGCGTCGCCCGGATGGCGGTCAGGATGGCATTGCATCGCCATCTTGCGAAAAGCGATCTTCATCTCGACTTCCGTCGCGGTCTTCGAGATGCCGAGGACTTCGTAATAATCGCGTTTGGACATTTTAGTCTTCGGTTGGTCCGTTCGGCGCGCCGCCTAATTGCTCTCCAGCAGCCTCATAAATGGTATCGAGGCGACAAAGCAATTCCGGCGCGCCTGACAGCACTGTTTGCCAATTGACGCGAAAGTTCAGCTCGGTATAGCCGTGGGCGATCCGATTGCGCAATCCAACCATGTCATTCAACGGCAGGTTAGGATGCGCCGCGACAAACTCCCCTGATCTCGTCCGAGCCGCGTCGCCGCCTCGCCAATGATGACAAGGCTCATGGCGACCGCCTGCTGCGTTCGGGCATCGGCGAGAAAATCCTGTTCTTCCCTCTACAAAGGACGTGGCTCGCCGACTCGCCTCTAATATTTGGTCGAGGACGAAGAAGACGTTCCGGTCCCTCATATCGGCTCCGCCTCGGAGATCACCTGGGCGCGAATGCGCTTAAGCAGCTCCTGCGGCGTCAGCAGATCGACTCGCACGCCCAGAATGCCCTGCAGGTCCATTTGCAGGCCGCCAAGATCGAACAGGGTCGCTCCCGGGAGCGCATCGACCAGAATGTCGATGTCGCTGCCCTCGTGATCCTCCCCATGCAGAACGGAGCCGAACACGCGCGGATTGGCCGTGCGGTAGCGATGCACCGCCGCCCGGACAGCTTCGCGATGTAATTCAAGCGCCGCGGAGGGTCTCATTTGGGGCCTTCCCTGGCCTCGCTTGGATGCAACGAAACCCGGCGCTCTCACGCCGGGCTTCCGTTGGCTAGCGCATTCGGCCGCTCGGGGCCAGAGCGCGCTTACTTCTTGTGGTCGTCGCCGACGTCCTTGAACTCGGCGTCGATCACGTCGTCCTTCGGGGCCTCGGCTGCGCCGGCGCCGGTCGCGTCGGCCTGCTGGGCCTTGTACATCGCCTCACCGAGCTTCATCGAGGCCTGGGCCAACTCATTGGTCTTAGCCTTGATGGTCTCGACATCATCGCCTTCGAGCGCGCTCTTCAGCGACGTGATTGCCGCCTCGATCGCGCTCTTGTCGGCGCCGGAGACCTTGTCGCCGTAATCCGTTACGGCCTTCTCGGCCGTATGGATCGAGGCTTCAGCATGGTTCTTGGCGTCGACCAGCTCGCGGCGCTTCTTGTCCTCGCTCGCGTGCAGCTCGGCGTCCTTGACCATCTTGTCGATGTCGGCGTCCGAGAGACCGCCAGAGGCCTGGATGCGGATCTGCTGTTCCTTGTTGGTGGCCTTGTCCTTCGCCGTGACGTTCACTATGCCGTTGGCGTCGATGTCGAAGGTCACCTCGATCTGCGGCATGCCGCGCGGGGACGGCGGAATGCCCATCAGGTCGAACTGGCCGAGCAGCTTGTTGTCCGCCGCCATTTCGCGCTCGCCCTGGAAGACGCGGATGGTCACGGCCTGCTGATTGTCTTCGGCGGTCGAGAACACCTGGCTCTTCTTGGTCGGGATCGTCGTGTTGCGGTCGATGAGGCGCGTGAACACGCCGCCTAACGTCTCGATGCCGAGCGACAGCGGGGTCACGTCGAGCAGCAGCACGTCCTTCACGTCGCCCTGCAGAACGCCCGCCTGGACCGCCGCGCCGATGGCGACGACTTCGTCCGGGTTGACGCCCTTATGGGGCTCTTTGCCGAAGAACTGCTTCACGACCTCCTGCACCTTCGGCATACGGGTCATGCCGCCGACGAGCACCACTTCGTCGATCTCGGCCGCCGTGAGGCCGGCGTCCTTGAGCGCCTTCTTGCAGGGCTCGACCGTGCGCTGGATGAGATCGTCGACCAGCGCCTCGAACTTCGCGCGCGTCAGCTTCAGGGTCAGATGCTTCGGACCCGTGGCGTCGGCGGTGATGTAGGGCAGGTTGATCTCGGTCTGCGTGGCGGAGGAGAGCTCGATCTTCGCCTTTTCAGCTGCCTCCTTCAGGCGCTGCAGGGCGAGCTTGTCCTTCGTGAGGTCGATGCCCTGCTCTTTCTTAAACTCGCTGGCGAGATATTCGACGAGCCGGTTGTCGAAGTCCTCGCCGCCGAGGAAGGTGTCGCCATTCGTCGACTTCACCTCGAAGACGCCGTCGCCGATCTCGAGAACCGAGACGTCGAAGGTGCCGCCGCCGAGGTCGTAGACCGCGATCGTGCCGGATTGCTTCTTGTCGAGGCCATAGGCCAGCGCCGCCGCCGTCGGCTCGTTGATGATTCGCAGAACTTCGAGGCCGGCGATCTTGCCGGCGTCCTTGGTCGCCTGACGCTGGGCGTCGTTGAAGTAGGCGGGAACCGTGATGACGGCCTGCGTGACGGTCGAGCCGAGATAGGCCTCCGCCGTCTCCTTCATCTTCTGGAGGATGAAGGCCGAAATCTGCGAAGGCGAATACTGCTTGCCCGCGGCTTCCACCCAGGCGTCGCCGTTATTGGCCTTCACGATCTTATAGGGGACGAGGCCGATGTCCTTCTTGGTCATCGGATCTTCGAAGGTGCGGCCGATGAGGCGCTTGATGGCGAAGAAGGTCTTGTCGGGGTTCGTCACCGCCTGACGCTTCGCCGGCTGGCCGACCAGACGCTCGCCGTCGTCGGTGAAGGCGACGATCGAGGGAGTCGTGCGCGCGCCTTCGGCGTTCTCAATGACTTTGGGGCTCGACCCTTCCATGACGGCCACGCAGGAGTTGGTCGTGCCGAGGTCGATGCCGATAATTTTGGCCATATGTCGTTCCTTTCGCTTTCGAATTTGGACCCCGAAGCGGTCCCTTCGACGCTCTTGGACGGCGGCTCGCCATGAGCCCGCCGCGCGATCCAGAAGCGCTATCGTTCCCCAAGATTGTGTTCGCCCAAGCCTGCCGCAAGGGTTGGCCGCATATAGAAGAAGGATTCCTCCGCGACAAGCGGGCATGGAATTGGCGGCCGGGGCCTTGCAAGATTCCGACCGAATGCCTTAGGTCGGGGCTTGACTGCTGGTGACGAGTGATAAATATTAAAAATCGTCAGTCATTACTCCTCCAGGCGCGCGGAGGCGCTCCTCATACAATGACCAAGCTTGCTTCATCAATTTCCTTGGGCGTCGCTGCTCTTTTGGCCGCGCTTGGGCTCGCCGCTTGCGAGCAACGGCGCGACCAGCCCGGCGACGCGTCCAATGACCGGCCTGTGCTTGTCTCCCAGCCGCGACTCGCGGCGCAGTCGCAGCCGCGGGAATTTGTCGCGACCATCCGCCCGCGCGTCGAATCGGACCTCGGTTTCCGCGTCACGGGCAAGGTTGTGAAGCGATTCGTCCAGGCAGGCCAAAAGGTGAGGGCCGGCGCCCCGCTCGCAGCGCTGGACGAAAACGATCTGAAGCTCCAGGCCGAGCAGGCGGAGGCGGAATTTTCCGCCGCGAAAATGGTCCTGGCGCAGGCGCTCGGCGACGAGAAACGCGCGCTCGCCTTACGCAAGAACGGCTGGACGACCGACGCGGCGCTCGATCGCATTCGCGCCGCCGCCCAGGAGGCGCGCGGGCGCCAGCAACGGGCCGAGCGCGCGCTGGAGCTGTCGCGCAACTCGATCGACTACGCCACCCTTCGCGCCGACGGCGACGGCGTGGTGACGCAAACGCTCATCGAGCCGGGTCAAGTCATGATTGCCGGGCAGACGGCGATCAAGCTCGCCCATTCCGGAGAGCTCGAGGCGGCGGTCTCGCTGCCGGAGGATTTCGTCCCGCTGGCCGACAAAGGGACGGCGACTCTGACGCTTTGGTCCAACAAGGGAAAGACCTATCAGGCGAAGCTTCGCGAGCTGAGCCCGGCCGCCGACGCCGCGACGCGCACCTTCGCCGCGCGCTATTCGATTCTCGACCCGGACCAGGCGGTGCAGCTCGGCATGAGCGCGACGCTCGCCATCTCGGCGCCGGGCGCCCAGACGGTGATGAGCGTGCCGCTCTCGGCTCTCTACAATCAGGGCGACGGGCCATCGGTTTGGAAGGTCGGCGCCGACAGCCGCCTAACGCTCGCTCCGGTCAAGCTCGTCCGTTACGCGTCGGACGCGGCGCTTGTCTCGGGCCTTTCCGAAAGCGATCAAATCGTCGTGCTCGGCGTGCACAAGCTGGAAGCCGGGCGAAAGGTGCGTGTCATGACGCGCCAGTCGCTGTAGGAGACAGGCGCCATGGGCTTCAACCTATCGAAATGGGCGGTGTCGCGGCCGGCGCTGATGCTCTTCCTGATGCTGGCGATCGGCGTCGCCGGCGGCTATTCCTATCTGCGCCTCGGGCGCGCGGAGGACCCGTCCTTCACCATCAAGGTGGCGAATGTCACCGCGCTCTGGCCAGGGTCGACGGCGAGCGAGATGCGCGACCAGGTTGCGGATCTTTGCGAAAAGAAGCTTCAGACGCTGCCCTATCTCGAGAAGATCGACACCTACACGAAGCCAGGCTTCCTGGCGATGCAGGTCACCTTCAAGGATAATACGCCGCCCAAGGAAATCCCCCAGCTCTTCTATCAGCTGCGCAAGAAGCTCGGCGACATCAAGGGCGATCTGCCGGCAGGCGTCCAGGGCCCGCTGGTCAACGACGAATATGGCGACGTCGACGCCGTGCTTTACGCGGTCACCGGCGACGGCGCCGATTACAATATGCTGGACAAGGTCGTCGAAGTTCTGCGCCAGCGGCTGATCGAGACGCCAGACGTCGTGAAGGTCGACGTCTATGGCGAGCAGTTGCGCCGTATCTTCGTGGAGTTCAGCGAAGCCAAGATCGCCAATCTGGGCGTCGAGCCGCAGGCCATTTTCGACTCGCTCGCCAAGCAGAACGCCGTGAATGACGCCGGCGTTTATGAAACCTCTTCCAATCGCGTCCGCATCAAGGTCACAGAAGAGTTGAAAGGCGCCGACGCGATCGCCGCCATTCCTGTTCCAGCCAATGGAAAAGTCATCCGCCTCGGCGACATCGCCAATGTCTACGCCGGCTTCGAGGACCCGCCGTCCTTCCTTTCCCGCTACAAGGGCAAGCCTGCAATGGTCGTCGGCGCCGTCATGGCGAAGGGCGGCAATGTCTTCAAATTCGGCAAGGCTGTGACCGCCGCCGTCGACGAGGTGCGCGCAAAGGTTCCGATCGGAATCGACATCGACCAGGTCGCCGATCAGCCAAAGGTCGTCGAGGACGCGGTTGGCGAGTTCACCCGATCCTTCCTCGAAGCGCTCGTCATCGTTCTCGGGGTCAGCTTCGTCTCGTTGGGATTTCGCACGGGCATTGTCGTGGCGCTCTCGGTGCCGCTGGTTCTCGCCTTCGTTTTCACCTTCATGAATCTGATGGGCGTCGACCTGCAGCGCATCTCGCTCGGCGCGCTCATCATCGCGCTCGGCCTTCTCGTCGACGACGCCATCATCGCGGTCGAGATGATGATGGTGAAGATGGAGCAAGGCTACAACCGCATCAAAGCCGCGACCTTCGCCTGGGAGTCGACCGCCTTTCCCATGCTCACCGGCACGCTCATCACCGCGGCTGGATTTCTGCCCGTGGGCTTCGCAAATTCCGCTGTCGGCGAATATACGAGCTCCATGTTCTGGGTGCTGCTCATCGCCCTTATGGCGTCATGGCTCGTCGCCGTGATGTTCACGCCCTTTCTCGGCGTGAAGCTCCTGCCCGATTTCAGCAAGACGCATGCGCTGCACGATCCGGACGAAATCTACAGGACGCCTTTCTACAAGCGTCTGAGGCGGCTCGTCACATGGGCGGTGGATAACCGTCTTCTCGTGATCGCCTCGACGGCGGGGATCTTCGCTCTGTCGATTGCCGGCATGATCGTGGTGCAGAAACAGTTCTTTCCCTATGCCGAGCGGCTGGAGCTCTTCTTCCAGTTGCGGCTGCCGGAGGGCTCCTCGATCAGCGCCTCTTCGGAGGCGGCGCGGCAGGCCGAGGCGCTCATCAAGGACGATCCAGACGCGGCGTTCTACACAAGCTATATCGGCCAAGGGCCGCCGCGCTTCTGGCTCGGGCTCAATCCGCAACTGCCAAACGAAGCTTATTCCGAGATCGTCATCGTCTCCAAGGATATTGCGGCCCGCGAACGGCTCAAGAAAAAGCTCGACGCGGCGATCGCCAATGGCGCCGTGCCGCAAGCGCGCGCGCGCGTCGAACGCTTCAGCTACGGCCCGCCGACAGGCTTTCCGGTGCAGTTCCGCATCATCGGCGACGACCCCGAGAAGGTGCGCGCCGTTGCCTATCAGGTGCGCGACGTGATGGCGACGGACGAGGGCGTCGACGATCCGCATCTCTCCTGGAACGAGCAGACGCCGAGCGTGCGTCTCGTCATCGATCAGGATCGCGCCCGCCTTCTCGGCGTGACGCCTCAGGACATCTCCAATCGCCTGCGCATGGTCATCTCCGGCGTCACCGTGACGACGCTGCGCGACGGCATCGACCAGATCGATGTCGTAGCGCGCGCCGAACCGGGCGAGCGCGGCGACCTTGGGCGGCTCGGCGATATGGTCGTTTATTCGCGCGACGGCAAGCCGGTGACAGTCTCGCAGGTCGCCAAGATCGTCTATGAGCACGAGGAGCCGATCTTCTGGCGGCGCAATCGGAACATGACGATCACGGTCCGCTCGGGCGTCAAGGACGGCGTGCAGGCGCCTGACGTCTCGACGCGTCTTTGGCCCAAGCTCGCCGATATCCGCGAGCGACTGCCGCAGGGCTACCGGATGGAGATGGGCGGCGCCATCGAGGAGTCGGCCAAAGGCAACACCTCTATCTTCGCCGTCTTCCCGATCGTCATTTTCGCCATGCTCACAATCGTGATGTTCCAGCTCCAGAACTTCACGCGCGTCGCGCTTGTGATGATGAGCGCCCCGCTCGGCCTTATCGGCGCCTCTCTCGCGTTGAATCTGGCGCATGCGCCCTTCGGCTTTGTGGCGCTGCTTGGCCTTATCGCGCTTTCAGGCATGGACATGCGTAATTCCATCATCCTCGTCGATCAGGTCCGGCAGGATCTCGAAAGCGGAGCCAATTATCGCGAGGCGATCATCGGCGCCACGGTGCGGCGCGTGCGTCCGGTGGCGCTGACTGCGCTTGCCGCGATTCTCGCGATAATCCCGCTCTCGCATTCCGCCTTTTGGGGGCCGATGGCGCTGACCATCATGGGCGGCCTGTTCGTCGCGACCTTCCTCACCGTGCTGTTCCTGCCGGCGCTCTATGCGTTCTGGTTCCGCAAGCATCTCAACGAGGGCGCCGCGCTCGCGGCGCACGACGACGCGACCCTGCCAGCGGACTTCATCGGCGAGGCCGCAGAATGAGCGCGGTAGAAGACGTCCCCAACGCACGTGAGAACGAACAGCGCGCGCGGATCGTCGCGACGGCCGAGCGGCTGTTCCGCGAGATCGGCTTCCAGAAGACGACGGTGGCGGATATTGCGCGCGAGCTGCGTATGTCTCCCGCGAATGTCTATCGTTTCTTCGGCTCCAAGTCGGAAATCCATATGGCCGTCGCCCGCCAGTTGATGGGCGAAGTGGAGGCCGCCGCCGAGCGCCTCGCGTCGGGGCCTGGCACCGCCGCCGAGCGGTTGAAGACGCTGGTGCTGGCGAGCGAAGCGATGAACGCCGAACGCTATTTGGCCGATCGCAAGCTGCACGAGATGGTCGAGGCGGCGCTGAACGAACACTGGCCCTTGATCGACGACCATATCGACCGGCTGGACGGGATATTCGAACGCATCATCGCCTCGGGCATGGAAAGCGGCGAATTCGCCAAGGGCGACGCCAGGCTCGCCAGCGCGCTCGTTCGCACCGCCTGCGTGCGCTTTTGCCACCCCCACCTGATGGTCGAATTCGCCCATCGCCCGCATCCCACGAGCGCGCAGATGATCGATTTCTGCCTCACGGCTTTGCGCGCGGGCGTGGGCTCCTGACGGCGAGGATTTAGCCTATACGCCACCCGCGCCGCTTGTATAGAATGTCTCGCCCCGGGAGAAGAGACGTCAGTCTTGCGGCTTCAGGAAAACAGCAGAGCGCATATGAAGGTCACACTGGTTCAGATGAATTCGATTGGCGACAAGACCGCCAATCTCGCCGCCGCCCGCGCCCTCATCGAGCGGGCCGTCTCCCAGGAAAAGCCGGACTGGATCTGCCTGCCCGAGGTTTTCGATTTCATCGGCGGCTCGCGCGCCGAGAAAATGGCCGCTGCGGAAGATCTGCCGGGCGGGCCGGCCTATGAAATGTGCCGGACTCTGGCGCGCGAGCATCAGGTCTTCATCCACGCCGGCTCGATCCTCGAACGGATTCCGGGCGAGGAGCGGCTCCACAACACGAGCGTCGCATTTAATCGCGATGGCAAGGAAGTCGCGCGTTACCGCAAAATCCACATGTTCGACATTACGGCCCCGGATGGCGCAAAATACCACGAAAGCGCCGCCTTCAAGCCCGGCGACGAGGTCGTGACCTATGATTGCGAGGGCGTCACTGTCGGTTGCGCCATCTGTTACGATCTGCGCTTCCCCTATCTGTTCCAGGCCCTCGCCGAGAAAGGGGCCGACCTCATCGCACTGCCGTCGGCTTTCACCCTCGTCACCGGCAAGGATCATTGGGAAGTGCTTTGCCGCGCCCGCGCCATCGAAACGCAGACCTATTTCTGCGCGCCGGGGCAAACCGGCGCTCATAAGGCGGGCCACGAAACGCGCTTCACCTACGGAAACTCGCTGATCGCCGACCCCTGGGGCCATGTCGTCGCCAAGGCGTCGGACGGGCCAGGCCTCGTCTCCACCCATGTCGACGTGGATCGCATCCGCAAAGTCCGGGCGATGATCCCCGTCGCGCAGCATAGGGTGAAGCTCGCCGTTTAGCCGAACCGGCTCGAGTGTGCGCCGCTGTTGCCCCATAATTGTGGCGAAGCGGCGCCACGGCCTTGCATCCCTCTGATTTTTGATTACTATATGGCCTCGTAAGCTGTTCTGCTTGCGAAAACTAATCAGTTTCTCGCGTTGGCCTGAAATTAGAGGAATAGCGTGTCTACGCCGATCCGTAATGATGTGACCGACGCTCCCTTTCGTGTTCGTCCCGCATGGTAAGAAAAATCGACCCCGGCAACACGTTGACACGCGCCTCTTTGCGCGAGGCCGTCTATAGCTGCTGCCCCACTCTGTCTCGGGCTGAGGCGCGCAAAATTCTCGACGCCACATTCGAGGAAATCGGCGACGCTTTGCTGCGCGGCGAGCCCGTCAAACTGCGTTCATTCGGCACGTTCAACGTGCGCTCCAAGCGGGAGCGTGTCGGGCGCAATCCAAAAACTGGCGTCGAGGCCACAATTACGCCGCGCCGCGTGCTCACTTTCAAGGCGTCTCCCGTGCTTGTCGCGCATGTGAACGGCGACGCCATCATTCCCATAGAGGAAGATTGAGAAGTCGCGCCGGCCGTGCATAGGTGAGGGGAGCGTTTTTGCGTCCGCGCCTGCGCGCGCTGACGCCGCCATTCCTTCAAAGGGCCAAAGATGCGAACACTGAGCGCGGCCGTCGCCGCCTTCGCCGTTCTTGCCGCGCTGATCGGCGCGCATAGGGCGGACGCCGATCTCTTCATCCTCGCCGTCGCCGCCGGACTCTGCGCCTTCACCACCTGGCGCGGGGCCGAGATGTCGACCTTCATGAAGATTTTCGCGGCGATCTTCTCGACCGAAACAATCGTCTTCGGCCTCACAAAGCTTCTCCAGTCAGAAGAGCTCTGGCCTCAGAGCCTTGCGGATTTCGCCCCGCCCGAGAGCATGGCCGTCACCGTCGCGGTGTTCTCCATCATCGTCTACGCCGTCTCCAACATCGCCGTCGTCCAGGAGATGACGCGCATCGCCGATCTCTATTTCGACGCGCCCGATCGCGGAGAAGCCCGCGTCTGGCCCCTCCCGCGCTTTGCGGCCCGCGAGGCGGCGATCGCCATGGCCATGATCGTCGTTCTCGTGCTGATCAATCAGGGACAGGTCGGCATTTCCGTGCGCCTCTCCTTCTTCAACCGCGACTGGTACAACGCCATTCAAGAGAGGAACTCGGCGGAGTTCTGGCGCCAGCTTCTCTACGTCTTCACGCCATGGGCGTTCTTTTACGTCGCCATCGCCGTGATCGAATATGTGCTGAAGTCCATGCTGGTCATCCGCTGGCGCCGCTGGCTCACGGAGCATTACATCCAGCGCTGGCTCAGCTCGCATACGCATTACGGCATGACGCTGGCCGGCGGCGACGCCGACAACCCCGATCAGCGCATCGCCGAGGACGTGAACCGCTTCATCGACGGCGGTGAGGAAGGCTACGGCATCTACTCCTATTCGATCCTGCTCATCTCGACGATGAGCTCGCTCGTCTCCTTCTCCTTCGTCCTGTGGGAGCTTTCGGGCGCCTATGCGCTGCCCGGCACGGATATTCGCGTTCCCGGCTTCCTGTTCTGGGTTGCGCTCGCCTATGCTTCGCTGGGCACGGTGGTGACGCATCTCATCGGCCGGTCGCTGACGGGGCTCTTCTTCGAGCAGCAACGCCGCGAGGCCGACTTCCGCTTCTCACTCGCGCGCTTGCGCGAATATAGCGAGCAGGTCGCGCTTCTCTCGGGCGAGCACGCCGAGCAGGGCTCGCTGGTGCAGCGTTTCCGCGGAATCGTGTTCAACTATCTGGCGATCGTGCGCAAGCGCAAGCAACTGGTGAGCTTCACCGCTTCCTATGGCCAGCTTTCGCCCATCATTCCCTATGTGATCACCGCGCCCTTCTATTTCGCAGGGAAGATCCAGCTCGGCGTGATGACGCAGACGGCGAGCGCCTTCGGGCGGGTGGAAAGCGCGCTCACCTTCTTCATCACCTATTACACCTCGCTCGCGCAGTACAAATCCGTGTTGGATCGTCTCGCCTCTTTCGACGCCGCGATCGATTCCGCCGAGGCTACCCGCGCCCACGTCGTTTCCCGCGCGCCCTCCAATCGGCTCTCGCTCGACGACCTCACTTTGTCGCTGCCGGACGGTCGCCGCATCGTCCATATCGACGCGCTCGCCTTCGAGCCGCGTCAGGCGGCGCTGCTGACAGGTCCTTCTGGCTCGGGCAAATCGACGCTGTTCCGCGCCATCGCCGGCATCTGGCCGCATGCCGCGGGCTCGGTCGTCGTGCCGCAAGGCGCGCGGGTGATGCTCGCGCCGCAGCGCCCCTATATCCCGATGGGCACGCTCGCCCAGGCGGTCGTCTATCCGGCTGACCTCGAGGATTACGCGCGGGGCGACATCGAAGAGGCGCTCCGCGCCGCGCGGCTGGCGCCCTTCGTCGAACGGCTGGACGAAAGCAATAATTGGGGCCAGCGGCTTTCGGGCGGCGAGCAGCAGCGCGTCGCGATCGCCCGCGCGCTTCTCGCCAAGCCCGACTGGCTGTTCCTCGACGAGGCGACCTCGGCGCTCGACGAGAAGCTCGAAGGCGACATCTACCGCATGCTGCGCGAGCGCCTGCCGCAGACGACGATCGTCTCGATCGGCCACCGCTCGACGCTGCTCGATTACCATGACCGCCAGATCGAGATGGAGGCCAGCGCCGACGGCCTCTTCGCGCCGCGCGACAAGGTGATGGCGTAACAGGGCGGACGGCGACAGCACGACGCTCGCCGTCATTGCGAGGAGCGTAAGCGACGAAGCAATCCAGCGCCGCGATGGGGCCCTGGATTGCTTCGCTTCGCTCGCAATGACGAATTTCCCGACAGGCCGAAGGCCTGATCGGGGAATCCAAAGCAGAACTCGCAAGACTGTGCTACTTGCCTCTGGGTTCCCGGTCGCGCTTCGCGCGCCGGGAATGACACGCGGAGCGAATGGAAATGGCCGAAGGCAAGGGATCGGGGCGCGAGGGCGGGCGCTCGCTGAAGACGCGGGTGAAGACCGCGCGCAAGCGGTCGCTCTCCTCCACCCTCTGGCTGGAGCGCCAGCTCAACGACCCCTATGTGGCGCGCGCCAAGCGCGACGGCTATCGCTCGCGCGCCGCCTATAAGCTCATCGAGATGGACGACCGCTACCATCTCCTCAAACCCAGCGCCCGTATCGTCGATCTCGGCGCCGCGCCCGGCGGCTGGTCGCAGATCGCCGCCGACCGCGTGAAGGCCAAGGACGGCAGAGGCAAAGTCGTCGGCGTCGATCTCCTCGACATGGAGCCGATCGCTGGCGTGCAATTCGCCGTGAAGGACTTCAACGACGAAGACGCGCCGGATTTCATCAAGGAAATGCTCGGCGGCGAGGCCGACGGCGTCATGTCCGACATGGCGGCGAACGCCACGGGGCATAAGCAGACCGACCATCTGCGCATCGTCGCGCTGGCCGAACTCGCCGCCGATTTCGCCATGGACGTGCTGGCGCCGGGCGGATTTTTCGTCGCCAAAGTGCTGCAGGGCGGCACGGAGGGGCAACTGCTCACGCGCCTGAAGCGCGATTTTGCGGCCGTGCGCCATGTGAAGCCCGCCGCGAGCCGGGCGGATTCGGCGGAGCTTTACGTGCTGGCCACGGGGTTCAGGGGCAAGCGAGAAGAGCCGGAAGATATGCGCGCCTGAAGGCGCGCGGTCCGGGGCCGCTTTGGACCGCGCGCCTTCAGGCGCGCAAAGCCTTCCGCCCCGTCAGTTCGTCGCCCGCATTTGGCGCAAGGCGCACAAAGTTCACGATCGACAAAGCCGAGATCGACGCCACCACAAAAAACGCCGGCGGGAAATCGAGCGCCACCAACGCCCCGCCGCCATGCAGCGCCCGCGCGATCTCCAGCGCCGCCGCGCCGATGGCGACGCCGGTCGAGAGCGACAATTGCTGCCCCACCGCCGCGAAGCTCGTTGCGTTGCTCATCGATTCCGGCGGAATGTCGGCGTAGCAGATCGCATTCAGCGCGGTGAATTCCAGCGAGCGGAAGAAGCCGCCGACAAGCAGCATGGCCATGATCAGCCCATGCGGCGTCGCTTGCGTGAAGGAGCCGTTCGCGGCGAGGAATCCCGCGCAGATCAGCGCATTCACCATCAGCACGCGGCGGAAGCCGAAGCGCTTCAAGATCGGCTGCGCCGTCGTCTTCATGACCATGGCGCCGGCGGCGGCAACGAAAGTCAGCAGGCCCGACTCATAGGCGCTGAGTTCGAAGCCTACCTGCAACAGCAGCGGCAGCAGAAAAGGAACCGCGCCGAGGCCGATACGAAAGAGGAAGCCGCCATAGATCGCCGCCCGAAAGGTCGGGATGCGCAGCAGCGCAAGATCGATGATCGGATGTTCCGCGCGCTGCGCATGAATGAAATAGGCGTAGAGCGAAGCGGCGCCGATGGCGACGATCGCCGCCACCACGACAGGCGGCGCGAAGCCGCGCCCGAGAATCGTGAAGCCGAAGACGATGAAGGAGAGGCCCACGCCCGAGAGCGCGGCGCCCGTCACGTCGAGCGGCCGGACATTCTCTTCGTAGAGATCGGGGATGAAGCGCGTCGTCAGCGCGGCGCCGATGAGGCCGATCGGCACATTGATCCAGAAGATGTAGCGCCAGTGAAAATAGGTGGAGAGGAAACCGCCGAGCGGCGGGCCGATCAGCGGACCGACAAGGGCCGGAATGGTCAACCAGGCCATGGCGCGCACGATCTCCTGACGCGGCGCCGTGCGCAGCAAAACAAGCCGCCCAACCGGCACCATCATGGCGCCGCCCAGGCCCTGCACCACGCGCGCTGCGACGATCGCCGCGAGCGAGTCCGAGAAGCCGCAGAGGATGGAGCCAAGCGTGAACACGCCGATCGCCGCGCGAAACACGCGCCGAGCGCCGAATTTATCCGCCGCCCAGCCGGATAGCGGGATGAAGACCGCAAGCGACAGGAGATAGGCGGTGAGCGCGAGTTTCAGCGCGACGGGATCTTCGCGCAGATCCGCCGCCATCGCCGGCAGAGCGGTCGCGAGCACCGTGCCGTCGAGCTGCTCCATGAAGAGCGCGGTGGCGATGATCAGCGGGGTGATGACGAAGGCGGGCAAACGGTCGAACTCCGTCATTGCGAGCGAAGCGAAGCAATCCAGGGCGTCATTGCGGCTCTGGATTGCTTCGTCGCTGCGCTCCTCGCAATGACGGCGGGACTTTTCAAGGCGGCATTGATCGTCAAATCAGCTTCAGCCCCCTGAAGCTCGTCTGCCCATTGCGTCCGACAATCAGATGATCGTGCACGGCGATGCCGAACGGCTGCGCGATAACCACGATGTCCTTGGTCATGCGAATATCCGCCGTCGAGGGCGTGGGGTCGCCGGAGGGGTGGTTGTGCGCGAGGATCAGCGCGCTTGCGCCGAGCTCCAACGCGCGGCGCACCACTTCGCGCGGATAGACCGGCGTGTGGTCCACCGTGCCGACGCCCTGCACTTCATCGGCGATGAGCGCATTGCGCTTATCGAGGAAGAGGATGCGAAACTCCTCGCGCTCGGCATAGGCCATGGCGGTGCGGCAGTAATCCGTCACGGCGGGGAAAGAGGAGAGCACGGTGCGCTTCTCCAGCGCGCCCCGAGCCAACCGCCGCGCCGCGGCCTCGGTGATCTTCAATTCGGCGATCGCGCCCTCGGAGAGACCGTCGATCTCGCGCAGACGCTCGGGCCGCGCCGCGACCGCCTCCGCAAAGGAGCCGAAGCGCTCGATGACCGCCTTGGCGAGCGGCTTCACGTCGCGTCGCGGAATGGCGCGAAAAAGCAGCAGCTCCATCAGCTCGTAGTCTGCGAGGGCGGCGTCGCCGCCCTCCATGAAGCGATCGCGTAAGCGTTGGCGATGGCCGTGGAAATGGGGGGCTTGCGCCTCCTCCAGGCCTGCCGTCGCGTCCTCTGCCGGCTTGCCCTTCGGCTGCTTCATGAGCCCGCGCGAGGCGCGGCCGTGGGATTGTCGAGACCTTTGGGGGAGAGCGTGAAAATTTCCGCTCCCGTTTCGGTGACGCCAATCGAATGTTCAAATTGGGCCGAGAGCGAGCGGTCGCGCGTCACCGCCGTCCAGCCGTCTGAAAGAATTTTCACCTGGGGGCGGCCGAGATTGATCATCGGCTCGATGGTGAAGAACATGCCCGGACGCAGCTCCACCCCCTGCCCCGGCTCGCCGTAATGCAGAATATTCGGCTCGTCGTGGAAGACGCGGCCGAGCCCATGGCCGCAGAAGTCGCGCACGACGGAGCAGCGCTCGCTTTCGGCATATTTCTGGATGGCGGCGCCAATGTCGCCGGTCGTGGCGCCGGGCTTCACGACCGCAATGCCGCGCAGTAGCGATTCATAGGTGACGTCGATCAGACGCTGCGCCTTGCGGGGGATTTCCCCCACTGCAAACATGCGGCTGGCGTCGCCGTGCCACCCGTCGATGAGGAAGGTCAGGTCGATATTGACGATGTCGCCCTCGCGCAGCGGCTTGTTGTCCGGCACGCCGTGGCAGACGACATGGTTGATCGAGGTGCAGATCGACTTGCGATAGCCGCGATAGTCGAGCGGCGCGGGATAGGCGCCGTTGGAGACGGCGAAATCGAAGACGAGGTCGTCGAGATATTGCGTGGTGACGCCCGGCTTCACATGAGGGACGAGCATATCGAGGCCCTCGGCGGTCAGCCGGCCAGCCTTGCGCATGCCCTCGAAATCTTCCGGCCCATGCAGCTTGATCTGACCGCTCTTGCGGCCGGCGGGGGCGAGATGGGACTCGATGAAGGTCATACGCGCTCGTTTTCGTGTTTTCGGGGGTCGATGGTTATCGACAAGGTAGTGATTTGGGCGCGCAAAGCAAGGACGGCGCGAAGGGCCAAAGGAGTCACACAATCTCGGGGGCCGTCATGGCCGGGTTTGTCCCGGCCACACCCACGCCCAGGGGCACCGCTCAGCGTGACGCGTGACCGCTATGGATAAAGTTATGCAGGGCTTTGGAGGCTCCGAGTTTCCTTTCCTCACGCCCACGCAAACATTCCATGACGACTTATGCCCAGCGTTAGCCGTCGTTGCGCGGCGTGGGTGGCCGGGACAAGCCCGGCCATGACGTGGGCAGCGACATGAAGAATGTGTCCGTACCGGTAGCCCGTAAAGGGGAGGGATACGCTCACACCCCGGCCAGCGCCGCAGCCTTGTAGCCCGATCTTATCGTGCCCTCGATCGTCGCCGGCAGCCCCGTCGCGGTCCAATCGCCCGCGAGGAACAGATTGCGCCATTGCGTCCCCGTCCCCGGACGGCGCGCCTCCTGCGCCGGCGTTGCGGCGAAGGTCGCGCGCTTTTCCTTCACGATCTGCCAGGCCGGCAGCTCGCGCGGCAGGCCGGTCGCGGTCGCCACTTCGGTCCAGATCTTCTCGGCCAAATCCTCGCGCGGCGCGTCCATCAGCCGGTCGGCGCCGCTGATCGTGACCGAGAGCCGGTCCTCGAAGGCGAAGAGCCACTCGGAAAGCGCTCCGACCATGCCGAGCAGCAAGGGCTGGCCTGGCGGCGGCGCGACCTTGAAATGGACGTTCAGAATCGCGCGGTGATCGTCGGGCGCGACGAGCCCCGGGATCAGCTCCTCAGCAATCCAGGCCGGAACCGCCAACACGACGCGATCTTCATCGCCGAGCGCAATCTCCTCCTCCGCGAAGCGCAGCGCGCGGGCGTGGGCGCCGTCGAAAACAATCTCCCGCAGCCGCGCCCCAAAGCGCGGCTCAACGCCCTGCGATTGCAGCTTGCGCAGCGCCGGCTCGATGAAAGCGTGTCCGAGCCCGCCCTTGGCGACGAGCGGCCGGCAGGCCGCGCCGCCCGCTGCGAGCGTCTCGCGCAGCACGGCGCCGGCGAGCGTGGCCGAGGCTTCGCTCGGCTCGATATTGAGCGCCGAGAGCATCACCGGGCGCCAAAGCTTTTCCCAGAGCAGGCCGTCGCAGCGCATGGTCGCGCCGATGGTCGCGCCTTGCTTGGCGAAGAGCAGCCTGCCAGCGTCGAGATAATCGAGCGGTCCCGTGCCCGGCACGCGGCGGTCGGCGAAGAACACCCACCAGGGAAGCTTCGAGTCGTTGGGGCGCAGCTTCCAGCGCTGGCCCGTCTCGAAATCCAGGAAGTCGAATTGGCACTGTTCAGGGCCAACAAGCGCGTCGGCTGCGCCGATGCGCGCCCCATAATCGCGCGCGGCCGTATTGCCCGACAAGAGCAGATGGTTGCCGTTGTCGATCGTCAGGCCAAGCGTCGCATCGAAATAGGAGCGGCAGCGCCCGCCCGCCATGCGCGCGGCTTCATACAGCCTGACGCTCTTGCCCTCGTCCGCAAGGCGCACGGCGCAGGAGAGGCCGGCGAGCCCCGCGCCAATGATGTGAACCGCGCCGCTCACAGAAAGGCGTGCCGAACCAGAGCGCCGACGAGCTTGAACTTCGACATGCGCACGGGCGCGCGCGGCGGCGCAAAGCCGCGCGTGGTGAGGCCGTCGAGGATGGAGCGATAGCCGGCGGCCATCAGATAAGGCGCCTTCACCGCTGCTTTGGGCAGGCCCGCCATCACGAGATCCGCCTGCTCGAAATGTTCGCGCGCGCGATGCATCACCGGCGCGCAGACCTCGTCGAGCGCCGGGCTCGCAAGCGCGGCGTGCGGCGCCTGCGTCGTGACGCCGGCCTCGTCCAACGCCTCGCGCGGAAGATAGAGCCGACCGCGTGCGGCGTCCTCGTCGAGGTCGCGCAGAATATTGGTGAGCTGCAACGCGCGGCCGAGATGATAGGCGAGAAGCTTGGGCCCGGTGGGCAATTGGGCTTCATCTCCCTCGACAAGGCCGAAAGCGCGCACCGACAGCCGCCCCACGGCGCTGGCGACGCGGTCGCAATAAAGCTCGAGCGTCTCCCAATCGGGCGCGCAAATGTCTTCTTCGACATCCATCGCCATCCCGTCGATGATCGCCTCGAAATCCGCGCGGTCGAGCCGGTAACGACGGACAGGGTCGGCGAGGAAGGCGCTGCGCGGGCGGATGCGGCCGGCATAAAGCTCATCGAGATCGTAGCGCCAGTGATCGAGCGCCTCGCGGCGCGCCGAGCGATCGCCTTCGTCGTCGGCAATGTCGTCCACGGCGCGGCAGAAGGCGTAGATCGCAAACATGGCGTCGCGACGCGCCGGCTCCAGAACGCGCATGGCGAGATAAAAGGAGCTTTTGACCGCGATGGGCTGCGTCTTCAAGGGTGCGATATCGTTCAAGCTGTCCATGGTCATTGGGTGGCGTCCGCCGTTTTGCGGCGCGGGCGTGACATGCGCCGGATCAAGGTCCCGGCTGCGCCCATCGCGCCCGCGAGCGCAAAGCCGAGCTTGCCTTCATGCACCTTCTCGCACAGCGGATCGGCGACCCGCAACCGCGCGACGAGCCGTTCGGCGAGCGTTTGAATCGCGCCGACTTCCATCGCGAGCCGCGTGTCGTCGATGAGGTCGGCGAAAATGCGCGACTGATCGAGCAGCCCGGCTGTCTTCTCGTTGAGTTCGCGGATGGCGGCGACGAACGGCGCGGGCGCGCGCGCCTCGTTCAGCATCTCGACCGCGCCGCCATGGGCGGCGAGCGCCTCGGCGGTGATGTAGACGCGGCCGCGCTCCCGATAATCCTTCGCGCAATCCTGCAAATGGTTGATCACCTGCAAAGCGGCGCAAAGCGCGTCATTGGCGTCCCAGACGCGGGCGGGGTCTTCGCCATGCACGTCGCAGACGAAGCGGCCGACCGGCATCGCCGAATAGCGGCAGTAGAACATGAGGTCGTCCCAATCGCGATAGCGCAGATAAGTGACGTCGCGCTTGAAGGCGGTGATGAGGTCGCGGGCGTGCTGCGGATCGAGATCGCGCTCGCGGCATTGCTCACGAAGCCTCGCGGCGACGGGCTCGTCCGGGCCCTTCCCCATCAGCGCGGCGTCGAGGCGGTCGAGCAGGTCGAGCTTCTGCTGGGGCTCCAGCGTCTCGTGATCGGAGATGTCGTCCGCCGCGCGCACGAAATTATAAAACGCCAGGATCGGCACGCGATTGCGCGGCGCGATGAGCACCGAGGCGACGGGAAAATTCTCGTCGCGGTGCGTCTTGCCGGAGCTTGTATCGGCAATGTCGATCATAATGCCTCTCGCTCAGGCGGGCGCCTGGAAACGACCCTTCCACTCGCCGCCGCGGCCGCGCATGTGACGCCAGGCCGAAACGGCTGTAAACCACGTATAACACGCCGCGATTAACGGCAAAGCGAAGGCGCGCGCCCGCGACAGGCCGTAGAAGCGTAAGCTCGGCATATAAGCCTGCGCCATGATCATCCAGGCCACGAGCCCGATCTCCCGCGCCGGCGGGGCGCCGAAGATGGCGAGCAACGGCGGCGCAAGATAGACGACGATCATGCCGAGCAGCGCGCCGGCGAGTTTGAGCGGCGAATAGTCAAGCTGGGCATAGGCCGAGCGCGTCACCATTTTTTCGATGTCCGCAAGACGCGGGTAAGGCCGCAGGCTGTGGACGTCGTCGGTGAGACTGAGCCAGATCGGTCCCTGGCCCTTCATCAGCGCGCCGAGCGCGCAATCGTCGATCAGCGCCTCGCGGATCGCTGGCAAGCCGCCCGCCTCGGCCAAAGCCTCGGGCCGCACCAGCATCACGCCGCCGGCCGCGCCCGCGACCTTGCTCTTGGGGTCGTTCACGGCGCGGAAGGGGTAGAGCATCTGGAAGAAGAAGACGAAGGCCGGGACGAACCATTTCTCGGCCGCGCTCTCGCAGCGCAGCTTCACCATCAACGAGGACAGCACCGTCCCCCGGGCCGCCGCGCCGGCGACGAGGCGGGAAAGGACAGGCGGCGAGAAGGCGATGTCGGCGTCGCAGAAAAGCACGAAGTCAGGCTGCTTTTCGAGGCCGTGCACATAGGTGAAGCCCCGGTGCATGGCGGCGATCTTGCCGGTCCAGCCGTCCGAGAAGCCGCCTGATTGGAGGATGGTCAGGCGCTCGGCGGCACCAAGCTCGGCGGCCTTGGCCCGGGCGATGCCCGCCGTGCCATCTGTGCTCTCGTCGTCGACCAGAACGATCTCGAAACGGCCCGGGAAATCCTGCTGCAGCAGAGAGGCGACGCTGGTCGCGATCACCTCCGCCTCGTCGCGCGCCGGGACGATGGCGATGACATGGGCGCCCTCGGGAACAACCGCGCCCTCTGGCGCGAATCTCCGGTCGTGCTCGGTGAGCCGCCAGAAACCCGAATTAAAAATCAGGAGATAGAGCCAGGCGGCGAGCCCGGCGAGAGCGAGGAGGGTCAAAACCATGGCGCGGCGGTTTCTACCATCACGGGCGCCGGCTGGCCAGAGCGGCGCTTCAATCCTCCCGCCGCCGCCAGCCTTCTTCCGTCTTCACATAGCTGCGCTTCACGGCCGCCCAGGCGATCCTGTGGGCCGCCTCCTCCTGACGGGGATCGCCTTCGTGATCGGCGAAAGCATGGTTGAAGGCCTCGCGGAAAATATCCTGCGCATGCGGCGGCAGAAGCCGCTGAAGGTTTTCGGGCAGATCGTCATTCGTCCGATAAGGCAAGCTTGTCTCCGACCGTGGAATTTGTCTTCGCCCGGCTCAAACCTAAAAATAGGGAGCCTGCTGGATTTGACGCGCGCGCGTCAGAAGGAGAGGCCGTCTTGTTCTATCTTGCTGTTTTCTTTCTTCTCGCCGCCGGCGCCGCGCATTGGGCCGCGAATCGCGAGGCCCAAAAGCATGGCGAGACGGTTCTGGCGCGGCGCTGGGAGACCTCGGTCTTCTACCGCGACGAGGAATTCATCGCATGGGTCACCAGCGGCTCGGCTTCCGTCGACGGCTATAGAAGCGTGCTCGCGCCCTACGATTTTGCGCTGCTCGCCTGTCTCGGCGCGGCGCTTGCGGCGGGGTCGCTTGCGGCCGCCCAATCGCTGCAATGCGTCGACGACGGCCGTTGGGTTCTTTGTGTGGCGCCCGTCGCTTTCAGCACGGCGGATTTCGTGGAAGACCGCCTGCTGCTCGCCCGCATGGCGGCGCGATCGGCCTCGCCCGCCGAGGTGCAGAAGCTGCGGCGGGCGACGTTGGGCAAGTTCCTCGCTTTGGCGGCGGCTGTCAATCAGACCGTCGCCCTCGCCCTTTGGGCGTTTTTCGCTTGAGCGCTGAACGACTGTCATTCCCGACGCTCGCGAAGCGAGCGATCGGGAATCCAGAGCAAAACCAATGCTCTCGCGGCTCTGGATTCCCGGTCGGGCTTCCAGCCCGCAAGCGGAAAAGGTATTAGGCGCCCTCGATCTCCACCACGATCGCTTGCGCCGCCGCGCGCGGGTCAGCGGCGCGGATGATCGGCCGGCCGACGACGAGATGATTGGCGCTTCCCGCAATCGCCTGGGCGGGCGTGGTGATTCGCTTTTGGTCGCCGACATCGGCGCCGGCGGGACGCACGCCAGGGGTGACGAGCAGCATATCCGGACCGACGAGCGGCCGTATCGTCGCAAGCTCCAGGGGCGAGAGGATCAGCCCGTCGACCCCCGCGGCCTTGGCCTGCCCGGCGCGACGGGCCACGAGATCGGCGACGCCATAGGCGTAGCCCGCCTCCTTGAGATCGGCGTCGTCATAGGAGGTCAGCGCCGTCACGGCGAGGAGCTCGAGATCGTCCGCCCCCGCGCGCGCCGCCGCCATGGTCTGCGGATAGGCGTGGATGGTCAGGAAATCCACGCCCATGCGCGCGATCTGCCGCGTTGCGCGCTCGACGGTGGCGCCGATATCATGGAGCTTCAGATCGATGAAGACGCGCTTGCCGGCGTCCTTGAGCTCATGCGCCAGCGCCAGCCCGCCGCCATAGGCGAGCTCCATGCCGATCTTGTAGAAAGAGACAGTCTCGCCGAGCGTCGCGATCAGGGCGCGCGCATCCTCGACGGTTTCGAAGTCGAGGGCGACGATGAGGCGGTCTCTGGCGGCTTCCTTCGGCACTTTGCACTTTCTCCGGCGGACTCTCTGCCCGCCTTTAGGGGAGGGTAATTAGGGCTTCCCGGCGTGACCGGCCTTGCGATAGCGCCAGACGCGGGCCGGGGGAATGTTCAACAGAACGGGCGCCGATCCCTTTCCGATATAGGCGCCCTTGAGCCCATGCGCATGGATCGGCATCGGCGAGATGGCGAGGCCATAGGTGAACTGGATGAACAATCCGTCGTCGCCCATCAGCTCGAAGGCCTGATGCAGCAACTCGACGCGGTCGCGTTCCGGGCGCACGAGAAGCGGAAGGCTGGAGACCACCGTCGCCACCTGCCCGTCGATCTTGTCCGTGAGCGTCTTCTTCAGCCCATAGGCGTCGCCCTGCACGATCTTCACGCCGGGATAGCGCTCGGCGAGCATATGGCAGAAGCGCGACTCATATTCGACCAGCACCAGCCGCTCGGCGGGAATGCCGCGCGCCAGCAGCGCCTTGGTGACGGGGCCGGTACCCGGTCCAAGCTCCACGATCGGACCCTCGCGGGAAAGATCGACAAAGCTCGCCATGGTTTTGGCGAGCGCCGGCCCCGAGGGCTGGACGGCGCCGATGAGCCGCGGATTCTCGATCCATTGCTTGATGAAACGGGCGCTGTCGGCGAGCGAGGCTTTGGCGTTCTGCAAGGGCGGTTTCCCCGAATGCGGCTGTTATTTTTTGGTTTTGCGGCGCGCAAACGGCCCCGCTGCGGGGGCCGTGGGCGTAAGAATAGAAGACGGGCTGGATAAAGACAACGCGGGTCGTCGGTCAGGTTGAATTTCAACTTCCGCCTAGGGGGGCTTGCCAAGCGCAAAGGCCGACGCACGGTAGCCCGACTTTCCCTCAAAAAAACCAGGGGGGTTTAAAATGTGAATCGCAGCGCTCGGAATTCTATCGTCCGCCTCCTGTTGAGAGACGTAGAGCAGCGTCGCGGCCTGCGCATCGGCGGTCAGCCATGCTGGGCCTACCGGAACTTGCAAAAATATGCCCGTCAATTATGACAGATATAGGCCTGTCATTTTTGACGCTATCATGGGCGTCAGGAGTGGCGGCCGATGAAGGCGCATCTTCGGATAGCACGTATCGTGGACAGCACGTAGCATCACGTAGGGATGCCCGTCAGAAATGGCGGCCCACACGGGGCTATGAATGTCTTGTGCCCAAAGGCATCAAATCATCGGCATATCATCCCCTATGACGACAGCGCCAAAGCCCACAGCATCTGTTGTGAAGATGCCGACGCCTCCCTCCTCGAAAGAGAAGGAGAAGCGAAAACTCGAAGATCGTTTTAGCCGGCAGGTTGTCGGCTCCTATGGCTTCACTCAGCTACCGAACCTGCTGCTTTACGCACAGGCACGCTTGAAGATCTCGCCGACGCAGTTCAACGTCTTATTGCATCTCGTCCAGCATTGGTGGGATGCAGACAAGGCACCTCATCCAAAAATCGAGACAATCGCGCGGCGTATGGGCAAGAGCGAGCGCATGGTTTTGCGCTACCTCGACGGCCTCGAAAAGGCCGGTCTCATCAAGCGAGAGCACCGATACCGCGGCAAGCAAAAGCAGATTTCTAGCGCCTATCGGCTGGATGGCCTGCGAGAACGTCTCATCGAACTCGAACCGGAGTTCCGAAAAGCCAAGGAGTTTCGAGACAAACGGCAAAAGGCAGCCGAGACAGCCGCTTAACGGACATGAGCCTAGCTGTTTAGGCAGGCGCGGCTGGTACGCTCGGCTTAGCAGCCGTTTCCTCGCCCCACCATTACGTTGACGGCGCTAACGTTATCGAGTAGAACGTTATGGCCGATGCTCCTCGGGCGGTCCGAGCAGCGTCTGGCAAGACTTAATTTGAATGAAGGAGGAAAGATGCATGCCTATACAAGTGCAAGCGTCGTAGACGATAAAGAGACAGACAGAATTAAACTTCTTCAACATTTTGAATATGAAGCACTTCTGACTGTCTCACAGATTGGAGATGATGCATATCCTGCAGAGATAAGTCGACGTCTAACGAAACAACTTGGTCGACAGGTCTCGATTGCACAAGTTTTCGGGACATTAGAGAGGCTCGAAGACAAGGGATATGTAAAATCTCAAGAAAGCAAACCAGAGCCTGTTCGTGGTGGTCGTCGCCGACGCATCTTCAACATCCAAGCGTCCGGCACACAGGCTTTGAAAGTAACGGCGGCGACCTTTAGCCGGATGTCTTCGGCAACGAGGATATTCGAGAATGAGTATGAAGAACCGTCACCCACGTAAGTGGATGACAAGTTTATATAACTTGCTGGCCGGCGGTCGTTATGCTGCCTACTGGCTCCCGGAATTCTTGGTCTGTTACCAGGAACTCCTTGAGAAAGATGGCGAAGAAGCCGCCGTCCAATGGGCGATCAAGGAACTGGCCACGTCATTACGGCCTGCTCTTTCGATAAGAGCCTATCGGGTTTTTCGCGTAATTTACTTCGGCTGGCGGCTTTACCAACGATTGGCGCGCTAACGAGATCACTTAGGCGGCGATCGGCGTAACAGGTTTTGGGGCTGGCTTCGGCCAGTCCCTTTTTCTGTCGCATAATCGCCCACGATGGAACTGGCCGGCGTTGAGCCGCTCTAGGCGCATGGCCGCCCGCTTCACTCACTCAAATCCGCGCCTGCATCTCCTTCATGCGCTTTACATAGGCCGCGTCCGCCGCCTGCTGCCGCGCAAGGAGATCGTTGAATTCCTTGCACAATATCCCCCGCCGATCGGCAATCTGCACGAGGCTGAAATCCGGCGTCTCATTGGCTTCGACAATCATCGGCCCATCGTCAGTCGCGGCGATATCCCAGCCGACAATGCCGAAATGGCGCAAAACCTTCGCGCCTTCGACCGCGACCGCCTTCATCTTTTGCCAGTCGGGAACCTGCAGGCCGATCAGCTCGGCGCCCGTGTCGGGATGGCGGGTCACGTCCTTCATCTCGAAGCCGACGCCAGTCGTCGCGTGCAACAAGCGGCCTGTCTCGAAATCGAGACCGGCGAGCATATTGCCCGCGCGCCAGAAATTATCCGCCACATTGCCGGCGGCCGGGATTTTCCAGCCGGCGCGAAACGCTTTCGGGCCCTCGGGCGTCGCGATCGTCAGCACGCGCACAGTCGCGAGGCGCTCGCCGATTTTGGGGATGAGGCCCTGATGCGGCTTCACCATCTTCTGGAAGAGATAGCCCGCCGCATAATGCCGCTCGATGTCATCGAGCGCTTCATCGATCTTCAGGCGCTTGTCGCCGACAGCGATCAGCTCGCCGTTCGCGGCGTCGCAGCCGAGCAGAGCGAGCGCGCCGAGGCTCTGGAAGCTTTCGACGGGCTTGCCGAAAATCGGATAATGGCGCGCGTCCAGAAGGAAGCCGCGCAGCGCCTCGCGCGACGGCAGGAGCCTGTCGGAAGCAATCGCCAGACCCGGCGCGTAGATCGCCAGCGGGGCGATGGTCGGCAGGCCGTAAGCGGCGAGATAGCTCTGCGACGCGAGCTTATTGGTGAGCAGGCCGTGCCAATCGTGCCGGTAGTTGATCTCGACCACAAGATCGCGGTTGCGCCGCGCGCCGACGAAATCGGCCTTATCCGCCCCCGCCAGCCAGGCGTCGTCGAAGAGCCGGTATTTCACGTAATCTTCGAAGGTGACCTTCCCCGGCCCGAAGGCGAGACGCGAATATTCGCGCGTCAATTGCATAGGCGAACAGCCGGTCATTGCGGCGGCGCGCTGCAGGCTCTCGGCCATCGGGACCTGCGCGCGCTCATGCGCGGTGTCGAAGCTCGCGGCCTGCGCGGGCTGCTCGACTTTCGGTTTGCGAGACAGAAAAGAAAAGGCCACGGCCTGTGCTCCGTTTCACGCGACGGCATCACGCCGCATGGCGTGGTCGATCAGTTGGACGCTGCGAGCGTCGGACCGCCATTGGCGGCGATGCGCCTGGCCAGCGCGCCCCATTTGCGGAACAGGAATTCCATGTCGCGACGCAGCGGCAGGAAAGCGGCGTCGAGGTCGAGGCCCTGCCCCACACGTTGCGCGACGGCTGTCACCTGCGGCATGCCAAGGCATAGACGCAAGGCCGCGCGACCGCCGATCAGCACTGGCTGGCCCACATGACAGACGCGCGAATATTCGGCATCCACAAATGCGCCGCTCGTCGCGCGCAGAGAGTCGTAGATCAGGCGCGCCTGGGCCGGGTCTCCCTGATTGGTGAGGATCGGAAAGAGCGTCGCGGGCTTGCCCCCGAGGCGCCAGTTCTCGCCGTCGAGGAAATCCAAATCCGCATTGCCGGCGACGCCGCGGCGCGCCGCCTCGGCGAAGCGCATCTTGATCTCGTCGCGCAGGCTCGAGGATATTTTCGCGTAAGCCTCGATCTCTGCGAGCGCGGCGGTCCATCGCAGCCCGAGGCCGAGATTGGCGGGAGCGAAATTCTCCGCCTCGAAGGCGCGGCCGAATGATTGCGGCCAGTCGGATTGCGCCGCATAGGCGGCGAGCCCCGGCGGCAGGGTCATCTTGCGGAGCTTTTCGGCCTTGTCGGCGGGAATGAGCAAGGCGCCGCAGAACGGCGGGCCGCCCACGAATTTCGAGCCTGTGATCATCACGAGAAAGCCGGCCGCGAGATCGGCCTTGATCTCGTCGAAGGAGCAACGAAGCTGGCAGGCGTCGACGAGGATGATCGCCCGCTCGCGCGCGCTGGCCAGAATGTCGCGCGCGGCGGCGCGGCTCGGCCCGCTGCGGCCGGTCTTCGAGGCGTCGAGCAGATGCAGCAGCGCTCCCCGGCCCGTGCGCAAGGCCTCGGCGACAGCGAGGCCCGCTGCACGGTCGATCTCCGCAGCGGCGCGGGGACGCCCCGACGGGTCGCGAATGTCGAGGCGGCGCATCACCACATCGTCATTTTCCCAGCCGGCGAGCGGGGCGCCTTTTTCGACTTTCGGCTCGAAAGCCGCCGTCCCCGCGAAATGCGCGCCCGTCGCGGCCAAAGCCACGCCGCTGCCGGTTTCATCCGGCGCGACGACAATGTTGGCGATGGGGCGGCGCAGCAGCGCCTTGGCGACAGCCAGCGCTGCAAGCTCCGCCTCGGTGCCCGAAGCCGTGAGAACGACCTCAACGCCGGGCTCCCCGAATTGCGCGACGATCCGCGCCCTGATCTTGTCGAACCAGCCCAAGAGATCGACGCCCGGCCGCGAGACGGATTCGAAAGCCTCGCGGGCGGCGTCATAGCCGCGAGGGCTCGCGGCGCTCGCGGTCGACGATGAAAACCAAAGCTCTTCCGGCGCGGGCGCCGCCGGAACGCCGTAGCGATTGCGGCGCGTGACGGGGTCGGGCCAGATGCGCTCGTCGCCGCCGGAGACGAGCATCATATCGAGCCGAGAATCCTTGGCTGAACGCGCGTCTTTATCGGCGCCCCCAACGCTTGCGAAAGCCGCGTCCGGCAATAATCGCTTCGCTGCGTCGATCATCGGTGCTCGTCGAATCGTGGCGACGCGACCATCGCGCGCGACGCCAGTCTTGTCGGCGAATGCTTAACAAAGATTAAGGGCGCCGCCAGATCAGCGCCGCATTTGTTAACCCTTCCAGCCTCGGACCAGCACCCCTTAAAAGACATCCACATAGAAGCTGTAGGAGACGCTCAGGCCGAGCATCCATTGATCGGGCGATCCCAGATTCTTGACCAATGGGCTGGCGGCGGCGCTCCCCGCAAGACGGTTGTAGCGAACAAAGGCCGTCGTCGACCAATCCTGCGACCAGTCATATTTAACGGCGGCCATGGCGCCGATGGATTTCACGCCCCACGCCGCCGAATAGGGCGCTACGGAGCCATTGCCGAGCGCATCCAGCCAGGTGACGCCGAAGAGCTTGTTCAGGTAAGCGTGATCGCCGATCGTCATGCGCGGACCGATGGAAAAGGTCCAGGCCCCGTGCTGTTCCACCCAATCGAGATAAAGCTCGGCAATCGTGCCGTGATGGCCGAGGAAGCCATGCCGCAGCTCGGCCCGCGCGCGCAGCTTCTGGAAGGTCCAGAACTCCGCGAAGCCGCCCGCTTCGATCGTCCAGTCGATGTCGTGGACGCCATGGAGCTCGCCCCATGAGGACTGTCGGCGCGGGCCGCGCAGCCGGCCGGAAACGCCCGCTTTCAAAAAGCCGTTGTCATAAAGCGCAAAGCCGGGCGCTTCGTCCGGGGCGGCAAAGCCAACCGACGCGCCGGGCCGCCGCATCGACAAGCCCGGCAGGAGGAAAGGCGACAGGTTTTTCGATCCCTCCCATGTCTGCGAGAATCCGCCATGCGCGCTCACGGTGACGATCCAACCCGAGACCGGCTTCGGATCGGCGAGATTTTCAGCTTTTGCAGAGGACGCGACAACAAGGGCCGCCAGACAGAATTTTCCAAGTAATTTTGACATTCGACGCGACGCGAGCCTCCATACACACGGCTTCGCGAAGGTCGGTCGTTAAGCTTACCAGGGCGCAAAGGTTCATCGTAAATAGGAGGTTATTGAACGTAAGCCGAAAGCCGATCTGAACTATTGGCCAAAAATATTTTTACTTTCGCGCTGGCCGGCCTCCGTTGCGCGGAAGCCAGCCCCAGGCGCGCTCAAACGTCAATTGACGAGGCGCGGCACGGCGTTGCCGGTGGAGGCGCCGGCGCCTGCTATCGAATAGGCCGAGCTCTTTAAGCTCCAATTGAGCGTATCCAGTATGACCGAGTTGACCACGATCGTCAGGGCGTCGGAAGTCACGTTGGACATGCTGTTGAAAGTGATGTTGCGGCTCGGCAGATAAACGAGCCCCTGGAAGCTATGGCCCGCCTGTCCATTAATGGTGAACGACGACTGCGGAAGTCCGGTGGGCTCGTACACCAGGATATTTGCATAGGTTCCCGAGGTCGGGGCGGTCAAATTCGCGGTCACCCCGCTGTTGATCTGCATGTAAGACGAATCGGCGAAATAGAAGGTCACGCCATTGCCGTTCATCGTCCAGCCGCTGTTCATGTTCCAGCTGGCGCCTTTGAACACATAGAGGCCAGGATTGAAGGTGACCGTTCCGCTGCCGTTGAAATTGAATCCGCCGCAATAGACGCCGGGGCTGAGCGTCACATTGCCCGAATAGTTCTGATTGCTGACGGCGCAGGCGCCGACGGAAACGGCCGGCAGCTTGCCCGCAAATGGGTCGGACGCAACCGGGCAACCCGTGCTCAGCGCCGGGATCGATCCGGCGTTGTTGAGAATTTGCGTGCCCGCGACGCAGAGCTTGGAAACGGAGAAGCTGTCGCCGCCGTTGAAGGTGGCGGCGGGCCAGCCGGTGGAGGCGACGTCGATCTCGCAGGTCGGCGCGTTTATGACGACACTGGAATTCGCCAGCAATCCGGGGCTCGCGATGGTGCTGAGCGCTAAAAGGCAAACGCTGGTCGAGCTCGACGCCCCCGCTGTCCCGAGACTCGCGGTGGCCTTCGCGCTGACCGTGGTCGAGCTGATATTCATGATCCTCATGATTGTCGTCGGGACGGTGAGCGTCCCATTGACCTGATAGAGACCAGAGGATGGCTCTGTTTCAGCGACCGTCAAACTCATGCCGCTCGCGGAGGGGCCCATATTCGTCATGACCGACGACTGAGCGAGCTGCTGGCGCGCGGCCTGCGTGAGGCTCGCATTCCTCGCCGCCACGAGAGCCCCCTCGTCCACCGCATGTTGCAGACGCGACTTCAACATGGACGCCGAGGCGAGGTCCAAGGCGGCGCCGATCGAGGCAATGACCGGCACGGCCGCCAGCGCGAAGATCATCGCGACCGAGCCCGAACGCGACCGTCTGAAGCTTCCAGCCAGGCGAGAAAAATAGCGTTTCGCTCGATTCATGATCCGATAGCCCCCAAGCTCGACTGATCGCAAGTCCAACTTGGCTGTATAAATTCTGTTCCTTTGCAATGATTTAACCGGATCGGGCAGCCGAACGGGATTGCCCGACACACCGGACATCAGGGTTTCGCATAGCTAAGTTTGAGTGAAGGGGCGTCAATTTATCGGCCTCGATCGAGGCCCGTCCCCTGGGTTGTCTGGTGCGGGCGGCCGGAATCGAACCGGCACAGGCCTTGCGGCCCTACGGATTTTCATACCCGCTACGGCTTTCGCCGCCCCGCGCGCGCGGGTTTGGGGTCTGGACTATCCCTTCGCCATAGCGCGAAAGCGCCTTAGGCGCCGCCCGTCTAGTCTCTACACCTTCCCGCCCCAAAGGGCGGGCTTGGCTCGGGATCGCCACTTTCGAGGTTTCCCCGACTTTGAGCGGTTCTACTCCGTCGGTTTCCCGGGTGGAGCACTCAAATTTCTTCAAGTCCGTTGCGTCTACCAGTTTCGCCACGCCCGCGATCTGGAGTGTAAGGCGCGTTATAGGGCGGGTCCGGCGACGGCGCCAAGCCTCATTTTAGTCTCACCGCCCCCGCGCCGGCTTGTGGATCGGCGCCTGGAAGGAGAGCCCCGTGTCCCAGGGAAAATAAATCCATGTGTCCTGCGAGACTTCGGTGACGAAAGTGTCCACCATCGGCAGGCCCTGCGGCTTGGCGTAGACGGTGGCGAAATGCGCTTTGGGGAGCATTTCGCGCACGGCCTTGGCGGTCGCCCCGGTGTCGACGAGATCGTCGATGACGAGCACCTCCTCGCTCGGGCGCGCCAGAATGGTTTCCGTGAGCGGTTTCAAGACCTCGAGCGCATCGCGCTCGGTCTCCTCGTGATAGCTGGCGACGCAAATGGTCTCGATGACGCGAATCCCTAATTCGCGTGCGATGATGCCGGCCGGCACCAGCCCGCCGCGGGTCACCGCGACGATCGCCGAGAAACCGCCGATTGCCGCAAGCCGCCAGGCGAGCGCGCGGACGTCCCTGTGGAACATGTCCCAGGAGACCGGAAAGATTTTTTCAGGGCCGCTCTCCGTCTGCATCCATTTTTCCGGACTCATAGCGCAAGCTCCGCAAGCATTGCGCGTACGGCCCGCGCCGCCAGCTCGAGGCTGGCGGCCTCGCGGCTGCGCAGCACGATCTGGTTACGAATTCCGGCGCTGGAGAAATGGGGATAGGAGCCGATGCTCACCCCCTCATACGCCTGGGCGATTGCTTCGAGCTTCAATGCGTAGGTCCCCTCCGGGATCGCGCCCGCTTCTACGGTTTCAACCTGGATGGGCGGGCCCGACCTGAGCAGCGGCCCGACCGTGTCCATCATCGACTGCATGATGACCGGCACGCCGGCCATGACGATTACATTGTCGATCCAGAAGCCGGGCGCCTTGGAAGCCGCGTTCCGCACCAGCGCCGCCCCTTCGGGAACCCGCGCCATGCGGCGGCGGGCGGAATTGAGCTCTTCTTCGGTAAAGCGCTCGCGCAGCAAAGCGATGGCGTCTGGATGTTCCACAACCTCTACGCCGAAGGCTTTCGCCACGGCGTCGGCGGTGATGTCGTCGTGGGTCGGGCCGATGCCGCCCGTTGTGAAAACGTAAGTATAGCGCGCGCGCAGGGCGTTGAGTGCCGCGACGATCTCCGGCTCGTCATCCGGGACCACGCGCGCCTCGCGCAGATCGACGCCGATCTGCGCCAGATAATTGGCGATATAGCGCGTATTCACATCCTGCGTGCGGCCGGACAGGATCTCATCGCCGATGATGAGAACCGCCGCCGTCGCGGGCGCTTCGCCTTTTCCGGCTTCTGTCATATCTGCCCGTCTCCCTGGAGGGATTATGGCGATGGCGGGCCGGAACGCCAAGCCTGTCGCCCGAGCGCGGCTGGCCAGCGCCGGGCGTGGCCTTCGCCGAGCGAAGCGGGGACGTTAAAGTCTCCGTCACCCCCGAGCAGGAGGCGGCGGCGTATCGCCGGCTCTGCGCGGAATGAGATGTAAATGGGCGTGGAAGATTTTCTGCCCCGCCGCCGCGCCAATATTCGAGCCGAAATTGAAGCCGGCGACACTGGGGTCGGCGCGCATGATCTTGCCGCGCAACGCGTCGGCAAGACGATGCATGCACTCACGCTCGTCCAGCGTCGTGTCGAAGACATCGAGAGCGTGCCGCTTCGGCAAGATCAGGCTGTGGAGCGGACGAACCGGATATTTGTCTTGAATGGCGAAAGCGAGATCGTTTTCGCAAAGAATCGGCTGCGAAGCTCGATAGCAGAATGGGCAGGGAGCGCTCGCCATTTAAAAATTCCCATAGAAACAAAAAAGCCGGAGCCAGGCGCAGCGCGTAGTTTGTCAACAAACCTGCGAGGCGGCCTCGTCCTTCGAGACGCGAGCTTCGCTCGCTCCTCAGGATGAGGCCTAAGTGTTTTACGTAAATAAAGAAGCCCCTCATGCTGAGGAACCTGCGCAGCAGGCGTCTCGAAGCACGAGGGGCTTCAACGCCACTCTGTCAGCAATCTGAGCGCGGAGCAACGCTCCGCGCGTGTGAGTGCTGTCGCGTTACGCGCGACGCGCCAGCGATCTTAAAAACCCCTGAGTATCGTCGCTCAAATCCTGCTCGATCGCCGGCGCCATTTTCAGCAGCATGTTGGCGATAAAAGCCTGATCGTTACGCGAGTCGGCGAGCGCCTCCTGCAACACGGGAACGCTGTCCTCGATATGTGCGAGAAAGGAGACGCCCTTCTCCAGCGTCTCGCTCCATTTGGTTCGCGTCCACACGGCAAGCGGATACATGATCTCCTGCACGAAATTGGATTGCCGCGCCTTTTCGAAGAAGCGCAGCCCCGCGTTCCAGTTCTCCCGCGCGCGCATGGGCGGCGGCGGAATATCGCCCCCGAGCATTTTATAGGCCGCTGCGCCGACATGGTCTTCGAGGCTCATCGGCGAGTCGTTCGCCGAACGGAAGTTCCAGAAAGCGACCGAGCCCGGGAAATCCTTGCCCAGGCTTTCGGCCAAGGCGGCCTCCACCTTGTCCACCGCCGCCTTGTCGCCTTTCAGCGCTGCGGTCATGCAAAAGGCGAAGACGGCGTCGTTGCCATAGCTGGCCGCGACGCCGCCCTTCATCTGCTGCGGCGTGAGGGTCGGCGTCACGCCATCGGCCGGGGCTTGAACGTCGCCCGCGCGCAGCGCCGTGATGAAGGTCGTGATCTCCAGCCAGGGGACATAATTGGCGATGAAAGCGTCGGGATCGACATAGACGATCGCTAGATTGATGAGCTTCTTGCGCCTTTGCAGCTCGGCCATATCCGTCATGAAAGCGTCCCCTTTCTCACTCGTCTGCAAGCATCACGCCGGTCACGCAGACGTCGCCGTCATCGACAACGAGCTTGACGGGAGTCAGGCGCCGCCCCTGGCAGGGACCGATGAAACATTCGCCCGTGTCGATATCGAATTGCGCATGATGGCGGCCGCATTCGATGAAATTGCCCTCTTCGTCCATGAACTGGCCCGGCTGCGCGTCGAGCCGGAGGCCCTCATGCGGGCAGGCGTTTTCGAATCCGTAGAAGTTGTTGCCCTTGCGCGTGACCACGATCGGCCAGGGCGATGTCTCCCCGCTCTCCTCGGCTTTCATCAGCACGAAGCCGTGGGCCTGGGCGTCGTCGATTTCGACTGTCCGACAAATCACAAAAAGCTCGTCCATAGGCCTGCCCCTTTCGAACAATGCCGAGCGCCTCGGTCGAAAGAGGCGGGTTGCCGTTCGGTTAGCAAGCGATGCGCCATCGCGCCCCGCCTTGACCATATGGTTAAATCACTATAGTTGAACCACGCTCGCGGGCCGGGCGAATGAACAGGCTTGATAAGATGAGTGAAAGCCAGCCGACGCCGAGACATGCGGAGGATCACATCCTCAAGGCGCAGCTGGTCCGTAAGATCGAGGCGCTTCTGAAGGCGCGCGGCCTCAAACAGGTCGAGGCGGCGCGGCTTTTCGGCGTCAGGCAGCCCGACGTCTCCAAGATGCTGCGCGGCGACTTCCGGCAGTTCTCCCTGGAGCGGCTCCTGCGCTTCCTGGTCGCGCTGGGCCAGGACGTCGAAATCGTCGTCACGCCGCATGGCGAGGGCGACGCGGCGGAAACCGCCACGCTTCGCATCGCATAGCGCTATGAAATTGAGCAAAAAGGACAAACCATGACCGCAGCCCTTCGCGCCAGTGACGCGCCGACCGCAGATGCGCTCGAAGCGAGCATTCAGAGCGCCAAAGCCGCGCTTTTAGACCTCGGCAAGGCGGACGGCCATTGGTGCTTCGAGCTGGAGGCGGACACCACCATCCCCGCCGAATATGTGCTGATGCGCCATTTCCGCGCCGAGCCGGTCGACGCCGAATTGGAGCGCAAGATCGCGGTCTATCTGCGCCGCATGCAGGGCGATCACGGCGGCTGGCCGCTGTTCCAGGACGGCGCATTCAACATCTCGGCCAGCGTGAAGGCCTATTTCGCGCTCAAGATGATCGGCGACGACATCGACGCCCCGCACATGGCGCGCGCCCGCGCGGCGATCCTCGCCCATGGCGGCGCGGCGAACTCCAATGTCTTCACGCGCTCGCTGCTCGCGCTTTACGGCCAGATCCCCTGGCGCGGCGTGCCGGTGATGCCGGTCGAGATCATGCTGCTGCCGAGGTGGTTTCCCTTCCATCTCGACAAGATTTCCTACTGGGGCCGCACGGTTCTCGTGCCGCTCCTGGTGCTGATGACCTATAAGCCGTGCGCGAAGAACCCGAAGAACGTCCATATCCAGGAGCTCTTCACGACGCCGCCGGAAGAGGTGAAGGTCTGGCCGAAGGGCGAGCATCAGACCTGGCCCTGGGCGCATATTTTCGGCGAGATCGACAAGCTGCTGCGCCTGCTCGAGCCTCATATGCCGAAGCGTTCGCGCGACTACTCCGTTCAGCTCGCCGAACGCTGGACGACCGAGCGCTTGAACGGCGTCGATGGTCTCGGCGCCATCTTCCCGGCGATGGTCAACAGCCTGCTGATGTATGACGCGCTCGGCGTCCCCGAGACCGACCAGCGCGTGAAGCACGCACGCGAGTCGATCGAGCGGCTGCTCGTCGTCAATGAAACGGAAGCCTATTGCCAGCCCTGCGTCTCGCCGGTGTGGGACACCTCGCTCGTGGCGCATGCGCTGCTGGAGACCGGCGACGCGGACGCGCGCGAGAAGGCGCGGGCCGCCTGCGATTGGCTCGCGCCCCTGCAGGTGCTGGATATGAAGGGCGACTGGGCGGTTCAGCGGCCCGGTTTGCGGCCCGGCGGCTGGGCGTTCCAATACGCCAATGCGCATTATCCGGACGTGGACGACACGGCCGTCGTCGCTACCGCCATGGACCGCCTCACCAGCGCCGAAGAGAAAAAGCCCTATGCCGAGCGCATCGCGCGCGCCAAGGAATGGGTCGTCGGCATGCAGTCGAAGAACGGCGGCTGGGGCGCCTTCGACGCCGACAACGTCTATCATTATCTCAACCACATCCCCTTCGCCGACCATGGCGCGCTGCTCGATCCGCCGACGGTGGACGTCTCGGCGCGCTGCATTTCCATGCTGGCGCAACTCGGCGACACGGTGGAATCGAGCGAATGCCTGCGGCGCGGCGTCGACTATCTGCTGAAAGAGCAGGAAAAGGACGGTTCCTGGTTCGGCCGCTGGGGCGCCAATTACATCTACGGCGCCTGGTCGGCGCTCTGCGCGCTCAACGCCGTCGGCCTGCCGCATGAGCACGAATCCTATCACCGAGCGGTGGACTGGCTCGTCTCGATCCAGAACGCGGACGGCGGCTGGGGCGAGGATCTCGCGAGCTACAAGCTCGACTACAAGGGCTATGAGCCCGCGCCCTCGACCTCTTCGCAAACCGCCTGGGCGCTGCTCGGCCTGATGGCGGCGGGCGAGGTCGATCATCCGGCGGTCGCACGCGGCGTCGCCTATCTGCAGGCGACGCAGGCTCAGGACGGACTCTGGAACGAGCCGCGCTTCACGGCGACCGGCTTCCCGCGCGTCTTCTACCTGCGCTACCACGGCTATCGCAGATTCTTCCCGCTCTGGGCGTTGGCGCGCTACCGCAACCTGCTGCAAACGAACAGCAAGCTGGTGCAGGTGGGGCTGTAAAGGCGGTTTCCCCGGCGATCGGCAATCTCGGCGCCCCCATCCCTCCCCTTTACGGGGGGGGGGGTGGCCCCGCGAAAGCGAGGTCGGGTGGGGTCCGGCCGAGATCACGCCCAAGATTGTCGCCCCAACCCCTGCCGGGTGGGTGGGGAGGGGGCGTATCGGCCCGCGCTCACCAGTCGATTTCCGCGCCCTTGTAATCGACGAATCTGCGCGTATCCGCGAGCGTCAGCCGCTCGATGACGCCAATAATGCCCGCGGCGCTGTCCTCGGCGCTGACCGGCGCGTTGGGCCCGCCCATATCGGTGCGCACCCAGCCCGGATGCATGGAAATGACTGGAATGCCTTCGGGCTTCAGATCGTCGGCGAGACATTGGACGATCTTGTTGAGCCCGGCTTTCGAGATGCGGTATCCGACGTTGAAGGTCCCTTCCAGCGCCATCGAGCCCAAGACGCTCGAGATCATCGCGATGCGCGGCCGCTCGGCCTGCTTGATGAGCGGCAAAAACGCCTGAGCGACGCGCAAAGGCCCGAGCGTATTGACGTTGACGAGATCGAGCACGCCGTCGAAATCCATATCGAGCGCCGATTGGCGCTGCGGCCCATAGGCGCCGGCGTTGGCGACAAGCGCGTCGATCGGCTCGCTCACCTCCGCGGCGGCCTCGCGGATTTGTGCGTCGTCGCGCGTGTCGAAGATGAGAATTTGCCCCCTGTCGCCCAGTGGCTCCAGCGCCTCCTGTAAGGCCGCGCGGCCGTTTTCACTCCGCACGCTCGCGCTCACGCGCTCACCCCTCAGCGCGAGCTGGCGCGCCAGCTCCAAACCAATGCCCCGGCTCGCGCCGGCAATGAGCCAATGCGACATCACCAATCTCCTGCAGCGCTTCGCTTCTCCATATAGCGCCGCGTTTTGTCTTTGGCTCTTACGGTGCTAGCCTTTGGTCGAGGAGGGCGCGTGACGACGGAAGCGACCGGCAACGCCAGCTATTTCGACGGCTCTATTGAAAGACGCCGCGCCGTCCAGCTCGTCTTCGGCCCCGCGCTCGAAATCACGGAAGACGGCGTCCTGCTCGCGGCTTGGCCCTATGCGGACGTGCGCCGCGTGCCGCCGCCCGGCGGCGTCATGCGCCTCATGGCGCTCGGCGGGCCGAAGGGCGCCCGGCTCGAAGTGGACGATCCGCAAACGCAGACCGACGTCGTGCGCCACTGCCTCCTGCTCTTGGGCGAGAGGGAGACGCCCAATCCCGAGGGGCGCAAGAGGCTCATCTATGGCCTCGCCGCAAGCGTGATGCTGGGCGCCTTCCTCTGGGGCGGCGTGCCGCGCACGGCCGATCTCATCGCCCCCGCCATTCCCGTGGCGTGGGAAAAGAAGCTCGGCGCGGGCGCCGACGAAGAAGCGCGCAAGACCTTCCCGGGCAAAAGCTGCCAAACGCCCAAGGGCATGGAGGCCTTGCAGAAAGTCTCGCGCCGCCTCGAGGCCGCCGCCCATCTGCGCCTGCCCGCGACGATCGAGGTCCTTTCGTCAAAGACCCCGAACGCTTTCGCCTTGCCCGGCGGCAAGATCTACTTGCTCTCGGGCTTGTTGGATAAAGCCTGGTCGCAGGACGAAGTCATCGGCGTGCTCGCCCATGAGCTCGGCCATCTGGAACACCGCGACCATCTGCGCCGCATCATAGAGACAGGCGGCACGGCCATGCTTGTCGGCCTGGTCTTCGGCGACGTGACCGAGGCCTCGGCCATGGTCGTCGTCGGCAATTCCTTGTTCAACGCCGCCCATTCGCGCGAAAACGAGGCCCAGGCCGACGCCTTCGCCGCCAAGACCCTCGGCGCGCTCGGCCGGCCCGCGAAACCCATGGGTGAATTGCTGGTGCGGATCACGGGGGAGGACGACGGCGGGCCCCTGAGCATTCTTCACGACCACCCGCTCAGCGCGGATCGGCTGGAGGCGCTCGAGGCGGCCGACAAGGGCGAGACGGCGACGCCGCTTTTAAGCGACGAAGAGTGGGCGGCGCTGAAGGGGATTTGCGGCTAGCGCCGCTTACGTCATTGCTTCGCTCCGCTCGCAGTGACGGAGAGCGCGGGTGAAGGGGCTCGCGCCCCCTCACATCGCCGCTGCGTGGGTTTCTTCGATCCGCGCCACGCCGGACTTCACCGCCGCCTGCACCTTCTCGAAGGCGCGGACTTCGATCTGCCGCACGCGCTCGCGGGAGACGCCGAACTCCTCGGAAAGTTGCTCGAGCGTCACCGGATCGTCGGCGAGGCGGCGCGCCTCGAAGATGCGGCGTTCGCGCGGATTGAGCACGTCGAGCGCGCCGCGCAGCGCCTTCAAGCGATTGCTGCTCTCCTCCTGCGCGGCGAGGACGCGCTCCTGGTCGTCGCTGTCGTCGACGAGCCAATCCTGCCATTCGCCTTCCCCTTCCTCCCGCAGCGGCGCGTTGAGCGAGGCGTCGCCGCCCATACGGCGGTTCATCTCGATCACGTCCTGCTGCGAGACCCCGAGGCGCGTCGCAATCTTCTCGACATTCTCGGGCCGCAGATCGCCCTCCTCGAAGGCGGAGATGCGGCTCTTGGCCTTGCGGAGGTTGAAGAAGAGCTTCTTCTGGCTGGCGGTGGTGCCCATTTTGACGAGCGACCATGAGCGCAGGATATATTCTTGAATGGACGCGCGGATCCACCACATCGCATATGTGGCGAGGCGGAAGCCGCGATCCGGCTCGAAGCGCTTGACGGCCTGCATCAGGCCGACATTGCCTTCGGAGACGATCTCGCCGATCGGCAGGCCGTAGCCGCGATAGCCCATGGCGATCTTGGCCACGAGGCGCAGATGCGAGGTGACAAGCTTCTGAGCAGCCTTCGGGTCTTCATGTTCGCGCCAACGCTTGGCGAGCATATATTCCTGCTGCGGCTCCAGCATGGGGAACCGGCGGATTTCGGCAAGGTAGCGGGCGAGCCCGCCTTCCGCGACGATGGGCAAAGCATTCGCCATATTCGTCCCTCCCCTGACGGGCTCCCGGGGCGGCAAGCCCGCGATGGTCGATCGCGCATTCGCCGATCGCAACAAGGATAGTATAGGCCGGAAACGCCGGGCAGGAAAATGACTGCTACGTGACAACTCGCTAAAGTCGGGATTAAGATTCCGTAATAAAGGCCCGGCGAAAGCGTCGCCGGGGAGGTTCCGACACTTCGCGAAGCTTAAGATTCTATTTAGTGATGCCGCCCAGGACGCCGCGCAAGATTTCCTTGGCGATGCGATTTCCCGCTGTGCGCGCCGCGCTTTGGACCGCCGAGCGCAGCGCGGCCTCGGCGGGCGAGAGCTTCTGTCCCTTGGCCGAACCGAAAAGCTTGCCCAACACGCCGCCGATGGTCCCGATCAAGCCGCCGCCTGCGGCGTTTTGTCCGCCCCCTTGCAGGGTCTCGTAGGCCGAGTCGCGGTCGATGGGCGTGTCATATTTGCCGGAGAATTTGCTCTCGCCCATGACGGCGGCGCGCTCTTGCGGCGTCACGGGCCCGACGCGGGCGGCGGGCGGCGCGATTAGCACGCGGTCGACGATCTCCGGCGCGCCCTTGTCGCCCAGCATGGAGACGAGCGCCTCGCCGACGCCAAGATGCATAATGGCGTCCGCCGTGTCGAAGGACGGGTTCTTGCGGAAGGTCTCGGCCGCCGCGCGCACCGCTTTCTGGTCGCGCGGCGTGAAGGCGCGCAGCGCGTGCTGAATGCGATTGCCGAGTTGGCCCAGCACGGTATCCGGCACGTCGAGCGGATTCTGCGTGATGAAATAGACGCCGACGCCCTTCGAGCGGATGAGCCTGACCACCTGCTCGATCGCCGAGAGCAGCGCCTTTGGCGCATCGTCGAAAAGGAGATGCGCTTCGTCGAAGAAGAAGACGAGCTTGGGTTTGTCCTGATCGCCGACCTCGGGAAGCGTCTCGAAAAGCTCCGAGAGCATCCACAAAAGGAAAGTGGCGTAGAGCTTCGGCGCGCGCATCAGCTTGTCAGCGGCGAGAATGTTCACCACGCCGCGTCCGTCGCGATCCGTCCGGATGAAATCGGTAATCTCCAGCGGCGGCTCGCCAAAGAACTTGTCGCCGCCCTGCGTCTCCAGCACGAGAAGCTGGCGCTGAATCGCGCCGACGCTCGCCGGTGCGATATTGCCGTATTTCACCTTGAATTCGGCTGCGTTGTCGGCGACATGGGCGAGCGCGGCGCGAAGATCCTTCAGATCGAGGAGCAAAAGCCCCTGCTCGTCCGCGACCTTGAAGACGATGTTGATGACGCCTTCCTGCGTGTCGTTGAGGTCGAGCAGGCGCGAAATAAGCAGCGGGCCCATTTCCGAGACGGTGGCGCGCACCATGTGCCCTTGCTCGCCGAAGACGTCCCAATAGACGACAGGAAAGCGATCCGGCTGATAGTCGAGGCCGATTTCCTCGGCGCGCTTGACGAAAGCAGGCTTGGAGTCGCCGGGCTGGGAGAGGCCCGAGAGGTCGCCCTTTACATCGGCGAGGAAGACCGCGGTTCCCGCGTTGGAGAAGCCTTCGGCGAGGAGCTGCAACGACACCGTTTTGCCACCGCCGGTCGCGCCGGAAATGAGGCCATGGCGATTACCGAGCGACAGTGTCAGATAGCGATAGGCTCGAGCATGCTGCCCATGTGTCGCGCCCACGAGAATCTTGCCGGGGACGGCGGTGGGACAGCTTTCACTCGTTCCGGTCATGAGGCGCCGCTTTCACTGGGAATCAATGGCGAAAGAGGCTACATCATTCCCGAGCTTCCCGCATCCGCGCCGCAATGCAGCATAACCGCCGACGATCAAAAGCCGTGGCTTGGCGAATGCGCGCCGGCGAGCTAAATTCGTTATCGGAGAGGTTCGCCGTTGCACGACCGGGCGCATGCGGCAAGCGCCCGAAGCCGCGGCCGGCAACCCTCTAGCTTGCAGCCGCGGTCAATCTGGAGAAGAAGAGCCAGCGGCGCTGTTTGGACTCAAGGCCATCCTGCCGTCATCGCAGGAGAGACTGCCGCGACGCCTCGCGGGGAGGCCGAAGACGGCGCTCTCGGCGCGCGGCTTCGATCCATGCAGTGACACGCATAACGTGGAAGAGCGCATATCGTTTTTGTCGACTGGCGCAAGAGTTCAAAATCAGAAGAAACCGCCGCAAGAGACGGCCAAAAAGACGCAGGGAAGGCACGCATGTCCAGAGGGTCGGTGAGAGGGAACGGCAGGAACAAGCGCGGCGATAAAAAGGCGGCGAGCGGCCCGGGCGTCTCGAAAGGCCTGCTCATCGGCGCTGGCGCTGTTTTCGCCCTTGTCTTCGGCGTCTTTGTCGCCGTGACGAGCAACACGCCTCCCGCGCCGCCGGCGTCCGCCATCGGCGGTCCTTTTCAGCTCACGTCGCAGACGGGCGCGCAGATCAATGAGAAGGATTTGCTCGGCAAGCCCTATCTCATCTTCTTCGGCTACACGCATTGTCCAGACGTGTGCCATACGACGCTCTTCGAGATGTCCGAGATTTTGCGCGCGCTCGGTTCCTACGCGAAGGTCGGCGGGCTATTCGTCACCGTCGATCCGGAGCGCGACACCCAGGAGGTGTTGAAGGACTATCTCGCCAGTTTCGATCCGCGCATCACCGGCCTCACGGGCCCCCGCGCACAGCTCGAACCGATGCTGCGCTCTTATCGCATCTACGCGAAGCGTGCGCCCGGCAAGGATGAAGACTATGCCGTGGATCATACCACGGTCGTCTATCTTATGGATAAGAACGGCCGCTTCGTGACCTCCTTCAACGTCAACCGGAAGCCCGAGGAAGCGGCGAAGGAACTCGCGCGTTACCTGTGACGCGCCTCACCGTGGCGCAGGACGACTCGCAAGTCTACGCCAAGCAAATTTTTTGCGGTAGTTGCGTTTTTCGAACTCGCGACTCACGCAGCCTTTCGCTAGCATGTTCGCATGCTTCGCCTTTTGCGCGACGGCCCCTCCGGCAAGGGTTCGTCTCTCATTACACTTGAACACGCCGGCGAAACCATCGTCGTCGCCTTGCGCCGCGCGACCACCGCGCGGCGTTTTACCCTAAGGGTTCGATTCGCCGCGCGCGACGCGGTTCTCACCATGCCGAGCCGCGCATCGATTCGCGAGGCGCGCGCTTTCGCCCAGCGCCACGCCGGATGGATCGCCACGCGATTGAACCGGCTCCCGGCAACGATTCCTTTCGCGCATGGCTCTCTCATTCCGCTGCGCGGAGTCGATCACGCCATCATTCATTTGCCCGAGCGGCGCGGCACGGTGTGGGTGGAGGAGCGCGACGATGTCGAGACGCAGCTCGCAATTTGCGTTGCGGGCCAAGCCGAACATGTGCACCGGCGCGTGCAGGATCACTTCAAGCGCGAGGCGCGGCGGGACCTCGAAGACGCCGTCGCGCGGCACACGTCGGCGCTGGAGCTGCCGCCTCGCGGCGTCGGGCTGCGCGATCCGGTGAGCCGATGGGGTTCGTGCTCCTCGACGGGATCGCTGAATTTTTCATGGCGGCTGATCATGGCGCCGCCTCTCGTGCTCGACTATCTCGCGGCCCATGAGGTTGCGCATCTGGTGCATCTCGACCATTCGCCGCGATTCTGGTCGCTCGCGCGTCGCCTTTGTTCCGACACGGATCGCGCCGAAGCTTGGCTCTCGGCGCATGGCGCGCATCTGCATAAATATGGAGCCAAAGGATGATGCTCGACCGGCGGCGGCTCATCGCCGCGACGGCGCTTCTTCCGTTCGCCGCCCGGGCGCAAGCTGGGATCAAAACCGGGAAACGTCTTCTCGTCCTCGATTTCGAGATTATCGACACCTCCAACGAGCCCATCGACCAGCGCGCCGATCACGCGCGGCGGCTCACGGATGTGCGCAACGCCATCGCCTCGGGGCTCGCGGCGCAGGGAACCTATGAGATCGTCGACCGCGCAGTCGTGCAGGAGGCGCTCGATCGGACCCTGGCCCAGACCTATATTCGCACCTGCAATTGCGCCGCAGCGCTCGGTAAGGAGGCCGGGGCCGACCTCGTGATGACCGGCCTCGTCAACAAGGTGAGCACGCTGATATTGAGCCTGGGCGTCTCCATCACGCGGGTGTCGTCTGGCGAGCTTATCTTTCATCAAGGATTCGACTTCCGCGGCGACAACGACCAGTCCTACGCGCGGGCGGCGAAATTCTTCACCGAGCGGCTGGCGCGCGACCCGGCGATCTGAGAGGGCGAAAGAGATGAGCGAGTGCGACAGCGGCAAAGCCCCTCCGCCATGGAGCGCCGTCTTTGCCCGGCCGCGCGGGGCGCTGCTGCAAGAGCTCGTCACGCGCGCTCAATCCCTGCCGCCGATCCGCATGGGGGTGGTTCACCCCTGTGACCGGCCGTCGCTCGAAGGCGCGCTGGCCGCGCGTGACAAGGGGCTGATCGTGCCCACGCTGATCGGCCCCTGCAAGAAAATGGAGGCGGCTGCGCGCGAGGCCGGCGTCTCGCTCGAGGACGTCGACATCGTCGAGGCCCCGCATAGCCACGCAGCGGCCGATCAGGCGGTCGAGCTGGTGCGGCGCGGCAAGCTTCACGCCATCATGAAGGGCGCGCTGCACACCGACGAGCTGATGGCGGCCGTGGTGCGCGACGGCACGGGGCTGCGCACCGATCGGCGCATTAGCCATGTCTTCGTGATCGACGCGCCGACCTATCATAAGCTCCTGCTCGTCACCGACGCGGCGATCAATATCGGCCCCACGCTCGACATCAAGCGCGACATCGTGCGCAATGCGGTCGACCTCGCCCACGCCATCGGCATAGCGCTCCCGAAGGTCGCTATCCTCTCGGCGGTCGAGACGGTCGAGCCGAAAATCCCTTCGACCGTGGAAGCCGGCGCATTGTGCAAGATGGCGGACCGCGGCCAGATCGCCGGCGCGATCCTCGACGGCCCGCTCGCCTTCGACAACGCCATTTCCCGCGACGCCGCCGATGCCAAGCACATTGTCTCCGAGGTGGCGGGCGATCCGGACATCCTCGTCGCCCCCGACCTGGAATCCGGGAATATTCTGGCCAAGCAGCTGGTGTTTCTGGCTGGCGCCGACACGGCGGGCATCGTGCTGGGCGCCCGTGTTCCCATTGTTTTGACCAGCCGCGCCGACGACGTGAAGTCGCGCGTCGCCTCCTCGGCCCTGGCCCAGCTTTTCGCCCACCGGCCGAGGGCGACGACCTAGCGCGCTTTCCGCTCGCATGGAATCATGCGAGCGATTAGAAAGCGCGCAGATTCAAAAAGCTGGAGCGCATTCTTTTCGCAAAAGTCTGTCAACTTTTGCGGAATGCGCTCTAGCCTCGACAGAAGCCCCCGCGCGTGGCAGAAGGCCTGTGAAATCTTTCAGGCAGCGGGGCAGGCTCTGGCTTCCGCCGTCATTGCGAGGGGAAAGCCGCCAAGCAAGCCAGGGGTCGCCATCGCCGCCCTGGATTGCTTCGCTTCGCTCGCAATGACGGGCGCTTACCGCCTATTCCGCAAACAGACGCGCCGACATGACCGACATCGTGAAACTCGAAGAAGACACGCTCCGCCAGATCGCCGAGGCCGCTGACGAGCCGGCGCTCGAGGCCGTGCGTCTCGCCGCGCTCGGCAAGAAGGGGGCGATTTCGGCGCTGCTGTCGACGCTCGGCAAAATGTCGCCCGAGGAGCGCAAGACCGAAGGCGCCAAGATCAATGCGCTGAAGGACAAGGCGACCGAGGCGCTCGCCGCCCGCCGCGCCGCGCTCGCCGAGGCGGCGCTGGAGGCGCGGCTCAAGGCCGAAACGCTCGACGTGACGCTCCCCGCGGCGCGGAGCCCGCTGGAGCGCGGTCGCATCCATCCGATTTCTCAGGTGATGGACGAGCTTTCGGTCATTTTCGCGGATATGGGCTTCGCGGTGGCCGAGGGGCCGGATATCGAAAGCGACGACTATAATTTCACCAGGCTGAACTTCCCCGAGGGCCATCCCGCCCGCGAGATGCAGGACACGTTCTTCCTCTCTCCGGAGGCGGGCGAGAAAAAGCTGCTGCGCACCCATACGAGCCCGGTGCAGGTGCGCACCATGCTCTCCCAAAAGCCGCCGATCCGCGTCATCTGCCCGGGGCGCGTCTATCGCTGCGATTTCGACCAGACCCATACGCCCATGTTCCATCAGGTCGAGGGGCTGGTCATCGACCAATCGACGCATCTGGGGCACCTCAAATGGGTGCTGGAGGAGTTCCTCAAGAGCTTCTTCGAGGTGAAGGGCGTGAAGCTGCGTTTCCGCCCCTCCTTCTTTCCCTTCACCGAGCCCTCGATGGAGGTCGACGTGCAGTGCCGGCGCCAGGGCGGCGAAATCCGCTTCGGCGAGGGCGAGGATTGGATGGAGATTCTGGGCTGCGGCATGGTGCATCCCAATGTGCTGCGCAACTGCGGGCACGACCCGGACGTATACCAGGGCTTCGCCTTCGGCGTGGGCATCGACCGCCTGGCCATGCTGAAATACGGCATGTCGGACCTGCGCGCCTTCTTCGACGCCGACACCCGCTGGCTGGAGCATTATGGGTTCAGGCCACTGGACTTCCCGACGCTCGCGGGCGGGTTGAGCGGTTGAGCAGAAGAGGAAAAGTCGAATGACTGTCTCAGCCTCGACGAGATGCGCAATCGAACGGGCTCTCATTCAAACGCTCGGCCCCTCTGCGATAGACCATGTGGTGATTCGCGAGGAGCTCAATCACGCTGACGAAGAAGCTTTGTTCCTGGAAGTCGTTATGAAGCGAAGCGACCAGCCGCTGTCGACGGATAAGTCAATCGACGCAAGAGTTGCCGTGAGCGATGCGCTATTGGCAATCAGGGATTCTCGCTTCCCTTACATGAAATTCACGCATCCCGAGGACGTCTCTGTGGAAGACGAATCATTCGAGCCACATTCGACGCGTTCTCACTGATGATCGACGACCTCCTCGACATTGCGGAAGAACTCGCGGGAAGAGACAAAGGAAAGCCACGACAAGCCAGCCTACGGCGCGCTATGTCGTCGGCATATTACGCGGTCTTCAATACGCTCGCATGGATGTGCGCAGATACGCTTATTGGAACTCGTATCGATTGGCAGGCGTCCCGCGTCATACATCGAGCTCTCGACCATGAAGCCGTGCGCCGAGTCTTTCAGCAGGCGCGTGACGAGAAAGCCTTCGGATCAATCGTCAAGCATCTCAGCCCCGTGATACTCGAACTTCAAGAGGCGCGCGAGAGCGCCGATTACGACCCAGAATGGTCCGGCCATTCCAGAGATGAAGTGCGTAGATTGGTTGCAGGCGCCAGAGACGCTGTAGAAAAGATTCGCACCCTCGACGAAGCAACCAAGCGATTGCTCTCGGTCAATCTGATCAGCAAGCCTAGGCGGGCCAGCAGAACGCAAAACCGGAATTTGGCACAATGAAACTGACCCTCTCCTGGCTCAAAGAGCATCTCGACACTTCCGCCACGCTCGCCGAGATCGTCGAGACGCTCACGCGCATCGGCCTCGAAGTCGAGCATGTGCACGATCCCGCCGCGCAGCTGAAAGCCTTCACCATCGCGCAAATCGCCGAGGAGGAGCAGCACCCGAACGCCGACCGGCTTCGCGTCTGCAAGGTCGATACAGGCGCTGGCGATCTGGTGCAGGTCGTCTGCGGCGCGCCCAATGCGCGCGCCGGCCTCAAGACGGTCTTCTCGGCCCCGGGCACATATATTCCAGGCAAAAAGATCACGCTGGGCAAGGGCGTCATTCGCGGGGTCGAGTCGCTCGGCATGATGTGCTCCTTCGAGGAGCTCGACCTTGCGACGGAAAGCGAAGGCATCATCGAGCTGCCCGAGGACGCCCCGGTCGGAGCCATCTACGCGCAATGGGCGGGGCTCGACGATCCGGTCATAGAGATTAACCTCACGCCCAATCGTCCCGACGCCGCCGGCGTCTATGGCGTCGCACGAGACCTCGCGGCGGCGGGGCTCGGCGTGCTGAAGGAGAAGGACATTCTCCCTGTCGAGGGCAAGTTCCCCTGCCCCGTCGGAGTGACGCTCGATTTCACGGAAGACGACAGACATCTCGCGCCCTTCTTCGGCCTGCGCCTGGTGAAGGGCGTCAAGAACGGCCCAAGTCCGTCGTGGCTGCAAAAGCGTCTGCGCGAGATTGGCCTGCGTCCCATCAATGCGCTCGTCGACATCACCAATTTTCTCACCTTCGACCGCGCTCGCCCGCTGCATGTCTTCGACGCCAATAAGGTGAAGGGCAATCTTGCCGTACGGCGCGCGCGCGCCGGTGAGACGCTGCTCGCGCTCGACGGCAAGACGCATGCGCTCGACGAGACCATGGTGGTCATCGCGGACGACAATGGCGTCGAATCCATCGCTGGCGTCATGGGCGGTGAGGTTTCCGGCTGCAGCGCCGACACGACCGACGTGCTGATCGAGTCGGCGCTGTGGGACCCGCAGAACATCGCCCACACAGGCCGCAAGCTCGGCATCGTCACCGACGCGCGCTACCGTTTCGAGCGCGGCGTGGACGCCGACTTCGCTCTCCCGGGAATAGAGCTCGCGACGCAGCTCGTCTTGCAGCTTTGCGGCGGCGAGGCTTCTCAGCTCGTTATCGCCGGCGCGGTCCCACGCAACGCGCGCGTCGTGGATTTCCCCTGGAGCGAGACGCAGCGCCTCGCGGGCGTCGACGTGACGCAAGCGGAGGCGACCGCCATTCTCGAGCGCCTGGGCTTCACCGTCGAAAAGACCGGAACGGAGCGCGCCAATATCACCGCGCCGACGTGGCGGCCGGACATCGAGGGCAAGGCGGATATCGTCGAGGAGATCGTCCGCATCTATGGCGTCGATAATGTGCCTTCGACGCCACTGCCGCGCGCAGAGGGCGTCGCGGCCGCCGTGCTGACGCTGATGCAGAAACGCGCCCGCAACGCCCGCCGTGCGCTGGCCTCGCAGGGGCTCGTCGAGGCCGTCACCTGGTCCTTCGTCTCCAAGGAGCAAGCGGAAGTTTTCGGCGGCGGGACGCCGGGTCTGGCGCTGGCCAATCCGATCGCGGCCGATCTTTCCGACATGCGCCCGAGCCTGCTGCCGGGGCTCGTCGCCGCCGCCCATCGCAACGCCGCGCGCGGGCTGGGCGACCAGGACCTCTTCGAGGTCGGCCAAATCTTCATCGACCCCTCGGAGAAGGGCCAACGCCTCGCCGCCGCCGGCATTCGCCGCGGTCTTGCTGGTGCCGGCCGGCACTGGTCCGCACCCGCGCAGCGCGCCGGCGCCTTCGACGCCAAAGCCGATGTAATGGCGCTCCTGGGCGCGCTTGGCGTGGCGACCGGCGGCCTGCAGGTCGTCCCCGGCGGGCCAGCCTGGTTCCATCCGGGCCGTTCTGCGACGCTGCAATTCGGCCCCAAGGCCGTCGTCGGCTATTTCGGCGAATTGCATCCGCGCGCGCTGAAGGCGCTCGACGTCGAGGGACCGATCGCAGCGTTCGAGATCATTCTCGACGTGCTGCCGGCCCCCAAGGCAAAGCCGACCAAGATCAAGCCGAAGCTCGACCTCTCCGATCTTCAGCCGCTCTCGCGCGACTTCGCCTTCATCGTCGACCGCTCGGCGCCGGCGGGCAATCTCGTCAAGGCTGTGGCGGGCTCAGACAAAACGCTCATCACGGATGTCAGCGTCTTCGACGTCTATGAGGGCGTCGGCGTGCCCGAGGGCAAGAAGTCCGTCGGCGTCGCCGTAACGCTCCAGCCGCGCGAAAAGACGCTGACCGACGCCGAGATCGAGGCCGTCGCGCAGAAGATCGTCGCCGAGGCGAGCAAGAAGACTGGGGCGACGCTGCGGTGAGGTCCAGCGAGCACGAAGATCCCCGCCGTCATTGCGAGGCGCGCAGCGACGAAGCAATCCAGAGCCGGCGCGCCACCCCTGGATTGCTTCGCTTCGCTCGCAACGACGTTCTCTTGGCTATCCTCGCCCTTTTCCTGGCGTCTCCCGCCCTCGCCGGTCCGCGCAAGATAGACGACTGCGAGGCGATCAAGGACGCCAACGCCTATAATCTCTGCCTCGCCTCTTTCGGGCCGATGCGGGGCCAACATGGCGCGAGCTATCCAGGGATTGCGGCCGAAGGCGAAAAGGGAACCCTTGGCAGGAGCCACGCGGCGAAAGCCAGCGCCTCCAACCGAGCAATGGGGTACGGCGGGAATATGTTCCGCGCCCGCTCGGGGCGCATACGCATGGAGTTCGCGCCTGGGCGGCGGTAATCACATCATCCGCCCGGACAACCCCAAATTTATCTCTTGGCAAACGCGCGCGGCCCCATTAAATAGGCCGTTCCGGGGCTAGACACGCAATCGGCCCCGATTTCAGTTTTGAAGCTTCCGTCCGAACCTCGGCTTTGTCAATGGCATGCAGGGAAAGACGGTGGATAGGCCGGCGGACCCGGGGCTGTAGCCTCGCGTCCTGTCCGGCCATGTCCTGTCCGAGACTGCCGGCGCCGGCGCGGAGTTGTCCACAGCTCCAAGCGGCTCAATCGCCCGGAGGGCCTCAGAGCAATCTGTCGTCCGAAGGCGGCCTGCACAGACGGGGAAACCGGAATTTTTTGGCCGCTGGCGGAAACGTCACCGTCCTTCGAATTTGGTTCGCGCCCCTTCAACCGGAGCGGTTCGCCAGCTGGCGCTTCGTTTCGGGGACAGGATCTACGGCGCCGCCTGCTTTCCCGCGGGCGGCATGTCGCAACTGGCGGGGTTTCCCGCCTGTTAGAAGAGAGCAACCGTGGATAGAGCGGAGAAAAAAGAAGCCGTAGCGGAGCTGCAGCAGGTCTTTTCGAAGGCCGGCGCAGTTGTCGTTGCGCACTACTCCGGCTTGACCGTCGCCCAGATGCAGAGGCTGCGCAAGCAGGCTCGCGAAGCGGGCGCAACCGTTCAGGTCGCCAAGAACCGCCTCGCCAAGATCGCTCTGGATGGCACGAGCGTCGCCGACATCAGCCCCTTGCTCAAGGGGCCGACCCTGATCGCCTATTCGGACGATCCGGTGGCGGCGCCGAAGGTCGCCGTGGCATTCGCCAAGGATCACGACAAATTCGTGATTTTGGGCGGCGCCATGGGCGCCACGCTGCTGAATACGGACGGCGTCAAGTCGCTTGCGACCCTGCCGTCTCTCGACGAGCTGCGCGCCAAGCTCGTGGGCCTCATCAATGCGCCCGCGACCAAGATCGCCCAGCTCTCGACCGCGCCAGCCGCCAAGCTCGCGCGCGTGTTCGGAGCCTACGCCAAGAAGGACGCGGCCTAAGAGGCTCGCAGAACCAAATCGAACCAAATTCAAAGGACGCTACAAATGGCTAATCTCGAAAAGATCGTCGAAGACCTCTCGGCTCTCACCGTCCTCGAGGCGGCTGAGCTCGCCAAGCTGCTCGAAGAGAAGTGGGGCGTCTCCGCCGCCGCCGCCGTCGCCGTCGCCGCTGCTCCGGCCGGCGCCGCCGCTCCGGCCGCTGAAGAGAAGACCGAGTTCAACGTGATCCTGGCTTCGGCCGGCGACAAGAAGATCGAGGTCATCAAGGAGGTCCGCGCGATCACCGGCCTCGGCCTGAAGGAAGCCAAGGATCTCGTCGAAGGCGCTCCGAAGCCCGTCAAGGAAGGCGCTTCGAAGGAAGAGGCCGAGAAGATCAAGGCGACCCTCGAGAAGGTCGGCGCCAAGGTCGAGCTCAAGTAAGCTCGTTAACTGTTTCCCCTCTCCCGCTCCGGCGGGAGAGGGTTTTGGACGAAGGTACGAAAGCGAGGCGAATAGCGAATGGCGAAGCGCGAATAGGTCTATTCGCAACTCGCTATTCGCTATTCGCTTTCCATCACAAGAGGCTCGAAAAGCGACATGGCTCAGACGTCGGCCCGCAAGTTCACCGGTCGCAAGCGCACCCGCAAATTCTTCGGACACATCCGGGAAGCCGCGGCGATGCCCAACCTGATTGAAGTGCAGAAGGCCTCCTACGATCAGTTCCTGCTCGTCGACGAACCCAAGGGCGGCCGCCCCGACGAAGGCCTTCAATCCGTCTTCAAATCCGTCTTCCCGATCTCCGACTTTTCCGGCGTTTCTCTGCTCGAATTCGTGCGCTACGAGTTCGAGCAGCCGAAATATGACGTCGACGAATGCCGCCAGCGCGGCATGACTTTCGCCGCGCCGCTGAAGGTGACGCTGCGCCTGATCGTGTTCGACGTCGATCCTGACACGCAGGCGAAGTCCGTCAAGGACATCAAGGAGCAGGACGTCTACATGGGCGACATGCCCTTCATGACGTCGAACGGCACCTTCGTCGTCAACGGCACCGAGCGCGTCATCGTCTCGCAGATGCACCGCTCGCCGGGCGTGTTCTTTGACCACGACAAGGGCAAGAGCCACTCCTCTGGCAAGCTGCTGTTCGCCGCGCGCATCATTCCCTATCGCGGCTCCTGGCTCGACATCGAATTCGACGCCAAGGATATCGTCTATGCGCGCATCGACCGCCGCCGTAAGATTCCGGTGACGTCACTGCTCTTCGCCCTCGGCCTCGACGGCGAAGAAATTCTGTCGACCTTCTACAAGACCATCACCTACGCCGCCGATGGCGAGAACTGGCGCATGCCCTTCGACGCCGAGCGCATAAAGGGCGTGAAGGCCGTCGCCGACATGATCGACGCCGACACCGGCCAGGTCATTCTCGAAGCCGGCAAGAAGCTCGCCGTGCGCGCCGCGCGCCAGCTCGCCGAAAAGGGCGTGAAGGCGATCCGCGTTTCGGCGGAGGACCTCTACGGCCAGTATCTTGCGCAGGATCTCTTCGATCCGGCGACTGGCGAAATCTTCGCCGAAGCTGGCGACGAAATTACGGCGAAGACCCTTCCGACGCTGCTCGAGAAGGGTTTCGACGAGCTGCCGATTCTCGACATCGATCACATCAACATCGGTCCCTACATCCGCAACACGCTCGCGGTGGACAAGAACTCGAGTCGCGAAGAAGCGCTGTTCGACATCTACCGCGTGATGCGCCCCGGCGAGCCGCCGACGATGGACACGGCGGAAGGCATGTTCCATTCGCTGTTCTTCGACGCCGAGCGCTACGACCTCTCGGCCGTCGGCCGCGTGAAGATGAACATGCGCCTCGATCTCGATGCGCCCGACACTGTGCGCACGCTGCGCCGCGAGGACATTCTCGCAGTGGTGAAGGCGCTCGTCGATCTGCGCGACGGTCGCGGCGAAATCGACGACATCGACCATCTCGGCAACCGTCGCGTCCGCTCGGTCGGCGAGCTGATGGAAAATCAGTATCGCCTCGGCCTGCTACGCATGGAGCGCGCGATCAAGGAGCGCATGTCCTCGGTCGACATCGACACGGTCATGCCGCAGGATCTGATCAACGCCAAGCCCGCCGCCGCGGCGGTGCGCGAGTTCTTCGGCTCCTCGCAGCTCTCGCAGTTCATGGATCAAACCAACCCGCTCTCCGAGATCACGCATAAGCGTCGTCTCTCGGCGCTGGGTCCGGGCGGCCTGACGCGCGAGCGCGCCGGCTTCGAAGTGCGCGACGTCCACCCGACGCATTACGGCCGCATCTGCCCGATCGAGACGCCGGAAGGTCCGAACATCGGCCTCATCAACTCGCTCGCGACCTTCGCGCGCGTGAACAAATACGGCTTCATCGAAGCGCCCTACCGCCGCGTGCGCGACAGCAAGGTGACAAATGAAGTCGCCTATCTCTCGGCGATGGAAGAGGCGAAATATCACGTCGCCCAGGCCAATGCGCCGATCGACGCGGAAGGCAATCTTCTCGAAGACCTCGTGCTGTGCCGTCACGCCGGTGACGTCATGCTCGTCCCGCGTGAAAAAGTCGACGCGATGGACGTGTCGCCCAAGCAGCTCGTCTCGGTCGCCGCGGCGCTCATCCCGTTCCTCGAGAACGACGACGCCAACCGTGCGCTCATGGGCTCGAACATGCAGCGTCAGGCCGTGCCGCTGGTGAAGGCCGACGCGCCGCTCGTCGGCACGGGCATGGAGGCCGTGGTCGCCGCCGACTCGGGCGCCGCCATCTCCGCGCGCCGCACCGGCATCGTCGACCAGATCGACGCAACCCGTATCGTCGTCCGCGCGACGGAAGACCTCGATCCGGCGAAGCCCGGCGTCGACATCTACCGACTGATGAAGTTCCAGCGCTCGAACCAGTCGACCTGCATCAACCAGAAGCCGCTCGTTCGCGTCGGCGATCTGGTGAAGAAGGGCGACATCATCGCCGACGGCCCCTCGACGGACCTCGGCGATCTGGCGCTCGGCCGCAACGTGCTCGTCGCCTTCATGCCGTGGAACGGCTACAACTTCGAAGACTCAATCCTCCTCAACGAGCGCATCGTGAAGGAGGACGTCTTCACCTCGATCCATATCGACGAATTCGAGGTGATGGCGCGCGACACCAAGCTCGGCCCCGAGGAAATCACCCGCGATATTCCCAACGTCTCGGAGGAGACGCTGAAGAATCTCGACGAAGCGGGCATTGTCTATATCGGCGCCGAGGTGCAGGCGGGCGACATTCTCGTCGGCAAGATCACGCCAAAGGGCGAAAGCCCGATGACGCCGGAAGAAAAACTGCTGCGCGCCATCTTCGGCGAGAAGGCTTCGGACGTTCGCGACACCTCCCTGCGCGTGCCGCCGGGCGTGCAGGGCACGATCGTCGAAGTGCGCGTCTTCAACCGCCACGGCGTCGAGAAGGACGAGCGCGCCCAGGCGATCGAGCGCGAGGAGATCGAACGTCTCGCCAAGGACCGCGACGACGAGCTCGCCATCCTCGACCGCAACACCTATGCGCGTCTCGCCGAGACGCTCATCGGCAAGAACGCGATCGCCGGCCCGAAGAGCTTCAAGAAGGATCAGGCGCTCACGCAGGCGATCCTCGACGAATATCCCCGCTCGCAGTGGTGGACCTTCGTCATCGAGGACGACGCGCTGATGGCCTCGATCGAAGCCGTCCGCAAGCAATACGACGAATCGAAGAAGGGCCTCGAAAATCGCTTCCTCGACAAGGTCGAAAAGCTGCAGCGCGGCGACGAGCTGCCGCCCGGCGTGATGAAGATGGTCAAGGTCTTCGTCGCGGTGAAGCGCAAGATTCAGCCCGGCGACAAGATGGCTGGCCGCCACGGCAACAAGGGCGTCGTCTCGCGCATCGTGCCGCAGGAGGACATGCCCTTCCTCGAGGACGGCACGCCTGTCGATATCGTGCTCAACCCGCTGGGCGTGCCATCGCGCATGAACGTCGGCCAGATCCTGGAGACGCATCTGGGCTGGGCCTGCGCCGGTCTCGGCAAGCAGGTGGGCCGCGCCGTCGACGCTTATATGAAGTCGAAGGACGCGAGCGTTCTGCGCGACGCGCTGACCGACGTCTATGGCAAGGACGAGGAGATCGACACCCTCGACGAAAGCGTGCTGCTGGAGACCGCGAAGGATCTCCGCCGCGGCGTGCCGATCGCGACGCCGGTATTCGACGGCGCGCGCGAGAAGGACATCGTCGACATGCTGATCAAGGCGGGCCACCAGACCTCGGGTCAGGTGACGCTCTTCGATGGGCGGACCGGCGAACCCTTCGACCGTAAGGTGACCGTGGGCTACATCTATATGCTGAAGCTCCACCACCTGGTCGACGACAAGATCCATGCGCGCTCGATCGGGCCTTACTCGCTCGTCACCCAGCAGCCGCTGGGCGGCAAGGCGCAGTTCGGCGGCCAGCGTTTCGGCGAAATGGAGGTCTGGGCGCTCGAAGCCTATGGCGCCGCCTATACGTTGCAGGAAATGCTGACGGTGAAATCGGACGACGTCGCGGGCCGCACAAAGGTCTACGAATCGATCGTTCGCGGCGACGACACCTTCGAATCGGGCATTCCGGAGAGCTTCAACGTGCTCATCAAGGAAATGCGTTCGCTGGCGCTCAATGTCGAGCTCACCAACGCGACCCCCGAGGATGAAGAGCTCGCGCCGCCGACCGCCGCGGAGGCTGCGGAGTAGTCCGTGCGACTCTCACCCGTCATTGCGAGCGAAGCGAAGCAATCCAGAGCGGCCAACACGGCTCTGGATTGCTTCGTCGCACCGCTCCTCGCAATGACGACAGTAGCCTCAGTTTGAGATTTTACGACGCGGGTCGCGCGGTTTCGCCGCCCCGGCGTCCCAGGAGAAGACCATGAATCAGCAAGAGGTCATGAATCTCTTCAATCCGGTCGTGGCGACGCAGGCCTTCGACCAGATTCAGATTTCGATCGCGAGCCCGGAGAAGATTCTCTCCTGGTCCTTCGGCGAAATCAAAAAGCCCGAGACGATCAACTACCGCACCTTCAAGCCCGAGCGCGACGGCCTGTTCTGCGCCCGCATCTTCGGGCCGATCAAGGATTACGAGTGCTTGTGCGGCAAGTACAAGCGCATGAAGTACAAGGGCGTCATCTGCGAGAAGTGCGGCGTCGAAGTGACGCTCGCGCGCGTGCGGCGCGACCGCATGGGCCATATCTCGCTCGCGGCGCCCGTCGCGCATATCTGGTTCCTGAAGTCGCTGCCCTCGCGCATCGGCCTTCTGCTCGACATGACGCTGAAGGACCTCGAGCGCATCCTCTACTTCGAGTCCTATATCGTCATCGACGCCGGCCTCACGCCGCTCAAGGAGCGCCAGCTCCTGTCGGAGGAGGAATATCTGACCGCGCAGGACGAATATGGCCAGGATCACTTCACGGCCATGATCGGCGCGGAGGCAATCCGCCGCCTGCTCGAGTCGATGGATCTCGAAGGCATCGCCGCCAGCCTGCGTCAGGAGATCGCCGAGGCGAAGACCGAGCTCAAGCCCAAGAAGCTCGCCAAGCGCCTGAAGATCATCGAGGCCTTCACCCAGTCGGGCAACCGCCCGGAATGGATGATCCTGAAAGAGATCCCGGTCATCCCGCCGGATCTGCGTCCGCTCGTGCCGCTCGACGGCGGCCGCTTCGCGACGTCCGACCTCAACGATCTCTACCGCCGCGTCATCAACCGCAACAACCGCCTGAAGCGGCTGATCGAGCTGCGCGCGCCGGACATCATCATCCGCAACGAAAAGCGCATGCTGCAGGAGGCTGTGGACGCGCTGTTCGACAACGGCCGCCGCGGCCGCGTCATCACGGGCGCCAATAAGCGTCCGCTGAAGTCGCTCGCCGACATGCTGAAGGGCAAGCAGGGCCGCTTCCGCCAGAACCTGCTCGGCAAGCGCGTCGACTACTCCGGCCGCTCCGTCATCGTCGTGGGTCCAGAGCTGAAGCTGCATCAATGCGGCCTGCCCAAGAAGATGGCGCTCGAGCTCTTCAAGCCCTTCATCTATTCGCGCCTCGACGCGAAGGGTTATTCGGCGACCGTCAAGCAGGCGAAGAAGCTCGTCGAGAAGGAAAAGCCCGAGGTTTGGGACATCCTCGACGAAGTCATTCGCGAGCATCCGGTGCTGCTCAACCGCGCGCCGACGCTGCACCGTCTCGGCATTCAGGCCTTCGAGCCGGTGCTGATCGAGGGCAAGGCGATCCAGCTGCATCCGCTCGTCTGCGCGGCCTTCAACGCCGACTTCGACGGCGACCAGATGGCCGTGCACGTGCCGCTGTCGCTCGAAGCGCAGCTCGAAGCGCGCGTGCTGATGATGTCGACGAACAACATCCTTCATCCGGCCAATGGTCAGCCGATCATCGTGCCGTCGCAGGACATCGTTCTCGGCCTCTATTATCTGACGCAGGAGCGCGACGGCGAGCCGGGCCAGGGCATGTGCTTCGCCAATCAGGGCGAGATCGAGCATGCGCTCGCGGCCAAGGCGATCACGTTGCACAGCAAGATCAAAGGCCGCGGCTGGACCTATGACGCCGCGGGCAATCGCGTTGCGAAAATTTTCGAAACGACGCCAGGCCGCATGATGCTCGGCCAGCTGATGCCCAAGCACAACAAGATCCCCTTCGACGTCGTCAACAAGCTGATGACCAAGAAGGAAATCTCGAACATGATCGACACCGTCTACCGCAACTGCGGTCAGAAGGAGACGGTCATTTTCTGCGACCGCATCATGGCGATGGGCTTCCGCGAAGCCTTCAAGGCGGGCATCTCCTTCGGCAAGGACGACATGGTCGTGCCGGAGACGAAGGAGCGCATCGTCGGCGAGACGCGCGCCGCCGCCAAGGAATATGAGCAGCAGTACAACGACGGCCTCATTACTCAGGGTGAAAAGTACAACAAGGTCGTCGACGCCTGGGCGAAATGCTCGGAGAAGCTCGCCGAGGAGATGATGCAGCGCATCTCCGCCGTCCGGAAGGACGATGCGGGGCGCGACATGCCCATCAACTCGATCTATATGATGTCGCACTCGGGCGCGCGCGGTTCGCCGACGCAGATGCGCCAGCTCGCCGCCATGCGCGGCCTGATGGCCAAGCCCTCGGGCGAGATCATCGAGACGCCGATCATCTCGAACTTCAAGGAAGGCTTGACGGTTCTCGAATACTTCAACTCCACCCACGGCGCCCGCAAGGGCCTTGCGGATACGGCGTTGAAGACCGCGAACTCGGGCTACCTCACCCGCCGTCTCGTCGACGTCGCGCAGGACTCGATCATCTCCTCCACGGACTGCGGCTCCACGGGCGGCATCCGCATGCGGGCGATCATCGACGCCGGCCAGATCGTCGCCTCGCTTGCGTCGCGCATCCTCGGCCGCACGGCCGCGGAGGATTTGAAGGCGCAGGACGGGACGGTGATCGTGCCCGCGGGCGAGATGATCCAGGAATGGCATCTCGATCCGGTCACGAAGGCGGGCATTCAGGAAGTCAAGATCCGTTCGGTCCTCACCTGCGAGGCCAAGAACGGCGTCTGCGCCAAATGCTATGGTCGCGACCTTGCGCGCGGCACGCCCGTCAATATGGGCGAGGCCGTCGGCGTCATCGCGGCGCAATCGATCGGCGAGCCGGGCACGCAGCTCACCATGCGCACCTTCCACATCGGCGGCGCGGCGCAGCTTGCTGACCAGTCCTTCATGGAGTCGAACTTCGAGGGCACGGTCCACATCCGCAACCGTCACGTGGCCCGCAACTCCGACGGCGATCTGATCGTCATGGCGCGCAACGTCGCCGTGGTGATCCTCGGTCCCGACGGAACCGAGCGCGCAGTCAACCGTATTCAATACGGCGCGCGCTTGAAGGTCGACGACGGCGATCAGGTGAAGCGCGGCCAGCGCCTCGCGGAATGGGACCCCTACACCCGTCCCATCATCTCCGAGGTGGACGGCGCCATCGGGTTCGAGGATCTCGTCGAAGGCCAGTCGTTGGCGGAAACGGTCGACGAGTCGACCGGCATCGCCAAGCGCATGGTCATGGACTATCGCCTCAACCTGCGTTCGGCGAGCCTCAAGCCCTCGATCGTCATCAAGGGCCCGGACGGCAAGGTCGCCAAGCTGCAACGCGGCGGCGACGCCCGCTATCTGCTGCCCGTCGACTCGATCATCGCGGTCGAGCCCGGCGGCACGGTGAAAGCCGGCGATATTGTCGCGCGTATTTCGGTGGAGAGCGCCAAGACCCGCGACATCACCGGCGGTCTGCCGCGCGTCGCCGAGCTCTTCGAAGCGCGCCGTCCGAAAGATCACGCGATCATCGCGGAAATCTCCGGCACTGTGCAGTTCGGTAAGGACTACAAGAACAAGCAGCGTCTCTCCATCGTGCCTTCGGAAGAAGGCGCGGAGCCGGTCGAATATCTGATCCCGAAGGGCAAGCATATTCACCTTCAGGACGGCGACGTCGTCGAGAAGGGCGACTATATCGTCGACGGTAATCCGGCGCCGCACGACATTCTGGCGATCAAGGGCGTGGAGGAGCTTGCCGCTTACCTCGTCAATGAGATCCAGGAGGTCTATCGTCTGCAGGGCGTGAACATCAACGACAAGCACATCGAAGTGATTGTCCGTCAGATGCTGCAGAAGATCGACATCGTCGATCCGGGCGACACCGGCTTCCTCGAAGGCGAGCAGGTCGACAAGCTGGAGCTCGAAGAGGCGAACGCCAAGGCGATCGAGAACGGCGGCAAGCCCGCGAACGGCACGCCGGTGCTGCTCGGCATCACCAAGGCCTCGCTGCAGACGCGGTCCTTCTTCTCCGCCGCCTCCTTCCAGGAGACGACGCGCGTCCTCACCGAGGCCGCCGTCAACGGCAAGATCGATCCGCTCGTCGGCCTCAAGGAGAACGTCATCGTCGGCCGTCTCATCCCGGCCGGCACCGGCGCCGCGATGGCCAAATACCGCGGCATCGCCGGCGGGCGTGACGAGCTCATCATCACCCAGCGCGCGGAAGGCGTTGAACCCGCCCCGGCCCTGCCGCCGGCGGAGTGACGGCTCTCAGCGCGTAAGAAACATAGGCCGCCCCGAAACGGGCGGCCTTTTTTTCACCTATTCTTTCTCCCGACGGTGGCGATCATGGCCGACCAGGAACCGACGCTTCATCTGGTTTGCGGCAAGATCGCCGCAGGAAAGTCCACTCTCTGCCGGCGTCTCGCCGTGTCCCCACAAGCGGTGCTGATCAGCGAGGACAGGTGGATGGCGCGTCTGTTCGAGCAGGAGCTCAGGACCGTCGAGGACTACGTGCGCTATTCTGCTCGGCTCCGCGCGGCCATGGGCGAGCATGTCGAGGATTTGTTGCGCGCCGGCCTTTCCGTTGTGCTGGACTTCCCCGCCAACACTGTCGCGAACCGAAAATGGATGCGCGGCCTCTTCGAAAACGCGGGCGCTGCACATCAGCTTCACTACCTAAAAATATCAGACGCAACCTGCCGGGCGCGCCTCCAGAAGCGCAACGCCGATCGTGAGCATGAATTCCAAGTAACGGACGAAGAGTTCGACAGGATTACCGGATATTTTGTGCCTCCGGCCAGGGAAGAAGGCTTTAACGTCGTCGTCCATTCCGAGGATTGAGCCGCTCGAGGCCAGCCGATGTCATTGCGAGCACATCGAAGCAAACCAGGAGCCGCATCGGCTGCCCTGGACTGCTTCGTCGCTGCGCTCCTCGCAATAACGAGTGTGCTTATTTTCCCGTGAACTTCGGCGCGCGCTTTTCCAGGAACGCCGCCCTGCCCTCCATGTAATCCGCGCTGTCGAAACATTGCGCGGCGAGCGCCTCGCATTGGTCGGGCGTCGACGCATTCGGCAATTGCGCGGCGGCGCGGATTGCGGCCTTGGCGGCGCGCAGGGTCAGAGGTGCGTTGGCTGCGATCGTCTCGGCGAGTTCGTCGACCGCCCCTTCGAAGGTTTCCTGATCCAGAAGGCGACACAGAAAACCGGCGTCGAGCGCTTCTGTCGCCGTGAGGCGGCGGGCGGTGAAGAACATCTCCATGGCGCGCTGCGCGCCCACCGCCGTCACCACATAGCGCATGGCCGACGGCGGATAGCCGACGCCGAGGCGCCCTGCCGGAATGCCGAAAACCGTCCCCTCCCGCGCCACGCGGAGATCACAGGCCGAGGCTAGCCCCATGCCTCCGCCCATGCAGAAGCCGCTGATCGCGGCGACAGTCGGCTTGGAACAGGACGAGATGGCGTCGAAAGCCTCGACATTGGCCTGCTCATAGGCGCGGCCGCCGCCGCTCGTCGCACGCACTGTGGAAAATTCCGAAATGTCAGCGCCGGAACAGAAGGGTAGGCCCGACGCTCCGGACAGCACGACGACGCGGGCTTCGGCTTCCGCGTCCACCGCCGCCATCAGCGCTGGCAGCGCGCGCCACATTTGGAGATCGAAGGCGTTGCGCTTTGATCCATTGTCGATGAGGAGCCGCGCGACGCCATGGGCGAGTTCGACGCGGAGCTTGGGTGTGGGAGAGGTAATGGCCATACCCGAGTAGTACAGGACTTGGTTTGCGGCGCAAATACACAAGCATTTAGGCTGCAGCCTGCGACCCCACGCCACAGGCGCCCGAGCCTTTTTGCGACCTCTTGCCACACCGCTGCGGCGCAACAAGCGCGTAAAGGTGGTGGCTTCGATCCCGGCGCGCCTTGGAGCAGCAATGTCGGTCACAACGGATAAATTCGCCGCCCCTGGCGCGCTGAGAATGGCGCTGGCTTTCTCGGTCTTTCTGCATCACACGACCAAGTTCAACCTCGGCATGTCGGCCGTGCTGATCTTCTTCGTGCTCAGCGGTTATTGGGTCGCGACCATGTGGGCGAAGACCTATTCGCAGACCAACTGGTCCTACTTCACCTTTCTCGTCTCGCGCGTGTGGCGCGTCACGCCGGTCTTTGCGCTCTGCTCGGCCATCGCCTGGGCGCTGCTATGGTGGCGCGGCGGCGCGCCCGACGACGCCGGCCGGCTGATGCACCAGCTTTTCTCCAATGTGATGATCCTCGGATATAATTCGCTGTCCTATCAGGCGAATGTGCCGGGTTGGTCGCTCGATATGGAAGTCCAGTTCTATCTCGTCGCGCCGCTCGTCATTTTCCTTATCTCGCGCAACCTCTATGCCGTGCTCGGCTGCGTGGCGCTCTCACTTTTTGCGCCCAAGCTCGGCGGCTCGTCGACTGTCCTGCCCTTCCTATACTTCTTCGGCATCGGCGTCGCGGCGGCGACCCATGACCTCAGGCCCTCGCGTCGCCTCGCCTATGCTTCGCTTGCCGCGAGCTTCGCGCTGCTTTTCGCCTATGGCTTGGTCTTCGTAACGAATCTCGACGCGACACAGACGGCGGCGGTCGCCTTCAGCAGCAAGGCCAATCTCTTCATCGCCGTGATGATGACGCCCTGGGCCATCTACACCACGCAGCAGGCGTCCGGCGCGACCGACCGCATGGTTGGCGACATGTCCTATATCTTCTACCTGCTGCATTGGTCGGTGATCGGCGCGATTGGAACGGGCGAAGGCTCCTATATGGATCGCCTCCTGCTCTCCGCCGAGGCGATCGCCATCATTCTCGCCGGCTCCTATCTCATCTGGCGTCTGATCGACCGTCCGATCGGGAAATTGCGCGCGGCCTGGGTCTCCGGCCGACACATCTCGGTCGAGCGGATGGGGGCGGCGCAAGCGGCGGCGGCGGCGTGATCGCCATCCCGCAGAGGCTTTTGCAGCCGCCTAAGCTCTCCTCGATATAGCGGCCGGCGCGCGAAGCTGATAGCTTCCGGCCCGCTGTGGCGCCATGCCGCAGCGGAGGGGCCTCGCTTTGGCGAATCAAGGATTTGCCGTTCTGCTGCCAAATCTGCGGCGAGCGTTTTTCGTCCTCGCCGTGGCCACCGGCCTGGGCCTGCTGAGCCTCAAGCGGGGCGACGAGCCAACGGTCGCCTGCTCCCTCGCCAACGCCGGCGCCAATGATTACCGGATTCTCGTCGTCGGAGAATCCTGGGCTTCTGACGGCAAGATTTTCCCGGACCTGCCCGAGACCGTCTCGAACCGCCTCGGCGGCAGGGGCGTGCGGGCCTGTAGCATTGGCTTCAATGGCCGCAACTCCCGCCTTCTCTACTCGGAGCTGCGCGAGAAATTCCCGAAATTCAGGCTCTATTCACTCTCTGAGGGCAATGCGCCGGATAAGGTCATTCTGATGACCGGCGTCAATGACGCGATCCAGCATATCGGCGCCTCCGCCTATGTGGAGTTCACCGAGAAGCTCGTGGATTATTTTTCCGACGCCGGGGATGTCGAGATTATCTCGATCCCCCGCGTGAACGAACGCTGGTTCAAGCCGCCGAATCTCTTCAGCCTGATGAAGCGCAATGTATTGCGCTGCCTCCACGACGGATGCGATTATCAGGTCAACGATGTTTATCGCGTCGCGCTATGGCGCGACCATCCTCAGCTGCACATCATCGAATTCGATAATTTCATCGACAAATTCGAGGGGCACGAGGATAATTACACGCTCGACGGCGTGCATCTGACCGACGAGACCTATCACAGATACGGCAGGTTCATCGGCGCGGCCATTACGCTCGCGCCCAATGAGAATCCGCGCAGATAGAAGCCGCTTTGATATAAGCCGCACATGGATCTACTCTCACGACTCCTCCACCGGGACGGGCTGATGCTCGTTATCGACAAGCCCGCGGGCGTTCCAGTGCATCGCGGCCCCAAGGGGGGGCCGAGCCTCGAGGACGCCTTCGACCAACTGCGCTTCGGCCTGCCGCGCGCTCCGGCGCTCGCCCATCGGCTGGATAAGGACACCTCCGGCTGCCTCGTGCTCGGGCGCCATCGCAAGGCGCTCGACCGGCTCGGCAAGCTCTTCAAGACCGGCCGCATCTCCAAAACCTATTGGGCCGTGGTGGAAGGCGTGCCGGAAGGCGACGCAGGCGAGATCGACCTTGCGCTCGGCCGGCTCGACGCCGCGCGCGGCTGGTGGATGCAGCCGGACCCCATGGGGTTGCCCTCGCGCACGAGCTGGCGCGTGCTCGGCCGGGCGCCGGAGGCGGGCTTGTCCTTCATCGAGTTTACGCCGCATACCGGCCGCACGCACCAAATCCGCGTCCATGCGCAGGCCATGGGCTGGCCGATCCTGGGCGACCCCATCTATGGGAGCGGACGGCGCGAAGGGGCGCCGCCGCTGCATCTGCACGCGCGAGCGATCGCGATCCCCATGCAGGACAGCAAGGAGCCCGTGTGCGCCGAGGCTCCGGCGCCGGCGCATATGCTGGAGGCCATGGCCGCTTGTGGCTGGCGGAATGACAGTGACGCTTGCGCCGCAATGGCGCCAGATTTGCTAAACCAGCCGGAAACGCCCAACTTAGTCGAATGAACTCAGAGGGAAGCTGAAGTGGCCCCGACATATGCGCCTGTGAGGGACGCGCCGGAGCGCGCAACAGCCAGCGGCGACCACTTTACGCTGGACCGCGCCTTGCTCGACGGCCTCGCCGATCTTGCGCTGGACGGCGCCAAGCGCGGCGGCGCGCGCTATGCGGACATCCGCCTCGGCGAAACACTGCAAGAATATGTGCGAGCCGAGGATGACCGGCTCGAACATTTCGACGAGCGCACGTTGCGCGGCTTCGGCCTGCGCGTGCTGCTCGACGGCTCCTGGGGCTTCTATGGCGCGCGCCGCCTCGACGCGGCGAGCGTTCGGGAAGGCGTCGAACGCGCCTTGGACAACGCCCGCGCCATGCGGGCGATCCAGCCGCGCGCAATCGAGCTGGAACAGCTCCCGGCGCATGAGGCCGAGTGGATCATGCCCATGGGCGTCGATCCTTTCTCTGTCTCGACGCGGGAGAAATCCGACCTTCTTTTGTCGATCTGCGCCGCGGCGCGCGACAATGGCGCGGATTTCTGCTCGGCCTCGCTCTCCATCGCGCGCGAGGAGCGCCTCTTCGCCAATAGTCTCGGTGCGCGCATCCGGCAGACGCGCACGCGCGTCCATCCCTCCTTCACCGCCACCGCCGTCGATCGCGACACCGACCGCATGGCCTCGCGCGAAAGCCTCGCCCCGGCGCGCGGCGCCGGCTGGGAATATGTGACGGGCGCCGGCCTGCTCGATGAAGCCGCGCGAGCCGGTCGCGAGGCGCGCGCCAAGCTCGCAGCGAAACCCGTCGTCGCCAGCGATTACGACCTTGTCATAGACCCGACCAATCTCTGGCTCACGATCCACGAGACCGTGGGCCATTCCACCGAGCTCGACCGCGTGCTGGGATGGGAGGCGAATTTCGCCGGCACCAGCTTCATCAGGCCGGCGATGCTCGGCAACCTTCGTCTCGGCTCGGAGCTGATGACCATCGTCGCCGACCGTTCGCAGCCCGGCGCGCTCGCGACCATCGGCTATGACGACGACGGCGCGCCGGCGACTTCAGCCGAATTCAAGATCGTCGAGAAGGGCGTGCTGAAGAACTTCCAGATGGCGTTAGGGCAAGCGCATCATATCGGCCTTTCCGCCTCGAATGGCTGCGCTTATGCGGATGATCCGACATCTTTCCCGATCCAGCGCATGCCGAATATCTCGCTCGCGCCGAACCCTGAAAAATGCGCGCTCGACGACCTCGTGAGCGGCGTCGAGAGCGGCGTCTATATCGTCGGCGCCGGAAGTTGGAGCATCGACCAGCAGCGCGACAATTTCCAGTTCGGCGGCCAGCTCTTCTATGAGATCAAGAACGGCAGGCTCGGCGAGATGCTGCGCGACGTCGCCTATCAGGGCCGCACGATTCCTTTCTGGAATTCGCTCGACGGGCTCGGCGACGCGAGCGCCTATCATCTCGACGGCACCTTCACCTGCGGCAAGGCGGAGCCCGTGCAGGTGGCGCCCGTCTCGCATGGCAGCCCGCCCGCGCGCTTCCGCAATGTGCGGGTGCTAAACACGAGCCCCGGCGCGTAACGCATGTTGCTTTCTTCCGACGACGCCAAAGCCATCAGCGAGAAGATCATCGCGCGATCCAGCGCCGACGCCTGCGTGGTGAAGATCGACGGCGGCGAGGACAACAGCCTGCGCTTCGCGCGCGGCGGCGCGACGACCAATATCACGACCTCGAAAGCGCGCCTGCGCATCTCCTCGCATATCGGCCGGCGCGTCGGCGCGGTCACCACGACGCGCCTCGACGATGATGCGCTCGACGCCGCGCGCGTGCGCTCTGAGGAGATCGCGCGCGTGTTGCCGGTCGATCCCGACTATGTCGCCCCGCTCGGCCCGCAGAATTACGACGCCTCGGCGCGCTATGACGAAGACGCATCGGGCTTTCGCCTCGACGCGCTCGCGGCGCAAGCGGCGCGCGTCATCGCGGAAGGCGCGAGCAGAGGCGTCCATACTTTCGGCTGCGCGACCGGCGCGCGGCGCTTCTCCGCGCTCGCGACGAGCAACGGGCTCTTCGCCTATGAGCGCTGGAGCGAGATCGACCTTTCGGCCACGGCGCGCAACAAGACGGGCACATGGTCGGGCTGGGCCGGCGCGCATGAGTTCCTCAGTGCGCGCCTCGACGCGGACAGCATTGCGCGGCGCGCCTGCGCGAAGGCGGCGCAAGACGTAGAGCCCGTTGATCTCGAGCCCGGCGATTACACAGTGATCCTCGAGCCCGCGGCCGTCGCGGAGCTCGCCTTCTGGGTGATGAGCGCCATGGACGCGCGCGCCGCCGACGAAGGCCGCAGCTTTTATGCGCGGGCGGGCGGCGGGACGAAGATCGGCGAAAAGCTCTTCGACGAGAAGCTGACGATCCGCGTCGATCCCGCCGATCCGCTTGCGCCGGAGGGCGGCGTCGGCTGGGAAGGCGTCCCGCATCGCGCCCGCGCCTTCATCGACAAGGGCGTCGTGAGCGGGCTCTATCGCTCGCGCGCATGGGCGCAGAAGACCAATGCGGAGGCCATTCCTTTCGCGGCCAATTTCGTCGTCGAAGGCGGCGACGCCTCGCTCGACGACATGATCCGTTCCGTGAAGCGCGGCGTGCTCGTCACGCGCTTCTGGTACGAGAATATGGTCGATCGAAAGAGCCTGCTACTCACCGGCCTCACCCGCGACGGCAATTTCCTCATCGAGAATGGCCACGTGAGCGCGCCGGTGCGCAACATGCGCTTCAACCAGCGGTTGGGGGAGCTCTTCGGCAAGATCGTCGCGCTGGGCAAAACCGAGCGGACTTGGCGCGCGGCGGGGGGCGGCGGCGCAGCGGCGGCCCCGCCTCTGCTGGCGGAGAAGTTCCACTTCTCGTCCAAATCCAGCGGCGTCTGAGGCGGGTTTGATATATGCTGGGTGCGCCTCAACGGAGCGCAGCAGCAGATGTTTCCTCGTCTCTTTATTGCGATTCTGACGATCCTCTTCGCCCTGCCGGCGCACGCCCTCGACAAGGTGACCTTCGCCACCAATTGGCGCGCCCAGGCCGAGCATGGCGGCTTTTATCAGGCCGTAGCCGACGGCACTTACGCGCGCTACGGGCTCGATGTGACGATCCAGCAAGGCGGGCCGCAGATCAATGCGCGGCTGCTGCTCGCCTCGGGTCGCGTCGATTTCGCCATGGGCGCCAATACGATCCAGATGTTCGAATCCGTTGCGCAACAAGTGCCGATCGTCACCGTCGCCAGTATGTTTCAGATCGACCCCGTGATCTTCATGTCGCATCCGGGCGTCGGGCTCGACCGTTTCGAGGATTTGCCGAAGGCGACCGCCTTCATCGCCAGCGACATGCGCGCATCGGTGTGGCAATGGCTGAAACAGGCCTATGGCTTCAAAGACGAGAAAGTGAAGCCCTATGGCTTCAATTCGGCGCCTTTCATCGCGGACAAGAAGGCCATTCAGGAAGGTCTTGTGACCTCCGAGCCCTATGCGATCGAAATGCGGGCCGGTTTCAAGCCCAATGTTTTTATGCTGTCGGACATTGGCTATGACGGCTATTCGACCACGATCGAGACGCGCACGGAAACGATCGAGCAGAAAGCCGACCTCGTGCAGCGCTTCGTCGACGCCTCCATCATCGGCTGGTACAACTATGTCTATGGCGACAACGCCGCCGCCAACGCCGCCATCAAGCGCGACAACCCCGAGATGACCGACGGTCAAATCGCCTTTTCGCTCGCCAAAATGAAAGAGCGCGGCATTGTGGATTCAGGCGACTCTCTGACGATTGGCGTCGGCGCCATGACCGACGCGCGCATGAAGAGCTTCTTCGACAAAATGGCCAAGGCGGGGGTCGTGCCCGCGGACCTCGATTACAAGAAGGGCTACACGCTGCGCTTTATCGGCAAGAAGGTCGGGATGGAGCTGCGGCGGTGATGGATGCATTCGTTATCGCGCCCGTTTTACCCCCTCCCTGTCCCTCCCCCGCTAAAGCGGGAGAGGGAACACTCACGATCCGCTTTGCTGATGAAGGCCACAATCTGCCCCCTCTCCCGCGAAGCGGGGGAGGGTTGGGGAGGGGGCTTCATGGGAAATGATCCCTTCCTCTCCCTTCAAAACGTCGCCAAAACCTTCCCCAATGGCGTCACCGCGCTCTCGGGTTTCGATCTCGACATCTATCAAGGCGAAACACTCACTTTGCTCGGTCCTTCCGGCTGCGGCAAATCCACGGTGCTGCGCCTCATCGCGGGTCTCACGCAACCGAGCGAAGGCGTCATCTCCTGGACCTATCCGCGCACGCGTAAAAAGCTCAGCGTCGTCTTTCAGGAGCCGACGCTGCTGCCCTGGGCGAGCGCCTTCGACAATGTCTATCTGCCGTTGCGGCTCGCAGGCAAAAGCCCCGCGGCGTCACAAGAGCGCGTGATGGAGGCGCTTTCGCGCGTCGGCCTCGCCGATTTCGCCGATGCGCTGCCGCGCGAGCTTTCCGGCGGCATGAAGATGCGCTGCGCCATCGCCCGCGCGCTCGTCACCGAGCCCGCGCTCATTCTGATGGACGAGCCCTTCGCGGCGCTCGACGAAGTCACGCGCTTCAAGCTCAACGACGATCTCGTCGCCTTGAAGAAGGATCTCGGCGCCACGATCGTGTTCGTTACGCACTCCATTTTCGAAAGCGCCTTTCTCTCGACGCGCATCATTGTGATGTCGACGCCCTTTGGAAAGATCGTCGATGAGATCGACGTCGACCCTGCAATCGAGCGCAACGCCGATTTCAGGATGAGCGACACATTCGCCCAAATCTCGCGTCGCGCCTCGCGCGCGCTCGGCCACGCGATGAGGGAAGAAGCGTGAAACTTTCCGATATAATCATCCCCCTCGCCGTCTGCGCCGCAGCGCTTGGCGCGTGGGAATGGATCGTGATGTGGCGGGACATTCCGCCCTATGTTCTGCCGGCGCCGAGCGCAATTCTCGACAGGCTGATCGAGGATCGGGAGCTGCTCTTTTCCTCGCTCCTCGTCACATTGGGCGTGACGCTGAAAGCGCTTCTCATCGCCACGTCGAGCGGCGTGGCGCTCGCGCTTCTCCTCGCGCAATCGAAGTGGCTCGAGCGCGCGCTGCTGCCTTTTGCCATCGTGCTGCAAGTGACGCCCATCGTCGCCATTGCGCCGCTGCTGCTCGTCTATCTGCAGCCGGATAACGCCGTGCTCGTCTGCGCCTTTCTCGTCGCCTTCTTTCCCATTCTCTCCAATACGGCGCTGGGCCTCGCTTCGGTGGATCACGCGCTGCAAGACCTCTTCGAACTTTATCACGCCTCGCCATGGCAGAAGCTCATCTATCTGCGATTGCCCGCAGCGCTGCCGCAATTCCTCACGGGGCTGCGCATCGGCGGCGGACTGTCGCTGATCGGCGCCATTGTCGCAGAGCTTGCGGCGGGCGCCTCGGGCCAAGGCTCGGGCCTCGCCTATCGCATCGTCGAAGCGGGCTTTCGGCTCGATATTCCGCGCATGTTTGCGGCGTTGGCGCTGATCTCGGCTGCGGGACTTGCGATCTATGGCGCGCTGGCGACGCTGTCGCATTACCTGCTGCGCGGCTGGCACGAGAGCGCAAGGGAACGCGGTGAATGACGATTGTCAGAGACATTCGTGCGTCCGACGCCGAAGACTGGCGCAGGCTCTGGGCTGGCTATAACGACTTCTATGAATCGACCGTGCCCGCCGATGTGACGGAGCATACTTTACGCCGGCTTTTCGATCCGACCTCACCTTTGATCGGACGCATCGCCGAGACCGACGGACGGATCGCTGGCTTTACCATTTCCGTGCTTCACGAAAGCACCTGGACAATGACGTCAAGCTGCTATCTCGAAGATTTATTCGTCGATCCCAGCCTGCGCGGCGGCGGCGTGGGACAGGCGTTGGTCCAGGATCTGATTGATCTGGGGCGCGCGCAGGGGTGGTCACGCATCTACTGGCATACACGAACAGACAACGCGCCCGCTCGTCGGCTCTATGATAAATTCGTCGGAGCCGACGATTTCGTGCGCTACCGCTTGACGCTGTAGCAGCGGGCTTCCGAGCATATTCGCAGCGCTGTCATCCCCGACGCTCGCGCAGTTCGGACACACAGGAATCACCGCCGTCATTGCGAGGAGGCGGAGCCGACGAAGCAATCCAGGGCCACATCGCTGCCCTGGATTGCTTCGCTTCGCTCGCAATGACGGGCTCTGAGCAAAATCAGCGCTATTGTGGCTCTGGATTCCCCCTCGGGCTCTCAGCCCGCCGGGAATGACCAAGCCCCAAGCGAGCTACTCAAACGGAAATGGTATAAGAGCCCCCTCCCCAACCCTCCCCCGCTTCGCGGGAGAGGGGGCAGGTCCGGGCTTCCATTGAGTATGCCGATCATGAGCGTCCCCTCTCCCGCGACAAGCGGGGGAGGGACAGGAGGGGCAGAGCAGCTCCTACAGCCCCGCGTCGCCGCCCACCTCATCGAGATGATACACATCATCCCGGAAATGCACCGTGCCGTCCGCCGAAGCCCAGCCGGTCATATAGACCCACACCACCGGCACGGCATGGACGAGCTTCACTTCCTCGCGCTCGCCGCTCGCAATCTTTGCGTTGATGTCGTCCTTGCTCATCTGCGGTCCATTGGCGCCGTCGAGAATCCAACTCGCGAGATCAATGACGCCCTGCACGCGCACGCAGCCATGCGAGAGGAAGCGATAATCATTGGCGAAGAGATTGCGCGACGGCGTGTCGTGCATATAGACCGAATGCGCATTGGGCATAGAAATGCGGATCGAGCCCAGCGAATTGCCCACGCCGGAATCCTGTCGCAGCGTATAATTAACCGCGCGCTCGCTCGCCCAATTGATCGAGCGCGGATCGACCTGCTCGCCCTTGTTGTTCAGCACGCGAATGCGCTGTCGGGTGAGATAGCTGGGGTCCTTCAGCATATGCGGCGCGATCTCGTTCTTGATGATCGAGACCGGCACGGTCCAGGTCGGATTGATGTTGACCGCGACGACCTTCGCCTGCACTTCCGGCGAGTGGTGCTCGGGATCGCCGACAATCGCCGCATAGCGGCGCACCACGCGGTCGTTCTCAACGGCGTCGACTGCCGTCGAGGGAATATTGACCACGATGTAACGCGGACCAAAGGGGAAATCGACGCCCGCGAGCCGCTGCGCGCTGGAGGCGAGCTGGCGGAAGCGCACGGTCGCGGGCACGTCGAGCGCGCGCAACGTGGCGCCGGCGACGACGCCGGTCTGCTTCAGACCCATGCGATACTGAAAACGCTTCACGGCCGCTGTGAGCTCGTTGTCCCAGCTCTGCTTGCGCGTGTCGGCGAGCGTGTCGTCCTCCGCCGCGAGACGCCGGCGCAGGGTGGCGACCGCCGGGCCCTTCGCGCCGGCGCGCAAGCTTACGCCCACCATCGGCCAGCCCCCGAGATCGACAATGTGGGCGTAACGCTCAGAGGCCTTGGAGGTGGTGAAGAAAGTCTCCGGCTGAAGCACCGGGGTCGGATCGTCGGAGAGCGCCATCTCGCGCGGCGGCGCCGGCGGACGAGGCTTGGGTTTCGGCTTTAGCGCCGGCGCGCTGGCTTCAACCGCGGGAGCCGGCGCAGCCTGATCGACGGGCGCAGCCGGAGTCGCCGGAACTGGAAGAGCGGGGGGCGCAGCGGCGGGGGCCGGCGCTGGAGCGGGAGAGGCCGGAGCGGCGACCGACGGCGCGCTTTGCCCCAACACCGGCGCCGCCTCGATCCATGCGCCCGCGATAAGGCCCGCGCCGATCAACCGCGCGCATTTCGTCATCCTGCTCGTCGCCATCCGCTCGCCGTCTCTCTCGCGCCCCCTGCTCCGCCGGGGCGCGCCATGAACATTTTTACCGGTTTTTCAACCGCGAGGCGGCAGGGGTCAACTCAATTCGACGCAATCTTGTCGCGGAGCATGGGTTGCGCAATGCAACTCCAGTTGATGAAAGGCATATTTCGTGCTCTTCTCCCGCAAAATATTCATTCTGATTCATTTGGGGGAGAAAACATGTCAAAATACGAAAGATTTATGTCGTCAGTCGCCACACTCGGTGCCGCATCGCTCATAACCCTGGCAAGCGCTTTTCCATCCGCAGCGGAAGTGACTTACGCGAACCAAGGGAGCCAATGGACCCAGGCGAACCGTAACGACTTTTATACGCGGGACCAGGGCGCGCGAATCATTCCCTTCGCTTGGTTCAAAGCCTTGAAGCGCACCGACGGCACGGGCTTCCTCGACGACAGCATGGCCCGCTACGGCTATCTGCCCAATCCTGAAAGCCCGACGCCAGGCCTGCCCGTCGGGTTCCTGACCGCCTCGGAAAGCGGCGTCAGGACGCTGAGCATGACATGCTCCGGCTGCCACGTTCGTCAAATCAACGTCCAGGGCGCCTCCTGGCGCATCGACGGCGGGCCGGCGCTATCCGATTTCCAGTCTTTCCTGACGGATCTCGACAAGGCAGTCGAGAAAATCCTTACCGATCAAGCCGCCTTCGACGAATTCGCAAAAGCTGTCGGTTCGCAGAGCCCGCATGCGCATAAGCAACTGCATGACGACGTCGAGGCATGGTTCAAGCCCTATCACACGCTGATGACGCGCGCGCTTCCGACACCCGGCTGGGGCGTCGGCCGCGCCGATGCGGTCTCGATGATCTTCAACCGCGTTGCGGGCCTCGATATCGGCCACCCGCCGCTGCGGATCATCGAAGAGAATATCGCGCGCGCCGACGCGCCCGTGCGCTATCCCTTCGTTTGGAATGCGCCCATCCAGGACATCACCCAATGGCCTGGATTCGCGAAGAACGGCGATGACATTCTCGGCCTCGCGAGGAATGTCGGCGAGGTTTACGGCGTGTTCGGCGTCTATCGCCCCTCGAAGATTCTGCCGGATCTGAACATCGTCGATTTTCTCAACGAGTCCTCGCTTAACTTCGCCGGCTTGCAGCAGCTCGAATTCCTGCTCAAGAAAATCGACCCGCCGAAATGGCCCTGGAAGCTCGACCCTGATCTCGTCACGCGAGGCAAAGCGATCTACGAAAAGGATTGCGCGAGCGGCTGCCACGCCGAGACGGCGGGAGAGCCGCGTCTCTGCAATCCCAATACCTGGGCGACGCCGCTTCAGGACGTCGAAACGGATTCGCGCGAATATAAAATCCTCGCGCGAGAAGCCGATACGGGCGTGCTGGAAGGGGCGTTCATCCCGCTGGTTCCCGGCGCAGACACGCCGTTGAAGCCCAGGGACAAGATTTTCTCCATTCTCGGCGTGTCCGTGATCGGCTCGATCCTGGAGGCGCCGCTGCATTTCGGCCTGGACGTCTTCAAGCCGATCGTCGACGCCTGCATCCAGCGGGATTCGAGATCGCCGCAGCAGCTGCAGGCGGCGATTAACAGCCAGATCAAATCGGCTCTGAAGAACCTTTACGCGAAGCCCGAAACAGCGGCCCCCATCAAATATGAATCGCGCGTGATGAAGGGCATTTGGGCTGTCGCGCCCTATCTGCACAACGGCTCGGTGCCGACGCTCGCCGATCTGCTGAAACCGGCTGCCGAGCGCCCGGCTTCCTTCAAGGTCGGCGTGAACTACGATATCGAGAATGTCGGTCTGGCCAAGGATCAGCCGGGTCTGAACTCGACCTATACGGCGGACGACTGCTCCAAGCGCGACTCGGGCAACAGCCGCTGCGGCCATGAGTTCGGGACGAAACTGGCGCCCGAGGAGAAGAAGGCGCTCCTCGAATATTTGAAGAGCCTCTGACGACAGCCCGTCGCGGGAATAAAGACAAATAGCAGGGGCGCTTCGGCGCCCCTTGCCTTTTGCGCCGGCGCCCCCCATACCGCCCGCCAACGAAACATTCACCAATCGAACGGGACGGCTATGGGCTTTAAATGCGGCATCGTCGGTCTGCCGAATGTCGGCAAATCGACCCTTTTCAACGCGCTGACCCAGACGGCGGCGGCGCAGGCCGCAAATTACCCCTTCTGCACCATCGAGCCGAATGTCGGCGAAGTGGCGGTGCCCGACCCGCGCCTGGAAGAACTCACCAGGGTGGCCGGCTCCAAGCAGATCATTCCCACGCGGCTGACCTTCGTCGATATCGCGGGCCTCGTGCGTGGCGCCTCCAAAGGCGAAGGGCTGGGCAATCAGTTTCTCGCCAATATCCGCGAATGCGACGCCATCGCCCATGTCGTGCGCTGCTTCGAGGACGGCGACGTGACCCATGTCGAAGGCGGCGTCGATCCGATCCGCGACATAGAAACGATCGAAACCGAGCTGATGCTCGCTGACCTCGAAAGTCTCGAGAAGCGCGTCGTCCCGCTGGAGAAGAAGGCCAAGGGCGGCGACAAGGAGTCCAAGGAGCTTCTCGACCTCATGAACCGCTGCCTGGTTCTGCTGCGCGACGGCAAGCCGGCCCGCATGGCGAAGGTCGCCGAGGAAGAGCGCGTAAACTTCAACGGGCTTGGGCTCCTGTCATCGAAGCCCGTTCTCTATGTCTGCAATGTGGAGGAAACCTCAGCCGCCGAAGGCAACGCCAATTCCGCCAAGGTTGCCGCCCGCGCCGCCGAGGAAGGCGCCGCCTCGGTCGTCGTCTCCGCCAAGATCGAGAGCGAGATCGCGGTGATGCCCATCGAGGAGCAGAAGGACTTTCTAGAGGCGGTCGGCCTCACGGAGCCCGGCCTCAATCGCGTCATCCGCGCCGGTTACGACCTGTTGCATCTCATCACCTATTTTACCGTCGGCCCGAAGGAGGCCCGCGCCTGGACCATCGAAAAAGGCACGCGCGCGCCACAGGCCGCAGGCGTGATCCACACCGATTTCGAGAAGGGCTTCATCCGCGCCGAAACCATCGCCTATGACGATTACGTCGCCTACAAGGGCGAAGCGGGCGCGCGCGATGCGGGAAGGCTGCGGCTGGAAGGCAAGGACTATGTCGTCGCCGACGGCGACGTGATGCACTTCCGGTTCAATACGTAACGACCGGCGGAGGACCCTGGACCGCGAGCCTTCCGGCTCGCTGGACAAATGCGCGCCTGAAGGCGCGCGCAGACTGTTGACAAAGTGGCGATGACGCCCCTCGTGCTTCGAGACGCCTGCTGCGCAGGCTCCTCAGCATGAGGAGCCTCTGAAACTTCGTCAAACACTTAGGCCTCTTCCTGAGGAGCGAGCGAAGCTCGCGTCTCGAAGGACGAGGCCGCCTCGGAGGTTTGTCAACAAACGATGCGCGCCTGCAGGCTCGCGGTCCCTGGCTCAAAACAGCTCGACGTCCTGGCCGACGGCGATCTTGCCCTGTATCAGCCCGTCAGCCACCAGCATCTCATGCGAGCGGATCTGATTCCGCCCGCTTTGCTTGGCGACATAAAGCGCCGCATCGGCGCGGCCGAAGGCGCTTGCGCCAGTATCCCCGCCGGTCACCCGCGTATAGCCGACGCTGGCCGTTATCGGCCCGACCTGCGGAAAACGGAATACCTCGATCCTGTTTCTGAAATTCTCGAGCGCGCCAAAGGCCTCATCCATTGTCGCGTGGTCAAGAATGACCAGAAACTCTTCCCCGCCAAATCTGAACAAGCGGTCGTGATCGCTGAAGCACTCCCGCAGCAAACCCGCGAAGAGAACCAAAACCTCGTCCCCGAACGGATGGCCGAAGGAGTCGTTGACGCGCTTGAAATGGTCGATGTCGACGACCGCAAGATAGGGGTAGCGCGCGCAAGGCGTGCGCACGTTGTTGCATTTTTCCTGGCAGCCGGCGCAACTGCCGAGCCTTGCGAAGCTGTCGTGGAAGGTTCGCCGGTTGCGCAGCCCCGTGAGCTCGTCGCAGTCTCCGTAGTCCAATATGCCCAGATGGTTGCGGTAGATGCGCAGCATCCCCGTGATCATGCGCTGCTGTTCGTGACTGAGGGGCGAAGAACGCGTGACCTCCAGCAGGTCGATCACTTCCTGCCCATCCATGACGGGAAAGACGTAGCGCACCCCGCCCGCCGGGCCCGCCGCGCCGCACGATGGCTCTTTCGAATTGAAACAATCGCGCAAGGCGCCGCACGTCTCGAGGGGGATAAGCATATTGCTGGGCTGGGGCGCGGGAGCTTCGATCTCTTCGCCGCGCGGCGATCCGAAATCCGCCCGCCGGCGTATCCACACCGATCCCTTCCGGTCGACAATATTCCAAAGAGTCAGCCGGGAAGCGCCCAGCAGACCGTGAAACACCGATAACAATGTGTCTACGAGCGCGTTCCTATCCCGGTGATCGGTAAGGGTCGCAACCGTATCGATAATGTGGCCCATGCTCTCAAAACGCCCAAAGCGCGCTATCCGCCAGCGCAACCTGAGCGCCTATTGAAAGGCAAAGTCCCTTAAAATTCGTATCCAGTCGGCTATGAGGTGTAAATCATCAGCCGGGTTTGGAGAGATTATCGATACGCTTATTGAGCTCGTCGAGTTGCCGTTTCAGCTCGGCGACGTCGCCCGCCTCCTTGCCTGCAGCGGCCGAGGCTTCGTGCCCGTCGATCGAGGACGACGCCCCGCTCGAAATGTTTTCGGCCGGCAAGCCAAAGGGGTTGAACATGGTAAGCGCCTGCCGGAACACGGCCATGTTCTTGCGCGCCTGCTCCTCCATCGCCTGGAAGGCCTGCCGGGTGGGCTCAGTGAAGGGGCCCGGCGGCAGCGCGGAGGAGAATTGGTCGCGGAATTTTTGCTGTTCCTTGGTGAGCTTGTCGATCGAGAACTCGAGATAGCTCGGCACCAGCATCTGCATGCTGTCGCCGTAGAAGCGGATGAGCTGACGCAAGAAGGCGATCGGCAGCAGGCTCTGGCCGTCCTTGCCCTCCTGCTCGAAGATGATCTGGGTCAGAACCGGCCGGGTGATGTCCTCGCCGCTCTTGGCGTCGCAAACGACGAAATCCTCGCCGCGCTTGACCATCGTGGCGAGATCCTCCAGCGTAACGTAAGTGCTCGTCCCCGTGTCATAGAGCCGACGGTTGGCGTATTTCTTGATTACGGTCGGTTTCTTCTCGTTCGCCATACGCCTGACACCGCTCCCCTCGCCGGCGGGCTGCCTGAAAAACGGTCAAGCCCAGCCGCTTGACGATAAGCGCATTTTGGCGCCTGCGGCAATATTTTCCTCATGGACAGCTTTCGCTCGCGGCTAATTCCGTGCAAAACGGGCCACGGCTTGACGAACGCAAGCGCGAAATGCTCAACCAAGACCGCCCCGGCTGGGCGCTCAGGGGCTCGAGAGCCCAACCTATCTTTGAAAGGGAGACAGAAATGACGACCGATATCGTGATCGTTTCCGCGGCGCGCACCGCCGTCGGATCGTTCAACGGAGCCTTTGCGACGGTTCCGGCCCACGAGCTCGGCGCCGCTGCTGTCAAAGCCGCCCTGGAGCGCGCCAAGCTCGAAGCCGGCGTGGTCGACGAAGTCATCCTCGGCCAGGTGCTGACCGCCGCCCAGGGCCAGAACCCGGCCCGCCAGACGGCCATCAAGGCCGGCGTTCCGGACTCCAAGACCGCTTTCACCGTCAATCAGGTCTGCGGCTCGGGCCTGCGCGCCGTCGCGCTCGCCGCCCAGCAGATCCAGGCGGGCGACGCCCAGATCATCGTCGCCGGCGGCCAGGAGTCCATGTCGCTCTCGGCCCACGCCGCGCATCTGCGCGCCGGCACCAAGATGGGCGACATGAAGTTCATCGACACGATGATCATGGACGGCCTCACCGACGCCTTCAACAACTACCACATGGGCATCACCGCCGAGAACGTCGCCAAGAAGTGGCAGATCACCCGCGAGGAGCAGGACGCTTTCGCCGTCGCCTCGCAGAACAAGGCCGAAGCCGCCCAGAAGGCCGGCAAGTTCAAGGACGAGATCGTCCCCTTCACGATCTCGACCCGCAAGGGCGACGTGACGGTCGACGCCGACGAATATGTCAAGCACGGCGTGACGCTCGAAGGCGTCTCCAAGCTGCGTCCGGCCTTCATCAAGGACGGCACGGTGACGGCGGCCAACGCCTCCGGCATCAATGACGGCGGCGCGGCGCTCGTCGTGATGAGCGCGGCCGAGGCGGCCAAGCGCGGCCTCACCCCGCTCGCCCGCATCGCCTCCTGGGCGACCGCCGGCGTCGATCCGTCGGAGATGGGCTCGGGCCCGATCCCGGCCTCGCGCAAGGCGCTGGAGAAGGCCGGCTGGAAGGTCTCCGACCTCGATCTCGTCGAGGCCAATGAGGCCTTCGCCGCTCAGGCCCTCGCCGTCAACAAGGACATGGGCTGGAACACGGACATCGTGAACGTCAATGGCGGCGCCATCGCCATCGGCCATCCGATCGGCGCTTCGGGCGCGCGCGTTCTCATCACCCTGCTGCATGAGATGGGCCGCCGCAACGCCAAGAAGGGCCTCGCGACGCTGTGCATCGGCGGCGGCATGGGCATCGCCCTGACCGTGGAGCGCTAAGAGCGAACCACGCGCCTACCGGCGAGCATTTTTCCGGCGCCGTCGACGAGCGAGCCCTTAGGGTTCGCGGTCCGGCGCCGGCTTTTCTTTTGAGACGAAACCAAGGGAGACATCCAAAATGGCGAGAGTTGCAGTTGTCACGGGCGGCACGCGCGGCATCGGCGAGGCGATTTCGAAGGCGCTGAAGGCCGCTGGTTACAATGTTGCCGCCACCTATGCCGGCAATGACGAGGCCGCCAACAAGTTCAAGGCCGAGACCGGCATTCCGGTCTATAAGTTCGACGTGTCCGATTACGACGCTTGCGCGGCCGGCGTCGCCGCCATCGAGAAGGACCTCGGCCCGGTCGAGATCCTCGTCAACAACGCCGGCATCACCAAGGACCGCCTGTTCCACAAGATGGAGCTCGCGCAGTGGCAGGCGGTGATCAACACCAACCTGAACTCGCTCTTCAACGTCACGCGCCCGGTCATCAACGGCATGCGCGACCGTGGTTTCGGCCGCATCATCGTCATCTCGTCGATCAATGGCCAGAAGGGCCAGGCCGGCCAGACGAACTACTCGGCCTCCAAGGCCGGCGACATCGGCTTCGTGAAGGCGCTGGCGCAGGAGAGCGCCTCCAAGGGCATCACCGTCAACGCCATCGCGCCGGGCTATATCGGCACCGACATGGTGAAGGCCGTGCCGCAGGACGTGCTCGACAAGCACATCATCCCCTATATCGCCGTCGGCCGCCTCGGCGAGCCGGAGGAGATCGCCCGCGCTGTCGTGTTCCTGGCCGCGGATGACGCCGGCTTCATCACCGGCTCGACGCTGACCGTCAACGGCGGCCAGTATATGGCGTAAGCCGCGCGGTTGCCGAGTGATCGATATGGCCGGCCCTTGCGCCGGCCATTTTTTTGGCGTCCATCTGAGCCACTCGTAACTACTCAACCGCCCTTCCGAGAGGCAATCAGCATGCCCCCGGCGCTATCGCCGCAAAGCAATATGCTCGCGCGATCGACGAAACTCTTCGCCGGACACGGCCGGCATATTGCGCTTACGCTAAACGCATGCCTTTTCATTTATGTCGCTTATTGGCTCAGCGATAAGGTGAGCTACCGGAATGTGCTGGACCAACTGCGGCAAACGCCGGTGCACGCCATTCTCGTCGCAATGGCCATGAACGCGGCGGTTCTGACGCTTTATGGATTGCGGCTCGCCGCGATATTGCAGACAAAACCGCTTCCCTGTTTTCTCATCGCGAATGTCGGCTTCACGCTGAACAGCCTGATCCCCTTCCGGGTCGGGGAAGCCGCGAAGATCTATGTGGGCGGGGCATATTTTGGCTTTCCGCTCGGTAGCCTCGGCGCCGCGGTCGTGATCGAGAAGCTCTATGATCTCTTGGCGGTCGTCGCGCTTGCCCTCATTGTCGCCAGCACGCAGTCGCCGTTTGTCGACGTCCCGCCATCGACGCCTCTTGCACTCGCCCTGATCCTCGTCCCGAGCATTTTACTGCTCGCGCGGTTTCGGCCGAAGACGGGCGTCTTGCGACCGTCGGAATGGAAAATACTGAAAAGCACGCGGCTCGAGTCTTTCGTGCGACAGGCGGAAACGCTGCTCGCACATCAAAGCGTCCCACGAGCTGCGCTTTGCACCGCGCTGATCTGGACCATGAATGTCTGTCTGGTCCTGGTCCTCTTCAGGACGATCTTTCCCGAGATCGACTTTGGCGTGCTTTCCGCCATGACGCTGCTCGCGATCGGCGCACTGGCGATCGCTGTCCCCGCCAGCCCCGCGGGGCTTGGCGTGTTCGAGGCGGGCATCGTCGCCTATCTGACGACGGCGCATGGGGTGTCGGCGGAAAAAGCGATCTCGGCGGCGCTGGCCTATCACCTCTCGATCACCGCGCCCCATACGGCGATCGCCTTCGCCTTTCTGGTCGCCGGATTTCCGCGCTTTTTCGGAAAGAAGCCAGCCGACAGCGTGAGAGGCCGCAAAGCTTCGCCCCGTTGATCGGCGCATCGGCTTCGTGAGGGCGCTGGCGCAGCTTTGAGCGCTACGCCCGGGCGCATCACCGTTTCTGAATCTCGTCGAACACCCCGCCATCTGCAAAGAACTTCTTCTGCGCCGCCGGCCAGCCGCCGAATTGCTTGTCGATGGTAACGAGGTCGATCTTGGCGAAGCGCCGCAAATCCTCTTTGGCGGCATGCTGCGGATAGGCAGGGCGATAGCCGTATTTCGCGATTGTCGCCTGCGTCGCCGGCTCGAAGAGAAAAGCGAGGAAGGCTTCCGCCGGCTTGCGTGTTCCCTTGGCGTCGACATTGCCGTCCACGAGCGAGACGGCGGGTTCTGCCAGGATGGAAATCGAGGGCGTGACGATCTCGAATTTGTCCGAGCCGAACTCCTGCAAGGCGAGAAAAGCTTCGTTCTCCCAAGCGATCAGCACGTCGCCGATGCCGCGCTGGGCAAAGGTGACCGTCGAGCCCCGCGCGCCGGTGTCGAGCACGGGAGCATTGGCGTAGATCGCCTTCAGGAACGCCTGCGTCTTCGCCTCGTCGCCCTTGAAGGCCTTCAGCCCATAGGCCCAGGCGGCAAGGAAATTCCAGCGCGCGCCGCCGCCGGTCTTGGGATTGGGCGCGACGACGACGACGCCAGGCTTGGCGAGCCCGTCCCAATCCTTGATCCCCTTCGGATTACCCTTTCGCACCAGCAGAACGATGGTCGACGTGTAGGGAGCAGAATTATTTGGCAGCCGCTTCTGCCAGTCGGCAGGGATTTTTCCCGTTTTCGAAGCGATGGCGTCGATGTCATTGGCGAGCGCCAAGGTCACCACATCGGCGGGGAGCCCGTCGATCACCGAACGTGCCTGTGCGCCCGATCCGCCATGCGAACTCTGGAGGGAAATCTCCTCTCCGGTTTTTTTCTCCCATTCCTCGGCAAAGGATTTGTTGACCGCCTTATACAGCTCACGCGTGGGGTCGTAGGACACATTGAGCAGGGTCTGCCCCGCGAGGGCCGGGGCCGCGAACAAACCGGCGAGAAGGATGCAAGCGAGCTTTGAGAACGGAAGATGGCGCATGCCTGACTCCGAGAAATAGAAGATTAAATCAATAGACAATATAGCCTACTAGTCAACCGCCTCGCAGCCCGGCAATCCGACACGCATTGCGCGATGTCCCAAACTGTCAGATAAAACCCTGTTGCGGCGTTTCTTTCATCGAAGGTGATTTATGAGCGACGTCCCGCCAAGCAGGTCGGCCGGCCAGCGAGATTGCAAGAGGCTCGTGGTCTTCTGTGACGGCACCTGGAACAAGGAAGACCAGAAAAGCCAGAACGGCCAGCCCTGCCCCACCAACGTGCTGCGTCTCTTCGAATTGACGCGCATCGATGACGGAAACGGCTGCCCACAGGTCGCTTATTATGTCCGTGGCGTCGGCACGCGCTGGGACGAGCGCATCACCGGCGGCGGCTTCGGTTACGGCATCTCCGACAATATCAAGGACGCCTACCGCTTTCTCGTCAGCAATTACGCGCCCGGCGACGAGATTTTCCTCTTCGGCTTCAGCCGCGGCGCCTATACGGTCCGCAGCCTCGCGGGCATGATCTATAACGTCGGCATTCTCCAGCGCGAGTATTTGCATCTGGTCGACGAGGCCTTCAGCCATTACCGAAGCGCCGACCCGCAATGGCATCCGGACAGCCAAGCGTCGAAGGATTTTCGAAACGCCTATACGAATGGCGGGGAGGAGATCAAATTCCTCGGCGTTTGGGACACGGTCGGCGCTCTCGGCGCGCCTTTCGGCGTCGTAATGGGATGGCTGCTCAACCAGTTCTTTCCCACGCAATTCCACGACACCAAGATCAGCCCGATCATTCTCAACGCCTATCACGCCGCCTCGATCGACGAAAAGCGCTGGCCCTTCCGTCCAACGCGCATGGAATTGACGCTCAGACGCAAACAGGAAGCCGCCGATTTGCACGCGACTGGCGACAGATCGACGTTCAACTATGAGGAAGCCTGGTTCCCGGGCGTGCACTCGGACGTCGGCGGCGGCTATGAGGACTCGAGCCTCTCCGATTGTGCGCTGAAGTGGATGGTCGACAAGGCCAAGGCGCATGGCCTGAGCGTGCGGGATTACAGCGACGTTCAATCGCGCGCCTTTCACCCCGATCCGCTGGCCGCGCTCCATAATTCGCAGACAATTTGGTATCAGTGGACGACGAAGATCTACGTCTACTGGCCGAAAGCGCTGCTGAAGATTATTCGCAAGAACGAAGCGCAGCTTATTGATCGCGTGCAGGCGAACGGCGACTTCATTCGCCAGATCGACCACTCCCCGGCGCTCGCGGCGAGCATCGACCAATTCCCGATGAAAAACGACTTCGAGATCGATCTCTCGGATTGCACACGCGAAAAGCTCGCAAAGGACACGAACTACTGGCCGCTCAATCTGGCGCGCGACAAGGCGCCCGCCGGCGCGCCGGCTGTCGAGGACGCACAAGCTTAAAAAGAAAAGGGGCTAGGCGGCCCTTGCTCGGCATGGGCCGCCTCTCTCGGCTCCTTATCATTCCAGCTACCGCATGCACACATTTTCATGTCGTCGCCCTCCTAATGCCCGGGCTTGTCTTGGACAAGCGCGGCGGCCCCCGAGATGTGTGACTCCCTTAGGTCATTCCAGACGGGTGACCGTGAACCGTCCCCCTGCCACCCTCCACCGCTGGAACGCTGCCCCCAGCCTTACGCGCGCCCCTTGTGCTTTTGCATCAGACAAGCCGTCTCGGTCCCGCGGGGGCCGACCGCAATCTTCTTGGCGCAGCGCACGCTCGCCTCTTCCGTTTGCGCTTCTTGCTTTGTCAGCGAACGCTCCGCCGAACTCTCCGTATTCGTGAAGAAACCCAAGGCGCTGGCGAAAATGACCGCCGTAAAGACGACAAACAAGCGCATGACGACGCTCCGATAGTTGTAAGCGCGCCGGCCGGCCGCGCGACCCTGAGATCATCTCCCAGGCGCACATAGGGCGCTGTGCCCGCGCGCACATTGACGAAACTCCATAAAGGGGCATATGCTTGTTTATATGACCGACTTCAACCCCGCCGACGTTAGAGCCTGCGCGCAAAGCTGCGCCGCCGCCAATGTGCGCCGCGCCAGCCGCGCCGTGACGAGGCTCTACGGGCAGTTCATGGCCAAGACGGGGTTGGAGCCGACGCAATATTCCTTGCTCGTCGCCTGCGCGCTGACCGGCGGCGCCACGGTGAGCAAGCTGGCGGACGCCTTTGTGATGGACCGCAGCGCGCTCGCCCGGAACCTCGCTGTTATGCAGAAGCGCGGGCTTGTGAAGGTGAAGCCCGGCGAGGATCGGCGCACGCGCAAAGTGGCGCTGACGCCCTTCGGCGAGTCGACACTCGCCAACGCCATGCCGCATTGGCGCGAGGCTCAGGACGCCGTCGAAAAACAATTCGGCGCCGAGCGGCTGCAAAATTTGCTCTCCGAATTGCGGGAACTAATAAATGTAAGCGCCGACCTCGGAGAGCGAGACTGACCCGCGTCATTTTACGTAAAAAGGGGTATATGCCATGAATGCGTTCGCGAATGTCGTTCCCCCGATGCTCGACTCGCACGAGCTACGCAAGATCGCCCTCGCGGCCGGCGCTGACGACTGCGGCTTGGTCGCGATCGACAACGCCGCCCTCGACGATCAGCGCGCCGACATCCTCGCCGCATTCCCCTTCGCGCGCACGCTCATTTCTTTCGTCGTGAAGATGAATCGAGAAAACATTCGCAGCCCGGCGCGCTCGCTGGCGAATATCGAATTCCATCATGCGGGCCACGAGTGCGACGAGATCGCGCGCACGATCGTGGAAACTCTCGAAGGACTCGGGCGACGCGCCGCCTATCCGCCGCTTGCCTTTCCAATGGAAGCCGAAAGATGGCCCGGCAAAATGTGGGTCGTCGCCCATAAGCCCGTCGCCGTCGCAGCAGGCCTTGGACGCATGGGAATCCACCGTAATGTGATTCACCCGAAGTTCGGCAATTTTATTCTGCTCGGAACCGTCGTGATCGACATGGACGTCGCGCATGATTGCATGCCGATCGATTACAATCCCTGTCTCGAATGCAAGCTATGCATCGCAGCCTGCCCCACCGGCGCCATCGCGCCTGACGGCCATTTCGATTTTTCAGCCTGCTACACGCATAACTACCGCGAATTCATGGGCGGGTTCACGGACTTCGTCGAAACCATCGCCGACGCCAAAAACGCGCGCGCCTATCGAGAGAAATTCGACGACGCCGAGACAGTCTCGATGTGGCAAAGCCTTGCCTATGGGCCAAACTACAAAGCGGCTTATTGCCTGGCCGTCTGCCCCGCGGGCGAAGACGTCATCGGCGCCTATCGGGACGACAAGAAGAATTTCCTGAGCGCCGTCCTCGATCCGCTGAAGGAAAAGGTCGAGACCATTTATGTGCGGCGAGGATCGGACGCTGAGGATTATGTCGCGCGGCGCTTTCCGCATAAGCGGATCAAACATGTCGGAGCGTCGATACGACTGACGAATGTCGATAATTTTTTAGCCAGCCTTCGTAACGCGTTTCAGCGCAACAAATCTGAGGGGCTCGGCGCCGTCTATCATTTCTCTTTCACGGGCGCGCGGCGCCGTCAGGCGACTGTCGTCATTGCGGATAAGAGATTGTCGGTAGAAAACGGCCTCGTCGGGCAGCCGGACCTCGCCGTCACTGCTGACAGCGAGACCTGGATACGCTTCCTGCGCAAGGAAACGAGCCTGCCATGGGCGCTGCTGAGTCGCCGCATCAAACTGCGCGGCGACCCAAGATTGCTCATGGCCTTCGGCAAGTGCTTTCCCGGCTGATCGCTACCCCACCGCCATCCGCGCCGGCTGACTGGAATGCGCGGCGACAATATCGCGCGCCTGCCTGCCGACGACTTCCGCCAGATGATCGAAGCGCGACTGGAAATAGCCGGCGCCCGCCGTCGCCGAGCGCAGCTCGACGATGAGATTGTCCATCTCCGCCTCGGGGATCAGCGCCTCGAGCTTGTCCCATCCGGTCCAACCCTCGCGCGGGCCGAAGCCGATGATCTGCCCGCGCCGCGCCGACACGAGTCCGGTCGCGCGCGACATGGCCTCGCTCGGCACGAAGATATCGACGGCGAGGACGGGCTCGAGCAGGATCGGCTCGGCCTTTCCCAAGGCCTCGCTCATGCCGATGCGCGCCGCCGTGCGGAACGCCATGTCGGATGAATCGACCGTATGGTACGACCCATCGGTCAGCACGGCTTCGACATCGACCACGGGAAAGCCGAGCGGCCCATGGATCAGCGCGTCCTGGCACCCCGCTTCGACGGAAGAGAAATATTGCCTGGGCACCGCGCCGCCATGCACGCGCTCGGCGAAGGCGAAGCCCTCCCCGCGCTCGCGCGGCGCGACTTCCAGCACGACGTCCCCGAACTGGCCGTGGCCGCCGGATTGCTTCTTGTGCCGCCCCCGCACCGTCACCTTGTGACGGATCGTCTCGCGATAGGCCACGCTCGGCTTCGACACGTCGACTGTAACGCCAAAACGCGATTGCAGCCGCTCCAAGGCGACGCGCAGATGCATCTCGCCCTGGCCATAGAGCTTGATCTGCGACATCTCCTGATCATGCACGAAGACGAGGGAGGGATCTTCCTCGACGAGTTTGGCCATCGCGGCCGTCAGGCGCATTTCGTCCTTGCGGTCCTTCACGACGAGCGCCAGCGCATGCACGGGATCGGGGACGCGCGCGCGCGTGTCGAGCTTGGCGAGGTCCGCCTTCCCATCGGCGACCACAGTGTCGCCGGTCTGCGCATGTTCGAGCCGGCCGAGCGCGACGACGTCGCCCTCTTTGACGTCGCTCGTCTTGGTGAGAGCGGCGCCCGTGAAACGCGACATGCCGGAGATGCGATCCTCGCCCTGCGCGCTGAGAACCGTCTGCCCGTCCGCCAATGCGCCGCGCAACACGCGCGCGATCGACAGCTTGCCGCCATGCGACGTATGCGTGGTGCGAAGGACGCGCGCCATCGGCGGGCCATTCTCCGCGACGCCGAGCCGCGCCCGCGTCTCCGGGACGCCCGGCGCCTCGTGCCGCAATGCCTTCAGCAGCCGTGTGACGCCCGCGCCGCGCTCGGCCGAGCCAATGAAGACCGGGGCCACCAGCCCGGCGCGCAATTCTTTCGTCAGATCGTCGAAGACCTGATCGCGCGGCGGTTCAATGTCGGTGATCAACTCCTCCATGAGGGCGTCATCGTAATCGGCGAGTCGCTCCAGCATGGAATAGCGCGCCTCTTTCTCCAGCACCGCCTCGCCCTGCGGTATTTCGATCACTTCGGACGGCGCATGTTCGCGATAGACGTAAGCGCGCTCGAGAGCGAGATCGATGAAGCCGACGGCGACGCCGTTGCTCCAGATCGGGATTTGGCGCAACAGCAAAGGCGCGCGCGACGCGGGCTGCAGGATGGTCAACGCCTCACGCATGTCGATCGTCGCCGCGTCGATCTTGTTGAGAAACAGGAGATGCGGAACCCCCAACTCCTCGAGCTGACGCAGCGTCAATTGCAACGCCGCGATCTTGCGCTCATCCGCTTCGCAGACAACGACAGCCGCGTCGACGGCGGCAAGAATGTTGCGCGCCTCATGCGCGAATTCGATGGAACCGGGAAGATCGATGAAATTGTAGCGATCGCCCATATAGTCGATGGTGGCGAAATTCGCCTCGACGCTCATCTTATGCGCCCGCGCCTCGGGACTGGCGTCGCCCACGCTCGAACCGTCTGCAACCGAGCCTTGCTTTGCGATTGTCTTGGTGGAAGCGAGAATTGCTTCGAGCAGCGTGGTCTTGCCGCTTTGGAAGGGACCGGCCAGCGCGATCAGCCGGGAGCCCCGCGCTCTCGCTTCGTGGGAGAAGGTGTCGCCCATTCTATCCTCCCTTTTGCATCGGAGCCTTTTGAACCGGCCCCGTTGCGGGATGGTCCCACCATGTCTCTATTAGCGCAAGTGAGATGAACGCCGCAGGCGCTTCCAACGCAAGCCAAAGCGCGTTAGAAGCGCTCTAATCTTGAGAACGAAAAGGAGCCTTCATGCGTCCCAGCAAGCGCGCGCCAGACGAGATGCGCCTGGTGAGTTTCGAGCGCGGCGTCACCCGCTACGCCGAAGGCTCATGCCTCGTGAAATTCGGCAATACGCAGGTCTTGTGCAATGCGTCGCTCGAAGACAAGCCGCCGCAATGGCTGCGCGGACAGGGCCGCGGCTGGGTTACGGCGGAATATTCAATGCTGCCGCGCGCCACGCATACGCGCACGCGCCGTGAATCCTCGGCGGGCAAGCTCTCGGGCCGCACGCAGGAAATCCAGCGCCTCATCGGTCGCTCGCTGCGCGCCGTGACCAATCTTCCCGCGATGGGCGAACGTCAGATCATGCTCGACTGCGACGTGATCCAGGCCGATGGCGGCACGCGCACCGCGTCGATCACCGGCGCCTGGATCGCGCTGCGCGATTGTTTCGAATGGATGCGCTCGCGCTCCATCATCAAGGAGAATCCGCTGCGCGACCATGTGGCGGCGGTCTCCTGCGGCATCTTCAATGGCGCGCCAGTGCTCGATCTGGATTACGCGGAAGATTCCACCGCGCAGACCGACGCCAATTTCGTCGTTACCGGCTCGGGCGGCCTCGTCGAAATTCAAGCGACGGCGGAAGTTGCGGTGTTTTCGCAAGACGAGCTTTCCGCCATGCTGGCGCTCGCGCAAAAAGGCGTCGCGGAGCTTGTTGCGCTGCAAAAGGCGGCGCTGGCGTAACCCCCTCCCAAACCCTCCCCGCTTCGCGGGAGAGGGGGCAGAACGTCGCCTTCATCCAGAACGCTGATCTTGAGCGTCCCCTCTCCCGCCACAGCCCGTCGAGAGACGGGCGTCTTCCAGACGCCCTATGGCGCGGGAGGGACAGGGAGGGGGCTCTTCCGCAAAAGAAATGCTGACGCACATGACCCACCGAAAAATCCACGGCAAGCTCGTCATCGCAACGCACAATCCCGGCAAGCTCTGGGAGCTTCAGCAGCTGCTGGCCCCGCATGGCGTCGACGCCGTTTCAGCGGGCGATCTCGGCCTTCCTGAGCCGGAAGAGACGGAGACGACCTTCCGCGGCAATGCGGCGTTGAAGGCGCGCTCCGCCGCGATGGCCTCCGGCCTCCCCGCCTTTGCCGATGATTCCGGCCTTTGCGTCGACGCCCTCGACGGCGCGCCGGGAATCTATTCAGCCCGCTGGGCTGGCGAAGACCGGGACTTCAAGGCGGCTTGCCAGCTCGTGCGCCAAAAGCTCGACGAGCGCGGCGCGACGCCCCCCTATCGCGCCAACTTCACCTGCGCGCTCGCGGTGGTCTGGCCCGACGGGCATATAGAGGAATTCGAGGGCCGCGTAGATGGCGTGCTTGTCTTCCCGCCCAAAGGCGACAAGGGCTTCGGCTATGATCCGATCTTCAAGCCCGACGAGCTCGACAAGACCTTCGGCGAGATGATGTCGGCCGAGAAGCACGCCCTGCCCGGCGACGGCTCGCGCGCGCTCTCGCATCGGGCGCGGGCGTTTCAAGCCATGGCGAAGGCGTGTTTGGATTAGTCTTTTATTGGCCGGAGCTTACCCGTCATTGCGAGCGAAGCGAAGCAATCCTGAGGCAGCAGTGGCGGCTCTGGATTGCTTCGTCGCTACGCTCCTCGCAATGACGGCGGAGATCTTCCCGGCAGGCCGACGCTTTCGCCTGCGACTGTAGAACGCCTTAAAAAGCCGCGTCGCAATTACACAGGATCAAGCTTCCTGGCCGCCTTTCTCTTGTTGCGCAGCTGTGCCTTACTATCTTCCAACGGTAAAGACGCGCCGCCAAGGCGCACGACGCTGGAAACCCAAGGGAAGGCCGTCAATGACCAAGCACGAGGCTTTCGCCGCCGCGAAGCCGCCCTTCAAGGCGCGCTACGGCAATTTCATCAACGGCGAATGGGCGGACGCCAAGTCCGGCCGCATCTTCGATAATATTTCCCCAATCACAGGCCAGAAGGTCTGTGAGATCGCCCGCTCGGACAAGGACGACATCGACGCCGCGCTGGACGCCGCCCATGCCGCAAAGGACGCATGGGGCCGGACAAGCCCGGCTGAGCGCGCGCGCATTCTCAACAAGGTAGCGGACCGCATGGAGGAGAACCTCGCGCTCCTCGCGACCGCCGAGACCTGGGACAATGGCAAGCCGATCCGCGAGACCATGGCGGCCGACATTCCGCTCGCGATCGACCACTTCCGCTATTTCGCAGGCGCCGTGCGCGCGCAGGAAGGCGGCATTTCCGAAATCGACCACGACACCGTGGCCTATCACTTCCACGAGCCGCTCGGCGTCGTCGGCCAGATCATCCCCTGGAACTTCCCCTTGCTCATGGCGGCGTGGAAGCTCGCGCCTGCGCTCGCCGCCGGCAATTGCGTCATCATCAAGCCGGCCGAGCAGACGCCCGCGAGCATTCTCGTCTGGGCGGAGGTCGTCGGCGACCTGCTGCCAAAGGGCGTGCTGAACATCGTCAACGGCTTTGGCCTGGAGGCCGGCAAGCCGCTCGCCTCCTCCAACCGCATCGCCAAGATCGCTTTCACCGGCGAGACGACGACAGGCCGGCTGATCATGCAATACGCCAGTCAGTCGCTGATCCCGGTGACCTTGGAGCTCGGCGGCAAGTCGCCCAACGTCTTCTTCGAGGATGTCGCGCGCGAGGACGACGACTTCTTCGACAAGGCCATCGAAGGCTTCGTGATGTTCGCGCTCAACCAGGGCGAGGTCTGCACCTGCCCGAGCCGCGCGCTGGTGCACGAGAAGATCTATGACCGCTTCATGGAGCGCGCGCTCGCGCGCGTAGGCGCCATCAAGCAAGGCAATCCGCTCGACCCCGAGACGATGATCGGCGCGCAGGCCTCTTCCGAGCAGCTCGAGAAAATCCTGAGCTATATCGACATCGGCAAACAGGAGGGCGCCAAGGTGCTCGCAGGCGGCGAGCGCAACAAGCTCGAGGGCGATCTTGCCGGCGGTTACTATGTGAAGCCGACCGTGCTGCACGGCCATAACCGCATGCGCGTCTTCCAGGAGGAAATCTTCGGTCCCGTGGTGTCGGTGACGACCTTCAAAGACGATGACGAAGCGCTGCATATCGCCAATGACACGCTCTATGGCCTTGGCGCCGGCGTATGGAGCCGCGACATCAACCGCTGCTACCGCTTCGGCCGCGCGATCCAGGCCGGCCGTGTCTGGACCAATTGCTATCACGCCTATCCGGCGCACGCGGCCTTTGGCGGCTACAAGCAATCGGGCATCGGGCGCGAGAACCACAAGATGATGCTCGATCACTATCAGCAGACGAAAAACATGCTGGTGAGCTACAGCCCGAAGAAGCTCGGGTTCTTCTGAGGCTCCCTCCCCCGCTTCGCGGGAGAGGGGACGCTCGCGATCGGCGTTGCTTATGAAGGCCACGATTTACTCCCTCTCCCGCGAAAGCGGGGGAGGGCTGGGGAGGGGGTCTTGAACAGAATGAACCAGCCCCAAAGAGTCGTCGCAACTGAAACCGCGCTCGACCTCATCGAACGCCTGTGCCGCGCGCACGGCCCCATCCTGTTCCATCAATCCGGCGGCTGCTGCGACGGCTCGGCGCCCATGTGCTATCCGCAGGGCGAGTTCCTGGTTGGCGATAATGATGTTAAGCTCGGGGAGATCGGCGGCGCGCCTTTTTATATGGGCCTCGGGCAATTCGATTATTGGAAACACACCCAGCTCGTCATCGATATTGTGCCGGGCCAGGGCGGCATGTTCTCCCTCGACAACGGAACAGGCCTGCGATTTCTGACCCGTTCGAGGCTGTTCTCTGATGAGGAGCTTAGGGCCTTCGATGAAAACACATAGCCCGCATGTGACGCCGCCTGAAGTTCCGATGCGTGGCGAAGAGACGATCCATTATGCGCTGAGGAGATGCAGCCTTGGCCTGGCGTTGATCGCGGTGAGCGAGAAAGGCGTCTGCGCCATATTGCTCGGAGATGACGCCGAGGCTCTGCGCGAAGACCTGCGCAGGCGTTTCAAAAAGGCCTTGCTCATCGAGGATGCGGACGGCGGCGCGCTCGTCGGCGCAGCGATAGCGATGATCGAAACGCCCGACATTCACGTTGGCTTTCCCATCGACGCACGCGGCACGGACTTCCAGAAGCGCGTCTGGACGGCGTTGCGCGCGATCCCGCCGGGCCAGACGACGAGTTACGCGGAAATCGCACGGCGCATCGGGTCGCCGAAAGCCACGCGCGCGGTCGGCAGCGCCATTGCCGCGAATCCTGTGGCGGTCGCCGTTCCCTGCCACCGCGTGCTGCGCAGCGACGGCGCCCTGTCCGGCTACCACTGGGGAGCCGACCGCAAGCGCGCGCTGCTGGCGCGGGAGAAGGCGCTCCTCCCCCGCCATGTCGCGTGATCAGCCGCGCTTACTCTTGTTGCCCGATCGCTCGCCAAAGCGAGTGTAGCAGCCGCCGTTAGGCGAGTTACGCCGCGGCGCCGCAGCACTTCTTGTATTTCTTGCCTGAGCCGCAGGGGCACGGATCATTGCGGCCGGGCTGCTTGCCCTTCACGATCGGCTCGTTCTTGCGATTGGCCTCTTCCTGGAAATACCAGCGGCCGTCGACCTTCTTGAAGAGCGAGCGCTCGCGATGGTCGTAGCGCTGTCCCTCGATCGTGAAGCTCGCGACGAATTCGACATAGCCGCTGTCGTCATTCTCCCCGTCCGCTTCGGTCGAGAGCACTTCAAGGCCGAGCCATTGCGATTGCTTGGACCAATGGGTGATCGCCTTGCGGTCGAAATCGTCGCGCGTGCCGGGCGCGAGCGTCTGCTCGAGATAATCGATGTCAGCGCGGGTGAACGCCGTGTAGCGCGAGCGCATCAGCGCTTCGGCCGTCGGCGGCGACTTGCCGTCTTCGAGATAGGGCTTGCAGCAATCCGCATAGGCGCGCTTGTCGGCGTCGGTTACGCGGCAGGGGCAGATTGCGTCGTTCATGCTGGGCTCGTTCGATTCTTTTGTTTGTCGGGCGAAGAGCTAAGGGACGGCGCGGGGCCAGTCCATCGCTTTCCGCCTTGGGTGGCGCAAATACGAAAAGAGCGGCCCGACATCGCCGGCGCCGCTGCTCCTTCGTCGCGACAGCTCGTTTTACTTCTTTTCGGCCTGGAGAAGCTTGACCGCTTCGATCGCGATCGGCTCGAGGCCTGCGCCGCCATGATTCACATGTTCGAAGATCGTTTCGCGCATATGGGGGGCCCAGAACTTGCGCAAATGCTCGGCCATGCCGGCGGCGGCGCCGATCTTCTGCGCGCCGAAGAAGGAGCCGATCTGATTGGCCATTTTCACGAGCTTCTCAACTGAATCATGCGACATGTGCGGAAACCTGTTCGACGATGCGTCCTGGATGGGTGAAGATTTCGAAGTCGCGGCCCCGCATCACGGCCACGAGCGTCATACCGCATTTTTCGGCGCTGCGAACAGCCAAGGCCGTCGGCACCGACACCGCCGCGATGATCGGCGCGCCGATGCGGGCGGCCTTTTGCACGAGCTCGACGGAGACGCGGCTCGTCATCAAAACCACGCCCTGCGACGCGGCGAGGCCCTGGCGCGCTAGCGCGCCGGCGAGCTTGTCGAGCGCATTGTGGCGTCCAACATCCTCGCGCACGACCAGCGCGTTCGACGCGGGGTTCCAGAAAGCCGCGGCGTGAACCGCGCGCGTTTCCTGGTTGATCGTCTGCGCGCCGGGCAGCCGGTCCATCGCCGCGATCAATCCTTCGGCTTGGACCGTGAGCGCATTGTCGAGCGCCGGCAGCGCGCGCGTCGCCGCCTCCAGGCTCTCGATGCCGCACAGCCCGCAGCCCGTTGGCCCCGCCATGGAGCGCTTGCGCGCCGCATAGGCGTCCTGCCGGCCGCCGCCGAGCCATGTGCGTAGCTCGATGCCAGCGTCCGAAGCGAGGATTTCGACGTCGCCGGCGTCATCGGGCGCGTCTATGAGCCCCTCGGTGATGGCGAAGCCGACCGCAAAATCTTCGAGATCGGCGGGAGTCGCCATCATCACCGCGTGGGTTGAGCCGCCATAGGTAAAAGCGATCGGCGTTTCTTCAGGGATCACGCGTGAAGAACGCGCCGTCACATCGTGACGGCGCGCCAGGCATTCTACCCGAAGAGTGGCCGACGGCGTCTCGGTCATTCCGCCGCGTCGATCGTGCTCGCAATCCGCCGAGCGGACTCGGACAGCTCGCGATACTTCTCCTGGAACTCGGTGGGGCCGTTGCTCTTGGAGATCTGCACGGCCGTCACTTTGTATTCAGGGCAGTTCGTGGCCCAGTCCGAATTATCGGTGGTCACGACATTGGTGTTGCAGAGCGGATGATGGAAGGTCGTATAGACCACGCCCGGCGCCACGCGATCGGTGATCTTGACGCGCAGCGTCGTCTCGCCGGCGCGGCTCGCAACTTTCACCCAATCGCCTTCGACAACGCCGCGATCCTCCGCATCATGCGGATGGATTTCGAGAACGTCCTCAGGATGCCATTGGCTGTTTTCGGTGCGGCGGGTCTGCGCGCCGACGTTGTACTGCGACAGGATGCGGCCCGTCGTCAGCAGCAGCGGGAAGCGCGGCCCAACCTTCTCGTCGGTCGGCACATATTCGGTGATGACGAATTTGCCCTTGCCGCGCGCGAAGCCCTCAATGTGCATGATTGGCATGCCTTCCGGCGACGCGTCGTTGCACGGCCACTGCACAGAGCCGACCTCTTCCAGCATCTCATAGGAGACATTGCGGAAGGAGGGCGTCAGCCGCGCGATCTCGTCCATGATCTCGGACGGGTGGGTATAGTTCCACCCCAGGCCGAGCTTATTGGCGAGGTTCTGGGTGATCTCCCAATCGCCATAGCCGTTCTTCGGGCTCATCACCTTGCGGATGCGCTGAATGCGGCGCTCGGCGTTGGTGAAGGTGCCGTCCTTCTCGAGGAAGGAGCAGCCCGGCAGGAACACATGCGCGTAATGGGCGGATTCGACCAGGAACAGGTCCTGCACGATCACGATTTCCATATTGGCGAGAGCCGCCGACACATGGCGCGTATCGGGATCGGACTGCAGAATATCCTCGCCCTGCAGATAGAGGCCCTTGAACCGGCCCTCGACCGCCGCGTCGAACATGTTGGGGATGCGCAGGCCGGGCTCGGGGTCGAGCTTGACGCCCCAGTCCGCCTCGAAAGCGGCGCGCGCCGCTTCGCCCGAAATGTGCTGATAGCCCGGCAGCTCGTGGGGGAACGAGCCCATGTCGCAGGAGCCCTGCACATTGTTCTGGCCACGCAGCGGGTTCACGCCGACGCCGCGACGGCCGAGATTGCCGGTCGCCATGGCGAGATTGGCGATGCCCATGACGGTGGTCGAGCCCTGCGAGTGCTCCGTCACGCCGAGGCCGTAGTAGATCGCCGCATTGCCGCCGGTCGCATAGAGACGCGCGGCGCCGCGGATATCCTCGGCGTTGACGCCGATTACCGACTCCAACGCCTCGGGGCTGTTGCGGTCGAGCGATACGAAGTCGGCCCAGGCCTGGAACTCGTCCCAATCGCAGCGCGCGCGGACGAACGCTTCGTTGACGAGCCCTTCCTTCACGATGACATGGGCGAGCGCCGTGACCATCGCGACATTGGTGCCGGGCTTGAGCGGCAGGTGGAAGTCCGCCTTGATGTGGGGCGAACGCACGAGGTCGGTGCGGCGCGGATCGATGACGATCAGCTTGGCGCCCTCACGCAGGCGCTTCTTCATGCGCGAGCCGAAGACCGGATGGGCGTCGGTCGGATTGGCGCCGATAACGAGAACGACGTCGGCTTCATCGACCGAGTCGAAATCCTGCGTGCCGGCCGAGGTGCCGAAGGCCTGGTTGAGGCCGTAGCCGGTCGGCGAATGGCAGACGCGGGCGCAGGTGTCGACGTTGTTGTTGCCGAAGCCGGCGCGCACGAGCTTCTGAACGAGATAGGTCTCTTCGTTCGAGCAGCGCGAGGAGGTGATGGCGCCGACCGAGCCCTTGCCATATTTCGCCTGCACCGCCTTCAGACGGTCGGCGGCGAAGGTCAGAGCCTCGTCCCAGGAGACGACCTGCCACGGCTGGTCGATCGACTCGCGGATCATCGGATTGAGAATGCGGTCGCCGTGATGGGCGTAGCCGTAAGCGAAGCGGCCCTTGATGCAGCTATGGCCGTGATTGGCCTTACCGTCCTTCCAGGGCACCATGCGCACGAGTTCTTCGCCGCGCATCTCGGCCTTGAAGGTGCAGCCCACGCCGCAATAGGCGCAGGTGGTGACGGCGGAATGCTCCGGCTGGCCGATCGCGATGACCGACTTTTCGGTGAGGGTCGCCGTCGGGCAGGCCTGGACGCAAGCGCCGCAGGAGACGCATTCCGACTCCATGAAGGCTTCGTCCATGCCGGGCGAGACGCGCGAGTCGAAGCCGCGGCCGGAGATCGTCAGCGCGAAAGTGCCCTGCACTTCCTCGCAGGCGCGCACGCAGCGGTTACAGACGATGCACTTCGCCGGATCATAGGTGAAGTACGGGTTCGACTCGTCCTTCGGCTTCCAGTTGAAATTGGCTTCGCCATCGTTGCGCGCGAAGACATGGTTGGAGCCGTCATAGCCATAGCGCACGTCACGCAAGCCGACGGCGCCGGCCATGTCCTGCAGCTCGCAATCGCCATTGGCGGCGCAGGTCAGGCAGTCGAGCGGATGGTCGGAGATATAGAGCTCCATCACGCCGCGGCGGATCGCCGACAGGCGCGGCGTCTGGGTCTTGACGGAGATGCCCGGCGCGACCGGCGTGGTGCAGGAGGCAGGCGTGCCGTTGCGGCCCTCGACCTCGATCACGCAGAGGCGGCAGGAGCCGAAGGCCTTGATGCTGTCCGTGGCGCAGAGCTTCGGGATCTCGGTCCCGGCCTCCATCGCAGCACGCATGATCGAGGTTCCCTCGGGAACAGTGACGCTCTTGCCGTCGATGGTCAGCGTGACCATGTTGGCGGATTTGGACTCTGGCGTCCCGTAATCTGTCTCTTTGATAAGCGTCATGGCGGCTACCTCACTCAGCGGCTTCAAGGGCCGACTTGCGGAAGTCCTCTGGGAAATGGCGTAGAGCGCTCTCGACGGGATACGGCGCGAAGCCGCCCAATGCACACAATGAGCCAAACTTCATGGTGTGGCAGAGGTCCTTGAGAAGCTCGATATTCTTCTCGACATCCTGACCATTGCGAATTTTATCGATCGTCTCGACGCCGCGAGTCGATCCGATACGGCAAGGCGTGCATTTTCCGCAGCTTTCGATCGAGCAGAACTCCATGCCGAAACGCGCCATCCACAGCATGTCGATGGTGTCGTCGAACACGACGAGCCCGCCATGGCCGATCAGGCTGTCTTTCGCCGCAAAAGCTTCGTAGTCGAAAGGTAGGTCGAAAAGCGACACAGGCACATAGGCGCCGAGCGGACCGCCGACCTGAACGGCTTTCACCGGACGGCCGGTGCGCGTGCCGCCGGCGATGTCATTGACGATCGTGCCGAGCGGAATGCCGAAGTCGGTTTCGAACAGGCCGCCAAATTTCACATTGCCGGCGATCTGCAACGGCATGGTGCCGCGCGAGCGGCCGACGCCGAGATCGGCGTAATGCTTCGCGCCCTTCTCCAGAATCATCGGCACGGTGGCCATGGAGAGGACGTTGTTGACGACCGTGGGCTTGCCGAAGAGACCGACATGGGCCGGCAGCGGCGGCTTGGCCCGCACGATGCCGCGCTTGCCCTCGAGGCTTTCCAGCAGCGAGGTCTCCTCGCCGCAGACATAGGCGCCGGCCCCGATGCGCAGCTCGACGTCGAAGTCGAAGCCTGAGCCCTTGATGTTCTGGCCGAGCCAGCCGGCGTCGCGCGCCTTCTCGATCGCCGCCTGGAAGACCTTCGCGACGACCGGATATTCCGAGCGCAGATAGACGTAGCCTTTGGAGGCGCCGATCGCATATCCGCAGATGGCCATGCCCTCGATGAGGGAGAGCGGATCGCCTTCCATGATCATGCGGTCGGCGAAAGTGCCGGAGTCGCCTTCGTCGGCGTTGACGACCACATATTTCTGGCCGGGCGCGCAATCAGCGACCGTTTTCCATTTGATGCCGGTCGGGAAGCCCGCGCCGCCGCGGCCGCGCAGGCCGGACTTGGCGACTTCCTCGATAATCGCGGCCGAGCCGATCTCGAAAGCGCGCTTCAGACCCTTGAAACCGTCATGCGCTTCATAGTCGGCGACCGACAGCGGATCGATCACGCCGCAGCGCACGAAGGTGACGCGATTCTGGCGCTTCATCCAGGGGTGCTCTTCGACCACCCCGATGCTCAGCGCATGCGCGCCGCCGGTCAGGAAGCCCGCGTCGAACAGCGAGGCGACGTCCTTCACCTTGGCGGGGCCATAACCGACACGGCCCGCGGGCGTCTCCACCTCGATCAGGGGCTCGAGCCAGAGCATGCCACGCGAGCCGTTTCTCACGATCTCGACTTGCTGGCCGCGTGCGGCGGCCTCTTTGGCGACGGCGGCGGCGAGGCGATCGGCCCCCATCGCCACGGCGGCCATATCCAGCGGAATGTAGATCTTGGTCATTCGCCTTTCGCCTCCGCTACGATCTCGTCGAGCGTCGCGGCATCGACCTGTCCAATCGGCTCGCCGTCGTACAGGGCGGCCGGGCTATGGGCGCACAGGCCCAGACAATAAACCGGCTCGACCGTGAGGGAGCCGTCGGGGGTCGTCTGATGCCATTCGAGCTTTTGGCGGGCGAGAAAGTCGTTGGCCTGCTTCTCGGCGCCCATCGACTGGCATGATTCGGCGCGGCAGATTTTCAGCGTGTGACGGCCGTGCGGGGCGCTGTGGAAGTCGTGATAGAAGGTAACGACGCCATGCATTTCGGCGCGGCTGATGTTCAGCGCCGTCGCCATTTCCTTCACCGCAGAATCCGGCACATAGCCGAATTCTGCCTGAAGCGCATGCAATATGGGCAGTGCAGGTCCTTCGAGGCCCATATGGGCCGCAATGATCTCCCGCGCCCGCTCGTCGCTATACTGAGCAGCGCCAGCCATTTCTTCCCTCGCTTTGGGGCGTCGACCTTCGAGACAAGGCGCCCTTCATTTATATTATTCCGGTGACACTGCCGGAATTCCCGGCGCCGATCAATACCGTCCCGGCCGTCGCGCCATAGGGCTTGCCTATCAATCGGCCAGACTGCCGCTTTCGGCGAGCGCTTTTGCCTCAGCAACGAGCGCGCCAACAAGCGGAATGACCGGATCGCGCAGCGGCGCAACGAGCCCGATCTCATGGCCCGCCTCAGGCTCGACAATCGGGATGGACCGCAACGGCGGCTGCGTTCCCATTGTTTTCGCTAGCTTTTCAGGCATGATCGTCGCCCAGCGGCCCGACTTCACATGGTCGTAGAGCAGAATAACCGAGTTCGACTCGAGAATCGGCGCGAGCTCGGCGCCGCCCGCGCCGAGCAACCGCTCGACAATGCGGCGGTTCTGCATGTCGGGGGTCAACAGGCACAAATCGATGCGGCCGACCTCGGCCCAGGTGACGCGATCGCGGTCGCTTAGCGGATTTCCCTCGGCTGTCAGCAGCCGGTAACGTTCCGAACAAAGCGGCACGGTTCTGACACGGCCAAGCGGTTCATTGTCGAGATAGGTGATGCCCGCGTCGATCTCGAGATTGTCGAGCATAGCGAGCACCTCGGTGGACGACGCCGAGATCACCTTGAAGCGCACATGCGGATGCTTGGCGCGATAGGGCGTGGTCAGCGCCGAGACGATTCCCTCCGCCGTGGGAATGACGGCGATCTTGAGCTGCCCGCTCAGACCTTCGCGCAGCGTGCGGACCTCCTGGCGCATGGCGCGGGCGTCGCCCACGATGCGCTTGGCCCATTCCAGCACCCGCTCGCCCTCGGCCGTCAGCCCATGGAAGCGGGACGAGCGGTTGACCAGCAGCACGCCGAGCGAGTCCTCGAGCTGCTTGACGCCGGCGGAGAGCGTGGGCTGGGTGACGCCGCAAATCTCCGCCGCGCGAGAGAAGCTTTTCTCGCTGGCCACCGCGATGAGAAATTCGAGTTTGTCGATCACTTCGGAGCGTGTCGGCGCCGATGGCGCCGTCCCTTGGGTTCAATCGCGGCATGCCCGACGACTCGGGCGGCGGCTCCCCCAGGCGCCTCTGCCTCGCGCTGGCCGTGCCATACCATACCGGCGACGCAAACGCCCGCGAAATCGAGAGAAAATGAGTCGCTCCGAGTCCGTGGATAAGCGGGCGTGCAACTCGCGCTTGCAAAGCTTTGACTGGCGCCTGTCACAATTTGCCCATATTTGAACCGTCTCGAAAGGTCTGTATGTTTTTTGCAGCGCTCCTACGAGCGGCGACAACGGGAGACGTTTGCCAATGGCCAAGATAAAGGGAATTTCCCGTCTCGGGGCATTTGCATCATGCCTTGCCGTCGCTCTCGCAGCCCCGGCTGCGCAAGCCACTCCCTCGCTCGTCATCGACGTGGCGTCCGGCTCGGTTCTCGCTCAGGACCAGGCGACAGCCTCCTGGTACCCGGCCTCACTGACCAAGCTGATGACCGCCTATGTCGCGTTAGACGCCGTGCGCGCCGGACGCATGACCATGGACACGCCCTTGATGGTGTCGCCGCGCGCAACGCGCATGGCGCCGTCCAAGATGGGCTTTAGGCCCGGCTCCGAGGTGACGCTGCAGAATGCGCTCATCATGCTGATGGTGAAATCGGCGAATGACATCGCCGTCACCATTGCGGAAGGCGTATCAGGCTCGGTCGAGGCCTTCGCCGAGGACATGAACGCCGCCTCGCAAAAGCTCGGCATGACGCAATCGATGTGGGTCAATCCCAACGGGCTGCCGGACACGCGCCAGGTCACCTCGGCGCGCGACCTCGCCATTCTCGGCCGCGCCCTTTACGTGCAGTTTCCCGAATATTCGAACCTTTGGAACATCGGCGCCATGAAGCTCGGCGCCAGCGTGCACCCCACCCATAACGGCCTGCTCGGCCGCTACCCCGGCGCCGACGGCATGAAGACGGGCTTCACCTGCCCCGCCGGCTTCAATCTCGTCGCCTCGGCCACCCATGGCGGCCAGCGGCTCATTGCGGTCGTGCTCGGTGCGCCTTCCGCCTCGGCGCGCACGGCCAAGGCGGCGGCGCTGCTCGACCGCGCCTTCCAGACGGGCGGCTCGATCGGCTCGCTCGCGTCATTGCCCAGCGCCGGCCCCACGGCGGCGCCCGACATGCGCGACAGCGTCTGCCATCACCGCGGCGCAGCCACCGCCGAATTCATGAACGAAGTCGAGGATATGAGCATTCCGGTCGGCTCCGCGCCGACGGGCATTCCGCTGCTCGACGCGGTCGGCGTCGGCCAGCAGCATATCAGCGTGAAGGACATCGCCCGCCTGCCGCGTCCGCATTTTGAGCCTGTGCCGGTCTTTGTCGGACGCACGCCGGGCTATGCCGGCCCGGTGGCCCGCGCCCGCGCGCCCGGCGCACCGATTGGCGAGCAGCCCGATCTCGCCGCCTACGCCAATGTCGAGCCCACGGGCGGGGAAGCCTCGCCGATCAGCCGCGCCGCGCCCGACGCCGTCGCGATGCGCAAGGGCAAGAGCAAAGCCGCCAGACACGGCGCTCACGCCCACGCCGTCGCAACGGCGCCTGTCGCGGACATCATCAAGGAAGACAAGGCCGCCTCCAACGACAAGCCCGCGAAGGGCAAATCGGCTAAACACGCGGCCAAGAACGGCAAGGCGCAGGCGGAGAAGGCTGCGCCGACGAAGCTCGCCGCCAAGCCCGCAGAGAAAACTGCTGAGAAGCCCGCCGCCGAAAAGGCGAAGACGCAAGGCAAAGTCCACGCGGGGGCCAAGCCGCACGGCAAAGTTCAGTGAGTGACGACGCCGTGAGCGACAGCCAAAAGGCCGCAGCCCGCCGGCCGCCGCCGCCGATTCCATTGACCGTGCTGACCGGCTTTCTCGGCGCCGGCAAAACGACTTTGCTCAACCGCCTGCTCGCCGCGCCGGAGCTTTCCGACACGCTCGTCCTCATCAACGAGTTCGGCGAGATCGGCCTCGATCATCTCTTCATCGAGAGGGTCGAGGGCGACATGGTCATGATGAGTTCGGGCTGCATCTGCTGCACGATCCGCGGCGATCTCGTGAACACGCTCGAGCATTTGCTGCGGCGGCTCGATAACGGGCGGATCAAGCCGTTCCGGCGCGTCGTGCTGGAGACGACGGGCCTCGCCGATCCGGCCCCCATCCTCCACACGATCATGAACCACCCCTATCTCGTGCTGCGCTTCCGGCTCGACGGGGTTGTGACCGTGATCGACGCGGCGAATGGCGAAGCGACGCTCGACGCGCATGAAGAGGCGGTGAAGCAGGCCGCCGTCGCGGACCGTCTGGTCGTGACGAAGACGGACCTGCCCGAGGGCGCCGCAAAGGCGGCAAGCCTGAAGGCCCGGTTGGCGGCGCTGAACCCGGGCGCCCGCATCCTCGACGCGGACGAGGCGACGCCGGCCGCTTTGCTCGACTGCGGCCTCTACGACCCTGCGACCAAGACGCCGCGCGTGCGCGACTGGCTGAACGCCGAGGCGGTGGAGGACGCGCATGAGCATGGCCACCATCACGATCACGGCCACGCGCATCATCACCACGACCACGGCCATCACGACATTAATCGGCACGACGCGCACATCCAGGCGTTTTGCCTGACGGGCGACGAGCCCTTCACGCCCCCGTCCTTCGACATTTTCATCGACCTGCTGCGCCATACGCACGGGCCGCGCCTGTTGCGGGTGAAGGGGATCGTCGCGTTATCTGATGAGCCGGAACGTCCCGTCGTCATCCATGGCGTGCAGCATGTCTTCCACCCGCCGCACCGGCTGGAGGCTTGGCCGGACGACGACCGGCGCACGCGCATCGTCTTCATCGTGAAGGATCTCGACCGCAAATTCGTCGAGGGGCTTTATGCGGCGCTGATTCATCGGCCGGCAGTAGATACGCCCGACGCCGAGGCTCTGACCAATAATCCTCTGGCGCCGGCGAAGGGTGGGTTATTGGGCTGAGGCCCCCTCCCCAACCCTCCCCCGCTAACGCGGGAGAGGGAGCAGATTGCCGCCTGCATCAACAACGCTGATCGCGAGCGTCCCCTCTCCCGCGCATAGCCCGTCGAAAGGCGGGCGTCTTCCAGACGCCCTATAGCGAGGGAGGGACAGGGAGAGGGTCTTGCGCCATACTCCCAAGATGCCGTTCGATCGCCTCCCGCTTGACCACCTAACCACAGCCGCCCGCCGCGCCGGCGCCGCGCTGCTCAACCTCGTCTATCCGCCCTCCTGCCTCGTCTGCCGCAAGGCGGTCGCGGAACACGGGGCGCTATGCGCGGCGTGTTGGCGCGAGATCGCCTTCATCGAGCGGCCTTTCTGTGAGCGGCTCGGCACGCCCTTCGCCCTCGATCTCGATCAGCCTGGGCTTATCTCGCCGGAGGCCGCCGCCAACCCACCCGTCTTCCGTCGCGCCCGCGCGGTTGCGCGCTACGACAGCGACAAGGCGCGCTCGCTCGCGCATCGCCTCAAATATTACGATCGGCTGGAGCTCGCCTCTCCGATGGGCCGCTGGATGGCGCGCGCCGGCGCCGATCTTCTCGCCGACGCCGATCTGCTCGTTCCCATCCCGCTCCACCGCCTGCGCCTCGCCGCGCGGCGCTTCAATCAATCGGCTGAGCTGGCGCGGGCTATTTCCCGCGAATGCGGCGCGTCGGTGGAGACGCAAGCGCTGTTGCGCGTGAAGGCGACCGCGCCGCAAGTCGGCCTCTCCCGCGCCCAACGCGCGGTGAACCTATCTGGCGCCTTCCGCGTCGATCCCGAGCGCGCCGTCCTGATCGAGGGCGCCAAAATCGTGCTCGTCGACGACGTGCTCACCACCGGCGCCACCGCCAACGCCGCCGCCCGCGCGCTGATCAAAGCCGGCGCCGAGCAGGTCGATTTGGTCGTCTTTGCGCGGGCGGTGACAAGCGCGTGACATCAGGGCTATAAGCGGGGCCAACGAAACCATAGGTCCAGGCCTTCCCCCAAAATGGCGCGTATCGAAATCTACACGACCCCGACCTGCCCCTATTGCATCGCGGCCAAGCGGCTGCTGACTCAGAAGGGCGCGGCGTTCGAGGAAATCAGCGTCGCTGGAGATCCCGCCGGCCGTCGGGCGATGAGCGAACGCGCCAACGGCCGCACCTCCGTCCCGCAGATTTTCATCGGCGACAAACATATCGGCGGCTGCGACGACCTCTATGCGCTCGACAGCGAGGGCGGACTTGATCCTCTCCTCGCCGCAGGAGCGAAAGAATGATCCGTTACACGCTCGTTTGCGACGAAGGGCACCGATTTGACGGTTGGTTTCGCGACAGCGAAACCTTCGAGAAACAGGCCGAACGGCATCTCGTCTCCTGCCCTTTCTGCGCTTCGGAGAAAGTCACGCGCGGCGTGATGGCGCCGCATGTAGCGCGAAGCCGGCGTGAAGACGCCCCCGCTCGCCTGCGCCAGATGATCAAGGAATTGCGGGAGCAAGCCGTCGCGGGGACGGAGGATGTCGGCGACCGTTTCCCTGACGAGGCCCGCGCCATCGAAGAGGGCGATGCGGAGCGCCGCCCGATCCGGGGTCGCGCCACCTTCGAGGAGGCCAAGGCGCTGCTCGAAGAGGGGATCGAGATTCTACCGCTGCCGGATTTGCCGCAAGACAACTGACGCCGTTGAACGTTTGAATAGCTCTCGCCGGGCCAAGTCATTCCCGGCGGGCTGAAATCCCGACCGGGAATCCATAGCCACAACACACTGGTTTTGCTATTGATTCTCGATCGCTCACTTTGCGAGCGCCGGGAATGACAACCAAACCAATCGCACGCGTGCAACGCGCGCCACTGGACGCGCCGCTAATCCTTCGGCGGATCAACGCGCTCGCAGATCACCGAGGCAAGCCGCTCGCGCGCGCGCGCCATATCGGATGGGCGCTTCGCCAGAGAGCGCACCAGCACAAAGCCGCGCTTCGACGGCGCGGTGAGACGCACCTCCTGCTGCGGCGCTTCGTCGCTGGCGCTTTGTAAAGCGTCCATCTGCCTCTCGTCTCCGATCACGATATCGATCTTGCCCTTGATCGCCGCGCGGTCGGTGATGGCGTGATAGATGCGGCTGCCGCGGGCGTGGAAAGAGAGCGCCAGATAATCCTCACCATCCGCCGGCGCCGTCACCCGCAGCATTCCTTTGGACAAGTCATAGACGCAGACCCCCTCGGCGAAGGCCGGGTCTTCGAAGGGCAAAGGCTCGGCGTCCGGGGCCATGGGCGGCAGGGCGACGAGCCCCGTCGGCGCGTCCCCGACAGCCGCGAGCGTGCGCGCATAGGCGTCGCGCGGCGCGAGCGTCGGCATCAGCAGCACGGAAACGATATGCACGATGCCTGCGACGAGCAGCGTGGCTGCGGCCCAGGGCAAATAATCGAAAAAGCGGTCGGGGAGAGCTAGGCGCACTTCAGCTTCACGATTGCAGGAAAGTTGTTGGGATCGGGCCGGGCTTCGACGTCCAGCGGGGTATCATAGAGCCGCAGCATGAGCACGAATTTACGCGCCTCTCCTGGCGACAACCAATTGCCGGCGCGGGCGTTGCGGGCGATCACGACCTCGAGGCCGCCGCCCTCACGCCGCAAGATATCGACGGACGAAAAGCCGTAGCGACCCGTCGGATTATCGATGAGCCCGCCGGTCGGCGTCGCAAGCGAAAGCGTCCAGAAACGCGCCGGCGGCAGCGGATCGGCCACGGCATATTCGCATGCGCCGTCGAGCGGCGCGCCGGTCGAATCCGCCGTGGCGATGAAGGCCAAGCCCTGGTCGCGTCCGAGTGGCGCTTCTCCCGAACGCGCGACCACGGCGCGGGCGTAAGGATCGGCATTGCCGCCGCCCACGGAGGGCCAGGCTGTCCACGGGCCGGCCCGCAGCGCGTTGAAGCCATGGCCGGAATTGAGCGAAACGATCGTCGCCAGCAGCCCGAGCGCGAGCCCGACCATCATGACCGTAGCCGCCTGGAAATATTTTGCATAAGGGCGGTCGATCGCGCGGCGTTTCGCTGGGCGTCTTACTTGCCGTTCCACGTGCAGCAACACTTGGCCCTCGCTATTCGACGGCGCCGACCGTGGGGAAGTCGTGCCCGCGCGTCTGCGCGATCGTCGCCGGCGCGTAAAGCGAGCTCTGCTTGCCCGCCGTCGCGCTCCGCGCCTTCTTCTCGATCGATTCCAGGGCCTGCGCAGCGCCCTTGGAGAGGGTCGCCGGCCGTTGCGGGGCGCCGCCGAGCTCCAGCGGCTTCGCGCCGTTCGCGCTGACTGTGGCGGCCTCCGGTTTGGCTTGCGGCGTCAGCCCGACGATGGGCTTGAGCGCCACGCCCTGATGCGCATAGGCCATGACGTCGTGCCAGGTGCCGGCCGGCAGCGTGCCGCCGGTCATGTTGTTCATGGGCTCATTGTCGTCGTTGCCATACCAGACGCAACCGCCCATCGTGCCGGAATAGCCACAGAACCAAGCGTCCTTATAACCATTGGTCGTGCCGGTTTTGCCGATGACGTCGATGCCCTCGCCAAGCTGCGCCCGTTTGCCAGTGCCCTCTTCCACCACCTTCTTCATCATGCCGGCCAGGTCCACGACTTTCTCGTAAGGCAATACCTGCTTTTGCGGCGGCGCGTCACGGTCGCGGCGATAGAGCAGATCCCCTTGGCGATTGCGGATTTCGACGGCGGCGAAAGGAATGACGCGCTTGCCGCCGTTCACGAAGGCGGCGTAGGCGGAGGAATGTTCGATGAGGATGACGTCGCTCTGACCGACCGGCAGGGATGGCGTGTCCTCGAGCGGCGTCGTGATGCCGAGCTTGCGGCAAGTCTCGATAATCTTGGCGCGGCCGACGCGCGAGTCTCCGTTGCCGATCGCCTGCGAGAGCTGGATTGCGACGGTATTAAGCGATTTCGCCAGCGCCATATAGAGCGGCAGCGAGCCGGCGTAGCCGCCGCTATAGTTGTGAACGCAGTAATTGCCGATGCAGGTCGGCCGGTCGGTGACGATGGTCGTGGGCTTGAAGCGACCCGTCATCAGCGCCGTGAGATAGACATAAGGCTTGAATGAAGAGCCCGGCTGACGCGAGCCGTCGGTGGCGCGATTGAACTGGCTCGCGCCGTAGTCGCGGCCGCCGATAATGGCGCGCACGGCGCCGTCCGGCTCCATCACGACCATCGCCGCCTGCTTGACATGATAAGAGCGGCCTTGCTCGCGTAGATTTTTCTCGATGACCTCGTCCGCGCGCTTTTGCACATTCGAATCGAGCGCCGTGCGAACCGCGAGCACGCGATTTTCGCCAAGCTTGCCGGCGGAAGCGAGCTTGCGAATCTCGCCATAGGCAAAGTCGAGATACCAGTCGGGACTATCCTGCCGCTGGCGATCAACGGGCGTGGCCGGGCTCTTTTGCGCCGCGATGACCTGGCTCTCGGTCATGAAGCCAGCGTCGACCAGATTGTTGAGCACGTCATTGGCGCGTGCGCGGGCCGCGGGAAGATTATTGTGCGGGGCGTATTTTGTCGGGGCCTTGAACAGGCCGGCGAGCATCGCCGCCTCCGCGAGCGTGACGTCCTTGACCGACTTGCCGAAGTAAAACTCCGCCGCCGCCTGAATGCCGAAAGCGCCGCCGCCCATATAGACGCGATCGAGGTAAAGCTTGAGGATCTCGCGCTTGGTGAGGTGGTGCTCCAGCCACAAGGCGAGAAAGGCCTCGTTGATCTTGCGGGTGAATGTGCGCTCGTTGGAGAGAAAGAGATTCTTTGCGAGCTGCTGCGTGATGGAGGAGCCGCCCTGCACCACGCCGGAGGAGCGCGCATTGACCGTCAGCGCGCGCGCCGTGCCGATCACGTCTATGCCGAAATGCTCGTAGAAGCGGCGATCCTCCGTCGCGAGCACGGCCTTGATGAGATAGTCGGGATATTCCTCGAGCGGCACGGCGTCGTCGTGCTTGATGCCGCGCTGGCCGACTTCATTGCCGTAGCGGTCCAGGAAGGTGACGGCGAGATCGGTCTGCTTCAGCCAGTCGCCCTCGCTGGTCATTTGGAAGGCCGAGCTTGCGAGCGCCGCCATGCCGATCAGCCCGATGACGCCCCAGGTGAGCGTTTCGCAGGCAAGCTCGACCCCGAGGCGCGCGAAGCCCGAGACATGGAACCGCTCCATGAAGGTCGAGAAATTCTCGTAAAGCTCGCGCGACCTGCGGCCGCTGTCGAAGACGCTCGAATCGATGAGCGCGTCCGCCGACAGCAGAATGCGCCTGATGCGCTTCACAAAGGGCGAGGACCAAAGACGCTCGAACAAGGCTCGCAGGCTCCCGGCGGAACAATTAAATCGCGGCGCGCAACGTTAGCATCTTTTAAACCATCTTGACGACGCCGGCGCGGCCCCCCATTCCGATTATGGTTTCCGCCCGATGGCGGAACAGCCGGACAGGGAAGAATGTCAGGGGAAAAAGGCGAAAAAGGCGCGGCGACCCCATTTTGGGAAAAGCCGCTATCGGAACTTACGCGCGCACAATGGGAGAAGCTCTGCGACGGTTGCGGGCGCTGCTGCCTGGTAAAGCTCGAGGATGAGGACACCGGCGCAATCTACCATACGAGCGTCTCCTGCAAGATGCTGGACCACGAATCCTGCCAATGCGGCGACTATAAGAACCGTCGCGACCATGTGCCCGATTGCGTGCGCTTGACCTTGAAGAAGCTGCAGGAGATCGACTGGCTGCCGCCGACCTGCGCCTATGTGCTGCGCGACGCCGGCAAGCCCCTGCCCCCCTGGCACCCGCTGATGTCGGGCGACCCCGAAAGCGTGCATCGCGTCGGGGTCTCAGTGCGCGGGAAGGTCGAAGTCAGCGAGGCGGACATCGACGAGGAGGATACGCCCGACTACATCCGGCTGTGGCCGAAGCGTTGGCCGAAGAAGGCGCGGTATTAGCGATCCTGAATTTTTTCCCCTAATAGGATTTTATTCTTGACAGCCGGTTGCGATTGTGTAGTTTGCGAACCATGGAGAATCGAGTAGGCTCCTTGTCAGTTTCTGACAGAGGAGACTCTTCGTGAAGAACGGCCTTTATAGCGTTCGATTCCAGACACCGCTTGGGCAAGGAGCTGGCGTAGTTACCCTTAGAGATGGGCTTCTTACAGGAGGAGATGCCGCGCTTTTTTATGTTGGGACATATGAGGCGAACGAGGGCACATTATCGGCATCGGTTACGACTGGGCGGCACTCACCAATTGGCCCAGGCTCAGTTTTTGGGCGCGATGTAGTTCATCTTTCACTGAAAGGCGCGTCTTGCTATGGGGACCGCTCTGGAAGTGCCTGGGGTTGCTTTTCAGGCGCATCTTTCATTGCTCTCTAAGATTCTATAGACAGAATACCTTGAACAGCGCTGGTCAGCTTATTTATCGCTTCGATAAGCTGATCAGCCTTTGTCTTTGCGTTGTTCTTGACTTCGCACATTCGATCGATCCTTTTCTTTCTTGCTAGGTTCTTCATGCCGTACGACCTTCTTGAGTGCTTCGTCAAAGCGCTCTTCGGATTCGTCGCAGCCGAGTGCCTTGGCCGTTTCGATGAATGACTGACCCTGAGATTTCTTGTTAAGTTTGGATTCCCTGGCTGCCACGAATCACTCCCTATGCCAGACACATTTGTCTTTGCTGATGAAGCCGGTTGCTTCGCGTTCAATCGCGAGCCAAATGTAAGCCGGTTTTTCATCCTTTGCACAGTTACGATGGAGAGTTGCTCCGTCGCTCAGAGCCTATTGGATTTAAGGCGAAAATTGGCTTGGGAAGGGGCAGAGGTTGGAGAATATTTCCCACGCCACCACTGACAAGCAGCCTGTTAGATGTTTAGTCCCGGCATCTGATGGAGCGGATCGAGTATGAATCTGTCTGGCTCTTTCGTCCAGAGTTTGCAGATGAATTCGTACGGCGTGAGGCCTTTGAGGGTCTTCAAGCGGCGGGCGAAATTGTATGCGGTGACGAAGTGGTCGAGATGCGTTCGCAGCTCTACGTGCGTTTCATAGAAGTAGCGCTTAACCGTCGCTTCCTTGATCGTGCGGCTCATGCGCTCAACCTGACCATTGGTCCAAGGATGCTTGGGCTTGGTCAGGCGATGATCGATATCGGCGCGGGCGCAGGCGAACTCGAACGCATGCGCCCTGAAGGGTCGCCCCTCCGCCAGCATTTGCTTGATTTCCGCAGGGGTCCAGGTCTCGCGCGGGGATCAGTAAAGTGCGTTCCATTATTGATCAACGCGAACAGGAAGTCGGCGGCGATCCGCGTCGTGGCCTTCTCATGCAGTTCGACGAAAGCGAATTTCGACGTTCGGTCGATCGCCACGAACATGTAGAGCTTGGCTTCGGCCGTGCGCACTTCGGCGATGTCGATATGGAAATAGCCAATCGGATAGGCTTTGAACTTCCGCTTGGCGGAGACCTCGCCCTCGACGCTCGGCAACCGTGAGATGCCGTGGCGCTGAAGACAGCGATGCAGCGACGATCGCGTCAGGTGGGGAATAGTCGCCTGGAGGGCATAGAGGCAGTCGTCCAAGGGCAGCAATGTGTGACGGCGGAAGGCGACAATGATCGCCTCCTCCTCGATCGTGAGAACCGTGGATCTGGTCTCTTTAGGCCCCGTGCGCTCGTCGCAAACCGACGCCCGCTTCTTCCACTTGGCGATCGTCTTCTGGTTGACGCCATACCGCTTGGCGAGAGCTCTCAGGCTCTCTTGACTATGTTGTATCGCTCGACGCACCGCCTCAGTCGTGCGGGCGCTCCCGTGGAGAACCTGGCCCATAGCGCATCCTTCCATTCGCTGGAAAAGATGGCGGGAAAGAATAGCCTTTGAGGAATCGGTTGGCGATGTGCTGAAGCAGACGCGCAAGCCACAAACATGGCGCACTGATTTCATGCCAGCCCATGCCGACCCATGCTTGCAAGTAGCAGACTATTGCGCTTGGGCTATACAGCGGAAGTGGGAGCGAAACGATACGAGATCGTATGATCTGATCCGAGATCGAGTCACGTACGAATACGATCTGTGGCGAAGCGGGAATACATATTACTATTAGAGGAGATGTGTGCCCCGCGCAATCCGCGATCTTGGCTATTCCGTCGAAAGTGCCCAGGGGCTCATATCACCAAGCGAGGGGCGCACAACAAAATCGTAGTGCATTACGTCCGCTTTTTCAAGTATGCCAATTGTAATGGCACCTTTAGAGCGAGTCGTCTTGACTAGGCCCCTTATACGTCAACCGCTTGCCACTGATGCCCTTCAACGCACGATCGCCGCGCTCCTGATCCTCACAACCAAGCTTCGAACGATTGTTGTAGCGGAAATCAAACTCCGCGAGGTAGCGGTGAAGATGCTTCTCGCAGCAAAGCTGGTAGACGCCTTTCATACCGCGCTTGAAGATGCTGAAGTAGCCCTCAATCGTGTTCGTGTGCACGTCACCGCGAACATATTCGTCGGCACTGTGGCGAACCGTGGCGTGATCCGCAAACTTCTTGCCAACCTCTGGATAGAGGCCGCTTTCGTCGGTGTAGAGCGAAGCTTCGCGGTCAATGTTCTCCTCGACGATCGAAGCGACATTCGCCTTTGTGGCCTTATCAACGTGGAAGGAGCGAACCGAGCCGCCGCGCTCAACAAGGGCGACAACCGCGCGCTTGCCGGCAGGGCCGAACTTGCGGCGGCGAGACTTATATGGCTTGCCTTCCTTGGTGAGGGTCGGCTGAACCTCCGTCTCGCCGAAGTAGGTTTCATCGGCCTCCACAACGTTGCCAGCGCCGCCCATGGGGGCAAGCGTGCCGTCGCGCATGGCTTCGCGGATGCGATGGGCGAGGAACCACGCAGTCTTATACTGAACCTCTAGAACGCGATGCAGTTGATGGGCGCTAATGCCCTTCTTCGAAGCCGACATGAGGTAGACGGCCTGAAGCATCTTGTTGAGCGGGATATGCGCGGACTCGAAAACGGTCCCAACCTTCACCGTGAATTGTTTGCGGCAGTTGCAGCACTTGCGAAGGCCGAGACGCGTCTTGCGAAGGTCGTAGTGCTTCTCAGAAACCGAACTGCAGTGCGGGCAACCCGGGCCATTCGGCCACAGGATGCTTTCGAGATGGGCGAAAGCGGCTTCCTCGCAATGAAAGTAAGGTTTCGACAGAACGGACATTGATCTAGCTCCTTGACTCTGAAGCTACATCTCCTGCAGTGGTTCGTCAAATACATAATCGCCAACGGCGGTGATGCGGGCCTTTACCTCGACGCCGCCGGGGAAAATCTCCGCGCTGCTTCGCGCGCCCCGCTAAATTTGCACTATGCCTCCGAAGGCCGCCATGATGCTAAAAAGCGAGCCAGGCTGCGGCCTTCGGCGGCGTTCATTTGCCGTTCATGGCCAAAAGCGGAGGATAGTGCAGGAGTAAAAATGCCTGTCGCCTTCTTCAGGTTTCGCTGCGCTTTGGCCGCCGCCGCGATCGCGGCGACGCTTGGCTTAGTGCACGCCGAAGAGGCTCCCGAACGGATAGCCGAGCGTCAGCCAGTCCGCCGCCAATGCTATTCCACGAGCCAGACGCGGGAAAAAATCGAGGCGCATAAACTCACTGAGCCTCTCGCCTGCATGCGCGCCGCCGCCCGTGAGCTCAACGGCGAAGCGCTGGGCGCGCGGCTTTGCCGGCACGAAGAACTCTTCATCTACGAGATCAGCGTGCTGCGGCCTGACGGGCGTATCGTCAAACTTTTGTTCGACGCCGCGACGGGAAAGCCGCATTCCGGCCGCAAGGATAATTAAGACAACACCGGTTTCTTGGGGAGGGCGAAAGTTGCGGCTGCTCATCGTCGAAGACGATAAGGATTTGAACCGCCAGATCGCGCAGGCTCTGGAGCAGTCCGGCTATGCCGTGGACCGCGCGTTCGATGGCGAAGAAGGGCATTTTCTGGGTGAGACGGAAACCTATGACGCGGTTGTGCTCGACGTCGGTCTGCCCAAGAAGGACGGCATCACCGTTTTGGAGCAATGGCGCGCGAATGGCCGCGTCATGCCGGTTCTGATCCTGACGGCGCGCGACCGCTGGAGCGAAAAGGTGCAGGGCTTCGACGCCGGCGCCGACGACTATGTCGCCAAGCCCTTTCATATGGAGGAGGTGCTTGCGCGTATTCGCGCTTTGCTGCGCCGCGCGGCTGGGCATGCGACTAATGAGATCGTTTGCGGCCCCGTGCGGCTCGACACCAAGGCGGGCCGCGTCGTGGTCGACGGCGCGCCGGTAAAGCTCACCTCGCATGAATACCGTCTGCTCGCCTATCTCATGCATCACAGCGGACGCGTCGTCTCCCGCAGCGAGATCATCGAGCATATTTACGACCAGGATTTCGACCGGGACTCCAACACCATCGAGGTCTTCGTCGGGCGTCTGCGAAAGAAGCTCGGCGTGGAGCTAATTCACACCATTCGCGGGCTGGGCTATATGGCGGTCGCGAGCCCAGAGGACGGCGGCGGGAAACGCTGAAGAACGATGCGCCTGCCGAGCTTCACGACCCGCTCCATCGCGACGCGATTGTTCCTGACCGCGGCGGCGCTGAGTTCTGTGGTGCTGCTCGTCGCCAGCCTTTTCTTCACCGCCTATTACCGGCGAGAGGCCGAGGAAATTTTCGAGCGCCGCCTCGACGTCTATCTTCGCGCCATTGTCGCCGATGTCTCGGAATCGGGCCAGGAGGGACGAACGGGACCAAGCCAGCTCGGCGACCCTCAATTCGAGCTCCCTGGCTCGGGCTGGTATTGGCAGATCACGCGGATGGATGACGCGGCGCATGAGATAAAGGCGTCGCGTTCGCTCTTCGCCGATCGCCTCCCCAAGCTCTCCGACCTCGGCGTGCCAGCGGAAGCCGGCGGCTCCCGGCGCGGCTATGCGCTGGGGCCGGACGGCCGCAAATTGCGGATCATCGAGCGCGTCATCGACGCGGAAGACACGGGCATCTATCTGGTCCAGGTCGCCGCCAGCATCGAGGAAATGGAAGAGCTGATCACGCGCTTCCGTTTCGCTTTGATCATCGCCTTCGCAGCGCTGGCCATCGCGCTCGCGCTCGTCGCCGCCTTTCAGGTGCGTTTTGGGTTGCGCCCGCTGCGCCTTCTGCAGCGCGAGCTCGCCGCCATTCGTCGGGCGGAGCGCGATCGCATCACGGGCGTCTATCCCAGCGAGATTGCCCCACTCGCCGACGAGCTCAATCTGCTCATCGGCGCCAATCGCGACATTCTGGAGCGCGCCCGCACCCAGGTTGGCAATCTCGCGCATGCGTTGAAGACGCCGCTCAGCGTCATCGTCAATGAAGCCGACGCCGCGCCTTCGCCGCTGGCCGACAAGACCAGCGAACAAGCGCGCATCATGCGCGACCAGATTTCCTTTTATCTCGATCGCGCGCGCGCGGCGGCCCGTGGCGGCGCGCTCGGCGCCGCCACGCCCATTGCGCCCTGCGTCGAAGCGCTGCTGCGCACCTTCACGAAAATCTACGGCGAGAGGAGCGTCGCCTTCTCGGGCGACATCCGCCAGGAGCTGCGCTTTCTTGGCGAACGCCAGGATCTCGAGGAGATGATCGGCAATCTGCTCGACAACGCGGGGAAATGGGCAGAGAGCGCCGTCACGATCTCCGTCGCGCTTGAATCATCGACGAGCGGCGCGAGCCGCAGCGCGCTGATCGTGACGATTGACGACGACGGCCCCGGCCTCGCGCCGCATTTGCGCGCGCAGGCGACAGAGCGCGGCCGCCGACTGGACGAGACCAAGCCGGGGTCGGGGCTCGGTCTTTCCATTGTCGTCGATCTCGCCGTCGCCTATGGCGGCGCGTTGGAATTGGACGACAGCCCGACAGGCGGCCTGCGCGCGCGGCTGCGCCTGCCAGGGTTTTGACAGCCGCCGGTCGATCCTGCATGAGAAGCGCGATTTCGACCATCATTGGAGAATGGATTTGTCGACGACGTGCGCGAAAGCGACCTTGGCGATGAGCCTCCTCTGCGCGGCCTCTGGCCTCTCCGCCTGCAATTCCACGCCGGCGCCGGCGAATGTGGCCGCGGAGGCGCCTGTCGTCACAACTCCGCCGCCCCCTGCCCCAGGCGTCATCGGCGGGTCCATCGGCCAGTCTCTTGGAGAAAAAGACCGCGCCACGGCGATCGCCGCTCAGCAGGAAGCCGTCTCCACCGGCGCCCGCAAGAGCTGGCGGGGGGAGAAAGGCTCCTATGGCTTTGTCACGCCGGACGCCGAGAATGGCCCCTGCCGGAACTATACCCATAAGATCTTCGTCAATGGCCGGCCGCAGGAGGCGAAGGGCCAAGCCTGCCGCGAGAACGGCGAATGGCGGGTGACGAGCTGACCCGGCTGTCGTCGCGTCGATGAGACTGCTCATCGCATTCGCTCTGCTGGCGGTCAGCATCGCCATCGTGACCGTCTTGCTGTTCTCACCCCGAGTGGATGCGCCGAATGAGGCGATCCATGCCGAAGTCGCCGGCATAGGCTTCTCCTATGCGCGCGCCTATGCGCGGGATGAAGCGACCCGCGTCGGCGGGATGGCGGATAGATTGAGCTTCACCGCCTCGTTCCCCGCATTCGCGCCTCTAAAGGCGAAGGCCCGCGCAGGCGAGTCGGTGACTTTTACCGTCACCGCAAAAGACGACGGACTCGATCCCAGCGAGCGCCCGGCGAAGCTCTACGCCCGTTTCCTGACTCCCGAGACGCTCGATGGCCCGGGCGGCCTGGTGCTGCGCCACTTCGAGCAGGGTTCGCCGTATGATTCGGAAGAACTCTTCATCGCGCCGCCGGACGGGCGAACATTTTTCGCGCGGTGCCCGAAGCCGGAGACTGGCGCGCCAGGTGAGGGCTGCATTTCCGTCTTTCGCAAAGGCGCTCTCGACGTCGAGTTGCGCTTCGCTCCGGCGCTTCTCGAAAATTGGGATGCGCTCTACGAGGGCGCGCAGACGCTGCTGTCCAGAATGACCGCGCCAAGAAGAAAGAAGCGCTGATTTACTCAGATCGCTGATAAAGGAGCGTTGGCCTCTCGCGCTTCGAGACACCTGCGGCGCAGGCTCCTCTGCGCGAGGGCCTTCTGCGTCTGTGCTTTAAGAAATCCTGTCATTCCCGACGCTCGCACAGCGAGCGATCGGGAATCCAGGGCAAAACCAGCGCTTTTGCGGCTCTGGATTTTCGGTGGGGCTTTCAGCTCGCCGGGAATGACAACACCCCAACCGTGCTGTTCAACCGGAAATGGTAATGATTACTCTTCTTCCTCGAGATCGAAGTCGAGAATCGCAATCTGCAGCGTGAAGCTCGATAGTTTCGGGTCGTCCGCGGAGATGACTCCGAGAAACTCGCCGTCGCTGTTGAGCTCGACGGAGTCGGTTTTGCGCCCGCGCGCCACGATGGTCAGCCGGTCGTTCTCGAAAAGCTTCCGCAGATAGGACTGCAGCACCTCGCGGCCGACGGGGATCTTCATCTCGAACGCGAAGGAACGGTCTCCGTCCTCGTCGTCGACCGAGATGGTTGCTATGTTGCGCTCGCCGAGGTGAACCGCGGCGTTTTCCGTGTTCTTCGGATCGAGGCCGACGCGGATATCCTCATTGCCGAAGGAGCGACGCAGAAACGCCTGCAGCTTTCGCAATTCGCCTTTTTCCACCCGCGCCTCCCAAGAGATGCTCAATCTTTTCAGTCCTGTGACATGATCCAGCGAGCCGGGCAAGATAGGATTTTCGCAAAATAAACGCCCGGCGAAACCGCCGGGCGCCAGCATGGGAATCGCGCCTTTTTATTCGCCGGCCTCTTTGAGACGCTTGTTGCACTGGCTCCAGTATTTCGGCCAGGTGATCTTCTTATCGGTCTTGAGAAGCTCGGCCTTCTTCGCTTTCCACTCGGCGGCGCACTTCTTCTGACGGGACTGCGTGGCGGCCTTGGTGTCGGTGGCGGGCTTTGCGGCCTCGGCCGGCTTCGCAGCTTCGGCCGGCTTAGCGGATTCAACCGGCTTGGCGGCCTCTGCCGGCGCAGGCGTCGGCGCCGCAGCTTCGGCGGGCTTCGCCGGCTCGGCGGCGGGTTTCGCAGCCTCAGCCGGGGCGGCGGCCGGCTCGGCGAGGCTCGCGCGGCAATCCTTCAGAAAATCCTGCCAGCTCTGGCCGGCGAGTTCATTGGCGGCCTTCTTGGCCTGATAACGAGATCCGCATTCCTTCAGCACATTGGCCTGGGCGAAGGCTTCGCCCGAAATGGCCACGCCGAGGCCCATGGCGACGAGGCCGACCGCAGCGCGGGAAACAACGAGACGGATCACCATATAAATTCTCCCTTATGGAAGCCGCTTGATATTCGGCAGCGACTTGCGACGGCGCGGTCAAGCACAGCGGGCGCCATTTTTGTCAGCGACGTGTCTCGCGGCGGCGCAACGATAGTCCGATTGATGTTGTGAACGCAATCTGAAGAGGCGATAAAGCGAATTGCCTCGATGCCGCACCTATTCTGATGGAGAAAAGCCTCTTGCCGCCCGCCCGCGAACAACCGGCAAGCTGGGGGGACAGCGTCATTCTACACGAAGACGGGCTGGCCCGCTGCCCCTGGCCGGGACACGATCCACTTTATATTGCCTATCACGACGAAGAATGGGGGCAACCCGAAGCGGATAGTCGAGCCTTGTTCGAAAAACTCATTCTCGACGGCTTTCAGGCAGGCCTCTCGTGGATCACGATCCTGAGGAAGCGTGAGGCGTTTCGAAAGGCGTTCGACGGCTTTGATCCTCAAGCGATCGCCCGTTTTAATGACCAGCGCGTGCATGATTTGATGCAGGATGACGGTATTGTTCGCAACCGCGCCAAAATAGAGGGCGCCATTCTGTCGGCGCGCGCCTGGCTGGAGATCGAGGCTGGGCAGGGCTTCTCAGCCTATCTCTGGGACTTCGTCGACGGAGCCCCAATCGTCAATCATCCCAAACGCATCAGCGACGTTCCGACGCAGAGCGCCATCTCGCTGCGTCTCTCGAAGGACTTGAAGGCGCGGGGCTTCAAATTCTGCGGCCCGACGATCGTCTACGCCTTCATGCAGGCGGTGGGGATGGTGAACGACCATCTCGTGGATTGTCACGTTCGGAAATCAAACTGAATGACGCAGGCGCCGATCAAAAAACGCGCGGCCAAGGACGCCCCGCCCCGCGCCTGGCAGCGGATGCTTTCCGGGCGGCGGCTCGATCTTCTCGACCCTTCGCCGGTCGACATCGAGATAGAAGACATCGCCCACGGCCTCGCCCGCGTCGCGCGCTGGAACGGGCAAACGCTCGGCCCTCATATTTTTTCCGTTGCCCAGCATAGCCTGCTCGTCGAGCGGATCGCGGCGCAGATCGAGCCATCGGTGGGCCGCGCCGAACGGCTGTTCATGTTGCTCCACGACGCCCCGGAATATGTCATCGGCGACATGATCTCTCCTTTCAAGGCGGTCATCGGCGACGCTTACAAGTCCGTTGAAAACAGGATTCTCTCAGCGATATTGCTACGCTTTTCGCTCCAGGCGACGCCTTCGCCCGCCCTCCTCAAGCTCGCCAAGCGGGCCGACCGGGCGGCGGCATTTTTCGAGGCGGTGTCGCTCGCCGGCTTTACACGGGGAGAAGCCGAGCGCATCTTCGGTCGCCCTGCTATCTCGTTGCAGGCGCTGAAGGACGAGATTGCGCCTGCGCCCATAGATGCTGTACAGGCGCGGTTCCTCGCCCGGTTTCAGGATATCGACCGCGGCTAGGGCAAGGCCAAGAGGGTTCAGATGTCGTGCGGGCGACTTTACGTCTGTTCCATGACCAAAGTGGTCGACACCGTGCGCGCCAGTGGGGCCCGCTCGCTCATCACGATTCTGACCGCCGGCGCCTCCTTGGTGCGCCCTTGCGAAATCACGCGCGAGCGCCATTTGCGCATCGCCGTCTCGGACATCGATAAAGCGGTCGATGGGCACGTGCTGCCGGGCGAAGAGCATATCGATAGGCTGCTCGCCTTCCTGGAACAATGGGATCAGACAAATCCCATGGTGATCCATTGCTACGCGGGCGTGAGCCGTTCTCCGGCGGCTGCCTATATCGCCGCCTGCGCGCTGGCGCCGCATCGCTGCGAGTTCGAGCTCGCCCAGGATTTACGCCGCCTCTCGCCCACAGCGACCCCGAACCGCCGGCTCGTCGCCCTCGCCGACCGACGCATGGGACGCGAGGGACGGATGGTGGCGGCCATCGCCGCCATCGGCCGGGGGGCCGATTGTTTCGAGGGGGCGCCTTTCGCGCTTGAGCTCGCCTGACCGACACAAGCCTGGAAATACGTGCAGAGACACTCTCCCCGCCGGTCGAGATCGGGCTGACCGCGGCGATCGTCGCCGTACGCGGCGACGAGCCGCTGATACTCACCACCGGCGCCGATGACGAGAGCGGCGTTGCCGCCCTGCCCGCCGGCCCCTTCGACCCCGTTCGCCACCGCACCTTCGAGATCGGCCTGCGCGCCTGGGTGGCCGAGCAGACCGGCGCGCCGCTCGGCTATGTCGAGCAGCTCTACACCTTCGGCGATCGGGGCCGCCACGCTCGAGCGGGCGACCGCGATCCCCATGTCGTCTCCATCGGCTATCTGGCGCTGACGCGCATCTGCGACGACATCAGACGTCCCGCCGTCGGCGCCTGGCGCAGCTGGCATGATTTCTTTCCCTGGGAAGATTGGCGCAAGGCCCGGCCGGAGATCATCGAAACCACGATCCTCCCCGGCCTGCGCGAATGGGTGGAGGAAGCGCCCAACGCCGTCTCGGCGGCGACGCTTTCGCGCCGACAGCGAGTCGATTTGTTGTTCGGCGCACGCGGCTTCAACGAGGAGAATGTCCTCGAGCGCTATGAGCTTCTTTATGAGGCCGGAATGATCGAGGAGGCGCTGCGCGACGGGCGCGAAGCGGCGGCGCGGCGAGGAAAGCTCGAGCCGCTCGGCGCTCCGATGCGCCACGACCATCGCCGCATCCTCGCGACGGCCATGGGCCGGCTGCGCGCCAAAATGAAATATCGGCCCGTCATTTTCGAGTTGATGCCGGAAGCTTTTACGCTCACCGAGCTTCAACGGACAGTCGAGGCGATTGCCGGGCGCCATCTTCACAAGCAGAATTTCCGCCGGCTGGTCGAAACATCGGCGATCGTGGAGCCGACCGGAGAAATGTCGTTAAGGACAGGCGGACGTCCTGCAGCTTTATTCCATTTTCGCCGCAATGTTCTGCAAGAACGACCCTCGCCGGGCCTTCGCGTGGGCATCAGGAGCTGATTTGCTCTTTAAGATATTGTTCACCCTAACATGGTGAACATTCCCTTGATCGCGTCGCGTCCGTAATGCGTAGAGGTGCGTCTTGGGCTATCTTTCGCCGCCGCCGTCGCCGGCCCCGGTCGTCGTCTATAAGGACGTCGGCGGGCTCGTCTCGGACTATGAGGCGCAGACCGAGCAATACCGCCGCGAAAATCGCGAGGTGCGGCTTCACGAGTGCCGTTCCGCCTGCACGCTGGCGCTCAGCCTGCCGAATGTCTGCGTCTATCCGGACGCTCAGGTAAAATTCCATCAGGCCTATAATGCGCTCACGAGAGAGGTCGATCTCGGCATTTCCTCCAAGCTTTTCGCCTCCTATCCGGCGGCGGTGCAGGCTCGACTCGGCTATTTGACCCGCGAATACAGGGTGCTGAGCGGCCGGGAGCTGATCGCGCTCGGCATGCGAAATTGCGAAGGCGACAATCCCGTGCTGATCGCGAGTCGCAGGCAACGACAGGCGCCGGCGGCTTCGGTCGCGAGCGCCGCGCCGACGGCTAATCCGAGTTCTTGGGGCGACATTGCGAGCAAAGTGCAAAGCGCCGTCGCCAGCGCGCTTTCCGGCCCGGAGGCGCAGCCTAGCGGATCCATTCGGGTCGCTGTCGCCGATCGTGAACGCATCGACGCGCGGGTGACGTCCGACGCCGTCGCGCGCTCTGAGGCGCCGATAGGGGCCCTCCGCGTCGATGTGCCGCTTCCGCCCCGACGCCCGCCGTCCGAGGCGTTTACGACGAATGACGCCCAGCCGCGTTTCTCGCAGATCCCGGGATCCCAGCCGATTCTCAGCGCAAAATTCGTCCGCCTCGAAACGCGTTAACGATATCCCGCAAGCCTAAGGCCGGCTGTTGAGCAATTTTTGGCCATGATGTTAACATAGCCGTCATGGCGTTTGCGGAAATACGACTTGGCGGGCGGATCTTCTGGCAAACCGGGAACAAGTCATCCCGGGCGCCCAGGTAAAACTAGCATGGTTTCAGGCCAGGCTGACGAGGCCCGGCCACGAGCCCAGACGGGGAAGCGATTCTATTGACGACGCCGCGCGACAGCGACAAACGCCACCCCAACCCGCCGCTCTCGATCGCACTCGGCTTTTTCGCCTCCTTTATGGCTTTCCTTACGCCGAGCATCACGGAAACCGCCGTAGCGAACGGCGACACGCGCACGATCTATCTCCATCACGCCCATACGGGCGAGGACATCGCCGCGACCTATCTCGTCAACGGCCAATATGACACCCGCGTTCTCGAGCAGTTGAACTGGTTCCTGCGCGACTGGCGCCGAGACGAACCGACGACCATGGACCCCCGCCTCTTCGACGTGGTGTGGGAGGCTTATCGCACCGCCGGCGCGAGCAATCAGGTCATCAATGTCGTCTCCGCCTATCGCTCGCCGGAGACCAACGCCATGCTGCGCGCCCGTTCGCGCGCTGTCGCCAAATATTCCCAGCATATGCTCGGCAAGGCGATGGACACCACCATGCCCGGCATGCCGATGTCGGACGTTCGCGAGATCGGCATGCGCATGCAGCGCGGCGGGGTCGGCTATTATCCCAACGCCAACACGCCCTTCGTGCATCTCGACGTCGGCAATGTGCGCTCCTGGCCGCGCATGAGCTATGACCAGCTCGTTCGCCTTTTCCCGGACGGGAAAACAGTCCATCTGCCGACGAATGGCCAGCCGCTCCCGGGCTATGATGTAGCGAAAGCGGAAATCGAAGCGCGCGGCAATGGCGCCTATGTCACTGCGCCGCGACGGAGCTTCGGCGGCTTCTTCGCAGCCTTGTTCGGCATGAGCAGCGGCGAGGACGAGGACGCCGAGATCGCCGCGCCGCCGCCGAGCACGCGCAAACAATGGGCCGCGCTCGCTCCGCGCAATGCACGCGGCGCGGCGGCGGATGCCGAGGGCGGCGAAGAAGGCGGCGTCGAGCAACCGACCAGCCGACGCGGGCGCAATCAGATCGCCAGAGCCGAGACAGACCTCCCGCGCGGCGAGACGGCTATGACGGCGACAGGCGCCGTCGCGGTTGCGCCCGAGTCGAACCGCGCGCCGTTGACCGCTGCGCCGCCCGCCTCGACGGAGACTGGGGCCGAGGCGCCGCAAGAAGAAGAGAGAAAGCCGAAATACGCCCATGTGCCGCTGCCACCGCCAGGACGACCCGCCTCTCTCGATAAGCCGACGCCGCTCGAGCAAAAGGCGACGGAGGTCGCGGCGCTCGAGCCCAATGGCGCGCGAGAGCTGCGCTCTTCCGTTGACACGCCGGAAAGCGAACCCGCAGAAGCGTCGACGCCACATCATTTCGTAAACGCGCCAACGCCTCCTCGACGCCCATCGGGGCTTATGGCCCTCGCCTCGCACGAGACTGACGCCCCGCCCCCACCCGAGCGGCGGCAGGAGCAAGCGCGCCGCAACAGCGCCTCCCACGCCATCGCAAAAATTGTAGATCAACCGGACGAGCAGGCAAACAAGGACGACCCCGCCCTCGCCTATGCGCCGCAGGGCGCCGCGACGCATGACGCAGACAACGCCAGGCCCGGGCAGAAGACGTTCTCAGAGAAGGCCGATCTTGTTCCTGCCCGCCTCGACCGCTCGAATTTCAACACGCTGACTGCGGCGGCGCCGGCGGCGCATGTTTCCGCCCGCCCGGCGCTGGCTGCGCCAATTACAGCGGTCCGTTCAGCCGCCCGCGCAGCGGCGCCCAGCCTGTTGCTGCCGCCTGCTCGTCCGGCCAATATCGTCGGCTTTGCGGCCCCCGGCGCGCCCCCGCCAGCCGACAAATTTTCGCCCGGTGGAACTCACGCTCGTTCTACGGGTCAGAAGAACGAGGCCAGTCCGAGAAACTGAGGGCCGAAGCAGCAGCCCCTCTCGCTCGTTACGTTACGGCTGCACGGACTCCCCAGGGAGCTTTGAGGAGCGTGTGATCGCTGAGGATGAGCGAGCGCTTCGTAGATTGGCAGACAGAAACTCCCCGCGACCGAGGCGGGCAATCGCCGCCATAGCGCCTTCGTTAAGGAACCGTGTGGTCATCTTGCGCGCCTTACAACGCGCAAGGCGATGGGTTCAGCTACTCAGCGGATGAACCAAAAAATGAGCTCCACACAATTAACGCATGTGGTCCTGGTATCGTTTTACTCGGAGCTTTCGCAGGCTGCGCGAGAAGAGGCGCTATTTAATTTCCGTCAGCTCGGGAATAATTGCGGCGGCCGTGACGCCGGCATTCTCTTTTGGAAAGCAGACTGGAATCTGGATCGGCGTAAAAATTACCACCTGATGGTCGTTTCGATTTTTGAAAATGAGGATGCTTTACGGAACTACGCGGCGCATCCGAAACATAAGGATTTTGCATCAAGTTTGAGTAAGATGGCGGACTGGATAGTCGGCGATATCGCAGTCGGTTTGCCGATCGACTGATGGCCCCGCCCGTAGCCCGCGAAGCCTGAAGTGGGCTTACGCCTCATGACGAGCCCCAACAAAACTTTGATGTAATGGTGGGGGAAGTAGGACTCGAACCTACGAAGGCTTAGCCAGCGGATTTACAGTCCGCCCCCTTTGCCGCTCGGGACATTCCCCCATCTTCTCGCATTGAGCGAGAGTTGGCCGCCAGAGGCGGCCAATCGGTAGCGGCATATGCGTTGCTCGCGCCCCGCCTGTCAACCTCAAAATCCCGCCCTCAAATTTTGCCGCCAACACGCTCGGCGAGCTTGGCGGTCAGTCGCCTTAGGGCGGGCGATTTGTCGTCGCGGTCCAGCGTCACCTGAATCAGCGACCACCCTGCTTCATTGGCGCGGGCGCGGGCCAGAGCGGCGGCCATCTCGCGCTCGGTCTCGACCCTGACGCCGAGGCCGCCGCCGATCACCTGATCCAGCCCCGCATAATTCCAGCGCTTGATGTCGTTGAAACCGCCGTCGAGCATGGGGCGCTCCGTGCCATATCCGTCATTGTCGAAGAGAATCACAATCGGATTCATTCCGAATCGGGCCGCGGTCGAAATCTCCATCCCGGTCATCTGGAAGGCCCCATCGCCCACGAGCACGAGCGGCCGCAGCCTCGGGGCGGCCGCCTTCACGCCGAGCGACGCCGGCACCGCGAAGCCGAGCGAGGTGTAATAAGCGGTGGCAAGGAAATGTGCGCCGTCGCTGATGAAAAGGTCCGAGGCGCCGAGCAGGGCGTCGCCGGGGTCGGCGATTACGATCATCTCTTCCTCCAGGAAGGCGTTGATCTGCCGGAACAGAGCCTCGACCGTCATCTTTCGGTCGCTCGCCTCGAACGGCCCCGGATGCTCGGGATGGACGAAAGGCGGGATCGCGCGCTTCTCCCACGGACGTTCCGCCAGCGCCGTGATGAAATCCTCCATCCGCACGTCGTCATAGGCGTGAAGCCCGATGGCGACCCGGTCCTTGCCGGCGTAGATGGCCGAATGGCGGTCGATATGCGCGGTATAGATGCCGAGATTGACGTCGGTCATCATCGCGCCGAGCAGAACAAGGCAATCGCTGCTCTCGACGTAATCGCGAAGATCCTCGCGGCCCATCGCGCCTTCATAGACGCCCATGTAAGCGGGATGCGATTCCGGAAACACCGACTTGCCCATGATACTGGCCGCAACGGGAATGCCCGACTTTTGGACGAGCGCCATGAGGCGATCCTGCAGACGGAAGCGATGCAGCTCCTCTCCCGCGAGAATGACCGGGCGTTTTGACGCCGCGATCTTGTCCACGGCCTCGGCGACCGCATAGGCGAGCGCCTCCGGATCGCTCGCCTCTGCGGGCAATGGCCTGATCGGCGCCGGCGAGATCTCGGCAAGCGCCATGTCGCGCGGCAATTCGATATAGACCGGCCGGCTGTGACGCCGCGCCAGCGCGATCACCCGATCGATTTCACTTGCTGCTGTCGTCGGGTCGTCGAGCACGGCGGTCGCGACGGTAAGCTCCCGAAACACCTTGAGCTGCGTATCGAAATCGCGAACCCGGTGGTGGAGGAGCGGATTGCGCGCCTGTTCGCGCGCGCCCGGCGCCCCGCTGATCAGAATGACAGGCGAACGCTCGGCATAAGCCTGGGCGATCGCATTGGCGGCCTTCAGGCCGCCCACGCAATAGGTGAGAGCGACAACCCCGAGCCCGTTGATGCGCGCATAGGCGTCTGCGGCGAAACCCGCGCCCTGTTCATCGCAGGTATTGATGATTTGCAGCGACCTCTTTTCGAGCAAGGAAAAGAAGGTGAGACAATAATCGCCGGGAACGCCGAAGACATGGCCGACGCCTTCCTCGCCAAGGCGCCGAATAAGGTAGCCGCCGATCGTTTCCGCCATAATCCCCTCCTCCGCAATAGCGCGGGCGCGCTGACGGCCAAGTCGGAACACGGGCTCGCGCGCAAGCGTTCTCTCAGAGATTAGCGCGAAAAGGACCGAGGAAAAATGACGGCGCAGACGAGGGTGACGTTCGATCGTCCGGTTGAAGCAACTTTCTCCCTCGATGAATTTCATGACCTCGAAGCCGCCCGGCTCTATGAAGAGGCGCTGAAACGCAAGGAAGGCGTCATCGCAAGAAGCGGCGCGCTCGTCGTTGAAACCGCGCCGCATACCGGCCGGTCCCCGAACGACAAATTCGTCGTCCGCGACGAACTCACAGATAAAGCGGTCTGGTGGGATAACAATCAGTCGATGAGCGCGGCGCAATTCGACCAGCTTTACGACGATATGTCGCAGCACGCGCGCGAGCGCGACATATTCACCCAGAATCTGCTGTGTTGCGCGGACCCTGAGCATCAGCTGCGAATACGCGTCCAGTGCGAATTCGCCTGGCACTCCTTGTTCATCCGCAATCTTCTCATCCGGCCGCCGCGCGGAGAGGCGCGTTCGGCTGCGGATCTCACGATATTAGTGTCGCCCTCCTTCAAGGCGACTCCGAGCCGGCACGGATGCCGCTCGCAGACGGTGATCGCCCTCGACTTCACGCGCCGCATCGCGCTGATCGGCGGCACGCGCTACGCGGGAGAGATCAAAAAGGCGGTTTTCACATTTCTCAATTTTCTTCTTCCGGCGCGAGGCGTGTTGCCGATGCATTGCGCAGCGAATGACCACGCCAGCGGCGCGGCTGTCTTTTTCGGCCTCTCCGGCACAGGAAAAACGACTCTCTCGGCCGATCCCCAACGCGCGCTCGTTGGCGACGACGAACATGGCTGGGGCGAAAGCGGTGTCTTCAATTTCGAAGGCGGCTGCTATGCAAAAGCCATTCGTCTCTCCCGCGAATTCGAGCCCGAGATCCATGCGGCCTCAGAACGCTTCGGCGTCATATTAGAAAATGTCGGGATCGACCCGGAAACGCGCCGCGTCGATTTCGACGACGACAGCAAAACGGAGAACACGCGTATCGCCTATCCGCTGGATTTCATCTCCAACGCATCGAGCGAAGGACGCGCGGGCCATCCCAAAAACATCATCATGCTGACCTGCGACGCCTTCGGCGTCCTGCCGCCGATCGCCCGACTCGATCCGGCCCAGGCGATGTATCACTTTCTCTCGGGCTATACCGCGCGCGTCGCAGGAACCGAGAATGGCCTGCGCGAGCCTCAAGCGGTGTTTTCGACTTGTTTCGGCGCGCCCTTCATGCCGCGCCATCCATCCGCATATGGCAATCTGCTGCGCGAGCGCATCGCGCGCCACGGCGTCAATTGCTGGCTCCTCAACACCGGATGGACGGAGGGGCGGTTCGGCGACGGAAAACGCATGCCGATCGCGACAACCCGGGCGCTATTGCGCGCCGCTCTCGACGGCGCGCTCGCGCACGGCGCGTTCCGCCGCGACTCTTATTTCGGATTAGAGACGCCGCTCTTGGCGCCGGGCGTCGACTCGTCCCTGCTCGATCCCGCGTCCACTTGGTCGTCCCGCGAGGATTACGCGAATACGGCGCGCAAGCTCGTCGAGATGTTCCACGCTAATTTCGAGCCTTTCGCGCCCTTTGTGGATCGCGAGGTCAAAGATGCGGCGCCGCGCTGCGAATCTACGTGATACAAAATTAGCTTGATCGGTTGGGGTGTCATTCTCGACGATCGCAAAGCGAGCAATCGAGAATCCAGAGCAAAACCAGCGTATTTTGTTTCGCGGCTCTGGATTCGCGGTCGGGCAACCCGCCGGGAATGACATCCCCCAATACGAGCTGTTCAAACGGAAATGGTGATGAGAGGGTCACGCAGATTCGAGCTTGACCGGCTCTACCGCGGGCGTCTCTGTTTTTTTCGCAGCCGTGTCGATCAGCGCGTCGAACAGGACCGTCGCGGTCGGATCCACGCCGGGGGGATCGCGCAGCAACCGGAAGGTCGAGATTACGATATGGCCTTCGCCATAGAAGCGCTCGACCGCAAGGCCCACAGGCTTGTGAATCCAACCGACCGCCAGAGCGGCGTGCACGCGCGCATGGAAATCGAGGAGGTTGCAGCCCGAAATCACATGCGTTGGTATAACGCGGTCGAAAGTCTGGTCAATCATGGGGCCGCCGGGCAAGCCGTGGAAAGGTCCGCGCCGCCGCAGCCAGGCGAAGGACGAAGCCCAGTCGCCGCGCCACAGCGTGCCGTCGCGCGCCACGACCTTCACATTTTGCCAGTGCGGGAAAAACGGAGTCAGCGTGCCTTCGTCTTCAGGGAGAAGCACGGCGCGCCCGCCCCCGCGCACATGATCCGCAAGCTCGCTCGTATTGCGCAGAGCCACGACGACATCCGCGTCATTCATCCCCGTGGCGAGGCGATAGCCATAAGACTGAAGGCGCACCCGCACATCGGGCTCCGGCGACCATAGAGACAGCGCCGGCGGCGTGGCGCGCGCCGGATGCAGCGCAAACTCGAACTCGTTCGAAGCGACGATCTCGCCATTGGCCGCACGCAGATGAAACGAAACGCAGCGCATCGACGGTTTTTCGACGTCGGGCAGCTCGAAGGATATCACGCCCATCTCCGCCACCGAGCCCGCTTCGATGCGCGGCGTCGGCAGGGTCTGCGACCAGTCGGATAGTATTTCCAGCGTTCCCGGGTCGAGCGCATCCGAACCGCCATGCGCAATGCGCACGGGGACCTGCAGCGTTTCCCCCGACCAAAAGGCCGCGCGCTCGAGACGCGGCACGATCACCGTATCGGCGTTGATCCTGTGGAAGACATCGTGGAAGGCGCGCGTGTTGGAGCGCATGTCGAGGAGGCCGTTCGACTCCCAATGGCAATCGGTCAGCTCGGTGATGACATAGCCTGAGATCTCGGCGCGCCGCCGCATGGCTTCGATCTCATATTTGAGAGCGCGAAACTGCTGCCATTGCGTGGCCTCAATAAACGCCTCGAAACTGCCGAAGACGCGGTCGAGGCTCCAATCGTGGAAGCGGTTGAGCACGCCATGCGGATACATGACGCCCTCGCCCCAGTCGTGACCGGTCTCGAACCACCAGGGTTCACGCCCAACGGCGTCGTTGAGCTTCTCGGGATCGGGAAGCCCCCAATTGCCAAACTCCGAGCAGAGCAGCGGCTCCTGGCCCGTCGTCACGGCGTCGCCCTCGGGACTGAACAGCCAATCGCCGCGATCGGCGAGCGCGTCGACGAAACGGTCCCAATCATGGCGGCTGTCGGGAATCGCCGCGTAGAAGTGGTAATCCGCAAGATCGCTCTGCACGTGGAAGCTCGGCGCGAGCGGCGAATTATCGACAACGAGGCGCGTCGGATCATAGGCCTTCAGCCACAGATAGAGCCGCCGCAGCCAGGCGCGATGCTTGGCGTCGTGCACGAGATCGACGCCCCAGTTCTCGTTGATGAGCGTCCAGCAAAAGATCGACGGATGGTTGCCGTCGCGGTCGATGATGCCCTTGAGCGTCGTCTCCTTACGCTCGCGCGAACGCTCGGTGGAATATCCGCCGTTCGGCAATTCGGCCCAGACCAGCAGCCCCAGCCTGTCGGCCGCTTCGTAATAGCGCGGGTCAGGCGCCTTGATGTGACAGCGCAGCGCATTGAGGCCGAGCGCCTTGGCTTTGCGGAAGCGATCCTCGATGAACTCCAGCGACGGCGGCGTGCAGATCGTATCCGGATAGTAATCCTGGTCCAGCGCCGCGCGCAGATAGAAGGGCTTGCCGTTGAGATAAAGTTTCCCCTCCCGCGTCTCGATCTTGCGGAAGCCGAACGTCGTCTCCTTCTCGTCGATGACCGCGCCGTCCCGCATCAGTCGCACGCGCAGACGATAAAGATTGGGCGCATCCGGCGACCAAGCTTGCGGGTTCGGCGCCTGGGCGCGCAACGTCGTATGCTCGGCGCCGCCGGCGAGCTCCGTCTTGGTCGAGGCCACGCATTCTCCCTGCGGGCCGAACACTTCCAATAAGGCTTCCGTCCTCGCGCAAAGCGCGCGCTCGTACTGAAGCAGAGCGGCGATGTCGCCGGAGTCGAGATCGGCGCGCACGCGCAAGCAGGTCACCCGATCGGGAATGTTGCGCTCCAGATAGACAGACTGCCATATGCCCGAGAGAGGGCCATACCAGCTCTGCTTGCCAAACGGCATCTCAGCGAATGGCGTGTGGGGGAATTCGGCAGGGTCGTCGGTCGGGCTTTCGACGCGCACTTCGATCTCGGCGCGCCCCCCCGCGAGGCGGTCCGTGATGTCGAAGTAGAAGGGCAGAAAGCCGCCGACATGGCTGCCGACCAAGGCGCCATTCACGAACAGATGCGCTATATGGAACACGGCGCCGAAATGGATGAAGATGCGTTGCGACAACCAATCCGCCGGCACGTCGACGCTGCGGCGATAAACGCCGACGCCGCCGCGCATGCTCAAGTCGGGAAACTGAGCTTGCCAGGGACTGGGAACGACAATGCTCCGCCGCTCGGCGCGCGCAGAGACGCCGCCGCCGAGATATTGGAACTCCCACATGCCATCGAGGCTGATACGCGCTTTCTTCACCGAGGTCTTCCCTGGCCAGAAACCTGGCCCGTCCGAGGGACGAATAGAAGATGATGTTGAACTGCGAATATGCGATCTGCGCGATGAGAAAAATCCCTACGCGAATATACGTAAAAAGGCCAGCCATTTTACCCCCGCGCCTTGGGCGTGACATGAGATTTTTGTAAGGTGAAGCTGGGCAATCAGGGGACCGACCGGATCGATATGCAGACGCTCGACGCCAAGGATCTGCCGCTTCTGTTCCAGCGCCGCTTCGGCGCGGAGCCGCTTGTTTTCCGCGCGCCCGGGCGCGTCAATCTGATTGGCGAGCACACGGACTACAATGATGGTTTCGTGCTGCCGGCGGCGCTCGATCTTTCGACTTATGCAGCGATCGCAAGGCGGTCGGACGGCGTGATCCGCATTCACTCGGTCAATTTGAACAGCGATTTTTCGTTTGATCTCGACCAGCCGCAAAGCCGCGTTGGCGCATGGAGCGATTATATCTGCGGCGTCGCCGTCGAACTGGAAAAGTCCGGCTACAGGCTGCTTGGCGCCGACATCATGGTGTTCAGCACATTGCCGATGGGCTCGGGGCTCTCGGCCTCTGCGGCGCTCGAAGTCGCGGTCGGCTATGCGCTGCTGAACGTCTCCGGCGAGGAGATCGACCTTCTCGATCTCGCCAAAATCTGCCAGCGCGCCGAGAATAATTTCGTCGGCATGCGCTGCGGGATCATGGACCAGTTCATTTCCTGCCACGGCGTCGAAGGCGCCGCCTTGCTGCTCGATTGCCGCAGCCTCGAACACCGAACCGTGCGCATCGACCCGTCGGTTCGGATCGTGATCTGCAACACGATGGTTCACCATCAGTTGGCAAGCAGCGAATACACCCAGCGTCGCCGCGAGTGTGAGGAAGCGGTCGCGCTTCTGTCTTCTTCGATCGAAGGCGTAACGGCGCTGCGCGATGTCGGCGTCGAGCAGCTGGAGGAGCATGCGGCGCGTCTTCCGGCGACGATCCTCAAGCGCGCACGGCATGTGGTCACCGAAAACGCCCGCGCGCTCGCCGCGGTGGCCGCGCTGGAGGCGCGCGATTTCGCCGAATTCGGGCAGCTGATGAACGCCTCTCACGAGAGCCTGCGCAATGACTATAACGTCAGCTGCGCCGAGCTTGATCTGATGGCCGAGCTTGCCCGCGCCGTCCCCGGCGTCTACGGCGCGCGCATGACGGGCGGCGGCTTCGGCGGCTGTGTCGTGGCGCTCGTCGAAGCGTCCGCAGCTGCGCATTTTGCCGACGCTGTCGGTCCAGCCTACGAAAAGGCGACAAATTTATCGCCGATGATCTTCACCTGCTTTCCCGGCCCCGGAGCCGGGCCCGCCATATTTTGACGGATACCCATATGCTGCGATTGCAACACGACTCACACCGCCGCCTCAACGCCCTGACCGGCGAGTGGGTGCTCGTCTCCCCGCATCGCACGAACCGACCCTGGCAGGGCCAGACCGAGGCCAAAGCCGAGGCCGTCATCCCGTCGTATGACCCCGGCTGCTATCTTTGCCCCGGTAACGCGCGCGCAAATGGCGAGCGCAATCCGGCTTACGAAGACGTCTTCTCCTTCGACAATGATTTTGCCGCGCTCCTGGCGGACGCGCCACGGGAAGAGGTCAACGACAAGGGTCTGATCGTCGCGCAAGGGGAGCCGGGCTTCTGCCGCGTCGTGTGTTTCTCGCCCCGCCACGATCTCACCTTGTCCCGCATGAGCGTGGACGACATCACAAAGGTCGTCGAACTCTGGCGGGAAGAATTCGCCCGCCTCGACGCCAATCCCTTGGTCGGCTTTGTTCAGATTTTCGAAAATCGCGGCGCGATGATGGGCGCGAGCAATCCTCATCCGCACTGCCAGATTTGGGCGACGCAGAGCGTGCCAAACGAAATCCTGAAAGAATCGGTCCGCCAGCACGCTTATTTCGAGAGCCGCGGATCGTGCCTGCTATGTGACTATCTGGCGCTCGAGCTCGAGAAGCGCGAGCGCATCGTTTGTGAGAACGACGGCTTTGTCGCGCTTGTGCCGTTTTGGGCGACCTGGCCTTTCGAAACGATGTTGCTGCCGCGCCGCCACATGGTCGCCCTCGACGAATTCGGCGAAAGCGACTCGCGCGCGCTCGCGGATATTCTGAGCCAGATCACCAAATGCTACGATCATCTCTTCTCCACGCCCTTCCCTTATTCGATGGGTTTCCATCAGCGTCCGAGTGATGGCGCCGCGCATCCACACTGGCATTTTCACGGCCATTTCTATCCGCCGCTGCTGCGCTCGGCGACGATCCGGAAGTTCATGGTCGGTTTCGAATTGCTGGGCTCGCCGCAACGGGACATCACACCCGAGAGCGCGGCCGAGCGGCTGAGGGCTTCAGTGTCGCGCTGAAACGCAAGCGAAGCGTTATACGAGATCCGCTTGATTGGGCCCGTGTCATTCCCGACGCTCGCGCAGCGAGCGATCGGGAATCCAGAGCAGCCAGTGCTCTTGTGGCTCTGGATTCCCGGTCGGGCTTTCAGCCCGCCGGGAATGACAAGCCCATGCGAGCTGTTCAAACGGAGATAGTATTATTCGCGCCTCAGAAGAACGTGAATCTCATCGCGCACGCGCATCGCGACCTCTTCGATCGCGCGAGTGACAGCGGCGGAAACGGGCGCGCTTATCTCAAAAGATTCGCCTTCTATTGCGTAAACGATGCAACGCGGCGGCAATGCGCCGAGCGCCTTCGCCAGCTCCACCGCTTCGGCGAGGCCGAAGCCGTGGGATGAAAGGCCAAAGCTAAGGGCCGCCGGAAGCCCCTCGGCAACGTCGAAACGTCGAATGGTTCCCGCTGCCGCGCCCGATAGGCAGGCGTCGATGACGAATGCAGCCTCGGCTTTTTCGAGCGCCGCGAGAATGCCTGTCGCCTCTCCCTCGAGCTCGAGGATTTCGGCATGGCTCTCGCACGTGACCCGCAGACGTCTGGCAACCTCACGGCCGGCGGCGTCGTCGCCTCGATCGAGGCTGCCGACGCCGATGACCACCACCCGGCCTTGCGTCACGGCGTTAACCCCTGTCGATCTCCAGCTTTAGGAAATGCGTCGCGCAGGAAATGCAGGGGTCGTAATTGCGTACGGTTTGCTCGCAGCGGCACTGTAATTCTTTGTGAGGCAGATCGGAGAAGCCGCCGATGAAGTCTAGGAGATCCTCTTCGAGACAGGCCTGGTTCTGTGAGGTCGGCGGCACAATCTGCGCGTCGGTGATCGTGCCCGTGTCGTCGATATGGTAGCGATGATAGAGCGTGCCGCGCGGCGCCTCGGTGGCGGCATAGCCGACGCCGGCGCGGGGCTCCACAGGGACGAAAGGCCGGTCGGGCTGCTCATAGCTCTCGATCACACGCAGCGCTTCGTCGCAAGCGTAGACCGTCTCAACCGCGCGCACCATTATGCTGCGATAGGGACTGCGACAGCTTTCGCCGAGGCCGATCTCTCGCGCGGTCTCTTTCGCCAGCGCCGATAGCTGATCGAAGGCCAGATTGTAGCGGGCCATCGGTCCCGTCAGATAAGAGCCGCCGCCATTGCGCAGATGCGAATGCAGCGCGGTCGAATGGGCGACATGCGTCTCCTCGAAATGCGCGTCATATTCGGACGCCGGAATATCGAGGCCCTTGTTGGAAACGATCCGGCCTTCATTGAAGGGATATTCGCCCGGATGTCGCAGCGCGACGAAAGTGTAGTCGCGCTCGCGCTCTGGAAAGTTGAAGGTCGCGACCCAGCGCGCTGTCTCCAGCGCCGCCTCGCGCGCCCATTTCAGCTTCTCGGCAAGGGGCGCCAGCTCGCGCCTGCGCGGCGCGCGATGGAAGCCGCCAACGCGCACATTCACGGGATGGATTTCGCGGCCGCCGAGCAGCTGCAAAATTTCGTTGCCGACCTTCTTGAGCTGCAGGCCGCGCTTGACCGCCTCGCCATGGTCGCGCGCCATTTGCACGCCGCCGTCATAGCCCAGAAAGTCGGGCGCATGCAGCATGTAGATATGCAGCACATGCGACTCGATCCATTCGCCGCAATAGATCAACCGGCGCAGATCGCGAAGCGGGCCCTCGACCTTCACGCCCAAAAGATTTTCGAGCGCGTGAACTGCGCTCATCTGATAAGCGATCGGGCAAATGCCGCAGATGCGCGCGACGATGTCCGGCGTCTCGGCGAAATGACGGCCGCGCAGAAAGGCCTCGAAGAAGCGCGGCGGCTCGAAGATGTTGAACTCGGCGCTCTCGACTTTGCCGTCGCGCAGCACGACCTTCAGCGCCCCCTCACCCTCGACGCGGGCAAGAACGTCAACCTTTACGGTCTTGCGCGTCATGGCGTTCGCTCTCCTTGCGGAAGGGTTCGGCATTGGCGTTGAAGGTGCGGTAGATGCGTCCGAGGCCCTTCGAGTCCATGCCCATGCGGGCGAACCAGCCGCTCAGGGAGGGAGCGTTGGGCGTCTCCTTGGGGCCGAAGCAGCCATAGCAGCCGCGGTCATAAGAGGGGCACAGCGCGCCGCAGCCCTCATGCGTCACCGGCCCCAGGCAGGGCGTCGCCTTTGCGACCATCACGCAGACATTGCCCTTGAGCTTGCACTGGATGCAGACGCTGTGCGCCTGCGTGTTCGGGCGCCGACCGGCGAGAAAGGCCGAGACGACGTCGACAAGCTGTCCCTTGTTGATCGGGCAGCCGCGCAGCTCGAAATCCACGGGCACATGCTCCGAGATCGCCGTCGAGGTTTCGAGCGTGTGGATATATTCGGGATGCGCGTAAACGATGGAGATATATTCGCGCACGTCGGCGAAATTGCGCAGCGCCTGAATGCCGCCGGAGGTGGCGCAGGCGCCGATGGTGATCAGCGTTTTCGAGCGGCGGCGCACCTCGTGGATGCGCTCGACGTCATGGGCTGTCGTCACCGAGCCTTCGACAAGCGAGAGGTCATAGACGCCCTTGACCTCGCCGCGCGTCGCCTCGGGAAAATAGGCGATGTCGATCGCGCCGGCGATGGCGAGAAGCTCGTCCTCGCAATCGAGCAGGCTCAATTGGCATCCATCGCAGGAGGCGAATTTCCATACCGCAAGACGCGGCTTCCTGGCCTCCATGTCAAAGCTCCTTGATCGCGAGAAGGGGCTTCAGCCGCTCATAGGTGAAGACCGGCCCGTCGCGGCAGATGAAGGTCGGGCCAAGCTGGCAGTGGCCGCACTGGCCGATGGCGCATTTCATATTGCGTTCCATCGAAAGATAGATCGCCTCTTCGCCGACGCCCTTGTCGACGAGCGCCATCGAGACGAAGCGCATCATAACCTCGGGGCCGCAAACCATGGCGAGGGTTTTGGCCGGGTCGACGCCGAGGCGCGAGATCAGATTGGTGACAACGCCGACATTGCCATGCCAGTCGCCCGTCGCATGATCCACTATGACTTCGACGTCTATGTCGAGCCGACTGCGCCAATGCTCGACCTCGCGCCGAAAGACGATCTCTTCCGGCCGCCGCGCGCCGAAGAGCAGCGTCACCTTTCCGAAACGATCGCGCTCGCCCAGCAGGCGGTAGAGCGCCGGCCGCAAGGGTGCGAGACCCAATCCGCCGGCGACGACGACGACGTCCCTGCCCTCGGCCTGCGCCATGGGCCAGCCGACGCCGAAAGGCCCACGAACGCCGATCGGGTCGCCCGGGCCGAGCTGCGTGAGCGCTTTGGAGACGGGGCCGACGGCGCGGATCGTATGGATGAGCGGGCCGTCGGCCGGGTCGCCGCTGACGCTGATCGCCGCTTCGCCGACGCCGAAGGCGGTGAGCATGTTGAACTGGCCGGGCGCATAATGAAAACGCTCGCCGCTCGCCATTTCCAGCTCCAATGTCCAGGCGTCCGGCGCGTCATGGCGGCGCCGGTGCACATGGGCGATCTGCGGAACCATCGGCCTTGCGTGCAGGAGAGCCGCTGTCTCGGACATCATCGTCTCAGCCGTGGGAGCCATAGAGGTCGAGGAATTGCAGCCGCGTCTCATGCAGACGGTCGATCAGCACCGGCATCAGGCGTTTCATGATGTCGTAGCCGAGGCTGTGGTCGGCTTCACATTTGCCGCGCAGGCATTTCGCGTCCATGGCGATCAGGCGGCAGCGTTCGAGCGCCTTGGCGTCATAGACCCAGCGATAGGGCGGCACGAGCCAATTGACGCCGAAAACCTCCCCCGCGCCGAGCGTGAGAAAGGTCGCCGCCCCGCGCCCCGGAGCCGCAACCTGCAAGGCCACGCGGCCCTCACGGACAAGGTAAAATTGATCGGCCGCCTCGCCTTCGTGGAAGATGAAATCGCCGGCCTCGAAACGCGCATTCTTGGCGCAGCCCGCGGCAAGCTCGACGAAACCCTTATTGACCCCATGGAAGAATGGATGGTCGGAGAGGATGCGCTCTAAGTTCTCCATCAGGGGTTCCTCGCGCTTTTCTCGCTGTCGAAAATGGCCTGCGTTTCCTCGGTGATGTCGATGCCGACAGGACACCAGGTGATGCAGCGGCCGCAGCCCACGCAGCCCGTCGTGCCGAATTGCTCGTGCCAAGTTGCGAGCTTATGCGTCATCCACTGCCGATAGCGCGACGAGACGCTCGGCCGCACCGACCCGCCGTGGATGTAGGAATAATCCATGGTGAAGCAGGAGTCCCAGCGCCGGCTGCGCGAGGACTCGACGCCCGCGAGATCATTGTGGTCCTCGACGGAGGTGCAGAAGCAGGTCGGGCAGACCATGGTGCAATTGGCGCAAGACAGGCAGCGCTGCGCGACCTCCTGCCAGCGCGGATGCTGAAGATTACGCATCAGCAGCGCCGGCAGGTCTTCGTCCGGCATGCGCCGACCCATCGAGGCGGCGGTTTGCGCGATGATCGCATTTGCGGCGTCGAGGTCTTGCTGCGTCGCGGGGCGGCGCGGCAATTCGGCGAGAATCTCGGCGCCTGCCGGGGAGCCGGCCTCGACGAGAAATTCATGCGCGTGGGCCGACATAAGCTCCGTAAGCGCGAGATCGAAGCCATTCGTAACTTTTGGGCCGGTTTTCATCGAGACGCAAAAGCAGGTCCCGCCTGCCTTGCTGCAATTCAGCGCGACGATAAAGGCGCCTTCCCGCTGCGCTTTGTAATGCGGGTCGACATAGTCGCCCCCCATCAGGACGCGGTCCTGTATGGCGATCGCGTTGAGCTCACAGGCCCGCACGCCGAGAAAAGCATAGTTCTGCGGATCGAGCGGCTCGGCCTCGACCTCGATCGCACTGCCCTGCCGCTTGGCGCGCCACAAATTCAGCAGCGGCTTGTGCAAGAATTTCTTCCATGAGTGCGGGCCGACCGCATAGCCGAAAAAGACGCCGTCTTCACGCTGCGCAAGCTTGTAGCGGCCGGGCTCCTGCTCGTCGGTGACGCCGCGCGGCAAATCGTCGAGACTGTCGATTTCGTCATAGATGATGGCGTCGTCGCCGATCGTGGGCGCGACGACCCGCCTGCCCCGGAGCCGCAGGGCTTCGATCAAAGCGCCCAGCCCGTCGACCGAAATCACGGAACGTTCAGGGATGGCGCCGCTCGCTGCTTCCGACATCGCTCATTCTTGCGCTTGGCTGTTCGAGGGAAATTGTACCCCGAATATGAAGCGCGCGCGACGGCGCGAGAAATGATTTTAGTTAAAACGCCGCGGACATCGCCGACCGGCAGGGCGCCGCCGGCGATGTCGCCAGATTATTTGGTCGCCGCCGTTTTCAGCTTGGAAAGCGCGCGAATCTTGACGCGAACGCTCGCGGGCTTGGCTGCGGCCTTCACCATTTCGCCGGTGGCGGGATTGCGCACGAGCGTTCCGGCCTTGCGCGCCGGCACCTTGCGCAGCGTCACCTTCAAAAGGCCCGGCAGCGTGAATTCGCCGACGCCCTTGGGATGCACCGAACCCAGAAACACGCCTTCCAGCGTAGCGTAGACCGCCGCCGCCGTCTTGCGCGGCAGCTCGTTCTGCTCAGCGATATAGTTGATCAGCGCCGCCTTCGTCATGGTCTCCTTGACCGGACGAACAGTGGGAGCTTCCCTGCCGCTGACCTTGGCGGTCGCGGCAGCCTTGGTGGTTTTTGCCTTGGCCATAAGCTTTTCTCCTCGTCGCGATTGGCCGCCAAATGCCGCGTGCCCGCGCCGACAATGCAAATTGCTAACGATTTACAAGGTGATTCGCAATCGCGCCCTTGCATTCATTGCTAAACCAACGTGTCTTCTCTTCCGCCGCGCCAAAATTGCCGCCCTCGCGGCGCATCGGCGTCGCCCTAAATAGGCGGGCAAATCGCGGGAGTGGCTTGGCGAAACCCCTCTCATTTGGTAGGATTTCGGAAATGAAATCGAGCGGCGAGGAAAGATGCAATGACGGTTCTTTTCGTCAATGGCGCGAAGATCGACGTGGATGTCGAGCCGGATACGCCGCTCCTCTGGGCATTGCGTGAGAATGCGGGGCTCACCGGCACCAAATATGGCTGCGGCATCGCGCAATGCGGCGCCTGCACGGTCCATATCGACGGGCAAGCCGTGCGCTCCTGCAGCGTGACGGTCGGCGACGCCGCGGGCAAGAAGATCACGACGATCGAGGGCCTTGCGCAAAACGGCGTCTTGCATCGCGTGCAACAGGCCTGGATTGCTCTCGACGTGCCGCAATGCGGCTATTGCCAGAGCGGCATGATTATGGCGGTCGCGGCGCTTCTCGCAGAGAAGCCGAGTCCGAGCGACCAGGACATCGACAACGCCATCACCAACATCTGCCGCTGCGGAACCTTCCAGCAGGTGCGCGAGGCCATCCACGCCGCCGCCAAGGCCTAAGGGACGATCGATATGAGCAACAGCATCGACGACATCGGCCGCCGCGGCTTTCTCATCGGCGCCGCCTCGCTCGGCGGCGGCCTAGCGCTCGGCCTCGACATCCCCTTCGGGAGCGAGACGGCGACGGCCGCGCCGCTGACAAAGCCCGAGGTCAACGCCTGGGTCGTGGTCAAGCCGGATGACACGGTGGTTATCCGAATTGCGCGGTCGGAAATGGGCCAGGGCACGCTGACAGGACTTGCGCAGCTTGTCGCCGAGGAGCTCGATTGCGACTGGACCAAGGTGACGACGGAATATCCCACGCCCGGCGAGAACGCGGCGCGCAGCCGCGTGTGGGGCGATTTCTCGACCGGCGGCAGCCGCGGCATTCGCTCCTCGCAGGATTATGTGCGCAAGGGCGGCGCCGTCGCGCGCGCCATGCTGATCCAGGCTGCGGCCAATGAGTGGAACGTTCCCGCGAAAGAATGCCGGGCCGAAAAGGGCGTGATCACCCACGCCGCCTCGGGCCGCGCGACGAGCTATGGCAAGGTCGCGGACGCGGCCGCGAAGCTCCCCCCGCCGGCCGACGTGGCGCTCAAGGACCCGCGCGACTGGAAAATCGCCGGCAAGGGCTTGCTGCGACTCGACACCTCCGACAAGACGACCGGCAAGATGACCTATGGCGTCGACGTCAAGCTGCCGGGGATGCTGAACGCCGCGATCAAGGCCTGCCCGGTGTTCGGCGGCAAGCTCGCGAGCTATGACGAAAGCAAGATCGCCAATTTCAAGGGCGTGAAGAGGGTCGTGCGCGTCGGCGACAATGCCATCGCCGTCGTCGCTGACACCTGGTGGCATGCGAAGACGGCGCTCGACGCGCTTCCCATTGTTTGGGACGAAGGCCCGAACGCCAAGACCTCCAGCGCCGACACGGCGAAATGGCTTGCGGAGGGCCTGCACGATTCGCAGCCCGCCGTCGCCGGCAATCAGAACGGCAGCGCGCAGGCGGCCATCGCCAAAGCCGCCAAGGTCGTCGAGGCCGTCTATAGCTATCCACACCAGAACCACGCGGCGATGGAGCCGCTGAACGCGACGGCGCTCTATACGCCCGACAAATGCGAGGTCTGGACCGGCACGCAGAATGGCGAGGCGGCTTTCGATGCGGTCGTTCAGGCTTCGGGCCTACCGCCCGAAAAATGCGACGTGCACAAGCTCATCCTCGGCGGCGGCTTCGGGCGTAAGGGCTTTACCGACTATGTGACCCAGGCGGTGCTGATCGCGAAGCAGCTTCCGGGCACGCCCGTGAAGCTGCTTTGGTCGCGCGAAGAGGATATGACGCAGGGCAAATATCACCCTGTCACGCAATGCAAGCTCACCGGCGCCTTCGACGCCGACAATAAGCTCACCGCCCTGCACATGCGCATTTCCGGCCAATCGATCCTTTCCAGCGTGCGGCCGCAGGCGGTGAAGAACGGCGTCGATCCGGCGGTGTTTCAGGGGCTGGCGGCGACGGGCGACGCGCAGATCGGCTATGATTTCCCCAATCTCCTCGTCGAACATTCGATGCGGAACCCGCCCGTCCCGCCGGGCTTCTGGCGCGGGGTCAACATCAACCAAAACGCCATCTATCTCGAATGTTTCATGGACGAGCTCGCCCATGCGACCGGCGAGGACCCGCTAGCCTTCCGGCGCAAGCTGATGGCGAATCATCCCAAGCATCTCGGCGTGCTCGAGGCCGTCGCCGAGCGCGCCGGCTGGAACAAGCCGGCGCCGGAAGGCATTCATCGCGGCATCGCCGGCTATATGGGCTATGGCAGCTATGTCGCAGCGGTCGCGGAAATCTCAGTCGCCGCGGACGACAAGATCAAGATCCATCGCATCGTCGCGGCGACGGACCCCGGCCACGCGGTCAATCCGGCGCAGATCGAGCGTCAGATTTCCGGCTCTTTCGTCTATGGCCTCTCCGCGCTCTTTCATGGCGGGATCACCATCAAGGACGGCCGCGTCGAGCAGGAGAATTTCGACAGCTACGAGTCGATGCGCCTCAAGGATATGCCGAAGGTCGAATCCATCGTCATGCCGAGCGGCGGCTTCTGGGGCGGCGTCGGCGAACCGACCATCTGCGTCGCCGCGCCAGCGGTGCTCAACGCCTATTTCGCGGCGACGGGCAAGCGCATCCGGTCGATCCCGCTCAAGGAAGCAAACATCAGATTCGTCTAAACGAAGCGAGGTCGGCGGGCGTGTCGACGTCCGCCAATATGTTTGGGTCGTCGAGCGGAAGTTCGACGACGCCCTCGCTCGAACGCAACAGGCGCCGCGCGCCTTCGTCGCCCTGAAGCCGAGTCAGTTGCGGGAAGAGCGCGCGCGCGAGCAGAACCGGGTTTCCCCACCAGCCCTGGCAGACCGGAACGACGGCGGCGCAATGGGGTGCGTCTCCGAACGCCATGATGAGCGCATCGAGAACCGGCGCTGCAACGCCCGGCATATCGCCGAGTAGAACGAGCGCGCCATCCGCCTCGGCGGCGGCGGCCAGTCCGGCGCGTAGCGAGGACGCCAAGCCATTCGCGAAATCTGCGTTATGCGCATAGCTGATCGACAGGCCGGCGAGGGCCGCCGCGATCTGGTCGCGCTTATCTCCTGTCACGACAATGACGCGGCTTGCACGCGAAGCGAGCGCCGCCTCGGCGACGTGACGCAACAGAGGCTTCCCATCGAGCGGCGCCAAAAGCTTATTTTCGTTCGCGCTGAAACGCGCGCCGCGCCCGGCTGCGAGAATGATGGCGGCGACGTTCGGCGTCCCGCTCATCAGCCTGCGCCACAGCTTGTTGCAGTGGCGTGCTGCAGCAGCTGGCGCAGCGGCTTCTGGCCGCGCGCGAGAATGACTTCCGCCAGGATCGACACCGCGATCTCGGCCGGGCTTATGGCGGCGATGTCGAGGCCGATCGGCGCACGCAGGCGCTCCAGCGCGAAGGGCGTTACCCCGCTTGCTTTCAGGCGTTCGGCGCGCCGCGCATGAGTGGCGCGCGATCCGAGAGCGCCGACGTAGAAGCAATCCGAGGCGAGCGCGAGGCGCAGCGCGGGGTCGTCGATCTTGGGATCATGCGTGAGAATCGCGATCGCGGTGGCGGCGTCGAGCCCGATCTCCGGCAGCGCCTCGTCGGGCCAGCGCATATCGAGCCGGGCCTGGGGGAAGCGCTCGGCCGAGGCATAGGCGCCGCGCGGGTCGATGACCGTCACGTCGAAACCGGCAAGGGTCGCAATGGCCGCCAGCGCCTGCGCGACATGCACCGCGCCGACGACGAGGAGACGAGGCCCCGGTCGGTGGTGACTGATGAAAAGCCGCCGTCCTTCGTGCAGGACGAGTCCGCTGTCGCCGTCGCGCAATTGCGCGGGTAGCGCGCGCGGGTGCGCCGCAAAATCACCCGCGCGAATAAGCTGCATCGCGCCGCCATCCAGCGGCGTGATAACGGCGCAGGGGCGCCGAGCGGCGATCTCGCCATTCAGGGCGGAAAGCAAGACGAGGCGGTCTGGGTCAATTCTCTCGACATGAACTGCAATGCGCCCGCCGCAGGAGAGGCCGACGCGCCAGGCGACCTCGTCAGCGACGCCAAACTCCAGAAAACGCGGCGCGCCGTCGGCTATGGCGTCCTGGGCCGCCGTTATGACCTCTCCCTCGACGCAGCCGGCGGATACCGAGCCGCAGAAGGCCCCCGCTTCGTCGACGGCAAGATGGGAGCCCACGGGGCGCGGCGCCGATCCGAAAGTTTCTACGACCGTTGCAAGGGCGACGCCCCGTCCCATCCGACGCCAGCTCTCGGCCTGACGCAGAACGCTGGCGTCATCTACGGGCGCCGAAAGACTGGTCTCGTTCACGCGCATGCCTCCGCCGTCGAGCGGACGCGTCGCCGCTCGCCCTTTAATTATAGCAAAAGCGTAGGATTTGAAGCCTCAATCGCGCAGCGACACGCCGGTAACCATGCCGTCATCGAACCAGCTCGCCAGAAATTGCGCCAGCCGCTCGGGTTCGATGTCGCCCGATTGCTGGAAGGCCGCCATCTGGCAGATGTCGCCGAAGGCGCGGCCGGCCCTGGCTTCGCAGAGCGCGACATATTCCGCGGGCTCGAGCTCGCGATAGGCCGTCTCTTCATTGCAGCGCCAAACCGCAACGGTTTCGGTCCCCTCCGCGGGCTCGGACTCGAAGTCGCCTTCGCCAGCCTCCTCCCCTGGCTCCTCTTCATCCTCAGCCGCTGCATCTTGATAAGCGGCCAGGACGCCCGCCGGTTGCGCCAGCAGGATGAGGCTTGGATGGAATTCGAAAACGAGGCGCGGCGAGTCCTCGGGCGCAATGCCCGCGAGCGCCTGTATTGTGAACGGCTCGGCGTTCGGCGCGTCGAAGGCGTCGACCATCGCGCGCTCCAGAAACGCCATCGCAATCGCGCGCGCGTCGCCGCGCCAGGGCGCATGTTCGCGCATATAGTCTGGTAGGCCGGTCGTGTACCAACGGGCGTTGCGGCACTGCGGCGGATTGGCGGCCACATATTCGCCGATCAGCGCCTCGAAGGCGTCATCGCCGATCAGCGCGCGCAAGCCCGGATGATCCTCATAGAGAAAGCTCTCCAGCCGGATGCGGTAGCCCGACTGATAGACATGCAGAAGCTCGTCGCGCCCGGCGCCCCGCTGCGACTCGCGCAGCTCCTCCAGGAGCGGCGCATCCTCGTCGCTCGGGCCAGCGAGTATGCGCGCCTGGAATAGCGCCTGAAAGTCGGCGAGCTTCATGCCGCGCTCAACGCCTTTTCCGCCGCGATGCGGGCGTCTATGTCGCGCATGCGCTGCAATTCGTCGAGCAGCTCCGAGAAAGGCGGGAAATTGTCGTCGCGTTCGATCATCGCCGAAACGTCGCCGAAGCGGCGTCGCGCATGTTCGTAGAGCCCCCAGACCTCCTCGCAGATCGGCTGATCATGGGTGTCGACGCGATGCGTCTCGTGGTTCGTATGGCCTGCCATGTGGAATTGGACCACGCGCTCGACCGGAACGGCGTCGATAAAGGCGACCGGATCATAGCCGTGATTGAAGCAGGACACGAAGACATTGTTGATGTCGAACAGCAGCAGGCAATCGGCGCGCTCGGCCATCTCCTTCACGAAGTCCTGCTCACTCATCTCCGACGACACGAAGGAAACATAGGTCGAAGCGTTCTCGACCACGAGCTGGCGCTTGAGAAAATCCTGCACCCGGCAGATGCGCTCAACGATATGGTCGAGCGACTCTCGCGTATAGGGGATCGGCAGAAGGTCGTGCAGCGAGAGGCCATGGACGCCTGTCCAGGCGACATGGTCCGAGACCCAGGCCGGCTGCACGCGTTCGATCAGTGCTTTCAACTGGGCGAGATAGTCGAAATCCAGCGGATCGGTCGAGGCGAGCGACATGGCGACGCCATGCATGACGATCGGATAATCGGCGCGAACCGCGTCCAGCATCGAGAGCGGACGTCCACCCGCGACCATGTAGTTTTCGGAGATGATCTCGAACCAGTCGACCGGCGGCCGGTCCGACATGATCTCATCGTAATAGATGGGGCGGAGGCCAAGACCATAGCCGAGCGGGGCTGGCTTCTGCATTCGAACGTCCCCTGCCTAAAATGGGCGCCGGCCCCAGCGGAGCCGGCGCCAAAACCTTACTTCGTGTGGCACTTGCTCTTCATGTTGCAAGCGCCCTTGTTGTGGTGGCAGGACGACTTGTGATGGCAGCCATGGCGGCAGGAAGCCTTGCTCTTTCCGACATTGTGCTTGCAGACGCCGGTTTTGGTCATGCAGGCGGTCTTGCCGCCGCACTGGCCCTTGGACATATTGCACAGATGCGACCCATGGGCGGCGGCGGGGCTGACGACAGCGCCGCTGAGCGCCAGGCCGACAGCCGCAGCGGCCAACGCCGCCCCCGAAACGATTTTCGTCTTCATCCACTTCCTCCTTCGAAAAACCCCACGAGGGGCGATAATCGGCGCCGCCAATTGGCCTCGTGCGCCGAAACAGAATTACTTGCCCTCGCCCGGCTTTCCTTCGGCTGGCCTGGCGTCGGCGGGCGCTTCCTTGCTCTCGGCCTTGGCAGGGCAGCTGTTCTTGCCGCTGCATTTGTGCTTCTCGGCCGTCTCCTTGGATGGACGATGATGGGCCTTGTGCTTGGCCTCTGCAGGAGCGGCCCCAGCAATAGCGAGAGAGAGAGCAGCCGCAGCCAGGGCGGCGCCTGAAAGGATGTTCGGCTTCATAAAATTCTCCAGCACACGAACGCCAGACAGCCCCGAGCTCAGGCGTTGTCATTGGCGCCTGTCTAGCTAGCAGGTATTGGCTCAGATTGCGACACTATGCAGTGATTACTAATACAACGTGGCCGCAGCCGCTACAGAAGTGCGGCGCAACATGATAAAAGGCGCACGGCGGCGCTTGCGGGGCCGGCGACGCGCTGATAAAACCCCCAGCGCGTCGAACCTTTCGCTCGGCGCGTGTCACTTGGTTTTTGTGATCGGGCCGCGCCGGCCAGTTCGTTTTACGAACTTTTCGTCTTTGAGAGCGTTTTGCCGCGCCCGAGACGTTCCGATCGCCGAAACCCTCCGCAACGCCAACCCCAAGCCGGCGCCGCCCGACCAGGGCTCTCAGGAGAACAAATGTCCGCCACGACCGATCGCGCCCCCACGCGCGAAGATTTTGCCGCCCTGCTCGAGCAGAGCTACGGCGATAACGAGGCTTTCGAAGGTTCCGTCATCAAGGGGCGCGTCGTCGCCATCGAGAAGGACGTCGCCGTCATCGACATCGGTCTGAAGACCGAAGGCCGCGTCGCCCTCAAGGAATTCACCGGCTATGGCCGTGATCCCGCCCCCGCCGTCGGCGAAGAGGTCGAGGTCTATCTCGAGCGCGTCGAGAATGCGCTGGGCGAAGCCGTCATCTCGCGCGACAAGGCGCGTCGCGAGGAGAGCTGGGTCAAGCTCGAAAAGGCCTTCGAGACCAATGAGAAGGTCGAGGGCGTCATCTTCAATCAGGTCAAGGGCGGCTTCACCGTCGACCTCGACGGCGCCGTGGCCTTCCTGCCGCGCTCGCAGGTCGACATCCGTCCGATCCGCGACGTCGCGCCGCTGATGAACGTGCCGCAGCCGTTCCACATCCTGAAGATGGACCGCCGCCGCGGCAATATCGTCGTCTCCCGCCGCACGGTGCTGGAGGAGAGCCGCGCCGAGCAGCGTCACGAGATCGTCGCCAACCTCGAAGAGGGGCAGGTGATCGACGGCGTCGTGAAGAACATCACGGATTACGGCGCCTTCGTGGACCTGGGCGGCATCGACGGCCTGCTGCATGTCACCGACATCGCCTGGCGCCGCGTCAATCATCCGTCCGAGGTGCTGACCATCGGTCAGACCGTCAAGGTGAAGATCATCAAGATCAATCACGAGACGCACCGCATCTCGCTCGGTATGAAGCAGCTGCTCGAGGATCCGTGGCAGGGCATCGAGGCCAAATATCCGATCGGCGCGAAGTTCCATGGCCGCGTGACCAACATCACCGACTACGGCGCCTTCGTCGAGCTGGAGCCGGGCATCGAGGGCCTGGTCCACGTCTCCGAGATGAGCTGGACCAAGAAGAACGTCCACCCCGGCAAGATCGTCTCGACCAGCCAGGAAGTCGACGTTCAGGTGCTCGAGGTCGATCCGGTCAAGCGCCGTATTTCGCTGGGCCTCAAGCAGACCCTGCAGAATCCGTGGGAAGCCTTCGCCGAGAAGCACCCGGTCGGCTCTGAAGTCGAAGGCGAGGTCAAGAACAAGACCGAGTTCGGTCTCTTCATCGGCCTCGACGGCGATGTGGACGGCATGGTCCATCTCTCCGACCTCGACTGGAACCGTCCGGGCGAGCAGGTCATCGAGGAGTACAAGAAGGGCGACGTGATCAAGGCCCAGGTTCTCGACGTCGACGTCGAGAAGGAGCGCATCTCGCTCGGCGTCAAGCAGCTTGCGGGCGATCCCTTCGCCACCGCTGGCGGCGAGGACGGCGAGATCAGGAAGGGCGCCGTGGTCACCTGCGAGGTGATCGAGGTCAAGGATTCCGGCCTCGACGTGAAGATCGCCGGCTCGGATCTCACGACCTTCATCAAGCGCAGCGAGCTGGCTCGCGACCGCGCCGACCAGCGCCCCGAGCGCTTCGCCGTTGGCGAGAAGGTCGACGCCCGCATCACCCTGTTCGACCGCAAGGCGCGCAAGGTCGCCGTCTCGATCAAGGCGCTGGAAGTCGCCGAAGAGAAGGAGGCGATCGCCCAATACGGCTCGGCCGACTCGGGCGCGTCGCTCGGCGACATCCTCGGCGCGGCCCTGAAGGCCCGCGAAGAGGGTCCGAAGAAGGGCTAATCCTCCGAGCGATCTGAGGTTTGAAAATCGGAAGGCCTGCGCGACCCGCTCGCGCAGGCCTTTTTTTCGTTCGATGAACGCCGGGGACCGCCGATTTACCGTCCATTTACCATGCCGGCAGGCGCTAGAGCCCCGTTAACCTTAGTTTTTCCTAGATTTGCGCAACATGCGGCAAATGTTGACGCGCGCTGAGCGCGCGAGCGCCGGAGTTGAGCGATGCGTGCGACCTCTTTCGACCATAACCCTGCCGAAACCGTCTACCGGGGTCCGCTGCGTGCGCGGCCGGAGGGCGCCCAAGCCGCCCTGGGGATGGGCGTTGTCGCCTCTGTCATTCTCGCCGGCGCCGCATTACTGATTCGCCTGCCAGCGCCGACCCCCGAGACGGCGGACGCCGGCCCGGTCGCCGTCGAGACTCCGGCAAAGATCACGGCGAAGGCGTCGACGGAGATCGAAAGTCCGGTCGGGGCGGCGCTCGATATCGCCTCGACCGAGTTCAGGCGTGAGAAGAAAGTGGTCGCGGTCGGGGAGAAGAAAGACGGGACGCCACGCGTCGACAGCCTGACGATCGGGCAATTCGCCGGGAGCGGGACGTTCCTGCGCATCGACGTTCATCCAAATCTCGATCCCCGGGCGACGAACGCCGATTTCTACCTCGATATGAAGAATCACGCCTCGGCGGCCGGCCTCTCCGCCGCAAAGATCGCCCAGCGCTCGACGGTTTCCACTCGGTTCGGCGCCTTCGAGACGGCGGATATCCGCCTCGCCCAGACGGGCGGCGAAGGCGCCGAGGCGAGCGAACGCGCCTGCCTCGCCACGCGCCTCGTCGAACCCAAGGCGTCGCTCGAAATCGCCGGCATCGCCTGCGGCGCGGCGGGCAAGCCGATGGACCGCGTCGCCCTCGCCTGCGCTCTGGACAAGTTGAGCTATTCGGCGGGCGCCGACAACAAGGCGCTCAACGACTTCTTCCTCAATGCGGAGCTCGCGCGCGGCCCGGGCTGCGCCAATGTCTCGCGCGACGATCTCACGGCCTCCATCCCGCTGCAAAAGGCGGCGCACGCCAAGGCGAACGCCGGCAAGCCGAGCGTCAGCAAACCGGTCGCCAAAGCGAAGAAAAAAGCCCATGTGGCGGCGCAACCGGCGGCCGTCGTGCAGCAGGCGGCCGAAGGCGAACAATAGGCAAGCTTCGTCTCGCTTTTGCGGTGCGATACTATATATGATGTAGGCAAAGCGTCGAGCTCAAGAGGTTGGAGATGCGCAAAGGACTGAATTTCTCGGTGGGCCTCGCCTGCCTGATTGCGATCGCCGCGGGCGGCGACGCCCTCGCCAAGTCGCATCGCCGGCCTGCTTATTCCGTTTCGCATAGCCAGCTCGCCGCCAACGGCCGCGCCCCGGTCGAGGTCGAGCGCCGCAGCTGGCTTGATCCGGGCACCAAGGTGCCGGTTGGCAGCACCAACCGCTACATGCTGCAGCAGACCTATCTCAATCACGACCCGATCGAGGCCAATCAGCGCAGCTGGTATATGCAGGAGACCGCCCCGCAGCGGCCGCCCTACAACACGGACATGATCGTGCCCTACGACGAGGGCCTGCCGTTCGACTGGCCGTAAACGACTTGACTCGGGGAGCGACTTTCTTTAGCTCCCCATGATCCTGAGGCGGGAACGCCGCTTCAGGCCAGCACCCGTGGCGTTCGATCGTACGCCTGTCGGCCGGTGATCTTCCGGCAGAGGAGGGCGCGTTCTTCATCCCCGGCGCCGCCGGGCGCGTGTGAAGAGGCGCGATTTTGAAGGCGTTGCGCCCGAGCGATCCGCTCCGGGCGCTTTACCGTCTTTTTCGCCTCTCGCACATCGGACGCGATTATGAGAGGACGAAAGTAAAGTGACGAAGCGCGCAGAAGCCAAATATAAGCTCGATCGCCGCCTGGGCCAGAACATCTGGGGCCGCCCGAAGAGCCCCGTGAACCGCCGCGAATATGGCCCCGGCCAGCACGGTCAGCGCCGCAAGGGCAAGCTCTCCGACTACGGCACGCAGCTCAAGGCGAAGCAGAAGCTCAAGGGCTATTACGGCAACATCTCCGAGAAGCAGTTCCGTAAGTATTACGCCGAAGCCATCCGCATGAAGGGCGACTCGGGCGACAATCTCATCGGCCTGCTGGAGCGCCGTCTCGACGCGATCGTCTATCGCGCCAAATTCGTGCCGACGGTCTTCGCCGCGCGCCAGTTCGTCAATCACGGCCATATCCGGGTCAACGGCCGCCGCGTGAACATCCCGTCCTATCTCGTGAAGGTCGGCGATGTGATCGAGGTGAAGGAATCCTCGAAGCAGGCTGTGACGGTTCTTGAAGCTGTCGGCCTCGCCGAGCGCGACGTGCCGGAATATTACGACGTCGATCACTCCAAGATGACCGCCAAGCTCTCGCGCGTCCCGCACGCGACCGAGGTGCCCTACCCGGTCCAGATGGAGCCGAACCTCGTCATCGAATTCTATTCGCGCTGATCGACGACATACGCCTGCGGGCGACAAGTTTGCGGGCCCCGTTTCGGGGCCCGTTTCGTTTGTAAGACACGTATAGTGTCGCCTCGGGGCGCCGCTCCGCCTCTCGGCTCAGGCCCAATGCTTTATCGCATGTGCGGCGAAAGCATAGGCGATCCACAAGAACCCGACCGAAGACACGGTAAAGCTGAGCGCCGTATAGGCGCGCCAGATTTTCTTGCTCCAGAAGTTCGGGTCGAAAGCGGCAATCGTGAACACGGTTGGATTCGAGAAACCGCCAACCGCGACACACCAGCAGGCGACCACCGGCAACTCCACGCCGGCTCCATAGAATGCCGCGCCGAAGAGCGCCATCAGCGCATAGTCGACATGCGCCCTGATCATCGTCTTGTAATCGACGACGAAACGATCGATCGCTTTGATCGGAAACCACTTCGCCAGTGTCATGAGCCAGGCGGTCGTTATGAGGGCGGTGACGCAGGCGGCCGAACCGATGAGCAAGACTTCCAAGACGCTCTCCTTTTGAGTTTCGACCTCGAGTTGATCGATGCCCACTCATCGCGCGCGCTTGGTCAGCTTTCTTGGGAATACGACCTTCGCCGCTTTGGGAAATTTGCCCGACGTCGCGCCGAGACGCCGCCGCATCGTTGAAGGCGGTTGTGCCGTCGGCTACTTTTCGCGGACGCCCGCTTTCTTGTTCCGGAGCCTATGATGCAATTGATGCTTCGTCTCATCCTGCGCCTCATCGGCATCGTCCTGCTGTGCCTGGCGATCACAGCGGGCTGGGTGATGGCGGACGCCCACCGCACGATCGGCTCGGAGACGGTGGCCTCGGCCGAACGCAGCGCGATAGGGCTCGAAAATCTCTTCTGGCGCGAGATCCTCTGGCGTCGAAGCCTGCGCAACGATCGGCTGCTCTTGCCCCAGACCGAATGGGAAACGCTGGAGACGCTCAAGCTGATCGCGCCGGGCGTTTGCATCTCCTTCCGCTCCGGCGCCAATCAGGAACCGCGCCGGCTGTGCAGCCAGATCGAAGGCGTGGGCACCCCTGCCCCGCAATGGTTCGCCGCCGCCTATGAGAGCCTCTTCGGCGGGCAGCCGTCGGTCGCTCGTCGGGTTTCGGTGCGCGATCCCGACGCTCTCGTCGTCGCGACAGCCGATTCCGCCGCGGCGGTTCGTCAGGCCTGGCGCCAGATTTCGGTGGTCCTGACGGTCGCCGCGACAATGGCGATCGGAATTTGTTTCTTGGCCGCCTTCGCCATCGCCCATGCTCTGGCGCCGACCGGACGGATCGTGGCCGGCCTGCGCGATCTGGAGACCGGAAACTACCGGGGTCGCATAGACGTTGCGGACGCGGGCGAATTCGGCCTGATCGCCCGCGCCGTGAACGATCTGGCGGCGCGCCTTGCGCAAATCACCGCCGAGCGCATGGCGCTGACGAAACGCCTGTTCGAAGTTCAGGAGGAGGAGCGCCGCGCGCTCGCCCGCGATCTTCACGACGAGTTCGGACAATGCCTCACCGCGACCATCGCCTTCGCCGCGGCGATCGAGGCGGGCGCGCCCGATCGGCCCGACCTCGCGCAAGACGCACGCGCCATCGGTCGAACGGCCAAGCGCATGATGGCCACCCTGCGTCAGGCCCTCGCGCGGCTTCGCTCCCAGGATCTCGAGGAATTGGGCCTTGAGGCCTGCCTCATGCAGCTCGTGGCCGGCTGGAACGCGCAGACGTCGCCCAAGGCGGTCGTCCATCTCGATGTCTTGGGGAACCTCGCCGCCGTTCCCGCTTCCGTCTCGACGAGCCTCTATCGCATCGCCCAGGAATGCCTGACGAACGCCATGCGCCATGGCGATCCCCACGACGTCTATCTGCGAGTCGAGCGCCTCGCCGCCAATGACGGAATCATCGCTCTGACAGTTGAAGACGACGGCGGCGGCGACCCCGCCAGACTCGATCAGTCGACCGGGCAAGGGGTTCTGGGCATGCGCGAGCGCGTCGCCGCATTTGGCGGGAGGCTGACAATCGGCCAGGCCGCGAGAGGCGTCAAAGTCGCGGCGCAAATCCCCCTTGCCGCTTTGAGCGCGCCTGCCGCGATGGAGCTGCCGAGCGCAGCGTAATACCGTTTCCGCTTGAATAGCTCGCGTGGGGACTTGTCATTCCCGGCAAGCTAAAGGCCCGAGCGGGAATCCAGAGGCCACAAAAAGCGCTGGTTTTGCTCTGGATTCCCGATCGCTCGCTTTGCGAGCGTCGGGAATGACGAGCGCCGCAAGCGGCGTCTCCTTCTTCCTTTGTCGCCTCCTGCCCCCGCCCGCGCCCTCCTTCCTTGTTCAGCCAAGGACGCTGTATGATCCCCAAAAAATCTCAAAGGGGGAAACAACAATGTCTCAATTCCCGAACCGCCCGCGGCCGCAACCCCAGGAAGAACGCAGCCAGACGCCTTTGTGGTTCGCGATCACGGGCCTTCTCATCAGCGTTGCGAGCTTCAGCATGAAGGACCTGATGATTGGCGACGTCGTCTTTTGGGCGGGCGGCGTCTTCGCCGCCATTGCGCTCGTCTATTATTTCTTCCGGCCTACTCACGGCATTCCGACCAAGCGCAAATAGCACTCTCCTCTTCCGCCAAAGAATCTTTGCCCGAAGCGGCGGAGCGATTATGGTCGCTGCGCCCTCTCCCAAGGAACAGGCCAACATGTCGTTTTCGTTTTTCTCTCTTTCCCGCCGCCGCCTGATCGTCGCCGCCGGCGCGCTTTTCATCGCCGGTCCGGCGCTCGCCGACAAAGCCCCCGCCGGCAAGGTTTCGGTCGAGGAGCTGATGGCTCCGAACGCCCTGCCCGACATCGTCGAGGGCGACGCCAATGCGCCGGTGACGATCGTCGAATACGCCTCCATGACCTGCAGCCATTGCGCGGCTTTCCACCACGAGGTCTATCCGGCGCTCAAGAAGAATTACATCGACACGGGCAAGGCAAAATTCATTCTGCGGGAGTTTCCGCTGGACCCGCTCGCCACCGCCGCCTTCATGTTGGCGCGCGAACTCGGCGACAAGCGCGACGCGGTGGTGGATTTGCTCTTCGCGCAGCAGAAGAACTGGGCTTTCGTCGACAAGCCGCTGGATGGTCTCGCCAATGTGCTCAAGCAGGCGGGTCTCCCCCAGGATAAATTCGAAGCGATCCTGAAGGATCAGGCGCTCTACGAGAAGGTGAACGCCGTGCGCAACCGCGCCAATGAGAAGTTCGGAATCAACTCCACGCCGACCTTCTTTGTGAACGGCGACAAATATACCGGCGAAATCACCGTCGACGATTTTGGCAAGATCATCGCCGCGAAGACGCCGGCCAAATAAGCCAAGAAGGAAACTGAAGCACCGCGCGAATTGAGCAGCTCGAACGGCTTTGTCATGCCCGACGGGCCAAAGGCCCGATCGGGAGTCCAGAGCAAATATGACGACGCTGCTCTGGATTCCCGATCCTCGCTTCGCGAGCGTCGGGAATGACAACGAACCGGTCGAGCGGATTTCGCAAAGCACAGCTGCGACCCGGACGATCAGGCCTAAAACACTGTCCGCCGCTCCAGCGCCGCCGCCAGCGTGCCTTCGTCGAGATAATCGAGCTCGCCGCCGACCGGCACGCCATGGGCGAGGCGCGTTACTTTCACGCCGATCGGCACCAGGAGATCGGCGATGTAATGCGCCGTCGTCTGGCCGTCGACGGTGGCGTTGACGGCGAGCACGATCTCGCGAACCTCCCCGGCGCGCGCGCGCTCGATCAGACTTGCGATCGTCAAATCTTCCGGCCCGACTCCGTCGAGCGGCGAAAGCACGCCGCCGAGCACATGATAGCGCGCATTGAGCAGCCCCGCGCGCTCCAGCGCCCAGAGATCGGCGACCGTCTCGACCACCACCAGGATCGAGGGATCGCGCCGCGCGTCGCGGCAGATGGTGCAGGGGTCGCTCGTATCGATATTGCCGCAGACCGAACAACCGACGATCTTCTCCTGCGCGACGCGCATGGCGTCGGCAAGCGGGCTCAGAAGCTCCTCGCGCTTGCGGATGAGATGCAGCACGGCGCGCCGCGCCGAGCGCGGACCGAGCCCCGGCAGCCGCGCGAGAAGCTGCACGAGCCTCTCTATTTCAGGACCAGCGACGCGTTCAGCCATCGAGCGCTTCCGTCATTGCGAGGAGCGGCAGCGACGAAGCAACCCAGAAGCGTCATCACGGCTCTGGATTGCTTCGCTCCGCTTGCAATGACGGTCCATGATTTGGATCAGAATGGCAGCTTGAAGCCCGGCGGCAGTTGCAGCCCCCCGGTCATCGCCTTCATCTTCTCCGCCATCACCTCGTCCGCCTTGGCGCGCGCCTGCATATGGGCGGTCAGGATCAGGTCTTCGAGGATTTCCTTCTCCTGCGGCTTCACGAGGCTCTCATCGATGAAGATCGACTTCATCGCGCCCTTGGCGGAGAGCTTCACCCGCACCAGGCCGCCGCCCGCCTCGCCCTCGACCTCGACGTTTTCGAGTTCGAGCTGCGCTTCGGCCATTTTGGCCTGCATCTGCTGCGCCTGTTTCATCAGGCCCATGAAGTCCATCATCGACGCTTCTCCTCAATCTTCCTCGGGCGGCGACATGTCGTCATATTGCTCATCCGCCTCCTCCACGCCAGCGCGCGAGGCTTGGTCGTCCCTGCTGCGCACGGCGATAATCTGCGCCCCCGGAAAATGCGCCAGCACGCTGGCCACAACCGGATCAGCCTCCAGCCCCGAGCGGCGCTCGCGCTCTTGCGCGTCGCGCTTTTCCTTCAGCGTCGGCGCGCCGCCGGCGGCGACGATCGACACCATCCAGCGCTCATTTGTCCAGAGCTGCAGCCTCTGCATCAAAGCGGACGCCAACTCGCGCGAACCGCCCGGCGCGAGCTCGAATTCGATACGCCCTTGCTCGAAGCGCACCAGCCGCACGTCGGATTCGAGCGAGATTTTCAGCCGAATCTCGCGTTTTTCCTCGGCGAGGGCGACAAGCGCCTCGAAGCTTGCGATAGCCACGCCGGGCGCGGCGGGCGCAGGCTGCGCCAAGGCGGGCCTCGCGGCGACAGGCCCGCGTGAGACCGGCGCGGCGATGCTCGTTGCAACGGGCGCGCCGCGCGGGGCGCTCGCAGGGGCGGTCGGCGCAGCGGCCGCTCCCGGCGCGCCGTAGCCGAGTTGCTTGAGCACGTCGCCGGGCGTCGGCATATCGGCGGCATAAGCCAGCCGCACGAGCACCATATCGGCCGCCTGCAAGGGCCGCTGCGAGCCGCGCAGCTCGTCGACGCCCTTCATCAAAATCTGCCAGGCGCGGGTCAGCGCCGGCACGGAGAGCCGCTCGGCGGCGTCTTGCCCGCGTCGCTTTTCCTCCGGCGTCAGCGCGGCGGACTGCGCCGTCTCCGGCGCCAGCTTCAGGCGCGTGGCCAGATGGGCGAACTCCGCCATTTCCAGAAGCGCCTGCGCCGGATCGGCCCCGCCGTTATATTGGTCTTCGAGCAAAGCGATGGCCTTGGCCACGTCGCCCGCCATCACCGCCTCGAAGAGGTCGATCACCCGCGACTTGTCGGCGACGCCGAGCATCAGCCGCAGATCGTCGGCTTTAATCGCTCCATTGGCGCTGTGCGCCGAGCCATAGGCGATCGCCTGGTCGAGCAGCGACAGCGAATCGCGGACAGACCCTTCCGCCGCGCGGGCGATCATGGCGAGGGCGTCGTGCTCGATCTCGACGCTCTCCTTGTCGCAGATTTTGCGGAGATGCTCGGCGAGAAGCCCGGCGTCGATGCGGCGCAGATCGAAGCGCTGGCAGCGCGAGCGCACGGTGACCGGCACCTTGTCGATCTCGGTCGTGGCGAAAATGAATTTCACATGCTCCGGCGGCTCTTCCAGCGTCTTCAGCAGGCCATTGAAGGCGGCCTTGGAGAGCATGTGCACTTCGTCGATGATATAGACCTTGGTGCGCGCCATCACCGGGCGATAACGGGCGTTGTCGATGATCTCGCGGACGTCGTCGATGCCGGTGTGGGAGGCGGCGTCCATCTCCAGCACGTCGACGTGGCGGGAGTCGATGATCGCCTGACAATGCACGCCGAGCGCATCCATATGGATCGTCGGCTGGTTGACCGCCGGGCGGCCGTCCGCGGCGGGCAGCTCGTAATTGAAGGCGCGGGCGAGAATGCGGGCGGTCGTGGTCTTGCCGACGCCGCGCACGCCGGTCAGCAGATAGGCCTGATGGATGCGGCCGAGATCGAAAGCGTTCTCGAGCGTGCGCACCATCGGCTCCTGGCCGATAAGATCGGCGAAGCTCGAAGGCCGATATTTGCGCGCAAGGACGCGATAGGCGGCGGGAGGCGCGCCGGCGCCTTGCGGATCAGAAAACAGCGCGTCGTCCATGACGAAGTACTAAAGGCTTGCGAACGCCTTTTCTACCGCCCTGCGGCAAAAATCTAACGGCTTCGCCCATCGTAATGCGCCGGCTTCAACGCACGTGGGTCGACGCCATCAAGGCAGTTGACGTTCACGGCGACCGTCGGCGCGCCCTCCGCCGTCTCGCCATAAGCGAAAGGCTCGATCCCGCAGATTTTGCAGAACTGGTGACCGATCTTCTTCGAGTTGAAGCGATATTCGGTCAGCGCCTCGGCGCCCTTTTGCAGGTGGAACTTTTCTGCGGGCGCGAAGCTCAACACCGAGCCCAGCCGCTGGCATCGGGAGCAATTGCAGGTGATGGTGTGGTCGAGGTCGAGCGTCGCATCGAAGACGACGGCCTGACACTGGCAGGAGCCGCGGTAAGACGCCTCACTCATCAGCAGCTCCTCGCGCGGACCAAAGGTAGGAGGCTGGACGAAGACCCGCTCAAGCTCGTTAGGGCTGCTTCCTTCCGGATCTGACCCGGTTGGCGAGTGAAACGTCCAACGCCAACCTCCCGGGCCCTATGTGGCAGAGGTCGCACGGCGATGCAAGAGGGCTCGTATACTATCCGCGTATCAATGACACGCCGTTGAAGCCATCACCTTTCTCAAGGCGTCGGCGCTCACGGGCTTCGTCAGATGCTGGTCGAAACCCGCCTCAAGGGCTCGCTCTCGATCTTCGTCTCGCCCCCAGCCGCTCAGAGCAATCATGCAGAGGCCCGCGCCTTCGCGCATGGCGCGTATCCGCCGCGCAGCTTCATAGCCGTCGATCGCCGGCATGCCGATGTCGAGGAAGGCGACATCGGGCTTGAATTCGACCACGCAGGAAAGCGCCTCGACGCCGCTGAAGACGACCCGAACCTCGGCACCCATGGTTTCGAGCAACAAGGCCAGGCTATTCGCGACGTCGACCTCGTCGTCGACAACCAGGACCCGTCGGTAAAGCCGCATCGGCGTGACGCCATCAGCGCTTTCGCAATCATTGCTCGCGGTAGTCGCCAAAGGCAAAGTCACGATAAATTCACTACCCTGATCGGAGCCGCGGCTATACGCGACCACGCTGCCGCCATGCATTTCGACAAGGCTCTTCACGAGGGCGAGCCCAATGCCGAGGCCACCCTGCATGCGGCCTGCGGCCCGGTCGGCCTGCGAAAAGAGATCGAAGATGTGGGACAGCATTCCCTGAGGAATGCCAATCCCATCGTCTACCACGCTGACAATAGCGCGCTCCCCGTCCCGCTTGAGCGAGACCTCGATATGGCCCTCGGGCGGCGTGTATTTCGCCGCGTTATTGAGGAGATTTGCGAATATTTGCGTGAGGCGCACCGGATCGCCGTCTACGACCAGCGGCTCCTCCTCCAGCGAGACGCTCAAATTGTGACGCCCGTTCGCGATCAGAGGCTCGCTTATCTCGAAGGCCTGATGGATTGTTTCGGCGAGGGTGACAGGGCGTCGCTTGAGCGCGACCTTGCCGGTCGTAATGCGGGACGCCTCTAGAAGATCGTCGACAAGCTGGACGAGATGGTCCGTTTGCCGTTCGACCATCGCGAGCAATCTGCCTGCCTTGTCTTTGGCTCCCGCGTCGTCCCCCAAGCTTCTCAAAACATAAACCGCGCTTCGGATGGGCGCCAGCGGGTTACGCAGCTCATGCGACAGCGTGGCGATAAACTCATCCTTCTTGCGATTGGCCGCCTTCTGCTCATTGAGCGCGTCGCGAATTTGGTACTGCAGGCGGCGCGCCTCGATGGCGGCGCGAAGCGCGCTGACCAGCGTGCGCCTCGGAACGGGCCGTTCCAGGAAGCTGACATTGGGCCGTATTTCGAGCGCACGCAGCAACGGAAAATTATGGAAGGAGGCGCCTCTCCCCAGCAGGACGACAATCGGCAAGGAAGACCAAGGGGGGTCCGCGCCAAACAGCGCCCCCAATTCACCCGGGTGAGCGCGCGGCAGCGCCTCCTCCGAGACCATTACCGCGCCCGCTCCTCCGGCAATCTCCAGGCAGAGTTGCTTCAGATCGCAACAGACGCAGCTACGCAGGCCCGTGCGGCTGAGCGTCTGCTGGGCGAGAACAGCGTCGCGGCCATGCGGCGTGAGGATCAGAACGCGAAAATCCTTCCCGTCGCCGCCGGCTCCGCAGGAGTCGCGCCAACTCATTCATATCCCCTTCCGGCTGGCCTCATCCGCGAAGACAGGCGTGCCGGTGAGCACCCCGCTAAACCCTTCGAGAGGTTCGCTGACATCAATGCGGCCGTTCCCCACCGTGAGTTCACGAATTGTGTGTTCGTGCCCGCCAGTCCGCTTCTTGACGACCGACAAAGCCTTATGAAGGGCGCCCTTCATCTCGAAGTAACGCAGCAAGAAGACATTGTCGGCGAGGAAGCTGAGATCGATCGGCGTCGCCATCTCCAGACCGAGAATCCCGTGCTGGGTGAGAGTGATCAGTATCATGACCTGGCGACGGCTCAGATAGGAGATGAGCTCCCTGATGTGCAGGAACACGCTCGGCTCCTCTGTCGCAGACTGAAGGTAACCGTTCAAAGTGTCGATGACCACCACCTTCGCGCCATCCGCTTCGACGTGACGGATGAGAAGGCTGGCGACCTGGCCCGCGCTGAGCTCCGCCGGATCAAGGTGTATAATGCTGACAAGCCCTGCCTCCTTTGCAGCTCTCATTTTGAGTCCGAGACCCTCGCTTCGCGTCATATAGGTTTCGACATTCTCGTCGAAGAGAAGCACGCAGCTTTTTTCGCCGCGCGCCGCCGCAGCAATCACGTAAAGCGTGGATATTGTTGACTTGCCGATACCGGCGGGCCCAACGACGAGCGTGCTCGAGCCGCGCGGAATACCGCCGCCGGTCAGCGTGTCGATTTCTGGAATTCCGCTTTCGAGCGCCTCCGAACACGGGGCGTCCGCATAGCTCTGCGCGACGAGCCGGGGATAGACCTCGAGCCCCCCCGTCATGATCGTGAAATCATGCGCGCCACTCAGATATCGGCAGCCTCGAAGCTTGCGAACCCTGAGGCGACGCCGATCGGCGCCGTAATGGAAATCGACTTGCTGCAGCTCGATAAGACCGTCGGAAAGCGTCTGGCTGCGCAAGTCCTTTTCGGTCATCGAGGCTTCGTCCAGCATCACGGTCGTGCAGGCGCGCGCGGCCATGAAATCCCGAATGCGCTTGAGCTGGCGTCGATGGAAGGCGGGCGTGGGCGCGACTATTCTCAGGCTCGAAATCGTGTCGAGGACCAACAGCGTCGGCTTTAATCTTTCTACTTCCGAGAAGAGGTGCTGGAGCGTTTCGCCGATCTCCACCTCGGCTTCCGGAAAAAGCGTATAATCCAAGGCGGGAGCCTCCTCTGCGCCGCTGCACCCCTCCGATAATGAGGTGACGTGAACGCCTTCCAGACTCCAGCCGTGGGATGCGACGATGAGCTTGAGCTGCTCGGGCGTCTCGGCGTTGGAGGCCAGCAGGCAGGTCTCTCCCCTCTGCGCGGCGGCAAGCAGAAACTGCAATGCGACGGTCGTCTTCCCGCTGCCAGGAGGCCCCTCGACCAAGATCAATGCGCCGCGCGGAAGCCCTCCCTGCAAGACCTCATCGAGGCCCGGAACGCCAGTCAGAAAGCGGGAGATTTCGATCATCGTTTGGGGCATCGCCGCGAGAACCCTGCTTTTTCGATATAGGGACAATCAAACCACTCCAGTAGCACGCCAACAAGCAGCTTTGGAAAGAGCCTGGTAAAGCGAAGCCCGAGCCGCAACGCTTGCCGTTCGGCGCCCTCCACCTTACCCAAGAGGCCAAGTTTTCGGCTCCGGAGGGAATAGTGGAGAACCTGACGCTTATTCACTGGTGGATGTCCCAGACGACAACAGTCATGGCGCTGACGCTGAGTGGGACAATGACGGCGCTGGCGCTATTCCTCTGCTGGTTGAGCTTCGCCTCGCCCCTTGCGCCCCGCACGCAAAATTGGAAGGGCGTCGTTCCGCCTTTCGTGGGCGTGCCGGCGACGCTCTTCGGTCTTCTCATGACGTTCCTGTCGCAGGATGTCTGGGACGCCAACCGCCGCGCCTATCGCGCCGTCGCCCTGGAGCGCGAGCAATTGGTGACGCTGATGGCGCTGGACGGCAATCATGGCGCCGACACGAGCGATCTGCCGAAAGCCATCCGCAACTATATCGAGTCGGTCGTCGGGCTAGAATGGAAGACGATGCAAAACGGCGAGGAGGCGCCCGAGGCCGAGGCGGCGCTCAATGGGCTGACGCGAGCCGCAAGCAGCGCCAGAATCGAGCCCGCCTTCCAGCGCGCGTTGGTCGACACGGTGATGAAGCTGCGCTCGGCGCGCGAGCAGCGTCTCGCCATCGCGGGCGCCTATCCGGACGACCGCAAATGGGCCGCGGTGATCATCATCGCCTTCATCACGCAGATCGCCCTCGCCGTCGTGCATCTCGAGCGCGCAAGGTCGCAGCTGCTGGCGCAGGCGATCTTTGGCGCTGCGGCCATCGTCGCCATCTCCCTCGTCGCCTCCGTGGAGGAACCTTTCGCGCCGCCTAAGGGGGTGAGCGCGCAGCCGTTGGAGCAATTGCTGGAGCGGGCGGGAAAGTGAGCTCGGCGGGGAGTTCCGCCTCAGTTGGCGGCGAAGCCGCCCTGCTCCGCGAGCGCGGCCGCGTCGCGGGCGCCGTGCAAGACGCGCACGACGACAACTTCTCGCGCCTGGACAAGGTAATAAATCGCGTAATTGCCTTGGAATATCACGCGTAGGCCGCAACCGAGCTGCTCACGCGACGCTCCCGATAGCGGAAATTCTAGCAGACGCACGCAGGCCTTCTTGACCCGCTCGAGCAAGCGCGTCGCCGCATGCTCCGAATCCTCTGAAATATAGGCCCATATCTCAGCGAGGTCGGCTTCCGCCGTCTCTGTCAGGCGGAGTCGGAGCGGTTGGCTAATAGCTTTCTCCCACGGGCAATAATGCTTTCGGCGTCGAAATCCTTCGTTCGGCCCTCGGCGACGTCAGCCAGGCCTTTGTCAATATCGGCTTTGAGCGCCTCGAATTCCTGAGCCTGCGCATAGCGCTTGGTCTTCCATTCGCTGATGGCCTCGCGCACGAGCTCGCTCGCCGACGCATAGTCCCCGGCGGTTACGGCGGATTTCACAGCGGCGACCATATCGCTCGGCAGGGTGACGGTGAGCCGTTCGAGGTCAGCCATCTTCGCTCTCCAATTTTGCCCAGCATACCGGGATGGAACGCGCCAAGAAAGCTATTATGCCCGCGTCCTGCCCCGCCTTCGCCATTTGGAACAGCCCAAGCACGCCCCGCGTTACGCGCTTCGAACGGCTGAAAGGGGCGTTTCAGTCAAGCGCGTCGAGGAAACCCATGGCGAAGCAGATGGACGAATGGGACGAAAAGGGTTCGACCAAGGGAATGCAGGAGAAGACCAGCGGCAACGGTGAAAAGCAGAAAGCCGACGCCATCGAAATGCTGAAGTCGGACCACCGCCGCGTCGAATCTTTGTTCGACAAATATGAGCAGGCGAAGCGGCGCGCCGAGAAATCCAAGCTCGCGCAGCAGATCTGCCTCGAGCTCACGATTCATGCGGAGCTGGAAGAGGAAATCTTCTATCCGGCCTGCCGCGAGCATGTGGACGACCCGCTGCTCGACGAAGCGCAGGTCGAGCACGACACCGCGAAAATCCTCACCGCGGAAATCGCCATGGGCACGCCGCAGAGCGATCCGTTTTTCGACGCCAAGGTGATGGTGCTGGCGGAATATATGCGCCGGCATATCCAGGAGGAGGAAAAGAGCCCCGACAGCATCTTCGCCAAGGCGCTGGAAGGCGGCGTCGACACGGCGGCGCTCGGCAAGCGCATGACGGCGCGGCGCGAGGAGCTGATGGAGCAATTCTCCGAGGAGCTGCTGCTGCCGCAGCCCAAGACCCTGCATATCCAGCTGGCCCAGGAGGAGGAAGTCTGGGCCGAGCCGCCTGGCCGGGGCGCCGAGCGCGGTGGCGGCCGCGGGCGCGAAAGCTGGGAAAGCCGGCGCGGCGAGGAAGGACGCGGGTGGGAGGAAGAAGAGCGCCGGTCGCCCTGGGGCGGCCGCGAGGAGGAAGGACGCCGGCGCGGCGAGGAGGAGCCTCGCGGGGCCCGCAGCGGCTGGGAGGAACGCCGGGGCGACGAGGCGCGAGGCGCGCGCGGCCGCGAGGAAGAGCGCGGCGGCCAGTCTTCTCAGCATCGAGGCTGGCACGGCGACCCCAAACGCCACTCCGAGGCTTCGCGCCGGGGCTGGGAGCATCGACGCTGAGCATTTCCCGTCACATTCCGATCGTAATCGAGCCGCGGCGTCCCCGCGGCTCTTTCTTTGGATGGGCCACATTCACCTTTCGCGCCGAAAGCGGGTGCGCGCGACCCAGGCAATTGCTAAAGAAAACGCAAAATCGAGAGGAAAATTCCCGCGTGACCGCCGACAAAGCCACCGATCGCCAAGCCCCCGAGAGAATCGCCGCCGATAGGCTCGCGGCCATTCTTGCGCATTTCGAACGGGCGGGCTTTACGCGCCACGAGCCCCGGCTCCTGCAGCCCGCAGGCGTCTTTCTTGATCGCTCGGGCGAGGATTTTCGCGGCCATCTCTATTTGACGACGGACGCCTCCGGCGCCGAACTCTGCCTGCGGCCGGAATATACAATTCCCGTCTGCCTGGATTATCTCGCCACGTCGCAAGCGGGAGAGGCCGCCGCCTTCGCCTATGGCGGTTCGATCTTCCGCGCGCCTTTGCGCGAGGCGTCGGGCGATGGGGAATTTCTGCAGGCCGGCATAGAGAGCTTCGGCCGCGACGATCGTGAGGCGGCTGACGCCGAAATTCTCGGCGCGGCGCTGGACGCGGCCGCCGCCGGCGGAGCCAAGACGCTTTCGGTGAGCATCGGCGACGCCGGGTTGGTGTCGGCCTTTCTCGACGGGCTCGACCTGCCGCCGGTTTGGCGCCGACGCGTCGAGTCGGGCCATGCGCGCGCCCAGTCGATCGCGGAGATATTCACGCCGCCGAGCCGCCGCGGCGCCGAACAATCCGGCGTGCTCGCAGCGCTCGCCAAGGTTGATCCCGCCGACGCCCGCCGGCTGGTGGAAGACCTTCTCGCCATCGCCGGCATCACGCCGGTCGGCGGCCGCAGCGCGGCGGAGATCGCCGAGCGCTTCCTCGATCAGGCGACGCTCACCGAGGGCGCCGGCGTCTCGCCTGAGAAACGCGCCCTGGCGGAGGCCTTCTTCGCCGTAGAGGGCGCGCCGGACATCGCTTCCGCGACGCTGCGCAAACTCGCCGAAGACGCCGGGCTCGATCTCACGGCGGCGCTCGATTCCTTCGACACCCGCGCAAGCTTCATCGCCGCTCGCGGCTTGAACCTCGACGACATGGTTTTCTCGGCGAGCTTCGCCCGCCATCTCGATTATTACTCGGGCTTCGTCTTCGAAGCGCGAGCCGCGGGCGAAAACGCGCCTGTCATCGGCGGCGGCCGTTACGACCGGCTTTTGAAGACGCTCGGCGCCAAGGCCGATATTCCGGCCGTGGGCGCCGCCATCTGGATCGATAGAATAGCCAGCGCCGCGCGCGCGGGAGACGCGGCATGACGCAGAAGCTCATCGTGGGGACGCCCTCCAAGGGCCGCTTGCAGGAAAACGCCAACGCCTTCTTCGCCCGCGCCGGCCTGGAGCTGACGCAGGGACGCGGCGCCCGCGATTATCGCGGCGCCATCGCCGGGCTCGACGGCGCCGAAGTGGCTTATCTCTCGGCCTCCGAGATCACCGGCCGCCTCGCGCGCGGCGACGTTCATTTCGGCATTACCGGCGAAGACCTGGTGCGCGAGGAGATCGCCGATCCAGAGAGCAAAGTGGAGCTGCTGGCGCCGCTGGGCTTCGGCCACGCCAATGTCGTCGTCGCGGTCCCACAGGCATGGATCGACGTGCGCGCCATGGCCGATCTCGCGGACATCGCCGACAGCTTTCGCGCGCGCCATGGGCGCGGCCTGCGCGTCGCGACGAAATATCTCAACACCACGCGCCGCTTCTTCGCGCAACATGGCGTCGGCGACTATCGCATCGTGGAAAGCTCCGGCGCCACCGAAGGCGCGCCCGCCGCCGGCTCCGCCGACCTCATCGTTGACATCACCACCACCGGCGCGACGCTCGCCGCCAACGCGCTCAAGATTCTCGACGACGGCGTGATCCTGCGCTCGCAGGCCAATCTCGTGGCGTCGCTCTCAGCGCCCTGGAGCGAAACGGCGAAGGAGGCCGCGCGCGTCATTCTCTCGCGCATCGCGGCGGAAGAGGAAGCCCGCGCGACACGCGAGGTGCGGGCGGCAATTTCGTTGAGCGACGAGGCTTTAGGCGAGGCTCAGACCAATTTCGGCGCCACGTTGCGAGAACGCAATGGCGAAACGACGACCTTCGCCTGTCCTGCCAAACAGGTCGCGGCCCTCGCGGATTGGTTGATCGGCAAGGGCGCCCAGAGCGTGACAAGCGCCAAGCTCGATTATGTTTTCAAAGCCGGCAACGCCCTTTGGGGAAAACTGGCCGGGCGGCTTGAAGCCGTATCCGCTTGAATAATTCGCTTTGAGGGGATGGGCCGACTGGAAGCCGACCGGGGACGCCAGAATATCGCTGGTTGGCTTCCCGGTCGCTCGCTTTGCGAGCCCGCCCGAGCGCATGCGCTTTAATGCGTCTGCGTCAGCAGCAAATAGGCCGCGATAGGATTCGTGGTGAGATAGCGTTTCAACAGCCGACGCGGCTCCAGCATGAGCCGGAACGCCCATTCTAGGCCGATAAGCTGCATCCAGGTTGGGGCGCGCTTCTTGGCGCCGGCGACAAAGTCAAACAGGCCGCCCGACGTCTTGATCATCTTCACGTTTTTGAGCCGGCGCGCATGGTCGCGCACGAATTGCTGCTCCAGCGGCACGCCCATGGCCAGCCAGAGAATATCCGGAGCGAGCGCGTTGATCTCGTCGAGCTTTTCCTCGAGCGCCGCGCCTTTCAGGAACCCATGCGATCGGCCAACAATATTGAGGCGCGGCACCATGCGCTTGGTCGCCTCATAGGCGGCGCGATTGACCTCCTCTGAGGCGCCCAGGAGATAAAAGCTCGCGCCCGCGTCCTGCGCCATGCGCGCAACAAGCGGATAGAGGTCCGTTGTCGCGACGCGCTCCGGCAACGGCTTTTTCTTTGAAAAGAGCTTGGAGGCCACAACCAGCGGCTGGCCGTCGGCGGCGATCGAATCGGCGCAGTCGATCGACTTGGCAAATTTCCGGTCGAAGAAGCGGCGCGCGATCACTTCGCCGTTGACGGAGGTCAAGTAATAAGGACCTTCCTTTCGCGCCGGCGCGCGTGCGAGGTCCAACATCAAGCGCGCTGTTTCTTTGAGCCCGAGGCAAGCCACCGAACAGCCGCCCACAACCGTCGCGTCGATGTTTTCGATACTCACGGAACAATCCTCGTCTCACGTCTTGGCTGTTAGAGCCTACGCATAATCCGAGGAAAATCAGCAAGTCGCTGGGAATACCCTCAATCGAATGCTTTCTCGATGCTCGAAATCCGATTAACGCGCGTTAGCGATTTCGGATAAACCATGCAGAGCGGAGACTTAGCGTTACACCGGCTTGCCCGGCGGGATGGGGTCCGTCTCCAAAAGCGCGAAGAGCAGATGGTCGCGCCACTGGCCATTGATGTTCAAATAGGAGCGGGCATATCCCTCATGCTTGAAGCCAACGCGCTCCAGGAGCCGCTTGGAAGGCTCATTCGTGGGTAAGCAGGCCGCCTCGATGCGATGCAGGCCCTGTTTCTCGAAAATATAGGCGCAGGCGGCGCGCACCGCGCGAGTCATATAGCCCTTGCCTGCATAGGGCTCGCCCATCCAATAGCCGAGCGTTGCCGCCTGAGAAACGCCGCGTCGCACATGGCCGAAGGAGAGCCCGCCCAGGAGGGCGTCATCCTCTTCGCGAAAAACAAAAAAGGAATAGGCTTCGTCCCGGGCCATCTCTTCCGCATGGCGGCGGACCCGATAGCGAAAGCTTGCGCGCGTGAGATCGTCGACGGGCCAGATCGGCTCCCATGGCGTAAGGAAGGCGCGGCTTCTCTCACGCAGCGACGACCACTCCAGATAGTCGCGCATCTCGGAGGGCCGCAGATAGAGCCCCTCGCCCCTGATGGGCATGTCGCGACGGCCTAAGACGCCAAAGAGAGCCATGGAAGTCATGCTCGCGCCGCTCGGGCGCGCTCCGCAATGAAGGCGGCGATGCGCGCTTCGTCATTTTCCAAGATGGTGAAGCGCTCGGGCCCTTCGAGCCGCGCCGCAATCGATTCGGGGAGAAGCGGGCGCTTGCCAATGGCGCGTTCAATGGCGTCAGGAAATTTCGCCGGATGAGCGGTCGATAGCGCGACGACGGGCGTTGAGGGGTCCTGCGTCAGCCGCGCCCGCGCCGCACGCACGCCGGTCGCCGTATGCGGGTCGAGCACATAGCCGGCGTCCCGCCATGTGCGCGCGATCTCATCGGTCGTCTCGGCTTCGCCGACCGAGGTCGCGTCGAACTCTGCGCGAATGGCGGCGAGCGCGGCGGCGGGGATCTCGAAGGCGCCGGATTGCTCGAGCGAAGCGAAGACGGCGCGAATCGCCGTATGATCGCGTCCGGCGGCGTCGAACAGCAGGCGCTCGAAATTCGACGAGACTTGTATGTCCATCGAGGGTGATTGCGTCGGGGTCACGCCGCGCGGCTCGTAGCGCCCGGTCGCAATGGCGCGGGCGAGAATATCGTTGGCGTTGGTGGCGACGATCAGCCGCTCGATCGGCAGGCCCATATGTTTGGCGATATAGCCCGCGAGCACATCGCCGAAATTTCCTGTCGGGACGGCAAAGGAAACACGCCGATGCGGCGCGCCGAGAGAGACGGCGCTCGTGAAATAGTAGACCGTCTGGGCGACGACGCGCGCCCAGTTGATGGAATTCACGCCGGCGAGGCCGACGCCTTCGCGAAACGGCTGGTTTCGGAACAGACGCTTTAGAATGTTCTGCGCGTCGTCGAATGTGCCCTGCAACGCGATGGTGTGGATATTTTCATCGGCGACGCAGGTCATCTGCTTGCGCTGCACGTCGGAGACGCGGCCGTGCGGATAAAGAATGAAAACGTCGACGCGCGGCAGGCCGCGAAACGCTTCGATCGCCGCGGCGCCCGTATCGCCGGAGGTCGCGCCGACGATGGTGGCGCGCAGATTTCGTTTCTCCAGCACGTCGTTCATCATGCGGCCGAGGAGCTGCATGGCCAGATCCTTGAACGCCAGGGTCGGGCCGTGGAAGAGCTCCAGCACGAAGAGATTGTCGGCAATCTGCGTCAGCGGGGCGATGGCGCGATGCCGGAAGCTCGCATAGGCCGCCTGCGTCTGATCACGAAGCGCCTCCCGGGAGGCCTCCTCCGTCAGGAAGGGCGCGATAAGGCGCGCGGCGGTCTCGGCGTAGGATTGGCCCGCAAGGGCGGCGATGTCCTTGGGCGAGACATGCGGATAGGCGAGAGGCGTGTAGAGACCGCCGTCCGTAGCGAGGCCAGCGAGCAAAACGTCGTCAAAATCAAGCTGCGCGGCTTCGCCACGCGTCGAAAGGTAGCGCAATTTCAGTTCCATCTCGCAGGCGGCGCGAAGCATGACGCGTCAACGCCTTTTCATACCATATCGACGCTGGCCGCAAGGCTCGTCGCCTCTTTAAGCGGCGCCTCCCGAGCGCCCGCGCGCATATAGGACGAAAATGACAAGAAGCGCAGCGGCGAGCGAGAACCAGGTAAAGGCGTAGGAGAGGTGATTATTCACGAATTCGGGCGTGGCCTCGACAAGGCGCGGAAAGCCGTTGGAGCCTGCGCTCGTCGGGCCGATCAAGGCCAATGTGAAGGGAGCCGCGCCGCCGACGCCGAGGGCGGCGGCAATCGCCGCAGGGTCGCGCGTATACCAGATCAGGCGGTTGGGAGAGTCCGCCGGCGTGAAGGGGTTTCGCATCTGTGGAGCGCGCAGCAAGCCGGAGATCTCCGTCTCGCCCGCGGGTGGCGCGCGGCCTTCGGCGTTATCAATCTTGGAGACGGGGGTGAACCCGCGCTCGACAAGCAGAACGCCGCCGGTCTTCAGTGCGAAGGGCGTCACGACCATATAGCCGGGCTCCAGGCCATAGCCTTCGGGCGGCTTCATAAAGATCAGAGCGTCGCGGCCCGGGAGGTAATGCCCGCTGGTCTCGGCATGGGTAAATTCATAATCTGCAGGCGCAAGCGTCGACCAGGCCTCGCTTGGCGGAAGCGCGTTCGGCGCAAGATGTACACGCGCCTCGACGCGCGCGATCAAGGCTTCCTTTTCGCCCAGGCGCCTGACCTGCCAGACGCCGAGGCTGGCAAGCAGAGCGCAGGCCAGCGCCGTTGCGACTGCGGGCCATAGCAGCGCCCGCGCGCCCGCTCTCATGATTCGCGCTGACCCTCTTCGGCCTTGTTGAAATATTGAAGCGCGATCAAAAGGCCTTTTGCCGGCCGGAGCAGGCCGATGCAGACGATCGCCGAGAACGGCAGGAAGATGAGCGCATGCACCCAATAAGGCGGTTGATAGACGACCTCAATGTACCACGCGAGGCCGACAATGAGGAAACCTGCGATCATCATCACGAAAATGGCGGGGCCATCGCCTGTGTCGGCGAAAGAGAAATCAAGGCCGCAGACTTCGCATTTGGGCGCAACCTGCAGCAGCCCTTTGATCATATGGCCCTTGCTGCAGCGGGGGCACCTACCGAGCAGACCGTCGATATAGATTTGCGCCGGCGGGTAAATCTGCTCTTCAGCCATTTTCAAGCTCGCTTCCTAAAGAAAACGGCCACGGCGGCGCCGTGACCGTCGATTTCAGCTATGAGGCGGGCGCGCGAACCGCGCAGCCGCGCGATTACTCCATCGCGCCGCCCCAGTTCCCCCACACATATATGCAGCAGAACAGGAACAACCAGACCACGTCGACGAAGTGCCAATACCACGCGGCGAATTCGAAGCCGAGGTGCTGGCCCGACGTGAAATGCCCCTTGAGGGTGCGCGCCAGGCAGACAATCAGGAAGATCGTGCCGACGATGACGTGGAAACCATGGAAGCCCGTCGCCATGAAGAAGGTCGAGCCGTAATTGGTCGCCGCCGGATGCGCCGGATCGAAGGAGAAGGCGAAGGGAGCGTGCGCATACTCATAACCCTGAATCAGGGTGAAGAGCAGGCCCAGGCCAATCGTCGCCATCAGGCCCTTCTTGAGCTGATCGCGGTTGTCGTGAAGCAAGCCGTGATGCGCCCAGGTCAGCGTCGCGCCGGAGGTCAGCAGGATCACCGTATTGAGCAGCGGCAGCTTCCAGGGGCTCAGAACCTCGATGCCTTGCGGCGGCCATACGCCATGGAAGATCTCAGTGCGCGTGACCTGCCAGATGTCGCCGGGGAAGATGCTGGAATTGAAGAAGGCCCAGAACCAGGCGACGAAGAACATCACCTCGGAGAGGATGAACAGGATCATCCCGTAGCGGTGATGGAGCTGGACGACGGGCGTGTGATGACCTTCGACCTGCGCCTCGCGAACCACGTCGCTCCACCAGGCGTACATGACCGCGAGAATCAGCGCGAGGCCGACGAAGAAGAGCACGCCGCCCCAGGTCTGGCCATAAATCGGGGCGCCCTTGTGCTGCGCCATCCACATGATGGCGCCGATGGCCGTAAACAGCGCCGAGAAGGCCCCGGCGATCGGCCACGGACTCGGATCGACAAGATGATAGTCATGTTGCGGTTTCGCGTGTCCGTCGGCCATTCTTCTTTTCCTCGTCATTCGCCGGTCGCCCGGCGTGTTCCAGGTTGAAATCCCCCCGGCGCCGCCGGCGGTCAGGATTTGGGCTTCTGCCCGACTTCGGCGTTGGTCTTGGCTGTGGCCGGCGCCTTGGTCGGGAAGAAGGAATAGGAAAGCGTAATCTCCTCGACGCGGCGCATCGCCTCGTCCTTTTCGAGCGCAGGGTCGAGATAGAAGACGACGGGCCATTCGGCCGTCTCACCCGGGCCGAGCCTTTGTTCGTCGAAGCAGAAACAGGCGACCTTCACGAAAAACGCGCCCGCCTGATCGGGACTGACGTTATAGGCCGCCTGCCCGCGGGTCTCCTTATCGGAGAGGTTGGTCGCTTTGTAATAGACGGTCGTGGTCTCGCCCGTGCGCAAAGAGATTTTCGGAACCTCGGGCTCGAAACGCCAGGGGAGCTCCCGAGAGACGTTGGCGTCGAATCGGACGGCGAGGCGACGTTCGCCCTGCACCGTTGGGTTCGCTTTGGCGATCTGGGGCGTTCCGCCGAAACCGGTCGCCGCGCAAAAGGCGCGATAGAGGGGAACCGAGGCGAAGGAAAGCCCAAGCATGCCCAAAGAGCCGACGACCAGCGCCGCGGCGATCGCGCCGGGCTTCCTGGGGGGCTTGTGAGCGGGCTCGGACATGTCAGATCTGCCGATTGGCGACGGCGCCGCCGAGCTTGACGAGGGTCAGCGCGTAGAACAGCACCGCGAGCAAGGCGACGGTCACGGCGATGGCGATATTGCGGGCGCGGCGGCTACGCGCCTGCTCCGGCGTGAGGACGACGCCCTCTTCGATATTCGGGTTGTGCTCGACGTTCATCTCATCTCCCTTCAGATGATTCCGGCGATCGTCAGCAGGCGCTCACCGACTATGATCAGGAACAGCAGGAAGAGATAGGAGATCGAGAAAAAGAACAGTTTCATCGAGGCCCGGCGGGCGATATCGCCCTCCCGCTTGCGATAGACCTCGACAGCGAGCCATGTGAGATAGAGCCCCGCGACAATCGCCACGGCGCCATACACAAAGCCCGCGAACCCCATCAACCATGGCGCCACGCCCAGGGGCGCAAGCAACAGGGAATAAGCGAGAATCTCGCGCCGCGTACGGTCGGCCCCAAGCACATTCGGCATCATCGGCACGCCGGCGCGGCCGTAATCGTCATGTTTCACCAGCGCCAGAGCCCAGAAATGCGGCGGCGTCCAGACGAAGATGATGGCGAAGAGGATGATGCTTGCGAGGCCGATCTGCCCCGTCGCAGCGGCATAGCCGACCATGGGCGGCAAGGCGCCCGCAGCGCCGCCGATGACGATGTTCTGAGGCGTCGAACGCTTCAGCCACATCGTGTAGATAATGACATAGAAGAAAATCGTGAAAGCCAGGAGCGCGGCGGCCAGCCAGTTGGTCGCAAAGCCCAGCGTGAACACGGAAAGCATGGACAGCACGAGGCCGAAGGCCAACGCCGATTCGGGCTCCATGCGACCCGCCGGAATCGGGCGGCGCGCCGTGCGCGTCATGATCGCGTCAATGTCGGCGTCGTACCACATGTTGAGCGCGCCGGAGGCGCCAGCGCCGACGGCGATGGAGAGAAGCGCGGCGAAAGCAACGAGCGGATGCGGGGGAACAGGCGCGAGCAGAATACCGGCGAGCGCGGTGAGAACGACCAGCGACATTACGCGCGGCTTCAGCAGCAGCAAATAATCCGAAGGCGCGGCGATCGGAATTTGCGGCACGCTACGCGCCGCTTTGGCGCCTTCGAGATAGGAAGCGTCGCTCATCGCTTGGTTCGCTCTTGATTAGATAAAACGCGAGCTCGGTCGTTCTCTAGTGCAGGGGTTGGCGCGGCCAGGCAGCCGCGCCAACCCTGTTCTCTTTACTGGTGGCCCTGGCCGGAGATGCGCGGCAGGACCTCGAACTGATGGAACGGCGGCGGCGACGGCAGCGTCCATTCCAACGTCGTGGCGCCCACGCCCCACGGATTAGCGCCCGCTTCACGCTTCTTCGAGAAGGCCTCGAAGATCGCATAGAAGAAGATCAGCATGCTCAGACCGCCGATGAACGCGCCCACCGAGGAGATGTAGTTCCAGAGCGCGAAAGCGTCCGGATAGTCGATGTAGCGGCGCGGCATGCCGGCGAGGCCGAGGAAATGCTGCGGGAAGAAGGTCATGTTGACGCCGATGAAGAGCACGATGAAATGCGCCTTCGAGAGCGTCTCATTGTAGAGATAGCCCGTCATCTTCGGGAACCAGTAATAGAAGCCCGCGAAGACGGCGAAGACGGCGCCGAGCGACATCGTGTAATGGAAGTGCGCCACCACGAAATAGGTCTCGTGGAGCTGGCGGTCGGCCGAGGCGTTCGCGAGAACGACGCCGGTGACGCCGCCCATGGTGAACACGAAGATGAAGCCGATCGCCCAGATCATCGGCGCGCGGAAGCTGATCGAACCGCCCCACATCGTCGCGATCCACGAGAAGATCTTGATGCCGGTCGGCACCGCGATCACCATTGTGGCGAAGACGAAGTAGCGCTGCGCGTTCAGCGACAGGCCGACCGTATACATGTGGTGCGCCCACACGATGCAGCCCAGGAAGCCGATGGCGACCATGGCGTAGGCCATGCCGAGATAACCGAAAACCGGCTTCTTCGAGAAGGTCGACACGATGTGGCTGATGAGGCCGAATCCCGGCAGGATCAGCACATAGACTTCCGGATGGCCGAAGAACCAGAACAGATGCTGGAACAGCAGCGGGTCGCCGCCGCCGGCCGGATCGTAGAACATGGTGCCGAAGTTGCGGTCCGTCAGCAGCATGGTGATCGCGCCGGCGAGAACCGGGAGCGTGAGAACCAGCAGGAAGGCCGTGACCAGCATGGCCCAGGCGAAGAGCGGCATCTTGTGCAGCGTCATGCCCGGCGCGCGCATGTTGAAGATCGTGGTGATGAAGTTGATCGAACCCAGGATCGACGACGCGCCCGCGAGATGCAGCGAGAGGATCACGAAATCCATCGCCGGACCCGGATGGCCGGTGTTCGACGATAGCGGCGGATAGAACACCCAGCCGCCGCCGAAACCAAGCATGCCCGGCGCGCCCTCGACGAACATCGACAGCACCAGCAGGATCAGCGAAACCGCGAGGAACCAGAAGGAGATGTTGTTGAGGCGCGGAAACGCCATATCAGGCGCGCCGATCATGATCGGCACGAACCAGTTGGCGTACCCGCCCATCAGCGCCGGCATGACCATGAAGAAGATCATGAGCACGCCATGGGCGGTGATGAACACATTGTAGAGGTTCTTAGCCGGATCGAGGCCCATCGACGGATCGGCGCCGTTGATCAGCTTGGCGAGACCCGGGAATACATTGATGCCCGGATACATCAGCTCGGCGCGAATGCCGATCGACATCAGCAGACCCACCATCCCGCCAATGACGGCGAGGATCAGGTAAAGGGTGCCGATATCCTTGTGGTTCGTGGAGAAGAGAAAGCGGCGCAGGCCTCTCGGATGGTCATGCGCTCCGGCAGTCGAACTCGCCATCGTTTGTTCCTCGATGTCTTATGTTGTCTTGCGTCTGTTTCAGCGGGCCTGTTCGTTCGAAGCGAGGCGCGTATGCGACTCGGCCGCCGCGAACTTCTTCTTGGCCTCGACCAACCACGCATCATATTTGTCGCGGCTGACGACGCGGATCGCCATGGGCATGAAGGCGTGGTCCTTGCCGCAAATCTTGGAGCACTGGCCGTAATAGACGCCTTCCTTCTCAGCCCTGAACCAGGTCTCGTTGAGACGACCCGGCACCGCGTCCATGCGGACGCCGAAAGCCGGAATGACGAAGGAATGAATGACATCCGCCGCAGTGATCTGCAGCTTCACGACTTCATTGACCGGGACATAGGCTTCGTTGTCCACGGCGAGGAGGCGCGGCTCGCCGTCCTTCAACTCGTTCTCCTGCTTCATGAGCTGATCGAAACCGAAGCCGCCGCCCTGATCCTCCGGATATTTGTAGGACCAGTACCACTGATTGCCCGTCACCTTGATGGTGATCTTCGACTCGGGGATTTCGACCTGATGCGCGAGAATGCGGAAGGACGGAATAGCGATGAAGACCAGAATAAGGATCGGGAGCAGCGTCCAGGCGATCTCGAGGCCCGTGTGATGCGTGAGCTTCGACGGCACCGGATTGGACTGCTCATTGTACCGCCACGATACGTAGAGCAGCAGACCCAGCACGGACAGGGCGATGAAGGTGATGATCGGCAGAAGGATGCCATTGTAGAAAAACTGCGTCTCGTGCCCGACGTCAGTAACCGTCGCAGGGAGGCCGATGCCGCCCGGCGTGGGTTGCCCTTCCACCTGAGCAAAGGCGAGGCCCGCAAAGAGGACGACCGGAAGCGCAACTAGCGCAGCGAGCGCTCCTCCAGACATGAATTTTCGATTGCCCTTGGACATGCAGGTCGCCTTTCGCACCTTATTCGTCAGCCAGTTTCGATGTTTTTCATGCAATTTTCGGACGCGCTTCCGCCGCCAAAAGCTCTCGCCCGACCCGGCCCGGTTCAACCACAAACGGCAGCCTCGCGCAATTACTGCGACGCCACATTTGAATGACAAAACGTCGCGCTATCGCCAAAGTCTCCCGGGTTTTCGCGTCGGCTTGACAGGACGGGTCCATTTGCTAGGCAACGGCGGCCCTCATCGCAGGTCGCCGCTATGCGGCCGAGATTGGATCGCAGGATCGGCGAAGAAGAGCAACTGCTGCTGGAGCGACCATGAATCCTTTGCGCGCCGCGTCATACGTGGCCCCCTTGCGACAAACAGTCGCGGGCCTTGCCGGAATGATCCTGACGATCGGCTGTGTCGGCGCGGCGACCGCGCAAGGCGTCGTGAAATCCAAGTTCGGCGACTGGGAAATTCGCTGCGAAACGCCATTAGGCGCCTCCGCAGAGCAATGCGCCTTGATCCAAAGCGTCGTCGCCGAAGACAAGAGCAACGTCAATCTGGTCGTCATCGTCTTGAAGACGAGCGACGGAAAAAGCCGTTTGCTCAGGGTGATCGCGCCGCTCGGGGTTCTCCTACCCAATGGGCTAGGTCTGAAAATCGACGAAACCGACATTGGTCGCGCCGGTTTTGTCAAATGTCTGCCAACAGGTTGCGTGGCGGAGGTCGTCATGGACGACAAGCTGATCGAGCAGCTCAAGAATGGCAAAACGGCGACCTTCATCATTCATCAGGTGCCAGAGGAAGGAATCGGCCTTCCGCTGACCCTCCAGGGCTTCAAAGAAGGCTTCGCAAAGCTTCCATAAGGATGGGCGCGTTTATATGAAAGCTGGCTTTATTGGTTTAGGAGCGCTGGCCGTCGCCGCGGGGCTCTCCACATTCGGCGCGGCGGCATTCGAGCTTCCCAAGGTCGGCGTTCCCGATTGGTTCGGAGGCGACTCGAAAGGCGAAGCCCTGGCGCCCGGCGCCACGGCCGACTGCCCTGTCATCGTGAATGAGAACGGATCGCATATGATTCGTTCGCCTGCTGGCGCCGATGCGGCGTCCGTGCATCACCAGCTGTCGATCAAATCGACGGCGCGGGAGTGCATCGTTGAAGGCGATCATCTGGCGATCAGGGTTGGGATCGAGGGTGACGCCATGTTGGGTCCCGTCGGCGCCCCTGGGTCTTACGGGGGCGCTATCCGCGTGGCGCTGCGCCGAACCAAGGACGATTCCATCTTATCGTCGAAAACTTACCGGGTGAGCGCGGCCATTCCTTCGGGCGCCGCGCGGGCCGATTTCCGTCTTCTTGCCGACCCCATCGTCGCGCCGACGGTCGCGAAGGCTCAGGAGGATTATGAAATCCTCGTCGGCTTCACCGATGGCGCCGCCGCCGATGACGCGCCGGTTCACAAAAAGAAGAAGGGCCGGCGCTAAAAGGCTGCCGGCCCATCAAAAAGGAAACGCTGAGCTAAGGCGCGCCGCTCGATTAGTTCGAGACGTAGCGGGCCGGCTCGGCGAGCGATTTTACGTCATTGATGCCGGCCATGACGAAGTCTTTGCCGGCTGCGCCGCTGGCAAGCACGCGCTCGGCGACCTTCGCGGCCGCGTCGGCGGCGGCAGCGCGCACTTCCGCGGCGGCGTGCGCCTCGGCTTGAGCGATCTTCTGCTCGACCTGCTTCACGCTGCGCGCGGTGAATTCCTCGACGCGGCGCTTGCCTTCGGAGGCGATCAGTTCGGCCTCTTCCTTCGCCTGCGCGACGATCGCCTTGGCTTCGGCCTCGGCTTCCTCACGCTTCTTTTCAAAGGACGCCAGCAGCGCCTCGGCTTCTGCGCGCAGACGCTCGGCCTCGGCGAGTTCGCTCTTGATGCGGTTGATGCGTGCGTCGATCAGCGCAGCGAATTTCGAATGGGCGCCGACCCAGAGCAGCACGAGCACAAAGATCGTGAAGCCGACGGCGACGTAGAATTCCGCGTCGAAATGCATGGAAACGCGTCTCCTCAGTTCACGGACTTGTATTCGGCGGCAAGCCGGGCGCGATCCGCCGGAACGCCGGTCAGCTTCTCGACGATCGAGGCTGCAGCGTCGAGCGCGATCTCTTCGACATTGGCGAGCGCAGCGGACTTGGCGACGTTGATGCGCTCTTCGGCCGCGCGAATTTTTTCGCCGGCCTCGGATTCGGCGCGGGCGCGCTGCGCAGCCGTCTCATTGGCGATCTTCTGCTGAGCCTCACGGCCGATGGCCTGCGCCTCTTCGCGACGCAAGCGCAGATTTTCGTCATTGGCGGCGGCCGCGGCCTGCGCCTTGGCCTGCATCTCGCGAGAGGCGTCGAGATCGGAGGCGATCTTCTGCTCGCGATTCTCGATGATGCCGCCGACGCGCGGCAGCGCGATGCGCGACATGAGAATGTAGAGGAAGCCGAAGATCAGGACGAGCCAGAAGAGCTGCGGCGCGAAATTCTCGGTCTGGAAGGGCGGAAAGCCGCCTTCGTGATGGGCTTCGCCGCCCGACGCGCCCACCGACTCATGCGTCGCTTGGGTTTCCTGCTCGGCCTCAGCGGCGTGGGCGGAAGAGATGATCGCCATGGACATGATCCAAAGTCTTCGACGCGGCGCGCGATGGGACGCGGACGCCTCTACGGGGCATAAGATGCGAGGCGCGCAATCGAGGCGCGCCCCACAAAGAGATCAGGAAAGCCTTAGGCCTTCAGATACAGCAGCAGCGCGATGACGAAGGCGAAGATGCCCAGGCCTTCCGCGAGCGCCGCGCCGATGATGGCGTTGGTGAACTGGGAAGCGGCCGCCGACGGATTGCGCAGCGCGCCGTTGACGAAATTGCCGAAGATGATGCCGACGCCGATCGCCGCAGCGCCGGTGCCGATCGCGGCGAGACCCGCGCCAACCAGTTGCATTTCGGTAGCCATAATACTCTCCTGTTTCTAAGGACCAGCGTTTATTGTTGGATGTTTATCAGTGGCCCGGATGGATCGCGTCGTTGAGATAGACGCAAGTGAGGACGCTGAAGACGAAGGCCTGCAGACAGGCGACAAGCAGCTCCAGCGCATAGAGCGCGACGATTGCGAGCAGCGGCACCGGCGCGAGCGCCTGATAGACGCCGCCGGCCGCAAGCAGCAGCACAACGAAGCCGCCGAACACCGCGAGCGTCACGTGGCCCGCGAGGATGTTGGCGAAAAGACGAATGGAGAGCGACACCGGCCGCGACAGGAAGGAGATGACCTCGATCGGCACGAGGATCACCAGCACCGGCAGCGGCACGCCATGCGGCACGAAGAGGTTCAGGAAGCCGAAGCCGTGGCGATAGAAGCCGTAGGCGGTCACCAGCGAGATGACCAGCAACGCAAAGGCGCCCGTCACGACGATCTGGCTCGTCACCGAATAGGTGTAGGGGATGAGCCCGATCAGATTGGAGATGAGGATGAAGGAAAACAGCGAGAAGACGAAGGGGAAGAACTTCATCCCCTCCTTACCCGCCGTCGAGCGCACCGTGCCCGCGACGAACTCGTAGAGCATCTCCGCCAGCGCCTGGAAGCGGCCCGGCACGATCGCCTTGCGCGAGGTAGCGAGGACCATCAGGAACACCACGCCGAGCGCGGCGAGCAGCATGTAGAGCGAGGCGTTGGTGAAGGAGGTTTCGACGCCCGCCATCTGATGCGGGAAGTAGCGGTGCAGTTCGAACTGTTCGATCGGATTCGGCGCGGCCGCTGCTTCTGTGCTCATCGTCCCTGCCCGGGCGTCTCCGCCCGGCCCTCGATTGATCGCGCGACAACCGCGCCCTAGGTCTCGTCTCGATCGCGACGGCTTCAAGCCTGCGGCTTCGCCACGCGATAAATATTCCAAAAACCAGCCGCTATGCCGAGACCGAGCAAGACGATCATCAGCCAGGGCTTGGTCCCGAGCCATTCGTCGGCTTTCCAGCCGACCAGCCCGCCAACCAGCACTGCGCCCACGAATTCGGAAAACGCATTGAGCCCGACGCTCAACGCCCGCGACAGGCCCCTTCTCTCGGGCGGCGGCGCCTCCTTGGCGATCTGCTCTTCCTCGCGCTGACGCAGCGCCGCGTTGAGCTTCTCGAGCCGCGCGTTGAGCGCGTCCATTTCGGCGTTCCGCTTGTCGTCCTCGTTCATCGGCTCTCTCCGTCGCGCCGGATTGGCGCGCAAAATTGAACCATGGCCGAGGGCGGCTTGTTCGGGGGATTATCCGGTTCCGGGAGCGGCTTGATCGAAAAAGCCCGGCCTTTCAGCCGTCCCCTTTCGAGCCGCGCGCAACATATTGACGGGCCACGGTGAAGTCAAGGCGGCTGGGAATTGCGCAATACAACTGATTTTGAATGAAAAAGGACAGATCGGGACGATTTGCGCCGGCTTAAAGTTTGTGCATTTGCGAAGAGCCCCAGTGCGGCCGGAAACGGAATGAAACCTCGACGCTGACGCCGCTGGCTGCCCGGACGTGCCCTGCCGCCTCAAGCGTGCTATAATGCATAGATGTCATCCAATGTTCTCGACCAGGCAATCGCAAAGGCCCACGAGCTTTCCGATAGCGATCAGAATCGAATCGGGCGCGACCTCGATCGATATGTCGAGGCGTTGCGTCGATTGCGCACAGACCTCGACCATGGGATTGCGTCGCTCGACGCGGGTGACGGTCGAGAACTCGATATCGAGGATGTGATCTCGCGCGCCCACGCGCTCCATTTCCGACCATAAGCTCCGCCTCTTCTGGTCGCCCGAGTCGGAAGCAGATTTGCTCGACATTTGGGGCGAAGGCGCGCGGCGTTTTTCAACTGAAATCGCGGACACTCATCTGCGCGACATTCATGCAGCTGCCAACCGGCTGATTGAGCACCCTTTCCTTAGCCGGCAACGCGACGAATTACGCCCGGGCGTCCGGTCGATCGTTGTCTACCCTACAGTCTTGTTCTGCCGGGTCGCCGTCGATGCAGTCGAGGTCGTCAGAGTGCTCGATGGACGGCGGGACCTGCCGACGGTGTTTTCTACCGAGAGCTGATTTCAACTCAGGAAACCGCGCTTCATCAGCTCGCCAGCGCGAACTTCTCCGCCTGCTCCAGATCCACCGACACGAGCTGCGAAATTCCGCGCTCGGCTTGGGTCACGCCGAAGAGCCGGTCCATGCGCGCCATGGTGATCGGGTTGTGGGTGATCGTCACGAAGCGCGTGTCGGTCTTCTTGCGCATTTCGTCGATGAGGTCGCAGAAGCGCTCGACGTTGTAATCGTCGAGCGGCGCGTCGACTTCGTCGAGCACGCAGATCGGCGAGGGGTTGGTCAAGAATACCGCGAAGATCAAAGACATAGCGGTCAGCGCCTGCTCGCCGCCTGAGAGCAGCGACATGGCCGCGGGCTTCTTGCCCGGCGGGCGGGCGAGAATGTCGAGGCCCGCTTCCAGCGGATCGTCGCTTTCGACGAGCTGCAATTCCGCCGAGCCGCCGCCGAAGAGGATCGTGAACAGCTCCTTGAAATGCGCATTGACCTTGTCGAAGGCGGCGAGCAGGCGCTCGCGGCCTTCCTTGTTGAGGCTGGCGATGGCGGCGCGCAGCTTCTTGATGGCTTCCGCAAGATCGTCGCGTTCGGCGATCATCTTGTCGCGCGTCGAATCGATCTCGGAGAGCTCTTCCTCGGCGCGCAGGTTCACAGCGCCGAGCCGCTCGCGATCAGCCCGTAGAATTTCGAGCCGCTTTTCGACCTCGGCAATCTCAGGAAGCTCGTCACCCTCCTTCACGCCGGCGATGCCCGCAAGCGCGGCGGGGGTCGTTTCGAGATCGTGCTGGATGGCGCGCTCTATGTCGGCGGCGCGTTGTTTGGCCGCCTCCAATTGCGCTTCGCTGCGCGCCTTGGCCTCACGGGCGGCGCTCATGGCGTCGAGCGCGGCGCGCGCGGCGCGATCCGATTCGGCGAGCCGTGTTTCGGCCTCGGCGCGGGCGTCCGAGGCGGCGCGGCGGGCGGCTTCGGCGTCTTCGAGCGCGTTCATCAGCGCGCGGCGCTGTTCGAGGAAGGCGTCGGGCGATTCGGCGAGGCGCTCCTGCTCCTCGCGCGCCGATTCGAGGCGTTCCTCCAATTCGCCGAGACGATCCTGGGCGCGGTCGCGCCGCTCCGCCCAGGAAGCGATCTCGCGGGCAATCGCGTTGATGCGGGAGGCGCGGGCGCTCGCTTCGTTGCGCAGGCTCGTGAGCGCGGCGCGGGCCTCGCCCGCCTGGGCGCGCTCGACCATGGCGCGAGAGCGCAGACTCTCCAGCATGCCGGCGAGCGACGCGGGCTCCTCCAGCGCATCGAGCTGCGCGCAAAGCGTGTCGCGCTTTTGCGCGGCCTCGTCGCGATTGGCGAGCGTGTGGGCCTTGGCCTCCTCCAGCGCCGAGAGGCGCTGGCCGATCTGTGCGAGACGCCGCTCCGCCGCGCTGTGGCGCTCACGCGCCTCCTCGAGCTGAGCGCGGGAACGACGCTGGGCGTCACGAGCCTCGGCGTCGGCCATGGCGGCGAGACGGGTGGCCTCGCGCGCGGCGTCGAGCTCCTCGGCAAGCGCATCCGCTTGGGCGCGGGCGCGTTCGGCCTCAGTGCGCAGATCTTCGAGCCGGTTCTTTTCGGCGAGACGGCGGGCGGCCGGCGTCGGAGCCTCGGCGGCCTGGGTGAAGCCGTCCCAGCGCCACAGATCGCCCTCTTTGGAGACGAGCCGCTGGCCGGGCTTCAAGAGCTTGCGCAGGCTTTCGCCCTCGGCGCGCAGAACGACGCCGATCTGCGCCAGACGGCGGCGCAGCGCCGGCGGCGCCTCGACCATCTCGCCGAGCGAGCGGACCCCGGGCGGCAGCGCAGGATCGCCAATGTTGGAGGTGACCGCCCAATGGGCGGGCGCGGAGGTTTCGGCGGAGGCGTCGAGATCGTCGCCGAGCGCCGCCCCGAGCGCGGTCTCATAGCCCTTCTCGACTGTCATGCTCTCGACCACGGGGGCCCAGAGCCCGCCCGAGCCGGACTGGAGCAGATTTTCGAGCGTGCGGACTTCCGTCTCCAGCCGCTGCGCCTTCAGCGCCGCCTGCTCCACCGGCTGGCGAGCGGCGGATTCGGCGTCGCGCGCCGCCCGCTGAGCCTCTTCCGCCATTTGGGCGGCCTCGTCGGCGGCGTGGGCTGCTTCGACCGCCATTTCGAAGGCTTCGGCGAGCCGTTCAGCCTCTTCGGCGCCTCCGCCCTGGCCGGCGATGAGGGCAAATTCCGTATCGAGGCGGGTGAGCTCCGCTTCGAAGCGCGCGACGCGCTGATTTTCATCGCGCAACGCCGACTCGATCGAGGCCCGGCGGGCGTTGACCCCGGCGAGCTGCTGTTGCGCGTCGGAGAGTTCTGATTCGGTCTCGACCAGCGCCGCCTCGATCTCCGCAAGGCGGGCATTCGCTTCCGCCTCGCGCTCGCCGTCGAAAGTGTCGGCGCCGAGCAGCTCGGCGCGCTCCTCCTCTAACCGTTCGGCCACCTGGGCGGCGTCCTCGATCAACGCGCGTTCGCGCTCGAGATCGCGCATAAACTGCTCGATCTGGCGGGCAAGCTCCGAGATGCGCTGCTTGGCGCGCTCTTCATCGGCCTCGAGAGACTGGCGCGCGGCGACGAGACGGTGCACGGCGGCGCCGGCTTCCGCCTCCTTCTCGCGCAGCTTCGGCAATTCATGCGCGGCGATGGCCTGAAACTTCGCGCTCTCCGCCTGCTCCAGCGTGCGGGCTTGAACATCGGCGATGTCGGCTTCGAGCTTCGCTGCGGCGTCGCGCAGACTGTCGGCGGCGATCTGATAGGAAACCAAAGCGACGAGCGCCTCGTTCTGGCGGATTTTGGCGGCGATCTCGCGGTAGCGGGCGGCCTGGCGCGCCTGACGGCGCAGGCTGTCGCCCTGGCTCTCGACCTGTTTCAGGACGTCCTCGAGGCGCGTGAGATTTTCGGACGCCGCATTGAGCCGCAGCTCGGCCTCATGGCGGCGGGTATGGAGACCGGCGACGCCGGCGGCGTCCTCCAGAATGCGGCGGCGGGCCTGCGGCTTGGCGGAGATGATCTCGCCGATCTGGCCCTGGCGCACCAGCGAGGGCGAGCGCGCGCCGGTGGCGGCGTCGGCGAAGAGGAGCTGCACGTCGCGGGCGCGGACTTCCTTGCCATTGACGCGATAGGTCGAGCCCTGCTCGCGCTCGATGCGGCGGGTGACCTCGATCGTGTCGGCGTCGTTGAAGGCTGCCGGAGCCAGGCGGGCGGAATTGTCGAGGACGAGGCCCACTTCTGCGAAATTGCGCGCCGGACGGGAGCCGCCGCCCGAAAAGATCACGTCGTCCATGCCGGACGCGCGCATGTTTTTGTAGGAGTTTTCGCCCATGACCCAGCGCAGGGCCTCGACGAGATTCGACTTGCCGCAACCGTTCGGCCCGACCACGCCGGTGAGGCCCGGCTGGATCAGGAAGTCGGCCGACTCGCAGAAGCTCTTGAAGCCAAGAAGTCTGAGGCGCTCGAATTTCATAGGCAAAAATGCGCCACAAAAGAATGACGAATGCAAGGAAACGCCCGCAATATCTTGTGGGAAGAACGGCGCGCCCTCGGGAAGCGATCTCGCGGGCCTTACGGCGGCGGCGAAAGCGCCCCCATTTTCCTATTGCGCTGGAGGGATTCAGCCGGAAAAATGGGGCGTCGAGGTGAATCGCGACGGCCTCATGATCCTAACTCTCGTTCGAGGATGAGCTTGGCGGCGACGGCTTCTGGCGGCGATCTTTGGGTTTTCGGCTATGGCTCGCTGATGTGGCGCCCAGGCTTCGACTATGTCGAAAGCGCCCTCGCCTGGGTTCATGGCTACCACCGCTCTCTCTGCATCTTCTCCCACGTCCATCGCGGCACGCCGGAGCGTCCGGGGCTTGTGCTTGGCCTCGACCGGGGCGGCTCCTGCCAGGGGGTGGCTTTCCGCGTGGCCGCGAAAGACCGGGAAAGGACTGTTGATTACCTGCGTGAGCGGGAGCTCGTAACCTCGGTTTATCTGGAAAAAACAGTCGGCGTCCGCTTCGCCGAGGGGGGCTGCGTCAACGCCTTGGCCTATGTGGTCGACCGCAGCCACTGCCAATATGCCGGGAGACTACCGTACGATGAGATGACGAAGCTCATCGCCGAAGGGCTCGGGCTCGCCGGCGACAACCCGGCCTATGTCCGGAACACATACGAACATCTGCTCCAGCTCGACATTCATGACGCCAAGCTTGCCGAAGTCGTCCGCCGGCTCGACCAATGCTCCTGCCGCACGGCCCCCGCGCAAAAAAAGGCCGGGGCGAACCCCGGCCATTGAGAGGATTCCCGGTCGGGCTTTCAGCCCGCCGGGAATGACTTCAAACGCCGACTGGCACGCTCACGAACAAGCAGCACGAACGCCCACGCAACGCCTCATCAAAGCCAAGCACGCGACAAACGCCACCAACGCGACATGCACTCAATTCAGCAGCGACCCGGCCAGATCGCGCACCGCCTCGATCTCAGGGCAGAAATGCACGTGCCATTCAGCCACGCCAAGCTCGCGCGCCAGCCTGCCCAGCGTATCGCGGGAGCGGCGCTCCCCGGCCGCGAGAACGCAGACAGGCCGCAAGACTCCGCCGTCGCGCGCGACGCCAATGAGCGCGCCGCTCTCCACGTCGGAGACAAAGCCCTCCTCGCCGCGCTGAAACACCGAACAGACGTAACGCCGCCCCGTTGCGCCGCGCCAGGAAAAGAAGCGGCCGCGTAGCGCCTCCGACCCTGCGAGAGAATCGAGCTCTTGCCCGCGAGGGGTAACAGCCCGCCGGGCGCGTGAAAGGGAAAAGGCGTAGCGTTGCATGACGACCCTGCAAAGCGGGAGCAGAACGAGAACACAATTAGAACAAACACAGTACACTGTCAAGGCGCGCGCCGCCGAAACCCCGGGTTCCTGAACAAGGCTCCGGCGGGCGCGCCCGCGTCGCGCCTGCCGCGCGACGCAAGACGGCAACCCGTCTCGACGCGTTTATGCCTCGCATAGGGCCGACAGAATGTGCGCCAACACACATGCCGGACGACGACGCTCATTACGAAATGGGAGGGTCAAGCTCCTGTTTCAAGCCGAGGCAAAGCCACCGGCGAGCGCCATCGGGCGCGCGCAGGAGCGTGGGCAATATTTGGAGAAAAGGAAGGCCTCGCGACGTCGTCTTAGGCGTTGGCCCCGCCCCCAGCGGTCTTCAGCCAAGCCGCGCCGCAGGCCTTGGCCAATTCGCGCACGCGCAGAATATAGCTCTGGCGCTCGGTCACCGAGATCACGCCGCGCGCATCGAGCAGATTGAAGGCGTGGCTCGCCTTAATGCACTGGTCATAGGCCGGCAGCGCCATGCGGTGCATTTCATCGCCCGAGCCCGCGCCGAAATCGAGGAGGCGCCGGCACTCGGCCTCGGCGTCCTTGAAATTCTCGAAAAGCTTCGCCGTATCAGCGGCCTCGAAATTGTGGCGGGAATATTCCTGCTCGGCCTGCAGGAAGACGTCGGCGTAGGTGACCCTCTCGTCGCCGTCGCGGCCGTTGAAATTCAGCTCCATGATGCTGTCCACGCCCTGCAGATAGCAGGCGAGGCGCTCGAGCCCATAGGTCAGCTCGCCCGCGACCGGCGCGCATTCGAAGCCGGCGACCTGCTGGAAATAGGTAAACTGCGAGACTTCCATGCCGTCGCACCAGCACTCCCAGCCGAGTCCCCAGGCCCCGAGCGTCGGGCTCTCCCAGTCGTCCTCGACGAAACGAATGTCATGCAGCCGGGCGTCGAGGCCGATGGCGGCGAGCGAGCCAAGATACAGCTCCTGCAGATTCGGCGGCGACGGCTTCAGGATCACCTGGAACTGATAATAATGCTGCACACGATTTGGGTTCTCGCCATAGCGCCCGTCCTTGGGCCGCCGACATGGCTGCGCATAAGCGGCGCGCCAGGGCTTGGGGCCGAGCGCGCGCAGCGTGGTCCCCGGATGAAAGGTCGCCGCGCCCATCTCCATGTCATAGGGCTGCAAAATGACGCACCCCTGCGCCGCCCAGTAATTCTGCAGCGTGAGAATCAGGCCCTGGAAGGAGCGCGTGGGGGAGAGATAGTCGGCAGCCCCGCGATCGCGCGGAGACGCGTTCGCGGCGGCAGTTTCCTTGCTTTGATTGGCGCTCATATCCCAAACCCCTTGCCGCAACCCATCCGCCGGATCTTGCGACGAAGCAGTTACGGTTGTCGCGCCGCGTGGTCAATGGGCGCGTCGGCGCGCGGAGATCGTCTCAATTTAAGCCAAAAGCCTGGTTGAGCGGAAAGGGCTTGGCAACCATTCCGAAAGTTCCCGGCGCTAGCGTCGAACCATGCGTAACATGGTTCAGTATCCTCGCGTTTTTTCGTCCCGAGAACTCCGCCGGATCGTTCCGGCGCTCGGGGCGATAAGCATCTGCCTCCTGGCAGGCGCCCTGCTCTTTCCGCAGTCGCCCATCGACCCGGCGCCCGAGGCTGAGGCCGCAGGCGTGAACAATATTGGCCTGCGCGGCTCTTATCTCTCCGACATTGGCCCGCATGCGACGAGCGCCTTCGCGCCGCGTGAGGCCCGCTCGAAGCCGCAGTATCGTTTCGTGGCGGAGGCCGAGGCTGCGACGCCCGCGCCTTTGGCGAGGACCCCCGAGCCGCCGACGCCGCCGGCGCGCCCCTCTGAGCTTAGAAACGCCGGCGTCGCAACGATCGTCGAGCCTCCCCATGTCACGGTGGATGTCCCGACCCCGCCCCATCGGCCGACGGAGCTCTCGGCCGCGCTGCTGCCGGCGGCGCCGAAGGAGCAACCTCTCGCCGCCCGGCAGGAACCGGCGCCGCGCCGGATATCGCGCCTCGAGGGCGCCACCGCCGTTCCGGCGGCTCCGGCGGACAACCGCGGCTTCTTCGAGCGGCTTTTCGGCGGCGCGCCGCAGGCCGCCGGGCCGGGGTCAGCAAATCGCCGCGAGGCCATGGCCTATGCCAACCCTTCCGATCCGGTCGGGCTTTTCGGCGGGCTGCATAGCGCCGTGGCGCCGTCGAATCCGAGCGCGCGCTTCGACCGCTACACGGCCGTCTACGACATTTCCGCCCGCACGGTTTACATGCCGAGCGGCCAGCGGCTGGAGGCCCATTCCGGCCTGCGCGAGCACCTCGACGACCCCCGCTATGTGCATCTGCGCATGAGGGGGCCGACTCCGCCGCATCTTTATGACCTGAGGCCGCGCGAGGCGCTGTTCCATGGCGTGGAGGCGCTGCGGCTCAATCCTGTGGGCGGCGGCGGGGCGATCTACAATCGCGCCGGATTGCTGGCGCATACTTACATGCTCGGTCCCAACGGCGACTCGAACGGATGCGTCTCCTTCCGCGACTATGAGGCCTTCCTCAACGCCTATAAGAGAGGCGAAATCCGGCGCCTCGCGGTGGTCTCCCACCTCTAAGGCACTGACTGGGCGAGATATTCCCGCCCGTTCCGCTCCGGCCCCGTTCCCCGAAGAGCCTGTTTACGGCCAAGAATTCGCCCGAATTGAGCCCAAGCAAGGCCGTGATGCTTTTCCAAAGTGTTGCCATGGCGCTATAGCGCGCGCCAAGTTCCTGGCTGGGGTGTCGATTCGGTTGCAGTCGGACTCCGAAAGCCGCAGGTGGCGCGCGCCGGCGATCCTTTCGGGGGCGGACGTTGAAGAAAACCCATACGCTACATGGCATGTTGTCACGCGACCATGGCCGGCCGCTCGCTTATACGGTGCTGGGCGCGGGCGCGCTGTCCGCGGGCTTTTTCGCCGCTTGGCATGAACTTCCGCAGCGGCCGACGCCCGCCCCGGTCCTCGCTGAGGCCGCGCAGCCGACGCCCGGCCCCAATCCCTATGGCCCAATGGTGGTGGGGCTCGGCCCCTGGGCGCGCAGCGCCACGGCGACGGCGCCCGCGCTGGAACAGTCCGCCGCGCTTGACGCCAAGATCGAGTCGGCCGCGCCTCGTGACAACGTCGAGCCGACGCCCTCCGACATAGCCCAGGGCGCCGAGGAAGAGGGCGCGCCATTGCCGCCGCGTCGCCCGGCCGAGCTAAAAAATTCCATGAGCCACGCGTCCGAGCCGGCGCCCATGCGCCAAGCGGCGCTGCCGAGCGAGCCGGCGCCCGCGCCGGCGGACAACCGCAGCTTCTTCGAAAAGGTTTTCGGCGGCGCCGGCGCCGAGCAGCAGCAGGCTGCCCAGCCCCAGCCCGCCTTGGGCCGCGGCGCGCGCCGACAGCAGCAGGCGGTCGCCGCTCCGGGGCAGACCCAGGCTTTAGCCTATGCTCCCCAGGAAACGACCGGCGGCCTCTTTGGCGGCCTGACCAGCGCGGTCGCGCCCTCCGTCCCCGCTCAATCGACCGCGGCGGCTCGCCCCGGCGCCGGCACGGCGGTCTACGACATTTCCGCCCACACGGTTTACATGCCGGACGGGACCAAGCTGGAGGCGCATTCCGGCCTCGGCCAGCATCTCGACGACCCGAGATTTGTGCATATTCGGATGAAGGGCCCGACCCCGCCGAGCATCTACGCCCTTTCGCCGCGCGAGGCGTTGTTCCACGGCGTGGAGGCGCTTCGGCTCACGCCCGTCGGCGGAAACAACATCTATGGGCGCGCCGGTCTCCTTGCCCATACCTTCATGCTGGGTCCAAACGGCGACTCGAATGGCTGCGTCTCCTTCCGAGACTACAACGCTTTTCTACAGGCCTATAAGCGCGGCGACGTGCGCCGTCTCGTCGTCGTCGCGCGGATGTAAAAAGGCTCAGCCGACGGCGATCTGAGCGCCCTCGGCCAGCATTTTGCTTAGTGCAATCCGATCAGCCGGCCGGCGCGTGGGCGTGCCCGTGAGCCGGCTCGTGACGCTGCGGGCCCGCGACTTGGTGCGACTCGCTCTCGAGCTCGGAACGCGCCTCCGCAACAAGATCGCCTGTCGCCTCGGCTATGGTGGAGACAGTCCTCTCATAGACGGAGATGCCGGTTTTGATCGCTCCCTTGGCTACCGGCCGCAGCGCGCGCCCGACCGAGGGGAACAACGCCGGAACGACGAGAAGCGCCCCAATGCCGATCGCCACGGGTCCCAATGCTTCTTCCATGAGATCTTCGAACAGGGCCATGCCGTCCTCCTCTAGGGTGTCATCGGGGGGTCATGTGCGCATTCGCATCGCGCCTTCAAGGGAAAGCCGTGTATAAAAAATACTCTCAAAATCTTTGAGTTAGCCGGAACTCCGCAGAAGCGGCAAAGTCTGCTCCCTCACCCGCCCGATGGTAGCAGAGGCCGGACGAAAGGTGCGGCGGCGCGCTTCCCGCCCTGACGGGAACCCAACCAGCGTTGCGCCGCCCGGCCGCCATAGAGCAGCACCATGGCCGCCGCGGCGACATTGTTGCCGCGCGCCAGCTTGATTGCGACGCTCACCCCCACAACGGCAAAAACCGAGATACGCGCCACATTGACGCGGCCGCGGCTCCATTGCTGGATTTGCGCGTCCGGCCTGCCCTGCGTTGGTTTCGGCGGGCGGCGTTCCAGCTCGGCCTCATGGGCCGGCGCGAGAGCTTCGATCACCCGCAGCATGCCGCTCGACTCGAGCAAGTTCATTACCGCTTTGGCGTCCGAAGAATGGATCACGACGCTCGTGGAAAACGGATTGACGTCCACGCGCTCGACATCCGGCCATTGCGACAGCTGGTCTTGCACGGACCGGAAAAATGAACGATCGCCGCGTTTGTGCGGCGCCTGGAGTCGTAGCCGCCGAGGCGTGGCGTGCGCGACGTGAAATCCATGATTGTCCGTCATGGCGCGTCTCCCGAATAGGCGCCGACGCCTTCTTCTCCGGGCGAGGCGATCTGTCGATGAAACGATAGTTGCGCCAAACGCGCATTCAAGAGCGGCGCGCGGGCGCCCGGGCGAGCGATTTATCTCAAAGGATCGAGCTGCTCGCGATCAGACCAGCAATTTGACCAGCGAGAGCGCCGAACGGTCGAAAAGGTGCTTGACGACCGCAGAGGCCAGCGCTTCGCCAACAGCGGAGGCCGCGCCTGCCGCCACGGAATCTCGCCTGGATGAAACGGCGGGCTCGGCGGTCGACGGGTCGCTGAGACAACCCTGCCGCCGCAACGTTCCCCAAAACGCCTCCAGGTCGAAGTCGTTTCGGTGATAAAGCACCGTCACGCTGCCGGTGTGGGCGTTGATCGAAGCCGATCTCACGCCGGGAACGGCAAGCAACGCCGAATGAAGGGGGATAATCGCGCGCGAGTCGCCGATGAGCTTGGCGAGGCAGACCCGCAGTCGTCCCGGAACATGGTGCAGGTGAAGGACCATCTGGCAGCCGACTTTAGTGTTGGTGGTACAAATACTTAGCCTGATAAAATTACACCTGCATGACATTTCTTTGGCGCATCCCTCCGATCCGGGCGATCACGCCGCCTGCGCTCGTCCCAGGGACGGGACATAACGCAGGCAAAGGCCCGGCAACGGATTGGCGAGGCCCGAAACGACGCTGACGTCGCGCCAGCGTGGATAGGCCGACGGCAGGAGCTCCAGCACGAAGCCCACGGCGGCGAGGAAAGCGCCTTCATCGGGGAAGTCGCGAGCGCCGAAGTCGCGGCAGGCGTCGGCGCAATTATCTGCGCCGTCGAGCAGCGTTTCGAGCATTGGAAAGGCCCAGGGCGCGCGCTCCAAAATGCGGCGCACGCCTTCGGGATCTGGCCGCGAGACCCGCCAGCGGAGCGGCGCCTCGTTCAGCCGCACGGCCGCGCCCTCGCTCGCGAGATCGGGCAACGCCCGCAAATCATGCGCCGCGATGGAGAGGCAGCCAGCCGGATGCCCGCGAAAGGATTCGAAGGAGCCGACCAGGATCGCCGCCTGTTGATGCAGCCGCCCAGAGCCGCGCTCGCCATCCTCGGGCCGGAAGCGGGCGCGCATGAAAATCATGCTGTCGCCAACGGCCCGCGCCACCAGGCAACCGGCGCTGCGCGCTCCGATGTCGATGGCGTCCGGCTCGAATCGGCGCAGGCCCGTCAGACGCAAAGGCGAAAGATGCGGATCCCAGGCGCGATCGAGGCCCGCAGAACGGCGCGTGACGGCATAGCCCTCGGACGCGGGAATGCGTCGCTCCTCGCCCTCGCCGAGCTTGCCGTAATGCAGGCGATGAAACGTGACGACCGCCTCACTGGCGCCAGACGGCGCTCCCCTAGCCATAAGCCTTGCCCTCGCAACGCATTTTGCGTTTTACGAAAAATAGCAAAATATCATTACGCGAGAATTGCGGCGGCCAGAATTTCCTCCTCCCGCGCGTCGATTTGAATGTGGGAGAATGTGAAGGCGCTGTCGAGGCCGAGGGCGGCGTAGAGAATGGGCTCGGCGGTCAGAAACGGCCGCCAATATTCGCTGTGGACGCGCGCGCCTTCGAGACCGGGACGGCGGAAGCGGCGCTCGCCGGGCTGATGCGGGTCCATATTCGGGTTCTGGAAGCGTTTGGCGAAGCCGTAAGCCGAGCAGACCGTGTAGCGCACCGAGACGCCGACGGCCTCCAGCGCCCTGAGCCGCGAGAGCCATTGCGCCGAGCGCAGCGACTTGCGCAAGACATGCAGCGCCACGGCCGGATCACAGGCATAGGTGAAAGCGCTCGGTCCGAGCCGCGTGAACAGCCGCTCATATTGCGAAAAGACGACGACGAGGCGCTTGAGCTTCTTTTCACGCGCGAGCGCGAGACGGTCGACGAGCCGCGCCAGCGCGCCCATCCAGGCTGAATCTTCGAGCCGCACCAGCGGCAGCACCATCACCAGCGCATCGGCCTCCAGCATCTGACGCGCGAGCTTGGCTTTCACGTCATTGAGAATGGCGACCTCCGCGCCATCCGGCGGCGCGGCGATTTCGCCCGCCGAGTCGACGATCTCCACCAACCAGGGGCCGCGCGTCACGACCTCGGGCGGCGCCTCGCCATTCACCGAGAGGCGGAAATAATATTCGTAGGTGTTCAGCGTGTCGGTTGCGACGCCGCCGTCCGAGAATTCCTGTTTAAGGCGCTCATAGTCGCCCTTCTCGGCCGCGAAAAAATCGGCGCGACGCAGGTCGACCGGCCCGGCGGCAAACTCGGCCTGCGAGATCGGCTGCAGCGCCGGCCGCAAGCGGGGCGGATAGCCGAAGGCGCTCTGCGCGACGCAATCGACGAGCGACGCCAGAAGCGAGGACTTGCCGCCCTTCTTGGGCCCAACGAGACAAACCGTTAGTTTTTCGGTCATTTCCGCTCCCTTACGAGCGGGACCATACAGGGCGAGAGCGATGCGGGAAAGGAGGACGGCAACGCGGCGGGGGCCATCGCGGTGGCGGTAGTCGCAGAGCGCCCCCTCTAGCGACAGCAAGCGCCCCGCGGCGCGTTAACGGCGCGCGGGGTCAGCAGGCAAACAGTGGGCTTGCGTTAGTCTGGCTCAATGCCCCTGGCGCCGAGGCGAATTCCACGAAGGACGATATCGCCTCCAAAAGGTGACGCGCCCCGGCTCGCCGTGCTAAGCGCGCCTCATGCTCGAAGGCCTTCCCCCCAACGGCGCCAGCCATGTGCTGCGCCTCTCCACGGACGAGCGGCGCGCCCGCGCCGTCGCGGACATCATCGTCGAGACGTTCGACCCCACCGAGACAGCCGCCGGCGCCTTCGAGGTCGACGACGGCCCAGTCTGGACGGTCGAGGTCTATTTCGCTGATGCGCCCGACGAAGATGAAATCCGCGCGCTGATCGAGGTGGTGGCCGACGCCGAGACCGCCGCGCGCGCAGAATTCTCCGAGATCGCCAAGGAAGACTGGGTTCAGAAATCGCTCGCCGGGCTCGAGCCGGTGCGCGCCGGCCGCGTGCTGGTGCATGGCTCGCACGATCGTGAGCGGGTGCGAGCGAATGACATCGGCGTCGAGATCGAGGCGGCGCTCGCCTTCGGCACCGGCCACCACGGCACCACGCTAGGGTGTCTCCGCGCGCTGGATCGCGTTTTGAAACGCCGCCGCCCCCGCCGCGTGCTCGACGTCGGCACCGGGACGGGCGTGCTGGCGATCGCGGCGGCCAAGCTCCTGCATCAGCCTGTGGCCTGCGGCGACATCGACCCTGTCGCGGTCGAAACGGCCCGCGCCAATGCGGTGGCCAATAACGCCGGCGCCTATGTGCGGCCGGTCGTGGCCGTGGGGCTGCGCCATGAAGCCATCGTCGGAAAATACGACCTCATCCTCGCGAATATTTTGGCGAAGCCCTTGCGGCTGCTCGCGCCGTCCATCGCCGCAGCCGCAGCGCCGGGGGCGGAGCTGGTGCTCTCGGGCCTCCTCGCCCGCGACGTGGCCGGCGTTCTCTCGGCCTATCGCTCCCAGGGCTTTTCGCTCGCCGAACGCGGCGACATCGACGGCTGGGCGACGCTGGTGTTGAGACGCGGCGGCGCGCGGTGACGATCCGCCGCCTCCGCGCTGCGGATGCGGAGGCGTTCCATCATCTGCGGTTGGAGGCCTTCCGCCTCGAGCCGCGCTGCTTTCGCTATGCCCCGCAGGACGAGGCGGGCGGCGGAGCTGCAGAGAAGGCGGCTCGGCTGGAGCGCGATTTCGTCGTCGGCTACTTCGCCGGCGACGCGCTTGCGGGCGCCGCAGGGCTGGCCTTTTTCTCGGGCGCGAAGTTGGGTCACAAGGCGCTGCTCTGGGGCATGTATCTGCGCGCGGCGCATCGTGGCTCGGGCGCGGCCGACAGGCTGATGGAAGCGCTGATCGAACAGGCCCGCGCTCGGGTGGAGATCGTCACGCTGACAGTCGTCAATGAGAACCCGCGAGCGAAGCGATTCTACGAACGCTGGGGTTTCGAGACCTATGGCGTCGAGCCCCATGCGGCGAAGCTCGGCGACGGCGATTATCTCGGCGAGGCGCTGATGGCGCTGCGGTTGCGATAGCCCCCTCCCCAGCCCTCCCCCGCTATCGCTGGAGCGGGAGCAGATTGCAGCCTTCATTGACGATGCTAATCGCGAGCGTCCCCTCTCCCGCGGATCGCGGGGGAGGGACAGGGAGGGGGCGCTTGCGGCGACGACAAACCATTGCTCATGATCCCTTCACGAACTAGCTTTGCTTCATGTTCGAAGCAAAATTCCAATCCTTCGCCGACGCCTCCTCCTCGCATGACAGCGCCACGCGGATCGCCGCGCTGCGCGAGGAACTCGCGCGCCAAAACCTCGACGGCTTCCTCGTTCCGCGCGCCGACGCGCATCAGAACGAATATGTGCCCAAAAGCGCCGAGCGCCTCGCCTGGCTGACAGGCTTCACCGGCTCCGCCGGATTCGCCGTGGTTCTCGCGCAGGAAGCGGCGATCTTCGTCGATGGGCGCTATGTGATCCAGGTGCGCCAGGAGATCGACGGCAAGATCATCACGCCCGTCGACATCTCTGAGACCGCGCCTTCGCAATGGCTCGCGGAGCATGCGCGCGAGAGCGCCCGCATCGGCTATGATCCCTGGGTGCATACGAGCGGCCAGATCGAGCGCTTCGCCAAGGCGGTCGAGGGCAAGAAGATCGCGCTCGTCCCGCTCGACGCCAATCCGATCGACGCGCTTTGGGCCGATCGCCCGAGCGAGCCCGTGGGGCCTGTCGCCATCCATCCCGCGCGCTGTGCGGGCGAAACGGCCGCCTCCAAAATCAAGAAGCTGCGCGAGGCGCTCAAGGGCGCCGACGCGGCGCTGATGTCCGATCCGCACGCCATCTGCTGGGCGTTCAACATACGCGGCGCGGATGTGGCGCATACGCCAATTGTCCTCGCTTTCGCGCTTCTGCCCAAGGAAGGCGCGCCGGCGCTTTACGTCGACGACGCCAAGCTCGACGCGAAAACGCGCGCCGCTCTGGAAAAATTCCTTGCGCTGCGCGCCCCCTCCGAGCTGATCAGCGATCTGACGGAAGCCGGCAAGTGTGGCGAGACGGTGATGTTCGACGCCGCCACTGCGCCCGTGAAGCTCGTCGAGACGCTGCGCGCCGCCGGCGGCAAGCCACGCGTGACCGACGACCCCGCGGCGCTGCCAAAGGCCATCAAGAACAAAGCCGAGCTCGCCGGCGCGCGCGAAGCGCATATCCGCGACGGCGCCGCGCTGACGCGCTTCCTCGCCTGGTTCGCCGAAGCGGCGCCCAAGGGCGCGCTCACCGAAATCACAGCGGCCGAAGCCGCGGAGACCTTCCGCCGCGAGAGCGGCGATCTGCGCGACATTTCCTTCCCGACGATCTCCGCCTTCGGCGAGCATGCGGCGATCCCGCATTATCGCGTGACCGAGAAAAGCAATCTCAAGATCGGCAAGGGCGTCTATCTCATCGACAGCGGCGCGCAATATATCGACGGCACGACGGATGTAACGCGCACGGTCGTCGTCGGCCGCGCCTCGAAGCAATTGAAGGATCATTTCACCCGCGTGCTCAAGGGCCATATCGCCATTGCGCGGGCGGTGTTTCCCAAAGGCGTCACGGGCGCGCAGCTCGACGCTTTCGCGCGGCGTTATTTGTGGGAGGCGGGGCTCGATTTCGATCATGGCGTCGGCCATGGCGTCGGCTCATATCTTTCCGTGCACGAGGGGCCGCAGCGCATTTCCAAGATGGGCGCGACGCCCTTGCAGCCCGGCATGATCCTCTCGAATGAGCCCGGCTATTACCGCGCCGGCGAATATGGAATCAGGCTCGAAAATCTCATCATCGTAGAAAAGCGTGAGATCGCCGGCGCCGAGCGCGAAATGTATGGCTTCGAGAGCATCACGCTCGCGCCTTTCGATTTGAACTGCATCGAGCCGAAGTTGATGAACGTCGAAGAGAGCGCCTGGCTCAACGCCTATCACGCTTATGTGCGCAAGACGCTCTCGCCGCTATTGGACGCCAAGACGCGCCGGTGGCTGAGAGAGGCGACGCAGGCGATTTGAGCGGAGAAACCGTCATTGCGAGCGGAGCGAAGCACTCCAGAGCCACATCACGGCCCTGGATTGCTTCGTCGCTTTGCTCCTCGCAATGACGGAGTGATACGGCCACGCTGTCACTGAACCATCACAGCGCCGTCATGCAAGCTCAATCCAACCGTCACGCAAACGCAGTCGCAACGTCGCGAAAACGCAGCGCAATATCCCTAGCCTTGCGTCATGGCGTTTACGACGGATCTAGCGGCGAAGCTGACGCGCGATGCGTCATCCCTCCCGCAAACCGGCCTCTCCGGCCAATGGCTGCAACGTCTTCTGGACGCTGATCTTGCCGCCGTTCACCTCTTCTCCCGCTCGGCGCGGCCCAAGGCTATCCGCTTTCTCGCCATTGGCGTGAGCAAGCTCGGCAATGGCTGGATCTATCCGATCCTCCTCACCATCGTCTTCCTCGGGCTCGGCTGGCGGGGCTGGCATGTCGTGCTGCTCGCCGCCGCCAACGCCGCGCTGCTGCACATTCTCTATCCGATCATCAAGCGCCGCTTTTGCCGCAAGCGCCCCTTCCATGTCGATCAGCGCCTGCCGTCGCTGCTGAAGACGCTGGACGAGCACTCCTTCCCGAGTGGCCACGCCATGACGCTGACCGGCGTGCTGGCGCCGATCGTCCTTGCGTGGCCGGCGATGAGCGCTTCCGCGGTGGTCCTCGTGATCTCCATGGCCTGGTCGCGGATCGCGACAGCGCATCACTATCCGAGCGACGTCATCGCCGGCATAGCGCTCGGCCTCGGCCTCGCCTTCCCGCTGTCGACTTACGCGCTCGCGCTTTTCTAGGCCGCGCGCGGGAGCGTCAGCGGCGCCTCGGCAGGCGCCGCGCTCACGCGGCCCCTGGCGCCTTCGAGCGCGCCCGGGATTAGTTCCAGCCCCAGAAAGCGCGCACGCTCCACCGGGCCCGGTAGCGTCAGCTCCTCGGTGAAGCGGCGCTCGAAGCCGAAGCGACGATAGTAGGGTTCGTCGCCGACAAGCAGCACCGCGCTATGGCCGAGCGCCGTCGCACGATCCAGAGACGCGCGCATCATCTCGCCGCCGAGCCCCAGCGAGCGGGCGTGCTCGGCGACCGCCAGCGGGCCGAGCAGCAGCGCCGGACGGCGTCCGCCGGCGAAGACCGGCCACAAGCGAATCGTCGCGAGCAGCTCGCCCTCATCGTCCCTGGCGACAAGCGCCAGCCCCTCTGCGGGCACATGCCCCTCGCGCAGCCTTTCGCAGGTCTTGAGGAATCGCGCGGGTCCGAAAGCGGCGTCGAGCAGGGCTTCGCGCGCGCCGACATCCGCCGCCGTCTCTTCGCGAATCGCAAAGGACGCGCTCGGCAGCGCCACGGGGGCTGCGATGGGCGCGAAGAGGTCGGTGTGAAGGTTAAAGGTCATCTGTTCCTCCCTCAGAGGACAAGCGACCCTCGCGCCTGGCGCGTGGCGACGCGCCCGCCGTACGGGACTGGTTTTACTAGGATTTCGATCTCGCTCCGCAGACGCATGCGTCTGCGGGATGGGATCATGTTCTTTCGAGCGTCATGCCCACGCGCGCATCCATCCACGCGATGCGAGATCGCGCTGGCGTGGATGGCCGGGATGAGCCCGGCCATGACGTTGCGAGTCGAGCGACGAATCGCTCAGATGATGAAGGTCTCGAGCGGCGGGAAGCCGTTGAAGCCGACTGCCGAATAGGTGGTCGTATAGGCTCCCGTTCCCTCGATCAGCACCTTCGTGCCGATCTCGAGCGAAATCGGCAGCGCATAGGGCGCCTTCTCATAGAGCACGTCCACCGAATCGCAGCTCGGGCCCGCGATGACGCAAGGCTCGGTCGGCGCGCCGTCCGCTTCCGTGCGAATCGGGTAGCGGATCATCTCGTCGATCGTCTCAGCGAGGCCGTTGAACTTACCGATGTCGAGGTAGACCCAGCGCAGCTCGCCCTCGGCTTCCGACTTCTTCGAGATCAGCACGATTTCCGCCTCGATGATCCCGGCGTTGCCCACCATGCCGCGGCCCGGCTCGATGATCGTCTCCGGAATGCGGTTGCCGAAATGCTTCGACAACGCGCGGAAGATGGCGTTGCCATACTGTTTCACCGCCGGCACGTTCTTCAGATATTTCGTCGGGAAACCGCCGCCGAGATTGACCATCTGAATATTGATGCCGCGCTCAGCGAGATCACGGAAAATGTCGGCCGCCGACTTCAGCGCGCCGTCCCACTTGCGCGGGTCGGTCTGCTGCGAGCCGACATGGAAGGAGACGCCATAGGCCTGCAGGCCCAGGCGATGCGCATGTTCCAGCACGCGCGTCGCCATCTCCGGGACGCAGCCGAATTTGCGCGACAGCGGCCATTCGGCGCCCGAGCCGTCGCAGAGGATGCGGCAGAACACTTTCGAGCCCGGCGCGGCGCGCGCGATCTTCTCGACTTCCTCGACGCAATCGACCGCAAAGAGGCGGATGCCGAACTCGAAGGCGCGCGCAATGTCGCGCTCCTTCTTGATCGTATTGCCGAAGGAGATGCGATCAGGCGTAGCGCCGGCGGCGAGCGCCTGCTCGATCTCGACGAGCGAGGCCGTGTCGAAGCAGGAGCCCAGCGACGCGAGCAGCGAGAGCACTTCCGGCGCCGGATTGGCCTTCACGGCGTAGAAGACGCGCGTGTCGGGCAGCGATTTGGCGAAGCCGAGATAGTTCTCGCGCACGACATCGAGATCGACGACGAGGCAGGGACCCGTGTCGCGGCCGCCGCGGCGGCGCTCGGCGAGGAATTCTTGGATACGGTCGGTCATTGCGGCATCCCCTTCGAAGGGCGCGGGTCGAGCCGCGCCAGGAACCAAGTTGCTTCGGCGGATGCACGACGCCGTTCCCTCGCGCGCGTGGTGGAGACGCGACGACGGTTGAATGCGCCAGCAATCCAGGATCGCCACGCTTGCGCGCGAACAATCCGGTGATGCGCCGTCGGCCAGTCGGACAACGAAAAACACGCGCACAGACGCATGTCGCTCGGTATCAGAACAGCCTCGATTGGAAGGGGAAGAACCCTTTCCGCACGCCCGGCAAGAAAGACAAGCCTCTTCGGTAAGTCGGCCTTTGGAGGGCTGACAGAGACCAAAAAAGCCCGGTCCGTCGTTGCTTTAAGTCGCGATCCTCCGCTGAGAGCGGAGTTCGCCGGTTCGCCTCCGGCTGCCGGTTTTTTTAACGGTGGTTAACCGGCCTCTTGTCCGGATCCCCGCCGACCGACACACGACCACAGGCACGTGCGATTTGGGCAAGGCTGTAGATACGCCCTTTTCGGTCCGACACAAGCCTTTTTTGACCTTTGTCGGGAATTTTTTCGGCCATGGCGCAGCGTAGTCGAGGCGGCGCCCCGCGAGCGCGGGAGAGGCAACGGCTTGCGCAACCGGGGCGTTAACGCTAGAGCAGCTTTAGCCGCGCGCTGCACATGCAGATGCAGAAAACAAGCGCTGCTTCGGTAATCGAAGATGATGAACATCACCCGGCGCCAAATGATCGGCGCCTTGGCCGCGTCAGGCGCGCAGATCGCCTTTCCCGCCTACGGGCAGAGCCAAAGCCCCGCTCCGAAATTCGGCTTCGACGAAGTCGTGGCGCGCGCGCGCGGTCTCGCCCGGGCGCCTTTCGAAGATGCGACGCCACGCCTGCCCGACCCTTTCAATGCGCTCGAGTACGACACGTGGCGCGACATCCGCTACAAGCCGGACCACGCGCTGTTTTCCAATCTCACCGGCGGCTTCCGGCTCCAGACCTTTCACCTGGGCTTCCTCTACCGCCGCGCCGTCACGATCAACACGATCCGCGACGGCATCGCCGCGCCGATTCCCTATTCGCCCGCCATGTTCGACTATGGCAGGCTGAAGCTCGACAAGTCGCCCGCGGTCAACACCGGCTTCGCCGGCTTCCGCCTGCATTTCCCTGTCAATGATCCGCACGTCGAGGATGAGGCGATCTCGTTTCTGGGAGCGAGCTATTTCCGCTTCCTCGGTCGCGATCAGCAATATGGCCTCTCGGCCCGCGCGCTCTGCGTCGAAGCGGGCACGAGCCGGGAGACCTTCCCCTTCTTCCGCGAGTTCTGGGTGGAGACGCCGGTTTCGGGCAACAACCACATCACGATCTACGCTTTGCTCGACGGCGAAGCGGCGACGGGGGCCTATCGCTTCGATCTCACGGTCGGGCAGGAAAGCACGCTCGACGTGCAGGCGACGCTGTTTCCGCGCCGTGCGGGCGTGAAGTTCGGCCTTGCGCCGCTCACCTCGATGTATCTCACCGGCGAAAACGACCGCCGCGTGCGCGACGGCTTCCGCGACGAGCTGCATGATTCCGACGGGCTGCTCGTTCGCACCGGCTCGGACGAGTGGCTCTGGCGCCCGCTGGGCAATCCGGCGCGCGAACGCATGTCGTCTTTTCTAGATCGCGATCCGCGCGGATTCGGCCTGCTGCAGCGCGACCGCACCTTCGAATCCTATCAGGACCTCGACCTCGCCTATCAGAACCGGCCGAGCTATTTCGTCGAGCCTGTCGGCGATTGGGGCGAGGGCCGCGTCGAGCTCATCGAGCTGCCGACCCCGGACGAAACCAACGACAATATCGTGGCGAGCTGGGCGCCCGCGACGCCCCCCGAGCCCGACAAGCCCTTCTCCTTCGCCTACCGCGTCACCGCCGGGCTCGACATGCCGCGCCTCGCGCCGAACGGTCGCGTCGTCCATACCTTCGAGGCGCCGGCGCGGGCGCTCGGCTCGTCCGAGCCGAACAATCCCGGCGCAAGGCGTTTTCTCGTGGACTTTGCCGGCGGCGACCTCAGCTACTATGTTTCCGATCCGGCGCAGGTCGAAGCGGTCGCCTCCACCTCTTCCGGCCGTGTGCTGCGCGCGAGCGTGACGGCCAATCAACATATCGACGGGCTGCGGGCGCTCTTCGACGTCTCGGTGAAACCGGGCGACACCGCGGATCTGCGGCTCTTCCTGCGCGCGAACGGTCGCACGCTGACGGAGACCTGGACCTATCCCTGGACGGCGCCGTCGGGAACCTGAGGCGCCGCCCCTAGCTTAGCCAAGCTCGAAAGCGCCGACCGGCTTCATCGCGCCGTCGCCGTTAAGCGCCGGCGTTTTCTTTTCGGGGCGGCCCGTTCTACCCCAAGCGAATTCGACGCCATGAGCGTCGAAAGCGGTTTGGATCGCGGCCAGCAAAGCGCTTCTCGCCGGGGCGTCGCTCTTCAGCCCGAAGTGAACATAGAAGCGCAGGATATATTGAATTTGGCCTTCCCTGCTGTCGTAGACCTCGACACGGGGAGCCTTTTCGCGGCTGATGTTGTCGATTTGGGGAAGCGCGGCGTCGATCGCCTCTTCCAGCGCCTTGCGAATAAGAGCGGTCGGAACGCCGGCGAAGGTCGAGACAATGATGGTTGACTCCGACCAAGAGGCCGGACGGGAGCGATTGACGATCGTCGCCCCGGCGAGCACCGAGTTGGGCACCATCACATAGTCCGGCGAGGTCGTGCGGATCGTCGTGGTGCGCCAGGTCATCTCTGTGACCATGCCGCGAATCTCGCCTCTCGAAATCTCGATCCAGTCGCCGAGCACGAAAGGCTTCTCCATGCCGATCATGACGCCCGCGAAGAAGTCGAGAATGAGTTTCTGGACAGCGAAACCGACCACGATCCCGACGAGCCCGGATGTCAGCCCCACGCCTTGCAAATCCAGGCCGAACAAAAAATGGCCGGCCCACAGCAGGGCCACGCCATAGATCAGGAAGGAAACGACCGACCGCAATATCGCCGGCGCGCGCTGCGGGTCGGCAGAATCCGCGACCGCTTTCCAGACGTGCCCTTCGAGCCAGGAATTGAACGTGTAGGCGCAAGCAAAGGCGATCCAGGCGACGATGCTCGGCCAAACCGCTTTTTCGACGCCGAGCCCCGTCGCCTTGACGAGCGCTTCGATGTCGGGCGCGAGATAAGCCGCAATATTGCCGCCGGCGAAAGCCGCCAGCCCGACCAGGACGCGTAAGCTGGCCTCTGGCCAGCGGGCGAAGACGAACAGCAGGGCGCCGGCGGATGTGAAGGCGAAGGGGATCGCCAGCGTCCAAATAAGCCAGCGGCGATCGGCGCCGCCGGACCACCCCTCGAACGGAACGGCGGCAATGTCGATCTGCGCTCCGGGGAGGCGCACCGCCGTCTCCAGCGCGTCCGATCCCTCGTCGAAAAGTTTCTGATCGCCCTGAAAAGCCGGTTGCGCCGTCCCATCCTGCTCCAACCGCATGGCGAAGCGGTATTTCTGCGGCTCAGCGCAAACGCCCAGGCGGCAGACGAGCGCCTTGCGATCGATCAGCACCGTGGCGAAGCCCCAGAAATTGTCGCGCGACGGCCCTTGATCCCCAAGGAACACGGGACGCCGATAGAGGAACGCCTGATCGCCGTTGGGCATGTTGACCGGGCCGGAGAACACGGGGAGCCCGGTCTCCAAGGCCCGTTGGTTCGCGGCCGCGTCGGCGGCGGAATGGGCCAGATCGTGGCCGATCAGCGCCGGATCGATCGAATCGGGAGGCTCGACGTGGCTGATCTTGCCGCCGCGCGCGAGGCGAATCGATATGACGTCCGGATTCCCGCGCCGGAGCCGTTGGGCGAATTGGCGGAACTCGGCATCGGAGAAATCCGGATGCGCCGACACAAAGGCCGAAAGATTGCTGCTGACCGAGAGCTCTTCCGTCACGTCGCGCGTCGCACGGCTGGTGACGAGGCCGAGTTCCTTCTGCGTGGCGTCGCGAGAGGCGCCTGCCGCGCGGCTCACTTCCAGCCGATCGAGGATCGTCGCCAGCCCGAGGAGAACCAGAAACACGGAAGCAGACGCCCCAAAAGCCCACAGGCGGCTGCCGAGCGGCAAGCCGGCCGCGCCGCGCAGCCAAACAAAGGCGACCGTTCCGCAAAAGAGGGAAAGAAGAAGCGCAAGGCCGCGGATGGCCCACCGATTGGGCGAGTCCTGGTTCCATCCGTCAGAAGGCAGGGCGGCGATCTCGATCCGCACGCCGGGGAAGCGCACGGCCGTAAGCGCTGGCTGTCCGGCAGCGTCGAAGAGACCCGGCTCGCCGCGCAACATGCCGCGATATTGCTGATCGACAAAGATCTTCATCGCGATGCGATATTTCGGGCGCGGCTCGCAAAGACCGAATTTGCATTCTACGGCCGGTCCGGCTTCGAGAGTTATGCCGACGAAAGCGGGTTTGGCGCCAGGACCCGGAGATCCTTCAGTGAAAACGGGACGCGCATAGAGCAAGCCCGGCTCGCCGTCGCGTAACGCGAAGGGGCCGACGAGAGCGGGCGTTCCCTTTTCGATCGACCGCGCCACAGAAGGATCGGACGCCAGGATATGCGTCTCGATCCGGTCGAGCGCGGCGCGGTTTTCGGTGAAGGGCTCGATCCGCGCCACCTTTCCGTTCTTCACGAGGAAAACCCGGCGCAGGTCTGGATTCTCGCGGATGAACGGGCGGATGTAATTCGAATATGCTTGCTGGTCGATGTTCGGATTGGCGCCGACCAATGCGCTGAGGCCCTGCACGACGGCGACCTTTTGCGTCAGATCCCGCGTCGCCCCGCTGCTCATCGCCTCCAAATCAGCGACCGCTTCGTCGCGCTGCTTCTCCAGCCAGCCATTACGGTCGATCCGTTCGGCGAAGGCCGCCGCGACGACCAGGGCCAGCGCAACCGCCAAAGCCGCTAACGCCGGTTGCCAGAGCGAGGTCGTTCGGGCTCCCTCAGCCGCGTTTTGCTTATCCATTCTTCTCTGACTCCGACCCAAACTGAGTAAACAAAGCCTATCGCCTAGCTAAAAGAATTCTAAAGCTCAAGCCGTTCGGAGGGAGTCGTGCGGCGGCGCCTGCCCGCTAGGAGCGTGGCTTCCGCTCGAAGAGGACGCGCGCCAGGAAGCCGAACGCAGCAGCGGCGAAAAGCGCCGCAATACGCCAGGAAAACAGATTGGCCAGCAGCAGCGCGATCGCCGCGAGAACGGCCGCGATCACCATGCCGCGCAGGGCCGTGGGGGAAAGAATAGGCGTGTCGGACGGCCGCACGACGGGGCGCGGCATCATTTGCTCCATGACGCTGGCGAGAACGAGCCCCGCGCCGGGGTCGATGAGCAGGCGATAGGTATCGATTGTCCGCGTGGGATAGGGAAAGGCCGGACCGCCTTGCGCCAGCTCATGCGGGAATACCGTGGCCTCCCACCGCTCGGCGTCTATTCGCGCCAGGTAAAGATCGAATAAGCGCACGCCGCCGTTGGCGTCATAGGCCGGGATACGCCCTTTGAGCGCATAGACAGACTGAGGCGAATTTTCCGACGGCAGCCGATCGAGCGGGATTTGATACGCCGACTCGATTAGCCGGCGCACGGGGACGCCGCGATCCTCCGCGGCGTTGCGCAGCAATGTCTCGGCCTCGCGCAGAATCGACTCTTCGGTCAGCCGGCCGTCGCGCAGCTCCGCGATCATCGGCCGGGAGGTCTCCTGCGCATAGGAGGCCTTGGCGACGGCGGCCGAAAGCAGGCGGTCCTCGCCGGTCTTGATGTCCGGCAAGGGCAGAACGAGGCTGTCGAAAAGATGCGACATTCCCTCAGCCGGCGCGCCGGCTGTCGGCGACGGCGCGGCAGCGGAAGCCGCCGGCGGCGCCGGCGCCCGATTGGCGACGCGCAGGCTCTGCGCATCCGTGGTCACTGGCGGCAGCGGCGCGATCTTCTCGACGCTCATCGGGGAGACTCCTCGCGGCGGAGCCTATTTACGCCGCCTTGCGTGAAACGGCCGTCTTCGTGACGCCGCTATTCGTTCTTCAGGCGCGCGAGATCGAAAGCCTCCACATCGCGCAGCAATTCGATGAAAGCCGTCGCCCAATAATCCGCCGTCGCCTCGCCCTTTTCGGCCGTCGCCCGGGAGGCGTCGCCCATGGCGCCCGAGGGCGACAGATCCTGCGTCAGCCAGCCGAAGCCCGCCGGCCGATCGGCGCGCAGCCAGGCGAAGTCGCGCTCGAAATCGAGCGTCGCCGGCGGGAAGTTCTTGGCGCGCCCCATGTCGACCAATTCGGGCCGGAAGGCGAGCATGAGCGAGGTCTCGATCTCGCCGCCATGAATGCCGTGGCGTTGCTCCTGCGCCGAGAAGAGCCCGTCGGGATAGCCAAAGCGCGCCCAGGAGCAGGTGACGGCGAGAAGGCCGAAATGCGCCCGCAAGTCGAGCGCGACGGTGGAGATCAGCGCCGAATTGCCGCCATGAGAATTCATCAGCACGAGCTTCTTCACGCCGGCGCGCGCGACGCCTTCGGCGATGTCGAGGAGCATTCGAGAGGCCGTCTCGTGCGACAGCCATAAGGAGCCGGGGAAGTCGCGATGCTCGAGCGAGACGCCGACGCTCTGCATCGGCAGGAAGACGGCGTCGAGGTCTTCGGGCAGACGCGCCGCGACGCGCTCGATGCACCCCTCCATGATCATGGCGTCGACGCCGAGCGGCAGATGCGGCCCATGCTGCTCGACGGCGGCGATGGGCAGCACGGCGATGACGCCAGACATGTCATGCGCGCGTATGTCGCGCAGGGAAAGCTCGGACCAGAAGCAAGAGGGCAGCATGGGCCGATTAAAGCCCGGTTGCGGTGAAAATGCGAGCCTGAAGGCTCGCGCTCCGTGAATTGGACCGCGCGTCTTCAGACGCGCTCGGTTTGTTGACAAACCTGCGAGGCGGCCTCGTCCTTCGAGACGCGAGCTCCTCAGGATGAGGCCTAAGTGTTCGGCGCAGATGCAGAGGACCCTCATGCTGAGGAGCCTGCGCAGCAGGCGTCTTGAAGCACGAGGGGCGTCAACGCCACTTTGTCAGCAGTATGCGCGCGTCTTCAGACGCCTTTCGCCAATCAATCCAGACCGGCGCCGAACTCTCCCGGTCCCCTGCCGCCCATATGCTCCACGCCACCCATGTGGCCGCCCATGTGGCCCATATGCGTTTTGATCGCCGCGTGGACGAGCGCGCCGAAGCGGCGCTTCTGCGCCTCGTCGAGATTGTCGTAGAGCGGCTTGGCGGCGGCGGCGACCTTATCCAATTCGCCGGCGCGTGCGGCCATATGTTGCGCCCGCTGGCGCAGGGCGCCGAGGGGATCCGATTCGAGAGAGGGCGGCGCCTTGTCGCGCCATTCCTCGAAATGGGCGACGCGGGTCTTGGCGATCTCGCGCAGCGCCGTCTCCAGCGCAGGCCAGTTCTTCTCCTGATCGGGCTTGAGTTGGAGACCCGCCTTTAATGCGGCGATGCGGGCATCGGCAAAGGCGGCGATGTCCTGCACGGAAACGTGGTGGGGGCGAACGAATGGCTCGGCGTTCGCCGCTTGCGCGACGGCGGTCGCGCCGCAGAGAGTCAGGGCCGTGACGATAACAAGAAGAGAACGACGCATGATATGTCCTAAATGACTGTCCACGTCGCGGATTGTTTCGTCTCAGCCGGCGCTCGGCAATTTAAAGTTCGGTAATGTCGCGCTATCTTCAGCTTGAAACCCAACCAGACGAAGGACTCCGACCGTGCCGCTCAAATTGTCGCGTCGTCAGGCGACGCTCTTTCTCGGCGCCGCCGCTGGCGCGCTTCTCTCCGGCGCCGCGCGCGCGGAGGACGGCAAGAAGATGATCGTGCACAAGAGCCCGACCTGCGGTTGCTGCGGCGGCTGGGCCGAGCGCATGCGGGCGGCGGGATTTGTTGTGGAAGAGATCAAAGAGCCCGACATGAGCGCCGTGAAAGCCAGGCTCGGCGTGCCGGAGCAAATGGCCTCCTGCCACACCGCCGAGCTGGACGGCTACGTCATCGAAGGCCATGTGCCGCCGCAGGCCGTCGTCCAGCTGCTGAAAGACCGCCCGAAGATCACGGGCGTCGCCGCGCCCGGCATGCCGATGGGCTCGCCGGGCATGGAGATGGGTCCGCCGGAGCTTTATACGCTGTATTTGTTCGACGCCTCGGGCGCGCGCGAATTCGGCAAATGGCTCGGCGATAAGCCCGCCTGATCGGCCACGCCTAGCAAGCCCAGATAGCGGGCGGCGCCCCTGCCCGCGGCGCGCCCCGTGGCGAAAGCCGCCTGAAGCAGATAGCCGCCCGTCGGCGCGTCATAGTCGAGCATTTCCCCCGCAAGGAAGACGCCCGGCATTTTCTTGAGCATGAGGTCGGCGTCGAGTTCCTCGAAGACGACGCCGCCCGCCGTTGAAATGGCGCGCTCCAGCCCGGCGACTCCTGTGACCGTGAGCGGCGCGTTCTTGATCAGCGTGGCCAGGGCCTCGGCGTCTCGCGGCAAGCCCTCCGGCTGCGCCTCGCGCAGCAGGCCGATCTCGGCCTTTGAGAAGCCGGCGCGGCGCAGGAAGGTCGCGTGAGACTGTTTCGGCGGACGACGCGACAGCTTGCGGGCAAGGCAGACTTGGCTGGTGTCGGGGCGCAGATCAACGAGAAGCGCCGTCGCGCCCTTTGTCGTCGCCTCGCGCAGGCGCGAGGAGAGCGCGTAGACCGGCCCGCCCTCGAGCCCCTTGGCCGTCACGACCATATCGCCGCGCGCCGTCGCCTCGCCATGGCGGAGCAGGACGGTCTTGATCGGCTGGCCCTCGAAATCCGCGCGGAAGATCGGGCTCCAACGGACAAGCGCGCCGCTGTTTGCCGCTGATAGCGGCGTCACCTCGATCCCTGTGGCTTTCAAGAGGCCGACCCAGCCCCCCTCGGAGCCGAGCTTCGGCCAGGAGGCGCCGCCCAGCGCCAGCACCACGGCGCCGGCCGCCCGGGAGACTTCATGTCCGTCAGGACCTCTCAGCCGTAGAGTCCCGTCTTGGGCAAAGCCCAGGAAGGAGTGACGCAAAGCAATGGTCACGCCGAGCTGGGCGAGGCGCCCGAGCCAGCCACGCAGCAAAGGCGACGCCTTGAAGCTCGCCGGAAAGACGCGGCCGCTGCTGCCGACGAAAGTCGCCTCGCCGAGCTCGGCGCAGAAATCGCGAAGCGCCTGGGGCGGAAAAGCCCGCACATATGGCCCGAGGCGCTTCGCCGCCGCGCCGTAGCGCGAGATGAATCGCTCGAGATTTTCGCTATGCGTGATATTGAGCCCGCCACGGCCAGCCATGAGAAATTTGCGCGCGGGGCTCGGCTTGTGCTCATAGATGACCACGCGCGCGCCAGCGCGGGCGAGCATCTCGGCGGCGAAAAGCCCGGCGGGCCCGGCGCCGATCACAGCGCAGAACGGAGCGGCGGCGGCGTTAATGTGAGCGGCCTCCACGCGAACGGCGGCGGAAAATGCGAATCGGGGATGGATTTGTCCCATCTCTTGTCACGCTTCTTGACCGGCGTTTTGTCGCGCCCCAGTTAGCACGGGCCCCCAGCAAGCGGAAGTAAACTTTATATGACGGCGGATGAAATTCAGCAAAATGACGCAGAAGGCGAACGCTTCGACTTTTTCGTCAGCGAAGGCGAGAGCGGTGGGCGGCTCGATCGCTATCTGGCGGAACGGCCGGAGCTCGTCGCGGCGCATCTCTCCCGCAGCCGCATCAAGGCGCTGATCGAGGAAGGGCGCGTCACGCTTCGCGGCGCAGCGATAAATGATCCGGCAAAGAAGCTGTCGGCTGGCGACTCCGTGACGCTCGACGTGCCGCCGCCCGCCCCCGCCGAACCCCAGGCCGAGGATATCGCGCTCAATATCGTCTATGAGGACGCGCATCTCATCGTCATCGACAAGCCGGCGGGGCTCGTCGTGCATCCCGCGAGCGGACATGAGAGCGGCACGCTGGTCAACGCCCTCATCGCCCATTGCGGGGAAAGCCTTTCGGGCGTCGGCGGCGTGAAGAAGCCCGGCATCGTGCATCGCATCGACAAGGACACGACAGGCCTGCTCGTTGTCGCCAAAACCGACGCTGCGCATCATGGCCTCTCGGCGCTTTTCGCCGACCATGGCCGCACGCTCTCGCTCACGCGCGAATATCTCGCCTTCGTCTGGGGCGTCCCCGACCGCGCGCATGGGACGATCGAAACCTATCTCGGCCGCCATTCGATCCAGCGCGAGCGCATGGCCGTTGTGCCGGAGTCGCGGGGACGCGAGGCGATCACCCATTGGGAAAAGATCGCCGATTATGGCGTCGCGTCGCTGATCCGCTGCCAGCTCGAAACAGGTCGCACGCACCAAATCCGCGTTCATATGTCGCATATCGGCCATCCGCTGATCGGCGACGCGACCTATGGCGCGGGCTTCAAGACCAAGGTCGCTAAGCTCCCCGAAGAGGCGCGCACGGCGGTGGAAAGGCTCGGCCGCCAGGCGCTCCACGCGGCGACGCTCGGCTTCGAACATCCGATCACGAGCGAGGAGATGATGTTCGAGAGCGACCTGCCGCAGGACCTCGTCGCATTGATGGCGGCGCTCGAACAGATTTGAGCGCGGTTGAGGCCGAGGCAAAAATAAGCGCTATTAGCGAAACGCATTTCCAGACATCGCCGCTCGAGGAGGGCAAAGAATGTTGTCGCGCTGGTTAACCATCATTGCTTTGAGCATGGGCATCGGAGTCTTCGCGCAACCGGCCGTCGCCGACCCCGCTTACCTTGAGGACGCGATTGCCGAAACCAAGGAAGCCATTGCGGCGGGCAAGCAGCTTCAGGCCGGCTCTTTCGTCGAGCACGCCGACGAAGCGATCGACCGCGCCCGCAGCGCCGTCTGGCAGACGCCCGTCGACGAGATCCGCAAGGGCATCAAGCTCATGCGCAAGGCGGTGAAGCTTGCCAAAGGCACGAACTCCGATAAACGCATTGCCAAGGCGACCGAACAGGCGGAACTCGCGCTGGAGCAGTTCGAAGCGGTGAAGTGACGTGACCTGCGGTGGGTCATTCCCGACGGGCCGGAGGCCCGATCGGGAATCCAGAGCCAAAACAGCGTTGGTTTGCCCTGGATTCCCGATCGCCCGCTTTGCGGGCGTCGGGAATGACAGTGAACCACGTGAGAGAATCCGCTCGCATTAACGCCCCTCGCAAGCTGAGAGCGGCATGGACTCCAGACGATAGACCTTGTCGTCGCTCTGCGTCTTCTTCTCTTGCCCGCAATAGGCTTCGAGCTGCAGGCCCATATTGGGGGCGCCGAGCGTCATCACGCCTTTCTCGCCGCGCCGCAGATAGATTGTGCGCGACTCGCCGGTTGTGCAGCCTGTGGCCTTGGCGTTCTCGATGTCTTGCGGCGCGCAATCCGCCTCACTGCCCGTCTTGCAGAAGGTGGCGCTGCATTCCCACTGATCCTCGAATGGCGTGCAGCTATATTTCAGCGTCGCAGGCTTGCCGTTCTTTCGCGTCGTCACCGAAGCCGAGACGCTCGCGCCGTCCGGCCAGTCGGGCAACAGCTTTTTCGCGCGGTCCGCATCGATTTGCTTTTCGTCACGCCACACGCGCACGGAAACCGTCTGCTGCTGCGGATGCGAGGCCAGATGCTCGGCCGAGTAATCGCGGCCATAGCAAAACGGAACCTCGGGCGTGAGCCGCTCGCGCAGCGGCGCACCCAGGCGGGCATAGGGCGAATTGGTCTTGTTCGCCTCCGCAACGCATTCCTCGATCGGCCTCTGCTCCAGACGGAAGCTTCTATCGTCGGAGCCGAGCTTCGTTGCGGCGCTATCCGACTCCCCTTCCTCGGGATCCATCAGAAGGTCGGCTCCCACCCCATCCAAGATCATATGCGCATCGTCCTCCGCTCGGAGCCCGCCGATATGGCGATCGCATTCGCCGCCGCATTGCAGGCTGGCTTTCGACTTGTTGTCGTAATCGTTTTTGTAGCACCAGCCTGAGACGTTCTCCGGCTTCTTGGCGCCGCGAAGGGTGACGAGCGCCGCGACATGGGTCGTGTCGCGGTTGGAGGCGTCCGCTTCCGGATTGGCGTGCTTATGCGGGCTTTCCTCGCTGTGGCGCAGATTGGGGTCCTCCCAATAGGTCGCGGCCTTGTCCTTGCCGATCATGAAAAACAGCCGCTCGACCTTCTGGCGCGGATGCGCGGCGAGATGGGCGCCGTCATAGACCCTCGCGAAGCAGAGCTTGCCCTGCGTGGCGATCATCTTCTCGATACGCGAGGGCTCGTCGGCACGAGCGACAAAGGACACAACCGCCGCGCTCATCGCCACGACAAATCTTAAAAATCGCACGCGCCCCTCCCCAGCTTCTGACGTTTCACGGACTATGCCATAGTTTTCTTTTCTCGCATGAGGGCTGGCGCACATGGATAGACGCGGCGTTTTTCAGGGGGCTTTAGTGGCGGCGACCGGCTGGTTCGGCGTTGCGCGGGCGGCGGGCGAGGAACGCGCGCCGATGAAGGTGGTCTATCATCTCTCGAATTTCGAGAAGGCCGACTTCGTCCTGCACAATATGCGCGTGCATTATGAGCACGCAGCCGGCCCGACGACTCTCGCCCTCGTCGTGCACGGCCCCGCCGTCCGCGCGTTCCATCGCGAGGGGTCGGGCGTCACGCAGGAGCGCTTCGCGGGTCTCTCGAAGCGTGGGATGACGCCCTACATCTGCGCCGTCGCCTTGCGCGGGCACAATATGGAAGAAAAGGATTTAACGCCCGGCTTTCAGATCGTCGAAGCCGGCACGGTCCGTCTCGCGGAATTGCAGCGCGACGGCTATCTCTACATTCGGCCGTAACAAGATGGTTTGAACGACTGGCATTGGGACTTGTCATTCCTGACAGGCCGCAGGCCTGATCGGGAATCCAGAGCCAAGATAGCGCGGGTTGCCCTGGATCCCCGATCGCTCGCTTTGCGAGCGTCGAGGATGACAGAGAAGCTAACCGCCGTCCTTTCGCGCCTCAGCCGTCTTGCCGCTGCGTTCCTTCGCCTTGGTCTTGCGGAGGTTCTCTGCGTTCTTTTGCGGGGTTTCCTCCTTGGAGGCGCCGGCCTCATGCAGGGCGATGGCGATCGCCTGCCTGGGGTTTTTCACCTCTTTGCCTGTGCCGCTCTCGAGTTCGCCATGCTTGTATTCGTGCATGACGCGGCTCACGGTTTTCTTCTGTTCTGGCGATTGCTTGGGCATGACAGCGCTCCCGTGCAAGGAACGCTGATTGAACGCATGGGATAGGCGGGCGTTCTCTTCCGCGCCCGAGACGCAGGCGCTTTGTCGAGCTAATCGGCGGCGGGGCAAGGCGCAGCGCGCGCCCCGCCCCTAAGCTGCCCCTCACTCCACCAGCGCGGCCTTCGCCTTGCCGAACTTCTTGCGGTCGTTCGGATCGAGATAGACCTTGCGCAGGCGGATCGACTTCGGCGTCACTTCCACGCGCTCGTCGTCCTCGATATAGGCCAGCGCCTTTTCGAGCGTCATCTGGATCGGCGGCGTCAGGCGCACCGCTTCGTCCTTCGATTGCGTGCGGATGTTGGTGAGCTGCTTGCCCTTGAGCACATTGATCTCGAGATCATTGTCGCGCGTGTGCTCGCCGACGATCATGCCGCGATAGACCTTCCAGCCCGGCTCGATCATCATCGGGCCGCGATCTTCCAGCTTCCACATCGCGTAAGCCACGGCCTCGCCCTGATCGTTCGAGATCAGCACGCCATTGCGGCGGCCCTGAATCTCGCCCTTATAAGGCGCGTAGCTGTGGAACAGGCGGTTCATGATCGCCGTGCCGCGCGTGTCGGTGAGCAATTCGCCCTGGTAGCCGATGAGGCCGCGCGTCGGCGCGTGGAACACGAGGCGCAGGCGATTGCCGCCGGACGGGCGCATCTCGATCATTTCGGCCTTGCGCTCGGCCATCTTCTGCACGACGACGCCGGAGTGCTCCTCGTCGACGTCGATGACGACCTCCTCGATGGGCTCGAGAATTTCATCGCCCTCGCCCTTCTTGAAGACGACCTTGGGACGCGAGACGCCCAGCTCGAAGCCCTCGCGGCGCATGGTCTCGATCAGAATGCCAAGCTGCAATTCACCGCGGCCAGAGACGATGAAGGCGTCGCCCATCGGCGCGTCTTCGACGCGCAAGGCGACATTGCCTTCGGCCTCCTTCATCAGTCGCGCGCGGATCATGCGGCTCGTGACCTTGTCGCCTTCCGTGCCCGCGAGCGGCGAGTCATTGACGAGGAAGGTCATGGACAGCGTCGGCGGATCGATCGGCTGCGCCTGCAGCGGCTCGTTGACCTCGAGCGCGCAAAGCGTGTCGGCGACGTTGAACTTTTCGAGGCCCGCAATGGCGACAATGTCGCCGGCTTCCGCCTCGTCGATCGGCTGGCGCTCGATGCCGCGGAAAGCGAGAATCTTCGAGACGCGGCCCTGCTCGACGACCTTGCCGGTGCGGTCGAGCACCTTCACGGCCTGGTTCGGCTTCACGCTGCCGGCGAAGACGCGGCCGGTGATGATGCGGCCGAGATAGGGGTTCGCTTCGAGCAGCGTGCCGAGCATGCGGAAGCCGCCTTCTTCGACCGTGGGCTCCGGCACATGCTTGAGCACGAGATCGAACAGCGGGGCCATGCCGTCCTGCGGGCCGGTCGGCTCCTCGGCCATCCAGCCCTGCTTGGCGGAGCCGTAGATGATCGGGAAGTCGAGCTGCTCGTCGGTGGCGTCGAGCGCAGCGAAGAGATCGAAGACCTCGTTGACGACTTCCGAGACGCGCGCGTCCGGCTTGTCGACCTTGTTGACGCAGACGATGGGCTTGAGGCCGATCTTGAGCGCCTTGCCGACGACGAATTTCGTCTGCGGCATCGGGCCTTCGGCAGCGTCCACCAGCACGATGGCGCCATCGACCATGGAGAGAATGCGCTCCACCTCGCCGCCGAAATCGGCGTGGCCGGGCGTGTCGACGATGTTGATGCGCACATCCTTCCAGGTGATGGACGTGGCCTTGGCCATGATCGTGATGCCGCGCTCTTTTTCGAGATCGTTCGAATCCATCACGCGCTCGGCGACGCGCTGGTTCTCGCGGAAAGCGCCCGACTGCTGGAGGAGGCGGTCGACGAGCGTGGTCTTGCCGTGGTCGACGTGGGCGATGATGGCGATATTGCGCAGCTGCATGGCGGCTTTCGATTAAACAGCCGCGACCCGTTCCGTCAGGCTTGAACTGGCCCGGAAGACGCGGCGGCGACTTATGTTGCGATGCGGCGGCTTTTACAGGAGCGGGGCGGCGAAGGGAATAGAAAAGGGCGAGGCAGGGGCGCCTTGGGGGGCTCCAAGCGTGGGTTTAGCTCATTTCCTACCCTGGATGGGCCCCGCCACTACGATGGGGAGCGGCTCGCGATGCTCCCCTTTCGTTGGCGGCCTCCCTTCCAGCGAAATAGAGTGGCGGTCGCCGCCGCGAGCGAATAAGTCGTCGCGCTACAGGCCAAGATTTGCCCTGAGCCAGAAGGCGGCCTCCATCAAGGCGCGCTCCGAAATATTCGCGCCGAAAGCGAGATAGCTGGCGACGGAGGCCGTGAAGGCGAGCGTCGGCGCGACCGCCTGGAGGCGCGCCTTGACGTCGAACGGGCCGGCGAGACGGAAAAACAAAACCGAACACGCCAGTCCGACCGACGCGCCGACGACCGCATCGGGAAAAGTGTGGCCGCCCACGAGGAAGCGATTGAAGAACACCAATAAAGCGACCGACCAGGACGCGGCGGCAAAAAGGTAACCCGCCGGGGACCGGGTCGTCTGCGCCATTCTGCCGAACGAGCAGAAGAAGAAGCAGGCCAGCGCCGCATGCCCGCTGGGGCTGTAAAGCTCTCCAAAACCATGGATGGCGGTGAAGACGATCTTGCCCACCGAGATCAGCGCCGCGCACAGGCCGGCGGAAAAGATGAAAGCGGCGGCCGGCCGCCGCAGGCCGACGAGCCACAGCCCGGCGGCGAGTCCGACGCAGGCGGACAAGACGAGGTTCGATGCGCCGAAGGGCGTGAAAAAGACCAGAAGCCTGGACGCAGTCACTGACGAGCCTCGAAAGAATTGCGGGCGTGCGACTTACATAAAAACTATCGGGCGATTTATTGGCTTCGCGCGCTACCCTTGAGCCGGCAGCGCGTCGCCGAATGCGCTGCGCCCTCCCCTAAGGGGGAAGGCGCCCGCCTTATCTTCGTCTGATTACTTCTTCGCCCCGCGCGCCGCGCGCTTGGCGAGCGTGCGCAGCCGCAGCGCATTGAGCTTGATGAAGCCTTCGGCGTCGCGCTGGTCGTAGGTGCCGCCCTCCTCAAAGGTCACGAGATCCTGGTCGTAGAGCGACCACGGGCTCTCGCGGCCGACGAGCGTCGCCGATCCCTTGTAGAGCTTCAGCCGCACGCGGCCGGTGACGAGCTCCTGGCTCTTGTCGATTGCGGCCTGCAGCATCTCGCGCTCGGGCGAGAACCAGAAGCCGTTGTAGATCAGCTCAGAATAACGCGGCATCAGCTCGTCCTTGAGATGCGCCGCGCCGCGGTCGAGCGTGATGCTCTCTATGCCACGATGGGCGACGAGCAGGATCGAGCCGCCGGGCGTCTCATACATGCCGCGCGACTTCATGCCGACGAAACGGTTCTCGACGAGATCGAGCCGGCCAATGCCGTGCTGGCGGCCCAGCTCATTGAGCTTGGCGAGCAGCGCCGCCGGCGTCAGCGCGACGCCATCGACCGCGACCGCGTCGCCCTTCTCGAAATCGATGGTGACATATTGCGGCTCGTTCGGCCCCTCCTCGGGATGGCCGGTGCGCGAATAGACGTAGTCCGGCGTCTCCTGCGCCGGGTCTTCCAGCACCTTGCCCTCGGAGGAGGTGTGCAGCAGGTTCGCGTCGGTGGAGAAAGGCGCCTCACCGCGCTTGTCCCTGGCGATCGGGATCTGATGCGCCTCGGCGAAGGCGATGAGATCGGTGCGGGAATGGAAATCCCATTCGCGCCAGGGCGCGATCACGGTGATGTCCGGCTCCAGCGCGTAATAGCCGAGCTCGAAGCGCACCTGGTCGTTGCCCTTGCCGGTCGCGCCGTGGCAAACGGCGTCCGCCCCCATCTGTCTCGCAATCTCGATCTGCTTTTTCGCGATCAGCGGACGGGCGATGGAGGTGCCGAGCAGATAGAGCCCCTCATAGACGGCGTTGGCGCGAAACATCGGAAAGACATAGTCGCGCACGAATTCCTCGCGCAGATCCTCGATGAAGATGTTCTCGGGCTTCACGCCGAGGAGCAGCGCCTTGTCGCGCGCCGGGCCCAGTTCCTCGCCCTGGCCGAGATCGGCCGTGAAGGTGACGACCTCCGCGCCATAGGTCGTCTGCAGCCATTTGAGGATGATGGAGGTGTCGAGGCCGCCGGAATAGGCGAGGACGACCTTCTTGATGTCTTTTTTGGCGCGGGTCATGTCGGGCTCGGTATTGGTGCTTGGTCGGCGCCGTTATAAGCCCGCCGCCGCCGCGCGCAAGCGTTGGGCCTGGGGTTGCGAGTGGTCAGCGGCCCGCTTGGGATGACAGAAGCCGCGATCTTTGGTGTGCGAAAGAGCACAAGCGAGGCGGGTCGAACTGCGCTAGGCTTCCGTTTCTGCCTTCCCTCTCCAGGAGAAGCCCGTGATCAGGAACTCGCTTGCAAGATTTGCCCTGGCCAATTGCGCTTTTTTCATTCTCTGCGCCCCGGCGCCCGCCAAGGACGAGCGGGTTTGGACCCTCTCGGGTCTTGAGGAAAAGAAGCCAGACTTGATCTTTCTCAACTACGGCGTTCCCGAGACGGACGACAGCTTCGGCGCCTTTCGCTGCAAGCCCAAGAGCGGCGTCGTGACCTTCTTCGTCTCCGAGACGAGCGAGAAGCTCAAACCCGGCAAGAGCGCCACAGCGGCGCTTTCCATCGGCGACGTTCAGACGAAAATCGCGGGCAAGCTTTTGCCGAATGAAGAAGCGGGCGTGCCGAGCTTCGAAGGGCGGCTGCCGGCGAATGACCCCATCTTCGAAGCGATGGCGACGGGCGAGACATTGGTCGCGGTCGTCGGTCCCTCCAAACAGACTGCGCCGCTGAAGGGCGCCGCCGAGAAGGTGACGAAATTCGTCGCGGCCTGCGCCAAGCCGTGACGGCGCGGCCTCGTCTTTCGCCCGGCGGGCCGCTACAATGACGTCATGAGCAGCCATCCGCCGCAAGATACGGCCAAAACCATCGCGGGGCTCACCCCCGCGCGCCGTCGCGCGCTCGACATTCTCGTCGAAGCCAACCGGCCCGTCGGCGCCTATGAGATGATCGATCTCATGGCGAGCGCAGACGGCAAGCGGCCGGCCCCCGTCTCGGTCTATCGCGCTCTCGCTTTTCTCCTCGACAATGGCCTGGCGCATCGGCTCGAATCCAAGAACGCCTTCGTCGTCTGCGGCCATTGCCACGGCGCCGAGGAGCCGGTGGTGTTTCTCATTTGCGAGGAATGCGGCGAGGTGAAAGAGGCGACCTCGCCCGGCCTCGCCCGCGAGCTTTCCGCGCTCACCAGCGAAGCGGGCTTCAAGGCGCGCACGCGCGTCGTGGAGATCGCCGGCCGCTGCGCCCGCTGCGCCGGCGCCTGACATGAACGCGCCGGCCCTTGCGTCTCGGACCTTGGTGCTGCGGGGCTTTCTCGTCTTCGTCTTCTGCCTTTTCGCGGCGCTGGCCTTGGCCGCCCCGAATTATCCGGCGCTCACCGGCCGCATCGTCGATCAGGCCGGCGTCATCCCCGAGGCGACGCGCGCCAGCCTGCTAACGAAGCTCAAGGACCTCGAAGACAAATCCAGCATCCAGCTCGTCGTCGCGACAATCAAGACGCTCGACGGCTATGACATCGAGACCTACGCCAACGGCCTCTTTCGCGCCTGGAAGCTGGGCGAAGCCAAAAAGAACAATGGCGTCCTTTTCCTCGTGGCGCCCAGCGAGCGCAAAATGCGCATCGAGGTCGGCTATGGGCTGGAAGGCACGCTGACCGACGCGCTCTCCAAGGTGATCCTCGCCAGCGCCGTCGCGCCGAAATTCAAGGCGGGCGACTATGGCGCCGGGATCGAGCGCGGCGTCGAAGGGATCATCGAAATCCTGAGCGGCGACTCGGCGGAATGGGTGAAGAAGGCTGCGCCTGCGCCCTCGATGGTCGACGAACTTCTTCCCCTGCTCATCTTCGCGCTCTTCGTTTTCATCTTCATCATGATGGCGCGAAGCGCCGGACGTCCGAAGGATTACCGCCACTATCGCCGCGGCGGCCCGCCGATCGTCATCCTGCCGCCGAGCCGCGGCGACTGGGGCGACGGCGGCTCTTTTGGCGGCGGCTCTTCGTGGGGCGGCGGCGACGGCGGCGGCTTCGACAGTTTCTCGGGCGGCGGCGGCTCGTCCGGCGGCGGCGGCGCCTCGGGAGATTGGTGATGCTGCTGACGGAGCAAGACCTCGACGCAATCGCCCAGGCAATCGGCAAGGCGGAGCAGAAAACCTCCGGCGAAATCGTCTGCGCTTTGGCGCGCCGCGCATCGGACTACGCCTATGTGCCGCCGCTCTGGGCCGCCTTTTTCGCGCTCGTCTCGCCCTGGCCGCTCGCCGAATTCACTGATCTTTCCGCCAAGACGATCTACGCCGCGCAGATCGGCGTCTTCATCGTTTCGGCGCTCATCGTCTCCTGGCCGCCGATCCGGCTTGCGCTCACCCCGCGCCTCGTCAAGAAGCGCCGCGCCGAGCGGGTGGCGATCGAGCAGTTTTTTTCCCGGGGCATATCGGGCACCAAAGGCCGCACGGGCGTGCTGATCTTCGTCTCCTTCGCTGAGCATTACGCCCGCATCATCGCCGACGAGGGACTGAACGGTAAAATCTCCGACGCGGAATGGAAGGCGGCGCTCGAGCCCTTGCTGACCTGCCTCGCGCAACGCCGCTGCGCGGAAGGTTTCGTCGTAACGATCGACGAATGCGCACGCCTGCTCGCACGCGCCGCGCCCCCCGGAGAAGAAGGCGACGAACTGCCGGATAAGGTCTATGTGAGTTGAACCTGAGCTGTTATTGCGACCACGGATTTTTCGCATGCATCTGGAGACGTGGTCGCTATGGGCTTTCTCATCGTCTTTCTCGGCGGAGGATTGGGCGCCGCCGCGCGTCACGGGGTCAACCTGCTGGTCGCTCGCGTGACCAGCTCGAGTTTTCCCTTCGGGACCCTGGCGATCAACGTCCTGGGTTCGGCCCTGATGGGCGCGATCATCGGCTATTTCGCCTTGAAGGGCGACTCTCCCCAGCAGTGGCGCCTGTTCCTCACGACCGGCATCCTCGGCGGCTTCACGACCTTCTCGACCTTCTCGCTGGAGGCCGTTTTGCTGTATGAACGCGGCGAGATGGCGGTGGCGACTCTCTATGTGGCCGCGTCGGTTGGCCTGTCCGTGGCGGGGCTGATCACCGGCCTATGGCTCCTGCGGCAATTTTCGTAATTGACTTAGTTCGGAGCGATTGACGCTGCGCCGGAATCGAGGCTAAGGTCACTCGCATTGAGCGTGGGCGAGACAATCGCCGCGCCGAGGGGATGGGGTGCCCCCTTAACCGCCGGAAAGGCTGATGACTCCTGCTTTTGTCGTGACCGCGATCTGATCGATCGCCGGTGCAAGAAGGAGGAGTATTGTTATGAACCAAGACCTCGCCGTCTTTCTCGTTCCCTTCGCCCTCATTATCGGTTGCGGCCTTCTGGCTGCGGGCGGTCTTTATTTCATCAACATCCGCTTTCTCAAGGACGCCCGCTACGCGGTGGCCTCTCTTGCCGGAGGCGCGCTGATTCTCGGCGCGCTGGAGATCATCCTTTACGGCAGCTCCGTCGGCTTCCTCAAAGAGCAGCAACTCAAAACCTCTCTTTGCGAGCTCGATGCGGAAAGCGCCCATCCCGAAGCGCGCCAGGGCGCCGATCCGTCGATCCTACACCGCGCCATCACGGGCTGCATGAAGGAAGCCGGCTACGAATGGGACGGCAACCATTCGCACTGCAAGGAAGCGCCGGTCGCCACTAACGCCTTCTGCTATATCCCTGTCGACTCTTTCGACCGCACCATCACCACCTTCCAGATGAACTTCGAATAAGAAGGCGGCGGACGGTGAGCGCTGCGACGACGCGGCGTTGCACCGCTGTGTGATATAGACCTCTCGAATATTCCTCCGTCATTCCCGACGCTCGCAAAGCGCGAGCGATCGGGAATCCAGAGCAGAATCAGTGCTCTTGTGGCTCTGGATTCCCGGTCGGGCTTTCAGCCCGCCGGGAATGACAATCCCCAATGCGAGCGGGTTTGCTCTAAACTCGCTGATCAATCAGCAGCGCTGCTCCCGCGCGACCTCGCGCCAGCCGATATCGCGACGGCAAAAGCCGCCCGGCCATTGGATGGCATCGACCGCCGCATAGGCTTTGGCCTGCGCCTCCGAGACGCTTTCGCCGAGCGCGGTGACATTCAGCACGCGGCCGCCCGCAGCAAGCAGCCGCTCGCCCTCCAGGCGCGTGCCGGCGTGCGTGACGATGACGTCCGCCATTGCCTCAGCGTTTGCGACGCCGCGAATTTCCGAGCCGGTCAAAGGCGTGCCTGGATAGCCCTTCGCCGCGAGCACCACGGCGAGGGCCACGCGGTCGGAGAAATGCGGGCGCGCCTCGGGGAGCGCCCCGCGCGCTGCGGCGAGCATGATCGACAGCAAATCATCCTCCAGTCGCGGCAGGATGACCTGCGCTTCCGGATCGCCGAAGCGGTTGTTGTATTCGATGAGCTTCGGCCCCTCCGTCGTCAGCATCAATCCGGCGTAGAGCACCCCGGTAAAGGGCGCGCCCTTCTCCTGCATGGCGCGCATCGTGGGCTCGATGATCTCCGCCATGACGCGGCGCTCGATATCCGGCGTCACGACGGAGGCCGGGGAATAAGCGCCCATGCCGCCGGTGTTCGGCCCCGTATCGCCGTCGCCGACGCGCTTGTGGTCCTGCGCCGTGGCGAAAGGCGCCGCGCGGGCCCCGTCGCAAATCGCGAAGAAGGACGCCTCCTCGCCTTCGAGGAATTCCTCAACCACCACCTCGGCGCCCGAACGGCCGAAGAGCCCCGCGAACATCGCCTCCACGGCGCGCTCGGCCTCCTCCAGCGTCTGCGCCACGACGACGCCCTTGCCCGCTGCGAGGCCATCGGCCTTCACGACGATGGGCGCGCCCTTCTCGCGCAGATAGGCAAGCGCTTTGTCCTTGTCGGCGAAGCGCTCATAGGCCGCGGTGGGAATGCCATATTCGCGGCAGAGATCCTTGGTGAAGCCCTTGGAGCCCTCGAGCTGCGCGGCCGCCTGCGTCGGCCCGAAGGCCAGAATTTCGGCGCGCGCCAGCGCGTCCACGAGCCCGCCGATCAAGGGCTGCTCCGGCCCCACCACGACGAGCGCAATTCCCATCTCGCGGCAGAAGCGGATAACCGCGCCGTGATCCCCGGCGTCGAGATCGATATTCTCGCCCACCCGCTCGGTCCCCGGATTGCCGGGCGCGATATATAGGCGGGTGAGCAGCGGGCTCTTCGCCAGCGCATTGGCGATAGCGTGCTCGCGACCGCCCGATCCGATGAGAAGAATGTTCATGCGCGCTCCGCCCGTTTGAACCAACGCTCGCTTCTAAGCAGGATTGCGGAAAAGTGGAAACCGGTTTTCCGCAGCTAATCCTGCAAAATAAGAAACCTAAGCAGGCTTTCATTGCTCCGCCTATGAATGCCGGCTTAGGACGCCCGCCGCACAAAATGCAACAATGGCCCTTCAGCAAGGAACGCTCTGCTTGCTGGCCTTTAATATGGCGCTAGCTACCGGCCCCGGGGGCCATGGCCGGAGTAAAGAAATGTCCATCACCCGAGAGGTCGCCACGCATGAAAATGCGGTCGCTTACGGCGGCTTGATCGACGCTATCGGCGGCGTCGCGACAATCGTCCTGGCCGTCTGCGGCCTGGTCAATATCGCGCCCGTCTACATGACTGCCATCGCGACCATCGTCTTCGGAGTCGCGCTTCTCATCCAGGGCGGCGCCATGGTCTCCGAATATGCGCAGATCGCCTTTCCCGCCGAGACGAGAGGCTTTACCGCCGAGCAGTTCGGCGGCAACAGCCTGGCGGTCGTCTTCCTGGTCGGCGCTGCCGGCATCGTGCTCGGCATTCTGGCCTTGCTGGGCATTAATTCGGGCGTGCTCATGCCCGTGGCCGTCATCGCTTACGGCACGGCGCTCGTCCTGAGCAGCAACGCTGTCTGGCATCTCTTCCTGCTGCGCCGCGCCTCGCGCATGCAGGCGATGACGTCGGGGCAGTCGCTCATCGGCGGCGAAATGCTCGCAAGCGAAATGGCTTCGGGCTCGGCGGCGTTGCAGGCGCTCGCGGGGCTGGCCGCAATCGTGCTCGGGATTCTTGCCTTGGCCGGCAATGTCAACGATCTGACGCTGAATCTCTGCGCGCTGCTCGCCTTGGGCGCCACGCTCGTCCTCACCGGCAGCACGCTCAGCGCGACGGTCATGGGCTTCATGCGGACGCCTTGACGCTCTGCCATCCCGGTCGAGCCCAGCGCCCGACCGGGAGTTCATCATGAACCGCCGATGCAGGCCGCGCGCAGCCCCTCCCCATGGGCGCGAAAATGCTCTAAACACGGCGCCAACTTCTCTCGTTGCGAGGCGATATGGCGCGCCAGTTCATCTACCACATGCAGGGCCTCACCAAGACCTATCCTGGCGGAAAGAAGGTCTTGGACAATATTCATCTCTCCTTCTACCCGGACGCCAAGATCGGCGTCCTCGGCGTCAACGGCGCGGGTAAGTCGACCCTGCTGCGCATCATGGCCGGCATAGACAAGGAATACACCGGCGAAGGCTTCGTCGCCGAAGGCGCGCGCGTCGGCTATCTGCCGCAGGAGCCGCATCTCGATGCGGCGCTCACCGCGCGCGACAACGTCATGCTCGGCGTCGCCGAGAAGAAGGCCGTTCTCGATCGCTACAATGATCTCGCCATGAATTATTCTGACGAGACCGCCGACGAGATGACGAAGCTCCAGGACGAGATCGAGGCCAAGGGCCTGTGGGACCTGGACAGCCAGGTCGATCAGGCCATGGACGCGCTCGGCTGCCCGCCCGACGACGCCGACGTCACCAAGCTCTCGGGCGGCGAACGGCGCCGCGTGGCGCTTTGCCGCCTGCTGCTCGAGCAGCCGGACATGCTGCTGCTCGACGAGCCGACGAACCATCTCGACGCCGAGACGGTGAACTGGCTCGAAGGACATTTGCGCAATTATCCGGGCGCGATCCTGATCGTCACCCACGACCGCTACTTCCTCGACAATGTCACCGGCTGGATTCTCGAACTCGATCGCGGCCGCGGCATTCCCTACGAGGGAAATTACACCAGCTGGCTGAAGCAGAAGCAGAAGCGCCTCATGCAGGAGTCTTCTGAAGACAAGGCCCGGCAGCGCGCGCTCGAAGCCGAAAGCGAGTGGATCGCCTCCTCGCCCAAGGCCCGCCAGGCGAAGAGCAAGGCGCGCATTCAGCGCTATGAGGAGCTCGTCGCCAAGCAGAGCGACAAGGCCCCGACAACCGCGCAGATCGTCATTCCCGTGGCGGAGCGCCTCGGCGGCAATGTCATCGACTTCGAGCACATCACCAAGGGGTTCGGGGAAAACCTCCTGATCGACGATCTCTCCTTCAAACTGCCGCCGGGCGGCATCGTCGGAGTGATCGGCCCGAACGGCGCCGGCAAGACCACGCTCTTCCGTATGATCACGGGCCAGGAAAAGCCCGACAAAGGAACGATCGCGATCGGCGACAGCGTGCAGCTCGGTTATGTCGACCAGTCGCGCGACGCGTTGCACGCCAACAAGACCGTCTGGGAAGAGATCTCCGAAGGCAATGAGGTGATCTATCTCGGCAAGCGCGAGATCAACTCCCGCGCCTATTGCGGGGCCTTCAACTTCAAGGGCTCCGACCAGCAGAAAAAAGTCGGCCAGCTCTCAGGCGGCGAGCGCAACCGCGTGCATCTCGCCAAAATGCTCAAGAGCGGCGCCAATGTCCTGCTGCTCGACGAACCGACCAACGATCTCGACGTCGACACGCTGCGCGCGCTCGAGGAAGCCCTCGTGGATTTTGCCGGCTGCGCCGTCATCATCTCGCATGATCGCTTCTTCCTCGACCGCATCGCCACGCATATCCTCGCCTATGAGGGCGACTCTCATGTGGAGTGGTTCGAGGGGAACTTCGCCGATTACGAGGAAGACAAGAAACGCCGCCTCGGCATCGACAGCGTCATCCCGCACCGGCTGAAATACAAGAAGTTTGCAAGGTAAGCTTGCGCTGACGGCGAGCGCGGCACGCGCTTGCCCGTTCAGCGAATTCCTGCGCTAGCCGGGTAAAACCATGCTGACCGATTTTACGCGCGCCGCCTCAGCGAGGCGCAGGTCGAAAGTCACGAGATGATGCTCTCGGTTACAAGCGATCGCGAGATGTAGAGCGTCCTGCGCCGAGAGCTTGGTTGCGAAATCGGATTAGCTTGGTCGCAGTTTCACAACCGGCTTGCCATGGCGCGTAATGGTCACCGTCTCGCCGCTCAATGCTTCATCTACGAGGCGAGACAGCTGTTCCTTAGCTTTTGCAATCGGATAGCTCGACATGGCCGCTCGCTAAAATGACTATTTTGACGGAAAATAGGTCATTTCCAAGATTTCATCAATTGTCCGCCTGAGCTGGGTCGCGCCCGCCTCGCGCAGATCGTCCGGTTACTTTCTCCCGAACGCCTGGCGCAACTTGTCCTTCGCCGCCTCCAGGACATGCCGCCGCTCCGGGGCCAAATCCTTGCCGGCGCGGTTGATATAAAAGGTGAGCATCGACATAGCCGATCGAAATGGCGTCGCCTTGCGGCGCGTGCTCGCCTCCGCCGACCGTTTCAGCGACTGAGCGATCTCCTCGGGGTCATCTTGCGTAAAGACGCCCGGTTCGAGATCGAGCGCATTGCTGTGGCGCGTGACCTCGTTCGACCAGTAAGCCTTCTTGTCGTCCCGGCGCGCCATTCGCCCTCTTCCTTGAAGGAAGAAGCTAGTCGACGCCGGCGGGATCGAAAGGCCCGACCGCCAGGAGCGGCCGGGCCGATATCCCTGAAATTTCTCCTGAAAACATGAGCCCCCTCGATTTGCCCCTGAAATAATTGCTACGAACACGATCAAGATGACGCTTTGTTTACTAAGCCACGGTGCGGTCGCGCACATGGCCGCCGTTCAGCTTGTCCACAGGCTCCCCGCCTACCGCCACGATTTCGCCATCTCGACGTGGCGAGCTAGCCGGATTGAGATTCACGGGGGCGCATCGAGGGAATGTATTGAATGAAGTCAATGACCTGTGCCGCGACCTTGGCGGCTCTCGTCCTCGCCGGATGCGTCCAGACGGAATCGCCAGTCGCCTCCGCCCCAGAATCCTACGTCAATGAGCCCCGCCCGGAGACGGCGCTGACCGGCAAGGATGCGCTCCACGCCCGCATCGCCCATTTCGCGCGGATCTACGATATTCCCGAATCACTCATCCATCGCTCGGTGCGGCGTGAGAGCAATTACAATCCGGCCGCCCGCCACGGCCCCTATTGGGGCTTGATGCAAATCCGGCACGATACCGCCAAGGGCATGGGCTATTCAGGCCCGGCGCACGGGCTGCTCGACGCCGAGACCAACCTCACCTACGCCGTGCCTTATCTCGCCAACGCCTATAAGCTCTCGGGTGGGAGCGAAACGCGCGCGATCCGGCTCTACGCCGGCGGCTATTATTACGAGGCCAAGCGGCGCGGCATGCTCGGCCTCCTCCATAAGGAAGCGCTGGCGCCGGAGTGAGTCACTGCCCCTTGGCGGAACCGGGCGTGAAGGTGGAGCGCACCCGCCCGCCTTGCGCATTGCCGCCCTGCACGGTCGCCATCCCGCTCGTCACGTCGTAAACGAGCCTGTCGCCTTTCACGATATTGTCGCCCTGCGTCAGCGTCACATTGCCGGAGAGATAGACCTTGCTCTCGGCCTTGTCGTAGCTGCCGTGGTCGCCCGTGCCGATTTGATCCTTCGAGACGAGCGTCACGGGCCCGTCGGCCTCGATATGCTTCACGCGGTCGTTGCTGTTCGCGCCGCCCGGCGCGCCCTTGCCCTCGAGGAAGATGGTGAGGCGCGTGGCCTTCAGCGTCGAAGGGCCATTGGTGACGATCACGCTGCCAGAATAGATGAGCTTCTGCTCCTGGTCGAAATAGTCGAGCTTCCCTGCGTCAATATTGAGCGGGTCCTTGGCGGTGGCCCCTGGTAGCACGCCGCCCGAACGGCCCTTGGCGGCGACGGGCGCCGCCGACGCGGCGATGAACAGCGCGGCAAGGCCGGCAAAGATTGTCTGACGTTTCATGCTTGTCTCACTGGGCCGCGTGCGGCTCGCTTGCCTGGGCCGGCGGCCCGTCCTCGCCGTAAAGCACAGAGCGTACATTGCCGGAGAAGCTCGCGCGGCGCTCTTTTTGCGCAAACTCAACCGAGTCGGCAACAACCTGCCCGCCGTCTATCTTGAGAGTGACCGGCTTATCCGAGGTCATCATGCTCGCCCTGAAATCCATGGCGGCGGACTCCATCCGCATGTCGAAATTCTTCTTATCGAAGATGGCCACGCCGCCGCTCATATCGGCGCGGTCGTCCTTCGCGCTATAGAGGGCCTTGGCCGCGGTGAGCACAACGGGCGCTACGCCCTCTGTTTCGACGCGCACATCGAGGCCGTCGAGATTAAAAAGCTCCGGCGTCGTAATGTCCTGCACGCCGACCCGCGCCCGGATTTCGTAGGGTTTGCCGTCCTTGCGATAACCGACGAGCTTTGGCGTCTCGATCACGATGCGCGTGCCCTTGAGGGCGATGCGCGACAGGCTGAGATCGATGGGCAAAAAACGCAGGGAGCTTGCGACGAGCCCGAGCGCAACAAGGCCGACCGTGCCGCCGACGCCCCAAAGAATCCAGCGCCGCAGCCGCGTGACGCGGGCTGTATGGCGCAGGGCCTCGGGAAAGGCGCTTTCGCGGCGGGCGGTCAGGGCGGCGAGCCGGTCTCGGCCGCCCGGCGGCGGCGGAGGCGCGCGCCGGCCCTTCCCGGGCGACGAAGTGCCGCCAGGAGCCGGGGCCTGCCTCGCGTCGGCGGCGTCGCTGTTGCTCATCCCTGGATCATCGGGCGGCGGGGTGGCGAATTCGAGGCGCCGGCGCTTCACTCATGGGAAAAGATGTCCGTCTCGGGCCAGCCCGCGATATCGAGCTGCGCGCGCGCCGGCAGGAAATCGAAACAAGCCTGGGCGAGATCGGTCCGCCCCTCGCGCGCCAGCATCGCATCGAGCTTCTCTTTGAGCTGATGCAGGTAGAGCACGTCGGAGGCGGCGTAGGCCTGCTGGGCGTCCGTCAGGGTCGCCGCGCCCCAGTCGGACGACTGCTGCTGCTTTGAAATCTCGACGCCGGCCAGCTCACGTACGAGATCCTTCAGACCATGCCGATCGGTATAGGTGCGGATGAGCTTGGAGGCGATCTTGGTGCAATAGACCGGCGACGGCATGACGCCGAAGGTCTTGGCGAGAATGGCCAGGTCGAACCGCCCGAAATGGAATAGCTTCAGCACGTTCGGGTCGGTGAGGAGCCGCACCAGATTGGGCGCGCTGGTCTGGCCCTTGGCGATCTGGACCAGTTCCGCGTCGCCGTCGCCGAAGGAAAGCTGGACCAGACACAGCCGGTCGCGATGCGGATTGAGGCCCAGCGTTTCGGTGTCGATGGCGACGATGGGCGATATCGCGGCCGCCGACGGGAGGTCGCCTTGGTGCAGTCTGATGGTCATAGCGCCTGATTCGTTAGGAAGACTTTCCCCATCCTATTCGAAAAGGCCGGCGCATGTCGAAAATCCGCCATTATTCCTTTCTGCGAGGGCCGGGGTCCGCGACGAATGGATTCTCGCCCTGCTGAAGGCGCTCTCCGACGAACCGAGCCCAGCCGATCAGCAATTCTGCGATAGAGACGGTAATCGCCGCATAGCGGAAGTTGCGGTTCCCGGCCAGCGCCCGCAAGGACAGGCCGAGGTAATGCGCTTCTACCAGCGCCTGCTCCAGCTTTGCGAGATCGCTTTCGGGACCATGGGCGGCCTCGGCCTCGTCGATCTCTGCCATACGAAATAGCTCCTGTCCGGTCACGAGAATGCCGTGAGCCACTTTCATCGGCCGCGAAACAATCGCAGCCTCGGCTCAACGTTAGCTGTGCACGGCGGTATCATGCGCCCGTAACGCAGTGGTTGCCGTGACCACCCGCATTTGAGGCGCTTTGTAACGATTGGATTGGCGGAAGCGCGGCGCCAGATATGCGGAGAAGGCGGGAAATAAACGCCGTTTCACGCGCGGGCCTCGCTTTGCGGAGGCGTCCCCGCTCGTTTTCGACATATCCTATTATGCTTACCGGCGACGGGGGCGCGGCGGCGAATGCGTTGACCGCGCGAGGAAAAAGGCGGTCGCTGCGTTTACCGTCAAAAGGAACGGGCGCCCCTTGCCATACGAGCAACACGCGTCCACTCTCCGCCGCGACGCAGCACATCACAGGGTTTACCGCGTGGCTGACGAGACGAACATCTTCAATCCCGCCCAAGGGCGTTTCAACGCAATTTTCATCGAATTGTCGATCCGGCTCTTCGTGATCGGCTTCCTGATCTATTGGACCTTCGTCATCATCCAGCCCTTCGGGGCGATGATCGTCTGGAGCGTCGTTGTCGCCGTTGCGCTCTTTCCCCTCTTCGACAAACTCTCGTCCTGGCTCGGCGACCGGAGCACGATCGCCGCCGCGCTGATCACCGCCGCAGCGTTGTTCCTGGTCATCGGCCCCGTGACATGGATGGGCGTCGGCGTCATCGACCCGGTCAAAGGCGTGATCGCCGGCTTGAATAATGGCGACATTGCCGTCCCGCCGCCGCCGGAATCGATCAAGAGCTGGCCGATCATCGGCGCGCAAATCCACGCATTTTGGGAACTCGCCTCGACCAATCTCAAAAGCGCGCTCGCGCAGATCCTGCCGGAGCTCAAGCCTGTCGGCGAATATCTGTTGGACATGGCCCGCAATGCCGGCGTCGGCACGCTGAAATTCCTTTTGTCGGTGATTCTCTCGGGCTTTTTGCTCGCCTATGCGAACCAGCTCATGATCGGCATCCGGGCCTTGGCGCGGCGCATCGATCCGGCGAACGGCGAAAAATATCTCAGCCTCGCGGGCGCCACGATCAACGCCGTCTCGCGCGGCGTGATGGGCCTCTCGATCATGCAGGCGGTGATCGGTGGCCTGGGCATGTATCTTGCCAATGTCCCGGGCGCCAATCTGCTGTCCATCGCCATTCTGGTGCTCGGCATTATTCAGATCGGGCCGCTGCTGATCGTCGCGCCAGTAGTTTTCTGGGCCTGGACGAATCTTTCAACGCCCGGCGCGATTGGCCTGACGATTTGCATGCTCAGCGTCAATTACATGGACAATGTGCTGAAGCCCTTCATCTTCGCACACGGGCTCTCGACGCCGATCCCGATCATTTTCATCGGCGTGATTGGCGGCGTGCTCGCCCACGGCGTCGCCGGCCTTTTCGTCGGGCCGGTCGTGCTCGCCGTCGTCTGGGAGGTTGGGAGCGCCTGGGTCGCGGAAGAAATCGCCTCGACGACGCCGGAAAAGGCCGCCGCCAAGGAGGAGGCGCCCCAGCTTTTGTCTTCGTCTCGTAAAGGGGCGGAAGCCATTTAAAGAGACCCTGGAGCGCGAGCCTTCAGGGCTCGCATTTCCCAGAGAAACCCAGCGCCAGGCGGCCGGAAGGCTTCGCGGTCCGTTGTCAGCGCCCGCGCAGCGCCTGCAGGACCTTCAAACTCGCCCTGCCGTTGCGGGCCAGGCCGACGCGGCCCTGATAGTCGGCGATCGCTTCCTTCGTCTTGGTCCCGATCACGCCGTCGGGGTCGCCGACCTCATAGCCCGCGCGGATGAGAAGCGACTGCAGCTCCCGCCGCTCCGCCCGCGACAGGCCCGGATCATCCGTGGGCCAGGGCGTCTGAATGCCTGGACGCCCGCGCAGCCGGTCGGAGAGCACGCAGATGGCGAGCGCGTAGGATTCAGCCGCGTTATAGGCATAGACCGCGTCGAAATTCTTGGTCACGAGAAAGGCCGGACCGTTGCGGCCCGCCGGCAGCAGCAGGCCCGCGGTTCCGCCGCCCAGCCCGCTCCCGTCGAGGCGAGTGATTCCGCGCGACTCCCAGAAGGACATCGGCTGCTTATGGCTACGGCCGGAGGGGCCGGAATAGCCATCGGGCAGACGCACTTCGAAGCCCCAGCGCTCGCCTGAGCGCCAGCCGCTCTTTCTGAGATAATTGGCGGTGGAGCCCAGAGAGTCGGCGGCCGAGCTCGCAATATTGCGACGCCCGTCGCCATCAAGATCGACAGCCGTGCCCAGGAAGGTCGACGGCATGAATTGCGTGTGGCCGAAGGCGCCGGCCCAGGAGCCGATGAACTCGTCGGCGCGAATGTCGCCGCTGTCCAAAATCTTGAGCGCGGCCACGAATTCCTTGCGCCAATAATCGTTGCGGCGCGGGGCCTCGCAGGCGAGCGTCGCCAGCGACTGCACGACCGGGCGCTTGCCGAAGCTCTTGCCGAAATCGCTCTCGACGCCCCACACCGCGACGACGGTCGCCGGGTCGACGCCGTAATGCGCCTCCGCCGACTGCAGCGCATGGCCGTTTTTATGCAGCATCGCGCGTCCTTCCTCGACGCGCTCCTCGTCGACGAGGCCGGCGACATAATCCCAGACCGGGGTCGTGAACTCCGGCTGCTTGTCCATGAAGCTCACGGCGTCATTGGGCTCCAGGCCGTTCGTCGCCGATGCGATCGTCTGCTGGCTGACGCCTGCGCCCGCCGCCGCGTGACGCAGGCCCGAGAGACAGGAAGACCATTCCGCGCGGGCGGGACCCGCAAGGAGGAGAAGCGCGGCCGAGGCCAGGAGGAGGTGATTCGCCTTCATGCGGGAAGGGTAGCCCAATAAGGGTTGTTTTTCATTCGCCGCCGCGATCTCCGCCCGTTCCATTCGCGCAACTTGCCTGCGGCGGCGCTTGATGGGCGGCTATGCGGCTCTATCACTCACTATCCGCCGCCCGCTTCGAAAATAAGGCGCCGAAAGGAAAGACTTCGGCGCCGGGCTCGATTTTTGGGAGATCGCCATGGCGCACATCGGTCGCAGTCTCATGCTCGCATTGGCTGCCGGGGCGGCCGGCGCCGCCACCGCCACCCTGTTGCGTCGTGAGGACGGAAAGACGAATTCCCTCGCCAAAGGCGCGGTGCGCGCGGGGTTCCGCTTGTTCGAGCGGGCGCGGGGCGTCGTCGGCGAGATCACCGAGACGATGAGCGACGTCGTTGCCGAAGTTCAGAACGAGCTCGAAGAAGAGCGGAGCGTCGCAGCCAATGGCGACGGGGCCGAGGAGCATGTCGTGCCATTCGGCGCGAAGTCCTCTCACGAGCCTGAGAGGAAGGTCCATGGCTGAGAGGCCCGACGCCTATGTCGTTCACAAGACGCCTTCCAGGATTCGATTGAAGATACCTGAGCGGCGCGGCGACAGGAGCTTTTTCGCCCATGCTTCGAAATGGCTGGAGCGAATTCCGGGCGTCGAGGCAAAAGCCAACGCCAGCACGTCGAGCATTCTCTTGCAGGGTGAAAGGGTAGCGGAGGCGTTGAGCGCGATCGGCGCGGACGCGCCGTTCGAAATCAAAGGCTCGGCGCCGGCCGCAGGTTTGGATCTCGAAAAAATGCGCGAGCGGCTCGAGGCTATCAGCGCTTCCTTCACGCGCCTGACAGGCGAGGACGCGCGCGCCTCCGTTGTTCTGGCGCTGCTTGTCTTTGGGATCGCCCAGCTGGCGCGCGGCAATATAGGGCCCCCTGGCCTGACCCTTCTCTGGTATGCGGGAGAAGCCCTGCGCGATTGGCCGTCCGGCGCCGTCAAGAAATCCCTCGGGGCAAGCCGACGTTGACGGCCGAACCGCTTGCGCCCCTGCGCCACGACGAACTGACCCTCCTCCATGCCGTTGTGCCGGGGCGCCTCCGAGTGCGCGTGCCGGGCCTAAAGGGAGGCCAGCAGCTGAAGCGCGCATTGGAAGGCGCGCTCAGAAGCGGGCGCGCGGTCAAGGAGGCAAGCGCCAGCACCGCAACGGGAACGCTGCTCGTCATCTTCGACCCCAAGCTTACGAATGCGCGGATCACCGACATCATCGAAGACGCGCTCGCCCGCTACCGCGCGGGTCGGCTCGAGCCCAAGGGCGGACAGCCGCGTCCGGCCCCGTGGCATTTGCTAGGGGTCGACGAAGCGCTGAAGCGACTGCGCAGCTCTACGAAAGGGCTGTCGATCAAAGCCTTCGAGAGCCGGCTGCGGCGTTACGGGGAAAACGCGCTCCCGACCATCCCCGGCCGCGCCCGGATGGAAATCCTGCTCGAGCAATTCAAGAGCCTCCCCGTCGCGCTGCTCATTGGCGCCGCCGCTTTGTCTCTTTTTACCGGCGGCGGCGCCGACGCCGTGGTCGTGCTGTCGGTTGTGGCGCTCAACGCCGGGATCGGCTTTGTCACGGAAAGTCGCGCCGAGCGCGCCGTGCGTGCGCTTTCGCAGCCTTTCGACAGCGGCGTTCCGGTTATCCGAGAGGGAAAAAGTCAGACAATATCCATCGAAAGCGCCGTACCGGGCGATGTGCTGGAGCTGCGCCCCGGCGTTATCATCGCAGCCGATGCGCGGGTGCTCGCCGCGGACGGTTTGATGGTCAACGAAGCCACGCTGACCGGCGAAAGCGCGCCTGTGCAGAAATTGCCGCAGCCTCTTTGTGTGGATGTCGCGCTCGCGGATCGCACGAACATCGTCTATCGCGGGTCGGCGGTCACGGGCGGCAGCGGGCTGGCGGCGGTCGTCGCCACGGGCGCGGCCACCGAGATCGGGCGGCTGCAAAGCTTCCTTTCCCTCGCCAATGCGCCGGAAACCCCTTTGCAGAAGCAGTTGGGCCGTCTTGGGCGGCAGCTCACCTTGATCGCCAGCGGCGCCTGCGTCGCCGTCTTTTTCGTCGGATTATTGCGAGGCTATGGCTTTTTCGCCACGTTGAAAAACGCTGTCGCTCTGGCTGTCGCCGCCGTCCCCGAAGGCCTGCCGACTCTCGCAACGACGACGCTCGCGCTCGGCGTCAGGGAAATGCGCCGCCACCATGTGCTGATCCGCCGTCTCGACGCGGTCGAGACGCTTGCATCGGTCGAGGTCGTGTGTCTCGACAAGACGGGAACGTTAACGTTCAACCGAATGTCCGTCGCCGAGATCAGCTGCGGTGGTCGCGTCTATCATAGCGCGGACGATCGCATATGCGACGACTCCAAGGCGCCCATCCGCCTCGACGCCGTTCCCTGGTTGGAAAAATTGGCGCAGATCGTCGCCTTGTGCAACGAGGCGCCGACGCCCGGCGAAGAACACATGAGCAATGGACCGCCTTCCGCGACGGAGGCGGCGCTGCTCGGATTCTCGGAAGACGCGGGCATCGACGTTGCGCAGCTGCGCCGCGCTTATCCGCTCGAGCGCGTTTCCTATCGAACCGAGCGTCAGCTCTTCATGACGACCCTTCACAAAACATCGCGCGGGACGACGATTGCCGCGGTCAAGGGAAGTCCCGAAGAAGTCCTCGCTCTTTGCAACCGCATCCTGATGAGTCGCGAGGCGATCGAGATGACCAATGCGCTGCGCGCCGATGTCGAGACGGAAAACGCCCGGCTCGCTGGCGCGGGCCAGCGCGTGCTGGGCGCCGCCTATCAGGAATTCGCAGGCGACGCGCCGCCAGCCGGCGCACTGATATTCCTGGGGCTGATCGGCCTCGCTGACCCGCTGCGTCCCGGCGTCGCCGAGCTTCTCGCTACCTTGCGCCGCGCCGGCGTCAGCCCCGTCATGATCACGGGCGATCAGCGGAAAACCGCCGAGGCGGTTGCGCGCGCCCTCGATCTCGGCAATGGCGAGCTGCGCATCGTCGACTCCGACGCGATTGCGGATTTGAAAGCGGCGCCCGACCACCAGCGCCAGCCTCCCCATGTTTTCGCGCGCGTCACGCCGGGCCAAAAGCTCGAAATCGTCGAGGCTTTGCAGCGCTCGGGACGAGTCGTCGCAATGACGGGCGACGGGGTCAATGACAGCCCCGCGCTGAAAGCCGCGAATATCGGCGTCGCCATGGGATTGAGCGGCAGCGAGGCGGCGCGCGACGTGGCGCACATCGTCTTGCAGGACGACAGGCTTCAGTCGCTGATCCCCGCGATCGAACAGGGGCGCGCAACGCACGCCAATATCCGACGCGCCATCCGTTATCTTCTGGCAACTAATATGAGCGAGATCCTGCTGATGCTGATCGCGCCGGCTGCGGGCCTCGGACAGCCGCTGACGCCGGCCCAGCTCTTGTGGATCAACCTCGTGACTGACGTCGCGCCGGCCCTCGCGCTAGGCCTCGAGCCGCCGCATAGCGACGTCCTTCGCGCGCCGCCCATGACGGCGCATGAGAATATCATCGACGCACGCTCGGCGCCCGCCCTTGGCCGCGACGCCGGATTGATCACGGCGTCCTCCTTCGGCTCCTATCTCTACGGCGTCTGGAGATATGGCGCGTCGCCGCGCGCGCGCACGATCTGCTTCACCAACATCGTCGCCGCCCAGCTGCTGCACGCTTTGGCCTGCCGGTCGCGGGAGCATGGCGCCTTCAGTAGAGAGCTCCCCCCCAACCGGCTGCTCATGGGCGTCGTCGCCGGCTCCCTCGTCACCCAGGCGGCAATCTCGGCGTTGCCGCCGATACGGCGGCTCCTCGGCGTTGCGCCGATGAGCATCATGGATGGCGCCGTCGCCCTAGCCGCCGCGCTGGCGCCCTTCCTCGTCACAGAGCTGCAAAAGGCGACGGCAGCGCGAAAGCCCCATAAGCAAAAGGCTCGCCCCACAGGCCATGCGCCGGCGTGACGCCGGCGAGGAAACTCGCCGGCGTCGAGCTTATTTGAAGTTACAAGATCAGCCTGATTGGTTCGGTGCGTTACACCGGGCGATTCGCGTTTCTGTTGCGGACCGGCCCCATGCGCTCCACGCCCTGGGCGTAGCTGATGACATCATATTTGGCGTTGAAGCCCAGCGCGGCGTCGGCGATGGCGTCGGTCTTGCCGGCGGTCGAGAGCTTCTTGAGGTCGCCCTTCTCCAGGTAGAGCAGCTCGAGCACCTCGTTATAGACCGTCGCCTCGTCGATCGGCAGCACATTATAGGTAATGCCGTCGATCTCGACCTCATATTTGGCGAGGAGGTCGATGTTGTTGCAGAAAATGAAATACTTCCCCTCGGGCGAGAACAGGCCCTTCGTCACCTCGGCGAGGTTCGTCAGCCATTCGAAGGAATGAAGATAACAAGCGAAGAACGGAATTGTCGGTTCTCCGACATTCGCGATGGCAATCACCTGATCAACCGAACGCTCCGGCGGGCGCTTTTCATCGGCGAGCGTCTCCGCGAAAATGAGCGCCAATTCGCCACGAAAGCCATAACGGCCGGGCTTTTCCGTGGGGCCCTTGAGGACTGCGTTGAGAAGGCGGCCCTGCTCCTCGAGGGTCTTGAAGGCGGTATCGAGAATGCTCGTCATGTGGGTACTCTTCGCCATTGGAATTGGTGCGGCGAAGAACGAGCAACCGACGTGCCATAAATAGAAGCAGAGCGCCGGACCGCGTGCGGCGGTCCGGCGCTCTGCCTCTTTTATGAGATTCCGCTTGATTGGTTCGGTGTCATTACCGACGCTCGCAAAGCAATCGATCAGGAATCCAGAGCAAAACCAGCGCTTTGCGGCTCGGGATTCCCGGTCGGGCTTTCAGCCCGCTGGGAATGACACCCCCCAATGCGAGCTGCTCAAACGGAAATGGCGTTATTCGCAGGGTCGCTTATTCGCAGATGCGGCGCGGACGCGAGCCGATTTCGACGCCATATTCGTCGAAGACCGGGCGGCGCTCGACCCAGCAGCGCGGCGGAGGCGGCGGGGCGTAATAGACGGGCGGCGGCGGAGCCGGCTGGGCCAGCGCGCCGCCAGCAATGGCGCCGAGCGCGAAGCCGCCGATGCCGGCGGCCACAGCGGCGCCAGCCGAATCGGCCCGGGCCGGCGCGGCCGCAAGCGTCAAAGCCCCGATCGCCGAAACGGCGAGGATCGCGGCGGTGGTCTTTCTCATCCCGATTCTCCCAAGAAGCGGCCACGGGCCCTAAAAGCCCGCGACGTCGCGACGTTATGCGTCAGGCGTCGATTAACCGCAATGAGCGGCGAAAACTTGACGGCTGGCGTCCTTCATACCGCTCAAATCGCGGACAGTTTAGCCTTTTGTGCTGGCTTCGTCCCGCCCTTCGCGGCGCTCGGATCCTTGACGCTCTCCCAGCCGCCCTTGGGCGGCAGAACGTCATTGGCCTCGCGAACGGGCTCTTTGGCGTGGAAACCCGCCGCCAGGGATTTGGCGGTCGCAAGCTCCTTCGAGTCGAGCCGCGCGGCAACCTCGTCGCGTTTCTTGCCGGCGTCGGCGTCGCCCTGCTCCGCTGCTGCGGAGAACCACAAATAGGACTGGGTAAGGCTCTGCGTGACGCCGAGCCCCCGAGCGTAAAGGATCGCCAGATTATACTGGCTGTCGCGCACGCCATATTCCGCCGCCTTGTGGAACCATCCCGAGGCCGCGGGGTAATCCGGCTTGCCGCCGTCCCCACCCTCGGCAAGCAGCACCGCGAGATTGTGCATGGCGCGAGCGTTGCCGGCCTCGGCGGCGGAAAGGTAGTATTTGCGGGCGCGCGCATAGTCGCGCTCGACGCCTACCCCCTTCTCATAGAAGGAGCCGAGCCGGTATAGCGCCGGCGCCAGGCCTTGGCTCGCCGCCTTCTCGAACCACTCCGCAGCGGTTTTTGCGTCGCGCGCGACGCCGCGTCCGTCGGCATAGCGAACCGCCAGCTCATATTGCGCCGCCGGCATGCCTTGCTGCGCCAAGGATTTGATGACGCCGATGGCGTCGGGCGCCGACAGCGGATTCGGACTGGAGATCGATCCGACCGGGGTCGGGTCGACAGGCTTGTTTTCGGTATGCGGCGCAATCATGCGCGGCGGCGGCGGCGCTTTCGGCGTCTCGGGCGCGCGGGCGGGCTCGGCGGGCGTTCCAGCTTTAGCCGCCGGAGCCGACTCGACCGGCGCGGCGGACGGGGCCTCGGCGCTCGGCGCTGTTTCCGCGCCGACCGGATCCGCTTCGCTCATCTCGTGATTGGCATGAGCGTTGACGTCTGCGCTTTGAATGCCGACGCGCGCGATCTGATAGGCGCCGATGAGCAGCACCAGCGCGCCGAGGCCGAGGAGTAGCGGACGCTTACGTTCCTGAATGGCCCCGACCAAGCCCCCCTTGGCCTGGTTCTGCTCCGCAGCCGACGCGCTTGCCTGCCGGCCAGACGCGCGCCGCGCCTGCTGGGCCTTTTCGGCCGTCTCGGCGTCCATAGCCGCCTGCTGCGCCGCCCGGCGCGCGGCCGCGATAAAGTCGGTCTGAACCGGCTCGGACCTCTCCGGCTTGGCGCTGGGCGACGCAAATCCGGGCTCACGGCGCGGCGGGCGCGGGGCGCCTGGCGGCACCAGCAAATCCATCAGATTTTCGTCGTCGCCCGAGCCCGCACGGGGAGCCGAGCGCGGCTCGACAGCAAGCTCCGGCGCGCGCGCATCGCCGCGACGCGGGGATGCGGCGGGGGCGGAGAATTGCGCGGCGGTCGGCGCTTCGGCGCGAATTTCGGTCAGCTCGTCCTCGAACATCGCCAGACGATCGACGACGCGCTCCAGCGTTTCGTGCACGGCGAGCAAGGTCTCATGCGTGCGCTCGCCGGCTTCATCCTGCGCCTTGCGGATGTCTGAAAGCTCTCGCTCCAGCGCTTCCCGAAGCGCGCCCGGCGCGGGGTTCGCCTGACGCAGAATATCCTGCGTGGCGCGGCGCACCGCTTCTTCGGCCGCGAGCGTCGTCGCCGCCTTCGTGTCCTCCATCTGCGCGACGAGTGCGGCGATCCGCGTTTCGACGCCCGCTAGCGCCGCGCCGTTGCGATCGCTGCGGTCGAGGCGCTGCGACAGGGCGCCGATCTGGCGTTCGAGGGCCTTCAACGCCTCTGCGTCGCCGCGCGGATCGAGCGCCTGATTCATGCGCGTGGCGAGCTGCTCGACCAGCGCCGTGAGGTCCTTGTGCTGCGCCTCGACGCGATAGGACTCCTCGGCGCGCTGCGCGAGCGCGCTCTGCATGCGCTCGAGACGTTGGGCGATCTCGTCCAGCTGAGGATTGTCGGGCGCGCTGCGGTCGAGACTCTGCGCCGCGGTTTCGCGCACGACGTCGATGCGTTGCGCCAGTTCGGCGAATTGCCGATCGGCGACGGGACGCGCCGCCATCTCCGCCGGATCGAAACGCTTTTCCAGGCGCTCGAGCTTGCGGCCAAGCTCCTCGAAACCGGGCGCATGCGGCCGGTCGTCGAGGACGGAGTCGACCTTACGGCCCAGATTGGCGATCAACTGCTCGAGCGCCGCTGTGTCGGTGGGCTTTTGAGCGGCGACGCCTTCAATCCGTTCGCCAAGCGTACGGCCGAGCGCATCGATGCGCTGCCCCAGCTCGTCGAAGCGCTTGGCGCCCGCGCTGAGAACGGCTTCGTCGAATTTGCCCGCGAGATATTCGAGACGGCTGTTGAAGGTCTCGAAGCTCGTGCTGGTTTCCGAAGCGACGATCGAGCGGATCGACCGCACCAATTCGCCCATGTCCAGGGCGGCGGCGGCTTGCGCCGGACCAGCGCTCGCATGCGCCAGCCCGTCGACGCGCTGTGTCAGATCGAAAAGCCGGGTTTCGAGCTTTTCGAGCGGCAGCGGCCGCGCCGCCATGGCGGCAAGCTGGTCCTTGATCTCACGCGCTTGCGCCGAAAGCTGATGGATCGCCGCCATGTCGGCGGCGTCGGGCTGCTGCATGGCGTCGAGCCGACGGCCAATCGCCTGAATGTCCGCGTCGAGGCTGCGCAGGATCGGGCTCGGATCGAGCTCCTTCACGACGGACCGCAGCTCTCCCGCGATCCGCTCGGCCGGCGCCAGAAGGTCCTCTGCGACGCCGCGATCCCGCTGCGTCTCGATGCGGCGCGAAAGATCGCGCAGCGCCGCCTCGACGGCGGCGACGGAGGCGCGCGGCGCGAGATCGCCGACGGCCCGCGACATTTCCTCGATTTCGCGGCGCAGCCCCTCGACCTGCCGCATCGTCACCAGCTGCTGGTCGGCGCGCTCTCCGCCCTGCTGGCGAAGGCTTTCCATTTGCTGCAACAGGGTTTCGAGCGAGGCGGTCAGCGCGGCGAAGCGCTTGGCGGGCGGTTCGCCTTCCCAAAGCTCCATCGCGGGAGCCGGCGCCGGGGGCGCGGGCGGCGCGACGGACTCGTCGAGGACGCGCTGGCGCTGTGTAATCTCGGCGATGGCGTCGACGAGGGGCCGGCGGGGAAGTTGCTGACCCGAGCGCAGACCCTGCTCCAAGGCGGCGGAACTAGCGCCGCTCATCGCGGCGTTTGCCGCCGGCGCGGCAGGCGCCGCTTGCTCGTTCTCGAGGCGACGCGAAATATCGTCGAGGCGGCGATCCAGGCCGCTCAACGCCGCTTCGACATCCGCGTCGCGTTCGGGGCTCGCCAGACGATCGAGCCGCGATTCCAGCCGCGCCAAGGCCGAGCGGATCGGCCGCACGCTCACATTCGAAGAGGGCTGCTCGGCAAGCCGCGACTCGATGCGTCCGAGTCGTTCGGCAAGATAGGCAAGCCCTTCCTCCGCGGTTTCGCGCCCACGCTGATGCTGCTCCAGCATGCCCGTGAGATTCTTCAAAGCGCGCGCGGTCTGACGCTCGCTGGCGTCGGCGCGTTCAGCGAAAGCGGAAACCGCACGCTTGATCGCGACGCTTTCGCCGCTGCGCTGGCCGCGCTTGATCAGATCGGCGAGGTTTTCGAAGGCGCGCGCCGCGTGGCGCTCGCTGGCCGCGACGCGGCGCTCGACCACCTCCGTCGCCTCGGCGACGATGGCCTCCGCATCCAAGCGCCGCTCGTCGCGCGGCCGCCGCCCGACCGGTTCCCGCTCAAGGCGCTCACGGGATGCAACGCCGTCGCGTTCCCGGGGCGCGCGTTCCTCATCCTCCTCGAAGGCGTCTTCTCGACGCCGTCGAGAGGAAGCGCGCATATCATCGACGTCGTCCCGCCAACGACGCGGCTGACGGAAATCGTCGCGTTCACGACGGCGCTCGCCGCTCGGGCGGGCGAGGCGGCGAGTGATTTCCTCCAGACGATCGCCCTCGTCCGAATCGAGTTCGTTCTCGTCGTCATCCTGGGCGGGCTCCCGGATCGCGTCGTCGAGCCAGTCGCCGAGGCTTTTTCCCGAACGGCGCGCCTCAGCGCGAGCGGCGTCGCGCGCATCGTAATCGGGACCACGGTATTTGCGGGAAAGACCCTTGCTCATAAGTCTATGTCCGGCGGATCCGACTGACGGATAGCTCGAGAGGAACTAGGAGAACCGACGCAGGGACCGCGCGAATCGCGCTTTACGCTCGACGCCGCGGCGTCGTTGACGGCGACTTTCCGTCAATCAAGGTAAATAAGCCGTTAACCGCAGTCTGGGCGTCGAGGGCGCGCGCACTCAGGTCACACAAATCTGATCGGCTCGAGCAAGCGAATCGCTCAGCTGCGGATAAGATCGCTGAATTAGACATTCCCTCAAAGCCGTTTTGAGCTGCGTTCATGTCCTATTGCGCGGACCGGCGGCCCCCTCTACCTAAGACGCGAACGGCGTCCCTCCCCCGAGTCGGGGCCACCCGGCTCTGGGGAATCTGCAAGGAGCCTTTGATGCCGAGCTATAAAGCGCCCGTCGACGACACGCTGTTTCTCCTCAACGACGTTCTGAACATTCAACGTTTCGGCAATCTGGAAGGCTTCGCGGACGCCTCGCCCGAGTTGGTGGGCCAAATTCTCGGCGAAGCGGGTAGGCTCTGCGAAGAGGTTCTCGCGCCGCTCAACCAATCCGGCGACGCCAATGGCTGCAAGCGCCATCCGGACGGGAGCGTCACGACGCCCGCAGGCTTCAAACCGGCTTTCGAGGCTTATGCCGGCGGGGGCTGGATCGGCCTCTCCGCGCCGCCGGAATTTGGCGGCCAGGCGCTGCCTTACACGCTCACCATGGCCATGAGCGAATTCGCCTCCTCGGCGAACATGGCCTTCGCGATGTATCCGGGGCTCACCCAGGGGGCGCTGGCGGCGCTGCTCACGCATGGCTCGCAGGAGCTAAAGAAGCTCTATGCGCCGGCGATGATCGAAGGCCGCTGGACCGGCACGATGAATCTGACCGAGCCGCAATGCGGCACGGATCTGGGGCTCCTCACCACCAAGGCGGTCCCGCGCGCAGACGGCTCCTACGCCATCACCGGCCAGAAGATTTTCATCTCCGCTGGCGAGCACGATCTTTCCGAGAACATCATCCACCTCGTGCTGGCGCGAATCGAGGGCGCGCCGGCCGGCGTGAAGGGCATCTCGCTCTTCATCGCGCCGAAGGTGCTGGTGAACGCCGACGGGTCGCTTGGGCAACGCAACGGCGTCTCCTGCGGCTCCATCGAAGAAAAGATGGGCATTCACGGCAACGCCACTTGCGTGATGAATTACGACGGCGCGACGGGCTATCTCATCGGCGAGGCCAATCGCGGCCTCAACGCCATGTTCGTGATGATGAACGAGGCGCGGCTCGGCGTCGCCATGCAGGGGCTCGCGCAGTCCGAGGTCGCGTATCAAAACGCGCTCGCCTACGCCAAGGAGCGCCTGCAGGGCCGCGCGCTGACGGGCCCGCAATATCCGGACAAGAAAGCCGACCCCATCATCGTGCACCCCGACGTGCGGCGCATGCTGCTCGAGATCAAGGCCTTCAACGAGGCGGCGCGCGCTTTGGCGCTCTCGGCCGCGCTCGACAGCGACATTGCGCATCGCTCCGACGATCGGGCGGCGCGACAGGCGGCGGACGATCGCCTGGGCCTGATGACGCCGGTTTTGAAAGGCATGCTCGCCGACGTCGGCTTCGAGAACGCCGTGAAGGCGCAACAGGTCTTCGGCGGGCATGGCTATATTCGTGAATGGGGCATGGAGCAATTCGTGCGCGACGCGCGCATCGCCATGATCTACGAGGGCGCCAATGGCATTCAGGCGCTCGACCTCGTCGGCCGCAAGCTGCCGCGCGAGGGCGGGCGCGCCATCATGGCTTTCTTCAAGGAAGGCGCGGAGCTTTTGGGCGGCCATAGCGCCAATGAAGCGATGAAGCCCTATGTCGCGCCCGCGCAGGCGGCGCTCGCCGATCTGCAGAAGGCCTCCATGTGGCTGATGCAGAACGCCATGGCGAAGCCCGACAACGCCGGAGCGGCGTCCTATGATTATATGCATCTGCTGGGCCGCGTCGCGCTCGCTTTGATGTGGGTGAAGATCGCCGCCGCGGCGATGGAGAAGAAAGCGCGCGAGCCCGAGACTGCAGCGCTGATGGAGGCGAAGCTGACGACCGCGCGCTTCTATATGGAGCGCATGCTCCCCGAGACGAGCTTGCGCCTCGCGCGCATCGTGAGCGGCGCCGACACGATGATGTCACTGGCGCCGGAGATGTTTTAAGCAAGCGAATCCCTTCTCCCGCTCGCGGGAGAAGGCGTCATGCCGCAAGCTTCTTTGAGATGACTCATGGCATGATGGATGAGGGCCCTCACCCGACCCTCGCGCACGCGAGGGCCACCCTCTCCCGCAAGCGGGAGAGGGGAAAGCGATAAGAAAGAGGAAACATCATGCCCGAAGCCTATATCTACGACGCCGTTCGCACGCCGCGCGGGCGCGGCAAGCCGGATGGTTCGCTGCATGAGGTCTCCTCGCTCGGCCTCGCCAATACGGCGCTGACCGCGATCAAGGAGCGCAACAACCTTGCCGGCGCCGAGGTCGACGACGTTATTCTCGGTTGCGTCGACCCTGTTGGAGAAGCAGGCGGCGACATTGCGCGCGCTTCGGCAATCGCCTCAGGCTATTCGTACAAAGTGCCCGGCGTGCAGATCAACCGCTTCTGCGCCTCCGGCCTCGACTCGGTGAATTTCGCGGCTGGCGAAATCATGTCGGGCCAGCACGATCTCACCATCGGCGGCGGCGTCGAGAGCATGAGCCGTGTCGGCATCGGCGCCTCAGGCGGCGCCTGGCCAGTCGATCCGACCATCGCCATTCCCTCTTATTTCATGCCGCAGGGCGTCTCGGCCGATCTCATCGCGACGAAATACGGTTTTACGCGCGACGACGTCGACGCCTTTGCCGTCGAGTCGCAAAAGCGCGCCGCGACCGCCTGGACGGAAGGCCGCTTCGCGAAATCCGTCGTGCCGGTGAAGGACGTTAACGGCCTCACCATCCTCGACCGCGACGAGCATATGCGGCCGGACACCAATATGCAGTCGCTCGCGGCGCTGAAGCCCTCCTTCGGCTTCTTCGCCGAGCAGGGCGGCTTCGACGCGGTGGCGATCCAGGCCTATCCGGCGATCGAAAAGCTGAACTACGTGCATCACGCCGGCAATTCTTCGGGCATCGTCGACGGCGCAGCCGCCGTTCTCGTCGGCTCGAAGGAAGCCGGCGAAAAACTTGGTCTGAAGCCTCGCGCCCGCATTCGCGCCTTCGCCAATATCGGCTCCGAACCCGCGATCATGCTGACCGGCCCCGTGGACGTGACGAAGAAGGTGCTCGAACGCTCAGGGATGACGCTCGACGACATCGACCTCATCGAAATCAACGAGGCTTTCGCCGCCGTCGTGCTGCGCTACCTGCAAGCCTTCGATCTCGACCCCGCGAAAGTGAATCCGAACGGCGGCGCCATCGCGATGGGCCATCCGCTCGGCGCGACCGGCGCCATGCTCGTCGGCACGGCGATCGACGAATTGGAGCGCACGGGCAAGGGAACGGCGCTCGTGACGCTTTGCATCGGCGCGGGAATGGGAACTGCGACGATTATCGAGCGGGTTTGACGCGCCCCTCCTTCTCCCGCGCGCGGAAGAAGGTGTCATGCCGAAGGCATGACGGATGAGGGCCCTCACCCGACCCCGCTTCGCGGGGCGACCCTCTCCCGCGAGCGGGAGAGGGAGTCGAACAGATCTTTTGGGAGCGAAACAATGAACCTCGCCAATTTCCGCTTCGAGACCGGCGCCGACGGCGTTGCGCTCCTTACCTGGGACATGCCTGGCCGCTCGATGAACGTCATCAACCCGGAAGTGATGGCGGAGCTCGACTCTGTCATCGACGCCGTGGTCAACAACGCCGACATCAAGGGTTGCGTCATCGCCTCGGGCAAGAGCGCCTTCTCGGGCGGCGCCGATCTTTCCATGCTGCAACAGGGCGCGGCGCAATACGCCAAGGCGCTGAAGGAGCAAGGCGAGGAAGTCGCCAACAAGCTCTTCTTCGAAAATTCGCGCAAGCTCTCGCTGCTCTATCGAAAGCTCGAAACCTGCGGCAAGCCCTTCGCCATCGCCATCAACGGCGTGTGCCTGGGCGGCGCTTTCGAGCTGGCGCTCGCCTGCCATTATCGCGTGATGGCGGATGACGAGAAAACGAAAGTGGGACTGCCGGAAATCAAGGTCGGCCTCTTCCCCGGCGCCGGCGGCACGCAGCGCGTCGCGCGCATCATGCAGACCGGCGACGCCCTTCAATTCCTGTTCCGCGGCGATCAGGCAAAGCCAAAAGCGGCGCTCGGCGCGAAGCTCGTTCACGAGGTCGCGCCTCGTGAAGAGATCGTGGCGCGCGCCCGCGCATGGATCATCAATGGCGGCAAGGCGCTGGCGCCCTGGGACGTGAAGGACTTCAAGAATCCGTCCGGCAAAGTGTTCTCGCCGACCGGCATGATGATCTGGCCCGCCGCCAACGCCATTCTGCGTCGTGAGACCTACAACAACTATCCTGCCGCGCGCGCCATTCTGCATGCGGTCTATGAAGGCCTGCAATTGCCGATGGATCAGGGGCTCACCGTCGAGGCGCGCTGGTTTGCGCATATTCTGCGCTCGAAGGAAGCTGCGGCCATGATCCGCTCGCTCTTCCTCTCGAAGAACGAGCTGGAGAAGGGCGCCCATCGTCCCGCCGACGTTCCGCCGACCAATCTCAAGAAGATCGGCATTCTCGGCGCGGGCTTCATGGGCGCGGGCGTCGCCTATATCAGCGCGCTCAACGGGCTCGATGTCGTGCTGATCGACCGCGACCAGGAAAGCGCCGACAAGGGAAAAGCGACGATCGACAAGCTCATCTCGGGCTCTGTCGCCAAGGGCCGCGCCACGCCGGCGGAGAAGGATGCGCTGCTCGCGCGCGTTCACACGACCGCCGATTACGCCGCGCTCGCGGGCTGCGATCTCGTGCTGGAAGCGGTGTTCGAAGACCGCGCGGTCAAAGCCGACGTCACCAAGCGCGCACAGGACGTCGTGGGCGGCGATGTGATCTTCGCCTCCAACACATCCACGTTGCCAATTACCTCGCTCGCCGAGACGGCGCAAAAGCCTGAGAATTTCATCGGCATCCATTTCTTCTCGCCGGTCGAGAAGATGCTGCTCGTCGAAGTGATCATGGGCGAGAAGACCGGCGACCGCGCGCTCGCCACGGCGCTCGACTTCATCCGCATCATCAAGAAGACGCCCATCGTCGTGAACGACACGCGCGGCTTCTACGCCAATCGCTGCGTGCTGAACTTCGTGCGCGAAGGGCAGATCATGCTCACCGAGGGCGTGCCGCCGGCGATGATCGAGAATGTCGCGCGCATGGCCGGCATGCCGGTTGGCCCTCTCTCGCTCAACGACGAAGTCGCGCTCGATCTCGGCTGGAAGATTTTGCAGGCGACGAAGAAGGACCTCGGCGAAAAGGCGATCGATCCCGCCCAGGAGCGCGTGCTCGGCTACATGGTGGAAAAAGAAGGGCGCTTCGGCCGCAAGAACGGCAAGGGCTTCTACGACTACCATCCGGATGGCAAGAAGAGCCTCTGGCCGGGCCTCTCGGCGCTCGCCGAAGAGAAGCTCGATCCCGATACGCTCGACGTGGAGGAGCTCAAGCAGCGCTTCCTTGTCACGCAGGCGGTCGAGGCCGCCCGCACGCTCGCCGAGGGCGTCGTCACCGACCCGCGCGAGGCCGATGTCGGCTCGATCCTCGGCTTTGGCTTTGCGCCCTTCACCGGCGGCACGCTGAGCTATATCGACGGCATGGGAACGAAGGCCTTCGTCGCGCTCTGCGACAAGCTCGCCGCCAAGCACGGCCCCCGCTTCGAGCCGCCGCAGCTTCTGCGCGACATGGCGGCGAAGGGGGAGACCTTCTACGGGCGGTTCGGAGCGCAGCAAAAGGCGGCTTAAAAGCTCTCTCGTCATTGCGAGGAGCGGAGCGACGAAGCAATCCAGGGCCCCATTGCCGCCCTGGATTGCTTCGCTCCGCTCGCAATGACGGCGTCGGGGGACATGACATCCTCACCCGCCGCCGCTAGAAAGCTTAACGCGGCGCGAAATCCGGGCCGCGCCGGATCCTTTTCATGCCTTTCTTCCTCCTGCCCTTCCCCATCGTCGATCCGGTCGCGGTCCATCTCGGCCCGCTGCCGATCCGCTGGTATGCGCTCGCCTATATCGGCGGCTTCATTTTCGGCTGGATGGGACTACGCGCGCTCGTCGCCAACGAGCGGCTCTGGGCCGCGAACCAGCCGCGGCCGACGCGCGAGGGCGTGGACGATCTTCTGGTCAACGCCGCGCTCGGCATCATCATCGGCGGACGGCTCGGCCATGTGCTGATCTACGACCCCTCCTTCTACCTCGCCCACCCGCTCGAGATTTTCCAAACCTGGAAGGGCGGCATGGCCTTTCACGGCGGGCTCATCGGCTGCATCATCGGCATGTGGCTTTTCGCGCGCTCGCGCGCCCTGCCCTTCCTCACCATCTCGGATATTTGCGCGGCGGTTGCGCCGATCGGCCTTTTCTTCGGGCGCCTCGCCAATTTCATCAAGCCGGAGATGTGGGGGCGGCCCGCCGACGTGCCATGGGCCATGGTCTTTCCGGGCGCCGGCGACATGCCTCGCCATCCGAGCCAGCTCTATGAAGCAGGGCTCGAAGGCGTCGCGCTCTTCATCCTTCTGTGGCTGGCGGCGCGCGGCGGCGCCTTGAAGCGGCCGGGACTCGTGACCGGGCTTTTCGGCGTCGGCTATGGCGCCGCGCGAATCTTCTGCGAGTTCTTCCGAGAGCCGGACCCTGTGCAGGAGGCGCTGCCCAATGGCCTCACCATGGGCATGGCCCTGTCGCTGCCGCTCGTCTTCATCGGCGCGGCCATCCTCGTCTTCTCGCTGCGCCGCCGGAGCGCGCTCGCATGACCGCGCTGAAACAGGAAATCGCCGCGCAGATCGCCCATGAAGGGCCGATGACGCTCGAACAATATATGAGCCTCTGCCTCGGACATCCGAGCTACGGCTATTACATGACGCGCGATCCTTTCGGCGCGGTCGGCGACTTCGTCACGGCGCCGGAGATCAGCCAGATGTTCGGCGAGCTGCTGGGCGTCTGGGCGAGCGAGGCCTGGCGCATGGCGGGCGCGCCCTCTCCCGCGCGGCTCGTCGAGCTTGGCCCCGGACGCGGCACGCTGATGTCGGACGTCTTGCGCGTCGCGCGCATTGCCCCGCCGTTCCTCGACGCCATCAGCGTGCATCTTGTGGAGACCAGTCCGGCGCTGCGCGCGATCCAGGAGCAGACGCTCGCCGACGCGCCGAAGCCCTTGAGCTGGAGCGCCGATGTCAACGACACGCCGCCGGGCCCCGCCATCATTCTCGCCAATGAATTTTTCGACGCGCTGCCGGTGCGCCACTACGTCAAGACGGCGCAAGGCTGGCGCGAGCGGCTCGTGGGCGTCGACGCCATGGGCGAGCTCACCTTCGGCCTGTCCGACCAGGTCGAGGCCTCGCTGAACGTGCCGGCGCGCGAAGGGTCGATCATCGAGGTGGGCGCCGTCGCGCAATGCATCATGAGCGAGATCGCCGCGCGGCTGGTGCGCGAGGGCGGCGCGTTTCTCGTCATCGACTACGGCTATCTCGAAACGTCTCTCGGCGACAGCCTGCAGGCTGTGGCGAAACACGCCTATGTCGACCCCCTCGCCGCCCCCGGCGAAGCCGATCTGACCACCCATGTGGATTTCGCCGCCCTCGCCCGCGCCGCCCGCGCAGCCGGGGCCAAAGTCATGGGGCCGGTGACGCAGGCGCATTTCCTGCTGCAGCTCGGCATCGAGCGTCGCGCCGAAACGCTGATGAAACGCGCGACGCCGGAGCAGCAGCGGGCGATCATCGACGCTCTCGACCGCCTGACAGGCGCGCAGGACCCGCGCCGGCAAATGGGGGCCTTGTTCAAGGTCATGGCGGTGACGCACCCGGATATGCCGGATATGCCGGGCTTCATTGTATAGAAATCCCGTCATTGCGAGGAGCGAAGCGACGAAGCAAACCAGAGCCGTGATGTGGCCCTGGATTGCTTCGCTCCGCTCGCAATGACGGTCGATACAGGAACGCATGCATGACCATCCCCACCGCCCTCACCGCGCCTAACCTCGACCTGCCCGGCGTGCGCCATGCCTTCTTCACCCGCGCGGGCGGCGTGTCAGAAGGCGTCTATGGCTCGCTCAACGGCGGGGTCGGCTCGATGGACGCGCCGGAGCGCGTTGCCGAGAACCGCGCACGCATGGCCGCGCATCTTGGCGTCGCGGCTGAGCGCTTGCTGGTGCCCTATCAAATCCACTCGGCCGACGCGCTGACCGTCAGCGCACCCTGGGCGCCACAGACGCGGCCGCGCTGCGACGGGCTCGTCACGCGTGACGCCGCGCTCGCGCTCGGCGTCACGGGCGCCGATTGCGGCATGTTGCTCTTCGCCGACGCGCGCGCCGGCGTAATCGGCGCCTGCCATGCGGGTTGGAAGGGCGCGCTCACCGGCATGATCGAGGCGACCGTCGCCGCCATGGAGGCGCAGGGCGCGCGCCGCGCCGACATTCACATTGCGCTGGGTCCTGCGATCGGCGCGGCGAGCTATGAAGTCGGGCCGGAGTTTTCCGCGCGCTTCACAGAAGAAGACGCAGGCTACGCGCGCTTTTTCACGCCCTCAGTTCGTGAGGGTCATGCCATGTTCGATCTGCAGGGCTTCATCGCCCATCGCGTCGCGCGGTTGGGTGTTGCGTCGTTCAAGGCGCTGGGGATCGACACTTACACTGACGAGTCGCGCTGCTTCAGCTATCGCCGCAGCGTGCATCGCAAGGAGCCGGATTATGGGCGGCTCGTGTCGGCGATTGCGTTAATTGCCTGACCCCCTCCCTGTCCCTCCCCCGCCATAGGGCGTCTGGAAGACGCCCGTCTTTCGACGGGCTATGCGCGGGAGAGGGGGCGCTCGCGATCGGCATTGTCGATGAAGGCGACAATCTGCTCCCTCTCCCGCTTGCGGGGGAGGGTTGGGGAGGGGGAGCTACTTCGTCGCGTACGTAAACAACATGGAATGCGGCAGCCCTCGCGGCGGCGCCGGAAATGGCGCGGCGGCGCGCACCGCGGCGAGCGCGGCGGAGTCGAGATCGGGCAAGCCGCTCGATTTATAAACCGCCTGATGGGTGAGATTGCCCAACTCGTCGATATAGAAAGCCACGACGCCTTTGGAGGGCATCTGCAATGCGCGCACGCGCGGTGGAATGCGCATATGCGGCATGATGAGGCCGTAGAGGATCGTCAGATAGGTCGTCTTCGCCTGGCCGCCGGCGACCGGCGACAGCTTGGGCGGCGCCGCGAGCTTGAAATCCGGCAAAGGCGCCAGAGCCGCGATCTGGTCAGCGATCGACATGGCGTCGCCTTTCTTAGCCGGCTTGTTTTCCGTGGGCTCGGGCTTCTCCTGTGGCGTGGGACTCTTCTCCGCGCGCTCGATGATCTCGGCGTCCGGCTTGTCGTCGACCTGCTTGTCGAGCGTGGGCGCGGGCGTCTTGTCGCCTTCCGCGTTGTCCTCGCCGTCCTTGAGTCCCTGCGGCTTGTCGTCCTTGGGCGCGAATTTCTCCGTCTCGTTGCGCTTGGTCTTGGCCTCCTTCGCCTCCTCCGGCGTGTTCTGCTCGCTTTTCTCCTTGCTCTCCAGCTTGGGCGCGTCGGTCGCAGGCTTCTCGTCCTCCACCGGCGGCGGCGGTGGGGGCGGCGGCTTCTGCTCCTCCTTCTTTTCCTGCGGCGGGGGCTCGGGCGGCTGCGGCGGCTCCTCCTTCTTCTCTTCGGGAGGCGGCGGCGGCTCGGTGATCACCTCGACGGGAATCTCTTCGGGCGGCGGCGGGAAATCCGCGTTGCGATCCTCCCACAGCAGAAAGGCGAGAATCGCGAGATGCAGCAGCAGGCCAATGAGAACAAAGGCCCAAAAACGCGGACGCGGCGCCCAGCCGCCCGCGCGCGGCTCGAATAGCCGCTCCATCGCGACAGCGACGAGCGCGACGCCCCGCGGCTTTTCTCTGACCGTTTCGTTCATCTCGATGGAGGAACCCGTCCGGTGGGGCCGCTTTATGCCAACCTGGGTGAAATCAAGGGGGAATTTGCCATAAGGCCCGCCTGCTTCGCAAATCTTCTGGCGTTTTTCGGGGCGATTAATCGGGGACGATCCGAATAACGCCTTGCTAAGCGGGGGTTTTATGCGCGCCCCTCGCCACTTATATGAGGATTAACTAATGCAATGAGCGCTCTGGCGCCAAGGGAGAATCATGCGCAACAACCTCGGCCTCACGCGACGCAATTTCCTATTGTCCGCTGCGACCCTGACAATTCCCTCCGTCGCCCGCCCCTCCTCCGCCCGAGGCGAAGCCATGGCGCATATGGCGCCGAGAACGGCTACCGAGAGCTTCAATCCCGATGTCGACATCGAGCTCGCCTGCAAAACCGATTCTGTCCGGATTCTTTCCGACGGCCCGACGCAGGTCTGGCGCTACGCCGGCAACCTGCTCAAAGGCCCGGCCAATACGCTGACGCGCCTGCCAGACAGCTATCTCGGCCCGGTGATGCGATTCGTGAAAGGCCAGAAGATTCGCATCCACCTCAAGAACGAGCTGCCTGAGTCGACGATTACGCATTGGCATGGGCTGCATGTGCCGATGGACGCGGACGGCCATCCGATGGCCGCGATCGATCCCGGCCAGACCTATGTCTATGAATTCGAGATGCGCAATCGCGCTGGCTTCAATTTCTACCACCCCCATACGCATGAGGCGACGGCGACGCAGGTGTATCGCGGTCTCGCCGGCGGCATCATCGTGGAAGACGAAGAGGAGCGCGCGCTCGGCCTGCCGTCGGGCGAATTCGAAATCCCCATCGTGCTCCAGGACCGCAGCTTCACCGACGATAATCAGCTCTTTTACGGCGGCGGCATGCATCGCAGCATGTTTGGCTTCTATGGGGACAGCGTCCTCGTTAACGGCCGCCCCGATTTCAGGTTCGATGTTGCGAGCCGCGCCTATCGCCTGCGGATCCTGAACGGCTCCAACGCGCGTATCTATAAGCTGCAATGGGACGACCGCACGCCGCTGACAATCATCGGCGTCGACGGCGGCCTGCTGGAGAAGCCTGAAACGCGGCCCTACGCGATGATGGCGCCGGGCGAGCGCCTCGATCTATGGGTCGATTTCAGCGGGCGATCGGTTGGCTCCAGGCTCGTCATGCGCAGCGGCGCGTTCGACGGCCTCGTGCCGCCGATGGCGCAGCGCATGAGCGGGGGGCTCATCGTCGGCGACCACTATCCGCTCTTCACTGTTACGGTGACGCGCGCCGTGAGCGACAGTCCGAAGCTTCCCGAGAAGCTCTCGACGATCAAACATTACCGCCCGGAAGAGATCGCCAATAGCGACAACGCGCGCCCTATCGCCTTGTCCATGGGGCATATGCAGGTGATGATCAACGGCCGCACTTATTCCCCCGACGATCTTTTGGACATCGAGCGCGTGCCCGTCGATACGGTGCAGCTTTTCGAGGTCTTCCACGACCATGGCGGGGGCATGGGCATGGCCGGAATGGGCATGGGCCACGGCATGATGGGTGGCGGCATGGGCATGGGGGGCGGCATGATGGGCCGGGGGATGATGGGCGGCGGCATGGGCATGATGGGCATGATGAATATGGCCCATCCCGTTCATCTGCACGGCCAGCAATTCGAGGTGCTGAGCCGCAGCTATGCCGGCGACGACCCGGAAGCCTATGCGACCTTCAAGGACGGGCTGATCGACAGCGGCTTGAAGGACACGGTCATCGTCACTGGAGGCGAACGCGTCCGCATCGCCAAGCCCTTCGGCGATTTCAAGGGCCGCTTCATGTATCACTGCCACAACCTCGAACATGAGGACATGGGCATGATGCGCGAGTTCTCGGTGGAGTGAGGCGCGCGGTGCCGGCCTATTCTTCGGCGTCGGTGAACAGAACGACCTCGTCGGGAAGGCCGGCCGTCGCGCTCTTTTCGAAAGTAACGCCGGCGATGCGGGTGAACCCCGCCTCGCTTTCGAGCAGCACCACGGCTTCGCTCGGCAGTTGCTGAAGCTTGTCGATGAGTTCTGCGACGGTCATGGGAGCGCTCTTGCTGTCGGGACGACGGACCGCGAAGCAAGTGGCAAGCCATAAGGATCGAGGCCTTTGAGCGCATTCCGCAAAAGTTGATAGACTTTTGCGATAAGAATGCGCTTCAGCCTTTTGAGTCCGCGCATTTTCGGAGCGAGCCCGAAGGCTCGCGGTCCTATCGATCAGTCGCCGCAGACATAGCTCAGCTCGCTCTTGCTGATCTGATCCGCCACCCAGGCGGCGCCCTTACCCCGGTTCGCCTCGACAAAGGCCGACGCCTTGTTCAGATCGTCGCCGGAAAGCGTCACATTGCACATGCGCGCGACCTGGCGGCCGATCTCGACCTTGCGGGCGACCTGCGTCGGGCGCGAAAGAACGGCGCTGACCGCCTCGACGGCGGAGGGCTTGGCGAGCGCCGGGACGGCCGTCATGGCAAGCGCAAAGCACGCGAGAACGCGGATTCGTTTCATCTCTGTCCTTTGGTTTGGATGGGCGCATTCAACGAGCGCCCGCACGTCCGGGACGCCGCACATGGCGGTTTGGTCTCTAAAACGGACAGCCAATAAAGCCGTGGACAATGTGACGGCTTTAGGGCCGTAGCAGGGAATCACCGCGGCGCGGGGAACAAAGAAAAGAAATGCAAGCGCCCGCCGTCATTGCGAGGAGCATAGCGACGAAGCAATCCAGCGCCGCGATGTGGCTCTGGATTGCTTCGCTTCGCTCGCAATGACGGCGGGCGCTAGATTAATCTCAGTGCTGCATGCCACCGCCGCCGTGGCCCATCATGCCGCCCATGCCGCCCATCATCCCACCCATCATGCCGCCGTCGCCCATGGACTTGCCGACCTTCATGATGCTCGTCATGGTTTCGCTGGCGATCTTCTTCTGCTCGTCGGAAAGCGCGGTAAACAGCGGCTCGATCGCCGCTTTTTGCGCGCGCACGATCTCGAGATGGTTCACCATGTGCTTTTCCATCATGGAGAGCTTGGCGAGCACAGGCGATTTGGACTGATCGGGCGCCTCCTCGGGAGCCGCGCAAATCGTTTTCGCTTTCTGCGCCGCGGCGCGCCACGCGTCGGCGAAACTGTTCCACGCCGACTGCTGCTGGTCGGTGAGCTTCAGCTCGGCCTTCAAATATGCCAGCCGTCCGTCGAGATGGTCGGCGAAGCCGCACATCATCTTGTGCATCATCTTGCCCATCATGCCGCCGCCAGCGCCATGCTCCATGCCGTCGCCGGAGCCCATTCCCCCCATCATGCCACCCATGCCGCCCATCATGCCGCCGCCGTGATCCATGCCGCCCATGCCTTCGCCGGCGCCATGGTGGCCCGCGTGCTCATCTGATTTCGACGCATCTCCCGTTGGCGCTTGAGCGATGGTGGCGGTCGGAGCCTGGCCCTTGCCGGGGTCGACCCATTGAACTGGCGCAGGCGCGGCGGCTCCATGCGCGGAATGGTCTATTGGCTCGGCGCGCGCCAGAACCAAGCTGCAGGCGAGCGTAAGCGCGGTCGCGCCTGTCGTCATGAAAAGGGCCGAAGCTCTCATTTTTCTCTCCCTCACGTTCTTGATCCGCAAAGCATACGTCCTGGCCGCCGCGCCAACCCAAACAATGCCACAGAACGCCGTTCGGCGGCGCCCCGCGAATTGTCGCGTGTCAAATCGGTCGCGAGGCGGCAAATTTCAAAGCCTAAAACAAATGCGGCCGCTCGAGAGCGGCCGCACGAAACGCTATCAGAAACGTTGCAGCAGAAGAACCAATCGCGCGTCAGCTCGGCTTTTTCTCCGCAATGCCGACGAGCGCGCGCAGGATACGCCGCGTGCCGGCGAGACGCTGCTTCATCGTGTCGAATTCGCGGATGAAGACGATGCGCATATCCTGCCGAACCTTGGCCGAGGCGCCCTGCTCCGCGACATAGCGCACGAGCCCGGCCGGGTCGGCAAAGAGATTGTCGCGGAAGGCGATGATGACGCCCTTCGGTCCCGCATCGACTTTCTCGACATGGGCGCGGCGGCACATCGCCTTGATCGCGACGATTTCAAGAAGCTGCTCGACCTCGGGCGGAATGGGGCCGAAGCGGTCGATCATCTCGGCGGCGAAGGCCTCGATGTCGTGGTCGGTCTCCAGGGTCGATAGGCGCCGGTAGAGCTGCAGGCGCAGGGTGAGATCGGGGATGTAATCCTCCGGTATCGTCACCGGCGCGCCGATGGCGATGGTCGGCGACCACACCTCCTCTTCTGGTTCCTCGACGCCCGCCTTGAGCAGCGTGATCGCGTCCGAGAGCATCTGCTGATACAGCTCGTAGCCGACTTCCTTGATATGGCCCGACTGCTCGTCGCCGAGCAGATTGCCGGCGCCGCGAATGTCGAGATCGTGGCTCGCGAGCTGGAAGCCGGCGCCGAGCGTATCGAGCGATTGCAGCACTTCGAGACGTTTCTGCGCCTGTGGCGTGATGGTGCGATTGGCCGGCGTGGTGAAGAGCGCGTAAGCGCGCGTCTTGGAACGGCCGACGCGCCCGCGCAATTGATAAAGCTGCGCAAGGCCAAACATATCGGCGCGCCACACGATGAGCGTGTTGGCGGAAGGAATATCGAGGCCAGACTCGACGATCGTCGTCGACAGCAGAATGTCGAACTTGCCGTCATAGAAAGCCGACATTTTGTCTTCGAGTTCGCTCGGGCTCATCTGCCCATGTGCGATGACGAATTTCGCCTCCGGCAAATTCTCGCGCAGGAAAGCGGCGGCGGCTTCCAGATCCTCGATGCGCGGGCAGACGAAGAACGCCTGTCCGCCGCGATAGCGCTCGCGCAGCAGGGCTTCGCGCACGATCAGCGGATCGAAGGGCGAGATGAAGCTGCGCACGGCAAGGCGATCGACCGGCGGCGTGGTGATGAGCGAAAGCTCGCGCACGCCTGTCATAGCGAGTTGCAGCGTGCGCGGAATGGGCGTCGCCGAAAGCGTCAGCACATGCACTTCGGCGCGCAGCTCCTTCAAGCGCTCCTTGTGGCCGACTCCGAAATGCTGCTCTTCGTCGATGATGACGAGGCCGAGGTCGGAGAAATTGACGCCCTTGCCCAAAATCGCATGCGTGCCGACGAGAATCTCGACCTTGCCTTCGCCAAGCTCCTTCTTGGTCTCGCGCGCTTCCGCGGTTCCCACCATGCGCGACAGCCGTCCGATCTTGATCGGCAAGCCGGCGAAGCGTTCAGTGAAGGTCTTGTAGTGCTGGCGCGCGAGCAGTGTCGTCGGCGCGACGACCGCGACCTGCTTGCCATTGATCGCCGAGCAGAAGGCGGCGCGCAACGCGACTTCCGTCTTGCCGAAGCCGACGTCGCCGCAAACGAGCCGATCCATCGGCCGTCCCGACGCGAGATCGTCGAGAACAGCCTCGATCGCGGCGAGCTGATCTTCCGTCTCGTCATAGGGGAAGCGTGCGCAGAATTCGTCCCAGACGCCTTCCGGCGGAATGAGCTTGGGCGCTTGGCGCAATTGCCGCTGCGCGGCGATGGCGATGAGGCCCTTCGCCATTTCGCGGATGCGGTTCTTCAGCCGCGCCTTGCGCGTCTGCCAGCCGACGCCGCCCAATTTATCGAGCTGCGCGTCGGTGTCTTCGCCGCCATAGCGGGTCAGAAGCTCGATGTTCTCGACCGGCAGATAGAGCTTGTCGCCGCCAGCGTAATGCAGCTCCAGACAATCATGCGGCGCGCCGGCGGCGGTGATCGTCTCCAGCCCGACGAAGCGCCCGATGCCGTGATCGACATGCACGACAAGATCGCCCGCCGTGAGCGCCGCAACTTCGCCGAGGAGATTTTCCGCCTTGCGCTTGCGCCGCCGGCGCACGAGACGATCGCCGAGAATGTCCTGCTCGCCCACCAGCGCATAAGCGTCGGTCTCGAAGCCATGCTCGACGCCGAGCACGGCGAGCGAGACGCCCCCCTGCCCTTTGGCGAGCGCCGCTGGCAGAGAGCCGACGAGCGCAAGCTCCTTGAGCCCGTGCTCTTGCAGCACATGGCCGAGACGCTCGCAGGAGCCGTCCGACCAGCCGGCGACGACGACCGTCTTGCCGGCGCCGCGCAGCGTCTGCACATGATCCGCCGCCGCCTGGAAGACATTCACTTCCGGCTCGTTGCGCTCGGGTGCGAAATCGCGGCCCGGTCGCGCGCCGCAATCGACGGCGTCGGCGCGCTCGGAGGCGAAAGGCGAGAATTGGGCGTTGGCGCGCTCGGCCAGCGCGTCGCGCCACTCATCCAGTTTCAGATAAAGCGCGCTCGGCTCCAGCGGCTTGTAATTGGAGTTGGCGGGATCGAGGTCGTGCGCCTCCTTGCGGGCGTCGTAATAATCGGCGACCTGCTTCACGCGCTCGCGCGCCGCTTCTTCGACCAGCGCGTCGAGCATCAAGGGCGCGTCGCCGAGATAATCGAAGAGCGTATCCATGCGCTCATAGAAGAGCGGCAGCCAATGCTCCATGCCGTGATGGCGCCGGCCCTCGCTCACGGCCTCGTAAAGCGCGTCGCCGCGCGTCTGGCCACCGAAGCGCGCCGCATAATTCTGGCGAAAGCGGCGCATGGTGTCGGAGGTGAGCCGCAACTCGCTCATCGGCGTGAGATCGAGCGCGCGCAATTGGCCGGTGGCGCGCTGCGTCTCGGGATCGAAGCTGCGGATCGATTCCAGTGTGTCGCCGAAGAAATCGAGACGGATCGGCGCCGGCATGCCCGGCGGAAAGAGATCGATCAAGCCGCCGCGCTGGGCGTATTCGCCGGTCTCGCGCACCGTGCTGGCGCGCAGAAAGCCGTTGGCCTCCAGCCACAACGCCAGCTCGTCGAGCTTCACCACATTGCCCGGCGCGGCCGAGAAGCTTTCCGCCGCGACCATTTTCTTCGGCGGCACGCGTTGCAGCAGGCAATCCGCCGTTGTCGTCACGATGCGCGGGCGCTCGGCGGAGGAGCTGGCGCGCGCCAGCCGCGAAAGCGCGGTCATGCGCCGTGCGACGACATTGGCGTGCGGCGAGACGCGGTCATAGGGTTGGCAGTCCCAGCCGGGGATGTCCAAAACCTCGACATCGGGATTGGCGAAGCGCAACGCGTCTCTAAAGGCCGCTGAACGGCCCGCGTCGCGCGAGACATGGACGAAGACGGCCGGGCGCCCCTCGGCCTCGCGCGCCAGCGCGCGGGCGAGATCGGCGCAAAGAAATGCGTCGAAGCCTTCCGGCGCATGGGCGAACAGCAGCTTCTCGCCCTTGGCGAGACGCGCCCGCGCGCTCTCCAGCGCGCTAGCGGCGCCCTTGGTCTTCAGGGCCGTCTTGTTCAATGAATCGGTCCGTCGTGCGTGTGGAAGGCGATGATGGCCTTAAGTAGGGCCGTGTCCCGCTCTTGCGGCGGCTCGGCGCCGCCCGCGAGCCAGCTCAACAGCTCCGCGTCGGGAAGATCGAGCAGGACTTCGAGCTCGTCGAGCTCGGCTTCGGAGAGCGCGTCGATGCGGGCGTCGACAAAGCCGCCGATGAGGATGTCGAGCTCCCGCATGCCGCGCCGCCAAGCGCGAACCCGGATACGCCGACGGCGGATGTCGCTTTCGCTCGGCCGATCGTCGCCGGCCTGTGGATAATCTATCATGAACGGGGTCTTTTCGCCGCGACGCTAGGGAAACCGGGCATCGCCATGCGGCATGGCTTATCCCAGCGCGACGGGAAAGAAAAGCGCTCGGCGCCTTTCCTGCGACAAGCGCTTGACATCCAAATCCCGCTGCCCTATCCCGCAGTCCTCGCGCGAACAACGCGCCGCGCGGGGGAGTAGCTCAGTTGGTTAGAGCGCCGGCCTGTCACGCCGGAGGTCGCGGGTTCGAGCCCCGTCTCTCTCGCCATAAAATCAGCCACTTGGTACCCGGTTCCGAAAAGCGTTCCGGCAATTTTTCGGAATGCGTTCCGAAAACTCGCCACGGCCTAGGCCGGACTGTCGGGTAAATCTGGCCAATTATCCGGCACCAAAGCGGGTGGCTTGGTCCAAGGCGTTTCGACAAGCGCTTTTTGGAACCATTCATCCCGGAGGTTCGCGTGCTCGGTGACAATGATCTGAAAACCGGGCGCGTCGGTGGTTGTAAAATCTCGAAGAACTTCGAATAACTTGCGCACTGCCTCAAGATCGGCATCGATCTCCGTTCTCTCGATCGAACCTCCCGCCTCTTTGTAGACCGCCTCCGAAGGAAAATAGACCTGCGTGGGCTGGTCAATAAGGAGAAACCGTGGAAGCGGCTGACGATTGTTGGCGGCAAACCCATGTAACGCCAATAGCGCGGCCAGATGGTATGCTAGATGATTTTCACCACCTCCCGTGCGCGGCATGTAAATGGGTCGACCGGGACGATCAATAACAACAGTCAGGCTCTGCAAATCAAACCGGGCCGGGTACTGACCAAACTCCCCTCCGAGCGCCGATATGTAAGCTGACATATTAGCCGATATGCAATTCAGCGTAGACGCTAACCTCTGGTCAGAATCGTCGAGGCCGATCTTACTCGTAATGTCCTCGACTTTGGCACGTAAACGCTTTTCCTCTGCCTCCAAACGAACAAGCTCGCCAGAGGACGTTAGATTTTCCAAAAAGAGACTTATTCGCCCGACGACCCTCGACGCCGCATTGTTTCGATTTTCCATACTGGCCAACATTTCGTTAGCAGCTATTGCGGCCGAAAGTTCGATCTCTTTTTCCCTAATTTTAGCAACCAGGCGCTCAGCATTTTCCAGCTCTTGCGAAAGATATGCGTCCAATTTCGGTCGCTCGCCGGTGACCAGAGATATCTCGTGGTCCAGAGCCTCCAATTCTGCGAGCAATACGTTCGCAATTGGGCTCCCCAACGACAAATTTGCCTCAGTGAATGGCCATTGCCACGCACCCGTTTCTTTATTCACGGGCAGAGCCTTAATCGAATTTAGACGATCTCTCTGCTCGACGGCCTCGGTCTCGAATCCCGCCGCACGCCTTGCGTATTGCTGAGCCGCGTCGATCCTTTTTTGAACCTCGCGCCGCTGCTGCCTCAAAGATACAAGATCGTTCTCAATCGCCGAGATTCTCTGGCCGTCGTCCTCCGGGATAGGCGTGGGCTTCCATCCAAGAGTTGTTCGGAGACGCTCCGACATGGGTTGGCCCGCATCTTGATCTGAAGCCAAGATTCCCACCCCAATGGCTTCCGAAAGAAGGCCCAAACCTCTTTCCTCAGACGTCTCGATTGCATTCCTGGCCTGCTCCAAAAGTTTGGAATGCAGTCTCAGCTCCCGTTGTAATATTCTTAATTTACTCTCAAGTTCAAATTTTTTTCTTGAAGAAACCCCCAATAAAATTGGCAGCGTGTCCTTGATGGCCTGCGGCTGATAAGCTTCGTTTTGCCGGTAAAATAGCTGATCCTTATTCGCAATGATCGTTTGCTTTTGGAATAAATAATAAATAGCATGTTTTATATTGGCATCGTAACTAACGCGACTATTCTCAATTGGAACATCTGTCCTGTTCTCCGGGATACCAACAAGGCCTGAGAGCAATGACACCACAGCATCATCGTCGTCGTTCACGACTAATTCGTCAAATTTTGGAATGAAAATCTCGTTCCCCCGACGAATCATCGCCTGGCTGCAGCTACTATGCTTTGGCCCTGGCGATGGCTTGGCGACAAGCACTTGCTCCCCTTCAAACTGGTAGATTACAGCAAACCACGAGACTCGATCACGTATTACGCCCTCTGGAATATTGAAGGTAGATCGACCCATACAATACTCGATTATCTCAGAGAGAGCTGATTTGCCCGTCGAGGAGCGGCCAGTGATGATGTTTAGCCCGTTTACGTTAAACGTAACGTCTCTGCGTCGACCATCATGGCTGTAGATGTGGATGGACTTGATTTTCATGGCCTGATACCGAATGAGGTATAGATGGTCATCCTGTCAGATATCCGAGCGAACTCTTTCCCAAGATATCTTGCCGTTCTCTGGCAGGCCTTGGTCTCATCAGTGCCAGTTATAGATTTACGCACACGCTCAGCCTTAGTCTTGAATCGCCCGTCTGCCGCCACCTCAAAACAATCAAAATGCATTAGCAACCCTTGAGCTTCAAACGTAAATGGAAGCAAATCGGTCACGCGCTGTGCAAATCCTACAAGCAACTGCGGGTTAGCTTCGATAATTTTAAGGAGGTAGCTTCTGCTTGATCGCGCGAAAATCTCTCGCGATTCTTTCTGAAGGCATAACGGCAAGATGAGTAATGACAATGAAAAAGGCATCCCCCTCACATCATCATCCTCATATCCCCTCAGCGCATGGAAAAGCGTTAACCCACAAAACGCGGGATTGAAAAGATTTCTTATTTCTATAGGTCGCTGATCCCACCGTTTCATGCCACCGCCTCGGTGAAAAGCTCTTCAAGCCGCTTAAGAAATCTCGGATGCCAGAAAACGCGCGGTGTCGGCCGCACATTTGCCAGGATATGGAAGCAACCACGCACCACATATGGCTCGGTCACCCTCTCCCTAATCCTCAATCTATCTGTCTCAAACTCTGCCCACTTGTAAAGTTCTCGGCCAGCCGCAATGCAAGCCTCTTCTCCACTGTCGTCGTCTAGGCGTTCGAATATAACCTCTTTGTAGCGACTCCATTCGTCGACAAGCCTATCTTCATACTCTTCAATTTCCCCAGAAATAAGTAAATTTTCTCGCGCCCAGCTGGAGCGCTGCTCGAACGCTCGATAATAATCTACAATTGCCCTTTGAATTCTAATTGCGTTTAAGCCGATAAAGCGCAACTGTTCGACGAAAAGCCGCGGATCGCTTTCTGCATCGATCTTACTATCTGGAACCTTGTTTCGAAATGTTATCGGAAGGTTGTCTGATCTGTACTCTTCCGCGAAACTGAGTAGCTTATCGGAAACTTCATAACCGAAAACCCCTTCCGCGCTCTTACCTGAAAGCATTTCTATGACTCTATTTATCCACCAGCCTTCCAAACGCTCAAACACGAAAGGCCGAACCTCGCGCCTTACGGTTCGCAGGTGCTGATCTACGATCAGTTGTGGCACCTCAGTTATTCTGGGGCTACGATCGAAAATCACTACGCGTGACAGAAAATCTTCGAATTCTTGTTCTTCCAGTTTCCCGAGCTCTTCTCGGATAGGGATGATGGTTTTTGAGGTGCTTTTTTCAAGCACTTCCTTCATCAGCGTGGTCACAGGGGTTTCCGGAGGTTTCGCACCTTCTAGGAAGACGCTGAGCAACGACGTATTCGCAACTGCCGCTGTAGTGAAAAGAAAGAATCTGGCACCAGAAGCGATGCGCCCATCGCGATTATAGACCGTCAGCCAAATCCGAACAGATTTCCAGAAATCGGGCGAAAGATCAGTCAAGGTCTCGCCGACTGCCTTATGCTTGAGAGACGCTAAGGACGGCCTTCCTGCTTCATCGAGAAGCTCAACGTCGTCATCTTTTTCGATGAAAACGCAACTGCTTTCAGGAAAGCTCAAAAGCTTGAGAAGCGCTAGACGCGCCTGATATATATATCCTAGCCCCTGCTCGGCCGCAGAGAACGGAGAAGAAGGAGCGTTTTCACTCAAAGCGCGTTTCCGAAAGCAGCCGGATCAATATCCACGAATTAACTTGAAATATTAACTCGACTTTTCCAGATTACAACCCGTTTGGCACTGAAAAAATGCCTTATGGTTAAATTAAGATCCGGCGTCGTCGCCCGTCGGCGAGCCCGGAATGAGAAAACAGCTAGCCTTTGTCCGCTTGAAGTTTGACAAGGACTTTCCACAGCTCGTCTGGCGATTGAAACAATTGCCCCTCGTCGCTGCGCTCTATTATTATCTTGGCAATTTTGCCGTCTGCCTTAGCAATCGCATTCCTTGTTGGCAGTGCCCCATCAAGCCTGGCCTTTACTGCCTGCCATGCCGATTTAGCAAAAACCGCGCCGTCATCGTGGTTGAAATAAGCCACTTCGCGCGCCATTATTGACAGTTTTTCTCCGGGCATCCAGAATTCAAAAAAAGTTGACGGCCATCTTCTTATTTCGGATTCGCTCCAACCGGCGAATATATTGCTAGATGGCCATTCATTTATCTCTTTACGCTTCGCTGGGTGCACTTTCCCTAACGACCGACGAGCGCGTTCTATTTCGACTTTATCGCTCAAGTATCGTACGAAAACGAACCCAATGTCTTCAAATAATTCTGGATTCACCCGGACCATGTCCAAAAGCGAGTCCGTGCGCGCAATGCACTTGGTTTTTCCGGCACCTTTTGGAGGTGACCAACGCCGCCAAGCGAGTCCCAGCGCGTCTTTGTCAATTAGCTTTGCATCTGCGAATGCTCGATTAAACCAACTTGTTATTTCGTCCCACGCAGGCTCTTCACGGGCGTGAAACGTCCCCGCTTCGATGAGTCCTGCTTGACCTCGTTCCGCGAAGCCAATGCCGTTAGAGGACATATTGGCGGACGCGATGACAGCTCCTCCGTCAGATATGTATACCTTAGCGTGAAGCCCGTTCAGATAGCGGAGCTTCTCGTTGCCAGGTGCTCCTAGCTTCTCTAATTCCGGTGGGTATGTCCCGCCCATCGACAGGTCACATATTATCCTCGCGGTTTTCCAATGTTTTGGTGAAGACTCTTTTAGAATCTTAGCGGCTCCATCTCCCCAGAATGCAACAGCGCACTGAACATGCTCGAAGGATAGCAGATCAAGAATTTTCGAGCTGAGGTCTGAACCAGTAAGAAATTTTGCCACTCCAGCTACTCCCTGATAATTAGCTACGGTGAGCCCGCTTGTTACTCCGCCGCAAAGATCAGGTGAGAACTACGCGGGAAGAACTGTATGCAACATTTAAACCTTGCTTCACGATCAGATGCCCGCTCGAAATGACCGCTTTGGATGAAACGCACTCCGGAAGATTTTTGGCGCCCGTAATTTTATTCGCCTCTAAACCTTGCCCGCTTCCGCGCCTCATCCACCTTTCTCACCGTCTCCAAATCAACTGGCGCGTAGGTCTTCTGCAGGTTCGTGCTGGTCGCGAAATCGTTCGCGAGCTTTGCGCCGATTTGCTCCGCCCCCGCCCCACCCCGTAGCGCCTCGACGGCGCCGCTGCGGCGGAAGTCAGCGAGCGTGCGCCGCTCCCCTGCCCCAAAGGCCATCTCCCGGATGTCGCGGAAATCGTCGCCAAGCGTGTCCTTGCTGTAGGGTGCGCCGGAGCGGTTCCGAAAAATCGGCGCGGTCGGCGCGATCTCCGCTCCGAGCCTTGCGAGATAGGCGTCTAAGACACGCCGCGCGGGCCGCGAGAGCGTCGCGGCAGCGGCCCGGCCTGTTTTTGCGCGCGAGACGGAGAAGACATCCGGCGCCGTGCGTTGCCCCGGCGTAAGGGCGCGCACGTCGACCGGCGAGAGGCTCGAATCCCATGCGACCGCGATGATGGCGGCGAGGCCATGATAGCCGCTGCGCCATGCTGCTTTCGCAAGACGACGGGCCTCCGCGTGCGTCCAGAGTTCCTGCCGGCGCTTTGGTTCGTGATTTCGAATGCCAAGCGACGAATCGGCGTCGCGCTGGCAATAGCCCATGGCGGCCGCAACTCGCCAAAGAGCGCGCCAAATCTTGATGCAGCGATGCGCCTCGCGGATCGAGACGTCGCGCTCGACGCGCAGGCGGAAACGGCTGATGAGCTCCAGGGTGACCGCGGAGGGAGCTATGGGCCCGAATATCGGCCCGATATGCTTCCAGGCTCTATCCCAGTCCTCTCGCGTGCGCTCCGCCTTGGCGGACCATTCCGGCGTCGCGCGATAGCGGCGGAACGCCTCGTCGAGAGATCCTCGCGGAGCCAATTGCGTCGGCGTCGCCGCGCGGACCTTGCTCTTGATCGCCTTCCATCGCGCGTTTTGGGCTTGCGCCTTCGACCAGGCATCCGGGCCGTCGGGGCCGCAGGCGAGCGGCTCCAACCCGGCCTCGCGCATCTCGCGCGTCGGCTCCCAAAAGCCGTTGCCGCGCTTAACCCGGTAATAGGGTATCTTGATGCTTCCCATGGGTTTCCGCCGCGTCCAACGCGTCAAGCCGTGCGAGCGCCGCGTCGGCCGTTGTCTCGGCCATCGCGCCACCCAGCCCATCTCCGGCCGATAGCAGAGCGCCCGGCGTCACGCTCGTCAAGATCGTCGCGCCGCTCGCGTCGAGGCGAACGGCCGCTACAGGCATGCCGGCGGCGGCAAGGGCGCGGATGGCTCTCGTCAAATCATGCTGACGGATGGGGGCACGAACGCTCATCTGGCGCCTCAAAACGGAATGTCGTCATCGAGCTGATCCGCCAAGCGCTGAGGCGCTTCCTCCCCCATCGCCATGCGCGGATCGTCATAGCGCTTCGGCTGCTGCGTCGCCCCGCGCGTCGACTCGGTCCCGTAGCTGCCCTCGTCCGGCGCGGAGCGGGAGCCGCCGTCGAGCAAGCAAAGCTCGCCGTGGAATTGCTTCAACACGACCTCGGTGACCTTGCGCGCGTTCCCGTCTCGATCGGTATAGTCGCGCGTGCATTGCATGCCCTCGACATAGACCCGCGAGCCCTTCCGCAGGTAGCTCTCGGCGATCTTCGCGAGGCCCTCGTTGAAGATCACGATGTTGTGCCATTCCGTTCTCTGCTTGCGCTCGCCGGAATTCTTGTCGCGCCATGTCTCGTCCGTCGCGAGAGAGAAGCTGATGACGAGTTGGCCGCTTTGCGTCGTGCGCACGTCGGGATCGCGGCCCAGGCGGCCAACGAGGATCACTTTGTTGACGCTTCCAGCCATTGCCTACTCCGCAAACTTACGGCCGCATTGCGGGCAGCGCTCGGGCGCGTCGGCGGCGGGCTCGAGCTTCGGATCGAAGACCGTTTCCAAGATCGTGAGAGACACGCGAACGATACGCGAGTCGATATCGGCAAAGAGGCGCTCCCTTTGCGCCTGTTCGAGCGTCGTTCCTTCGGACAGGACGCCGAATGAGTCGTCGGCATGCTGCAGAGCGAGCCGTTCCATCATTGCGCCCCTTTCATTGCTGGCTGCGGATCACGCAGCGCGATGTTGAGGTAATGAACGCCCGTCTTGAACCGCTTCTTTTCAACGCCGATCGCGGCGATGACTTCGCCGAATTCGCGAAGGGCGGCCTGTTTCGATTTGTTCGCTTGGGCGAAAGCGGAATAAGCCTCGTAAAGTTCGCTGGCCTTCAGGCGACCGGCGTCGAGCGCCTCGTTTCCGAAGTGAACCTGGCTGCGCAGGAACCGGCCCAGGGCCGGATAGGCGGAACAGGCTTCCGCGATCTTCGCGTCGAATGGAGCGGGCTGTTTCTTCGCCTTTCGCGCCGGCCGCGCCGCTTTGCCCTCGTCGGCGTCGATCGCATCGCGCATCGCCTCCGCGAGCGGCGTCTCTCGCTCGGAATAGATCGCCTCTTCCAGCGCGCCTGGCCGCGTGGGGAAGGCCATCCAATTTGAAAAGGGCGGCGGCAGATGGCCCTGCTCTTTCGAGAGCGTTGCCGCATATTCGGCGAGCTTGTCTTTCTTCCAGCCCTTCACGCGGCCGGCCTCGGCCGGGCCGATCAGCGCGCCAACGACGCGCAGCGTGCGCTCCTTTTCGGCGGCCTCGAAGAAGGCCTTGCGATCGACGGCGCGGAAGAGCGCGCCTGTCACGTCTCCGCCGCGCTCGGCCACGTTGCGGAACAGAACGCCGATCGCGTCGAAGCCGACGCCTTGCGTTTCGATCCCCGCGGCCACGATCCGCGCGAAGGCGACAGTGAGATCGCAAGTCGACGCCGCGGCGCATGCGGCGAGCGCATCGGGGAAATTGAGCGGCCGGATGCGCTTCAGCAGCTCATTGTCTTCCGGCTCATGCGATTGCACGGGGCGCAGGCCGATACTGAAGACGCCGTATTGGCAGCCGAGCGCCGCAACAGCGAGCATCATGGCGATATCGGGCCGTTGGCGCGTGGCGTCGCGCAATGCCGCCGTCGCGGCAACGTCGATGACAGCGCGCAGCTGCTTGCCAAGCTCGCCGAGAGGCTTCGGAACATCTTCGGCCTCAGCGTGTTCATCTGCGAGCGCAAGCTTGTGCCCGCTCTCGCCCGGCGGCGATTCTGGCCCATCGCCGCCGGGCGCCCTCGCGGCTTCGTCGGGGAGCGCGACGCCGCGGGAAAAGCAGATCAGTCCTTCGCTATTCAGCCACGCCTCAACGCCGGCGCGCGCGCGCTCGTCGAGAGAGAAAGCGCGCAACGTCGCGGCCGCGAAGATGTTTTCGCGCTCTTCATTGAGCGCGATGTAGTCCGCCCCCTCCTCTTCGAGCGCGTCGTCGATTTTGTTCAGCCGTTCGTCCTCGTCGTCGGTGAACGGCGGATCGGCCATGCCGCCGAAGATGGCGCGATCGCCCTTCGCAAGGCCAAAGCCCCAGCCCTCGGCCGCCGCGATGCGCTCCGCCTCTTTGCGCAGGCAATCATTGGCGACCCGAATTGCGATGCGAGGATCGCGCAGGCCGGGACGCTCGGCGAAGAGATCGTCGAGCACGCGGCCGCCGGCTTCGAGATAAGCCTCCAGCCGCTCGGCGTCGGCGGTGAGAAATTTCGCGACTGGCTCGCTTGCGACCATGGCGTCGCCGCGCAGCGCGGCGCGGATGGCGAAGGCGTCATCGAGCTTGTGGGGCGCACGCGCGGCCCAATCGTCGAGCAGCGCCTCCTGCGCCTCCAGCGGCGCGATTGTGTAGGCCTCCGCCGCCTCGCGCGACATCTCGCCCTTGCGCCACATTTCCCGCACGCGCGGGGCGAGCGCCGCGAGCGCCAGGCGCTGGCGGACATGCTTTTCGGTTTCGTGAAAGACCTTGGCGACATCGGCGAGACGCATGCCCGCGTAGACAAGCTCGGAGAAGGCCTCATATTCGTCGACGGGATGCAAGGAGCGCGAAGTCGTGGAAACGGCGAGCGCGACAAGGCGCGCCGAGGCTTCGTCGCCTTCATGTATCTCGACCGGAATGGCGTCGAAATCGCCTAAGCCGCGTGGCGCCGGACCGCCCTCGGCGGCAAGCTGCGTCAACGCCCGCCAGCGGCGGCCGCCGTCGAGCACTTCATATTCGCCGGGCTTCCCCGGCGTCGGCCAAACGATCAAATCCTGCTTGAGGCCAATTGCGGCGAATGTTGCGGCGAGCTGGGCGACGTCGTCTGTTCCGCGTCGTGGATTGAGCGGCGAAATGCGCGTGATGCTCGAAAGGGGGAGCGTTGTGGTCATTGGAAAATCCGATTTGCGAAATGGTCTTTCGCTTTCGCGCTTGTATTGATGAGCGACTGAAAGAGGCTTGTCGCCGGCCGAGCGGCAAATGGCGCCCCGGTCCTATTCGGCGTGAGTGAGGAGATCGCGGAATAGCCACTGCCCCGCGGCAAAGCCGGCGGCGAGGATGAGGCAGGGCGTAGTGACAAGAAACGTCACGAACTGGTTGTCGGTCAGAATGTGCATCTTAGTCCTCCAGGCTGCAGCGGAATTTACTGGCAGTCGTGGAGAGACGATACCATTTTGGTTTTTTCTGTCAATGCCATTATGGCATGGAGCTTGGCGTTCCGGCGAAAAGACAAAAGGAGGAAGACCTCCCCCTAGGCCCAGTCGAGCTAGCTAGCGCGAAAATACCGGTTAGAATCGGGTCGAGTTTTAATGACCAGGCGATTATTTAGCCTGCTCTCTAGGGGCGCGGTTCTTAAGCCCCGAGTGTGAGATGAACGATCGAGGCAGAAGGCCTACGATCTTTATGCGGATGGTTCTAGACTATCAGACAGCAACTCGAAGCTAACGGGGTAATAATAGCTTGACCCCGTTACCATAGCGAATTCGTAGGGGAACTTTGGTCTCTTATTTTTTTCGAACCCGCTCTTGAAACGCAGCGAGTGATAAACAGTCTCGTCCAGATAGGCGCCTGCTGGATCGTGTGCTTTTTTCCTAATTGCTGCGCGCGCTATGCTCTATCGCCTGAGTCTGTGCAAATGGAAGGCCAAGACTGTTGAAAGAGAAATGGTTTCCACTTCTCGAAAGATGCATTAACGCATCATCATAATATTCATTTCCACCTTGCGTGATGACTGCATATATATCCAGTCCCAACACGCCGGCATAGGCAGACCTTATCTCGGGTAGGAGCCAAAGAATCCTCTCTGGCTCATACGTATACTTAGTGCCGCTATCATATTGACCCACGAAGTAATTGCTTTTCAATAGTATGCTGTCGGCAAAGGACATGAAGGCGACGGAGGGGTTTTTCGCGGCAATCTCATCGATGCGGTCCCGTAGCTCGATCAGCTTCGAGCGGGTCAGAACGCCACTGGCGAGTGCCTTTTTCACGTTTATAGCATCAACGAGCGCGAATATTGAATGCGATCGAAGATGTAGACTGCACAGCCAATCGCCACGGACGAAAATCACCGGGTCATAATCATATTGCCAGCTCGCTATACACGTAATGAATGCCGAGCGCGGGAGCGTGACGCGGATCTGATGAAAGCGATCGATTCGGTTGGGATACCAAGACAATTCAATATGATCGCAGTCTAAGGCTCTGGCGATTGCCGCTGAATAATACCCCACCGAATATGCGCTGTCGCCCTCGTCGTCTAATGACTTTATCAGCGCGGCCTCGAATTCTACCATCCACTTCTCGTCCATCAGGCACAGGTCCTGATCAACGGGTATTCCCTCGAACGCATAGACTTGTATTTGAGGATGCTCGAACACCGGTCGCCAACTCCATTGTCGCTTCTGCATAAAATATTTGGTCGGTCGACGCCCGAAGCGGGGATCAGTTGCGCGGCGACGTATTCCGGGCCGGAATTTCAGCCTGACACATTTCAGATCATTTCAGAGTCTCACAATACCCGCCTTAGACAATTTATCATGATCGCCCCGTGGTCCTGGGGCGGCTAGTCACTCACGCTGCCAAAGCGCATAGACGAAACCACCCAGGAAGGCCCCAAACAGAGCGAGGCTCGGCCAGTCATAACGCTGACGCAACGGCAGCTTGCGCCATTCGGCCTCGTCGGCTTCGTCTCGGTTATGTTGTCCCTGCCAGCCCATTACCGTCCCTATACCAGCTTCATCATCCCGCAAATTCGTCCGACTATCTGGATATCGGCGATACGCTCAAAGCGTTCCCCATGTGAGGGATTGTCCGATTCGATCCTGACCATGGCCTCCCCTTTTTCTCTGAAAGCCTCAAGTCGTTTAACTATGATCTCACCATAAATGTCGCGCATGGCGTAAAGGCCCGGCGGCGAAATCCGCTGATGCGTCGTGTCGATAAAGACCACATCACCGTGATTGATCGTAGGCGCCATGCTCTCACCCTGCGTCGTCATAGCAATAATGCTTGAGATAGGTGCGCGGAACCCGCTCCGCACGAAACTCGGGGGGAGAATCCACGGCTCTGGCTTCATAGCGTCAACGACGCGCCACCCTTCATCGGTAGCCTCGAAAGCCTCCGGCACGTGCTGGCCTCCGCCAAGCCCCGCCCTGGAATCAACCTCGCCGATGGCACCCTCTGGTAGAGTGATTTTTTCCCCGTCAGAGTTCACGACCTCGCCGGTCGCTTGCGGTGACGCCTCATCTTCAGAGCCGAATAGCAACTCAACTGGCTTGACGCCGAGATGTGGCGCTAGGCGCTCAGCCCATTCCTTCGTCAGCTTCCGCTTCGCGGCCTCAAGCCTGTTAATCTGTGGCTGCGTCGTGCCGGCCAACTCGGCCAGCCTCGCCTGAGAGACGCCTTTCGTTTCGCGGATTTTTTTGAGCGCGTTCATACCGAAATGGTAATTGGCACCCTTGCGCCAGTCTAACGCCATAATGGTATATTGCTCTTGCATAATTATTCCAGTCTGGTATTTTATGTGCATGAAGCTCGCCGATTACCTCACCAAAAACGACATCACGCATGCCGATTTCGGTAGGCTGATCCGAATCTCGCAGGCCGCCGTCACGCGGTACGCCCAAGGCGATCGCTTCCCAAAAAAAGAAATTCTCGAACGCATCTATGCCGCAACCGAAGGGGCTGTGACGCCGAACGATTTCTTCCTCTTCAAGAACGATGCACCCGCCATGCCCGCCGGGACTGAGGAGGCCGCGCAATGAACGGCACGATCGCACCTGACGCCGGCGATCTGCTCGCCTCGGCGTCTGATATCGCCGTGCGCGTCACGCGCGATCTCTCCGACCTGCGATCCATTCTGGACCGTGCCGATGCGGAAGAGGAAGCGGATTTCGTCGGCGAGATCGCGGGCGAATTCGAGGAGTTCGTACAGCATCTCGAAGGTCTGAATGAGAAGCGCGCGGAACTACGGTCCCGCGCGCTCAAATGCCTAACCGCGGCGCCGCAATCGCCGGGGCTCAGTGAGTGAGTGTTCGTCATCTCCCCCATGCGTCTCTAATCGCATGGGAGTGAGCGTCGATGCGTCCAGAGGGAATGGATAAAATGTCCATCGTGGAAGGGTTCGAAATTCGCGCGCGCAATTGGCTCGATTTCGCCGAGGCGAGCGAAGCCAAGCTGCTCGGCGTGACGCGCGACGAAGCGCGCCCGCTGCTCGCGGCGCGCATGCAGGAAGCGCCCGGAACGCTGGAAAATCTGTTCCGCGGCCGCCTGAAGGACATCCGTGTAAAACTCTATGAAAAAGCCCGCCGCGAATACATCCGCGCCGCCGAACGCGAAATCGGAAAGCTCGAAAATGATCTGGCTATTGCGCGCGCGGGACATAGCGACGCTGATTTCATCGATGCTTGCGAGATTGAAGCGCACCTCGCGGCGCTACGTGCGATCGTTGAGCGGCGCAAGAAGGTGAGGCGCGCGGCGTAGCGCAGCGACTCGCGCTTGTTTCGTTGCGTGTAGCGTCGAGTGCCGGGCCGCGGCGGGCGGCTGATAAAAGTCGCGGCCCGGGTCGTTTCCAGAGGGGCGAAGATGCAACGCGATCTCGATCTCTTTGTTCCGGTCCCTCGGCGCGCGCCGGGCAAGCCGCGCGTTGCGCCGCGAACTGTACCGCGCACCCTCGCGCCGGCGCCGCATCGTTGCGTCATCTGCGGCGCCTTTGGGCCTTTCGGCAAGGGCGACGTGCGTCGGCCGGAAAGCATCATCTGGGCATGCGGAGAACATCGGAGGCATCTTGGCTGACGAGATTCACGCGCAAGGGCGTCGCGAGCCCCTCCCCTGCCGCCGCGCGGGCGAGAGCTTTGAGACCTTTTTCGAAGGCCAAAGTTTCCGCGTCACCTATGGCCGCTTCGACAATGGCCGGCTGGCGGAAGTTTTCATCAGCGCCGTCAAGACAACGACGCTGTTCGACCATTTGGCGCGCGACACGGGGCTGTTGCTTTCGCTCGCCCTGCAGCATGGGGCAGCAGCCGCGCAACTGGCGAGCGCGATCTCGCGCGACGGCGAAGGCCGCCCGCAAGGGCTCGCCGGCCATGTCCTCGATGCGATCGATGGGGAGCGACAATGAACGATATCGCACGCAAGGTCTTGCCGCTCGACGAAGTGCGGCGTCGGCTCCAGCGCGGGCCGCTCGATCGCGCCGCCATCGCGACGATTATCGCCGAGCAATTGAGCGACGCGGAATTCGACGGCCTGACCGAGAAGCAGCGCGTCGCCGTGGCGCTGCGCCGACTGGGGCTGACGGCGATTCAATGCGCCGACGCGCTCGATCTCTCCAGTGGGAATTTGATCGATCAATTGCTCAGCAACGCGAAAAAGCGCGGCGTCGAGCCCAGCTATGGCGCGGCGTGCGCGCAAGCCAAGAAAGCGAGTCTGCATGACCATCGCACATGATCTCGCTTGGCGAGACTGGATCGAAGAAGCGCGTCGCGTGAGCGTCGCGAGCTATTGCACGCTGCGCGGGATCAAAATCAGACCGGGTGATGCGGGGCAACCTTGCCCCGGATGCGGCGGGCAGGATCGCTTCTCCGTGAACACGCGCAAGAATGTGTGGAACTGCCGCGTGTCGGGCTTTTCTGGCGACGCGATTGCACTTGCGCAACATATCGACGGGCTCGATTTCGTCGGCGCGTGCGAGGCCGTGACAGGGCGGCCGCCGCCGGGGCGCGAGGCCAGCGAAACGTTTGAAGAGCGGCGCGAGCGCGAGGCGCAGCTCGCCAGGCGCGAGGAAGAGCGTATCGCCGAGGAAGAGCGGCGCGCGCATGAACGCAATGTTTTTCGCGAAGCCGAGCGTCGCCGCGCCTGGGGATTTTGGCGGCGATCTCTCCAGCTCTCCGGCACGCCCGTCGAGGCCTATCTCGAAAAGCGGCGGATTCGCCCTCACCCTTCGTCACGCCTGCGCTTCGCGCCGGAAATGGAGCTTTGGAACGAAACGAAGCGCTGTATCGCCCGCAAGGGCCCGGCGATGATTTCGGCGATCGAAGGCGTCGACGGGCGCTTTACGGGCGTGCATGTCACCTGGATCGATCTCGACGCGCCCAGGGGCAAGGCGGAAACGGTCGATCCGGAAACCGGCATGATGCTGCCGGCGAAGAAGGTGCGCGGCTCGCTCAAGGGCGGTTCGATCCGCATGGTCTCCGGCGGCGACGAACCGAGGCGCTGGTTTCTCGGCGAGGGCATAGAGACGGTTCTCTCCGTCTATTGGTCTTTGATCGAAGCGGGCTCGCCGCTCGTCGAGGGGGCGGAGTTTCGGACGAGCGTCGATCTCGACAATCTCGGCGGCAAGGCCAAGGGCCGCATCAAGCACCCTACGAAAACCTTCGTCGACGCGCGCGGCCGCACGCGCGCGGTGTTGGTGCGCGACGACACGCTTGTCGCGCCGCAGGACGATTGGCGCGTGATCTATGTGCCGCCTTCCGTCGAAGAGCTGATCCTGCTCGGCGACGGCGACAGCGATCCTTTCACGACGCGGCTCGCGCTGCTTCGCGGGGCGAAGCGATTTTCGCGTGAATATCCCTCTCTCACCATCAAGCTCGCGATGAGCAAGGAGGGCGCGGATTTCAACGATATGCGCATGCGCGCGTTAGAGGGCGAGGCGGCGTGATGGGAAAAGATGACATCGTCCAGGTTGTCGAGGGCGCCGAAATCCTGGCCTTCCCAGGCGCGCGCAAGGCGGCGTTGGCGTCGGGCAATGCGGCCGCTGCGCCTGGCGATGCTCAGGCGCAGAATGGCGGCGACGCTGAGCCGCCGGAGAATGACGCGCCGCCGCCGGAAGATGGGGATGATGGGCCGCGCGATTTCATAGACGAGTTCAACTGCGAGTGGTGCTTCGTCCTGATGGGCTCGCGCGCCGTTGTCATACGCGAAATGCCCGACGCGCCGATCGAGGATCGCACCCGCGTTCTCTCGGTCGACGCCTTCAAGGCCTATTTCCAGAACCAGTTTCGTCCCGTGCTCAAGCGCGAGCGGCAGGAAGACGGCTCTTACCAGACCGTCCGCCGCTATGTGTCCGTCGCGCCCTATTGGCTCAAGCACGCGCGGCGGCGCACCTATGACGGCATCGAGTTCTTTCCCGATCCCAACAACGCGCCGGGGACGAAGGGCTATTTCAATTTGTGGCGAGGTTTCTCTGTCTCGCCGGACAGGCAAACGCCCGCCAAGGAGCGCTGGAAGAAATATTTCACCTTTCAGGATCACGTGAAGGCGAACATCTGCGATAGCGACTATCGAATCTATCGCTGGGTTTGGCACTGGTTCGCGCATCTCGTCCAGAGGCCGCGCGAGCGCATCGGCACGGCGATCGTGCTGCGCGGCAAGATGGGCACGGGCAAGACGGTCGTCGGCGACGTCATCGGCTCGCTCTTCGCTTCGCATTATTTCCTCGTCGACGATCCGCGTTACCTTGTCGGCCAGTTCAACGCCCATATGGGCTCTTGCATCCTTCTGCAGGTGGATGAGGGCATTTGGGCCGGCGACAAGGCGGCGGAAGGCCGGCTGAAGGGGCTCGTCACTGCGCCCAAGCAGATGATCGAAGCCAAGGGCGTCGATCCGATACGCCTCGACAATTATGTGCGGCTGCTCTTCTCGTCCAATGAAAGCTGGGTTGTGCCGGCCGGCATGGATGAACGCCGCTTCGCCTGTTTCGACGTGGCGGAGCATTGGAAGGAAGATCACGGCCGCTTCGCAAAGCTTTACGCCGAGCTGAACGATGGCGGGAGAGAGGCGCTGTTGGCGGATTTGCTGGAGGTCGATCTCGACGCGCCGGACGCGCCTAACCTCCGCGTGATTCCGAAAACCGCTGCGCTACTGGAGCAGAAAATTCGGTCGCTCGATCCGATTGCGGCCTGGTGGCTTCAGCGCCTCGAAGACGGCGCGCAGACGCATCGTGCGGGCGCCTGGCGCGAGAAAGTGCCGGCCGCGACGCTCTTCAACGATTACCTCCGCACAAATGAGAGGATCGGCGTTCGGCGCAAGGCGAGCGAGACTGAGTTCGGGATTGCGCTGCGCCGCTTAGTGCCGGGTGTCGAGCGCGTGCGCTCCGTCGAAGAAGTCGAGGTCTGGGACGAAGAGACACTGAAGACCGTCCAGGTCACGCGGCGCGTTTGGTGCCTGCGTTTCCCCTCGCTTGGGCAATGCAAGCGCAGTTTCGATGCGGCGCTGAAGCAGGCGTTTCCTTGGGGCGAAGCCGTGCCCGACGAAGAAGCGGAGCTAGACGCGAGTTGAAAGTGTCCCACCTGTCCCACCTTCTCGCATGTGCAGCATAGAGGTGGGACACTGTAAGCAACTGAATTCAGGGGCGTCGTCCCACCTGTCCCACCTGTCCCACCTTTTTCGGCGGTTCGGACAAAAGGGCCGGCGCGGTCGGAATGGCAAAATAGGTGGGACAGGTGGGACAGGTGGGACAAACGGCGTGAGATCATACGGTTATGCGTGTCCCACCTTTATTTTTTGTTTGATCAAGGTGGGACAGGTGGGACACTTTAGTCGGTGTGGCGTGGATGGCGTTCGGCGATGAAATGGAAGGGCGAGCGGCGATGGCGCAAACGGCGCGGGCAAACGACGTCAATCGGAAGTTTTGGGAACAAGCCGAACAGGAGCCGGCTTGGTATGTGGTTGAAGCAATCGAGGGGAAGGAGTTCGAACTTTCGATCGCGCTGGAAGCGGCCTTCATGGGAAGCGCAGAAGTGCTCCACTTGGTGGAGGTCGTGCGAACAACTCGACGCATCATGGCGGGCGGCGTGATGAGGCGCGCTGCTTCGGTTCGCAAAGTTTCGCGCTTCGGGCCGCTGATCTTCCTCCGCGTGGCGATGACGAAGGGGCTCTGTGAGAAAATTTTCCACATGCCTTTGGCGGCAGGCGTCGTGCGCTGCAAGGATGGCGAAAGGCCGGTTGTCGTGTCGGCCGAAATGATTGAGTTCTACAAGAAATCCGACTCGTTCGGGACCGCCGTCATGGCTATGCAAATAGCTGTTGGCGACACTGTCGAAGTGACGCAAGGGCCTGCGATCGGATGGAAGGGCGTTGTCGAGAGGGTTGACAACCGTCGCAGCTTGATACTCGATACGTCTAAATTCGGCGGGTCGGCGCCCTTGTTTGTTGAAGCCGGCCACGTCGCGCTCGTGGTGCAATGCCGAAAGCGTCCGATCGAGCCCGACGTCAAACTACGCCAGCGCAAGCGGGCGTAAGTGCGAAGCTTGCCCTTGGCCCTCAAGCTCCTCAAACCGCGTATCAAGGCGGCGCCTACGTCGCGCGTCAGGATGCTCCCGTCAGACGGCGGAGCGAACGCCGCGCATTACCAGTCTGCCGCCCATAAGGCTTGGGCCGCGGAGGTGAAGCAGCGGGATGGCCATCGATGCGTCGAGTGTGGCGCGCATGGGCACGGCGTCCGACTGATCGCTGACCATGTCGTCGAGATCGAGGACGGCGGCGCGCGGCTCGACCCAAACAACGGCCAGACCCTTTGCGCCCCATGCAGCAATCGGAAGACGGCGAAAGCCAAGGCAGCAAGGCGCGCCCGGTAACCCACCAATGATTGTTGGTCGGTTGGGGGTGGGGGTTAAATCCGCGCCCGGCGTGCCGACTAGAAATCGGACTGCCCCTCACGCGCAGATTTTTGACCGCTGAAAGTCTGAAAACTTTTTTTCACATGGTCTGATGGCCCGGAAACCTAAAAGCACTCGCGGCAGCGCGCCAAAGTGGTTGGTCAATCGTGTGGCCCGCGCGCTTTGGGTGAAGTTGCACGAGGAGCTGGCTTCGATCCGCTTTCTGCAGTCGACCGATTACAACGCGCTGGGGCGTTACGTCCAATACATGGCCGAGTGGATTTCGCTGACCGACACTCTCGAAAAGGAGGGTCACAGCTACAAGACGTCTTCGGAGCATGTCGAGGAGCTGGTCCGGCCCCGGCCGGAGTTTCGGATGCGCAAAGATATCGAGGCGTGCCTCGCCTCTCTCGAAGACAGGCTCGGCCTCAATCCTCGCTATCGCTTCGCTATCACGCAAGCGTTGCTCGCGACGAAAGCGCCGCCACCGCCCGGTCAGGCAGACCTGCCGCTTGCCGGTGATGACGACGCGGCGGAAACTGCGATCGACGCGAAAAGCGAATGGGAGCGCCTGCTCGGCGCGTCGAACAGACCGCATTGACCGCTGCATGGAATTTCGCCGTTCCGGATTGGCGCGAGCGCATCCGGGAGGGTCGCTCCCTGATCCCGGACCTGCCGATCTTCCGCGACCAGGCGGATCGCGCTGTCGCTGTATTCAATCGTTTGCGGCTCGCGGACGTCAAGGACAATCCGACGATGGAGTCGGCGTCCGGTCAATGGTTCCGTGAGATCGCCGCGGCGCTGCTCGGTTCGGTCTCGCCACAAACTCTCCATCGGATGGTTCCGGAGCTGTTTGCTCTAGTGCCCAAGAAGAACAGCAAGACGACCGGCGGCGCCTTGCTGATGCTCGCCGCGCTCATCCTCAACGAGCGCCCGAATGCCGCGTTTCTCTTCGTCGCGCCGACCAAGCTTATCGCCGAGCTATCATTCAATCAGGCTCTCGGCGCCATCGCCCTCGACCCTTATCTTTCCGGCCGCTTTCATGTGCAAAACCACATCAAGAAGATCACGGACTCGAAAACCGGCGGCTTTCTGCAGATCAAATCTTTCGACCCAAACGTCCTCACCGGCACGAAGCCGGTCGGCGCGTTGATCGACGAAGTGCACCTCATTGGAACGGCGCCGGAAGCCGATCGCGTCATCAGGCAGTTGCGCAGCGGCATGATCTCTCAGCCCGAGGCTTTTTTGGCCTTCATCACTACGCAATCGGAGCGGCCTCCCGCGGGCGTCTTCAAGCGCGAGCTCACCCGCGCTCGCGATGTCCGCGACGGTCGCCGCGCTGATGCTCTACTTGCAGTGCTCTACGAGTTCCCCGAGGAAATCGGGCGCGCCAAGAAGAACGCCGACGGCGCTTATCCATGGGAGGACCCGGCGCTCTGGCCCATGGTGACCCCAAATCTCGGCCGCTCCATCACAATCCCGCGCCTCTACGCGCTTTACCAGACCGCGAAACAGGACGGCGAAGCCGAACTTATCGGCTGGGCCTCGCAGCATCTGAATATTGAGGTCGGTCTTGGCCTGCGCTCGGACCGCTGGGTGGGCGCGGATCATTGGGCCGACGCCGGCCTCCCCGGTCTTACGCTCGAAACGCTGATCGAGCGCTGCGACGTCGCCGTCGTCGGCATCGATGGCGGCGGCCTCGACGATCTTCTCGGTCTCGGCGTGATCGGCCGCGATCGCGAGACGCGCGAATGGCTCGCCTGGGGACACGCCTTCGCATTTCGCGCGGCGCTCGCACGGCGCAAGAGCATCTCGCAAGAGCTGACGACTTTCGAGACCGAGGGCGACCTCACCATCGTCGAAACGCTCGGCGAGGATGTCAAAGGCCTGGTCGCCATTGTGCGGCGTCTCGCGGATGCTGGTTTGCTGCCGGACAAGGCGGCGATCGGCCTCGACCCGGCCGGGGTCGGCGCGATCGTCGACGCCCTGGCGGAAGCCGGGATCGATGATGACCAAATCTGCGGGGTCTCGCAGGGCTATAAGCTGATGGGCCCGATGAAGACGCTTGAGCGCAAGCTCGCTGACGCTAGCTTCTGGCATACCGGCTCCGGCCTCCTTGCCTGGGCCGTGTCCAACGCCAAAGTCGAACTCAAGGGAAACGCCGCTCTCATCACCAAGGCGGCGAGCGGCACGGCGAAAATCGATCCGCTCATGGCGCTTTTCGACGCGGCTGCGCTGATGAGCATGAATCCAGAGCCCTCCGCGGCCCGCCAACCGTCGATCTACGAAGAACAGGAAATGCGCGTTCTCAGGATCGGCGGCTGATCCATGTGGCCGTTCTCGCGTAAATCCCCGGCGCCGCCAGCCGTCACAAAATCGATCGGCGGCGGCATTCCGGCTCAGGGCTTTCTTCCGACTCTCGGGGCGATCCCTTCCGCCGCCGGCGTCCTGATCAGCCAGGCGACGGCGATGACGGTTTCGACCGTCTACGCCTGCGTCTCGATCCGCAGCGAAGACGTCGCCCGCTGCGCGCCGACGCTTCGACGGCCGCTCAAGGATGGCAGTTTCGACATCGTCGAAGATCATCCCGTCGCGAAGCTGTTCAAGCGGCCCAATCGGGCGCAGACATGGTTCGAATTCGTCGAACAGATGCAGGCCGCCCTCCTGCTGCGTGGCAATGCCTATGCAGTCATTCTGCGCGACAGTGGCGGCCGGCCAAAAGAACTTATCCCGGTGAACCCCGACGCCGTCATGGTGCTCGAGGCGTCGGACGGGTCGATCTACTACAACACCAACCGGATCGGCCTGTTTCAGATTGCGGCGCTCCGCGATCTGCCTGTCGCGATCCCGGCTGAGGATATGTTCCATTTGCGCGGCTTGGCGTTCAACGTCACGGCGGGCTCCGGCCGCCTCAGCTTTGCGCGTGACTCGATCGGCCTCGCCATGGCGCAGGAGCAGCAGGCCGCGCGCTGGATGCAGAACGGCGCGCGCCCGAGCGGCGTCCTGCAAATCGCCAAGCAGCTTTCAGAGGCCGCAGCCAAGCGCCTTCAGGCGCAATGGTCGAGCATGTTTGCTGGCATTCAGAATGCCGGCGCCGTTCCGATCCTCGAGGAGGGGCTCGAATGGAAGCCTATGACGCTCAGCGCTGCAGATCTGGAATTTTTGGCGCAGCGCAAATTCTCGGTCGAAGACGTCACGCGCTGGTTTCGCATGCCGCCACACAAGGTCGGCGTGACTGACGCGAATTCGAAGCTCAATCAGGCTCAGGCTGACCAGGCTTACGTCAATGAGACGATCATGCCCGATCTCGAGCGCTGGGAGCAGAAATTCGAACGGACCTTTGACCTAGACGAAGAAGGTCTGGAAATCAGCTTCGACGAATCCGCGCTGTTGCGCGCCGATGTCGCGACGCGGATCAATAACGGACGTCTGGCCTCCAATTCTGGCCTGATCAGCCCGGAGGAATGGCGCATTTCCGAGCATATGTCGCCGAAGCCGAAAGTTGGAACGCTCAGGGTTCCTGCAAACACCGTCGAGCTCGGCAGCGATCTCACCGGGAAGGCGCCGGATGGCGCTGGACGTCCGCCGGGTAGTGGGAACAAGGAGCCTGGAGAGGAATGAAGCGCAAATTCATCGCCGGCGCGGCGATTAAGGATGACGCGCTCGGGCCACGTCAAATCCGCGTCGTCGCCAGCACGGCGACGCCGGACCGCGTCAAGGATGTGATGGTCCCCGACGGATGCGACCTCACGCAATATCGCGTCAATCCGGTCGTTCTCGCCAATCACGATCCGAATTGCCCGATCGGGACCGCGCAAGTCGAGATCAAAAACGGCCGCGTCGAGGCGACGATTGACTTCGCACCTGCCGGAGCCAGTCCGAAAGCGGATGAGTATTGCGCTCTCGCAAAGGCGGGCGTGTTGAACGCGGTCTCGGTCGGATTTGAACCCACCGACGCAGAACCAATCCGTGGCGGTGGCGATCGCATCAAGAGCTGGTCGCTACTCGAGCTGTCCCTCGTCTCTGTCCCCGCCAATCCAGAGGCGCTCGTCATTGCGCGCTCTCTGGAAAAGGCGAACTCCGAGAAATGGAAGGTTGGCGCCTCGCTCAACCTGCCTCTCGATGAGGACTCGGATTGGGACGGCCCGGAAGCGGCCGAGTCGATCTTCGAAAAAGCGGATTTAGACGGCGACGATCCGGACAGCGCATTCGCGCGCAAGGGGTTTCTTGCCTACGACTCGGGCAACTCAGACCTGAAGGGTTCCTACGAGCTCCCCTTTGCGAAAGTTGTCGACGGGCGTTTGACGGCCGTCGCGAGCGGCATTCGCGCCGCCGCGTCCCGCCTCCCCCAAGCTGACTTGCCTGACGACGTCGCGAAGAAGGCGCGTGAGGTCATCGACCATTACGAGGCGAAGATGAAAGACGACGGCAAATCCGCACGGCTCTCTCGGCGCGTCAAGGCGTTCGTGGTCGCACGCCGCAAGGGCATGTATGATCTCGGCAATCTCTCCTATGTCGTGCAGCAGCTGGTGAGCCTCGCGCTCGGCGCCGAATGGGAACGCGACTACGAAGGCGATGACAGCGCGCTCCCGGAGATCCTCGCCGAGATCGCCCGCTCCGCCGGCGAGGCTTTCATCGCCATGAGCGAAGAGGAAACGCGCGAAGCGCTCGCCAGCCTCTCCGACCTTCTGCCGGCAGAGCAGAAATCCTACGCCGCGGCCGGTCCATCGCGTGCCGCCAAGTTGCTCCGCGCCGCGGCGCTCCGCGCGAAGGCCGGCCGCCGCTTCTCCGACGAAAATGAGAAGTGCATCAAAGGCGCGATGGAACAGATCAAGTCGGCGCATGAGGCGCTCGACAAGATGATCTCCCAAGCTCCTGCCGAAGACGAGAGCGAAGAAGAACAATCCGAATCCGACACGGATGCGGGCGCGTCGAAAGCGCTGACATGGCGCGAGCGCGAGATCGAGCTGTTGAGGCTCGCGAACATAGCCTGATCGCGCGACACGCCGATCGTCCCCCTAAAGCATCGATCGCCGACCGGCCGCGCCGCGCGCCGAGGCGACCTATCACGCGAGAAGACAAATGAAGAAGATTCACGAGCTCCAGGCAGAGCGCGAGAAGGCCTATGACGCTTTCAAGGCCCACGCCTCGAAGAAGGATTTCTCCGACGCCGACCAGCCGGAATATGACCGACTGAAAGCAGAGGTCGAAGCAAAGGATGGAGAGATCAAGCGCGCGAAGGACGCTCAGGCCCTTGCCGCCGCGACCGCTCAGCCGGCCCCGGGCCAAGAGATCAAGGTTCCGGCGGCGGTCGAGACTGACCGCTACGTCAAGGAGAAGTCGATCATCTTCGGCGCTGTGGCAAAAGCCATCGCACTCGGCGGCGGCAATATCTACAACGCCCGCACGGCCGCCAAGGATCTCTACGGCGAAAACCATCCCGTCACCAAGGCGCTGGTCACCGCGACCGGTTCGGCGGGCGGCTTCATCGTCCCGCCGGACGTCGCCAATGAGATCATCGAGCTGCTGCGCGCAAAGGCGGTCGTTCGCGCCGCCGGCCCGCGTAACATGCCGATGCCACGTGGCACGATGACGCTCCCCGGCCAAGCGTCTCCGGCGACCGCGAGCTATGGCTCGGAAACGAAGACGATCTCGCCGTCGCAGCCGTCTCTGCGCCAGATCGTCGCGAGCTACAAGAAGCTGACAGCTCTTGTGCCCGTCTCGAACGACATGATGCGCTACGCTGATCCGGCCGTCGACGCCTTCGTGCGCGACGATCTAGTGAAGGTGCTGGCACTCCGCGAGGACCTGGCCTTCCTCCTCGGCGACGGAACGGCGGATAGCCCGCGCGGCTTCCTCTCCTTCGCCAATGGATGGGTGACGCAGAATGGCGGCACGGCGGGTGCCTGGAGTCAGTCCGCGAATTCGGTCATGGCCGTGAATGGCGCTGATCCGGCCAATTCGACCGGCGGCAACTTCATCACCTCAACTTCCGCCTATACTCTCGCGACCGTTGCGAGCGAGGCCGGCGGCGCGATCAACCGTCTCGATGCGGCGAATGTGCCGGCTGACAAGCGCGCGTGGTTCTTCAATCCGCGGATCAAAAATTACCTCTATAACGTCCAGAACAGCCTCGGCGTGTACGTCTATCGCGACGAGATGAACAAGGGGATATGGCTAAACTCTCCCTTCTTCACCTCGACGCAAATCCCGGTGAATTACTGGGATGCGGCAGGGACGAACAAGGACCTCTCCTTCGTCTTCTTGGCCGAGATGAGCGAGGCCATCGTCCTCGACTCGATGCAGATGCAGCTCGCCGTGTCGCAGGAAGGCACCTATGTCGACTCGCTCGGCAATACGATCAGCGCCTTCCAAAGCGACCAGACGATCATCCGCGCCATCGCGGAGCACGACTTCCAGCTCCGTCATGATCAGGCCGTCGCCGTGATTCAGGGCGTGCGCTGGGCGCCGGCCATCGGCTGATCGTGATCCGTGACGCGGCGGCGCGCGCCGCCGCGCTCACTCTTCCTCCTCTCCTCGGGAAACCCACATGAACACGATTGTTCTTCTGCGCAACGTCGCGGCCTATGTCCGCAACGTCGTCGCTTCCGCCTTCGTCTCTCAGACCGCCGGCGCGGCGGCAGCCGTCACAGGCTCGACGATCGACCGCCTCGACCCGAACAACGGCGCGCTAGCCGGCTCCGCGCTTCTGTCGCTAATCTGGTCGGCGACTCTCGGCGCCGCCAACACGTTTTCGATCACGTCCCCGCTCGTCCAGCATTCGCAGGACGGAGCGAACTGGTCGACGTTATCGACCCCGACCGCGCCCGGCGTCGTCGCGACGGGACCGGGCGGCGGCGGAACGGTCAACGGCGAGTGGAATTACGCGCAGGATCTGACCGACGCTTATCGCTACGTCCGGCTCAATTACACGCCCGCTTTTTCGGCGGCGAACACCGACACAGCGAAGGCGTTAACGGTCGCAACGCTCTCCTGCGGCGACCGCGCCCCTGCGTAACAGGCAATTCCTGCCGCGCCGGCGTCGCCGGCGCGGTCAATCTGCGAGGCAACATGAAGCTTGTCACTTTCACCCGCGACATGCGCCCGCATAGCGCCGGCGACACGCGCGTCGTTCCCGACGTTGTCGCTGCGCAGCTCGTCGAGGCCGGCGACGTCGATCCGAACCCGCCGTCATTTCCGACTGAGGCGCCCGTGCAGCAGCAGGCTGCGGAAGAGCGCCAGACCTACCGGACGAAGCGGCGCTAACATGAGCAACAGCGTCATTATCCTCGGATCAGCGAACGGCAAGCAGGTTGTCGCCGAGATCAACCCGGCGACATTTTCTGCGCCACTCGAGCGCGTGCGGCTGACGATGGATTATCGCCGCGAACCGCCGCCCGGCTTCCCGGCGCTGGATGTCAGCCATCGCATCGGCGCCCTCCTCGGCGCCGGCATGGTTCTGCGCGTCACTGGCGCAGAGGCTGATGCGCTTGTCGCGGCGGGCGCAGCGGTCGCGATCGATGGCGTCAAGCCACTGCTGCCGGCGGAGACGACGAATAAAACCGAACCCGCAGTGGACAATGTGGTCGACCGCGCCGCCGATCTCGTGACGGCGCCGGACGCTACAGCGCTTCCAGCAAAAACCGCCCGCCGTGGGCGCCAACTCCCCGACATTCCCCCTCTGAAAGGATAACCCGATGGATCTCATCACCCGCCTCAGAATCGCAATGGAGGCGCACCAGAGTCTTCTCTCCGATCTGATGGCGAAAGCCGATGCGCACGATTCCATCTCGGCCGATCTCGCCAAGGCGAAGGCCGATCTGACGGACATGACGAAAAAATACGAGACAGTCCTCGAAGAGATGGCGCAGTTCTTTGAAAGCACGAATGCCGCCGGATCTCAGAGCGCCACACTCCCGGCGGCCGCCACGACGGCGTTGGCTCCGACGGCCCTTACCGCGCCCGCGGCTGCCTAAGGATGTATTACGGCGCGCCCGCGCGGTTCACGACCGTTTCCACGGTCGTGACCGCCGCGAAAAGCCATGATCTGACAACGCTCGCGACGGTCAAGGAAGAGCTCGATCTCAAGACGTCCGACGCGACCCGCGACAAGGTGCTGGCGCGCTATATCACCGCCGGGTCGAAGGCAATCGCCAATTTTTGCAATCGCGTCTTCGCAGTCGAGGCGATCCAGGATCAGTTCTATCCGCGCCGCGACCCGCCCATGCGGATCGCGGCGGGCGGCGTTGACCCGATCCAGCTTACGCGTTGGCCGCTCGTCTCGATTTCGTCGTTGAGCGAGAACAGCAGAGCTCTCGCGGAGAATTCGGATTACATCGCGAATTACGACCTCGCGCAGCTCACCCGCTACGACGTCAACACCTATCCCATTCCATGGGATGAGTGGCAGATCGTCGTGCAATACAAAGCTGGCTATGCGAGCGTCCCTTCGGACCTTGAGGACGCCTGCATCAGCTACGTGAAGTTTCGTCATTTCTCGCGCATGCGCGATCCCGGCGTCAAAGAGGAGAACGTCCAGGGCGTCTATTCGGCACAATATCTCTGGGGAACAGGCCCCGGCGGCCCCGGCGATCTCCCTGTGCAAGTCGCCGACGCTGTCGCGCGTTATCGCGTGCCTGTCATCGCTTAGGAGCCATCGTGAACCAACCCGGTCCCTTCCAACTCACGCAAAACGGCGTCGCCTTTCAGATTGTCGGGCCCGGAACGCTGATCGGCGACTTCGTCGAAGGTCTCGACGGCGTTCAGGCTATAACTTTCCAGGCGCAGTTCCTCTATGGCTCTGGCGGGTCGAGCGTCACGGCCTACCTTCAAACATCGATCGACCAGGGAAATTCGTGGATCGACATTGCTGCGGTCCAATTCACCACGGTGGGCGGCGCGGAGATGCTCAATCTCTCCGGTCTGACTCCGAAGACGACGCCGATCATCCCGACAAACCAGGCGCTCACGCCCGGACAGACCGTCGACGGCATTCTTGGCGACCGGTTCCGCGCCGTCGTCGTCGTGGCCGGCGCCTACGGAAGCAGCTCGCTCTTGAACATCACAGGCTGCGCGCGCTGATGGTCGATTTCGCCATGCAAGCCGCGTATCGTCGCGCCCTCGCGCGGACGGGCGAAACGGTGACGGTGCAGCGCGTGAGCGGCACGGCGCCAAAGACCGTGACCTTCTCGGCCACGGTGGTGGCGAATGTTCAGGCCTATGCGCCGGAAACGAATGAAGTCTCGGAAACCGGCTATGGGTCTTCGCAGATCGGCGCCATCACCCAAAGCCAGCGCAAGGTGATCGTCGTTGCACAGGACCTCGCCGACGCGCACTTCCCGCTGCCGGTGAAGAAGAACGACCGCGTGCTGCTGATGGACGGCACGAAATGCAACGTGACCGGCGTGGATGCGCATAAGCGCCAGCTCGCCGGCGCGATCGAACTGACTGTCGTCGAGGTGCAGTAGCGTGTTCAAGATCGAATCGAACGTCGATAATTTGATCCCGCGCCTCGACAGGATGGATCAACAGATCCATTCGAACCTCGAAAGGGTGGTTGAGGATCTGAAGGGCCAACTGGTCGACAACGTCAAAGCCAAGACTCCTGTCCGGACCGGCGCGCTGCGCGCCAGCGTCACCGGCGAGGTTCGTTCCGGGTCGACCGGCGTCACGGCCGAAGTCGGCGCCAACCCGACCGGTAGCGACTCGAAGGGGTCGCGCCGCTCCTTCTATGCGATCTGGGTCGAATATGGCGCGAAGATCCCGCCGCATAAGATCGTCCCCAGTGTCGCCAAGGTTCTGGCCTTCCAAGCCGGCGGCAAGACCGTCTTTGCGAAAGCTGTGTTGACAAAGCCGGCGATCCTTAAGGCGCAACAGCCGATCCACGGAGCCTTCAAAGAAATGCGCAAGCAAATCCTGTCCGATCTGCGCAACGCGGTCGATAGCGCGCTCTGATGGCTGCGACGCGCGAACAGATCATCTCCGCGCTTCTCCAGAAGTTTGCGGCGAGCGGGGCATTCAAGACCGTGGGGCGGCGCAATCGCGATCCGAACGAATCCGTCCCGATCGACCAGCTACCGATGCTGATGCTGGTCAAAAAGGCGGAGAAATTCGATCGGCCATCTCCGAACCTGCCGCCGAAGCGCACGCTGAATTTCATTGCCTTCGTTTACACTGGCGTCGAGATGGAAGATGAGAACGCCATCCCCGAAGCGCCGCTCAATGATTGCATGGATGCGATCGAAGCGGCGCTCGCTCCCGACGATCGCGCCACTAACAGATGCACGCTCGGCGGCCTTGTCTTTTCGGCAATGATCGAAGGCGAGTCCGTCGTCGGTCAGGATGCGAATAGCGGCAAATCTGTCCAGGTCGTTCCGATCTCCATCCTGATCCCCTGATTTCCGTAACAGCAAGGAGGCGACCGGCGCGCGCGAGCGTGAGCCGGCGCAAGAGCCTATGCCAAACGCAACCGATCTCCCGCTCGTCCCGAACCTCGGCGCGGCTATTCCGCCGTCTCTCATTCCTCCGTCGCCAGTTGCGGAGGCGCCCGCGCCGACGCCATCGCCATCGCCCGTATCGGCGATCGTCGACGCCTGGTTCAACGCCACCTTCCCGGGAACCGCGATCGGCGGCGTCACCGAGAATTGGAATTTTCTTCATGCGGCGAAGGAAGACCTCAAGCGCCGCCTCGCCGCAAAGGAGTAAGCGACGATGCTCAACGCATTCGGCCCCGGCATCTTGTATGTCACGCGAACCGACATCCAGAACGCGACGCCGATCAATATCGGCTACTCCAACGAATTCTCGACCGATTTCTCGAGCAACGTCAAAGAGCTTTACGGCCAGAACCAATATCCGCTCGACGTGGCGCGCGGCACGGTGAAGATCACCGGAAAGGCGAAAGCGGCGACGATTTCGGGGATCGCCTGGAACAGCGTCTTCTTCGGCGAGACCTTCCAGAGCGGCGGCATCCAGTGGAACTCCGGCGAGGCGCACAGCGTTCCGGCAGTCACGACATACACCGTCACGGTCACGAACAGCGCCACCTTCGATCAAGACCTCGGCGTCATTTATGCGGCGACGGGACTTCCGCTCACGAAGGTCGCGGCGGTGACCGCGATCGGCCAATACTCCGTCTCGGCTGGCGTCTACACCTTCTACAGCGGCGATGCGAGCGCGGCTGTCCTGATCAGCTACACGTCGACCGTCACGACGGGCCAGACCCTGCCGATCACGAACCATCTGCTCGGTTTCTCGCCGACATTCCAACTCGACTACTACACCTCGCGCAACAACAAGCCCTTCGTCGCGCGCTTCAACAAATGCGTCTGCCCGAAGATGTCGATCGCGTCGAAGCTCGAAGACTTTCAGATGCCGGACTTCGACTTTTCGATCTTCGCCGATCCGGTCGGCAATGTCGGCAAGCTCGTCTTTCCGGAAATTTCCTAAGGAGCTTCAATGCGCCCTGACCCTATCGAGATCGCTTTCGGCGATCAGAAGTTCACGATCAAGCCGCTCACGATCGCGCAAATCCGCAAAATCGAAAAAGCGGTCTCCGCGCCGGACAGCGTGGCGGGTGACATACCTTTCACAGTCATCGGAATCGCCCTCAGCCGCGATCACGGCAACGTGGTCCTGGATGACCTCGAGAGCGAAACCGGCGAAATCATCGCGGCCTTCAACGCCATCCTCCAGCTCGGCGGCTTCAAGAAGGCTGAGCCGGGGGAAGGCGCGGGAGCGCCAACTCCGAACGCAACTGGCGCGTGATCTACGGCCGCCTCATGGCGGCCGGACGATCCTATGAGCAGATCGACGAAATGTGCATGGCCGACGTCGAAATGATCTTCGATCATTGGCGGGATTACCCGTCCGCTGATGCGCTGCTGCGCGCCTTCTTCGGCGTCAAGCCGCCGCCGGATTATGACGCGCCGCCGCCGGAGGGCTGCCTCTCTATCGCGGAGCTGCGCGTGTTCGCGCATAAGAACCGGCATCTCGCTGGGCAGAAGGGCTGAGCATGTCTAGCGACAGCGCTGTCAAAGTCTCTTTCGGCGCCGATACGACCGGCCTCGACTCGGCCGTCGCCGTTGCGAAGGCGCGCCTGCAGCAGTTCAACGCCGAAGTGCGCAGTCTGGCGAAGGAGGCCGCCAGCGCAGGCGCCACGGCCAATGACAATCTCGGCGGCGCGCTCAAGGAGGCGGCTGCAAAGGCTGCCTCGGCTCAGCGCGAGGTGAATTCGCTTTCTGCCTCCATCAAAAAGATGAGAAGCGACGCCGATCCCATGATTGCGTCGCTCTCGAAATGGAGCGCCGAGGTCAATTCGATGACCGGGCGGCTCGACGCATGGAGCGCCTCGCAGAAAAAGACGACGGGAGACATCAAGGACGGCAAGAGCGCCCTCGACGAACACGCGAAATCGACTAGCCTCAACCGCATGCAGCAGATGGAGCTGATGCATGTGACGAAGGCGCTGGCGGATGAATTGGCGGCGGGCCAAAGCCCGATGCGGGCGCTCGCCATGGAAGGGGGCCGCATCGCGGAAATCTTCTCGATGGGCAACGCGGGCGTCGGCGGCACGCTCACAGCGATCGCGACGTCGCTGAGGGGGCTTACTCCCATCGTCGCCGCCGCGACCGCCGCCTTCGTCGGGCTCAACGCCGTCTCGGCCGGCAAGGAGGCCGAGCATATGGCCTCGCAGTTCGGCCTCTCCGGCGAGGGGCTGAATCGCTTGGGCGCCGTTGCCTCGAAAAGCGGCGTCGAGGTGAAGGACCTCGCCGAAAGCCTGCAAGAGGTCTCGAAAAAGGCCAGGGAAGGCGACGAGAATATTCTCGCCGCCGCCTCGGCGCTCGGGGTCAGCGCGGACCAACTCAAATCGAAAGACCTGGCGGGCCTGCTGCGCACGCTTCAGGTCGCCTATGACCAAAACGGCGACTCGGCCAATCGCTACGCCGCGTTTCAGAAGCTCCTCGGCAAGAATTTCGAAGAGCTCTATCCGACGATGCAGCAGGGCGTCGGCTTTCTCGACCAGCTCTATGCCGCAGCGGATCGCTCGGGGTCGGCGATCTCCGGGAGCCTGAAAGAAGCAATCGCGGGGACGATCTCCATCACGGAAAGCGCCAGCGCGGCGTGGGGCGAATTCAAGCAGGCCGTCGAGGGCGCGATCCTCGCCGTCTATGAGCGCCTCAAGCCCGCGATCGACGGCGCGATCCAGGGCCTTGCTTCGTTGATCCAGAACCTCGCCAGCTCCGTCGAGGGGTTCACCAATGCTTCGCGCGAAGGCGGCGCGACGTCGCTCGTGCTCGACGCTGTCGCGGCGGCGGCTAAGGGCCTTGTGACGGCGCTCGCGCTCGTCACGGCCGGATTCGAGACGATGTTCGCGGCGGCGAAGGCGGCCCTCTCTGGAATCGTCGATTTGGCTGGCGGCGCGATCTCGGTCGTCAAGGAGCTTGGGCGCGCGATCGTCACGCTCGGCGCCGAGGGCGACCCGGGTGCGGCGGCGCGCAAGACGCTTTCCAACCTCAAGACGGATGCGGTCGATTTCGGCGCGACCGTCAAGAAGATCGGCGAGCAAACAAAGGCGACGTTGCAAACGGTGTGGGGCGAGGGTGCGAAGAAGCCCGCATCGGCAACGCCCGGTTTCGGCGGCCGCGTCACGGGCGATCCGGAGCCTGAGAAGAAAGCACACCGCTCAGGCGCCGGCGACGCGCTCGCCGCAGCCCGCACGGAAATCGACGGCGAGATTGCCGAGCTGCGACGCGGGCTCGAGCAAAAGAAAAGCCTCTACGACGAAGAGGCGAAGCTCAAACTCATTTCGGAAGACAAAAAGCTCGCCCTGACCCGCGCCGCGATCGACGAAGAATATTCCGCCGAGCGCGGCCTGTTGCAGAAGGAATTGGCGCTCAACAATCAGAAGCCGCAGCAAATCCAGGCGATCAACAACAAGATCAAGGCGCTCGAAGAGAAACACGCCGACGATCTCGAAAAGATCGATCGACAGTCCGTCGAGAAAATGATCCAGCCCTGGCATCAGCTCGTCGACCAGATGGCGTCGAGCTTTTCGGGCTCGGTCATGGAGCTGATCGACGGCACGAAGAAATTTTCCGACGTGGTTCGCGATATGGCCCGCACGGTCGTCAATCACTTTATTCAGATGGGCGTCCAGGTTGTTGCGGATTGGGCGAAATCCATGCTGACCCGCGTTATCCTGACGCAGGCCGGCGAAACGACAATGACCGCGGCGACGGCGGCCGGCGCGGCGGCGCGACAGGGGATCGACGCCGGAGCGGCGGCGGCCGGCCTCGCGGCCAAGGCGCTCTCGATCATCAAAAGCATCATGGCGAGCGCGGCTGAGACCTTCGCTGGCGTGTTCGGCTTCCTTGCGCCAGTGTTGGGCCCGGCCGCCGCTGCGCCGGCGGGCGCGGCCATGGCGACCGTGGCGGGCATGGCGAGCGTCGCCGCGTTCGACACGGGCGCCTACAACCTTCCCAGCACGCAGCTGGCGCTGGTCCACAAAAACGAGCTGATCATGCCGGCCGGCCCTGCGTCGGCGCTTCGCAACATGCTGGAAAGCGGCGGCGGGTCCGGCGGAGACAATGGCGGGGGCGGCCATACGTTCAACATCTCGCCCGCCCTGCATCTCAATATCCAGGCGATGGATGGCAAGAGCGTCCACGACACGCTCATGTCCAACCGCGGCGAGGTCATGAAGGCGCTCGGGAAGATGGTGCGCGACGGCGCCCATCTTGGGATTGGGGCGCTCAATCCGAGATGAGCTTCCCCTGGATCGGCGCCATCAACGTCATACCGTCCAGTGGCGAGTTCACATACGACACGGTCCCCTATACCGCGCGCCAGCCCGGCGCGTCGGCGTTCCTGCCCATCAACACCTATTACGCGCCGGGCGGAACGAAGACCGATTTCGAATATGCGCTGGATCAGCTGCAGGCGGATCTGCCGAATTGCCAGTTTGTAGCCTTGGTCATCCAATGGATGGGCAATAGCCTCGACGCTTCGGCCTGCCAGGTCTACCCGTCGACGACCTATTGGCTCGGGACACAGGTTGGCGCCTTCGCTCCAGCGGATGGAACATCGGACGCCGGCCTCGCGCCAAGCTATTGGCGCGTATCCGGCCTCACCCTGGCGGATTGCAACAACGGCCTGATCCCGATCAGCCGGCCGGATGGCGTCAATTCCGCTTATGGCGGAACATGCTCGGATCAGAGCGTGGTGCGCGCGATTCAGGCGGTCAAGGCGCGCGGGCTCAAGGTCGCGCTTTATGTCCAGATGAATATGGACGTCACGGGCCAGCCCTGGCGCGGCATGTGCGTCTATTCGAGCGATATGAGCACGGCGGCCGATGCGGCGGTCGCGCATTTCCTCGGCACGGCGACAACGGCGATGTTCACGCGCGACGCAGCCAATCTGACCGTGAACTATTCCAACAGCGGTCTGCCGTCGAACGGCAAATATGATTTCACTTTCCGCCGCTTCATCCTGCATTACGCGAATCTCGCGGTCGTCGCCGGCGGCGTGAACCTGTTCTGCATCAACGGCGAACTGCGCGGCCTCGAGATGATCCGCGGTTCAACTTGGACCCCGCAAGGCACGGTCGACGGTTCGGGAAAGAACCATTGGAACTATCCCTTCGTCACAGGCCTCGTCACGCTCGCGAATGATATCCGCATAATCTTCGACGGCGCCGGCTTGGCGAAAAATCTCGCTGCGCGCCAGAACCTCATCACCTATTCGCCGGACTGGTCGCAATGGACCGGCGCGCCGCACAGCGGGACCTATGGCGGCCAACCCTACAACGGCGTCTGGCCGCACCTCGACGATCTTTATTCGGCGGCGAATATCGATCTCGTTTCCTTCGACAATTACTTCCCGCTGTCGGATTGGACGACGGGCGACGGCGGCCTCGACGCGCTGAACTGGCGCGGGACGCCGCCTTCGTCCTGGCCCGTCGCCAGCCCAAACACGATCGGCCTGGGCCTCGCCGGCGCGCCCGACATCCACAGCATCGCCTATCTCCAATCGCAGATCGAAGGCGGCGAGAAGTTCAACTATTGGTATGGCGATTACAATTCGTCGAAGGCCTATGACCCGAACGGCACGCTGCAGATCGTGACGGCCCCGCAGGGCGACCGGCTCACGCAATCGCGCAACGCTTATGCGGCCGGGCAAGAGCTGCTCGCGCTCAAGAAGGTTCGTTGGTGGTGGAGCAACCAACACAAGGCCGTCTACGACAATGGCGATGGGCAGGGATGGATTCCGCGCGGCAACCCGACCTCATGGGTTCCTTACGCAAAATCCATCATGCACATGGAATATGGCTCACCCTGTAACGACAAATGCACCAATGAGCCGAACCTCTTCTTCGATCTCGGCTCGGTCGCGGGCGGCACGCAATTCTGGACAGTCTGGCGGCCGGACGGCTCGGCGCCCAAGATCGATAATGCGCAGTGCATCAATTATCACCAGGCGTTCAACGCCTATTGGCAGGCGAATAATTGGACGGTCGGAAGCGTCCCAATGATGGCGACCGACATGATGTTCGCCTGGAACTGGGACGCGCGGCCTTTCCCGACCTTTCCGCTGCGCCTCGACATCTGGGCGGACGGGAAGAACTGGGCCAACAGCCATTGGCTCAACGGCAAGTTCCCGGGGGTCGCGTCGCCCGCGCAGCCGAGTCCTCCTGCCATGCCGGCGCTCGCGACCTTCCCGTCACTGCCGGGCCTGGCATGGTCGGCGGTGATGCGGCCCAAATTCGCGACGCAAACGCATGATCACGCCTCTGGCAAATCCTCGCGCCGCGCCAAAATGGTCTATCCGCTCTACGAAATCGAGCTGACCTATGAGTTTCTGCGTGCGGACAGCGCCGGCGAGCTACAGGCCTTGCTCGGCTTCTTCAAGCAGCAACAGGGGCAGACGCAACCATTCTGGTTTGCCTTCCCGAATTTGTCGAACGTGACCGGCGCGCAGATCGGAACGGGCGACGGGTCCACGAAGACCTTCTTCGTCTCCTACCCGTTCGGCCAGATGGCGACGCCGGCGCCGGGCAAGATCGCGATCGCCGCCGTCTATGTGAATGGGATCGCGCAGGCTTCCGGCGCGTGGAGCAAATCGACCGGCGGCCCGGCGGCTGTCACGCTTTCAACCGCGCCGGCGCTCGGCGCGATCGTCTCGATCGATGCGACAATCACGTGGATTTGCCGTTTCTCGGATGACACGGAAGACCTCGAGCAATTCACTTACAACCTCTTCGACCTCAAATCTCTGAAGCTCCAGACCGTGAAGGATTGGGGCTCGGTCGCTTTCGCCGCCTGACGTGACGACCTCCCTCGTCTTCCCCTCGCTCAAGGGGCAGCTCTTCCCGGTCAAACGGCCCGTCACGGCAAGCAATGTGGCGAGCGGCAACGACTCGGGCCGCGAGGTCCGGACCGCGATCTACGGCAATATCTGGGAATGGGAGATCGGCTTCGACGGGCTCGGCTCCGACGCTGCGCTCTACGCCGGGCTCGGCGCGCAGACGCTGCAGGCGATCGTGGAGCTCTACATCCAATGCCAGGGCGCGTTCGGGACGTTTCTCTATACCGACCCGACCGACAACGCCGCGACCGCACAGAGCCTCGGAACCGGCGACGGCGCAACGACCGGCTTCAAATTCCGCCGCGCGATCGGGGGCGCCTTCGACAATGTGGGCAAGGTGACGATCGTTTCGGCGGTTTATCTCAACGGCGTCGCGCAATCCTCGGGCTGGTCGCTCGTCGCGCCCAATGTGTTGAGCTTCGCGGCGGCTCCAGCGGCCGGCGTCCCGGTGACCGCAAACTTTTCCTACCGGTTCGTCTGCCGCTTCATGGACGACAATATCGAGCTGACGCAGATCATGAACCATCTCTGGCAGGGGAAGAGCATCAAGTTCAGGAGCGTGCTCGCTTGAAACCTGCCCCCGCCGCACTCGCCACGCTGCTCGATTCCGCGCGGACGTCACTCGACTCGACGCTCGCTTTCGCCGAGTGTTTCACCTTTTCCATGCCCACGGGAACGGTGCTCACTTACACGAATGCGGACGTTCCGATCCTCTACAAGGGCAATCTGTTCCGCTGCGACGGCCCGCTGATCCAGGGGCTCAAATATAAATCCACGATCGGCTTCAACGTCGACCGGCAGAATGTGACGATCGCGGCGCGGCCCGGCGATCTCATTTCGAATGCGGGCGCGCAGTTTTTGGTCGGGCTGCGCGACGGCGCTTTCGACGGCTGCGTCATCGCGCGCGACCGCGTCTTCTTCTCCGATTTCGTCGGCGGCAATCTCGCCGGCGGCATAAGGATGTTTCTCGGGCGTCTCTCGACCGTGGACCAGGTCGGCCGCACGCAGGCAGAGATCAGTGTGGCGACGATGCTGGTCCATCTCGACCAGCAAATGCCGCGCAATGTCTATTCGCCGATGTGCCTCAACACGCTCTATGATGAAAACTGCAACCTGGCGCGATCGGCCTTCGGAACGCAGGGCGCGGCCGGCTCCGGATCGACGGCGGCCGTCATCAATTTCACCGGCGCGCTCGCGCAGCATGTGCAGGGGTCGCTTGTTTTCTCGACCGGCGTCAATTCCGGCGTGCGCGCGACGATAAAGGCCGTCTCGCCCGGCGCGTCGCTCACGCTGATGTATCCGCTCCCCGAGGTCCCGGCGGTCGGCGACGTGTTCTCGGTCTATTGGGGCTGTGATCACACGATGGCGACCTGCAAGGGCGTCTTCAACAATCTCAGCCGGTTTCGCGGCTTCCCCTTCATCCCGCCGCCGCAGAGCGCGCTCTGATGACGATGCATCTCCGCCAAAAGGTCATAGCCGAGTCGCGGACGTGGATCGGGACGCCCTTCCACCACGGCGCCGACTTGAAAGGCGTTGGCGTGGATTGCGGATTTCTGATCCTCCGCGTCTTCGCCGATCTCGGGGTCGTCGAGCCCTTTCGCCCGGCGCCCTACACGCCGGACTGGCATCTGCATCGCGACGAAGAGCGCTATCTCGACGCGCTGCTTGCGCGGTCGGTTGAGGCTGAGACGCCACAACCCGGCGACGTGGCGCTGTTTCGCGTCGGGCGCTGCTACAGCCATGGCGGTATCGTCACACGGCCCGCGCCGCTGACGATCGTCCATGCGTCCTGCCCGGCAAGGATCGTTTTGGAAGAAGATGTGGGCTCCAACGCCGAAATGGCCGATCCGCGCCGCGCTGTGCGCTTCTTTGACGTGATCGGGCGCGCCGCAGCATGAGCTTTCTTCGCGGAGCCTCCGCCAAGTCGCAGCAATCGGCGATGCCGCTGCCCCAATATTCGGGGCTGCAAATCCAAACGTCGAGCAACGCGATCCCGGTCGCGATCTGCTACGGGATGAACAAGCTCGCGCCGAACTTGATCTTTTATAACGGCTTTCATTTCATCCCGAACCTGCAGCCGCAGCAAGTCGCGAATAGCGGCGTGAGCGGATGGTTTGGGCACACACATACCCAATACACCATCTCGAGCTGGGAGTATTTCTGCGACCTGATGATGGGCCTTTGCGAGGGGCCGGTTCAGGGGATCGGGCAGGTCTGGAAAGACAATTCAATCTATGGGGCGACAACTCAAACGGCTGAGAACTGGGTCGTTCCGGCCGTGTCGCCCTATCAAATAACCGTTCGCCAGGCGGCGTCTTTCGTCCAAAATGTTTCGGTCAAATATAATTCGACCGGCATTTTGCTGGTCCAGGTCGCAGGCGCGCCCGGGCCGGGCCAATATTCCGTCGCGGCAGGCGTCTATACGTTCAACAGCGCCGACGCAGGCAAATCCGGCAATATCTCCTATCGATATAAAACACCGACGGTATTCAATGCCTTCGGCAAGCCGATAAACACGGACCCGCTGGCGATCCTGCATCTCTCGCTGTTCAATGGCGCACAAGGGCAGGCTGGGTGGGGCTATCTTGCGGCAGCCTATCCGCAGGAAAATCTCAATTATTCCGGGACGGCCTATATCGCCGCGAATAACTACGACCTCGGCACGAATGCGACGATCGGCAATCTGAATTTCGAGGTCAAAGGCTTCTTTTACGGCACGGGCGCCAATGGGGTCGACGCCGATCCGGCGCCGGTCATCGCCGATTTCCTGACCAACCCGCAATATGGTTGCAAATTCCCAGGCGCCAATATCGACGCGACCAGCCTCTTCGGCTCGAGCAGCGATTCCTCGCTGCAGACCTTTTGCAAGGCGACCGGCATTTGCTTCTCGCCGCTGGTCAATCAGCAAGAGAGCGGCGCGAGCATTCTGCAGCGCTGGGCGCAGCTGCTGATCACGGGGGCGGTCTGGTCCGGCGATCGGCTGCGCTTCGTTCCGTATGGAGATCAAAATCTGACTGTCAATGGCGTGACCTGGATCGCGCCTGTGACGCCGGTTTACGACCTCGACGATCACGACTTCCTCTATACCGCGGGCGACGATCCAGTCACGGTTCAGCGCCTCGACCCTTTCACGATCCCGAATTTTCAATGGCTGGAGGTTTTGAACCGCGCCGGCGTCACGGCGGGCCAGGGTCAGCCGCAATATCAGGCGACGCCGGTCTCCGTGCATGATCAGGCGGCGATCGAACAATTTGGATTGCTGGTCGGAAGCTCTATCACTGCGCACGAAATTTGCGATCTCGCCGTTGCCCAGACCGTCGCGCAGACCTTGTTGCAGCGGCAGATTTACATCCGTCAGCAGTTCACTTTCAAACTGTCGTGGGAATATTGCCGCCTCGACCCGATGGACGTCGTCACCCTCACGGACGTCAATCTCGGCCTCTCGAAATATCCCGTCCGCATTATCGATATCGAAGAGGACGAAGAGGGCGCGCTAACGATCATCGCCGAAGAGTTGGCGCAGGGCGTTTCCACGGCAGAGACCTACGCCGTCTCCGGATCGGGTGGCGGGTCGCTGAATCAGGCGCTGCAGGCGGGCCCGGTCAATGCGCCGCTGATCTTCGAACCGCCGCCGTCGCTCACGAACAATACGCCGCAACTCTGGCTCGGGGCCTCGGCGAGCGTGAATGGCGCGGCCGATCCGAACTGGGGCGGATGCAACGTCTATGCATCGCTCGACAATATTTCCTATCAGCAGATCGCGACGATCCGGAACCCGATCCGCCAGGGCTTCCTGACGGCGCCGCTGGCGAGCGCGACCGGGTGGGACACGACGAACACGCTCGCGGTCGACCTTTCGGAAAGCGGCGGGACGCTCGATAATTCGACGCAGGCGGCGGCGCAAGCCGGGCAAACGCTTTGCCTTGTCGACGGCGAATTGCTCGGATTCGAAACCGCGACGCTCACCGCGGCGAACAAATATAATCTCACCGGGCTGGCGCGCGGGCTCTTCAATTCCTGCCCGCTGGCGCATGCGAGCGGCGCTGCATTTGCGCGCCTCGACGGGGCGGTCGCGGCGTTTGCCTTGCCGCCCAATTACATCGGCAAGACGCTTTATCTGAAATTCCAGAGCTTCAATGTCTTCGGCTCTGGCTGGCAGGATGTTTCGACTCTGACCGTCTACACCTACACGCCCACCGGCAACGGCGCGATCACGCCCGTCTGGCAGGGGCTGCAACTGCATCAAAACGAGGATTGGGGCGCGGCGACCGACGTCGTCGCGAACCAGGAAGATTGGGGAACGGTGACCGGCTGTCCGTTCGGCCGCGTCGTCGATCTAGGAGCGCTGACGTAATGACAGGATCGGCATCGCAGGTTCAGCTTCGCCGCGACACGAACGCCAACGTGGCGGCCTATACGGGCCCGCAGGGCGAGGCGATCTACAACACGGACACGAAGCGCCTGCATCTGCAGGATGGCGAGACGGCAGGCGGCACGCCGATGGCGAAGCTGTCGGAGGTCGTGACGGCGGCGCGCACGGCCGTTGCGGACGCGAATTACACCGCGACAGCGACGGATCGGATCATCGCCTTCACGTCGCTCACGGCCGCGCGCGCAGTGCAATTGCCGGCGGCGAGCGCGTTCCCGACCGGCGTTCCGCTGTGGGTAATCGACGAAAGCGGCGCCTGTTCGGGGGCGAATTATATCGCCGTCAATCGGAACGGCTCCGACACGGTTTCCGGCGCAACGAGCGCCACCCTCAACGCCGCCTATGCGGCGATCGCGCTCGAGAGCGACGGCGTAAGCAAATGGACCGTCTGGCAGGGCGAGCAAAACGTCTTTGCATCGGCTGTTGGCATTGGGACGCCGCCCGACCCGAGCAATCCGCTGTCGGTGAGGGCTCCGCAGGCGCTCTTCAACGCGCCAACAGACAGCATGCGCCATTACCTCAACAAGGTTGCGAGCGCGAATGACGCCGCGACGATCTATGAGACGAGCTTTGCCGCGCATGCGCAGCTCGGGCTTCTCGGCGATGACAATTTCCACGGCAAGGTGAGTCCGGACGGTTCAGCGTGGAAGGAATGGCTGAACGTCGACAAAACTACGGGCAAGCCGTCCTTCCCGCAGGGTATGGGCGATGGAACGCTAGCCGGCTTCCGCAATCGCCTGCGTAACGGCAATTTCTCTATCAATCAGCGCGCCGTTTCGGGAACGGTGACGCTCGCTGCCGGCGCCTATGGTCTCGACGGCGTAAAGGCGGGCGCGAGCGGTTGCACTTACACTTTCGCGCAGAGCGGCATCGACACTGCGATCACGATCACGGCGGGATCGCTGATCTTGCCGATCGAATCGTCGATGATCGAAGGCGGGACTTACACGCTGTCGCACCAAGGGACGGCGCAAGCGCGCGTGTGGCAAGGAACGGGTTATACGGGAACCGGCTCTTACGCGACCTGTCCGCAGACGGTTCTCGGCATCGCGGCGAACACGCAGACGAATGTCGAGTTTTCGATAGGGACGCTGCTGCTGCCGCAGTTTGAGCCGGGGGCGTATGCGACGATTTTTGAGCGGAGACCGCCAGGAACAGAAGAATCCATGTGCTACCGATATTTTTATATTTGGAAAGGTGGAACCTACGCGAGATTGTTCTTTGCTTATATAGACTCAGGCGCAAGTTGCGTTGCGGTATTTTTCTTGCCTGCCGCAATGCGGGCTACGCCTTCAGTAAGGCAGTTCTCTGGAATGACTATCAATAATGTAGATGCATCTTTTGGGATGTTTTATGGGTATCTTGGGAATATGTTAACATTTGCTCTAAATGTCACGGGTCAGCCAGTTGGGACGATGCAGCAATGCTATGTTGGCAGTAGTTATGCATCCGGCGTGGTCGAACTCTCGGCGGAGATATGATGATGAATTATACCGTTATTGACAATTCAAACTATGTTAGGCGAGGAGATGGAGTTGTAATTCCTGACGATCAAAGCAACTACGACTGGCAGGTCTATCAAACATGGCTTGAGGCTGGGAACACGCCGTCTCCGGCCCCTGGTCCGACCAAAGCCAACCTCATTGCGTACACTACAGCCGCCAGAGACAAAATCCTCGTCGCGGGCATCGTCGTCAACGTCGCCGCGAGCGGCCATCCAACGATTAGCATCCATTGCGACGGGCTTCCGCAAACTCGGCACGATCTGAACGGCTTCTGCGCGTGGGGCCTCGATCAGGTCGCTCGTGGCCTCACGGAAAAGCGAGATTGGTTCGATAACGGCTGGAATAAATACACGCTCACTGGCGCTCAATGCGTCGCGCTCGCCGTGCCGGTTGGAACGTGGTCTGACAAAGTCTTTGGCGCCGCACAGAGCCTGATCGAGCAGATCAACTCCGGAGCCATCACAACGCTCGCGCAGATCGACGCGGCGACCTGGCCGACTTCGTAGGGCGAAAAAGATGCTCTTCGGCGATTGGCGCGACACGCGCGCCGCGCTCGAAACGGCTTTCGAGAAAATTGGCGAGAAGCCACCCGAAAGCGGCTATCGGAAAAGAGACTGGAATCTGGTTTCCGAGGCCATAAGCGCCTATCGCGAGGCGCAGGCGTTTGAGTGCATCGAATGCAAAAGCGCGATCGCCTACGGGGGTGAAATCAGGTGCCTGGATTGCAGGGCGACGCTCTGTGAAACATGCGCGCCACGTCACTTCTGGCCGAATGGGCGCCCGAAAGAAACTGTCGACGTCGTGAAGTAGCGAGAGAGGCGGCAAGCAGCTCTCTTTCGCGGTCGACTGGGCCACACACTCGCTGTAACGGGCGATCCCCGCCGCTTCCAGCTCACTCAATAGCGCGAAGGCAATCCATGAAAAAGCACCTCCTCGCGGGGGCGATGGCGCTCGCCATCGCCTCGACGCCCGCGCGTGCCGATTTTCTCTCCGATCTGTTTGGCGGTTCGGCGTCGTGGGTTGCGATGCATCGCAGCGGGCTCGCGTCGGTCGCGCAGAGCTTTGTCGGGCGCGGAAATTTCACCGGCTTTCGCGGTCCGTGGTGCGGGGCGGCAATGAGCGAGTGGGTCGCGCTCTACACCGGCCGCAACCCGCATATCCTTCGCGCGCGGGATTGGGCGCGTTTCGGGCGCCCGTCGCGCCTTGTGCCGGGCGCCATCGTCTCCAAGCCGCATCACGTCTTCGTCTCGACCGATGGCCGCACATGCGGGATCGGCGGCAACGAGCATGGGCGGGTCGAGAATCGCTGCGGCCGTTCGCTTCGCGGCGTTATCGCGATCCGCGCGCCTTCGATCTGACTTTCGTGCATTTTTTTGCACAAAATCCCGAGGAAGCACCAATGACCAACTGGACACGCGTTCTCCGCGCGCTGGCGCCGCATGGGCGTGACGATATCATTGCGATGATCGCCGATCATGCCGACGATGTCTTTCCGCGCTATGGCATTACGACCGTGCGCCGGCAGGCCTGCATCATTGCGCATGCCGCTGTCGAGACTGGAAACAGACGCGGATATTTTCAGCGGCTCGACGAAGATCTCGATTACACAGCCGAGCGCCTCCATGAAGTCTGGCCCAAGCGCTTCCCGACCGTCGCGAGCGCCGCGCCTTTTGCTCACAATCCGCATGCCTTGGCGATCAAGGTCTATGGCGATCGCATGGGCAATCGGCCGGGAACGGATGACGGCTGGACGTTCCGCGGCAAGGGCGTGTGGAACGAGACGGGCCGCAAAAACGTCACCGCGCTGGGCAAGCTGTTCGGCGTGTCGGCGGAGGTTGCCGCGGAGCGGCTGACCGATCCGGCCTATGCGCTCGAATACGCGTGCGCCCTCTACAAGTTGCTCGGCGTCCAGCCCTATGCCGACTCCGGCGATGTGACCCGGCAGACCCTGCACATCAATGGCGGGAAGAACGGTCTTCCCGAGCGCGAGACGGCCTACGATAAGACCGTGCGGCTGCTTAGCGCCGAGACTCAAGTCTCGCGCGTGTCGGGCGTCGAAGAAGCCCCGAGGAAAGTAACGGCGCGCGATCTGCGCGCGACCGGCTCACGCACCATCGCTGGGACGGATCGCGTCAAGGTTGGCCTCGCGAACCTCACGACAGGCGTCGCCGCCGTTACCGCTACCACTTCGACAGTCAACAGCATTGCCGGGCAGATGTCGGACGCGGCCGATTCCGTGACGGGCGCCGTGCAGAGCGGCTCGGCCGCGCTGGCCTGGGCCGAGGGCCATTGGAAAGCGCTGGCGATCGTCGCCGGCGCGATCCTCGTCATCGTGGCGCTCTGGCAGATTTGGCGCGGCGCATCACAGGCTGAGGCCGCGCGTGTGGATGACGCGCGTAGCGGCGTCAATCCCTCCCGTTGATCAGCGCCGCCCCGGAGCCGCCCATGCCCATCTTCGCAGCCCTTTCCGCCCTCCAGCCCATCGCCTCGGCCGCCTCGTCCTTTGTGACCTCGCGCCTGGGGCAGATCATCCTCGCCGCCGCCGTTGCCTATGGCGTCGGTCATCATCACGCGTCGCAAGCATGCGCTACGCGAGAGGCGGCCGAGCGCGCCGCGCTTGCGGCCGCACACCAAGCCGAGCTCGCCCGCGAGAAAGCGGCGACCCGCGAGATCGCCGCCGCGGCGACACAGCGCGCCGAGGAATACGCCGCCGCCGCGAGCGCACAGCAACAGATCATCGATCGCCTCAAATCGGAGCCTGCCCATGTCGCAAAGCCTGCCGAGAACGCCGCTCCCATCCGCGCCGCTATCCCTGCGGAGGCGGCTCGCCCTTGTGTCGTTGACGACGCTCTTGCTCGCCGGGTGCGCGACTTCGACGCAGCCGGTCATGGAGCGGGAGCGCCTGCCGGAGCCGCCCGCTAATTTCGGCGCGGGGGTCGCGCTTCCCGTGGCGACGGCAGGAAAGCGGCTCGACGTCTTCGCGCTCGAGAACCGCGCCGCGGCCGAGGAAGCCAATCGCCGCCTTGCCGGCGACGCCGCCTTCTACGGAGACGTGCGGCGCGACTTCGGGGCGCGGTGACCATGGCGCCCGCCGAAGCTCAGACGGCGATCTTTGTCGCGTTAGCGATCGTCATCGGCGGGGCCTTGCTCGTCGGAATCAGGAAGCATTGGGGATAGCGATGGCGGAGCTCACGAAAGAGGAGATCAAGGAGGCTGTCCGCGAGGCTATGGCGGATACGCGGGCGGTTGTGGCCGAAAAAATCGAGCGCACCTTCGGGATCGACTGCAACGACATCGAAGAGCGCGCCGAGACGCGCAAGGATATGGAGTTTTTGCGCGCCATGCGCATCGGCGCCCGCCAGGGCGGGGAAAAGCTCTTCTGGTGGCTGCTTGGAATTGCCGGGACAGTGACGATCGCCTGGTTCTGGCCCGGAATTTCGAAATACGTCAGCAAGTAAGGCAGGCTATCGCCGCGTTTTGCGTCATTTGGGCGCGTTCTCGTCAACCTCCCATTTTTGGGAGGTGACTGCAACACCGGGCTTGCTCCAAACCGAGCCCGCCGCGTTGACCCGGCAATTGGCAAAGACCGCCATTTTCGCAGAGCGTTTGACGATCGCTTTGCCCAAAAACATCCCACGATACCGCTAGATGACCCTCACCTGCGGCAAACGTGGCGAGAATTCCAAGGTTTCTCTGGTCAAAGGCGTAGGTCCGCAATCCTGTAGCGTCGCCTCCGTGCGACAATCCACCGCTCGGTTTCTGCTAATTGTGATGACCAAGGCAGGGCGTTAATTTCTCGGGCATGTTCATCCGTGCGCAAATCGCGAACGCAGTGCTGCTGTCGATCGTTGTCGCGACGATGGGTGGCCTCGCCATGGCGGTCGCGGGCGGCTGAACGTGAGGTCCTACGCTGCTCTCGAATTCGGCAGGGTTCATGCAGGGCTTGGCGGCGTTTGGCGGACAATGCCAGCATAGGCGCTCAAAGTAGGTGGCGCGGCCTATGTTGCGAAGTACGTAGACAGGCTCTCACCCCAGCTGATGGCAGGCGCACGAAAAAACACGCGCTTCGGGGAAATCGTCGAGGAACTGACGCAGAACCGCCAACAAGTCAGCCGCGTGCGCTGACGCCCCCATATCGGTCGCTGAGCAGAAGTCAGCTACGATCATGTCGCGCACAGCTTCAGGTCCGCGCCAGAGGTTGAGCAGGTAGGACGAGAGCAACACTCGGGGCTTGGCGGGCGACGACCCTAACCCTAGGACTAACTCACTGGCGGGCAGGCCTGGGATGGCGCTAATACCCTGAACACTCAACATTTTTCGCCCTCACTCTTCTCGCTCTGCGACAGATTGCCGCACCTCGGGGCTATTTTTCAATTTCGTAAATCTACGTATTTGGTAACTCACGGTCGCGCTTGACCAAGCGGCGCGCTGCTCGAGTGCTTGCTGAGTATTCCCCCCAATTGCGGGCGGTTGATGGCGGTGTAAAACAAGGTCGCCCGGCCGTCATCTGCCAACCGGGTAAGGCGGCTCGGTTTCTGGGACAAGCCCTTCGGCTCCCGCGCCGAGCCGCCCGCTGCATTGCCCCCACCTGGCGCATCGACGCAGCGCCTCGACGGCTTCTATAGGGGCGGGCTTTGTTTAGATGCGCATCAGAGCCCGCTAGCTGCGCGAGCAGGTGATCACCCTTCTGTATAGCCTGCAGTTGCAGAAACCCGCTTCTGTATCAGCCACCATCCGAGTCGTCGTCGGGCTCGGGCACGCCTGGCGTAGTTGGGAGATCGGCGGGGCCTCCTTGGTCATCGGGGGCTGGCGCCATCTGAGCAGGAGCATCGATCGGTGGGACTGACTGAGCTTGAGCGAGTAGTGCGCCAGAGAACAGCGCTGCGCCAGCAAGGGTCGCTCGGAGCATGAGATACGTCATGGGCGTCTTCCTCCGTTGCCGACGAACCGGCAATTGGGCGGACATGGCGTAATTGCGCATTTCGTCAACTACGAAAGCTGCGCTAGGCAGTGAAACTCTTGCCGCGGCCTCCGCCTACACCGGCCCTGCAAAGGACCTCGCTAGCATGCGTAGTCTGGGATCAGCGCCATCCACTGCGCCAGTGGCCTGAGCGCGGCTCGCGCTCTTGAAACTTAGAAAGCAGGCCCTCGGCGCCGGTGGGCTACCGAGGACCTGCGCCCTCGGGGGCTTGGGGGGCGAATCGAGGGCAGCCGAAACTAGACGGTCACCCGTGGTCTGGGCTTTTCGACAACGTTTCCGGATTTTGAACGCAGTCTACCTCGGCGTCGCACGCTCCGCGCGTAGACGGTAAGCCTGCACGCGCCACAGTATGGCGAGCTCATCGCCACCGGCTCCCCGCAGAAGCGCTCTGGCGGGTCGCTAAGGCGCCCTAGCGGAAACTTGCAGCGGCCCTCTCGCAATTGCTCAAACGTGATGCCGGGCTGTTCCGGCTCGCTTTGTTTGTCTTCTGCAATGACGCCAGCGGCTTCGTCCATATTGGCTTCCACCTCCTCGAAAGCGACGAAGCCCGGCCGCTCAGGGCCGGGCTGGGCGCGGATCCCCTGGGATGGGGATGGGCGGATGACGCGCCCTTGATATTTTTGAGGTAGAGCCGCGTGGCTGCCCTTCAAGCCCCTCGCTGTTTGATCGCTCGAGCGAGCAAGTCACTGGTTACAGAAGCTTAATTTGCCATTCTTAGGTGCAGACATACATCGGGCTAACCGTCCATTCCTACACCATCGAGGCTGCGTCTTGCGTAAACGACTCCTCACCACGATGTCCGCGGCGATGCTCGCTGCCGCAGGTCTGGCAGGGACCGCCCTTGCCGACCCACCCGCAACCGATCAGCCCGCTCAGGCCGGGGATCAAGGCTTCTCTCCTGAAGACCGCGCGGCTTTCTTGGACGCCCGGGTAGCAGCGCTAAAATCGGGTTTGAAGCTTACTGCGGCGCAGGAAAAATCATGGCCCGCGCTCGAAACCGCTTTGCGCGAGGTATGGAAAGCTCGCGCGGATCGCGCCGCGGAGTTCCGCGGGAAATGGAAAGACATTCGCGAGCATCACAACGTCGTCGAGGGGCTACGACTGCGCTCTCAGGGGCTTACTTCACGGGGCGCAGAGCTAAGCAAGCTCGCGGACGCTGCGAAGCCGCTCTTCGACAGTCTCGACGATGCGCAGAAGCGCCGCTTCGGCGTTCTTCTCTTCCATGTGCTTTTGACGCCGATTGGCCACGGGCACTGGGGAGCGCACGCCGATCACTGACAAAGGCAGCGGCCGCGCAAGCCGGGAACGTGAGACACAAGCTAGGGCGAGCGGGATTGGGCGGCAGCATAATTAGGCCGCCCGCGAGGGTTCGATTAGCGCCGGATCATCGTCCCCGACGCCAGAGCGGTTCACCCGCGACGATACGATCCATTCGTGTAGCGCGTTCTCGGGCGGGTGACAAAGAAGCTCCCCAAGGCGCTCTCCCGCCATCCAGGCGCCGGCGTCGCACCAGTCGAGAATGACGGGCATGCGGTCATGAAAGGGCCGCATCCACTCGTTTGCGGGCCCCACGACAATCGTTGCGGACTCCATGGGCTCCTGTGTCTCAGGATCGCGCCAGCACTCCCATAGGCCCGCAAAAGCCAGCGGGCGGCCGTCGCGCGCCGAGAAATAGTGGGGCGTTTTTGCCCCCGGCTTGCCGGTCCATTCATAGAAGCCCGACGCCGGGATGATGCAGCGACGCGACTTGAGCGCCGAGCGGAACATCGGCTTTTCGGCAAGCGTCTCGGCGCGGGCGTTGAAGGTCGCCGGCAGTTCGCTGAGCGATTTCTTCCACCAGGACGGGACAAGGCCCCAGCGCATGGAGACGAGCTCGCGGCCCGCCCCCCCAAGCCGTAGGACGTCGATTGGAGTGGTCGGCGCAATGTTGTAGCGCGGCCGTAGATTGCGCGCCGGGCCGATGACGCTCAGGAAGCGCTCGACCTCCGCCCATGTGTAGGATTGTGTGAACCGTCCGCACATGGGGGCGATATTAACGCCGCCCCCTCATCGACGCTATGGCGCGCCGATCGCCGGGACGGACCTATCCGCGCGGCTGCGCCATCCATAGCCCGCGCTGCGCTCATCGCAAGCCAGCTATTTGCTGGCAACCAGCAGTTCAAACAGTTGGTTGAAGTCGGCCTTTTCGGTCTTGATGAAAACCCCGCGATAGCCGTTGCAGCCGATGGCTATCGTATACTCACCCCCGGAATACGCCCACCCCTGTTGGGGTATCCATTGCATGCCGCTCAGTTTGGAGAATGCTTCGGCAAGCGCGTTGAAGTTGGTCGTTACCGACGCACAAAACTGTGCAGCCGCAGCCATCTCAGTCATCCCGGGCGGCGTCTCGGCGGTCGCTTCGTGATCAAGCAGGCGGCCGTCCGGGGCGAACTCAAATGCGAGGACGACGCCGTCCAATTTTGCAAGTTCCGTCAGTGCAGCCATTTTCCTCTCCACCTCTGCGAAGGTCATTGCTTCTCAGGCAAGCAACCCCGAAAGCTTCAGCCTGTTTTCCATCTTCCCTGGCAAGACTGGAAATCACCTAGTTGACGCTACCTATAGGCGCATCGGTTGGGCCGAAGGCCCTTACTCCATACCTCCCTGCCAAATCAGGAGCGAGTTATGATGAAGCTGCCATCAACCATCAATCGACACGTCGTCGGGGCTTCCGCAATATTGGCGGCGCTGGTGGTTTTAGGCTACGCGGCGAACTCGATAAATTACCGTCGTGTCGCAAGCCTCCCCGAGGCAGACCTTGCAATCGCCCAGAACATTTCAGCAGAGACGCCTTGGAATGAGAATTTCCTGTCTCAACTCAAGCAAGTCCCACCCAACGCCTATGGATCAGCGCGAGGTTCCGAAGAAACGCTTGGCCAGAAGCTAAAGGAAGGTATCACAGCGATGATCCCTTCCGTGGGTTCGCCCTCGGCGCAAACAGCGTCTAAAAACTGGAGCGATGAAGAGTGGCAGATTGCTGAAAAGGCGGTCGCAGACCATCGGGGACCTACAAAGGCGAGTAACAGCAATAACGCCAGCGTGGCGTCAAAAATAATCTGGCAGCCGCCAGAGGAAATTGCGAACGGCAGAGCCGGCCAATGAAGGCCGGTCGATCGCAGCAAATTAGAGTAACCGCTCAGGATGCCCTGCCTAGAAAGGGAAGCATTAACTCGGCTTGTCAGTGAGCAAGACATAAAATGCACCTTTCTGGCAGTCAGAGCCCTAGGCGGCCCGGCCAGTGAATTCTTGGTCGGGCCGCACGGGCTTGCGACGAGGGATTATCCGCAAGCCGCTTAGGTTTCAGCTCAAATCACCACGCTAGACTTTGCCCCGCCGGTCAACGAGCGGCAGGGGTGCGCGTCGAGGCATGTTCCGCCAGCGGCAGACTTTCTTTTTCGAAGACGGCCCTTTGAAGCCTGAAGGCTTAGGGTAAAGCGTCAGTGGCCGATTAAAGTGGCCGTAATCATCGCCTATATCTGAATCTGTCTGGACATGGGATTGCTACGCAGCCGTTGACTGGCGCCCGTGCGACACACTACGGTCCCTCGATTTTCAAACGAGGGGTTTCCAATGGCTGATCTCATAAAACTGGTTAGCAGAGTGAAGTACGGCGACGGGGCGCCGGCCGCGGTCACGTTGGGTTCCCACAACAATGATGGCGTCTATAGCGCGGTGCTCCAGAGGGCAAACGACCCGAAGTGGTCCTCCACCCAACTCTGGCGGCGGGAAGCGCTCACTGTGACGCAGAACGACCGATCTTGGATTGGGTTGGCTTTCACAATCCCATCCCCAAATCACGGTCCGCGCTTGGCTTTGCAGTACAATGGCCCGAACACGGCTGTTACTGTCGCCCCCTACGGGTCTCAGATCGCCCAACAATTGTGGCGGCTAGCGTGGCAAGATTATCAAAACGGGCCCTACGCGGCGCTCGGCATGTTCGATCCCGTTCACCCGATCTTTCTGAGCATCAACAGCAATGCCGCCCAGGACAACCAGCCAATCTATTCCTGGAGCGAGAACGACGGAAAAGTGAAACTCGACGAATATTGGACGATGCAAGCGGCGTTTTGGACCGTCAATGGAAAAGAGACGGCCATCAACGAAGCCACCGGCGTCGAACCTCCTGCTCCGGTCTCGGTTGTGAAGACCGTTTTCAACGCCGCCCACGCCGACTCTAACTACTTCCAACTGCTGCTCGCAGCGCCAGCCTCCGTCTTCGACGCAGCTGGATATGCGATTCCCAATGAATACGTTGCAGATTTCGATAGATTCTATCGCTCACACAGCGGAGTGCAGGCACTGCACGCCGCCATCGCCGCCGGACAATCGCTGGATAGCGTGCCGTTTTGGGTTTGCACGGCATGTCAAATCGCCTGCTATGTCGCTGCGGTGGGCGTCGCCGCTATCGGAGTGGGCGCCGTCGCCTTACTCACAACGACCTCGGCGCCGGTCGTCGCGGTAGCGGCGCTCCTCAGCGTGAGCAGCCAAGTGGCCTTGGCAGTTGTCGCCGCCCTCGTGGCTGCCGCCGCTGGTTCTGTCGAGATAATTGTCAGCAAACTCTGCGAGTTGATCGGCGTCTGCTGAGCGGCAAGGCGGAGCTTCCCGCAGCGGGCTTTTCTAAGGAGGGGATATAATGAAAAGATTGCTCGGAGCGGCCACGGCCCTCTCGTTCCTATTTCTCTCACCCTCCGCCAGCGCCTGGTGGGATATGGGCCATATGACCGTCGCCGCGGTCGCCTATCAGCAGCTTACGCCCTCGGCGCGGGCGCGCGTCGCCTCGCTGTTACGGCTCAACCCAGATTTCGACATTTGGGTGCGCGGCCTGCCGGCCGACCAGCAGGACCGCGTCGCCTTTATTCATGCGGCGACCTGGGCCGACGACATAAAGCGGCGCGACGATTACGAACGCGGCTCGGTCGCCCATGATGGCGAAGAGGCCGCCGCGAACATCGGTTACGCTGACCACAAGGTCCACGATTATTGGCATTTCGTCGACATGCCTTTCTCGCCGGATGGAACGCCCGCCCAATCCCCTCAGGCGCCGAATGCGCTGACGCAAATTGAAGCCTTTCGCAAAGCGCTCGCCTCCGATGTAAACGATGACGTGAAGTCCTACGATCTCGTCTGGCTTCTCCACCTGGTAGGCGATGTCCACCAGCCATTGCACGCCACGACGCGCTTCTCTCGCGCGCTCCCGAAAGGCGATCGGGGCGGCAACAACGAAACCATCTGCCTCGCCTTCACCTGTGGGGCCAAGCTGCACGCCTATTGGGATGGGCTTTTGGGGGATCGGGGCGGGCCATCAGACGCCGACACTCTTGCAGCCACCCTGCCCGCCCCCGACGCAACAGCGGCCACCATCGACGACCCTGCGAAATGGGTGAGCGAAAGCGAGCGATTGGCGGAGCAGTTCGTCTATACCGGGCCGATCGGCGACGGCGCGGGACCTTTCGCGCTGACCGACGCCTATCAGGCGGACGCCCATCGCGTCGCGCAACAGCAGGTGGCGTTGGCTGGCGCGCGATTGGCTCGGTTGCTTAGTGTTGCGCTGCGCTGAAACGCCACGGCGAAACTGCCTAGGAGACCGGCAGCGGTCGCGGAGAGAGCTTCGTTGGGAGCCCGGTAAACGAGGAGGGTTACAAAGATGAGCGGGGCAAATTTTCTTTCTGGTATTTATTCTGAAGGAGACAACGGAGTTATCGTGTGGCAGGGGTTCGACTTCGATGGTGGGGTCGTATTATTTGGAAGTGATCCGCCCGACGGAAATACCGTTCCACCCGACGCAGACCTCTGGTTTTCCGGGGACTGCGGCTTCGTGCCGGTAAACGGAGCCTTACTCGCGGTTCTTGGTAAGCCGGACTTCGATTCGGTGTCACTCGACACGTTGAAAGCGCAGCAATACTCCAATACGCCGTGGCCCGATTTTGGCTTTAACGGGATTCCCGAGGGTGTGGTGCTTGCGGTTAAGACCAATCAGGGACGCTATGCCAAAATCCGGACCGGCGCCATGCAGCTCACCCCCTGGGGTTATTGTATCAAATTCCACTGGGTCACTTTCTCTAACCTTGGATGGCCCCTGCGGCCAAGTTTAGCGGGAGTTGCCGTCCTCACCGGATTAATGCTGATGTTTGCCTGGAGCATCCGGTGCGTGCTTTGGGGGGGCTGCCCGTGATACGCAAGCGAGCGACTGAGTTGCGCGAGGCGACGCCGGTTCGCCTTAAGATCAGACGCGCGGTTCAAAGTTCGATGACGAACCACCTGAAGCGCGACAACCTAAGGCGCCCGGTCAGTCGCACTAAAAATCACCTCACATCTATTTGAACTTTTGTGCATTTTTTGCACAAATAGGACCCGGCGCCGCGATGGCCGCGCCGGGGTTTTTCCTTTGTCCGTGACATTTTGGTCGTGCGGGGCATAAAGGCCCAAAAGAACACGCCTCGGCCTTTGCATTAAACGGAGCGAAATGTGGCGCTTTCGGCGTTAGAAGGTCCGGAGATGGAGGCGCTCCAACGCGCCAAGCTTGCGGAGGTTGTCTTCAACAGCAACGTCAGCGGCCTTGTCATCCTAGACCGCGAGTACAACTTCATCCGCGTCAATGAGACCTACGCTAGGGCATGCCGAAAGCAGGTCGCCGACTTCGTCGGCAAGAATCATTTCGAAATGTATCCGTCGGACACGAAGCTTATCTTCGACGAAGTCGTCCGCACAAAGCGTCCCTGCCAAACTTTCAGTCGGGCATTCGTCTTTCCTGACCAGCCTGAGCGCGGCGTCACCTATTGGGACTGGACGCTGGCGCCTGTTTTCGACTCGGCAGGCGAGATCGAGTTCTTGGTTTTTTCGCTCAACGAGGTGACCGATCGCAAGCGCGCCGAAGAGGCGCTACGACGGAACGAGGAACGCTATCGGACCTTGATCATGGCCACGGCCGATATCGTCTGGACCACGGACCGGGACGGCAAGGTGATTGAAAACCAACCGTCGTGGGGGGCCTTCACCGGGCAAACAGCCCAGCAAATGTCTAGCTTTGGCTGGGCCGATGCCCTGCATCCCGAGGACCGAGAGCGGGTTGTCGCAACCTGGTCGCGCGCGGTAACGGCCCTGACACGCTACGAGATCGACTATCGGTTGCGACGGTCAGACGGCGAATATCGCTATTTTTCCACGCGTGGGGCGCCTGTCATCGAAGATGATGGCAGCGTCCGCGAGTGGATCGGCACATGCAGCGACATCACCGAGCGCGTGGCGGCGGAGCGGGCGGCGGCCGAATCCCGACGCCAGCTCGAACTCGAAATGGCTGAACGTCAACGCGCGGAAGCCGCGCTTTTCCAGGCGCAGAAGCTGGAGGCGATTGGCCGGCTTACGGGTGGCATTGCGCACGACTTCAACAACGTCCTTCAGGGCGTCGCATCCTGCATGACGGTTCTGGACCGTCACGTTCCTGCCGGCAAGGAGCGTCGCCTGCTCGAAGCGGCCCAGCGATGCGTCGAGCGCGGGGCGCGTCTGACTCAATCCCTCCTTGCGTTTGCCCGCTGTCAAGCTTTGCAACCGGCGCCCACGGATATTAGCCGCCTGTTCGAGCGAATCTTGCACCTGCTGGAGCGCACCATGGGTGGGTTGATCTCTTGCCGCAGCGAGATCGACGCCTCCACGCGGCCAGCCCTGGTCGACGCCGCGCAACTGGAGACCGCGATCGTCAATCTTGCGATCAACGCCCGCGACGCCATGCCGGAAGGAGGGACCTTCACCCTGCGCGCTTTCAACACCTCGATCACTTCAGCGAATCCTCTATCCGCGTCATCCGATCTCAAGGATGGCCCGTATGTCGTCGTTCAGGTCGAAGATACGGGCACGGGCATGGATCAAGAGACGGTCGACCGGGTCTTTGAGCCGTTTTTTACTACCAAAGAGGTGGGCAAGGGCTCAGGGCTCGGTTTATCAATGGTCCACGGGATGGCGTCGCAGATGGGGGGCGCGGTTCATGTCTCCAGCCGGATTGGCGTGGGAACGACTGTCACCCTCTACCTGCCATGCGCGGAGGCCGAGCCGGAGGCCATATTGCCGCATGCGTCGACGTGTTCTGGCGAGGGCCAGACAATTCTCGTCGTGGACGACGATGATCTCATTCGCCACGGCATCGCTTTGATGCTCGAGGAGTGCGGTTATCGGGTTGTTGACGCCCCCTCCGGCGACGTAGCGTTGGATTACCTTCGCGCCCCTCATACCGTCGATGCGCTGATTACCGATTTTGCAATGAAGGGTATGACCGGCGCGGAGCTTGCGCGTGAAGCGCGCCGTTACGCCCCCGATCTACCGGTGCTGATGCTTACCGGTTACTCGACCGAGGCTGCTGAAGAGATCTCTGTATTGAACAAGCCCGTTCAAGCTGATGAGTTGTGCACCCAGCTTGCAAGACTTCTATCAGAAGGCGCGGTCAGCTGACGCGACGGCCCCACGCCGTGCTAAGAAACAGCCTGAGCGCGGGCTTGGCGCGCTCAGGCTGTTTGGGCTGACAAAGAGGCGACCTTTGCTCAACGCCAAGGTTTAAGACCGTACCGATCATGCGACAGCAAGCTTGGCAGCCCTGGACAAAACGCCGCGCCCTCGCCCTTGTGCAAGGCATGCCCGCCCTTTTGGGCTCCGGATCATCCGCTCATCGGGCTTTCTCCCCGAGATTTGACTCTGGAAAAAGGTGAGGGAGCGAAAGCGAAAAGATAAGCGTCTCCCTAGGTCTAGTTTTCCCTCACTTTTTTATATGGTATTGAATTGCATGTATATTTCGTCTTCCTCCAGCCTACCAAGAAAAATCCAAGCACCTGTTTGTTTATACTTTTTGACTGGCTCACCATGCCCATAGGTGAGGGAGAAATATGTTCGCAAATGTTCCTAAGTGGTCGAGGCGCGAAAGCCGTAGATAAACCTTCTGGAATTGCCCTAGCGCCCTGCGCTCCCCGGCCCAATGCGGCAAGCAACCAGCGACACCTTGTCGCGTTGTCTAGCGTCATTCCCCTCCAAATACTTGAAAACAATAAGATAACTGCCACGGTTTAGCTCACATGTTCGACGCTCAGGAAAAGTTAATTGCGGCTGGTCTCGCCGAATGCGCCCTTGAAGGGTTCAGCGGATCGAAGCTGATTGAGTGCGTTAGGAAGAAATTCCTGACGCGGCGCTGAAGGCCATAAGACGCGCCGCCTTCTTTGCCGTTACTCGCCCGGGCGCTGACAATAAGGTGATAGGGCGCATCTACGAGATTGGGCTTCTACTTCGCGAAGATCGGCAAGCGGAAAAAGTTTAATCGGGACTGCCGGTGCTTTGAGAGACATCCAGCAGGGGACGGCGCTCGCGCCGCGCCTGCAACGCAGCAAAGCGCCGAGGGCGCGAACCAGCACCCTCGGAACAAGCCTTTAAGAGGCGTGGGCAGCTGCGCCCTTCGGGCCCGCGACATGACGGGACTCGCTTTCAAGCTCCGAGCGCGCCTCGGCGATCAGATCTCCTGTCGCCTCTGAGAACGTCGCAACGGTGCTTTCATAGATCGAGATGCCGGCTTTGATTGCTCCCTTGGCTACCGGCCGCAGCGCGCGGCCAACGGAGGGAAACACAGCCGGAACCACAAGAAGCGCTCCGATGCCGATCGCTACAGGTCCCAATGCTTCTTCCAGCAGATCTTCGAACAGCGCCATGGAGTCCTCCTCTCCAGAGAGTCACCGAACGGTCATCTGCGAATTTGGAACAGCTCATTCAAGGGACAGCACTGCTAAAAATACAATCACAAAGAGCAGCCAGCTAGGCGGCGAAACTAAAGCGGGAGTTCCTCATCGCCCGACCTTTCACGAGAGTAAGCCGCCAGGGACCGGGGCGAGAGCATTAATCGATTCATCCTCCAGCGTGTGCGAGGCGTGTCATGAGTTTCGCGGCCTCTGCGTCACTCGGCTTACTGCGTCATCTGGTTGTCATTTTTAAATGCGAACTGTTTGAAAACACATAATAAATCTTGAACCTATCGTTAAGTGTCGCGCTTCTGCTTAGGCATGGTTCGATGAGCAGTGCTACTCCCGTTCCCGCGACCCCGCCTCGGCCCAAGATCTCCGCGCGCTCACTGAATTTCTTTTATGGAAACGTGCATGCGCTGAAGTCGATTTCCGTGCCGCTCTATGAGAACAAGGTGACGGCCTTCATCGGCCCTTCCGGTTGCGGAAAGTCGACGCTCTTGCGGGTCTTCAACCGCATTTACGAGCTTTATCCGGACCAGCGGGCGGAAGGTGAAGTCCTTCTCGATGGCGAGAATATTTTGCACCAGGAAACCAACCTCGCGGTGCTCCGGGCCAGAATCGGCATGGTGTTTCAAAAGCCGGAGCCTTTCCCAATGTCGATCCGCGACAATATCGCCTTCGGCATCAAGGTTTTCGAGCGGCTCAAGCGAAGGGAAGTCGACCAAAGGGTCGAGGAGGCATTACGGGCGGCCGCTCTGTGGGACGAGGTGAAGGACCAACTTCGCTCCAGCGGCCAGAGCCTGTCAGGCGGGCAACAACAAAGGCTGTGTATTGCCCGCACGATTGCCGCTCGGCCCGAGGTTATTTTGTTCGACGAGCCATGTTCAGCGCTCGACCCGATCGCCACTGCAAAAATTGAAAATCTGATCGACGAATTGTCGAGGGTCTACACGATCGCCATCGTCACGCATAATATGGGGCAAGCCGTGCGCGTCTCCGACTATGCCGCCTTCATGTATTTGGGCGAACTCGTCGAATTCGGCGAGACGGACGAGATTTTCACCAGGCCGAAAAAAGAGTGCACCAAAAAATATATAACCGGCCATTTCGGATGAGGGCGGCGGTTTCTCTCCGCTCTCATAACGCCCAAGCGCAGCCCTTACGGGCCGCCACCAAGCTTGGCCTCACCGCCCCATCCCGCTCGCCCTGTGCTGCGCCCAATCCGGCCGCACGTCGCTTGGTCTCCCGCCGCAGACCGTGCATCTCAGGCGCCGCTTGAGTGACGGCACTTCAACCGAGCCGGGCAGCCCCGACACATCGACGCTCTCTCGGCGACCGCAGGCACATTGCACGTTAACGGCGCACACACCCAGGCTGCGCATGTTCGCAAGGTCCATGGCGGGGCCGATGTAACGGGCTGAGGGCGGCATTTGCGGGAGGGTAGGCCATTCGCGCTCCAGAGGGAAGATCAGGGCTTTTCCGCACCGAGGTGCGCAAAGGGGAGGTTTCAGAGCCCTCGTGCTGATCGGGCCCGATACTCTCGGCGTCGTTATCTCGCTCAAGGGCGCCCTACCCTCTACTGGCGCGGCGACCGCTCCGCGGGGAATTATTCATTCCGAATCTGCCCTTGGCCGTCACTGATTTTAAACGGCTATTCCTGAGCAGTTCCGAAACCTATCGCTTTGAAAACTCGATTAAATATTCGGCCTGTCACGCCGGAGGTCGCGGGTTCGAGCCCCGTCTCTCTCGCCATTAACTCACCAGACAGACCTCAGAACACATTCTGCAAAAGCCGACATGCTTTTGGGATAAGAATGTTCCTGCGTTTTTATACTGTGCGCGATTTCTCATACTCACGTGATACGCGAGCGGAAAACGCACCCGGCGCCAAGTAGGTTACACGACGCGACCCAAGGGCGCGCCAAAGGAATCGCCATTTGCCGATTTTCCCGGGCTCGTCGCAGACGATCCTCGTTACGCCTGCCAGTTTTTTCAAACCAAACTAAGCAGCCGAGCCGCCCGCAGATTCGCGCTCTTCTCTGGGTTTTCGCAAGTAGCGACAGCAATAGAGATGTCGTCGAGAAATATCCCGCGCCAATAACGCCGCGGAAAAGGCTCATTGCTCTCACAAAACAACCCCGTTGGAGCGCTTTCGGCGCGCCGCCGCGACGTTTCGCGGATTCATTAAAAGCCCGCTCGCAAGCGGAGGTAAAGGCGCATGCTCAAGCTGTTCAAGCCGCTCTTTGTCGCACTCGTCGCTCTTTCGCTGGCGCTGGACGCAACATTGGTTCCCGCTTTTGGCGGCGGGCATGGCGGTTTTGGGGGTGGCGGTGGAGGCGGCGGTTTCGGAGGCTTCGGAGGCGGCGGACATGGCTTTGGCGGCGGCCACGGCTTCGGGGGTGGGCATGGCTTTGGCGGCCTACCCGGCTTCGGGGGTGGGCACGGTTTCGGCGGTGGGCATGGCTTCGGCGGACTACCCGGCTTCGGCGGCGGCCATGGTCTCGGCGGCGGGCATGGCTTTGGCGGAATCCCCGGCTTCAGCGGTCCGCGCGGTTTCGGCGGCGGGCATGGCTTTGCGAGCCCACGCGGCTTCGGCGGCCATCAGGGCTTTGCCGGTCCGCGCGGTTTCGGCCCGCCCCTCGGCTACAATGGAATGCGGGGCCTGGCGGGCGGGTTAATTCGAAGCGCCGGCTGGGGAGGTTACGGCGGAGGCTGGGGAGGTTACGGCTGGCCCGGCTATGGCGGGGGCGGCTATGGCTGGCCAGGTTACGGTTGGGGGCTGGGCGCGGCCGGACTTGCCTTTGGGCTCGGATTGGCGAGCGCCTATTATGCTTATCCACCCATGGCCTTTCCCTACTATGCCGCCCCCCTCTATGGGGTCGGATATCCGCTCTACGGATGGGGCGGCTATGGTTGCTGCGGCTGGGGCGGTTACAACTGGGGATTGGGTTTGGCTGGGCTTGCGCTCGGCCTCGGGCTGACGAGCGCCTTCTATGGATACTCGCCCTTCGCCTTCTCCTACCCGCTTTATGCAAGCCCGTTTTACGGGGCTCCCTATCCTCTTTACGGCTACGGCGTTCCGGCCGCCTATGCGCCGCCTTACGCCTATGGGGCCGCCCCTGTCTATGACTACGGCTATGCATCCGCCGCCTACGACGATGCGCCCCTGACCGCTGTATCTTACGGCGTGCCGCTCTGGTGAGCCTCCGAGGGATCTCGGCGCGGCGAAGAAATTGCCCCTTTCATCCGGCCGGCGCAACGTCCGGTCCATACGAGGAAGCGTCATGAAATCGAGCAAGCTTGCAATCGCGTTGGCGGCGCTGCTGAGCCTTTTGAGCCCCGTCAGCGCGCAGGACGCCGGCGCTATCGGGCAAGGGGGCGCGACGACGGCGAGGCACGGCATGATGTGCCGCGCCTATGAGCGCGTCGACGGTCAACTCGCCTACATAAAGACCGAGCTCAAAATCACGGCCGCGCAGGAGTCTCAGTGGAACGTCTTCGCCAATGTTTTCCGGGGAAACAAGGAAAAGCAGCACCAGAGCTGCAAAGTGGCGCAGGAGCAGAGTCGCTCGATGATGGCCGCCAGCCTGCCAGAGTCGATCAAGATCAAGGAAGACCAGTTGAGCGAACAGCTTGAGGCCTTGCGCGTGCTGGACGCGGCGCTGCAACCACTCTATGCGAGCTTGAGCAAGGAGCAGAAAAAGACCGCCGACGAAATCCTGAAAGGCGCTCCGTGAGTCCTGGTGGCCGGAACGCGTGGATTGGATAATGAACAGCTCAACGAGGCTCACGCCTGACGCTCAGCGACGCCGCTGATCTTCGAGCGACGCGGGAAAAAGTCGGCGGGTGGCGCGGAACCACAACGCGCGGCGCAGCTCCCAAAGGGGCACGCGCCGCGCGGGGAGTAGCTCAGTTGGTTAGAGCGCCGACTGCCTGTCTTAGTCCCGCCATGCCGGGCAGCGCTCGACTTCGGCAAGCGCCTCTGTGGCTCTGCCGGCATCGGATTGCATCGCTTTTACTAAAGCCGCAACGAGATCGGTGGCTGGGTGCCCGGCGGCTGCGGCGGCTTTAGCGTTGCGACTAAGGTCAAGAAATCGTCCTAATGGTTGGCAGCCGGCGAGGCGCGCACGGATTTCGGTCAATGCGTGTCTGCGCATGCCCTCATCGCCGTGGGCGTAGCGCAAGAACCAGCCGAGCAGTTCGAACCCGCAAGCGATACGCTTTGGCGACTCCTGCAAACGCGGATGGCTCAAGAGCTCCGTCACCAAAGCCAGTCCCGCGTCGACGCGGCCAATGGCTGTCAGCATTGCCGCGAAAGCCGATATCGCTTGCAAATCCATCCGTGATTTGAGGAACGCCAAGTGAAACCAAGTTTCGGCTGTGACCGGGTCGCCCCCTTCCCAGAGGAACGTCGCGTAGATTCCACGCATTGCAGCATCTAACCCAGGAGACCCTGTGTCCATTTCGGCTGCCTTGCGAAACCAGCGCTCCGCCTCAGAGCGATTGTTGCGCTTTCTCCAAAGGAAATTGGCATAGTGATTGAACGCCACGGCATTGTCGCCAAGCGCTATGGCGCGGCGAAGCATGGCTTCCCATTGGTCCATATATCGGTTTCGCCGATCATGTGAGCAAACCGCGCGCAGTAAGCCATGGTCTCCGGCGTCGGCTTGCGCATCAGTCGATCAAATATGCGACGGGCCTCTTCCGGCTTCTTAGAATATTGCACAAGGGAAAAGGCGAAATCCGCCTCCAGTGAATTGCGCTGGGTTGGCCGGGCATTAGCGATCAGCTCTCGGTAGGCCTTCTCCATCGCGCGCCAATCGCCGCGATCCCGGGCTTCCAGTATCCGGGCTTGCCGCGCCCAATGATCCCGCCAGTCGAGAGCATCCGAAGCAAACCCGGCGGTCGGACGGAATAGCGCCACCAAGCGCCGCCAACTGGAAAAACCATAATCGCGAGCAACCTCCCGTTGAGCTACGGCAAGGGCGGCCAATGGATCGGAGTGGCGAAGTAGCTTCAGCCGCTGCTTCGCTTCCTTTCGTAGGTGCTCGAGATTGGGACGTTCTGGCAAGGCCCGTGAGGCGCGCGCAGTGATTTGAGGAGCCATGAAACCTTCCTTCCATCATTGCCCGGTGTCCGCGTCGATCGGGCAGGAAGTCAGGTTCTATGCACTTGGCATATTGATTGGGCTGAGCCCTTTACGCGGACCGTTGGCCCATCAGAGGCACACATCGAACGATAGCAAAAAATCATTTGACGGTCTATGGCGCGCGGGCGGCTCCCAGGGCTCGGAATCCAGGTTAACAAACCCTACGAAGCCGCGTTATGCCCGCGCTTGTCGCGGGCATCCACGTCAGGACATTACGACACGCGGGGAGAAGAAGCGGCCTTGTTCCGTTCATGTTCTCAGTTTTCCGGGTCGGGCGGCGTGGATGGCGGCGACAAGCGCGGCCATGACGCCGGTACACGTCTGCTCGTTAACCCGAATTCGGCGCCCTGGGGCGGCTCCCCAGCGGAGCCCCCCCACGCGCTCGACGTCAACGCCCTTTGCCCGCGCGCGGGCGAAGCTGTCGGTGGCCCCGCGTTAGTTCGAAAACGCTCGGAGAGGCTCCGCTACATCCGGCAGCATTGTCACCGACGTGTCGAAGTTCAACGGCCCCGAGAAAGTCACGCGCACGGCGGGCGACTCTACGGGCTTGAAGTGGCGATCCATCACGCCGCTCGCACAGACCTGCGTGGGGGCGATATTGACGCGACACTGGCTGTAAAGGGCGTCGGTCGGCAACAGCGAGCCATAGCCATAGGTGATCTGGTCGGAGCGCGAGTTGAAGATGTTGAAGGCGTCGAGTTGCAACCGCCAGCCGTCGGACCAGCGATAGCCGAGCCTCGCATTGACCGTACCCGTCGCCGGCGATTTCCGATAGCCGTCCTCGGTCAGCGGACGGGAGCCGATGTAGCGATATTTGATCGCCCCGAACCAGCCCGTCGCCTCACCCAGCTCCAGCCCGCCCATCGCCGTCACGGCGACGGCGTTTTGCAGGAAATTCCCGGGCGCGTTGCCGAGGAAGGTTCCGTAAGGCATAGCGTCCGGCGTCAACAGATCCGCGTAGGCGAGCGTCTGCGCGGTGTCGAAGCCGCGATAACGCGCGTGCACAAGCGCGACGTCGCCGTCGAAATTGATCCAGGACATGGGACGGTAATGGTTGGCGATCTCGACGCCGTAACGGCGGCTCGGGCGGCCGTAAGTCGTCGTGCCGCTGTCACCCTCGAATTGATTTTCCGAGTCGAGATTGAGCCAGAAAAAGCTGACGCTCGACTCGAGCCCCTCGATGAATTTCGTGCGCGCGCCGATCTCGGCGCCGCGCGACTTCACCAGCAGCGGAATGGGCGCGACGCGCATGAATGTGTCTTGATCCGATAAAGTAGACGTGTCGAACCTCTGCGCCGCGCCGCGCGCGTCGGTCGAGTGGAAGCCCTCGCCGTAATTAGCGAAGAGCTCCGTCTTCGCAAAGGGGCCGAGAATGATCGACGCTTTGGGGCTGAAGAGCGCGGCGTCCTTCGAGCCGCTGTTCCACGGGCCTGTCCACAGGAAGGCGGGCAGGCCGGCGCTGGTCGCCACGACCGGCGCGCCCCAGAGCGATTGCAGCGAAGCGACATTGGCGTTGAAATAATCGAAACGCCCGCCCGCGACCGTCTTCAACCAAGGCGTCCAACGTACGCTCGTATCCGTCCAGAGGCTGATACTGCCCTCGCCGACCGCATCGTTGCGGATCGTGTCATAGGGCGTACGCCTAAACGAGTCCTGCAAGCCGAGGCGAATATCGTCATAGCGGCCCTGCAAGCCGAAGCGCGTCTCGACCGGCAGCCCGAAACTGTCCCATTTGATATTGTGCTGGGCATTGACGCCCGCGATCCAGCGCCGGTCGAACTGACGGAATTGATCGCCGAGGGACGGGTTCGCGAGAAAGTACGTGAAGTCGTTGTAGAGATCGAGCGTCGAGCGGACGACATAGGCCTCGACGCGGCTCGCGTGATTGCCTTCCGTCTGGCTCCAGCGCGCGGAAAGCGAAAAGCGCGTCGTGTCGCCGCCGTCAGTGGGGTTCAGCGTTCCCCACAGCGGGATAAGACCGGCATAGACCGCGCGTTCCGGAATCTGGTTGGTCGCATACCACTTATTGGCGTAGCCCATGAAGGTGACGGACGCGCCGTCCTCCTGCGCGCCGCGCGACCAGCGAAACACGCTGTTGAACTTTCGCAGATTGTCGCCGCGCTCCCAGGGTCCGTTGTAATATTGCGACTCGACCGCGCCATAGGCGGAGCCGCCGGCAAAATCCTTGTAAGGCGCGACGGCGAGCGCGCGCCCATAACCGAAATTGCCGCCGGTGAGCTGATAAAAGCCCGCCTCGATCTTGTCCTTGTATTGGAGATAGACCGAGCCGGCCGAGGAGAAGTCGCCGTCCTGTGCATCATAGGGGCCCTTGCGGGCAAGCACATAGCCGAGCAGCTCGGGGATCAGAAAATTTGAATCCGCGTAGCCCTGGGCGTGCCCATGGGTGCGCATGTTCAGCGGCATGCTGTCGAGATAGAGCGCGAGATCCGTGCCGTGGTCGAGGTTGAAACCGCGCAGGAAATATTGGTTGGCTTTGCCGTCCCCTGAGTGCTGCGTGACGACGAGGCCGGGCACGATCTCCAGAGCCTCGCCAGGGCGCGCGAAAGGGATGGAATTGACGTCCTTGCCGGTGAAGAACTTCTCGCTTGCCGCCGTGATCGGCGGCGGCGTGGGTCCCGCAAGATCGCTCGCTGAGGGCGCGGGCCGCGTGGCGGCGGCGATGACCGGCGACGAGGGTAGAGGCTGTCGTGGGCGAGCGGGCGTCGCTACGCGCGCCGCCGGCCGCGCGCTAATGCTGATGGTTGGTAACGCTTGCTGGGCGGAAGCGGCGTTCGGGAGAGCAACAGTGATAGAGAGAAGCAGGCCAAAACGGCGGCGCAAAAACATGGGCTGACTCGCAGCGGACGTGGACCGTCACTGCGAATGGCCGCAACCTCGTCGCCTTACGACAGAAGCCGATGACCGCCCCGGTGCACCCCGCCCGGCGCTTTCGCGCGTGACCACGAACAACGGCAGGTCTCCTGGCTCGCGGGTCGTCACGTGAGGCCGCCTTCCCGAGCTTGCGCCCAGTGGCTGTCTGGCTTCAAGCTCACCGCTTACAGTTGCGGGGGCAGCTGCGGCATTGGGCCGAAGAGCCCGCACCGCATTCCCTTTTGATCCGAAAGGAACCGTTATCTTGAATGAATAGGGCCCGTGAGGCTGTGTCAAGCTGGTTGACTTGGGACGCAGAGCTCCGAATTCGGGTTAACGAGTAGACGTGCACTGGCGTCATGGCCGCGCTTGTCGCGGCCATCCACGCCGCGCCGACGCGGAAAGCTGAGAACATGAGCGGAATAACGCACCCGCGCGTCGCAATGTCCTGGCGTGGATGCCCGCGACAAGCGCGGGCATGACGCGGCTGCGTAGGGTTTGTTAACCTGGATTCGGAGCCCTGATGCGAGGCGGCACAAGCCGACGCGCAGCCGTTTCCAAACTGGCTCGTTTGGAAACGGCGACGCTTGTAGTGTTTTTATATTGCGCGGCGCAGCTTCCCAAAGAGGCTTGCGCCGCGCGTGTCGTCAGCCCTGCTTCGGCACCAGGATCACGCGGAAGTCGTTGACGTTGGTGCGCGTCGGCCCCGTCACCACGAGATCACCGAGCGCCTCGAAGGCCGTGAAGGCGTCGTTGTTGGCGAAGAGCGCCTTGAGATCGACGCCCTTGGCCTGCGCGCGCGCGAAGCTGTCGGGCGTCATGATGGCGCCGGCGTTGGTCTCGACGCCATCGATGCCATCGGTGTCGCAGGCGATGGCGGAGATGCCGCCGAAGCCTTCCAACGCCAGCATCAGGCCCAGCAGGAACTCCGCGTCGCGGCCGCCCTTGCCGTTGCCGCGCACGGTGACGGTCGTCTCGCCGCCGGAGATGATGGCGACGGGCGGCTGGAACGGCTGATTGTGGAGCGCGATCTGCTTGGCGACGCCAGCGTGAACCAGCGCCACGTCGCGCGACTCGCCTTCGAGATCGCCGAGGATGCAAGGCGTAAAGCCCGCGGCCTTGGCGACCGCCGCAGCGGCGTCGAGCGAGCCTTGCGGCGTCGCGATGAGGATGTTCTCGACGCGGTTGAAGATGGCGTCGCCGGGCTTGGGCGTTTCGCAATCAGGGCTCGCGAGATGCTTCAGCACGGCGGCCGGCGCGTCGATCTTATATTTGGCGATGACCGCGAGCGCGTCCTCGCGCGTCGAGGGATCGGGCACGGTGGGGCCGGAGGCGATGACGGAGAGATCATCGTTCGGCACGTCGGAAATCATCACCGCCACGACGCGCGCGGGCGCGGCGGCGCGCGCAAGACGGCCGCCCTTGATCGCCGAGAGGTGCTTACGCACGCAATTCATTTCGGAGATATTGGCGCCGCTCTTCAAAAGCGCCTTGTTGACGGTCTGCTTTTCTTCGAGCGTCACACCCTCGGCCGGCAGCGCCATCAGCGCCGAGCCGCCGCCGGAGATGAGCGCCAGCACGAGATCGTCCTCGGTGAGGCCCTGCACCTTTTGCAGAATGCGCTTGGCGGCCTCGCGGCCCGCGGCGTCCGGGACCGGGTGCGAGGCTTCGATCACCTCGATCTGCTTGGTTTCGGCGCCGTGCTCGTAGCGGGTGACGACCAGGCCTTCGAGCGGCCCGCCCTTCCAATGCGCCTCGACCGCCGCCGCCATGGAGGCGGCCGCCTTGCCGGCGCCGATGACGATCGTGCGGCCCTTGGGCGGCGCGACCTTTTCGAGGTGCTTGGGCAGGCAAAGGGACGGATGCGCGGCGCCGACGGCGGCGTCGAACATGGCGCGGAGAAGCTGGCGGTGGTCGTCGGACATTAGCGGTTTTCCAGAAAGATGCGGGGCTTTGGGGCGCCCCCTCCCTGTCCCTCCCCCGCAAGCGGGAGAGGGGACGCTCACGATCGGCAATCTAGATGAAGCTGACTTCCCTCTCCCGCTTGCGGGAGAGGGTGGCCCCTGCCTCAGCAGGGGTCGGGTGAGGGCCCTCATCCGTCACGCCTTCTCCCGCAAGCGGGAGAAGGGAGAATCCCTCTCCCCGCAAAAGCGGGGAGAGGGTGAGTTCATTACGCCCCCATGGCGTTGGCCTTCTCGATGAGCGCCTCGGCCATGCGGATCGAGGCGATGTCGATGAGGCGGCCGTCGAGCGACACGGCGCCCTTGCCTTCTTTGGCGGCCTGGGCCATCGCATCGAGGATGCGGCGGGCCTTATTCACTTCCGCTTCCGACGGCGTGAAGACCTCGTTGGCCAGCTCGATCTGCGAGGGGTGGATCGCCCACTTGCCTTCGTAGCCGAGAACGGCGGCGCGCTTGGCGGCGGCCTTATAGCCTTCCGGATCGTTGAAGTCGCCGAACGGGCCGTCGATCGGGCGCAGGCCATAGGCGCGGCAGGCGACCATCATGCGTGTCTGGGCGGCGTGCCACTGATCCATCCAGTAGTAGTCGCGGTTGCCCTTCTCGTCCTTGTCGGTGAGAACGCCGTAGTCCGGGTTCACGCCGCCGATGACGGTGGTGCGGGCGCGGGTCGAGGCGGCGTAATCGGCGACGCCGAAGGACATGGCCTCAAGGCGCTTGGAGGACTGGGCGATGGCTTCGACATTGGCCATGCCGAGCGCGGTCTCGATCAGGATTTCGATGCCGATGCGCTTGGTGCGCTTCTTGTACTGCTCGATCTGCGTGATCATCATGTCGATCGCGTAGACGTCGGCCGGCACGCCGACCTTCGGGATCAGCACGACGTCGAGACGCGGGCAGTTCTCGAGAACGTCGACGACGTCGCGATAGCAATACTGCGTGTCGAGGCCGTTGATGCGCAGCGTCATCACCTTCTTGCCCCAATCGATGTCGTTGAGGCCCTGGATGATGTTCTTGCGCGCCTGCTCCTTGTCGTCCGGCGCGACGGCGTCTTCCAGGTCGAGGAAGATCTGGTCGGCCTTCGACTGGGCGGCCTTCTCGAACATGCCCGGCGCGGAGCCCGGCACGGCGAGTTCGGAGCGGTGCAGGCGCGGCGTGGCCTGCTCGATCAGGGTAAAGCTCATAACGACTTTCCTTTCTTCATTGGTCCCAAAGATGCGCCTGCTGGAAGCGCGTCAGGATGCATTTAGCCAGTGGCCCCGAGGCCGGCGGCGATGCAACTGATGGAGATGAGCAGAGGCGCTTTCACAGCCTCCTTCTCGTTCTCGTCTTGCGCCGAACGGAAACGGCGCAGCAATTCGACCTGTTCGCGATTGACTTCGTTGATGACCGGCAGCCGGTGCTCTAGCCGCGCGGCATATTCCTTGAAGCGGTCGGTGAGATCGCGATCGCCAGTCACGCGCAGCACCATCTCGCGGGTGAGCGCATATTCGTCCTCGATCATCTTGAAGATCTTCTCGCGGACGGCTTCGTCGGCGACGAGACTGGCGTAGGCCCTGGCGATCGAGAGATCGACGAGCGCCAACGTCTTCTCGACCTCATCGAGAATGAGACGGAAGAGCCGCGAATCCTCGAACATCCAGCGCAGCAATTCGAGGCCGCGATCGCCATGCGTATCGAGATAGGCCTTGAGGCCGGAGCCCACGCCATACCAGCCGGTGATCGAATGGCGGTTCTGCGCCCAGGCGAAGACCCAGGGGATCGCGCGCAAGTCGGCGAGGCTCTTGGCGCCGAAGCGGCGCGCCGGACGCGAGCCGATGTTGAGCAGCGAGATCTCTTCGAGCGGGCTCGCAGCCTGGAAATAAGTGACGATATCCGGGTCGGAGACGAGCCGCTCATAGACGGCGAAGGACGCGAAGGAAATTTCCTCGAGCGCCTCGTCGAAATCCTTGCGCGGCACCAGCGCGTCCTCGCGCTCGGATTTCAACGCATGCTGGAAGACGGAGGATGCGAGCAGCTCCATCTGATAGGCGGCCGTGCCGCGATTGGCGTATTTGAAGGAGACGACTTCGCCCTGCTCGGTGACGCGGAAACGGCCGCGGATCGAGCCCGCCGGCTGCGCCGCGATGGCGTGGCCGGTCGGCGCGCCGCCGCGCGAGACGGAGCCGCCCCGGCCATGGAAGAAGGCGATGGCGATGTCCATCTCCTGCCCCACTTCCGTGAGCCGCGCCTGCGCCTTGAACAGCTCCCAGTTCGACGACAGGAAGCCGCCGTCCTTGTTGGAGTCGGAATAGCCGATCATGACTTCCTGCAGATCGCCCTGCGCCCGGGTGCAGCGGCGGATGAGCGGAATCTGCAGCAGATCGCGCATGATCGCCGGCGCGTCCTGCAGATCGGTGATCGTCTCGAAGAGCGGCACGATCGGTAGAGTGAGATGGTCGACGCCCGCGGCGTCGGCGAAGAGGCCCGCCTCTTTCGCCAGCAGATAGATGCCCAGGACGTCATTGGCGGAGGAGGTCATCGACAGGATGAAGCTGCCGAAGGCCTCACGATCGAGCCGCGCGCGCATATCGGCGACGACCTCGAACATCTCGATGATGTCGCGCGTATCAGCAGTCAGCGTGTCACGCGGGATTGGCGCTGCGCGCGGCGCTTCGAGCTCCTTCATTAGCCACGCGCGCCATTCGTCGGACGTCGCTTCCGGCGGCGTCTCGCCCTCGGTCTTGATGCGCCACAACTCCTGCAGCGCCGCGGTGGTGCGCGTGGTGTTCTGGCGAATGTCGAGGCGCACCGTGCTGAAGCGGAAGATTTCCACAGCGCGGCGCAGCGGGCGCACGAGGTCGGTCGCGAGCGCCTCGCTCTTGGCGTCGATCAGCACGGATTCGAGCAGCAGCAGATCGCCGATGAGCTTGTCTGCGCTGGTATAGCGCGGACCCGTCGTCGGCTCGTCATTCGTCGCCGCAAGCGTGTTGTCGATCTTGCGCAGGATCGTCGTGACGAACTGGCGATAGGGCTCGTTGAAGTTGCGCTGCGCGATGGATGCGCCGTCCGGCAGCTCCTTGAGGCGGCGCGACAGCTCTTCCTTGAAGGCGGGCGGAATCACGGCGGCGCGCTCGCTGATCGACAGCATGCGCACGAGATCGACGACGCGGTTGCGATAATAATTGAGGCTCGCCGTCGCGTTCAGCCGCATCGTCTGGCGCGTCACCTCATTGGTGACGAATGGATTGCCGTCGCGGTCGCCGCCGATCCAGGAGCCGAACTGGAAGAAGGGCGTGACCTCGAACTTCTCTTGCGGATAGTGGCGCTTCAGCGCGCGCTCGAAGGAGGAGAGAAGCTCCGGCGCGAGATCGAAGATGCTTTCCTGGAAGAAATGCTGTCCCCAGAGCACTTCATGCTCGACCGTGGGCTTTTCCAGATGCAATTCGCCGGTAAGCCACAAAAGCTCGATGAGGTCGTAGATCGACTTCACCAAAGCTTCGCGCTCGCGGTCGGTCCAACGCGTGGATTCCAATTCGCGCATCAGCAGATAGATGCGGCGGTATTTTTCGAGGATCGAAACGCGCTTGGCTTCGGTCGGATGCGCCGTGATGACCGGGCGGATGCGCAGCGTCTGCAATTGCGCGCGCACTTCCGCCGCGCCGACGCCCGCATTGGCGGCGCTGGAGAGCACGTAATCGAACGTGCCGAGCAGCTTGTCGTGCCCTCTTTCGCGCTCGATGCGCCGGCGGCGGCGCATGGCGTAAGCCTGCTCGGCGATGGAGACGAGCTGGAAGATAATCCCCTGCGCCTGCAGCGCGCGCGCCATCTGTTTCGGCGCAAGGCCTGCGCCCGCCTTCGAGTCGCGAACCACGGCCTCGATCTCGGGCATATGGCGGCGGATGACGGCGAGCAATTGCTCGCGCAGGAAGGCGGAAGCCTCCGTGACAGAACGCGTCGCGAAAGCCGAGGGAAGGCTGATCGCGCTTGTCGTGTTCTGGTTCTCGGCGGTCATAGAAGCTCCCTAAAAGCGTACGAAACGCCAGGCCGGCGGTCCGCGCCGGCGCATCCTTCACAAGAAGACGGCAACCGAGCTTTCACGATCTATATCGAGAACGCGAAAGCTCGATGATGGCGCCGTCAGGCCCGCTTGAGCACTTTCGCGACCGTCGAGCCGAACTCGGCCGGATTGGGCGCCACGGTGAGGCCGTAGGACTTCATGATCTCGGTCTTCTCCGCCGCGCTGTCGCCCGTCGCCGAGATGATGGCGCCGGCATGGCCCATGCGCCTTCCCTTGGGCGCCGTGAGACCCGCGACGAAGCCGACGACCGGCTTGGAGAAGTTTTCCTTGATCCAGGCGGAAGCCTCGGCTTCCTGCGGGCCGCCGATCTCGCCGATGATCAGCACGGCTTCCGTCTCCGGGTCCTTGTCGAAGAGGACGAGGTGATCGAGGAAGGACGAGCCGTTGATCGGGTCGCCGCCGATGCCCACGGAGGTCGAGATGCCGAGCCCCAGTTCTTTGAGCTGCGAGGCGGCCTCATAACCGAGCGTGCCGGAGCGCGAGATGAGGCCGACCGGGCCCTGTTTGTAGATATGGCCGGGCATGATGCCGAGCATGGCTTTGCCGGGCGAGATGATGCCGGCGCAATTCGGGCCGACGAGCATCGGCCGGCGATCCTTCGGGAAGCGCAGGAAATAGCGCTTCACCTTCATCATGTCCTGCGCCGGAATGCCGTCGGTGATGGAGCAGATGAGGCGGATGCCGGCGTCGGCGGCCTCCATGATCGCGTCGGCGCAGAAGGCCGGCGCGACGAAAGTGATCGAGGCCTGCGCGCCCGTTTCACGCACGGCTTCCTTCACCGTGTTGAACACCGGCACGCCGTGATGGCTCTTACCGCCCTTGCCGGGCGTGACGCCGGCCACGACATTGCTGCCGTAGTCGATCATTTCCTTGGCGTGGAAGCTGCCCTTGTCGCCGGTGATGCCCTGGATGAGGATCGGCGTCTTTTCGTCGATGAGAATGCTCATGATGCCCTCCCGGCGCTTTACTTCACGCTCTGCCACGCGGCGACGGCCTTTTGGGCGGCGTCGGCGAGCGTATCGGCCTGGATGATCGGAATGCCGCTCTCGCTGATGATCTTCTTGCCGGCTTCGACATTCGTGCCGGCGAGGCGCACGACGAGCGGCACGCCCTCGATCTTCTCCTGACGCACCGCGTCGACGACGCCCTGCGCGACCCAGTCACAGCGGTTGATGCCGGCGAAGATATTGACGAGCACCACCTTCACGCGGCGGTCGGACAGCACGAGACGGAAGGCCGTCGCGACGCGCTCGGGCGAGGCGCCGCCGCCGACGTCGAGGAAGTTCGCCGGATTGCCGCCAGCGTGCTTGATCATGTCCATGGTCGCCATGGCGAGGCCGGCGCCATTGACGATGCAGCCGATCTCGCCGTCGAGACCGATGTAGTTCAGGCTGTGCTCATGCGCCTGCGCCTCGCGCGGATCGCTCTGCGAGGGATCATTCAATTCGACGATGTGACGGCGACGGAACAGCGCATTATCGTCGAAGGACATTTTGGCGTCGAGCGCGAGCACCTTGTCGTCCTTGGTGACGACGAGCGGATTGATCTCGAGCATGGTCGCGTCATTGTCGCGGAAGGCGCGATAGGCGCCCATGATCGTCTGCACCGCGCGCGAGACCTGCTTGATATTGAGGCCGAGCTGGAAGGCGAGCTCGCGGGCCTGGAACTGCTGCAGGCCAACCGCCGGCTCGACGATCACCTGCAGGATTTCGTCGGGCATGGTGCGCGCGATCTCTTCGATCTCCATGCCGCCATGCTTGGAGGCGATGACGCGCACGCGTTCGAGCTTGCGGTCGAGAACGTAGCCCAAATAAATCTCGCGCTCGAAGGGATCAGCGACCTCCACATAGACGCGCTGCACGGGCTTGCCTTCCGGCCCCGTCTGCCCCGTCACGAGACGCTTGCCGAGAAGGTCGCGCGCCGCCTGCTGCACTTCGTGATAAGTGCGGCAGAGCTTCACGCCGCCCGCTTTGCCGCGCGCGCCGGCGTGGATTTGCGCCTTGACGACCCAATGGGAACCGCCGAGCTCGGTCGCCGCATAGACGGCCTGGTCCGGGCTGAAGGCCACGGTGCCGGGCGGAATGGCGACGCCATGCGCGGCCAGAATTTCCTTGGCTTGATACTCGTGGACGTCCATCGGTTCCTCCCTCGCGGTTCTTTCGCGCTTATTGGGCGGCCGGCGCGCGCAGGCGCGTCAGCCGCCGTTCATGGCGTTAGCCAATCTTTCCGCGCACGACCTCATAGACCGCTTCGGTCTCGGCCGCCGCCTTGGCGAGCAGCGCATTGACCTCGGCAAGCTGCGTCTCGGCGAAATCTCGGTCCTTGATCGACTTGGCGTTGATGAAGACGTTCAGCGCGCAGCTACGCAGACCCGCATTAGCGGCGAGCACGGCGACGCCCGCGTCGCTGATGACGCCGAGATTGCCCTTGTCGGCCGCTTCCTTGGACAGCGCGATCACCTCGTAGCAGACCTTGCAGGTCGCAAGCGGGGCGAGCGTCGCGACCTTCAGCGCTTCCTGGATGGCGGCGGTGCGCGCAGCCTTCTCTTCGTCCGTCGCCTTCGGCAGGCCATAGGCGCCCATCAGCGTGTTGAAGGCGACGACGTCCTCGTCGATGCCCTTGGTCAGCTCTTCACGTAGCGCCTCGGCGCGGGCGAGGGTCTTCTTCAGATCCTCGGAAACGGCTTCATAGTTCTTCTTGCCGATGGTCAGATTGCAGACCATCGACACCAGCGCCGCGCCCATGGCGCCCGAGAGCGCCGCCGCGCCGCCGCCGCCAGGAGTCGGCGCGCTGCTCGCGAGTTCGTCGAGGAATTTGCCGATCGTTTCCGTCTTCGCGCTCATATCAGGCCAGCACCTTCGCTTGGGCGTAAATGTTTTCGCAGTCGAACAACTGGTCGGAGCTTTCGAACAGCTTGCCGACGCATTCGCGATGCAGTTTCAGCTTGAGGCCGCCGAGGCCCAGCGCGCCGATGACGATCTTGCCGTGGCGCTCCTTGGCCTTGTCGATCGCCTCGACGCCGCCGATGCCGAGCGGCGGCTGCGCGTTGCAGTCGGCGAGAAGCTCGATTGTCGGATCGTTCTGCCAGTCGGCTTCGTCGAGCAGCGTCACGCCGATGGCGCCCGCCGCGAACACGACCTGCGCGCCCTTGACGGCGGCCGCGCGGGCGGCGTTGTCCTTGGCCTCGATCGCGACGGGCGTGAAGCCGAAGCGCTCCTGAATGGCTTTGGCGGCCGCGTCGGCGCGCGACTTGTCGCGCGAGGTGATGGCGACTTCGGCGCCCTCGATGTTCAGCATGGCGGCGGCGCGCATGCCGACGGGGCCGGTGCCGGCGAGGACGACGGCCTTCTTGCCCTTGAGATTGCCGGCCTTGGCGAGCAGCGCGACGCCGGCGGCGGCGGTCGTGTTCGAGCCGTTGGAGTCGAGCATGGCCGAGACGCGGAAGTTGGAGAAGAAGCGCTTCTTCACCGCCTTGAACACGGCCTCGCCCGCGGTCATCGAACCGCCGCCGACGAAGATCGCCGTAAATTGCTTTTCCTTGGGGCCGCGCGTGTAGATGCAGCCGTCGACGAGCGCGCCGACGCTCTCCGGCGTCACGCCGCCATAACCGATGATGTGATCGGCGCCGCCGTCGTAACCGACGACCGTGTCGAAGACGCTGGCGACGGGATCCGTGTCGAAAAGGAAAAGAAGCTTCTTGGTCATTAGTGTTCCTCAGGCGCAAACCCGCCACGCGTTATGGCCGGGCTTGTCCCGGCCATAACGCCGGGACGCTACGAAATCGCTTGCTGGGAATGCCCCGCTGCTGCACCGCGTGGATGCCCGCGACAAGCGCGGGCATGACGGCGCGGGAGACAATCGGGATCATTTCCTTCCCTTCTTTACGCCGTCACCACATTGCGCGGCTCGCCCGCGACGAAGGCGTCGATATTGTCGATGAGCTGATCCGCCAGCACCTGCATGGCTTCCTTCGAGGCCCAGGCGACGTGAGGCGTGATGATGAGGTTGGGGATCGTCGGATCGAGCAGGACGTTGCCGTTCTTCGGCGGCTCGACGGTCAGCACGTCCAGCGCCGCGCCGGCGATCACGCCGTTGCGCAGCGCGTCAGCGAGCGCCTGCTCGTCGATGATGCCGCCGCGCGCCGTGTTGATGATGCTGGCGGTCTTCTTCATCGACGCGAGTTCCTTCGCGCCAATCATGTTCTTGGTTTGCGGCGTCAGCGGAATGTTCAGCGTGACGACATCGGCCTCGCGCAGGATCGTCGCGACATCCACCTTGCCGGGAACATCCGTGACGTCGTTGATCAGCACGTTCATGCCGAGCGCCTTGGCGCGGCTTTCGACCTGCTTGCCGAGCGCGCCATAGCCGATGATGCCAAGCGTGGAGCCGGCGATGTCATAGATCGGGTAATCGAAGTAGCAGAATTGGTTGGCGTAGCCCCAGCGGCCGTGGCGCACGCTGTCGACATAGTTCACCAGATTGCGACGCAGCGCGAAGAGCAGTGCGAAGACATGCTCGGGCAGCGTGTTGTAGGCGTAATTGCGGATGTTCGAGACCGTGATGCCGTTAGCCGTGGTGTAGGCCTTGTCGATCACGTCGGTGCCGGTCGCGGCGACGGCGATGAGCTTCACGTCGGGAAGCTGCTTCAAGGTCGCTTCGCGCAGCGGCACCTTGTTGGTGATGATAATGTCGCAACCCTTGGCGCGCTCGACGAGCTGGTCCGGCGCGGTCTGCGCATATTCCGTATATTCGTGTGGGAAATTCGGTTTGCGCACATTGGCGTCGAGCGTTTCGCGATCCAGAAAGACGATTTTGTGCGACATGAAGCTCCCCTCGTTTCCCTTATTCTCGCAACAGCTCTCCTCATCTGGAGAGACCCTCTCCCCACGCAAGCGCGGGGAGAGGAAGTAGCAAATTAGACCTTCAGCAGCGGATTGGCGCGATAGACCGCCTGGGCGGCGGCGACGCCGGAGCCGGCCTCGATCTTGATGCCGTTGTCGAGCATCGCCATTTCCGCGCCAGCGATCGCGCCGAGCAGCATCAGCTCGTTGAGGTCGCCGAGATGGCCGATGCGGAACACCTTGCCGGCGACTTCCGACAGGCCGGCGCCGAGCGCGAGGTTATAGCGCTTGTAGGCGGTCTCGATGACCTTGGCGGCGTTGTAGCCTTCCGGAACCAGGATCGCGGTGACGGTGTCCGAATCCCACTTCGGGTCCTGCGCGCAGGTCTTGAGGCCCCAGGCCGCGACAGCGGCGCGGACGCCGGAGGCGAGGTGATGGTGGCGCTTGTAGACCTGATCGAGGCCCTCTTCGAACAGGATCGCGAGCGCTTCCTTGAGGCCGTAGAGCAGCGGGACGGACGGCGTATAGGGGAAGTAGCCGTTCGCGTTCTGCGCGATCATGTCCTGGAACTCGAAATAGGCGCGGCGCATCTTGGCGTTCTTGCCCGCCTCGATCGCCTTCGGGCTCGCGGCCATCAGCGCGAGGCCGGCCGGCAGCATGAAGCCCTTCTGCGAGCCGGAGACGATCACGTCCACGCCCCATTCGTCCATCTTGAACTCGAGCGAGCCGACGGAGGACACGCCGTCGACGAAGAGCAGCGCCGGATGCTTGGCGTTGTCGATCGCCTTGCGGACGGCGGCGATGTCCGAGGTCACGCCCGTGGCGGTCTCGTTGTGCGTGGCGAGAACGGCCTTGATCTCGTGGTTCTTGTCGGCCTTGAGGGCCTCTTCGATGGACTCCGGATCATTGCCCGTGCCCCACGGACGCTCCTGCTTGATCACCTCGAGGCCCAGACGCTGGCAGAGGTCGATCCAGAGGTGCGAGAACTGGCCGAAGCGCTGCGCGAGAACCTTGTCGCCGGGCGACAGCGTGTTGGTGATAGCCGCTTCCCAGCCGCCGGTGCCGGACGCCGGGAAAATGAAGGGCACGCCCTTGTCGGTGTTGAAGACCTTCTTGAGGCCCGGGAACAGCGGCTTCACGAGGTCGGGGAAGGTCGGCGAGCGATGGTCTTCCGAGGCGACCGCCATGGCGCGCACGATGCGGTCGGGAAGATTGGTCGGGCCCGGCACGAAGAGGAAGTTTCTGCCGGGGACTCTGGAATTCTGCGCCATTTAATTTGCTCCTTTCGAGCGAAGAGTTTGCAGGATTGGAAGGAACCGCGGCGCCCTACTGAACGCCGCGGAATTCTTTTATCGAGATGCTCAGAACAGGCCGGCGATACGGCCGTTCGAATCCACCGCGATATTGTTGGCGGCCGGCACCTTCGGCAGGCCCGGCATGGTCATGATGTCGCCGCAGACCGCGACGATGAACTCCGCGCCCGCCGACAGACGCAGTTCGCGGATCGGGATGATGTGTCCCGAAGGCGCGCCCTTGGCGTTGGCGTCGGTCGAGAAGCTGTATTGCGTCTTGGCGATGCAGACCGGGAAGTTGCCGAAGCCTTCCTTCTCCAGCTCCGCGAAGCGCGCCTTGATGCTCGAGTCGTAGGAGATGTCGGCGGCGCCGTAGAGCTCCTTGGCGATGGTGCGCACCTTCTCAGGCAGAGGCAGCTCGTCGGGATAGAGCGGCTTGAAGTTCGAGGGCTGCGTCTCGATCGTCTGCACCACCGCGCGGGCGAGGTCCGCCGCGCCGGCGCCGCCCGAACCCCAGTTGTCGGCGACGACGCAATCAACGCCTTCCGCCTTGCAGAGCTTGTCGAGCGCCGCCATCTCGGCCGCCGTGTCCGACGAGAACTTGTTGATCGAGACGAGCACCGGCACGCCGAACTTGCGGACGTTGCCGATATGGCGCTTCAGATTCTCGAAGCCCTTCTCGACCGCCGTGACGTTTTCGGCCTTCAGGTCGTCCTTGGCGACGCCGCCATGCATCTTGAGCGCGCGGATGGTCGCGACGATGACCGTCACGGAGGGCTTCAGGCCCGCCTTGCGGCACTTGATGTCGAAGAACTTCTCCGCGCCGAGGTCGGCGCCGAAGCCGGCTTCGGTCACCACATAATCGGCAAGCTTGAGGCCCGCCTTGGTGGCGATGACCGAGTTGCAGCCATGGGCGATGTTGGCGAAGGGACCGCCATGGATGATCGCCGGATTGTTCTCGAGCGTCTGCACGAGGTTGGGCGCAATGGCGTCCTTGAGCAGCGCGGCCATGGAGCCGGCCGCGTGCACTTCGCTGGCGCGCACGTTCTTCTTGTCGCGGGTCTGGCCGACGATGATGTTGCCCAGACGCTGCTGCAGATCGGCGAAGTTCGAGGCGAGACAGAAAATCGCCATCACTTCCGAAGCGACCGTGATGTCGAAGCCGTCTTCGCGAGCGAAGCCGTTAGCGACGCCGCCGAGCGACGAGACGACCGAGCGCAGGGCGCGGTCGTTCATGTCGACCACACGGCGCCAGCTCACGCGGCGCGAGTCGATCGCCGGCTGATTGCCCCAATAGATGTGGTTGTCGATCAGCGCCGCGAGCAGATTATTGGCCGCGCCGATGGCGTGGAAGTCGCCGGTGAAGTGGAGGTTGATGTCCTCCATCGGCACGACCTGGGCGTAGCCGCCGCCGGCCGCGCCGCCCTTCACGCCGAAGCACGGGCCGAGAGAGGGCTCGCGCAGGCAGCACAGCGCTTTCTTGCCGATATAGTTGAGGCCGTCGGTGAGGCCGACCGTCGTCGTGGTCTTGCCTTCGCCGGCGGGCGTGGGGGTGATCGCCGTGACGAGGATCAGCTTGCCGTCCGGCTTGCCTTCGAGCGAAGCGATATAGTCGAGAGCGATCTTGCCCTTGTAATGACCGTAGGGCTGCACATGCTCGGCCGGAATGCCGAGCTTGTCCTTGGCAACTTCGATGATCGGCCGCATCTTGGCGGCCTGCGAAATCTCGATGTCCGACTTGGGCGAAAGGTGCTGGTTGTCTTTTCCGCTCGCGCCCGGCGCGGCGGCTGACGTAGTTGACGACATATAGCTCCACTCCCTCTCGAGCCCGTTCGCGGGCCCTGGAAATTTTATCGGCCGCAACGCGATGGGCGGCGGGTTGTTTGCGCCGCCGTTTATCGGCCTTGCGCCAAGTTCGCTTTCGCTCGTCGGGCTTAGACCGACGCCGCCCCCGCGCGCAATGAGCCCATCGAACGACCTGATTTTGCCGTTTCGTATGACGGCAATAAAAATGAGCCGTCAAGCAGGCAAGCGTGCGCGCGGCGCCGATATGGCGCCGCAGCAAAATCGGCTTTCCCGCTCGCGCGACGGCCCCGAATGGCTTGGCTGCATATACGACAAGCCGGGCGAGACGACTATCCTTGCCCTACCCGATCGATCAGTTTCTCACACGCGCTAAAGTTGAGACAAACGGCCTATATTTATTGCACTATTCGAATTTGGATCAGACCGACATGGTAGGTGTTGGAGCGGATCACGCGCGTTCTCACGGTCAGGTCCGCCCCGCCCGAACCCATCCTGGATGGGGGTATGGGTGAAACCAATCGCGCAGGAAACAGGCAGGTGAAAAAAATTTTTGTCGCACCCGAAAGTCGCAGCGCTGATTTCTATCGCGTCATTGCGAGAGCTTATCAAACAGGCTCTTTCTCGGGAACGAAATTCAGCGCGACGCCATTGATGCAATAACGAAGCCCGGTCGGCTTCGGGCCGTCGGGAAAGACATGGCCGAGATGCGATCCGCATTGGCTGCAATGCACTTCCGTGCGCCTCATGCCGTAGCTGTCGTCGGTCGTCGTCCCCAGCGCGCCGGGCAAAGGATCGAAGAAGCTCGGCCAGCCGGTGCCGCTTTCAAACTTATCGCCCGAGCGGAACAGCGGCTGGTCGCAGCCGGCGCATTGAAAGACGCCGCGACGCTTCTCGTGATTGAGCGCGCAGCTGCCCGGCCGCTCGGTAGCGTGGCGGCGCATCACGTCATATTGCTCGCGCGTCAACCGCACCCGCCATTCCTCATCGGTGCGCGTAACAGCAAAACTTTCATCGGTCATTGACGCTTCCTCGAAAGGGGCCGCGATCCGGCGGCGCGCCATGTTATGTTGGCGCCGACTCAGGCTTTGGCCATACCGCTCCCGCATATAGGCGGGCTTTTACACAAAGAGGCGACGACGTCCCGATGAGCGACAAGAAATACGACGTTGTGGTGATCGGCTCCGGACTTGGCGGCCTCACAGCCGGCGCGTTGCTCGCTGATGCGGGCTACAGCGTCTGCCTGCTCGAGCGCAACTTCAGCCTAGGGGGCGCCGCCTCGGTCTATAAGGTCGGCGATCTCTGGGTCGAGGCTTCGCTGCATCAGACCTCCGACGCGCGCAATCCGCGCGACGTGAAGCACCATATTTTGAGCAAGCTCGGCATTCTCCACGAGATCGAATGGCTGCCGACCGGCCCGCTCTACAAGGTGAAAGGCGGCCCCATAGGCGAGCCCTTCGAGCTGCCGGTTGGTTTTGAAGCCGCCCATGACGCGCTCGCCGCTCGTTTTCCCGACAAAAGCGCCGCCATCAAGCGCTTCTTGAGCGAAGTCGAACAAACCCACGACGCCTTATGGACGCTCAAGCAGGCGCGCGAGGAAGGCTCGCTCGCCAAATTCACGCGCGGCCTGTGGGAAGTCGAGCCCGCCGCCGCCAGCTGGATGAATTCCCTCGATGAGATTTTCACGCGCGACTTCGCCGGCGCCGAAGGGTTGAAATGCGCGCTCGGAGCCAATCTCGCTTATTACGGCGATGATCCGCGCAAGCTCTGGTGGATTTTCTATGCGCTCGCGCAGGGCGGCTACATCGCCTCGGGCGGCGCTTACATCAAGGGCGGCTCGCGCCAATTGAGCCTCAAGCTCGCCAAATGCATCACCAAGGCAGGCGGCGTGGTGCGCATGGGGCGGCTCGTCACGCAGATAGAGACCGACGCTGACGGAAACGCCATTGCCGTGCGGCATGTCGCGCGCCGCACGAACGACGCCGACGAGCGCGTCGAGGCGCGCATCGTGATGGCAAATTGCGCGCCCGCTGTCGCCGCCTCGTTGATGGAAGCGCCGGCACGCGCCCGAATGGAGGAGACCTTCGGCGGCCGTCCGCTCTCGACCTCGCTCTTCTCGGCGAATTTCGGCCTTTCCGCCAAGCCGTCGACCATCGGCATGACGGATTTCTCGACCATCGTCATGCCCTCGACCATGCAGCGCTTCGATCAATATGGCGACGGCGCGACGGCCATGGCCGACATGCCCAAGGGCGAATTGCCGCTGCATACGATCGCCAATTTCACGGCGGTCGATTCAGGGCTTTGGGACGAGCCGCCGGTGCTTCTCACAGTGCTGGGCCTCGACCGGCTCGACAACTGGAAAAGCGCATCGAAGGAAGAAGGCGTCGCCCGTCGCGAGGCTTGGCTGGACGCCATTCAGGGCCGGCTGGAACAGGATTATCCGGGCTTTTCCAGCCTCGTGACGTCGCGTCTGCTGCTTAACGCCTATTCCATGTCGAGCTATCTCAACACGCCGGAAGGCGCGGTTTACGGCTTCGCGCCGCTGCCCCCCGAAGCGCCGATATTGATGGGCTTCCCGCGCACGCCGGAGACGCCGATCGGCGGGCTCTATCTCGCCTCCGCCTTCGGCGGCGAGCATGGCTTCAATGGAGCAATGCTGTCGGGCGCCGAAGCCGCGCGGCTTGCGGCGGGACGACTCGAAGCGAACGGGAAGGAATAGCCGCACGGTGCGCGTCGCGTTTGGTGGTGAAGATCAGGACGCGCACGCCGCACAGCGGCGACAAGAAGCGGGCATGCGCTCCTTTGCTGAAGAAGAGCGCTTCTCAGCGTCCCGGTAGCTTGCATTTTGACGCGGTCGCGACCTATCGTTGGAACATCGGGCCGACGAAAGCGACCGCGCACGACACATCACGAATACAAGATATTTCGAATCACCGATCCAGAACGCGATGTTGATGCGCGCCCGGCGCGCCGTTCTCCGCGATCGGCTCGATCAAAGTCGATTTTCTGGCGGAGGAAATCATGACTTCTATCGGTTTGCCTCGGGTCGGCGCCGCGCGGCGGCAGGTCGCGCTCTGGAGCTGGCGCAAGATTTGGCTGAAGACCCATCTTTGGCTGGGGCTCGCGCTCGGGCTGTTCTTGTCGGTGATCGGCCTTACCGGTTCGGCGCTGGTGTTCTTTCAGGAGATCGACCAAGCGCTCAACCCGCAGCTGCGGATCGTCGCTGCGCCTCCCGAAGGCCGGGCGGCGTGGCGGCCGCTGGAGGAGATCGCCGATACGGCGCGTCGCGCTATTCCGGCCGACTCTTATCTCGGCTGGTGCTATTGGCCGCAGAACGACGATGGGACGTTTTTATTCTACTACCGTGTCGATAATCCACGTTCCGGCAAACCCGATACGCATCAGGTCTTCGTCGATCCCTATTTGGCGAAGGTTACGGGGACGCGTGTCTGGCATTCCAGCGAAAACCTGCTCGAAGACGCCTTCGTCGCATTCCTGTTCAAGCTGCATTACGCCCTTCTTGTTTCCGGGATCGGCGATGTCGCGGTCGGAATCATCGCCATTCTCGCTTTCGTTTCCACGGTGAGCGGGGTCGTTCTCTGGTGGCCGAGAAACGGAAAATGGCGCAATGCCTTCTCAGTGAAATGGCCCGCGAGATCGGAGCGGCTGAATTACGATCTTCATCGCCTGGCCGGCTTGTTCCTGCTGCCGGTCGCTTTGGCCGTGCTGCTGTCCGGCGTCCATTTCAACCTGCCGCAGCAGTTCAAAGCCGTCGTCGAGTCGTTTTCGACACTCACGCAGCCGGAGCATTATCGCTCGGTGGCGAGCGGCTCGGCCCTCGTCGCGCTCGACGAAGCCATCGCCACCGCGACGCGGTCCTTCCCGGACGGGCGCATCTATGCCGTGACGATGCCTAAGCCTAATGACGGCGCCTATATCGTCGATCAGTTGTTTCCGATCGGCTGGGGCCTCGACGGCCGCCGGACCATCTACATCGATCAATTCCGCGGCGACATTCTGCAAGCCAACGATCCGCTCTCGGGCGACGGCGATGGTTTCATTCAATGGCAGTGGCCGCTGCACTCCGGCTATGTCTACGGCTGGCCGGGTCGCATCGCGGTATTTCTGTTCGGGTTGAGCTGGCCGCTGTTGTTCGCGACCGGGTTCCTTCGCTGGCTGCAAAAGCGCCGGGCTCACAACGTCGCGAGCGCGCGGCGCGTGAACATCCAAAGCCCGCCGGGATCGTTCTAAAGGGGCCCGCTGCCGCCGGTCGGCGCGTCACGCCTCCTTCCCAAAACGGGCCCGATAAAAGACCGGACCCGTTATTTGCGAACAACGCCGCGCTCAGGCCCTATCGGCGAGCGCGAATCGATGGATAAGCCCGCCGATCAAACCGCCGAGCAACGGGGCGACCCAGAACAGCCACAGCTGCTCCAGCGCCCAGCCGCCGACGAAAAGCGCCTGGCTCGTCGAACGCGCCGGATTCACCGAGGCGTTGGTGATCGGGATATCCACAAGGTGGATCAACGTCAGCGCAAGTCCGATGGCGAGCGGCGCGAAGCCGACCGGCGCGCGGCCTTCCGTCACGCCGAGAATGACGAGCAGGAAAAACGCCGTCAGCACGGTTTCGACAAGAAAGGCGGATTGCAACGTATAGCCATTTGGCGAATGCTCGTCATAGCCATTGGCGGCGAAACCGTTGGCCAGCGAGAAATCGATATTGCCCTCGCAGATCTTCAACAGCACAAAAGCCGCGGCGGTCGCGCCGATCAGCTGGACGAGCCAATAGGGCCCGAGTTCCTTCCAGGAAAAGCGCCCCGCCGTGGCGAGCCCCAGCGAGACCGCCGGATTGAAATGGCCGCCGGACACGGGGCCAAAGGCGTAGGCGCCCGTGAGCACGGTAAGGCCGAAAGCCAGCGATACGCCGGTGAAACCGATGCCGAGCTGGGGGAAGCCGGCGGAGATCAGCGCGCTGCCGCAACCGCCGAAAACGAGCCAGAACGTCCCGAGAAACTCGGCGAACAGCTTTCGCTGGAACCCGTCGCCGAAACGAGATCCGGCGCTCCCGCTTTCGTCTGCGAGAAACCCGGCCGCCTGCCCGCCCTCGACGTCCCTGAGCGACATGCCGAAGCCAATCCAGCTCGCGCCAGCGAAGATGAGGTCAACGCCGAGGAAGACGCCGAGCGCCCAAAGGCTCGACACCGGCCATTGGGCAAGAATGACGCCGCCGACCAGGAAAGTAACGACGCCGGAGAGCGCGACAAAGCCCCAAGGCGCGTCCTTGGGAAGCTGAAAGGCGAGGAAAATGCGCACAAGCCCCGAGGCGACGAGGCCAGCGCCAAGCAGCAGCGTGAGAAAACCAGCTGCGAGCAGCGGGTTCTGCACCACCGCGCCGCCGCCGACGACATAGAGCAGACCGATGACGATCCAGAGAAAAAACTTGCCCCAGCTTCGCATTGCGAAGGCATAGGCAATCTCGATGAAGCCGCTCACGATCATCGCAACGCCGACGACGAGCACGGTGGCGATCGTCGAGAGGACGACGCTGCCGAGCGCAACGAATCCCGCAAGCGCCAGCAGCGCGCCGAAGGCGACCATCCATCCCCAATTTTTATGCAGCGGGGCGGCCTCGGCCGCTCTCATACGAATAATGTCCGACGAAGAGAAACTGGGCATGCCGCATCCTCTCTGAAAAGCGCCGAGATGACTCGACGTGATAAAAATCAAAAACAGCCTTAGAGCGCACCCCCGCTCCAAACTTTTGATAGCGCGAATTCTTGTCGCTCGGATGATTACATGCGAGCGGAAAGCACGGCAGGCCGTCCCGGCCAATGCAACGTCATCATGCGGCGCAAGGCCAGCGCCATCTTGCGCCTTGCTTGACGACAAGTAAACTTCCGTCGAAATACTCGAAGCTCTAAGTAAGCGCGGCCATCTGTCGCGTCCGCCTCCGCGCTAATTTGCGTCGCCAATCGCAGCGCCGAGATCGTCGCCAGCGCTCCCCGAGCTTTCCGTTATGGCCGGGATCGCGCCGCGTTCGAGCGCTTCCTCGTCGCACATGAGCCTCATGGCGTCCGAGATCGCGTCCGTCGGCGCCACAGGAGTGGCAAGCGCTTGCATTGTTTTGCGCAGCGCCGTCTCCATAAGATTGCGACGAATGAAATGACGCTCGAAAATGCGCATGACATGCGCGACGCCTTCGCGCGTGACGCTTCGGCGGTCGGCTTCGAAATAATCTGCGCCGGTGAAGCCGCCAGCGACAATTTCGTAGGAAGGGAAATAAGCGACTTGCGGGCATGTGCGCTCGAGCATGTCGCAGGCTGCGCGCAAAATGGCTTTCGAGCAAAGCGTCGAGACCATAACATGCCGTCGCTCGGCGGTCGCAATCAGCGGCACGGGCGAAACGGTCAGAATGACCCGCGCGCCGGGGTTCACGTCGCGCAGACGTTCGAGAAAGGCGGTCATATCCGCGACAACCTCGTCCACGCCGAGATTGATGAATTCGTGCGAGGCAGATGAATATTCACCGCCGGCGACGCCGGGGCAAAGCGGAAAGACCGCGCCGTCCGCGCGCGACCGCCAGGCTTCCGTAAGACCGAGCGTAAAGATCAACACGTCGAGGGTCTCGAACGCCTCGCGGACCGCTGCGAAGTGGCGTTCGCGGTCCACGTCGAGCTCTCTCGCGCAGCTGAATCCGCCCGGCTGTATCTGCGGCCGGAATGGATCGATCACGGCGCCAGCGCCGTCGCGCCAATAGTTCTCTTTCGGCGTAAAGCGGCCGTAGGCGCGCTCGAAGAGCTGCAGAAGCTGCCGGCTTGTATAGACATTGCCGTAGCGTGCGGAATAGAGGCCGTAATTCAACGCCTGCGCCGCTTTTTCGCTCAGAAAGGGATGCGGCTGCTCCGTCACCAGATAGTTGCAGCCGTTGGCGATGAGATAGCGACCAATATGTTGGGCGAAGCAACTGCCGGCGGCTGCGATCTTCTCCCGCGCACCGAAGCGGAAAGGCGGCTCGACGACAGGGTCGATCTCGCCTGCTGCGACGCCCGCCACGGCGTGGCGCCAATAGGCATAGGGCGGAAGTTTCGAATAAGGGTGCGACGTCATCGGGCGACCGACTCCCGCTGCGCTTCAAGCATGCCGATGACTTTTTCGACCATCGCTTTTCCAAAAATCAAGTTGGCGTGAGTCGCATCGGCGCCCCACGCTTCGCGGGCAAGGAGCCCGGGCGTCGCAATGAAGGCGGAAGGGACCTCGACGAAAATTATGTTTTGGGCGGCGCAGATCTCACGATAAAGCTGGCACGCAACGCGCCATATTTTGTAGCGGAAGATTTCCGGCGAGAGTCGCTCGGCGTCGATCGCCTTTTTGAAAAACTCCTTTGGATAGGCCATGATCTGGCAATCCGGCAGAGGCGGCGGCGGCGCGAGGCAATAAAGCGGCATGCGCGTCGCGCCGCGCAGTGCCGCGAGGATGGCGATCGTCTCCGCCATTTTATCCCGCAGGGTTTCGCGGATCGCTGCCTCGGTCAACTGGGTCGCGCCCTCGGCGAGCGGCAGTTCATTCTCCTCCCTGAGGAAGAAATCGATGGGCTCGAAGCGCTGCGCGATGGAAAGCGCGATATGCTCATTGCCGCGGATCGACAACAATCCGAAATCGGCGTCTTCTTGGGCGATGATTTCCTCGAGCCGCGGATTGATCTTCTGGCCGTCAACAGAGTCAAGAAGCGTCGGCGTGACCGCCGGGTCCAAAAGATAAATAAAGCGCGAACAAAACCGCGCGCCAGCGATCGTTGCGCCCTGATGCTGGAGCTCGTAACAGCCCTCTGCAATCGCCACTATATGGCTATGCCCCAGCCCTAATATTTTCATGCATCAATCCCGCTCGTCGACTTCGACGCCGATAGGCTCACCCTTTTGGATCGGCCCCGAAATCTGGCGGAAGACGCCGCGCACGCGATGCGCCGTGTTTCCGACGAGCACCCGGCGGCCGATGATTTCCGAGTCGGTCGACATCGCGAAGGGCGCACGAATCGCGATCATGTCACGCCCCCGATAGCCATAATGATAAAATGCTTCGACCTCGATCGGCTCGCCATCCGCCATAGCATCCCGCTCCAATCTGCGCTGCATATTTGTCCGCGCAACATATTCGTCTGCGGGCCAAAGACCAAGAGAGCCTAAAAACCCGGCCCCGCCCCGTTCTGGCCCAGTTTTTCTTATTTTACGACCTATGATAAACGACCCGGTCTTTTCATTCGGCGCCCCTCTTCTGATGAACAATCCCTTCGAAACTGCGCTGCTCCAGGAAATCCCGACGCCGTCGACCTTCGACGAGCGCTGCTATCTCGCGGCAAATCCGGACGTCGCCGAGGCGATTGGGGCCGGACGGATCGCGTCCGGCTGGGCGCATTTCAAGAAGTTTGGCGTGGTGGAGGGGCGACGGCAGTTCGCCAAGCAGGATGAGGCCGCCACCTGCGAGAATTTCGACGAGACGCGCTATCTCGAAAGCAATCCCGACGTCGCGCAAGCGATCGAGCAGGGAAAATTCCCTTCCGCGCGGGCGCATTTCGAGCGATTCGGCGTTTGCGAAAAACGGCGCCAGCGACGCGTGAGCCCGGTGCCCGCGATCCGCGCAAGAAAACTTACCGCCTTGCGGCCGCTTCTCCTCGACCCTGAAAAGACCCTGAATGAGAGCGGCAAATATTGCTTCCTGGACGAAGCGACGCGCGCGCGGGACAGCCTCGATGACGAGATTCCGATCAGTGAGAATAGCTACGATCAAGAAACCGTCGAGCTGATCGAAAGCTGCCGCGAGGGGCTTGTTCTGGATGTCGGCGCCGGCTTCCGGCCGGTCTATTACAGCAATGTCGTCAATCTGGAGATCGCAGACTATCCGACAACCGACGTCATTGGCGCCGCTGACAGCCTGCCATTCAAGGATGCGTCATTCGACGGCGTCATCTCGATCGCTGTCCTCGAGCATGTCAAGGACCCGTTTCGTTGCGCGCGTGAAATCGCGCGGGTTTTGAAGCCCGGCGGATGGCTGAAGTGCTGCGTGCCTTTCCTGCAGCCCTTGCACGGCTTTCCGCATCACTACTTTAATATGACGCATGAAGGCCTTCGCACATTGTTCGAGCCTTATCTCACCATCGAACGGCAGGAAGTGAATCCCGCCACGCATCCCGTCTGGGCGATCGCATGGCAGCTTCGATCCTGGGCCGAGGGCCTGCCGCCAAAAGCGCGCAAATCCTTTCTGCGTCAGCGCGTCAGCGATCTCATCGCCTTCCCGGGTCCCATGCTGGAGCAAGCCTGGGCCAAGGAGCTGCCGGTCGAAAAGCAATTCGAGCTCGCTGCGGCGACAATTCTCCTCGCGCGCAAGCCGCAGGCGCCGACGCCGACGCCGAGCACGCAAGAACCGCAATGAGTCATGCAAGCCTATTCGTCCATCGTGGGCTAGATGGATGGCTTTTCCTCGTCGGCGGCTCCAATTTTGTCGCGACGCTATACGAGCGCGAATCCGGGCACCTGCCGGATAGAGCGCTGGCGCGTTGGCGAGATCTCATCGTCGAGCGCAAAAAGCGCTGCGACGCGCTCGGCGCCAAATTCGCCCATCTCGTCGTGCCCGAGAAACTGACGATCTATTCCCACAAGACAGCCGAGCCGCTCGTCGACGCCGACCTTGCGCCCTCGCTGCGCCTCACCCAACTTTTCGAGCGCGACCCCGCAGCTTATGGTTACGTCGACATGGTCCCGCTCATGCGCGCGCATCGCGATGACGTCGATCTCTATTGGCGCACGGACACGCATTGGACGCCGCTCGGCTGTCTTCTCGGCTATGAAATTCTGTGCGACGCGCTTGGACTGGTGCGCAATGACGATCTCGTCGCGCGCCCTTTCGTCGAGGAAGGTCGCCTGCTCGATTTGGGCTCCAAGCTCGAGCCCCCTGTCTATGAGACGATCCGCGAAGCCACATGGCGCAAGGATGCGACGCGCGTTTATGACAATGCCGTCGTTCGCCTGCTGGAAGCTCATGAATATGGCGGAGAAATCCACGTCGGCTGCCATGCGGTGTTCAAGAACCCGCACGCCAGGAACAAGTGCAAGCTCTTGCTGTTCGGCGATTCTTTTGCGGGCGTCAGCCCCTATTTTCTGACCGCCGCCCTCGCCGAGACCGTCTCCGAGTTGGAATTCGTCTGGTCGGCGAATGTCGATTGGACTCTCGTAAAGCGCTCCAAGCCGGATTTCGTCGTCACTGAGATTGCCGAGCGCTATATGGCTATACCAGCAAACGACCGCTTCAACTTGCGCGGGACTGAAATACGTCAGGTTCTGCTTGGCCGCCGCAGACGCTTCGAGGCGTGGCTCAGAGACTGGCGCGAAAAGCGGCGTCAGCCCTCAAGCAAGTCGACATAGGCGTTTTTCACCTTGTCCCATTGACGCGCATCGGCGACCAGATTGGCAAGCTCAACGCCGCGACGGGTGAGCTTGCGGAAAATCCACGCGCTCTCATGGAAAGCGCCCGGCGCCTCGATAAATTCCGCCTCGCGAAGCATTTCAAGCGCGTCGACGATCTCTCCTCGGGTGCGATCGAAGCGGAGCGCGATCTCCTCCAGCGGCAGCAGAAAAGCTTCTGGCGGCGAAAGCTGTCTCTCTTCGAGATCAAGCAGCAGCAACCGCATCAGGTCGACGTCGCGCGCCATTCCTCCGTCTTTCTCTTTCGTTCGGCGTCGCCAATGAAAGACGGAAACGGACGCGAGCGCAAGTCTTTCGTCTATGCACCCTAAGGCCGCCAGGATCGTATCCCGAGCGCCCGCGACAGCACATAGAAGATTGGTGTGAAGAGGAGACCAAAGATCGTCACGCCGATCATGCCGCTGAACACCGCGACGCCCAGAGACTGGCGCATTTCGGCGCCCGCGCCATGCGAGACCGCAAGCGGCAGCACGCCCAAAATAAAGGCAAGCGAGGTCATGAGGATCGGACGCAAGCGCGTGCGGGCCGCCTCGATCGCCGCCGTAAAGCGATCCTTGCCCTCATTTTCGCCCTGCCGGGCGAATTCCACGATGAGAATGGCGTTCTTCGCCGCAAGGCCGATCAACACCACAAGGCCGATCTCGACGAGAATATTGCGGTCGAGCCCGCGCGCCGCGACGCCGCTCATGGCGGCGAGAATGCACATGGGCACGATGAGAATGACCGCGAGCGGCAACACGACGCTCTCGTAAAGCGCGGCGAGCAGCAGGAAGACGAAGACGACAGCAAGTCCGAAGGCGAGGATCGCGGTATTGCCGGCGAGCTTCTCCTGCAGGGCGATCTCGGTCCATTGGAAGCCGAAGCCCTGCGGCAGCGATTTGCTCGCCAGCCCCTCGATCATGGCGATGCCCTGCCCCGACGACACGCCGTGCTGGAGATTAACCTGCACCTCGGCAGCCGGATAAAGATTGTAGCGCGGCACGCGAAAAGGGCCGGTCGTATCGTTGAAGCTGGCCAGGGCGCCGAGCGGCGTCATCTCCCCAGTGGCGCTGCGCGTTTTGAGCTCCGAGAGATCGCGCAGCGTCAAGCGGTGCGGATTGTCGGCTTGCGCCATGACGCGGTAGGTGCGGCCGAGAATATTGAAGTCGTTGACGAAGACCGAGCCGAGATAGATCGACATGGTCTCGAACACGCGCGTGATCGGCACGCCGATCATCTCTGCCTTTGTGCGATCGACGTCGGCGAAAATCTGCGGGGTGCGCGTGTTGAAAAGCGTGAAGGCCTGAGCGACGCCCGGCGTATGCATCGCCGGGCCGGCCAGCGACCACGCGGCGCCCTCCAACGCCGGAAGCCCCATGCCGCCGCGATCCTGCACATAGCCCTTGATGCCGCCGCCCGTCCCGATGCCCGGCACCGCCGGCGGCTCCAGCACGAAAACAAAGGCGTCCTTGATCGGCGCGAGCGCGGCGCGGATGTCGTCACGAATGCCGGGCGCCGTGAGGCCGGCCCTGTGGCGCTCCTCGAAGGATTTCAGCGTGACGAAGATGACGCCCGCGTTCGGCGCGTTGGTGAAGGTCGCGCCGTCGAAGCCGGTGAAGACGACGCTCGACGCGACGCCTGGCCGCGACAGGATAATGTTGGTCGCCTGCCGCATCACGGAGTCGGTGCGGTCGAGCGCGGCGCCGGGCGGCAATTGGAAGGCGGCGATGAGATAGCCGCGGTCGAGCGTCGGCACCAGGCCGGTCGGCGTGCGCCACAAAAGCCCCGCCGCAAGGGCGATCAGCAGACCATAGACCACAAGCGAGGCGAGCCCGACCCGCACCAGCCGCGCCGTCAATGCGCCATAGCGCGCCGACATGGCGTCGAAAAGGCGATTGAAGCGCGCGAAAAAAGCGTTGAGCGGATGGCGCAGAAACTCGAAACGCCCTGCATGCGCCGCATGCTCCTCGCCATGCGGTTTGAGAAGAATGGCCGCGAGCGCAGGGGAGAGCGTCAGCGACACAAAGGCGGAAATCAGCGTCGCGGAAGCGATGGTGATAGCGAATTGCTTATAGAAGGCCCCCTGCAGCCCCGTGATATAGGCGACCGGGATGAAAACGGCGCAGAGCACGAGCGCGATGGCGATGAGCGCGCCGCCGACCTCGTCCATGGTCTTATGCGCGGCCTCTTTCGGCGTCATCCCCTGCGCCAGATAGCGCTCGACATTCTCGACGACGACGATGGCGTCGTCGACCACGATGCCGATCGCCAGCACGAGGCCGAAGAGCGACAGCGTGTTGAAGGTGAGCCCGACGAGCTTCATCACCGCGAAACTGCCGACAAGCGAGATCGGAATCGCCACAACAGGAATGATCGCGGCGCGCCATGTCTGCAGAAAGAGGATCACGACTAGGACGACGAGGATTATCGCCTCGCCGAGCGTGCGAACGACTTCGTCCACCGACTGCTGAATGAACTCGGTCGGATTATAGACGATGGAATAATCGAGGCCGGCGGGGAACTGCTTCTTCGCCTGAACCATGGCCTCCTCCACCGCGGCGGAGGTGGCGAGGGCGTTGGACCCCGGCTTCTGAAAGATGGCGATGGCGGTCGCCGCATCGCGATCGAGATAGGCGTTGACGGTGTAATCCTGCGCGCCGATCTCCACCCGCGCCACGTCGCGCAGTCGCACTTGGCCGTCGGCGTCGGCGCGCAGCACGACATCGGCGAATTGCGCCGGATCGGAAAGCCGCCCGAGCGTGCGCACGGAAAGCTGGAAGGCGCCGGGAGACGCGGCCGGCGGCTGATTGATCGCGCCCGCCGCCACCTGGAGATTGGCGGCGCGCAAGGCGGCGACCACTTCGCCCGCCGTCATGCCGCGCGCGGCCACCTTGTCCGGATCGAGCCAGACGCGCATCGAATAGTCGCGGGCGCCGAAGACGCGCACGTCGCCGACACCCTCGAGGCGCGCCAGCTCGTCGCGCACATAAAGCGTGGCGTAATTGGAAATATACTGCTGGCTACGCGAACCATCGGGCGAGCGCAGATGCACGACCATCATCAGATCGGGCGATGCCTTCTTCACGACGACGCCGAAGCGCTGCACTTCCTCCGGCAGGCGCGGCGTGGCGATGGCGACGCGGTTCTGCACCAGCACCTGGGCGAGATCGATATTCACGCCCGTCTTGAAGACGACATTGATCGTGAGCAAGCCGTCGCCCGTCGATTGCGAGACGATATAGAGCATATCGTCGACGCCATTGACCTCCTGCTCGATCGGCGAGGCGACCGTCTGCGCGATGACTTCCGCGGAGGCGCCGGGATAGGTCGCGGTGATCATCACCGTCGGCGGCGCAATGTCGGGATATTCCGACACCGGCAGCGCGCGCTGGGCGATGAGACCCGCGATGGTGAGCAGCACCGAGATGACGGCGGCGAAAATTGGCCGTTCGATGAAGAAATGCGGAAAACGCATGCGCCCCTAGCCTATTTAACTGAGGGCGCGATCGCGCCTTCGGTTGGCGCGACGGTGGCTCCGGGCCGCACCATGGGATTGGCGAGGCCGGCCGTGATGACAAGATCACTAGGGTCGAGGCCCGACAGCACGACGCGCAACCCCTTATGGAGCGGCCCGAGAGTCACGGGCTTCGCCGCAACCTTGCGATCCGGCGTGACGACAAGCACGATCTTGTTCGTCTGGTCCGAAGCGATGGAAGCGTCGGGGACGAGCAGCCCGGCGAAATCGCCGCCATTGACGCGCACGCGGCCGAAAGCGCCGGGCGTCAGGAACAAATCCTTGTTGTCGAGAACGGCGCGCGCGCGGATCGTGCCAGAATGCACATTGAGCTGGTTGTCCATGAAGTCGATTGCGCCCGAGCGCTTCCAGTCGACTTCATCCGTGAGGCGCACGTAAGCGGGCGTCGTCTCCGTCTTGTGACGGCCCGTCCCGGTCCGGGCGTAGTGCAGATAATCCGCCTCGGACACGTCGAACTCGAAATGAATGGGGTCCAGGCTCACAATCGTGGTCAACAGCGTTGCCCCGGCCTGAACCAGATTGCCGACGTCTATGCGGCGATCGGAGACGCGCCCGGCAATCGGCGCGCGCACCTGCGTCCATTCCAAATTGAGCTGTGCGTTGCGCAAAGAAGCGTCGGCGCCCATCAACTGGGCGCGCGCCGCATCGGACCCACCACGCCGCTGGTCCATATCGCGCCGCGTGATCGTTCCGCCGCCGACGAGGCTCTCGCCCCGCGCTGCGTCTTTGGAGAGCATCGAGGTTTGCGCCTGCATCCGGGCAACCTCGGCGTGAGCGCTGTCGACAGCGATCTGATAGGGACGCGGATCAATGGTGAACAGGAGATCGCCCGCTTTCACGATCTGGCCGTCGGTGAAATGAATCTTTTCGACGGCCCCGGAGACGCGCGGACGCACCTCGACGCGCTGAACCGGCACGAAACGGCCCGTATATTCGTCGAAACGCGGCACAGTCTCGGCGAGCGGATGCGCAACCGTAACTGGCGGCGCGGGCGGCGCCGCGGGCGTGCCGTCCTGAGCGCCGGCGCCGGGCCTCAGCGCCACAACGGCGGCCACGGCAATAAAGCCCAGCGTCATCCAAGCGAGGCGGCGATAAGCGCGCGGGCGCATCCAATTCATGTCACGTCTCTGTCGAAAAAACGCTTGTTGCTGCGGTGCCAAAACTAAATCAGACGGCCGTCCGCGTCCACCGGCGGGGCGCAAGGCGCTCGAAAAGCGTGAAAGGTCAAAATCGCGTGGAATCAGAATACTTAAGCGACGTTTGTTCATTCCCGCTCAAGTTATCTGCAGGCTTAAGTCAAAGTTTGTTTTTTGCCTGTATGTGTTCCCTGCGCTCGCGCTGATTGGAGAGGCGACGCTTTCACGCACATTGTTCGATTGTGCGACCGAAGCCTGGCGCGCCGTGCATTTTCTGGAGGAAAACATGAATAAGTTGATCTTTGGGATCGCTATGGCAGGAATGTTGGCGCCCGCAGCCGTGCAGGCACAAGTCAAGATCGATATGACGAAAATTACCTGCGGCGAATTGCTAGCGCTGCCCCCCGAGGACCAAGCCGACTTCGGGGCCTTCATGAGCGGGTGGTTTGCCCAAAAGAGCGGCCGCACTTCCATCGATCTCGTTCTGTTCCAAAAGAACGCCGCGAGCGTGACCGAGTGGTGCGCGGCGAACAAGTCCGAGTCCGTGATGGCGGGCCTACAGCGCGCTTTCGACAAGAAACAATGACGAGGGATTGCACACAAATGATCCGCAAGCTCATTCTTGCTGGCGCCGCCAGCGCCTTCGCTTTCGTCGCGCCGGCCTCTGCTCAGGTTACGATCGACATGTCGGAAATCACTTGCAAGGATTTCCATGGCTACGACGCGGAAACCCAGGACTTCATCGGAAACTGGATGCGGGGTTACTTCAGCGCGAAGAATAATATCACCGTCATCGACTCGCGCTACGTCAAGCGTAATACCGACAAGATTTCGCGCTACTGCAAGAAACTCCCGAAATCTTCGCTGATGGACGCGGTTCTGAAGAACGCCCGTTGAGTCCCTACGGCCCGGCCGTCGGCCGGGCCTTTTCGCAGCGGCCGAGGGTGGCTCCCACGCCTTGGCCGCCGCTTGCCGTTCATCCGGTTTAGGCTATTTGGTAGTGCTCAGTATTTCGGGGATTTATCGGGATGAAGGCATCGCTTCGGGGCAAGACGCTTTTCATCACGGGGGCCAGCCGCGGCATCGGTCTCGCGATCGCCAAAAAGGCGGCCCGCGACGGCGCCAATATCGCGATCGCTGCGAAAAGCGTGGCCGAAAACCCGAAAATTCCCGGCACGATCTACACGGCCGCCGCTGAAATCGAGGCGGAAGGGGGCAAGGCTCTGCCCCTGCCCTGCGACATACGTTTCGACGATCAGGTCGCGGCCGCCATCGCCAAAACGATTGAGACCTTTGGCGGCCTCGACATTCTGATCAACAACGCCAGCGCCATCGACCTGCGGGGCATGGACCTCCTCGACATGAAACGCTTCGATCTGATGCACCAGATCAATGCGAGAGGCGCGTATCTTTGCGCCAAAGTGGCGCTGCCGCATCTGCGCAAGGCCGAAAACCCGCACATACTGACTCTCTCGCCGCCGCTCGATCTGAACCCAAAATGGTTCGCGCCCAACCTCGCCTACACAATGGCGAAATATGGCATGAGCCTCGTCACGCTCGGCCTCGCGAAGGAGCTTGCGCGCGATGGCGTCGCGGTGAATTCGCTTTGGCCCGAGACCGCGATCGCCACCGCCGCCGTCGGCAACCTTTTGGGCGGCGAGGAGATCATCCGACGCTCCCGTAAGCCCGAGATTGTCGCGGATGCGGCGCATGCCGTGCTCACCCGGTCGGCGCGCGCATGCACGGGGAACTTCTTCATCGACGTCCGCGTGCTGGCCGAGGAAGGCGTGACGGACTTCTCGTCTTACGCGGTCGATCCCGCCTATGAGGCGGTGCTGGATTTTTTCCTGGACGAGCCGATCAGCCCCCATGTCCAGAAATCTGCCTTCCATGCTGGCAAATAGTCAGGCCAATCCCTTCGCGCCCATCGCGATCGTATAAAGGCCGACGAGGGCCACGACGCCACTCGACAGATAGGGTGCGCGAGCCGCAAGCGCCTCGAACGCCGGAAAGCGCGAAACAGCATGGCGCACCCCGAGCGCCGCGGCGACGCCAACCAATACGAGCGTGAGCGCCAGGCCGATGCTGAAAGACAGCACCAGAGTCGCGCCAAGGGCGAAGCGGCCAGCCTGCAAACAGAGCAGAAGCACGGTGATCGAGGCCGGACAGGGGACGAGCCCGCCGGTAAGCCCGAAAAGGATGATCTGTCCCTTGGTCGCCTTGCGATTGGCGAAGCGGCGCTCTATTTCGAGCGCATGCTCCCGCTCATGGGCGTCGGCGTAAACCGTAGGGTCGACGGAGAGCAACTCGCTTTCGAACGTCTCCTCGTCCATGCGCGCCGCTAGGGCGGCTCCCTCGCCGTGCGGATGGTGGTGATGATCGCCGCTATGACTGTGGGCGTGATGGGCTTGATCGTGGGAATGATGGTGATCGCCGTGGCCGTGACCATGTCCGTGATCGGCATGTTCGTGATCGCGATGTGCGTGATCGTCATGTCCGTGATCGCCATGGACATGGGCCGGCGCTGGCGAGGCGCTGTTCCGCGACATGCGCCATGTCATCCAGATGGCTACGGTCAGGATCATCAAGCCCGAGACGATCTGCAGATAGGGCTCGTTGGCCTCGACATTTATCTGAGCCCCGAGGGACATCCCGATCAAAGCGACGAGCCAAACGATTGCTGAATGGGAGATGGTTGCGGCAAGTCCGAGAAGCGCCGCCTGGCCGACTGTGCCGCGCACGGCGACGATAAACGCCGCCATCATCGTCTTTGAATGACCCGGCTCCAGCCCGTGCAAGGCGCCGAGCAGAATGGCTGTTGGGATGAATACCCAGGCGTTGCCTGCGCTGGCGTCGAATAAAGGCGAAAGATTTGACACGTCCGCGCGGCTCCTCGCATGGCGCCGTCAATTGCGGTCAAGGAAGCTCGCCGCTCCGTCGCGGCCGAGCGGCCGCCGCGAATGCGCCCGTGCGCCTTATCTAAAGGTTGCTCCTTGCGCAAACAAGCGCCGGCGCTTGCTGCGTCTTTTCGCTTTCTGGCGCTGCGCCCTACCCAAAAAGCGACCGGCCGGACTTTCGTCCGGCCGGCGCATTATTTTAGGCTATCGAGTTTCGCTTAGGGCATGTCGCCGGCGACGAACTTCGGAATAACCGGGCCGCCGATTTCAGCCGCAAAGCGCTTGCCGTCCGGCGTGAAGAAGAACAGCAGACCGCCGACCTGGCTGTCCGTGTCGTAGGCGAGGTCCGAAAGACGCTCGATGTCCCAACGCGCGTCCTGGATCTTCACGACGATTTCCTTGGACTCGCCGGGCGCAATCACGTCGTCGTTCGACAGACCACGGTCAGCAAGCAGGTAATCCGGGAAGTCAGGCTTCTGCGTGAACACGGTCGGGTTCAGGAAGCGCAGGCCAGCCGCCGTATATTCGCCGAGGCGAACCGGCTGCGACGTGCCGTTCTTGACCTTCACGTTGATCGTCAGCTCGCGGCCCGGAACCTTGTAGACGCCGCCGTTCAGCTCGGTCGTCACCTGCTCCTTGCCCACGCCCACGGTGCCTTCCGTCTCGATCGGCGTCAGCGGCTTCTGCAAGCCGGCCTGAAGCGGGATCGTGCGCGGGAAGGTCGAGTTCGTCACCGCATAGCCGACAATCGTCGCCAGGATCGTCAGAGCGAGAACGATCGCGCCAATGCGGCGGTCGTCATCGCCGATGACGTCGTCAGGACGGCCTTCAGCAACACGGAGATACGAGGCGATGATGCCCTTCCGGATGAACCAGAACAGGATCCAGGCGGCGCCAACCGCCAGCCACGGCAGATGCCACGCGTAAACGCGGCTGATGCCGTAGTTCTCGAGGTCGACCGTCGAGCCGTCGAGGAGCGTCACCGGATCGGTGAAGTCCTTCATGTCGCCCTTGATCTCGATCCACTGGCCGGGTCCGATGATCGGGCCGCCGCCTTCGACGTTGATCTGAGCGTGAACGTGCCAACGACCGGCGCGACGACCGCGCAGGTTGAGCGAGAAGGCGTAGTCCTTGCCGACCTCCAGAGACACCGAGCGAGGAGCGAACTGCTCGCCGATGAACTGAGCCGTGCGGACCAGAACCGGGCCGGGCTCGCCGGCGTTCAGGAACGACACCTTCGGATTGGCGACCGCCTGCGGCCACGCCGAGAAGACGTGAACCTTGCCGGACAGGACCATGTCCTCGTTGACGTTGACCGTCGTCTTCGACCACTGAACGTCATACCAGTTCAGCGTGCGCATACGAAGGAACGCCTGCTGGGACTTCTCGCCGTGCGCCGAGGCCGGAGCGACCGCTCCGAGCGTCGCCGCCACAGCAGCCGCCGCGCCGAAGGCGGCGAGCTTGACTAGCTTTTTCATGAACAAACCTCCCAGGTTCTTCTCCCGGCCGGCGCCTCGCGCGCCAGCCGATTTTTTCATCCGCGACAGATCAGGCCAAACCGATGATCCAACCAAAATCCACCGCATCTTTTTTTGGCGATTAGATCTGCTCGATCCGCTTGGTCGTGGAATACCAGCGACCCATGAACCACCACAGGAAGTACACCATCATCGAGACGAAGCCCGAGAAGAACGCCGCAACCGGCACAACGTCCTTACCGAAGGTGCGCAGCGTGCCGCGCTCGACCATACGGATGTATTCCGGCATCGAGGTGCGGACGAAGTGGAAGCCGATCAGATCGGCCAGCGTCATCAGCTGACCATGCTGCTCGGTCGCCTGGTGGAAGGCGGCGATGGCCGGCCAGTTGTTCGGGTAGAACAGCAGACCCCAGCCCAGCGAGCCGACAACCGCCGTGATCACATAGGAGCCCGACAGGAGCAGGATCACGTCGAGCCAGATCGCCGGAACGATCAGAGCAGACGGGAACACGAGGCTGATCGGGAAGTAGGTCCAGCCCCAGAAGTTGACGTAGCGGTTGATCCACTCGCCGATCAGAAGGCCCAGAGCCGCGAAAACGGCGCCGAACGGAAGACGGAAGTTGACCCACCAGAAAGCCTGCGAAGCCGCGCAGAAGGTCACGCCGAGGATCGGGATAACCGTCGGCCACATACGACGATCCTTCCAGTCAACCCAGAAGTCCCAGTCGCCCGCCGTCAGCATGAAGTGGACGTGATAGCCGCCCAGGACCGCAAAGAACAGCAGAACCAGAAGCATCCAGTCCGTCGTCGCGACGCAACCCGCCGCCTCGGCGACGGAGTTGAACGGACCGACCGCCCCCCCGCTTTTCGATTGTGACATCACTCTTCTCCTTGGTGTTTCTCGAGCGCCTTAAGGCCCCGAGTTTCTTTTTGCCGCAGACCGGAAGCGTCGCGCCCCCGGACCGCGCCCGGACGATCGCCTCTAGGGCCCCGCCCGGCATTTCCTTTGGGCCGCGCTCGCGCGCCGCCTGAGCGAAGCCTTCCTTTTCAGCCAGGAAACTCCCAGAGGAACCCCTGACCACGACCCGAGAAGAACCACCCCAGTCGCCAATGGCGGCCAGATAACGCTCGTTCTCTTGTCTAAAGAAAAGCCCCGCGCCCGAACTCTCCGCCCGCGCCCTTTAAGGGCGCGAGCGGGTCGTCACATCTTACTCGGTGAGGAGGGCGACGCCTTCCTTGCCGACCAGCGCATGGATGCGGCCGAGGATCTGCAGCACGACGCCGAACACGCCGAGCGCCATCCAGCCGAAGAACACGAAGCCCCAGTGCAGCGGAGCAACGAACAGCTCTTCCATGAACCAGAAGGTGTGGCCCCATTCATTCAGGCCGACGTTCGGGATGATCATGAACGGGCCGATGGCGACGATCAGGAACGCCAGCGAGTAGCCATGAGCAAAATACGGAATGCGGGTCTTCGCATAGAAGAACGCGCCAACCGCGATCACCGAATAGATCGGGTAGCTCATGTAGAACTCGATGATGTGCGACGGCGTGAAGTCCGTGTCACGGATAACCGTCATGTGCCAGGTGCCGTCCTGCTCGGTGAAGAACGAGGCGCCCCAGTAGATGGCGATGCCGTAAACGACCAGCCACTGAACGAGAACCACCAGGCGGCGCATCTCTTCGCGCGGCGAGACGGCGTCGACGTTACGGTCGCGGGTCTTCCACAGGAAGCCGGCGAGCGCCAGACCGGAGACGAGCTCCAGCGGAATTTCGGTCCAAAGGATCGACATCCAGTAGGTCTGGAATTCCGGAGCGAACGAATCCAGGCCGGCGCGCCAGCCGAAAACCTGCTCGTAAATGCGGACGATCAGATAGAAAACATTCAGAACCGCAAGGCCGATCCACATGCCGCGCAGATCGACTACGGACTCTACTTCAGCAGCTGCGCCGGCAGCCGTGCTAGTCGTCGAGCTCATATTTAACTCCTCCTATGTGCTCCCAGGGATGCGCGTGACCGGTAAAAAAGCTCCGCCTCCCGGAACGGAGCCGCTTCGTCCTCGTTTGATTAACGTGAGGTCGGACCCGCTGTTAACGGAGCCCAAGACCGTCCCGCCCTTTCTTGAAGCAGCTCTCAGACCCCGACCTTTGAGAATTTCCCCCCAAAAGATCGAACATCCAATAAGGCCGCCTTGTTGTTATCGGACGAACACCGACGTCGCCGCCTAAACAGTGCCCCAAACCGGCCCTCCCGAGCCAAGCCAACAGACCCCGTTTAGCGTGGCCCAACCATTCCCTCTCACCAACATAATGACAATACCCCATGGGATAGCATTCAACTGTCTATCGAATAGTCTAAACAACCCCAGTGGATGGGTGTTTTCCTACCCTATGCCTCCATTCCGAGCGTTTGGCGGATTTTTCTGAGACACTGCAATATCCAACGTAAATCAGAGCGTTACGCCATTCTGTGTCACTTTTTGACGCTCTTGCGGGGCACTCATGCTGCGATGCAGTAACACCAACCATCGAGGGTAGGCTGTTCAGCCCTCGCTCCAAGGCCTGACTCCCTCGGAATCGACCTTCCGCAACGCTTCCGCAATCGGGACGCCATCGAGGACGAGATCGGGCGCGATCTCCACCAGCGGCGTCAGCACGAAGCCGCGGCCGAATAACTCTTTGTGTGGCAAAGTCAATTCGGGATCGTCGAGCGTGTGGTCGCCCAGGAATAGGATGTCGACGTCAATCAGCCTCGGCCCCCACCGGCGGCTGGGCTCACGCCCCATATCAGCCTCGATCTTCTTGACCGCGGCCAGAAGCTCGTAGGGCGACAAAGCCGTCTCGCCGATGGCGCAGGCGTTGGCGAAATCCCCTTGGTCGGTGACGCCCCACGGCGGCGTGCGATAAACGCGCGAGACCGCCGTCATCCGCGCGATGTCACGCGCCTCCAATAAATCCAGCGCCTTACGAATATTGCCCGGCTTGTCTCCGATATTACTTCCCAGCCCAAACCCCACTCTCATTCTTCACCCCTTCGCCGGCGCGGCGCATAAAGTGGAAAAAACCTCGAAAGCTGCGCGGTGTTCGGCCACGTCGTGCACCCGAAAAATCTGCGCGCCGTCGACCGCCGCCATCAGATTGGCGGCGAGCGTGCCGACAAGGCGCCCCTCGACCCGGCCGTCGGGCAGGTCCTTGAAGATGGATTTGCGAGAGACGCCGATCAACAAGGGAAATCCAAGCCTGAGAAGCTCCGGCGCGGCGCGCAGGGCGGCATAGTTCTGCTGCCGGCTCTTGCCGAAGCCGATGCCCGGATCGAGCGCGATATGACCCTCGGAGACGCCCGCGCGCCGGGCAATGTCGATCGACCGCTCGAAAAAGCGCAGCATATCCGAGACGATGTCTATCTCGGGCTCAATCGCTTCGCGATTGTGCATGAGCACGGCGCCTGCTCCGGCCTCGGCGATCGCCAGCGCCATTTCCGGGTCGCGCTGCAACCCCCAAATGTCATTGACGACCGCGACGCCGACCGACAGCGCCCGGCGGGCGGTGGCGGCCTTATAGGTGTCGATCGAGACCGGAACCCCCGCCTCCCGCACCAGAGCGGCGAGCAGCGGCTCAAGACGCGCCCATTCCTCTTCGGCGGGCACGGGCGTGTGGCCGGGACGGGTCGATTCGGCACCGACGTCGACGATGTCCGCGCCCTCCGCCGCGAGCCTTTTCGCTTGCGCGAGCGCCGCTTCCCGCGAGGCGAAAAGCCCGCCGTCGGAGAAGGAATCAGGCGTGACGTTGACGATGCCCATGATGACCGGCCGTTGGCCGATGGGCGCGAAAAAGCGGTCCCGGGCGGCGGCGATCGCCGCACGGTCGAACGAAAGGGCTTCAGTCATATTTGATGTAGGCGAAGCGCTGGTCGGTCTCAGGCGTGCCTTCGAGCGGGCCGCCCTCCGGGCCCGGCCGCCAACAGACGACCTCCTCGATCTTTTTTGCCAGCGCGAAGTCCTTGTCCGTCACGCCCTTGGCGGTATGGGTCATCAGCTTGACCTCGACCCAGGCGTAGGAGGCGGCAATATCGGGGTGGTGCCAGGCGGCCTCGGCGAGATGGCCGATCGTGTTGATCGCCATCAGCGTGCCCTTCCAGCTGTGGGTCTTGTATTTGCGGCGAATCCAGCCGTTTTCGAAGCGCCAGTGCGGCAGCTCCCTGCCAAGACGCTCGACGATCTCGCTCTCGGGCAGCGCCCGTTCTTCCTTGCTCATGCCGGCTCCCCTTTGCTGCCGATCGTGTTTTGCGGCGGCGCAACTTCTTTCGTCTTAGCGAGATATAGCCTAAACGAGCGTGAAGTCTTGTTCGATCGACACAAGGAACGACATGGCGCCCAAAGTGAGCGTCGAGGCGACAGCCCGGCTGCATCTCGGTTTTCTCGATATGAACGGCGGGCTCGGGCGCAAATTTGGGGGGCTCGGCCTGTCGCTGGACGCGCCCGCCACTCGGCTCACCCTCGCCCGCGCCGCGCAGAATGACGCCGAGGGGCCGGAAAGCGCGCGGGGCGCGCAGCTGCTCGCGCGGGCGCAGGCGGCGCTGGCGCCGGGCGCCGCCCATGCGTTGACGATCCACGAGGCGATTCCTGCGCATTCGGGGTTCGGCTCCGGCACCCAATTAGCTTTATCGATCGCGGCCGCCCTGCGCCGGCTGGAGGATTTACCGAGTGATTCGGTCGCCGACGCCGCGCTGATGTCGCGCGGCGCCCGCTCGGGGCTGGGCGCGGGGCTATTTGTGACGGGCGGCGTCGTGGTCGATGGCGGACGCGGGCCGGGCACGCTGACGCCGCCGGTCATCGCCAGGAGCGCGTTTCCTGAGGAGTGGCGCGTGCTGCTCATTTGTGACCCGACTTGCGTGGGCCTGCATGGCCCGGACGAGCGCGAAGCCTTTGTGGCGCTGCCGCCGTCCAGCGCGGCGGAGAGCGGCGAACTGTGCCGCCTCGTGCTGATGCAGGCGCTGCCGGCGCTGGCCGAGCGAGACTTGGCGTCCTTCGGCGCCGCCGTGGCGCGGATACAGGAGATCGTCGGCGATTACTTCGCGCCCAAGCAGGGGGGCAGGCGCTTCACCAGCCCCAAGGTGGAGGCGGCGGTCGAACGACTGACGCGCGAAGGCGCGACCGGCGGCGGCCAGACCTCATGGGGGCCGACGGGCTTCGCCTTTGTCGAGAGCGAAGCGGTAGCGCAGGCGATTGTCACGCGGGTCGAGGCGGAAGCGCGCGCCGCGGGGCTAGCGATCTCCGTCCATAAGGGACTCAATCGCGGGGCGAAGATCGACGCGGTTTATGCTGACCTCGCCTAACGCTCGAGCCGCAGGCTCCCGCAGATTAAGGAAGTTGTCCTGGCCGCGTGAAAACCCAATCCTGATCTTTGACCGATGAATGGCACGCTACGCATTCTTGGGCGAATCCTGGCTTGTCGTACGGCTTTTGCTGCAAACCAACCCATTCGCCCCAACCCCAGCCTGCGGTGGCTGCAAATTTCAAATCATCCTTGATCATGAATGCGGCGCTGCTGAAGGCGTCGGGGACGGTCGCCGCGGGGAACTGAGCGCTTTGCTTCTGCTTCCACACCAACTTGGCCAGGATAGCCCCGTTCGGCCAAGGGTTCGTCCTTCCTGCCCGCGCCGCCTCGACAGCGATGTCATTACCGAGGATTACCCGCAGGCTTTGATCATCCGAGCGTTGTGACACGCCGACTACGCGGAAGTTCTTATAATCTGACGGCATGGAAATACCGTCGCGACCCGGAGCATTTGCGGTCTCCGCCCCACGAGAAGCCGAAGCGAGCGCAAAGATCGGGATGAGCGGCAGTAGACATTTTTTCATAGGGTTAGCTCCTGGAATGGGGTCTCGTTCGAAAAACCGAAAACAAGCCTTTTGAGACGTCAGGCCCATGAGAATGGGCCTATAGCTCTCAATCTTGCAACACAATCTAACCTTACGGTAAGAAAGCTGGCAATATGGCTGTGCGCCTCCCCCCTCGCAACCAACGCGACGTCATGAAAATCGGCGAGCTGGCGGAGCGATTGAACACAACGCCCAGAACGATTCGGCTTTATGAGGAGCTGGGTGTAATCGCGCCGGAGCGCACGCCGGGCGGCACCCGCTTGTACCGTGAGAAGGATGCGAAGCGCCTCAAGATCGCATTACGGCTAGCGCATCTGGGGAGAGAGCTCGGCGACATAGAGCGGCTGGCCCGGACTCGCGAGCGCTGCGTTAGCGGCGCACAAGCCGCAGCCGGCGCTGTCACCCTTCTCGTCGAACTAAGGGGGTGGATAGATAAAAACCTCGACGAGCTCAGCGCTCTAAAGATCGATCTTCAAAAGGCGGACGCGCTTATTCGGCAATGTTTCGAGTGCCCGAACAAGCCAAACCGAAAAGACTGCCCCGCTTGCCCCATAGATCGTCAGGTCGATTCGACCGATCTTGCCCGGCTTATCTGGGATCCGGATTGTCCTTAGTTTTGGAGCTTCCCTCCGTTAGCGTTTCGGCGCCGCCACGCCGCCATTCAAAATGACGGAATTGAGGAAAAACATCGCCGCGATCGTTGACGCGTCAGGATTTAGAGAATTAATTGTTTCGCCATGGCTCCGCTTCGGTCACGGCGACATCTTGCGTTCGGCGCATTCTTTGCGGTCGTCGTCGCCTGTCTGCTTGCCATCCAAAGTCTGAGCTACGCGTCCGCGAATTTCTCCGGGTCCGCGACAGCAGCGCAATCCGCCGGCGAGAGATGCTCGACGACGGCGTCGGAAGACGACGGCCACACGCCGGCGCACAGCGACCAGAGTCGCTGTTGGGCGCAATGCTGCAAATTTGGCGGACGCGGCAGTCTCTTTGCCTTTATCGCTCGTTTGAGCGCGGCCGCGAGCTTCCTCCTTCCCCTGGTTGAAGATGTGGCCGAAAAGCCTCCAACCTTCACCAATGACCCGCCACGTCCGGCGAGCGGCTGGGCGAGTTCGTGGTCGTCACGCGCGCCGCCTGCATTCATTTAGAGAATAATAATCGTCGAAAGACGCGACGCTGTCGTCTGGCGTCGGTCATTGCGCCGGCGCCCTCCTTACATCCGCTCGAACCTCCCAAACGCCACCTTCTCGCTTCGACAAAAGGCGACGGCCGAGGGCAACGGGCATGAATTGCGGACATATCCATGTCCTTTCAAAATGCTCTTCGCGAACAGATTGCGCGTCAATCCAGAGACCTCGTACGCTTCCTCACTCGCAGAGTCGGCGCTGACGATGCGCCGGATCTTGCGCAGGAAGCCGTGCTCCGCGTTCTGCGCCACGCCGAACACGGCGACGTGACCAACCCGACGTCGCTACTACACGCAACGGCTGCAAATCTGGCCAAAGATCTGGCGCGACGCCGGAGAACGGAAAGCAAATATTTCGTGGCCGGCCTGACCATCGACGAACTCGCCGAGCCGACCGCCCTCCCGGTCACCCGCCTCGAAGCCGAACAATCGGTTACGCGGCTATTTGACGCCCTCGACACATTGACGCCCCGGCGCCGGGAAGTCTTCATGATGCGCAGGTTCGAAAATCTCCATCAGGAGGAGATCGCGCGTCGGCTTGGCATATCGCGCAATATGGTCGAGAAACATCTGCGCGCGGCCTTCAAGGAGCTCAAGCAGGCGCTGGAATAGGAAAGTTAGAAACGGCTCATGGCTGAGCACAACTCCGACGATCTCGACGCTTCGGAACGCCTAGACGCGGCCATCCGGTGGTGGGTCCGCATCGATGGCGGCGACCTGTCCCCTTCGGAGCTCGCGGCGTTCCGAGCATGGCTCGCCAATGATCCGCGAAACGAGGCCGCTTTCGAGGAGGCCTGCGATTTCTGGAGCTCCTGGCAAGCGCTGCCCAGGCGCGCGGTGCAGGCTTACGTCGCCTCCCGGTCTCCCGAACGCCAGCGAAAGCGATTTTGGCTGGCCGGCGCGATGGCGACTGCGGCCAGCCTCTTTCTCTTCTTCGACGAGCTGTGGATTTGGCGGCGGGCCGATTTCCGCACCGATGTCGGCGAGCTCAAAACCGTCACGCTGCCGGACGGGTCTCGCGCGCATATGAACGCCGCCTCGGCATTGGCGCTGGACTACGCCGGCGATCAGCGACGCGTGATATTGATGCGGGGCGAAGCTTGGTTCCAAGTCGAGAAAGATCCGAGCCGCCCCTTCACCGTCGAGGCCGCCGGCGGGACCATCACGGCGCGCGGAACCGCCTTCGACGTCGCCATCAATAAAGCGCGCATCGAGGTCACCGCGACAGAAAACATCGTGGAAGTGACGGCCGAGGGATCATCGGTCCTCGTCAGCCCAGGACGCCAGACCGCCTATGGGCCCGGCCTGCCAGCCATTCCCCCATATGAGGTGGACCCGGAGAGCGTAACCTCCTGGCGACGCGGCAAACTCATCTTCAAGGACAAACCGCTCGGCGAGGTCATCACGGCGCTCGGCCGCTTCCGCCACGGTCTTATCTTCATCGCCGGCTCGGACATCAGAGACCGAAGAGTGACCGGCGTCTTCCGGATGAATGAACCGCTCGACGTTCTCCGCGCCATCGAAAACAGATTGGGCGTCAGATCGACGCGCCTCTCGGATTATCTGATCCTTCTCCACTCGTGACAAATATATCACAGGGGATGAATTCTCCGCTTCTTTCTATCCTGTTTTCTGATCCTCCGCGTCTTGGGTGTGGGCAAACGCCCCCACCGCTAGAACGAGGAGGCCACAATAATGGCGGGAAGAAAAAAACACATTGTCGACAGAGGAAACTCCACGGCGGCGGCAACGGCAATCGGCCTGTTTCTCGCCGGCTCGTCCGCCCTCGGCATCGATAGTTCGCCGGCTAAAGCGCATGTCTCTGCGCAGGCCTATTCGATCCCTGCCGGGTCGGTCGCCGATGCGCTCAACTCGCTGGCGGACGAAAGCGGCGCGCAACTCCTTTATGACGCCGCGCTCACGCGCCACCTGAGAACCGCCGGCGTCTCCGGCAAACGCACGCTCGACGGCGCATTGCGCGAGTTGCTGATCGGCACGGGACTGAAATATGAAATCGATCAGGGCGGCCGATCGGTTTCTATCGTGCTCGCCGAAGCAGACACAGGAAGGCGCAGCGACGCAAGTGGCGCACACGCGCACCCCCTGCCCCCGATCGAAATCGGCGCCGCGCGCCGGGCGCGCACCACAGCCGCCCGTCCGACGACGGTCGTTGCGGCGCCGCATCCGCCCGCGCCGGCGGTGCGCAGCATCAGCCAGCCGGCCGGCGTCTCGACGGTCATCGACGACGTCGTCGCGCAAAGCGCGACGACGAATGACACGGCGAGTCTGCTTCGCGATGTGCCGGGCGCATTTGTCTACAATGCTGGCGGCGTCTCCAGCCTGCCGGTCCTCGACGGGCTCGCCGACGACCGCTTGCATGTCACCGTCGCCGGCATGCCCATTCTGGCCGCTTGCGCCAACCACATGAACCCGCCGCTTTCCTACATCGACCCCTCCAATATAGGGAAAATCCAGGTCTATCCGGGCGTCGTCCCAGTCAGCGTCGGCGGCGACAGCGTCGGCGGAACCATTCGCGTCGATCCGCGGCCGCCCCTATACGCGGCTCCCGGCCAGCAGGTGCTCGTCACGGGCGAAGTCGGCGCTTTCTATCGCAGCAACGGGAACGCTTTGGGCGGTCATCTCTCGGCGACCGCTGCGACCGACACTTTCAGCGTGACCTACAACGGCTCCTACGCACAGTCGCAGAATTATAAGGCCGCCGCGGATTTCCATCCCGCATGGTCGGCCTTTCTGACGCCTCCGTCGACCTTCCCGATCACCCGGCTCGGCGCCTACACGCCCTGGCTGACCGGCAATGAGGTTGGCGGCAGCGCCTACCAGACCCAGAACCACGACATCGGCTTCGCATGGCGGCACGAAAACCATCAGCTGCGATTCAATCTCGGCTTCCAGCATATTCCATATCAATGGTACCCCAACCAGCGCATGGATATGACGGAAAACCGCAGCATCCAGGGCAATCTTCGCTACGACGGCCAATATGAGTGGGGCCTGCTCGACGCACAGGTCTATCACCAGACCGTCCGCCACATCATGGACTTCGGCGAGGACAAGCAGTTCTTCTATGGAACCGTGAACACCGTCGTTGCGCCCGGCATGCCGATGGACACCAAGGCGCAAAATACGGGCGCGAAAATCAACGCCAGCATCAACGTGACGGACCGGGATATTCTGCGCGTCGGCGGAGAATATCAACAGTACCGCTACAATGAATGGTGGCCGCCGTCCCCCGCGGTTCTCCCGCGCGGCTTCACAGTGGGCGGCATGGCACCTGATACTTTCATAAACATCAATAACGGGCAGAGAGACCGTTTCGACGTCTATGCGGAGCTGGAATCGCACTGGAACCGACAATGGACGACCCAGTTCGGCTTTCGCAGCGACACCGTCCTCATGAGCGCCGGGCCGGTGCACGGCTACAATAGCTCCGGCTATGACGCCAAGCCGATATTCCCCGCCACCCGTTTCAATCTCGCCGACCGGTCCCGCACCGATCAGAACTGGAACGCAACGGCGCAAGCTACCTACACGCCGAGCGCAACGCAAACTTATTCGCTCGGTTATTCATTAAAGAGCCGCTCGCCGAATCTCTTCGAACGCTACACTTGGTCGAATGGCCTGATGGCGATGGAAATGATCGGGTGGTTCGGCGACGGAAACTTCTATATCGGCAATCTGAACCTGAAGCCGGAAGTCGCCAACACGATCAGCGCGACGGCGGATTGGCATGACGCCAACGGGAGCATGAACCTGACGTTCACTCCTTATTTCACCTACATCTCGAATTACATCGACGTTCAAAGATGCCCGTTCTCGGTGTGCGGAACCTCGCCGATGAACAACCCGTACAACACCTACGGATTTACGTCTCTTCAGTTCGTGAATCAAAACGCCCGCATCTTCGGCGCTGATCTTTCCGGCCGCGCCGTGCTGGCGAAAGACACGCCGCTCGGCGACTTCACGGCGAAAGGCATCCTCGCTTACGTCAATGGCCAGAACATCACGACCGGCGGCAATCTGTACCAAATGATGCCGGTCAATGCGAAACTGTCGCTCGAACAAAAAATGGGCGGCTGGACGAATGCGATCGAAGGGCAATTCGTCGGCGCAAAGAAAAACATCGAGCAGGTCCGGAACGAATTGAAGACCGGGGCCTATGCGTTGTTCAATTTGCGCTCGAGCTATGAATGGGGAAAGCTCCGCGTCGATGTCGGCATCGATAATCTATTCAATACGTTCTATTATTTGCCGCTCGGCGGAGCCTATATCGGCGCCGGCGCGACGATGTCGGGGCCTTTGCCGATCGCGCCGCCCTGGGGCATCGCCGTCCCGGGGATGGGGCGGTCATTTTATGTGGCGACGAATTTGAAGTTCTGACCACTACGAACGTCTCGTGAGAGAGAGCCCGGCGCACAAGCGCCGGGCTCTCTCCAAATTCAAATCATACCATTTCCGTTTGAATAGCTCGCGTGGGCATTGTCATTCCCGGCGGGCTGAAAGCCCGACCGGAATCCAGAGCTGCAAAAGCGCCGGTTTTGCTCTGGATTCCCGATCGCTCGCTTTGCGCGCGTCGGGAATGACACCGAACCAATCAAGCGGATCTCGTATCAGTTATGCTGGCGCCTGCGCCAAATCTCACGCAACAGCCCCGGAACCGGCTCGAAGGTAAATTGCACCTCATGCCGCCCTTCCGGAATCGCCACCGCGCGGAACAGCACATTGGCGCGCAGAATCTCTGCAGCCTCGCCGTCGAGCGTCGCGAACCACCAAGGGTGCCAGACGTCGTTGAGGATGAGCCAGCCGCCGCCGGGCGGGGCGTTCGCCTCGATGACGACTTTTGTGTTGCTATAGGTGACAATTTGCGCCCGCGCGGCGTCAGGCGGCAGGCCTTTGCGCGTGTGGCAGAGCGGCGGCTCCTCAAGCAGCACCGTCTCGCGATAATCAGCCTCCGGCCATTCGCCGGTTTCGACCATGCGCGCGAAATCGACATGCATGGCGCAGGTCACGACCATGACGCGCGGATAGGCGCTTTTGTTCTCGTAGATATAGACCTTGCCGATCTGCGTCAGCTCGTCGAGATCGCCGGGTTTGTAATGCTTGTCGATTTCCTCGATCGGCACGCCCGTTGCGACATAACGCAGGCCCAGCATGTCGGAGAGCGGCGAGCGATAGGCGGGATAGAGCTTGGAGAACTCCCGCTGCTCGGGCAGCGCCACATGGTCGCCGGCGCCGGTCGCATCTTCGAATATTTTGAGCCGGATCGGATTATATCCGAGATCGTGGTCGTACCCGTGGACGAGCGAAGCGTTGGGCCAATGGAAGTCGATCGCCGCGAGCTCGACGCGGTCACGCCGATCGGGCGCGGCGTTGTCTTTCAGCTTCTCTTTGAGGAACGCGATCACCGGATCTTTCGAATTGGCGCGCAGCACATCGAATTGCTCCGGAGGCAGAGCGGTCGATTCATTGGGGCCGTTGCCGACGGCAAGATCGGCCGTCGCGAGCGCTGCAACAGCGGCGAGAAGGGCAAAGCCGCGCAGCCGCCCGGCGCCCGTGGCGATGACCAACGCCGCCGCGCCCGCCACGAAAGCGGCGCTGACGGCGAGCGGCGCGAGGGCTTGCGCGAAATGCTCCCTTTTCGCCGCATAAGCGATGGCGAGTGCGAAAAGCCCCACGAGGACGCCGATGAGCAAAGCCGGGCGCGGCGTCGCCACGCGACGCTCGATGAGCGTGAAAGCGTAGCCGGCAAGAAGCGCGAAGGCGAAGCCGAAAAGGAAGGTGGCGTCGGACGGCCGGCGCCAGAGATCGACGCCGGGGATATGGTAGAAAAACGCAAAGGCGGGGGTGTAGCGGCCGAGCGCATAGAGAGCGAAAAAAAGAAGAGCGCCGGCGAAGAAGCGCACTTCCCTTTCCGCAAAGAAGCCACGACCCAGCGTAGCTAGCGCGGCGACGAGGGGGATCGCGCCCGCATAGACGTTGGTCATATTGCGGGCGAGGAAGAGATCCGGCTCGCCGACCGGCGGCCCCCAGAAAGCCGCGAGCGGTCCATCCGTCCCAAACATATTGGCGGAAAGAAGCGTGAAAAAGGACGCGGGCGGCAGCGACCCCTTATAGGCGCCGTCGAGATCGATTTCAGGCCGGTTGGAATTGGCGGCGAGCTCCAGTGTGAAAGCGAGCGGCACGGCGATGATCGCCGCGCCAACGGCGGCTCCAGCGAGAAGCGGCGCAATAGCGGAAGCGATGGGGGCGTCGTCAATCACAACCCGGTAAAGCGCATAGGCCGCCAGCACCAACACGCTCAGATAGGCGACCTGATCGCGCCCGAGCACCATAAAGGCCGCGACGGCGCCGGCCGCCGCGCCATAGGCCGCCGAGCGACGGTCGAGCGCGCGGGCAAGCAGCCACAGCGTCACCGGCAGCCATGAGAGGCTCATGATCTGGCCCGTGTGCTGGATGCGCCAGGCCGCCGAGCCGCCGAAAGCAAAAGCCAGCGCCGCAATCAGAGCGCCCGCCGCGCTCCAGCGCCGATCGCGGAAATAGGCCATCAGCGCGAGGCCGCCCATCGCCAGCATGCCGAAAACGATCCCGTCTTCCAGCACGAAGGAAGGCTCCGGGACGAGCGCGGCCACAAGGAGAAAAAAGGGCACGAAAATCAGCGATTGAGGATCGGCGATCTGCGGCATGCCGGCGAAGACATTCGGTGTCCAGAACGGCGATTGCCCGGAATGAAGCGCATGCGCGAGAAAAACGAATTGCGGCTGGAAATGCGCCTTCGCGTCCCACGGAATGGTGACGTGGCCCGAAAGCCAGGGAAAGGCGAGAGCCAGCGCACTGGCGAGAAAGAGAAGCGCGGCGAGGCCATAGGGCTCGCGGGTTCCACCTTGTTCGATTTTCTGTTGAGGCGCAGCTGTCGTCATGCTCGGCTTATTAGCCGCCTTAGCGCCATGACGCAAAATGGCGCACCGCGCGAGAAATAAACCCATTGCTGGCGCCATGTTTGCGACGGAGTGGCCGGGGAAACCACGGATGGATTGCGGTCGATATGGATATTTTTCGCGAAGTGGAGGGCGTCGATTTCGGAACCCTGCCGGGGCCGGTAGACACCTTGTTGCAGCAGGGCGTCGTCGCCTATCGCAGCGACAAAGAGCGCGCAGATCGCTTATTCAGACAAGCGCTGGACCTCGCGCCGGAAGCGCTCGCCGCCTATTTCTGCCTGTATAAAATCCACACTTACATGGGCAATCTCGAAACGGCCAAGGCGGCGGCGCTCGACGGCATGCACGAGGCGGCGCGCCAGGCCGGCTGGTCCGACGATCCAAACTTCTGGCCAGCGGGCCAATCGCATACGGATGGTCCAGCGCGCTTTGCGCTCTTCACGCTGAAGGCGCTGAGCTTCATCGAGCTGAAACGCGGCGACCGCGCTGCGACGGACGCGCTGCTGAAGATTCTTTCGACCGTCGATCCGGCAGGGAGCGTCGGCTGGCCGGTCATCGCCGCGCTTGCGGAAGGCGCCGTCTAGCGCGCGCGATTGTCGCAAAAGCGACGGGCGCAGCGAGACGCTTTCGCCTATATGATGGTCGGCTCCCCGCAACCATCAGACAAAGGCCATTCGCTTGCACGCCCCGTCGATCCGCGCTGAGGCGGCCTCGCGCGATACGCTTTCGGCCCCGCTGCTGCGCGTCGTAAACTTGCGCAAATCCTACGCGACGCCGCAGGGCTCATTGCCCGTCTTGCAAGGCGTCGACCTATCGCTCGCAGCGGGCGAGACGCTCGCGCTCATGGGCGAGTCGGGAAGCGGCAAGAGCACGCTGCTGCATCTGATCGGCGCGCTCGACGACGCCGACGGCGGCGAAATCATCCTCGATGGCGTCCATATTACAAGGCTGTCGGAAAATGCGCGGGCGGCGCTGCGCCGGGAGACGGTCGGCGTCGTCTTTCAACAGTTCAATCTCATCGCGAGCCTCACCGTCGCCGAAAATCTGGCCTTTCAGGCGCGGCTCGCCGGGCGCCTCGATCCCCACTGGCAGGCGCGACTGACGCGCCGCCTCGGCCTCGACGATCTTGTCTCGCGCTATCCCGAGCAGCTTTCGGGCGGACAGCAGCAGCGCGTCGCTGTCGGCCGGGCGCTGGCCGCGCGACCAAAGCTCCTGCTGGCCGACGAACCGACCGGCAATCTCGACGAGGCGGCCGGCGACGCCGTAATGGCGCTGACGCTGGAGCTCGTCGCGGAGACAGGCTGCGCTTTCCTGATGGTCACGCATAGCGCCCGTCTCGCCGCGCTTTTATCGCGCCGGGAAAGGCTCGTCGCCGGAGCGCTCGCGCCATCATGAGGCAGACGGTCTTCGCTCTCGCGGCTTTGCTCAGCCATTGGCGGCGCCACCCCGCCAATCTCGCCATGCTGGTCCTCGGGCTCGCCATCGCCACCGCTTTATGGAGCGGCGTGCAGGCGCTCAACGCCCAGGCCCGCATGAGCTATGACAGCGCGGCGGCCGTTTTCATCGGCGGCGGCGCACAAAATATCGTTTCCGCGCGTGGGGGGCTGTTTCCCCAGTCGCTCTTCGTGACGCTGCGGCGCGCCGGTTTGAAGGTTTCGCCCGCGCTCGAGGGAACGGCGCGGATCGGCCAGAGGAACATCCGGCTCATCGGCATAGAACCCGTCACGTTGCCCACAGCGACGACGCTCGCGCCTTTGCGTGAGAACAAGGAAGCCCGGAATATTCTTACCGGCGTCGGACGCAGCTTTGCCGCGTCCCAAACCTTGCGCGATCTGCACATCGAGGAAGGTGCAAGGATCGTCACGGAGCGCGGCTTTACGCTGCCGCCTGTCTACGCCATCGACGCCGCCCCGCCCGGGGCCGTCATCGTGGACATCGGCGTCGCGCAAAAGGCGCTCGACAAGTCTTTGCGCCTTTCGCGGCTCATTCTGCCGCCTCAGGCGCGGCTCGATACGACGCAGCTGACAGCAATCGCGGGCGACTCTTTGCGGCTCGTCGAGCCGGACGAAGAGAGCGACCTCTCACGCCTGACCGACAGCTTCCATCTCAATCTCACCGCCTTCGGTCTGCTCGCTTTTCTCGTTGGTTTCTTCATCGTCAACGCCTCCTTCGGGCTGGCGTTCGAGCAGCGCCTGCCCATGGTGCGCACGCTGCGCGCGCTCGGCGTCTCGATGCGCGTGCTGGTGGCCGCGCTATTTTGCGAGCTCGCGGCCTTCACGCTCGTCGCCGGAGGCCTCGGCGTCATTGGCGGTTATCTCATCGCGGCCGCGCTGCTGCCGGATGTCGCCGCAAGTCTCGAAGGGCTTTATGGCGCGCAGCTTCCAGGGCGGCTGGCCCTAGACGCGCGCTGGTGGCTTTCGGGTCTTGGCATGGCCAGCGCGGGCGCACTGCTGGCGGCTGGAAGCGGCCTGTCGAAAACTCTGCGCCTGCCGGTTCTCTCAGTAGCGCGCCCTGTCGCGTGGCGCGAAGCGCATCATCGCTATCTGCGCCGGCAGGCCGCGCTTGCCGCTTTCGCGCTCGTCGCCGCGACGCTTGCCTATTCTTTTGCAGAAGGGCTGGCGATGGGTTTCGCGGTTGTCGCGCTCGCCGTGCTTGCCGCGGCCCTCCTCCTGCCTGTGGCGCTTGCGGGCATGCTGCATCTCGGCGAAAGCCTTGCCGAGCGCCCGCTTACGCGCTGGTTCTTCGCGGATGGTCGGCAGGAGCTCGGCGGCCTGTCGCTCGCTTTGACAGCGCTGCTTCTTGCGCTCGCCACCAATATCGGCGTCGGCGGCATGGTCGAAGGCTTCCGCCAGACCTTCACGAGCTGGCTCGACCAGCGGCTTGTCGCGGAGGTTTATTTCGAAGCGGCGACGCCGGCGGACGCGCGCGAGATCGAAGCCTGGGCGAAGGAGCAGCCGGAGATTGCCGCCATTCTGCCTGTCTGGCGCACGAAGACGCGCATCTCAGACTGGCCCGTCGAAATCATCGGCTTGGCGCCGCATGAGACCTATTCCGCGCATTTCACCCTTCTCGACGGCGGCGCGCACGCCTGGCGCGCGCTGCACGAAGAAGACGCCGTGCTCATCAGCGAACAGCTGGCGCGGCGCCTGAAAATCGGCCTCGGCGCCATGCTGGACATTCCGACGCCGCATGAATCGTGGCGTGCGAAGGTCGTCGGCATTTTCCCCGACTATGGCAATCCAAGAGGGCAGTTGCGCCTCGATCACGCGAGGCTTGTCGCGCATTTCTCCGACGCTTCGGGCGTGCATTATTCGCTGCGCGTGGCGCAGGGCAATGTCGCGCCCTTGATTGGGAAGATGCAGAGTCGCTTTGGCCCGAAGCTCGCGCGTCTGATCGATAATGCAGGGATCAAGAAGATCTCGACGGATATTTTCGAGCGCACCTTCACCGTCACCACGGCGCTCAACACACTCACCCTCATCGTCGCAGCCATCGCGCTCTTTGCGAGCCTGCTGACGCTCAGCAATCTACGACTCGCGCATATCGCGCCGGTCTGGGCGATTGGCGTCACGCGCCGGCGGCTCGCGGGGCTCGAGCTGTTGCGCATGTTGCTGTTTGCGTCGGGCGCCGCGCTGATCGCCATTCCGCTCGGCCTCTTCATGACCTGGAGCCTCGTCGCCATCATCAATGTCGCCGCCTTTGGCTGGCGCTTGCCGATGCACGTCTTTCCGTTGCAGTGGGGCGAAGTCTTTCTCGTCGCGCTCCTCACCGCGCTTTTTGCGGCGACGATTCCCGCCCTGCGTCTCGCGCGCAGCGCGCCCGTCGATCTTTTGAAGGTCTTCGCCAATGAACGGTAAGCTTCTGGCGCTTCTCTTGGCCTTCTTTCCCGCCCCCGCAATGGCGCAAAGCTATGGCGGGCTCGGCGACGAGGCGCCGGGCTTCGATATGCCGAAGCGCGGAGCGCCCATCGTCTTTCCGAAAGACCATGGCGCGCATCCGCGCTTTCGCACGGAATGGTGGTATCTCACCGCCAATCTGCACGGTGCCGATGGCGCCGCCTATGGCATGCAATGGACGCTCTTTCGCTTCGGCCTCGAACCGCCACGCCAACAGAGCGACGGCTGGGCCGACCGCAATGTCTGGATGGCCCATGCCGCCGCCACCAGCGCGAGTGAGCATCTTTTCGCCGAGACCAGATCACGCGGCGGCATCGGAACGGCGGGCGTCGAGGCCGACCCATTCAAGGCCTACATCGACGACTGGTCTCTCGAGGCGCGTGACGCGAGCTTCGACAAGGCGCGCGTCAGGGCGCAGGGACCCGAGTTTTCCTATTCGCTCGATCTCACGCGCGGCGGCCCTTTTGTGCTGCAAGGCGACGCCGGTTTCAGCCAAAAAGCCGAAACGGGCCAAGCCTCCCATTATTACAGCCAGCCTTTCTTCTCGGTCGCCGGAACGCTGAAACTGCGTGGTCGCGACATTGCGGTGTCGGGGCGCGCCTGGATGGACCGGGAATGGAGCAGCCAGACGCTCGCGCCGGACCAGAAAGGCTGGGACTGGCTCTCGCTGCATCTCGCCAATGGCGACGCGCTTATGCTCTTCCGCTTTCGCGGCCTGCGAGATTATGTCTCGGGAAACTGGATCTCGGCGGACGGCGCGACAAGCTTGCTCTCGAGCGACGACATTTCTCTTGTGCCGCTCGCGCAGACGGCGATCGGCGCCCACAGCCTGCCAACGCGCTGGCGCGTGCAGGTGAAAAGCCGGAGGCTGGACATAGAGACCACGCCGCTCAACCCGAAAAGCTGGATGGGCGCGAGTTGGTCCTATTGGGAAGGGCCGATCTCATTCCAGGGCTCGCAGGCCGGCGAGGGCTATTTGGAAATGACCGGTTACTGAGTCTGACTTCGATCAGTTCGCCCTCGGCGGAATGGTCGAGGTAAAGCGATCAATCGTATCAAAAAACGACTCAGGGTCTCTATCGATCGACGCTGCTTTCATTCGCGCGAGCGTGTCTGCGCGACGGCGCGAGTCCTGGCCCGAGTAGTCGCGCACCGCTTGAAGCCAGCCCAAGCCGTCCAGCGGATGGAGATAATCGGGCGCGTCGCCGCCCAGCTCTCGAAAGACATCCAGATCGGAAGCGATGACCGGAACGCCCGCAGCCAACGCCTCGGCGACCGGAAGGCCAAAGCCCTCTCCAAAGGAAGGCATGAGCAACGCACGGGCGCCGGCCATGAGGCGACGCAGCCCGGGCGTCGAGAGGCCCCTGGCTTCGATGACGTTCGCGCGCAGAGAGGGGCAGCGCGTCATCATGTCCACGACATTCTCATTGAGCCAGCCGCGCTTGCCGACGACGATGAGCTTGGGCGCCGGGCCGCTTTTCGCGAGCTCACGCCAGACATTGAGCAGCAGCATATGATTCTTGCGCGGCTCGATCGTGCCGCAGACGATGAAATAATTCTGCCCCAGAAGCCCCTCGGGCGGCGCGGCGGGCCTTTTGAAAACCGATGAGACAGGCAAGGGCGCCACGCAGACCGGAATATCCGCGCGGCCGTTCTCGGCGGCGAAAGCCGTGAAGCGGTCTGCGACGGCGCGCGAGGCCGAGACCACCCCTGCAGCCAGCCGCGCAATATTGCGATTGCGGCGCGGATGCAGCGCAGCCTCGACAGGGCGAAAGAATTCGGGGTGATCGACGGGGAGCAAATCATGGATAAACGCCACCGGCTTCACGTCCGGGCGCGACTCCAGCCACCGCACATACCACTGTCGGTCGAGTAGAAACTGGGTGGCGTTGAAATAGGCGGCGTCGTTGGGAACCTCGTTGAGCGGCCGCCCTAGATGCAACGCCCAGTCGCGTAAGGCGCGCCAGTTGCGGGACACCCGCTCGAAGCCCGGCCTGCGATCGTGGCGAATCACATTCGTCCCCGCGCCCGGCTCGCGCGCCAGCGCCGCGACCACGGAATGGTAGACAGCGTCATCATCGGCGTCCGCCGCCTCGCGCCAATAGGCTTCGACCGCGTCGATGGTCTCGAGCGCTTTTTTCGTATCGGAGAGACGCGGTCCCAACGCTGTGCAAACCAGCGGCGTTGCGCCATTGCCGAGAAAATGGCGGGCTAGCGCGAAATCGACGCGATCGATCCCATTGGGCGACGGATTGAGCGCGCGCGTCACGAGCCGGGTCACGTCATAGACGGTTCGCGGCGCTGCGGCGGCGCGTGTCAGCGGCACGTCAGAGCGCCCGTGCGGCATTTCCATGCCTCCAGCACGTCATTCGCTTCGCGAACCGCCCGCTGGGTCTCTTTCTCCAGACACTCGCGATATCTGAAGACCGTTTTGATAAAGGCCTGTACTTCCGCGTCGCAGGCGTCATTGGCGACAGGCGCGTCTATGCAGGGTGGCCGCAAAGGCGGCGCACAAAAATTAAACCCGCTCGGCGCCTCCCCTGCGGCGCAAGGGTCCGCCAAGGCGAGAAAAACGGGGAAAATCTGCGCGGCGGTCGCGAGCGACCGCCTCATGCGCTCTTCCGACCAGAACGCCGTGAAGCCCCGCGGAACCAAGCGACGGCGTCCTCAACCGCGTGCTGCACCGGTCGGGTTGTATAACCAAGCTCGCGGCGGGCTTTCTGATCGTCGAAAAACATGCGTGTCTGGGACATCTTCAGGCTATCGCAATGGAGAAAAGGCTCATACCCCAACAGGCGCGCGCCCCATTCATTGGCATAGGCCAGCGGCATCAGAGGCGCCGCGGGCAGCTTGAATTGCGGGCCGCGCCGACCGGTGACCCGGGAAATTTCCGTCAATAGGTCCCGCAAAGTCAAGTTTTCGCCGCCCAGGATATAACGCTCGCCGATTTGGCCCCGCTCCATGGCGGCGAGGTGGCCAGCGGCGACGTCGTCCACATGCGCGATATTGAGACCCGTCTCGACATAAGCGGGCATGGCCCCGCGCACGGCCTCCGACACGATTCGGCCCGTCGGCGTGGGTTTGACGTCGCCCGGCCCCAGCGGGGCCGAGGGGCAGACGATAATAGCCGGCAGCCCCTCTTTCTCGACCATCCGCTCGACGAGGCGCTCCGAAAGGATTTTGCTTTGCTTATAAGCGCCGATGGCCTTTTCTGGCGAAAGCCGGTCTTTCTCGGTGCAGACGCAGCCATTGGCCGCGGCAAGCGTTGCGACGCTGCTCGTATGGACGATTCGCTCGACGCCCGAGCGAATCGCTTCGCGCATCACAAGCTCGGCGCCTCTGACATTGACCCTGAACACCGGCTCGGGATCCGGCGCCCAAATCCGATAATCAGCCGCCAGGTGGAAAACGCGGCTGACGCCGCGCATCGCGGCGCGGACGCTTTCCTCGTCGGTGACGTCGCCCTCGAATACCTCGCAGGCATCTGGGATATTGTCGCGGATACTCGAGTTCCGCGCGAGGGCTCTTACCGGAAAACCCTTTGAAATCAAGAGCCGGACGACCGCGCCCCCGATGAAGCCACTCGCGCCCGTGACCAGCACAAGACTATTATTGGACATGATTCCCCAGCGCCAAAGCAATGTTGCAGCCGAATGGCGCGTTAAAACACCACAGCCTCTGCGTCGTTGTATTTTATAAATAAGGCTTGGGGTTTACGAGCGTCGCAGTAAAAAAAGAGAATGCGAAAAAGACAGCATTGATCGAAAGATCAATAACCGTCCCTAGCGCGCATCTCAAATGCTTGTTTACTGGGCGGTCTGATCAGCCAGATCGACCTTCTGGATGTCGAATAACGGCTCCTGCCGAAGGGCGGCGACAGACGACGCTTTCTGAGCGGCGCGCTCCTCTTTCTGCAAGCGGCTCAAGTCGCTGCGGACAATCCAGATGAAGCCGCAGAACGTGCAAGCCGAGAGAAAGCCGATGATGACGTCGAGCCCGACGAAAGAATAAATCCGACCGGTGGAAACAACAGGTCCGACCCAAGCGGCAACGAGCGCCCAAACGGCGACGAGGATACGGAATTCCGTCGCCCCCATCCCGCCATAGGACAAGCGGTGGACGCTCTCCGTGACAACCCGCAGATAGGTGTAAGAGCTGATCAGAAGGTAGAGCGACAGAACCAGGAGAGCCGACGGTATCGTGAAAAACGGGGAGAAACCGAGGCCGACGACGATCAGCGTCTGGGCGATCAGATCGGCGGAATGATCGATAAAATACCCATAATGGGGGCGCTCGATCTGCCGGTAGCGGGCAAGCGTCCCATCGAGCGAATCACCAAACCAGTTGAGAGCGAGCCCTGCAACGACGGCGACGAGGAACCAGTTCGACCACCAGCACGCGATAAAGCCCGCCGAGGTCAAAACCGCCCCCACCAAACCGATAGACGTCAAATGGTCCGGCGTCATCGAACGGGGCAAGCGGCGAACCAGCGCCGCAAGCGCCGCACGCTCGGCCCTGGAGAGCAAGCTGTCATTTATCCTAATGTTGGCCACGGCTCCCTCCTGGAACTAGGTGTCGCAATGAGCCGCCGCCGCACCCATGTCGCTCGTTGAAAAGATGCATAATCCCGAATGTAAGACGCCTCCACGGAGCGTCATGGAATCTGTCGCTCATGATATTGGCCCTCACAAGTAGTCAAGGTCAAGAATAGATTCGCCTACCTTGGCCTTTGTCCTACAAAACCACCAGTTTATCAATGCCCGATACGGCTGACCGCCATTCCTTGGACTGCCGGCTGCGCCACCATCTGAATGAGCTGCACGACCTTCCCGATCTCAGCCAAAGGCGCGTTCGAGATGTAGATGATGTCCTTGTCGCGGACCGCGAACCGGCGCGCCGCGAAGAGCGCGGTCGGGTCCTTCATGTTCAGATGATAGGCGACGGGGATTTGCGGCTGCCGCAGCAACTCGGGAGAAACGTTCGGGAACTCGCGGACGAGCGTTGTCGGCTCATAGCGCAAAATAAAGAGACCGTCGGGATCAGCGCGATTGTCGTTCAAGCCGCCCGACTTGCCGATCGCCTCCTCGAGCGTAATGCCGCGCGCGTCGAAGGGGATCACGGCGTTCGCGCCAGCGGCGCCCGCGACAGTGAAAGTCTGCGGGCGACTTTCGACGGTCAAAATATCCCCAGGGCGCACATAGATATTCTCGCCGGGGTTCGCCAAAAGCGCCTGGAGCGGCGCGCGCGCCGTCCGATTGCCGCGCGTAACGCTGATGAAAGTCTCGTGGACGGGCGATCGATAGCCGCCGGCCTGGGCGACGACGTCGAGAATCCGGTCGCCCCGCAGATTGAGCGGAACGCGCGCGCCATTTGCGACCTCTCCCGTCACGGTGACCGTGTTGGTGACGTTCCGCGTGACATTCACCAGCGCCTGCGGCTCGATCGCCTTTCCGTGCAGGCGTTCGACGATGGCGGCCTCGACCTGCTGCTGCGTACGCCCAGCGACCTGGAGGCGCCCGGCATAAGGCACCGTCACGGAGCCATCATGCCCGACGATCTGCTCGGGAATGAGCGAGGAGCGGGAGCCAGGATTGACGCCGCCCGCGGACTCGCCCGCCGAGAAAAGCCCGCCGGAAGCCGCTTCCCACACAGTGATCTGAAGGGCGTCTCCGACGCCGATCACCTGCGAAGCGGAAGGACGATAATCGCCAAAAAAGCCACGCAGACTGGGCGGCGCTCGCCTTGCAAGGACGTCGAGCGTGTGCCGGTCGATCTCCACCCAGGCAAAAGACCCCTCGCCTTCCTGCGATGTCGCGGAGACGCCCTTGACCATCTCGTCGCGAGACGGCCCGCTGGCCGGCGTAATTCCACACGCGGTGAGCGCGCCACACAAAGCGACAAGAGAAAGACGCTTCAGAAGATCGAGACGAGTAGTTGTCAAAGTCGCTCCAACCGCGTCAGAGGCTCTCCATAGGAGAGAGAGCCGGAAACTAACAGAAAGGGTATCACCCAACCAAGAACCGCAGAGGTTTATTGATCTCGGCTCCTCGCGATTCCGCTCCAATGTGGCGCTTATGTCACATCTAATCATTAAGGTTTACTGACATTACGCGAAAGATCGCGTCGTAAGGTTGCGGCAAGCTTAATGCTTTCGCGCCGGCCCTATTCTTGTGGCAAAGATGCGATGACTTTATGGCGAAACGTTAGTCGTCACGCCCGGACGCCGCCGTCATTTTCCGGCTATCGAGGAAAAGCTTGGTGAGCAATCCGATAATTGCAAAACCTGCGAGCGACAAGACGGCGACGTCGATGGCGGGCTGCTTATCCCCAAGGCTCTGCGGCACGCCCAAGGAGACCGCGACGAAGGGCCAAAAAGCCAACAAAATCCGAAACTCCGTCACCCCGATACCGATATAGGCCATTTGCTCGACATGGCGCGTCGCAGCGCGGATATAGCCATAGACGGCGAAGAGCAGGTAGCAGACCACCACGGCGGTCGCGGCCCGAACGGACAAAAAGGGCGAAAAGCCATAGGCGATCAAAATCGAGAGGTGCGAAAAGATCTCCCCCAGGTGATGCGCCATGCCCTCGGCGGCGGCCTCCTGCTGGCGTTTCCGCGCGAGCGGCAGATCGACCGAGAGGCCGAACCAATTGATCGCCATCGCAAAAGGGACAAGCCACATCGCGTTCGGGAATTGGTTGCACGAAATCAAAGCGATCGAAGCAACGACGGCGCCGCACGCCCCCAAGCCCGAAAGCTGCATCGGCTCGACGCGGTCCGGCAGCGATTCGGCGATGTTGTCGATCATGCGGAGCTCCGCGCCCCGAAAGAAGCTTTGGGTGCGCTGCGCGGGATTCCCAAAAACCAATGTGAAGAAATCGATCATTCCCCACCGCCTCGGCCGCACCCTGAATCCCCCATAGATTATACTTCTTGAATTCGCAACGAGCCACAATCTAAGCAGGAGCGAATTGTCTCTCTGCGGGGCCTCCATCCGACGTCCCCGCCGCCCCGCAGCTAACGGGCCTTCGGGGCGCCAACCATATGAGCGACAAGAGGCGGCGCTAGATAGTTAAATTCTAGAAAGCTTCTCTCGGATTGGACCAAACGCGCTTTTCCTTCCCGACTTTCGAGGTTTCGCCATGTCCGATAGGGTTTTGGTTTCGCGCAGCGAGGGCGTTTTATGGCTCGCGTTCAACAGGCCCGAAAAAAAGAATGCGCTGGACCGGGAAACCTACCTGACGCTCATCCGTGCGCTCGACGACGCGCGCCGCGACGCAGCCGTCCGCGCGGTCGTTTTCTCGGGAACCGGCGCAGACTTCACCGCTGGGAATGACCTGAGCGATTTCCGCGACTTTATGGAAAAACCAGAGGACTTCCCGGCGCTTGCCTTCGTGCGGACGCTCGCCGCCTTTGAGAAGCCCATGGTCGCGGCCGTCACGGGCGACGCCATCGGCGTCGGCGCGACCATGCTTTTCCATTGCGACCTGGTTTATGCAAGCCGGCAAGCGCGGCTTCGCATGCCCTTTATCGATCTCGGCCTCGTGCCGGAGGCCGGGGCAAGCCTGCTTGTTCCCCTACGATTCGGTATGGCGAGAGCGTCTCAATATCTCCTTGCTGGAGAGGACTTCTCCGGCGAAGACGCGTTCCGGCTCGGCCTGGTCAATGCGCTGGTCGAACCAGAGGCTGTGCTCGAAACGGCGAAGGCGGCGGCAAAGAAGCTAGCGCAAAAGCCGCCCGCAGCTCTCCTCGCCGCGCGGCGGCTGATGCGCGGCGACCCGGCGGAAATTTTGGCGCGCATCGACGAAGAAGCCGCGCTTTTCGCGCAGGCGCTCGCCTCGCCTACCACGCGCGAAAGGCTGGCGGCCTTCTTCGCGCGCGGCCGATAGTCTGGTTTTAGCCTTCTATGTTCGCGTAATTGACGAGGCGGGAGGCGCGCAGCAGGATGACGCGCATCTTTTCCCCGGCGCGCGCGCAGGTCGCCTGAAGGCGCTCCATATCGGGCGGCGGTCCGTCGCGGAGCTGACGGCGCACGGCGGCGACACTCGCCAACGCAATGACGTCGAGCTCGGCGACAAAGGTCTCGAAACGACGCCGGAAGCTCGGGCTCAGCTCCTCATAGGCCGAGAGCGCCGAATGCCGGCCCGGAAGAGGCGATCGGCGGAAATACTCCTGGTAGCTGACGGGGCGCCATGCGCAGAGATCCTCGAGCAATTCCGGCATAAGCGGGATCTGCTCCAGAATCATCACTAGCTCATTGAACAGGTTGAGATAATCATTGGCGAGGCCGGAGACGGGGTTGACCAGCGTCTTCGACTGCAACTCCTCGACCGCCTTCGGGCGCGCTATGCTCGGCTCGATAAGTTGCAGGTTCAAGTTCATTCGGGTCTCGCCAATGCGCTCGATCCAAGCTTGAACGGAATGTGATAACAATTCCTTGCGCCGCCATGATCATTTGAGGCCAAGCTCGCGGCCGCTCGCCATGGCGCTTGGACCGGCAAGACTTGAGTAGGATGGGAAATGTGCGGACGTTATGCGCTCACCTCCGCGCCCGAGGCAATCAGGAAGCTGTTCGGCTATCCTGAAACGCCTAATTTTCCGCCACGTTACAATATCGCGCCAACGCAGCCGATCGCGATCGTCACAAGCGAGCGTCAAGACGGAAAGCCCACGCGGCGCTTCATGCTGGCGCGCTGGGGCTTCCTGCCGGGTTTCGCGAAAGACCCCAGCGATTTTCCGCTAATTTTCAACGCAAGATCCGAGACAGTTCTCGAAAGAGCGAGCTTTCGCGCCGCCATGAAGCGGCGGCGCTGTCTCGTCCCCGCGGACGCTTATTATGAATGGCTGAAGCTCGACGCAGCACGAAAAATAGCGCGCAAGCCCTACCTCTTCCGCCGGGCCGACGGGGCGCCGATGGGCATGGCCGGCCTTTGGGAGACCTATGCCGGCGCGGATGGCTCCGAGATCGACACGGCCTGCATTCTCACCACGGCTGCAAATGCGGCGACCATCGCCGTGCATGAGCGGATGCCGGCGGTTCTAGAATCAAAGGACTTCGCCGCCTGGCTGGACTGCGACGGCGTCAGCGCCGAAATGGCCGCGGCCCTGCTTAGGCCAGCGGCCGACGACGCCCTAGAATTTTTCGAGATCGCCCCGGCGGTCAACAAGGCGACCGAAGACGGGCCACATTTGCAGGAGCCGCTGGGCCGCACGCTTTTTGGCTGATCAAATCAGCTTGCCCGGATTGAGCACGCCCTTTGGATCGAGCGTCTTCTTCAAGGCGCGCATCAGATCGAGCGCGACAGAGTCCTTTACGCGGGCGAGAAGGTCGCGCTTCAATCGGCCGATTCCGTGCTCGGCGGATATGGACCCGCCATATTCATGCACGAGCCCATGGACGATGTCGTTCATTTCGTCCCAGCGCGCCAGAAAGGCCGCTTTATCGGCCCCGACAGGCTGCGAGACATTATAGTGAAGATTGCCGTCCCCCACATGGCCGAAGGGAACCGGCCGCGCGCCAGGGAATTGCGCAGCGATTCGCGCGCCGGCCTCAGCGATGAAGGCGGGGATGCGCTCGATGGGCACGGAGACATCGTGCTTGATCGAGCCGCCCTCGCGCTTTTGCGCCTCAGAAAGGCTCTCGCGCAGCCGCCAAAGGCTTTCGGCCTGGTCGAGCGACTGAGCGATCGTGGCGTCGTGGGCGAGCCCTACCTCCAGCGCCTGCGCAAGCGACAGCGCCGCTGTCCGTTCGGCCTCGCCCTCGGCAAAGCCGGCAATTTCGAGAAGCGCATACCAGGGATGAGGCACATCGAGCGGATCGCGCGCGTTGGGAATATGCCGCAAGACAAGCTCGAGCCCTACGCGGGGAATCAGCTCGAAAGCGTGCAAGCCCGGCCCGGCATGGCCTTTCATGAAGTTGAGCAGCGCCAACGCCTTGGCCGGATTGTCGAGGCCCAGAAACGCGACGGCGCGCGAGTGCGGGTGCGGGAAGAGCTTTAGCGTCGCTGCGGTGATGACGCCGAGCGTGCCTTCGGACCCTACGAAAAGCTGGGTGAGATTATAGCCGGTGTTATCCTTGCGCAGCTTGCCGAGCGTCGAGAGAATCCGCCCGTCGGCGAGCGCGACTTCGAGTCCGAGCACAAGGTCCCGCGCCGCGCCATAGGCGAGCACATGCACGCCGCCGGCATTGGTCGCAAGATTGCCGCCGATCGTGCAGCTTCCCTCGGACGCAAGCGATAATGGAAAATAACGGTCGACGGATTGCGCGATCTCCTGCGCCCGCGCAAGCGTCACGCCGGCTTCGAGCGTCATCGCGTCGGAGGACGGATCGACCTCGCGCACCCGATCCAATCTTTGCAGTGAAAGGACGATCTGCCGGCCGCTCATGTCCGGCGTCTGGCCGCCGACGAGACCTGTGTTGCCGCCTTGCGGAACAATCGCCACGCCGCGTTCGTTGGAGAGCGCCAGCACACGGGCGACTTCGCCAGCGTCTTTCGGTCTGACGACGCAAAGACCACGGCCATGGTAAAGGTCGCGCGGCTCGGACAGATAGGCGTCCATATCCGCCGCATCGGTTATCACGGCGGAAGCTCCGACGATCGCCTTCAGGCGATCGCAGAGATCGGGCGCGTCGAACCAATCACTCTGAGACAGAGAAGCGCCCTCGGGTTAAGCCGGGCCTTAGTAATAATTGCGGCGCCGGCGGGCCATAGCGTCCTTCTTGCGGGCGTAGACGTAAGCGCGCGCCGCGGCAGGCGCACTCGCGAGGACGACACTGCACAATGCTGCGGCGATCAGCGCATTCATCATGACCATCTCCTTCCAATTCCCGGAAATCACTCGATTTCCGTCTACACCCAGGAACATCAGCAAATCCTATGCCTGATTCTTTTCGTCGGCAACCGGCTCCGCTTCTGATCCTATCCAACGAGTCGTTTTCCCCGTTCCTTGAGACATTCTCGTCACAGGAACGTTACCTAAAAATTAAGGGTTTCACCCTAGAAGAGCCCGTTTTACCCGCTTCTGCCCATCTCCCCGCGAAAAAACCGCGACAGTTTCGACATGGGGCGCGTGGCGGAATTGATCAATGGGCGTCACGGGGGACAGTGAGTACCCGCCGTTGAGCAAAATTGCGGCGTCCCGCGCGAAACTTTGGGCGCCGCAGGATACGGCGACCACCGTTTTCACCGCCGATTTGGCAATTTCGCGCGCCTGCGCCTGGGCGCCCGCGCGCGGCGGATCGAAAACCACGACATCGAAGGGCGCGAGCTCCTGCACAGAAAGCGGGCGCTCGAAGAGGTCTCGCGCCGCGCCGTCGAGCGGCTTGAGCCCCTCCGAGTTGCGGGCGCTCGCGAACATGGCTTCCACAGCGTCTGCGGCGGAATCAAAGGCGGAGACCCGCGCGTTTTGCGCCAGGCGCAACGCAAAGGCGCCGACGCCGCAGAAGAGATCGGCGACGCGTTTGCCGCCCTTGGCCGCTGCCGTCACACGCGCGGCGATCGCTTCTTCGCCCGCTTCCGTCGCTTGAAGAAAGCATCCCGGCGGAACGGGAACGCGCAAGGGGCCGATTTGCACGACAGGCGGACGGCGGAGAGCCACCAGCCTGCCGTGGTTCGAGAGCCGCGCGAGGTCATGCGCCTCAGCCGCTTTGATGAGCGCGCTCGTCTCATGTTCCTCCAGCGGGCCGGGGCCGCGCAGATCGACATCCATGCCGTCGAGCGTCGACGTAAAGGAGAGATCGAGCGGCTTGCCGCGCGCGGCGAGGATTTGCGCAATCGTCCGCGCCGCCGGCAGCGCGCCCGCAAGCTCGGGAACGAGCAGCGGGCAGCTTTCGATCTCGACGATCTCATGCGAACGCGCCGCCATGAAGCCGACGCGCGCATGACCTTTCTCCATGCGCGCATGGAAGGTTACGCGCCGGCGCCCGGCGCCATGCGCATCGACAAGCGGCGCAACCTCGCAAGAAAGGCCCGCGTTGCGCAGCGCCGTCACGACGAGGCCGCGCTTCCATTCGGCATAGGCGGCGGGCGCCAAGGCCTGCACGGCGCAGCCGCCGCAATGGGCGTAATGCGGACAAAAGGGCGCAATGCGATCGGGCGACGGTTCGATTATGTCGACGAGCCGCGCATGATCGCCCTCGACCTCAGCGACCACTGTCTCGCCCGGCAGCGCATAGGGGATGAAAACGCGCGCATCGCCATCGAGGGCGACGCCCTCGCCGCGAAGGCCGAGACGTTCGATGTAAAGCTTTTTCATGGTCTGGCCGCGTGAATGAGGAATTCGCGATTGCCATCGCCGCCTTCGATGGGCGAGGCGACGACGCCAAGGACGCGCCAACCGAGCGTCTCGATCTCACGCCTCGCTTTGTCGCAGACCTCGGCGTGTATCTTCTCGTCGCGCACCACGCCTTTCTTCACCGCTGCGCGGCCTGCCTCGAATTGCGGCTTGATGAGCGCGACGAGCTCGCATTGACTCGCGGCGAGAGTGAGCACATTGGGCAGCAGCGCCGAAAGCGAGATGAAGCTGGCGTCCATGACAATCAAGGATGGCGCTTCGTGAAGCTGCGACAGCGTCAATGTGCGCGCGTCCTGACCTTCCATCGACGTGACGCGCGCGTCACTGCGCAGCTTCTCGTGCAGTTGATCATGCCCGACATCGACCGCCGCGACATGCCGTGCGCCGCGCGTCAGCAGCACGTCGGTAAAGCCGCCCGTCGAGGCGCCGACATCGAGACAATAGCGGTCTTGCGGATCGACGCCGAAGGCGTCGAGCGCATGGGCGAGCTTCACGCCGCCGCGCGACACCCAAGGGTAAGGCGCGGCGGCGCTGATCGTCGCGCCTTCCGCAATCGGCGCGGAGGGCTTGGCGACGACGCGCCCATCGACGGTCACGAGCCCGGCTTCGATCGCCTCGCGCGCCTTGGCGCGGCTTTCGAAATAGCCCCATTCGTGAAGCGCCGCATCGGCGCGTTTCGTTGCCATTATGGTGATCCGGTTTGTTGCTTCGTAGCCGAGCCCGTCATTGCGAGCGAAAAGATGCAATCCAGAACCGCTGTAGCTGCCCTGGATTGCTTCGTCGCTTCACTCCTCGCAATGACGGCTAGCATTGCTGCGTCACTCTCCCGTCTGCAGCAGCGTGCCGGCGCGGCGCGCGCTTTTCAGCAAACGGCCGAAGGCGAAGGCGGCGAGCGAGAACATCACGACGTCGATCGCCAAGCCCTGCGCCAGCAGATCCCAGCGAATGACATGCTCGATCAGCACGGCGCGCAATCCCTCGAAGACATAAGTCGGCGGCAGCATCCATGAGATCGGCTGCAACCAGAAAGGCAAGGTCGAGACCGGATAGTAGACCGCCCCGAGCGGTTGCACGAAAAACATCAGCGACCACACGAGATTTTCCGCGCCCAATCCGTATCGCAGCAAAATCCCCGACACCAAAAGCCCGATGCTCCAGGCGAAGAACATCAGCACAATGACGAAGGCGCCGAAAGCGACGCCGAGCGCCCAGAGATTGAAGCCGAAGAACAGGATCGCCATCAGCGTCACCGGCACGACGCCGACGAAGAGACGCAGGATGCTCATGAGAATGAGCGAGATGATGAATTCCGGCGGCCGCAGCGGGCTCATGAGAATATTGGGGAGATTGCGCGACCACATCTCCTCGATGAAAGAAAAGGAAAAGCCCTGCTGGCCTCGCAGCAGAATGTCCCAGAGCAGGATCGCGCCGATAAGCGTGCCCGCGGCCTGCGCCGCTCCGCCCGGCGCCTGAAGCGCGCCCGCCTTCACGAGATAGGATTGCAGAAAGCCCCAGGTGAGCATCTGCACCAACGGCCAATAGATGATGTCGAGCACGCGCGTATAAGAAGCGCGCAGCAGATAGCTGTAGCGCAGGAGCATGGCGCCGACGCGCTTGATCGAGAAAGCGTCGCGCATCACGCCGCCCCCGCGCGGCCGCGCGCGACGTCGAGAAACACTTCTTCGAGATTATCGCGGCCATAGCGCGCCAAAAGATTTGCGGGCGAGTCCTCGTCGAAGATGACGCCCTCCTTCAGCATCAGCACACGATCGCAGAGCCGCTCGACCTCGGTCATATTGTGCGAGGCAAGCAGGATGGCGCAATTATGCGTGGCGCGATGCGCCTCGAGCCGCGCGCGCACCCAGTCGGCCGTGTCGGGATCGAGCGAGGCGGTGGGCTCGTCGAGCAGCAGCAATTGCGGATCATTGATCAGCGCCTTGGCGATGGCGACGCGGGTCTTCTGGCCGGCCGAGAGGCGCCCCGTCTGGCGGTCAAGGAATTCGCGGAGCGCCAGGGCCTCGGCAAGCTCCTCGATCTTCGCGTCGACGTCGGGCACGTCATAAAGCAGGCCGAAGACGCGCAAATTCTGCCGCACGGTAAGACGATGCGGCAGATCGACGTAGGGGCTCTCGAAATTCATGCGGCCGAGCACTTGGTAGCGCTCGCGCAGCAGATCATGGCCGAAGATGCGGATCAAGCCGGCCGTGGGCTCGATCAGCCCCATGACCATGCCGATCGTCGTCGTCTTGCCGGCGCCATTGCCGCCAAGGAGCGCCGTGACCGAGCCCGGCGACAGCGAAAAATCGAGCGGCCCGACGACGCTACGCTCGCCGTAGGTCTTGCGGAGGCCGTGAACCGAAAGCGCCGGCTCGAGCGATGAGGGGGACATGGGGAGAGGTTATGGCCCGCCCGCGCGGCCCGGGCAAGGCCGCCGGGGCGCCGCTTCGGGACAATTCCGCAGGGCTGGATCTCGGCTATAGATTGGCAAACGCGCAAACTCGTCATTGCGAGCAGCGTAGCAACGAAGCAACCCAGGGCAGCCATCGCGGCCCTGGATTGCTTCGCTGCGCTCGCAATGACGGGGCGTCACTTCTGACAGACAGGGCAGTAGAAACTCGACCGGCCCGACTGCACGACCCGCGCGATCGTCCCTTTGCAGCCATTCGTCGGGCAGGCGGCGCCTTCGCGGTCGTAGACCCGGAAGGAATGCTGGAAATAGCCCAGAGACCCATCCGCCTGACGATGGTCGCGCAGTGACGAGCCGCCCGCCGCCAGCGCCGCTTCGAGCACGTTTTTGATGATCTCCGGCAGGCGCGTGAGCGCGGCCGTGGGCTTGCCGGCGGCCGTCACGAGCTTGCCCCCTTCGCGCAAAGGCGAAATCCCGGCCCCATGCAACGCTTCGCAGACGTAAATATTGCCGAGCCCGGCGATAAGCCGTTGATCCAGCAACAAGGCCTTGGCCGGCGCTGCGCGGCCCCGAAAGGCGCGCGCCAGAAACGCCGCGTCGAGCGCTTCGCCCAGCGGCTCGACGCCCAGGCCCTTGAAGAGCTTATGGGAATCGAGCTCTGGCGTCGGAACGAGCAGCATGAAGCCGAAACGGCGCGGATCGTTGTAGGTCACGCGCGCGCCAGTCTCCATGTGGAAGACGACATGGTCATGCGCGGCGCTCTTGTCGCGCGGATGGTGGAAGAACCCCGGAAGATCGCCGTCGACGCGGAAGGAGCCGCTCATGCCGAGATGCATGACGAGCGTCTCGGCCCGTTCGAGATCGGCAAGGAGATATTTCGCGCGGCGCCTGAGATCGAGAATGCGCCTCCCGGCGAGACGTGGGGCAAAATCGGGCGGAAACGGAAAACGCAAATCCTTGCGCCGCTGCTCGACGCGCGAAATACGCGCGCCAGCGAGCGCGGGCGAAAGTCCGCGCCGGACGGTTTCGACTTCGGGAAGTTCGGGCATTCTATCTACAAATCACGCTTCGGGGCGGCACCCTTGGAAACCCAATAGCAAATTGCCCGCCACACCCGCTAGCCTAAGTCGGCAGCACCGTCACGGGGGTTCCGATAGCCGCGCGCGTGTAAAGATGCACGATGTCCTGGTTGATCATGCGGACGCAGCCGGACGAAACATTCGTGCCGACCGTCTCCGGCTCCAACGTGCCATGGATGCGGTAGCCGAGATCGCGTCCCTCGCCGAAGAGATACATGGCGCGGGCGCCCAAGGGGCTCAACGGCCCGCCCCGCACGCCGAGGCCGCGCGACGTGGGCTCCAGACGCGCCGCAATTTCCGGGTCGCGCGCGATCATCTCGCGCGGCGGCACCCAGTCGGGCCAGTCTCTTTTCATATTGATCCGCGCTGGACCGGCCCATCCGAACCCTTCGCGACCGACGCCGACGCCATAGCGGGTCGCGCGACCGGGCGACTCAACGAAGTAAAGGTGATAGGAGCCGGGGTCGACGACGACCGAGCCGACCGGCTCTTCCCATGGATAGTCGACAGTCTGGCGCAGGAATCTCGGGTCGATGCGCTGATAATTCACGGCCGGCACCGCGAAGCGCTCGCCCGGATAAGGCCCATAAGTCGCGGCGTAATTGGGCCGCGCGAGGGTGCGCGTGAGTTCGCGGCCAGCCGGGGCGGCGTCGCCCTCGGCAAAGAGGCGCGGCGCATAGCAGCCGGTGAGGCCCGAGGCGCCGAAGGACAAGAGCGAAAAAGAGAAAATACGCCGTGTGAACATGGGACGCATTACCAAAGCCTTGACGCGCGGGCGCTTGTTTACCGGAGGCCCGATCACGATTCACCATAAACGAAGCTGGTAAATAAAATGAGTTGCAGCCGTAGAAGGACCGCGGGCCTTCCGGCCCGACCACGCACGGGCGAAGGCGCACTGTCCGGTTCCGCCCCCGCCCCCGCCCCCGCCCATAGCCATCCCGCCCGCAAGCGGCTATATCCACCCCCGATCTTCCAATGTCAGGCGAGCGTTAAATGACCGATTCCCATTCCGATCGAGAGGGCCCGACCCATTTCGGCTACTCCGAGGTGCCGCTGTCCGAGAAGCAGGGCCTCGTGGACGACGTCTTCCATAAGGTCGCCCGCCGCTACGACGTGATGAACGATCTGATGTCCGGCGGCCTGCACCGGCTCTGGAAGGATACTTTCGCCGGCAAGATCAACGCCCGCAATCGCAAGGGCTTCAAGCATCTTGACGTCGCCGGCGGCACCGGCGACATCGCCTTCCGCATCGCCCGCCAATCCGCCGCCGACGCCGAGATCACCGTGCTCGACATCAATGGCGACATGCTGGAAGTCGGCCGCGACCGCGCCCGCGAGAAGGGCATCGACGGAAAGCTCGAATTCGTTCAGGCCAACGCGGAGTCCCTGCCCTTCCCGGACCAACACTTCGACGCCTACACGATCGCCTTCGGCATCCGCAACGTGCCGCGCATCCAGGTCGCGCTCGAAGAGGCTTATCGCGTGCTCAAGCCCGGCGGGCGTTTTCTGTGCCTCGAGTTCTCGCAGGTGAATGTGCCCGGCCTCGACAAGATCTACGAGGCCTATTCGTTCAATGTGATCCCCGCCGTGGGCAAATTGGTCGCCGGCGACGGCGAGCCCTATCGCTATCTTGTCGAGTCGATCCGCCAGTTCCCCGCCGCCGACGAATTCGAGCGCATGATCCGCAAGGCGGGTTTCCGGCGCACCGGCTATGAGCGGCTGACCGGCGGCGTGGTCGCGATCCATTCCGGCTGGAAGTATTAAGGCGGCGGATGCTCCTTCAAACAGGCAATTTCCTGCGACTGGCGCGCGCCGGCTATATTCTGGCGCGCGAAGGGGTCTTCACGTCGCTCGACCCCAATCTTCTGCCGCCCGCCGCCGCCCCGCTCGTGCGGATCGCCAATCTCTTCGCGACGGGCAAGGGCGAGAACGCCGGCGCCGCGCTGGTGCGCGCCCTCTCCCAGATCGGCCCTTCCTATGTGAAGCTCGGCCAGTTCCTCGCGACCCGCCCGGATGTCGTCGGCGGGGAGATCGCCGACGCGCTCACGGCGCTGCAGGATCGCATGGCGCCCTTCGGCCGCGAGAAGGCGATCAAGATCATCGAAAAGTCGCTCGGCAGGAAGGTCGACGAAATTTTCGTGAGCCTCAGCGAGCCGGTCGCCGCCGCTTCCGTGGCGCAGGTGCATATGGCCACCGCGCTCTACGACGGAAAGCCGCGCAAGGTCGCGGTGAAAGTGCTGCGCCCAGGCGTCGAAGGCCAGTTCGCCCGCGACCTGCGCGACATGTATATGGTCGCCCGCGTGGCGGAGCGCTGGTCGTCGGAAGGCCGTCGCCTGCGCATGATCGAGGTCGTCGATACGCTCGCGCGCACGGTGAAGCTGGAAACGGACTTCCGGCTGGAGGCCGCCGCCGCGTCCGAATTCGCCGAGAATGTCGCGAACGATCCCGATATGAAAGTGCCGCATGTCGATTGGGATCGCACGGCGCGCGAGGTGCTGACGCTCGAATGGATCGACGGCGCGCCGCTCTCCGATCTCGAGCGCGTCGCCGCCGAAGGCCACGATCTCAAAGCGCTCGGCGCCCATGTGCTGCAGTCCTTCCTGCGCCACGCCATGCGCGACGGCTTTTTCCACGCCGACATGCATCAGGGCAATCTCTTCGTTGACAAGCAGGGCCGTCTCGTCGCCATCGATTTCGGCATCATGGGCCGGCTCGGCGACAAGGAGCGTCGCTTCCTGGCGGAAATTCTCTACGGCTTCATCACGCGCGACTATCGGCGCGTCGCCGAGGTGCATTTCGAGGCCGGCTATGTGCCGGCAAAACATTCGATCGAGGAGTTCTCGCAGGCGCTGCGCGCCATCGGCGAGCCGCTGCATACGGTCAACGCCTCGGATATTTCCATGGCGCGGCTGTTGACCCTGCTCTTCGAGGTCACGGCGCTCTTCGACATGCGCACGCGCACCGAGCTGGTCCTGCTGCAAAAGACCATGGTCGTGGCGGAAGGCGTCGCGCGCACGCTCGATCCCAAGCTCGACATATGGAAAACCTGCGACCCCGTCGTGCGCGGGTGGATCGAGGAAAATCTCGGGCCGAAGGCGAAGCTCGAAGACGCGGGCAAGAGCATCGCGGAACTGGCGCGCCTTGCAACGCATCTCCCGAAGACGCTTGCCGACGCCGAAAGGGCGATCGAGCGGGTCTCCCGCATCGCGGAAGAGGGCGTCGATCTCTCGCAACACGCATTGGACTCGATGGCCGATACCCGGCGACAGGCGAGCAACCGGCTGCTGATCGGGCTCGCCGCGCTCACGATGCTGGCGTCGTGGTTATTCGGCTAGCTACGGACCGCGAGCCTCGCATCTTTGGGCGAGTCTGAAGGCTCGCGGTCCATTGCGCCTAATGCCGCCGCCCGTTGGTCCAGGCGTCGACAAGCCGCGACGCCACCATCAGCCCGAGACCGGCGCCGAGAAGCAGCGGCAGGTTTCGTGGGGCCGCGCGCAATGCGGAGACGGCCGCCGTCTTCGCCGCGGTCGGCGCCGCGTTTCTCGCCAAGTCGTACAGCGCCTGCGAGACATTGGACGACTGCAAGGCGCGCGTGATTGCGGTCATGGGCGAAGCTTCGGTGAGCGCCGCCAGTTCCGCGCTCGCGCGCGCCTGCTGCGCCGCCTCCCGCCGTCTCGCATAGGCATAGACGAGGAGGGCGACCACGAGAAAAACGCCCGCAATTGCGAGATTGCCAAAAAGCGGACCGAGCTCCTCATTCGCCCAATAGGCCGCGGCCGCCAGGGCGAAGCCGAAAGCGAGGAGCAGCGGAACCGCCGCCATCGCATTTCCGGAGAGGCGCGTGATCGTGGCGCCGACGGCGTTCTCGGCCCTTTTTATCATCGGCTCGAACATGAGACGTCACCGCGATTGGATGAAAGACTTACGCGCCGATCGCCTTATCTGCCCATTCTCCAGAAGGCGCCGAAGACGAAGCCGGCAAACGCCGCCAGCATGACGGTGGTCGTGGGCTGCGAACGCGCGGAGGTTTCGATGGCCGAGCGGAAATTGCCGAGCACCTCGCCCGTGCGCTGCGCCGCCTCTCCGCTGCGCTCCGAGACGGCGGAGAGCGCCGCATTGGCTCGGCCCATGCCCTGCTGGACGGCCCGTCCCATCTGCTCGGCTGCAGTCGACGCTTGATCGGCGATCGCGCCCGAAATCTCGCCATGCCCATTGTGTTGGCGCTGTTGCACACTGCGTTCCTCGGCCATTGCCGCCTCCGACGGTTCGAGCAAGTGGCGAGTTAACGCGATGCGGCGGGAGATGTTCCTGGGCAAAGGCAGGCGCGAGAGGGCGTTCAAATGGAGCGGCCTCAGGCCCCCCGCACCAGCTCCAAAAACTCCTCGCGCGTCCGCGGATCGTCGCGAATGACGCCGAGCAGCTTGCTCGTCGTGAGCTGAGAGCCCGGCGTGTTCACGCCGCGCAGCGTCATGCAATTATGTTCGGCCTCGATCACGACGCCGACGCCCGCAGGTTTGAGAATGTCCTGAATGGCGGCGGCGATCTCGGCCGTGAGCTTTTCCTGAATCTGCAGACGCCGCGCGAAGCCGTGGACCACGCGCGCTAGCTTCGAAATGCCGACCACGCGGTTCGTCGGCAGATAGCCGACATGGGCGCGGCCCAAAACCGGCAGCATGTGATGCTCGCAGAAGCTCACGACGCGAATGTTCTTGAGCACCACGAGCTCGTCATAGCCGCCGACTTCTTCAAACGTGCGCTGCAGATAGTCCCGCGGGTCGATTTCATAACCGGAGAACAGCTCCTTGTAGGAGCGCGCGACCCGCGCCGGCGTCTCGATCAACCCCTCGCGATCGGGGTCGTCCCCCGCCCATTCGATGAGAACGCGCACCGCCGCTTCTGCGTCCGTCTGGGTCGGCTTGGCCATTGCTTCAACTCTCCGGGCCGCTTGCCGGGGTCGGGCTCTCTCAAAAAGAAAAACCGCCCCGTCGCCTTCACCTTGCGACGGAGCGGCTGATTTAGCAACAGGACCGAGGGCTTACTGCGGGATCACGCTGCGGGCGACGCCGCCGATGGTGGAGCCCACGGAGTTGAAGGTGCGCTTGACGAAGCCGAAAGGACCGCCCTCGTTCTGCGGCGCGGCCGGAAGCGGCGGAGCGGGCTCGGGCGCCGCGGCGACAGGCGCCGTCGAGGCCACGGGCGCGCTCTCCGCCGGCGACGGACGCGGCTTGGCGTGCTTGGCGACGACCGGCGCGGGCTTCGGCTTCGGTTTCGCGACCTTGGGCGGCGCGGGCGCCTTGGGCGCGGCTTGGGCCGGTTCCGCCGCGGGCGTCACGGGCTCCGGCGGAGTGAAACGGTTCGCTGGCGGCAGCGAAGCTGTTCTCGGCGCGGAAGGCGGGGTCAATCTCGCGGCTCCGCCTGCGCCGGTAGACGCGAGCGGCAGGGCCGCAGCGCCCGCCGCGGCGGCGGCCGCCACAGGCGCGACAGCCTCGGCTGCGGCCGGCGGCGCCGAAACCGCCTCTACCCGTCTTGGCGCGGGGGCCGGCCGCGGAGCAGCGGCCTCGGGAAGCGCAGCGGCCGCTTCGGGCGCGGGCGCTTCCGCAGGCTGCGCCTGTTCGTGAGCCAGCGCCTCTGCCGCAGGCGGGGGCGTCAATTCGGCCCTGTTGGTCGTTGCAGCCTCTACCGCGGGCAAAGCGTCTTTCATGGGATCGACGGCGGCGGGCGGCTCGAGCGCCGCCTGATCGGCGGCCTCGGGTTCAGCCGGCAAGCTTAGGTCGGCGACCGCCGGGTCCTCCGCCGGACGCCACTTGGTCAGCGTCCAGCCAAGGCTCGCCACGCCGACCGCGACAACGGCCACCGAAAGATAAATCAGCTTGCGGCGGCCGCCGCCCGTCTCATTCTCGGAGGCGATGGCCTCGGCCTCGTCCGAGGGAATCGCCGACCAGCCGTCCGCCGCGCTCAGCGCAGGCGCGATCGGCGGCGGCGCCGAATTGTGCGCGGGCGCGCGCGCGACAGGGGCGTCGACGGCCAGAAGGCGCGGCGCCTCCAGAGCCGCGCCGTCCCGCGTCGCGACATTTGTTTCGAGCGCGAGGCTGACAGCAGGCGCCTTGGAAGCGCCGACCGGCTCGGTCTCGCGCTGCAAGAGTTCCTTGAACTCGGCGAAAGCCGCCATGAGTTCCTTGTCGTCGGCCTGTTGGGTCATGGCTACTCACTTAGCTGACGTCGAGCGCCGCCTTGATGGGGCGCTTATTTCAAATGCCGGTCCTTGGCCTTGGCCCGGATCCAGCTAGTTCGGTTCCCGAATCGAAACCATAAATTGTGGCGGTTATTCGCCTCTTAAGCCCAGGTGCCGCCGGAACGTCGTCGCGGCGCGAGCGTTTTGGGGCCAGCGGCGGCCTCCCAAGAGTCCGCCAAGCGATCAGGAGACCCGACATGGATTGGAACCGCATTGAAGGCAACTGGAAGCAATTCAAAGGCAAGATCAAGGAACAATGGGGGCAGCTCACCGACGACGACATCGACAAGATGGAAGGCAATCGCGAGGTGTTCGAAGGAAAGATTCAGGAAAAATATGGTCTTGGTAAGGATCAGGCGAAGCGCAACGTCGACGAGTGGCTGAAGACCCTGCACTGAATCAGAAGGCGGCCGCGCGAACCGGCCGCCTTTTTCATTGCTTATTTCGTTCCGTATTTCTTCCAATAGTCGTAGGCCGCGTCGGCGATGCAAACCGCCTCCATGGAACGATACATCGTGCCCGACTCATTTCGATATTTTTTTGCGCAGGCGTCTTTTTTCCGGCTGTAGCTTTTCTGCTGGGCGGCGCTTAGGGTCGAGAGAAAGGCTTTTTCGCAAGTCTCCGTCACCACGGAGCCCCGCTGAAGGTCAGCGGTCGATCCCCAAAGACAGGCTTCATAAAGCTTGTGGGCCTCGCCGCAATTCTTCGCTGCGGCGACCTTGGCCTCCTGCGCCTCGAGATCGGAACAGTCATCCGCGACGGCCGGAAGGGCCCAGAACGCCGCCAGCAGGCAAATCGACGTGAACTTCGTTTCGCGCATTCGAGCCTTCCTTATTGATTGTTCCGCGTCGAGCCCGAGGCCTGGGGCGCGACGACAAAGCGCAGTCCTATCTGGAATGAATGTAAGCTATCCAAATTGACGCGCCCGACGTGCTCTTCCTACTATCGAGCTAGGCAGTTTACACGCGAGCGGCGATGCTTCCCCATTATTCCAAAGGCCGGGCCCTGATTTTTGCGCTTGCCGCGCTCACTTGGCCCGCGCCTGGCGGCGTCATGGCGCTCGACTCCGACGAGGCAGGCCTGACGCCTGTCGAGCGCCTTGGGAAGCGCGTCTTCGAGGACAAGTCCCTATCTCGGCCCGCAGGCGTCTCGTGCGCATCCTGCCATGATGCGGCGACGGCGTTCCAGGGCGCCAATGGCTCGCCGGTCCCCGCCGTGGCGCGCGGCTCGCAGCCCAATTCGCTCGGCAAGCGCAATACGCCGACGATCATGTACGCTTCCTTCGCCCCGCCTTTCGGCTTTGTCGACGACAAGGACGAGGAGACCGACAAGGTCGAGAAAATCCCTGCCGGGGGTCAATTTCTCGACGGGCGCGCCAGCGACCTCCTGGCGCAATTTGAAGGCCCCCTGCTTGATCCATTGGAGATGAACGCGCCCTCCAAGCGTTTCGCGGTGGAGGCCATGCGCGACGGCGCATATGCCGGGCTCGCCAGGGAAGTCTATGGCGAGAAGATTTTCGACAATCCCGACGCGGCTTTCGAGAAGCTGGCGCAGGCCGTCGTCGCCTATGAGTCGAGCTCGCGCTTCCATCCGTTCGCGTCGAAGTTCGACGACTATCTGCGCGGCAACGCGGAGCTGACGGCAATCGAGAGGAAGGGCTTCGAGCTTTTCAAAGACCCCAAGAAGGGCAATTGCCTCGCCTGTCACGCCGGCAAGGAAGCTTCGCGCGACCCGAAAGATTGGCTCTTCACCGACTTCACTTACGACGCGCTGGGCGCGCCGAAGAACCCGGCGATCGTGGCCACGGCGAATGCGCCCGATCTCGGCCTCTGCAAGCGGCCAGGCCTCGAGAAGCTGGCGCCCGCGGGCTTCGACGTCGGCAGCGTCTGCGGCGCCTTCAAAGTGCCGACGCTGCGCAATATCGCGGTGACCGGGCCTTACTTGCACAATGGCGCATTCACGAAGCTGCGCGATGTCGTGGCCTTCTACGCGACGCGCGACACCGACCCGGCGCGTTGGTACCCTGGGGCCGAGAAGTTCAACGATTTGCCGGCCGAATATCGCGCCAATGTGAACGTCAAAGAGGTCCCTTACGACCGCAAGCAAGGGCAGAAGCCGCATCTCTCCGAGAAAGACGTAGACGCGATCGTCGCTTTCCTCGAAACCCTGACCGACAAGCCTCAGGCGGCGACCAAGCCGTAGCGCGCGAGTGCGGCGCGCAATTGCGCGTCGGGCGTTGTTCCGCTGGTAAAGACCGCGCGCGCCTGCCCCGTCGCGGCGAAGGTCTCCTCATAGCCCGCGTCCCGCAGCAATTGATCGACGCGCCGCGCAATGGCCGGCGCAGGGTCGATCCAATCCACGGGCCAGGGCGCGAGGCGGCGAAAATCCTCGACGAGCAGCGGATAATGGGTGCAGGCGAGCACGACGGCGTCCGTTCGCGCGCCGCCTTCCTCCTTGAAGCAAGGGGCGATCTCGGCGCCGATATCCTCGTCGCAAACGCCCTGCCCCTGCATACGGGCTTCGGCCAGCCGCGCCAGCATGGCCGAGCCGACGAGCGTCACGCGGCAATGAGCGGCAAATTGCGCGATGAGGTTTTGCGTGTAATCGCGCGCCACCGTGCCGGGCGTGCCGAGCACGGAAATCAGATAGGAGCGCGAGCGCTCCGCCGCCGGCTTGATGGCCGGCACGGTGCCGACGAAGGGGACTTCCGGCCAATGGTCCCGCAAAGCGGGCAGCACGATGGTCGAGGCTGTGTTGCAGGCGACGACGACCATATCCGGCGCATGTTCGGCGATGAGCGTCTCCATCACCTGCATGACGCGCTTTACGAGGTCGGGCTCCTTCCAGCCGCCATAAGGAAAACCGGCGTCGTCGGCGCAATAGACGTAATCCGCGCCGGGGCGCAGCTTGATGATCTCGGCGAAGACCGTGAGCCCGCCAAGGCCGGAGTCGAAGACAAGGATTTTGGGCGGTCGGCTCATGAGCGTCTCGAGCGGACGGCGGGGCGGAACGCCATCCCTGGTTTAGCCCCAGATTAGGGTGAGGCTATCGCGCGCTTCTTTCAAAAGATCAATATTCGGGCCAACCAGACCGGCAAACGTAAGACTCGAAATCCGTTCGTTTGGGGGGCGTCATTCCCGGCGGGCTGAAAGCCCGACCGGGAACCCAGAGTCGAGATAGCAGTGGTTGCTCTGGATTGCCGATCACTCGCTTTGCGAGCGTCGGGAATGACGACGTATCCGTTAGGCCGAATGAAGCTTCAAGGCTTGTTGTATTTTGCATAGGCGGCGCCGGCCGCCTCGCGCATGTCCTGCTTCAGTTGAGTAAACATGCCGTCGATCATCTTGGTGACGTCTTTCGGGGCCGTCTCGGGTTCGCCCGAATTGAAGGGCGGCGCCGGCGCATATTGCGCGAGAAGCTGGACGCCCTGGGCATATTTCTCATCGCGTAAATCTGCGACGAGCGAAAGCGCGAAGTCCAGCCCGGCTGTTACGCCCTCCGCGGTTATTCGGTTGCGGTCCCTTACGAAGCGCCCATCGGTCGGCGTTGCGCCGAAGATGGAGAGCAACGGCTTCGTCACCCAATGAGAGGTGGCGCGATAACCGTCGAGCAACCCCGCGGCCCCGAGCAGAATCGAACCCGTGCAGACAGAGGTGACGAAGCGGGCTCGCTGGCCCGCCTCTCGAACATAGGCGACAGTTGCTTCGTCGCGAATTGCGGCGAGAGTCCCCTGGGTCCCGCCGGGCACGCAAAATATATCGAAATCGACCAGCGCATCGTCGAACTTCTTCGATGGCGTGAATATCAAGCCGGTGTCGCTGCGCACGGGCTCCAGCGACTTCGCGACGATGTCGATCTTCGCGCCCATTAAACTCGCGAACATATATTGCGGACCGACCATGTCGAGGGCGGTGAAGCCGGGGTAGATCAGGAAGGCCACTCTCTCCTTGCCATGCCAGTGGGCCGGCATCGCCGACATGTCATGCGACGGCGCCACCCGGCCGGGCGATTCGCCGCCCATAGCCGGCGCTCGGCCGCTGGCGAGAAGCGCTGCGAAGGCGGCGATCGCTTCTCCTACTCGGCGTCGGTCGATTTCCATCATTCACGCTCCTACAAGCGAACGGAAAGATTGGCGAATAACGCCCGCCCCTCGGCCGGCATGACACGCCCGGAAAGATACGGATACTGAACAAAATACTGGTGATCCGCGAGATTCTTACCGTTGACCGAGAAGGTGAAATTGTCGTGCTTGAAGGTCAGAGCCGCGTCGAATGTGACATAGCCGCTCGTGCTCCAAGGCCGGCCGATCTCGATGACCTGTCCCGAGGCCGCATAGAGACCCGCTCCCAGCGACCACCCCTGCAAAAAGCCGTCGAAGGCGTAGTTCCCCCACAAGCGGCCCGAGTCGGGCGGCGCGAGGTTCAAGGGCGCATTCTGAATCTTCGGATTCAAATCCTTTGAAACCTTGGCGTCGATATGCGCATAGCTCGCGAGGAACGACAGGCTGGCGGTCGGCTGCCAAACCAAATCCACCTCTACGCCGGAGGAATGCCATTCCCCCGACTGCCGCTGGGTCAGGCTGCCAGGCGGCGTGATCGGCACATTGGTCCGCTTGAGGTCGAAATAGGCGAGCGTGCCTGACAGGCCCATCGGGCCGTCCAATTTGACGCCCGCCTCCCATTGCTCGGAGCCCTCCGGCTTGGGCGCCGCGCCGCCGGCACCATTGAACAGGGTGACAGGCCGCAAGCCTTGCGCATAGCTGCCATAGACCGAGAGCCAGTTTGTCACGTCGAACAAAGCGCCGACACGCGGAAGAAACGCCGTCTGGCTCGAATTGAATCTGGTCGGCGGCCGGGCGGCGCCTTCCTCCGAATAGATATCGACGAAGGCGACGCGGCCTGCGGCGAGAATATGCAGGCGCTCAAAGATCGTAGACTGGAGTTGCGCCGTCACGCCCGCATTTTGGTAGGCGTTGTTGATGCGGCTGAGCGTGGTGTAACCGCCCTGGCCGGGAAGCGGATAAGCATAGGGCGGGATGACAGGCGCCCGGAAGTCGACGAGGATCGGATAGAAGGGCGCGTAGACCCCAAACCCGAAAAAGTCCAATACGCTTTTGATTTTGGGATCAGGCTGGGTGGCGTTTGCGGCGGCCATATAGCCCTGGTCCCAGACGCGGTTGAAATCGCCGCCGAGCAGGAGCTTGTTCCTTGTCGGACCAGCGTCGAACTTCGCCATCACATTCGATGTGACGGAAATTTCCTTCGTCTGCTGGGCCATGATCGTATTCGCCATATAAAACTGGCTCGGCCCGCCAATAAGGCGACGCAGGGTAGAATCGGCATTGAAGGTCGGCGTATTGCCGAAGGGGATCTGCGACGGCTCGTACAGGCTCGAGGACGAAAAACGCGCGCTGGTGAAGGTCGAAAAGGTCTCGTCGAATTTGTGATCGAAACGAACCGTGACTCCCGAGGACGACGTGCTAGACGCCGGCAAGCCCGCATTTGACAGAAAGGCTTGCGGACGCACGGAATAGAAAGCCGTGTCGATCGTGCCGGTCGCGGGCAAGCCGGGATAATCCGGCTGGTCGCGCCGCGTGATATATCCCTGCACCGTCAGCGACGTTGCGTCTGTCGGCGCGAATTTTATCGTTGGATTGACCGTGTAGCTGCGCCGCCGCACGACGTCGACGTTCGATTCCGTGGTCTCATATTGCGCCGTTAGCCGGAAAAGGACGCTTTTGTTTTCGGTGAGCGGCTGATTGATATCGACATAGGGACTTAGATAGCTGTAGCCGCCGGTGCGAATCCCTGCCTCGGCAAAACGATCCGGCGTCGGCAGCTTCGAGATGACATTGACGACGCCGCCAACTGGGCTCGAGCCACCCTGGAAGAGAATGCTCGCCGGCCCTTTCAGCACCTCGATACGTTCGACATTTGCGAGCAGATCGCGCACGCCCAGATCATAAAAATTCGGCAAGCCGTCGATATATCGCTCGGCCCGCATGCCGCGCAGGCTCGGACCAATGCCGCCCGGAAAAAGCGGACTGACCGGCTGCAAGCCCGAAACGTTGCGAAAGACTTCGCTTTGCGAAATCGCCTGCTGGTCGTCGATCAGCTTGCGCGGGATGACTTCGATCGACATCGGCAATTCTTTGATCGGCGTCTCGAAGCGCGTGGCGCGCGAGGTGAGCGCCTGATAGCCGCGCACCGGTCCGGCGGTCGTCTGCCGGACGGGCGGGCCGCTTTCCGCCTGGCCTCGGACGGGCGCCGAATTAGGAGCCGCTTGTGCCGCCGGCGCCGCCGCCCGACCGACTGCCGGCCGCGCCGGCGCGCCGATCTCGATCGTCGGCAAATTCTCCTGGGCGAGCGCGTCGCCGGAATAGCAAAGCGCCAAAACGCCAGCGCTGACATGTTTGAAAAGATCGCGATCGAGCAAGGTTGGCCTCCTATCCGCTCATTTGTCGGGAAGTTGCCGCATCCCGGAGGCGGTTTCCTAGGTAGCCAAGCTTTCATGGAGATAACGCCAGAGGCGTGCGCCCTGGCTTCTGCGTGACTGTTGCATTTTTATCATATCCGGCATTAGCTTCTCAGCGCGGCGGAGCGATCAATGTTCAAACTTGCAGACGCGCGATTGCGCGTGACCCGGCTTTCAAGATGCGCGTGCTGTTGATCGAGGACGAGCCGGATATGGCTCGGGCCCTCGGGGCGCGTCTTGGGCGGTCAGGCTTCATTGCGGATTATGTCGGCGCGCTGGAAGAAGCGCGGGCGGCTCTGCAATGCCATCGTTACGGGCTTGCGCTTCTCGATCGTCGATTGCCGGACGGCGACGGGCTCGAACTATTGCCGGAACTCAAACGGCTGCAGCCGGGCATCCGCATTCTCGTTTTGACCGCCTGCGAAACCGTGAGCGAGCGCATCTGCGGCCTGGACGCAGGGGCCGACGATTATCTGGCCAAGCCCTTCGATCTCGACGAGCTGATGGCCCGGATCAGGGCCTGTTTGCGGCGTCCCGGCGGAGAGGCGGCGCCGCCCGTCCTGCTTGGGGCGCTCTCTTTCGATCTTGCATCCCAACAAGTATCGATCAACGGAAAGCCACTGGTGCTTCATCGGCGCGAACTCGCTTTGCTCGAGATGCTGATGCGCAACGCCGGGCGCCTGGTCTTGCGCAATCAGCTTCAAGATGAAGTCTATGGCTTCGACGATGACGTGCAGGACAATGCCTTGAACATTCTCGTATCGCGTTTGCGCAAGCGCTTGCAGGATCTCGGCGCCGGAGTCGAAATCCACGCCGCGCGTGGAATCGGCTATATGATCGCGCGGGCGCCCGAGAGGTGAGCGGGCGGCAGTCACTGGCGTTTCGCTTGATCGTCAGCCTTGCCGCGGCGCAATTCATTGCGATCGTCTTCCTCGTTCCAATTATGGAATTCTTTATCTCCATCTCCGGTTTGGGCGCTTCAACGATCGCGCCCGACGACTGGGGCGAATATCGGCTCAGCGCCCTCGTCCAAACATCGCTGACGCGCGCGCCCGACAAGAGCGTCCGCATCGAACCTACCGCCGCGTTGCGCAACTATATGGAGGCCAATCCGCAAGCCGGTTACGCTGTTTTCGACGCTCGAACAAAAGCGCCGCTTCCCGGATCTTCGCCTGCCCTTGTCGCCGCCCTTGCCGGTCTCGAGCGGATCGACGCGCTCGCGATAAAATTCCGCGTGCCCGGCGATGAAATCGGGAGGGCGCGCGGAAGCCTGCGGCTGTTAGAGACGCCCGTCGGCCGGTACGCAATCGCCGTTTACGGCTACCGCTTTGCGTGGGACGACCTTTATGGGGTCGCAAAATTGTTTCTGACCTGGCACACCGCCATCGTCATCGCTCCCGGCATATTGGGCGCGGCGCTCGTCGCGTGGATCGTGGTCCGGCGCGGATTGACGCCCTTGCGCGCGGCCGCTGCGGACATCGCCTCGATCGACGTGCACACGCTGCATCGGCGCATCTCCGCGCAGCAGACCCCGAAAGAGGTCGCGCCCTTCATCGACGCAGTCAATCATGCGCTATCGCGCCTCGACGCCGGCGTCGCGGCTCAGCGTCGTTTTGTGGCCAATGCCGCACATGAGTTGCGTACGCCGATCGCGATCATGCGGGCTCACGCCGACAATCCCGACGACGCTGCGTTCAGACGCGACATAAAGCGCGATATTCGGCGCGTTCAATCCATTGTCGAGCAGCTGCTCGCGTCAGTGCGTCTTGCCGCGCATTGCGAACCTGCCATCGATGAATTTGATCTTTGCCCGACTATTCTGACGTTGATCGCCGACATCACGCCTCTCGCGATCGAGAATAGTCGGAACATTGCTTTCGAAGGGCCGCCTTGTCGAATCAGCGTCCGCCTTCGCAAATGGGCGCTCGAATGCGTGGTGACAAATCTCTTGGACAATGCGCTTCGCGCCGAGCCGACGGGGGGCGTCGTTCTCGTCCGCGTCTCCGCGCCGGCGTCAATCGACGTCATCGACCATGGCGAGGGCGTTCGTCCATCCGAGATGGAGCGGGTATTCGAACCGTTCTGGCGGCGCGATACAACTGGCAACGGGGCCGGGCTCGGCTTGGCCATTTCAAAGGAGCTGGTCGAGTCGATGGGCGGCTCGCTGTCCGTCGAGCAGACCCCGGGCGGCGGGGCCACGTTTCGGATTTCGCTGAAAGAGAGCTGAGAGCGCCGTCGGGGATAGCAAGAGACAGCGGCAACGCGTTGGGCAACAGACAATCAGTCGACGGATCGTTTCGCGCGCCGAGAAAAATCCTCGGCGCTAATATGGATCAGAACGGCAGGTTGAACACGCGCGAGGGCTCCAGCGCCCCCTCGACGACCTGGCCGAAAGCCACCGGCACGCCGCCGCAAGCCGCGTAGACCACGCCCTCAGCAGGCGCGTCGCGACCGCGCAGGATCACTGAGCCGCCACGTCGAAGCCGCGCCGCGGTGTCGCGGTCGACGACGACGCAGGGAAGCTCCGAGAGGCCCGCCTCGACGGAGAGCAGCGCATCCGCGGCCATGCCTTGCGCTTCAATCTCCTCCAGCGTGTAGGAGTCTTCTTCGATGAAAGGGCCGACGCGCGTCCGGCGCAGCGCCGTGACATGGCCGTAGCAGCCCATCAGCCGGCCGAGGTCGCGGGCGATGGCGCGCACATAGGCGCCCTTGCCACATTCCATGAAGAAAACGGTCTCCTCGGGCGAAAAGGCCTCGATCGTCAGCGAATGGATGGTGACGGCGCGGGCCTTGAGCTCCACCTGCGCGCCCTCGCGCGCGAGGTCATAGGCGCGCTCGCCGCCGATCTTGATCGCGGAAAACTGCGGCGGCGTCTGCAAGATGTCGCCGAGGAACTGGGGCATGAGCCCCTCGATCTCGGCGCGCGTAGGCCGCTTCTCGCTCGTGCGCGTGATCTCGCCGTCGGAATCGTCGGTGTTAGATTCAGCGCCCCAACGCACGGTGAAGCGATAGGCTTTTTCGCCGTCCTGCACGAATGGAACAGTCTTGGTCGCCTCGCCGAAGGCTACGGGGAGGATGCCCGACGCCAAAGGATCGAGCGTGCCGGCGTGACCGGCCTTCTGAGCGTTGTAAATGCGCTTCAAGCGCGAGACAGCCTGCGTGGACGTCAGGCCCACAGGCTTGTCGAGCACCACCCAGCCGTCGACGACGACGCGATTGGATCTTTTCTTATTCATATTCTTCTTCAGACGTTGTCCTGCGCGTCGTCATCCGGCGCTTCGAGGTCGCGTTTGACGCGCTCGGAATTGAGGATCGCGTCGATGCGCGACACCGTGTCGAAGCTATCGTCGATGCGGAAACGGATGTCCGGGGCAAATTTCAGGTTGAGCTCGTGCGCGATCTCGCCGCGCAGGAATTTCTTGTGGCGATCGAGCGCGGCGATGACCTCCGTCTCGTCCTTGCCGCCGAGCGGCATGACGAAGATCGTCGCGAGCTTGAGGTCGGGACTCATCTTGACGCGCGCGACCGTGACCACATGCTTCTCGAGCACGGGATCGCTGATTTCGCCGCGCGAAAGCATGCGCGCCATGGCGTGACGCACGAGCTCGCCCACGCGCAACATGCGCTGCGACGGCGTGGAGCCTGGGGAGTGGTGAGATCGGGACATGACGACGATTCTTGGGTGGCTCGAATTGGTTTTGCCAACGTCATTGCGAGCGAAGCGAAGCGATCCAGACACTCTTGGGGTTCTGGATCGCTTCGTCGCTTTGCGCCTCGCAATGACGGTATTTCGAATGCCCTCCAGAGCGCATTCGTGTTCTTTATCTCGCGCGGTTTCCTATCGCCTCGCATGATTTCCATGCGAACGGAAAGCGCGCCAGGCGCGGCCCCTTACAGCGTCCGCTTGATCTCCTCGACGCGGTAGCACTCGATGATGTCGCCCGCACGCATGTCCTGGTAGTTCTCGAAGGCCATGCCGCATTCCTGGCCGGCTTCGACCTCCTTGACCTCGTCCTTGAAGCGCTTGAGCGTCGACAGCTTGCCCTCGTGCACCACGACATTGTCGCGGATGAGGCGCACGCCCACGCCGCGCTCAACCCTGCCGTCGGTGACGCGGCAGCCCGCGACCTTGCCGACCTTCGAGATGTCGAAGACTTCGAGGATCTGCGCATTGCCGAGCATCGTCTCGCGCAACGTCGGCGCGAGCAGGCCAGACATCGCCGCCTTCACGTCATCCACGAGGTTGTAGATGATGTTGTAGTAGCGGATCTCGATGCCGGCGCGTTCGGCCGCCTCGCGCGCTTCCTTATGGGCGCGCACGTTGAAGCCGATGACCGCGGCGTTCGACGCCTCGGCGAGCGCAATATCCGACTCGGAGATGCCGCCGACGCCCACATGCACAAGGCGCGCGCCGACCTCGTCCGTGCCGAGCTTCTCCAGCGCGGCCGCGATGGCTTCGACCGAACCCTGAACGTCGCCCTTGATGACGAGCGGGAATTCCTTGCGGCCCGCCGTCTTGAGCTGGTTCATCATGTCGGAGAGCGAGCCGCGCGCCGTGCCGCCGCGGGCGGCGAGCTTGTCGCGCTTCATGCGCTCGCGATATTCGGTGATCTCGCGGGCGCGCGCTTCGGACTCGACCACCGCGACGCGGTCGCCGGCCTCGGGCGTGCCGTTGAAGCCGAGAATCTCCACCGGGAAGGACGGACCAGCCTCCTGGCGCGTGGCTCCCTTGTCGTCGAGCAAGGCGCGGACGCGGCCCCATTGCGTGCCGGCGACGATGATGTCGCCCACATGCAGCGTGCCGCGCTGAACGAGCATGGTCGCGACGGGGCCGCGGCCCTTGTCGAGACGCGCCTCGATCACCGTGCCCTCGGCAGCGCGATCGGCGTTAGCCTTGAGGTCGAGCACTTCCGCTTGCAGCGAAATCGCGTCGAGCAGCTTGTCGAGATTGGTCTTCTGCTTGGCGGAAACCTCAATTTCGAGCGTCTCGCCGCCCATGCTTTCGACCTGCACCTCATACTGAAGCAGCTCAGTGCGCACGCGCTCGGGCTTGGCGTCCGGCTTGTCGACCTTATTGATCGCCACAATCAGCGGAACGCCCGCCGCGCGGGCGTGATTGATGGCTTCGATCGTCTGCGGCATGACGCCGTCGTCGGCGGCGACGACCAGCACGACGATGTCCGTCACCTTGGCGCCGCGGGCGCGCATGGCGGTGAAGGCGGCGTGGCCGGGCGTGTCGATGAAGGTGACCGGCTGGCCGCCAGGCGACGTTACCTGATAGGCGCCGATGTGCTGAGTGATGCCGCCGGCTTCGCCCGCGACCACATTCGCCTGACGGATCGCGTCGAGCAGCGAGGTCTTGCCGTGGTCGACGTGGCCCATGATGGTGACGACCGGCGGACGCGACTCGAGGTCGGCCTCGGCGTCGGGCGTGTCGAACAGACCCTCCTCGACGTCCGACTCGGCGACGCGCTTGACGGTGTGACCCATCTCCTCGGCGACGAGCTGCGCGGTGTCGGCGTCGATCACATCGGTGATCTTGTGCATCTCGCCCTGCTTCATCAGCAGGCGGATGACGTCGACGGCGCGCTCCGACATACGGTTGGCCAGTTCCTGGATGGTGATCGTCTCGGGGAGGATGACCTCGCGGAGCACTTTTTCCTTCTGCTCGACCTGACCGCGGAACAGACGCTGCTGACGTCGTTTGAACGACGCGACGGAACGCGTGCGCTCCTCATCCGTTCCCGCGGTGGCGGTCGAAACCGTCAGACGACCGCGATCCTTCATCGCCCCGCCACGCGACGGCGCGGGACGCGGCGGCGTCGGCGGCGTGAAACCGCCAACGGTGCGGGCGGGCGGACGCCGGATCGTCGTCGTCTCGACCTGACCCGGCTGGCCCGGTCGGGCGGCAGGCGCTGCAGGCCTTCCGGCCGGCGCGGCGGCCCTCGGCGCGGGCGCTGCCGGCTTCGAGGGCGCGGCCGCGGCGTGCTGCTGGTCCTGCGGCAGGCGACGGCGCGCCTCATCCTCGGCCTTGCGCTTGGCTTCCGCCTCACGGGCCAAACGCTCTTCCTCTTCACGCTTGCGCGCTTCGGCGGCGACGCGGTCGGCGCGCTCGCGCTCCTCGCGCTCGGCGCGCGCCTTGGCTTCGATCTCGGCGCGGCGCCGCTCATCCTCTTCGCGCGAGCGGGCGTCGACCAGCGCGCGTGCGCGGGCCTCGCGTTCCTCGTCGGTCAGCGCGCGAAGCACCATGCCGGCGTTCCCGCGCGAGGGCGGCGCAGCGCGTTCTTGCCGCGGCGGCGGGGCGGAAGCTTTTGGAGCGGCGGGCGGCGGCGCGGCGGGCGCAGCGGGCGCGGCTGCAGTCGGCTTCGCCGGCTCGACATGGCCGGGCGCGCGACGCTTCACCTTCTCGACCACGACCACTTTCGAGCGGCCATGGGAGAAGCTCTGGCGCACCATGCCCTGCTCCCCCGCCGGGCGCTGCTTCAGATGCAACGTCTTCGACGGCGCGGCAGTCACAGTCTTGTCGCTATTCTCGCTCTCACTCATCCAGCTTCCGATCCTCGGCCGCTTCCGACCCACTTATTTCCACAGTTTCGTCCGGCCGCCCGCCAGCGTCCGGCAGTTCATCCCGCATCTGCGCTGCGAGGGGCGCGCCGTCCAGCGTCGCACCCCTATAAGTCGCCAGTCGGCGGCAGCGCGAAAGAAAACTCGTGCCCGGCCCGCCAGGGGCGAGCGCTGCATGTATCACATTTGTGCGACCTAAAGCCAAATCCAATTGGCTCGACGTAAATAAGCCTATGACAGGCGGAACGCCATCGTTTTCCTGCCCCGTCCCGTTCTCCGCCCGCCGCGCGCTTTGACGCAGCTTGCGCTTGCCGTCGGCGCCGCCGTCGCTGGCCTCGACGACAAGGCAGACCTGGCCTTTTGCAAGCAAATCCGCGACTTTGTTGAAACCCGCTGTCACCGCGCCCGCCTTGTTGACGATAGCGAGCATCTGCAGGCAATCAGCTTCCAACAAACGGTCGACATCCTCGGCGAGTTGCGGCGGGGTTTCCACCTGCTCCTTGAGGCTGCGCGCGAACATGCGTTTCCTGGCGGCCTCGGCCACGAGCGCGGCGCGCGCGCCCACCCAGACCCCCCGCCCCGGCAAGCGCGCGCGAATGTCCGGCGCAATGACCCCATCGGGCCCGCGCACGAAGCGGATCATCGCCTCCGGCGGCTCGCGCCGCCGCGTGACGATGCATGTCCGCTCGGACTCGCGCTCTTCTTTTCTCGCCAAGGCCGTCACTATCCTTATTCGCCCTCCGCCTCGGCAGCCGCCTCGGAGGCGTCGACCGCCTCCACGGGCTGCTCGATCCAGCCGGCGCACACGCGCGCCGTCATGATCATCGCTTCCGCCTCTTCACGCGACACCTCTATGCCGGTGAAGAAGCCTTCGTGCTTCTTGGTCTCGCCGTCCTTCTTCTCGGTCCAGCCGACGAGATCGTCGGGCACGCAGCCGGCGAAATCTTCCATCGTCTTCACGTCGTTCTCGCCGAGCCTGACCAGCATCGCGGTGGTCATCCCGTCGATCTCGCGCAATTCGTCCGAGACGCCCATTTCCTTGCGGCGGGTCTCGTTCTCCTGCTCCACGCGCTCGAGATAATTGCGCGCGCGCATCTGAATCTCGCCCGCCGTCTCCTCGTCGAAGCCTTCGATGGTTGCGAGCTCGGGAAGCTCGACGTAAGCGAGCTCCTCGACCGAGCGGAAGCCTTCCGAAGCGAGCAACCGGCCGACAACCTCGTCGACGTCGATCGCCGACATGAAGAGCCGCGTGCGCTCCTCGAATTCTCTCTGGCGGCGCTCCGACTCTTCGGCCTCGGTCATGATGTCTATGTCCCAGCCCGTCAGCTGAGAGGCGAGACGCACATTCTGGCCGCGGCGGCCGATGGCCAGAGACAATTGGTCATCGGGCACGACGACTTCAATGCGCGAAGAATCTTCGTCGAGAACCACCTTCACCACTTCCGCCGGCTGCAGCGCATTGACGATGAAGGTCGCGGCGTCCGCCGACCACGGAATAATGTCGATGCGCTCGCCCTGCAACTCCTGCACCACCGCCTGCACGCGCGAGCCGCGCATGCCGACGCAGGCGCCGACCGGATCGATCGACGAATCGCGCGACACCACGGCGATCTTGGCGCGCGAGCCCGGATCGCGGGCGACCGACTTCACCTCGATCACGCCATCGTAGATTTCCGGCACTTCCTGCTTGAAGAGCTTCGCCATGAATTGCGGATGGGTGCGCGACAGGAAGATCTGCGGGCCGCGCTGCTCGCGCCGCACGTCATAGACATAGGCGCGCACGCGGTCGCCGGGGCGGAACATCTCGCGCGGGATCATCTCGTCGCGGCGGATAATGCCCTCGCCGCGGCCAAGATCGATGATCACATTGCCATATTCGACGCGCTTGACGACGCCGTTAACGATCTCGCCGATGCGGTCCTTATATTCCTCATATTGCCGGTCGCGCTCGGCCTCGCGCACCTTCTGCACGATGATCTGCTTGGCCGACTGCGCGGCGATGCGGCCGAAGTCGAAGGGCGGCAGCGTCTCGGAAATCCAGTCGCCGGGCTGCGCCGCCGGATTGCGCTTGCGGGCGTCCTCGATCGAAATCTGCGTGGCGTCGTTCTCGACCTTGTCGACGACGAGCAGCAGGCGCGAGAAGCGCACTTCGCCGGTGCGCGGATTGATCTCGGCGCGCACCTCGGTCTCCTGGCCATAGCGCGAGCGGGCCGCCTTTTGCAGCGCATCCTCCATCGAGGCGATGACGATCGTGCGGTCGATCGACTTCTCGCGCGCGACGGCGTCGGCAATCTGCAAAATCTCGAGTCGGTTGGCGCTGACGGCCATTATCAATCTCCCTCGGAGCGGGCGGCGCGAGGCTTCACGGGCCCCGGACCTTTCTTGAATTGCGTTTGCACGCCGGCCGGAACCAGCGGCTTGGGCTTGTTCTTCTGCGGGCTGCGGAAACGGCCCGGCCCACGGCGCGGGCGCTCTTCCTCTTGCGGCGCGGCGCCTTCTTCTTCATCGCCCGTCTGCTGGAGCTTGCCGGCGCGCAGCGATTCGCGGATCAGCGCCTCGGTGAGCATGAGCTTGCCCTCGTCGAGATCGGCGAGCGGCACGGTGACGAGCTTCTCCTCGTCGGAACGCGCGTCAGTGCGCTCGATCGTCACTTTGGCGCCGCGGCCCTCGCCCTCGACGCCCTTGATGATCCCGCGAAAGCGCTTGCGCCCGGATTCGACCGGATGCGTCAGTTCGACGCGCGCCTCGTGGCCCACGGCGCGGACGAAATCGGAGATGCGCACCAGCGGCCGGTCGACGCCGGGCGACGAAACTTCGAGCCGATATTCACCGGCGATGACGTCGGCGACGTCGAGCTCGGGCGAAAGCGCCTGGCTCGCCGCCTCGCAATCGTCGATGGTCATGAGGCCGTCGGGCCGCTCGGCCATGATCTGCAGCGTCTGGCCGTTCTGCTGCATGAGCTTGATGCGCACCAGCCGAAAGCCGAGCTGCGTCAGCACCGGCTCGGCGACATGCGCCACGCGCGCGGCGACGCCTGTCTCGGAGACGAGGCGGGGCTCGTCGAGCGGGGCGTCGATGGGAGCGGCGTTTTCCGTCAAGCGTGTCTGGTCCTGTCTGTTGGGTCCGCCAATGCGAAAAGAGCGGGTCCCGGCGGGGGGCCCACTCTCAACGGCGACCATTGCTAGAATGATCGGTATGAGATGGAAGTTGGGAGCTTATACACCGAAGGGGCGGGGGGAGGCAAGGAAAAGCGGCGATTGGCATCCATCGCCCTGATTGGCGTTCTGCAATGCGCTAGGAGCAGACGTTCGACCCACCTCCGGAACGTGACACGCATAGCGCGCCGTAAGCGCCAGCGCCCGAGTGGACCTTCGAACCACGGGACGGGGCCTTGCACCATCCCTGGCCTTCCAAACAATTGCTCTGTTGGGACCTGCTGCATTTTTGTACTGATCAAGAAACAACCGTTCGTTCAAAAGATTAAACGGTAATCGGAGGATGGTCGCCTCCTTTAGGTCGTCCGGGACGGCCCCGCCTCGCCTTGGAACTAGCCGTCCCGGCGCTTCGCGACTTCCAACTCAATCCGAGAAGTCAAAGCCTACCACCTGCATTCAGGAGTATGCTCATGCTGCGGTTTTCTCAAATCAACCGTCACGCGGTTGGTATCCCGGCTCTCGCGTTGGCGATCATAGGGCTCGCCATTCTAGGAAGCATGGGAACGAAGCGTCCCGTTTCGAGCCTTCCAGAGATGAGCGGCGCACAAATCAGCCAGCCTACCTCCGCTTCCAACTCTGGGTTCCGTGCTCAGGTTCCGCCGAACGCCTATGGCTCCGCACAGCCATCCACGAAGTCACTTGAAAGGAATGCGCAGGCTGTTTCGGGAAACCCGACGCAGGGTTCGACCGCATCCGAGGCCAGAAACTGGACCGACCAGGAATGGCAAATCGCATCCATGGCGGTATCGGCCTATCGAAAGGTGGGCAAAGTTACCCAGGCTCTCAACCCAAGCGCTTCTTCTGACCTGGTTTGGCAGCCACCGGAGGAGATAACCAACAATCACCGGCCCGCAGAGACGCGCTAAGCTGCCTCGCATCCGAGGGGGCAAGGCACCCCGCTTGCCCTCTCGCTGCGCTCAACGATCGGGGTCGCCAGTGCGGCCCGTCAATGACAACCACGACGCAGGAAGACTAGAATCCAGCGTTCAACAGGAGCTTGGAACAGCGATCCGAACCTCGCTAGCGGCCGCTACTTGCGAGCCGCTGAGCAAAGCGATGGCCATTTTGTTATTGCAGCTCGCCCTAGACGGGGCGTTAAAAGACCAGGCTAAGGAGGAGCCCGCGGGTTGCCCCGAGAAGGGTTAAGCGGCTGCTATGCTGCTCTTGCGATCGGCAAGGGCGCCTTCGCCGGCTCAGGCGGCTTTCGACGAACAAACCCAACATAGGCGCAGCGCGTCATAACGGCCCCGATTGCGGAAGAGTCGTCAGCACGGAATACGGCCTCCTCTTCTTCGTTTACTGTGAAGATCTCATAGCTCGTATTCTCTTTTCGTCCGAAGCACGCGAATTGGTAGAGCCAACCGTACCTTCCTCGGCTTTCGTCGAAAAGCCGCGCAGCGACAACTGCGAGATGCTCAAAGCCTATTTCGCGAAAGGCGCACTCCACCCATTCGGCGGAATTTTTGGCAAACTCGGCCGTGTCCCCAAGGACTCTATCCGAGACGGACTCGACGAGAACAAGACGCATTTGGAACCGAAGGCATGTAATTGCGGCATATCATTGCCGGGACCGACAACGCTTTACGCCGCTTATGGCGGAGCTCAATTGGGAGAAATACCTAGGGCGGCAGCGGCGCGCGACAACGCTCCACCCGCCGACGCGGTTATACCGGGAAGCCTCGCGAACATCCGCTCAGGGTCAATACTGGCCCTGATTTCAGAGCTTGCGCCACCTTACCTCGCCAAAAACTTGAACGCCTCCGCCTCCACAAACTTCCCCGAAACCTCTCCCGACAAAATCGGCTTGCCGCTCAAATCGAGCTTCATGGGCTTTGCGCCCGGCTCCAGCTTCAGCCGGTCGAGGTCCACCCAGAAGATCGACGGGCTGTAGGCGCTTTCGAAATAATAACGCTTGGCGCCCAGATCAGAGACCGTGCGCCAGATGGTCGAGGCGATGTTCGGGCGTTCGGGATCGGCAATGCCCAGCGGCACGGAGATGGCGCGGATCAGCGAGAAGGTCGTGGCGGTGGCGAGGCGCGGGTCCTTCTCCTTGGCGGCGGCGTTCAGATTCCAGCTCACGCGCGCGAAACGGTCGGCGGAGCGGGCCGTGCCCGGCAGGAATTTCTCGCCGTCGACGTGCTTCCAATATGACTCGATCGCAAGCTGCTGGTCGAAGCTCGGTGAGTTGGTCATCACCCGATATTGCGCGCCATGGTGGATGACGAGCTTGCCGTTCAAATATTCGAAAATCGCGCTGTCGCCCGAGGCGTCGGCGAGGGCGAGATGGGCGCCGGCCTTGTTGCCGTCGGGCAGGTCGGGCGCGATCAGGACGAAAGGCTCCTTCTGCAGCGCCGCCACGGCCTCGGCCACAGAGCCGAAATTATCGAGCGCATATTGCGCCCAGGCGCCGATGGAGAGCTTCGGCTTTTTCGACTTGGCGGCGTCGCCGTAATCCGCTTCGACGAGATAGAGCACATTGGCGACGAGCCCGGCGTCGTTCATGCCGTCGACGGCCGCGAGATTATAGAAGGAGCTGATGACCGAGCCGTGCTTGGCGGTCCATTTGATCGACCCCTGCCCCACGCCGCCGTCGCGCGCCATGCCCTTGGGGAAAGCCCAGAGATCGGTTCCGGGGTCGACCATCCAATCCATGGTGCGGCCGATTTGGTAGGACTTGGCCCCGGTCTCGTAAAGGATGCGCGTGCAGGCGTTGGCGGAAAGGCCGGAAAAAGCGAAGGCTGAGACGAGGCACAGGCTGAAAAGGGCTTTCTTCATCGCGTGACCCTCCATGAGATAGGCACGCGCGCGAGCCTATTGCGAGAAGGTTAAGCCAACATCCACTACGCTGAAATCGGCGGTAATGTTGCCTTGCGCCGCCAGCGCGAAATGAAATGAGCCGAGGCGCCAATGGTCGGCGCCCCACTCTTCGTCGCGCATCGTCACGCGCGGCGGATCGGGCGAGACGGCGAAACTGTCGAGCGCGCGGGAGAGCCCCTGGCCCGTGGCCTTCACCACCGCCTCTTTGAGCGTCCATATGGCGAAAAACATTTCGCGCCGCGCATCGCCCTCGACAGCGCGCAGCAGCGCAATTTCCTCCGGCGCGAAGAAACGCTCCGCGAGCTTCATGCTTTCCGCGCGCCGATCCTCGGATTCGACGTCGACCCCGATCTCAAGGCCTTCCGTGATGGCGACCGCCACCATGCCGCGCGTGTGGGTGATGCTGAAACGCAGATCGCGGGGCGCGTCGAGAAGGAAAGGCTTGCCGAGCGCCGTCGCCGCAAAGCGCCAATCGGAGGGAGCGCGGTCGGCGTGACTCGAAAGTTCCGCCCGCAATAGCGCATGGGCGGCAATGTAAGATTGACGGTCTTCTTCAAATGCAAAGCGCGCGGCGCGCGCGCGCTCTGCGTCATCGAGCGACGCGGCGAGCGCTGACCATTGCCCGGGCGCAACGCCCGAAATGTCCAGCGCCCGAACCGCGACGTTCACTTAGGAGACGCCGAGCTTCTTCTGCAGATTCGTCGACGACGTCGTGTATTGGAACAGCAGCTTCTTCTCGGGATAGACGTAGCGATGCGCCTTCTGCGCCGCGAGCGCGCCCTCGTGGAAGCCCGAGAGAATGAGCTTCAATTTGCCCGGATAGTAGTTGATGTCGCCGACGGCGAAGATGCCCGGATGGCTCGTCTCGAATTTCTCGGTGTCGACCGGGATGAGATTCTCGTTGAGCTGCAGGCCCCATTCGGCGACCGGGCCGAGCTTCATCGTCAAGCCGAAGAAGGGCATGAGGCGCTGGCAGGGGAGCTTCTGCTCGACTCCGTCATTGCCCTTCAGAAGCGCCGTGGACAGCTCGCCGTCGGCGCCCTCGACCGTCGTAATCTGCCCGAGCTTGAAGGAAATCTTGCCGGCCGCGACCAGCTCCTGCATGGCCGAAACCGAATGCGGGGCGGCGCGGAAGGCGTCACGGCGATGCACCAGCGTCAGGCTCTTGGCGATCGGCTGCAAGTTCAGCGTCCAGTCGAGCGCCGAATCGCCGCCACCGACGATCACGACGTCCTTGTCGCGGAAGTCCTCCATACGGCGCACGGCGTAGAAGACCGACTTGCCCTCATATTGCTCGATCGTGGGGATCGGCGGCTTCTTGGGCTGGAACGAGCCGCCGCCGGCCGCAACGACGACGACCTTGGCGTGGAAGACCTTGCCGGCGTCGGTGGTGAGGCGGAAGGCCGGCTTCTCCGGCGTGCCGAGCGAGGTGAGCGTCTCGACCATCTCGTTGAAGTGGAAGGTCGGGTGGAAAGGCTCGATCTGCTTGAGCAGATTATCCGTCAGGCCCTGGCCGGTGATCTCCGGCAGGCCCGGAATGTCGTAGATCGGCTTCTCGGGATAAAGCTCCGAGCACTGGCCGCCGGCGCGCGGCAGAATGTCGATGACATGGCATTTGATGTCCAGGAGCCCCAGTTCGAACACCGCGAAAAGCCCGGCCGGGCCGGCGCCGACGATGACGACATCGGTTTCGATCGCGGCTTCGTTGACCTGGTTCATGCGTCAAATCCTCACATCAATGGCGGCGCGCATCGCCGCACGCTGGGACGGCGAATGGGCGAATACCCTCTCTCGGGTCGGAAACGGCCTGGCGAAGAAACCGGGGAGGATTTTCGAACGCGGCCAGCCGACCGGCGGATGAGCCACCCGCCGCCGCTCGCGTTCGTCTATAGCATTCGTCGCAAGATGCAACGCCAAACCGCGCCGCGGGGACGCCGGGGGCAAACGACGATGTGTGGGTATGCCTCCTTACCTCCCCTTTACGGGGAGGTCGGCGGCCGAAGGCCGACGGGTGGGGTTCGCGCAGCCACGATCGTGGTGGGGCCTTACCCCACCCGACCCCGCTTGCGCGGGGCCACCCTCCCCGTAAAGGGGAGGGAAGAGTTCACGCCCGGCATTTGAGCGTACAGGACCACGCGCCTTCAGGCGCGCATTCCAGGGCGAGCCTGAAGGCTCGCGATCCCCTTTTATCAGCCCTGCTGGGCGGGGGTGGTCACGACCAGCCCGTCGAGCTCCGGGCGCACGGTGATCTGGCAGCACAGGCGGGAATTCGGCTTCACGTCGAAGGCGAAGTCGAGCATGTCCTCTTCCATCTGCGAGGGCTTGCCGGCCTTTTCGACCCATTTCTCGTCGACATAGACATGGCAGGTGGCGCAGGCGCAGGCGCCGCCGCATTCGGCCGCGATCTCCGGGATGTCGTTGCGGCGGGCGGTTTCCATCACGGTGGAGCCTACCTCGCCCTCGACCGTGCGGGGCTGGCCGTTGGAGTCGACGAAGGTGATCTTGACCTTGGTCGGCGCGCCGCCGCCCGGTTCGGCGCCGTAGCGTGTCGCTGTGTCGTCGAAGCTCATCTTCACCATGACGCCCGTCTTCCCTGGTCCTGGTCAACCCCGAGGTCTCGTCAAAGGCGCGACCCCGAACGCTTTCCGCCGTTCGGCCGCGCCGAACACTCGAATTTTGCTGCGTTCGATTAGCATCGGGCCGTTTGTCGCGCTAGCCCCCAACAAGACTTCCGCGCATTTCATAGGCGCCCTGCTGGGCCCGCGAAACCGGGGCCGGCTCCTGCCGCGATTTCTTTCTAGCGCCCGCGCGCCCAATCGGCCATCTTGGCGAGGGCCTGCGCCGCCGCTTGGCCAAGCGCGGAAACGGCGCCCGACCCGATATTTTCTGGCGTCTGCGCCTCCGCGCTGAAGCTGTGCCCGGCACGCGTCGCGCCACTGCTTTCGTCCACGATATAGACGGCGATCTCCACGACAGCGACATTGCGCGCCGCGTCGATTTCGAACCGCCGAATGTCGGTCGCGAGCGCCCGGTTGCTTCCGAACCCGATCCTCGAAGCAGCGACGCCGCGGCGCTGTAGGGCCTCGATCATGCGCTCGCGCAGGAGGCGCGGCAGGGGCTGCGACCATTGCGCGTCCGGCAGCAGGGCGACGCTCCCATCGACGTTGCGCACGACCACGCGCTCCGAGCTCGTCGGCGGCGTCGCCGTCGGCTCCCTGACGCCGAGAACAGGGCCGCCCATCGCAACCTGCAGAGCGCTAGGCGCCATAGCGAGATCGAAGGTTTCGCGGGTCGGAGCGACGCAGCCGGCGACAAGAAAGGCGAGGCCCGCGAAAGACGCGCGCCTTGCCGGCGTCCATATCGAAATGCGCACCTGCCCCATGCTTGGACGCCCGCCCTTCGCCTATCCGCCCGAGCCTGCACGGCTTTGGCTTATCTAGCGCGAGCGGGCCGGGAAGACAAAGCCGCGCCGGCCCACATGCCGGGCGGCCAAAGGCCAGGCGGTCAGCGCGCGCGATAGTCCGGCGTCGTCTGCGACGGGCCCCAGATGAACTGCGAGGGATCGCGCTCGATGGATTTGATCGCCTGGTCGAGCGAGTCGATCGCTTTACGGGCGTCGACCGCCAGCTGCTCATATTGCTTGAGGCCGGTCGCCGAGAAATTCTTGATATTTGTCGAGGCGCTGGCGACGTTGCCCGTGATCGCCTTGAGCTGCTTGGGGTCGAGCGCCTTCAGCGTCTGCTCGCCCGCCGCCAGGAAGCGGTCGAGCCGCGCCGCGACGGGCTTCAATGAATGGGCCGCGTCGCCGGCATCCTTAATGAAGGCGGAGATCTGCTCGGAGTTGTCCGAGAGCGTCTTGGTGAAAGTTTCCGCGTTTTTCAGCGTGCCCCGGATGGTGTCCTTGTTTTCATCGAGGAGCGTGTCGAGCTTCACGAGCAGCGCGGCGGCCTTAGTGGAAAGCGACTGCACGTTTTCGGAGCGCTCGGCCTGAATCTGCGGGTAGTGCTGCCCCTCCTCCGCGACCAGATCGGGCGCGCCGGGCGTGCCGCCGACCAGCAGCACGTCGGCGACGCCGGTGAAGCCGCGGGTCTCCAGCCGGGCGCGCGTATTGGCTTTGACCGGCGTATGCTCGTCGATCTTCACGAGAACGTCGACCTTGCTGGGATCGTTTTCGGAAATGGCGATGTGGGTGACCTCGCCGACCTTCACGCCGTTGAAAAGGACAGAAGACCCGCGCGAGAGCCCGGAAACCGACCCCGCAAAGACGATCTGATAGGCGTCCTGCTTGCCGACCTGGCTCGGTCCCGAGAACCAGAAGACGAAACCGAAGGCCGCAAAAATCGTCGCCAGCGTGAAGGCACCGATCAAGGCGTAATTGGCGCGGGTTTCCATCTTCGTCCTCTTCAGTCGGGGCTTTTCGCGGCGAATCGCCCGCCGCGCGCCCCGTGAAAATATGCCCTAAGCCAGGGATGATCCGATTCCAGCAGGGTTTCGAGCGGCCCCGCCGCAATCACTTTGCCATCGGCGAGCGCCGCGACCCGGTCGCAAATCGCGTAAAGACTGTCGAGGTCATGGGTGACCATGAACACCGTCAGCCCGAGCGTTTTCTGCAGCGTCCCAATTAGTTCGTCAAATTCCGCCGCGCCGATCGGATCGAGGCCGGATGTCGGTTCATCGAGGAAGACGAGCTCAGGGTCGAGCGCCAATGCGCGGGCCAGCGCCGCGCGCTTGACCATGCCGCCCGATAATTCCGACGGAAATTTGTCGGCCGCGTCAGGTTTCAAGCCCACAAGGTCCAGCTTGAGCATGGCGAGCTCATCCATCAGCCGGGGCGAGAGATCGCGGGTCTCACGCATCGGCATCTGGATGTTCTGCTTCACCGTAAGGCCGGAAAAGAGCGCGCCGTTCTGGAACAGAACGCCCCAGCGCTGCTCGAGCGCCCGCCTTTCGGCCGGCGCCAGCGCGTCGCGATCCCTGCCGAAAATGCGGATGGAGCCGCCGCGGGTCGGAACGAGGCCCAGAATCGCGCGGGTCAGCACGGACTTTCCCTGCCCCGAACCGCCGACAAAGCCGAGCACCTCGCCGCGATAGACGTCGAGATCGAGCCCCTTCATCACGATTTTGTCGCCGAAGCCGACGATGAGGTCGCGCACGCTGATAATGACGTCGGCTGTCGTTCCGCCCCAGCCATCGTTGGTAAGAAAGCTCATAGAGGCCCGGTTAGTAATGAATCGAGGCGAAAAAGATGGCGAAGAGGCCATCGAGCACGATGACCATGAAAATCGATTTCACGACAGAGGACGTCACCTGACGGCCGAGCGATTCGGCGGAGCCTTGCGTCGCCAGCCCGTCGATCATCGCGATCAGCCCGATGACCAGCGCCATGAACGGCGCTTTGATGATCCCGACCATGAATGTGTTGAATCCGATGGCTTCCCTGAGCAGTGAGGAAAAAGCTGCGGGGCTGATGCCGCCATAGCCCCAGGAGACCAGCATGCCGCCGAAGAGCGCGGACATATCCGCGATGAAGGTCAGGATCGGCAGCGACAGGATGAGCGCCAGCACCCGCGGCGCGACGAGCACTTCGATGACCGAGAGGCCCATGACGCGCAGCGCGTCGATCTCCTCCCGCATCTTCATGGAGCCGATTTCGGCGGTGATGGCGGAGCCCGAGCGGCCCGCGATCATGATGGAGGTGAGCAGGACGCCGAGCTCGCGCAGCACCAATATGCCGATCAGGTCGACGGCGTAGGTTGTCGCGCCAAATCTGATGAGCTGGTAAATGCCCTGCTGGGCGACAATGGCGCCCACGAGGAGATTGATGAGGATAACGATCGGCGCGCTGCGCAGACCGATCAGCTCCATATGCGCGACGAGAGAGGTCCCGCGGAAATGGCGCGGGTGCGTCGCGATATATCCCAGCACCGCGACGAATTCGCCCAGGAAGGCGATGCCCCGGTAGAATTCCTTCAGGCTGTAGACGATGGCGCGGCCGACATCCGCGAGAAGCTCCAGAACGATGGGGACGGACTTGCGCGCGGGCGCTTGGAAATCGCGGTAGGTTGCTTCCTCGAGCAATATGTCGTGCTCGGGACGCACATGTTCGAGCGCGACGCCGACATTGGATCGCGCAAGCGTGCGGCGGGCGCGATTGATCAGCCAGGCGCCGGCGGTGTCGAGACGCGACACGCCAGAAAGGTCGAGTGTCACGAAGTCGCCGCGGCGACCGAAATCGACGACCTCCTGCGCCTTGTTTTCGAGGCGGCGGGAGGCCGCGAGGGTCCAATCGCCGGCGAGCGCCAACCGCGCGCCGCCCTCGAGGGGCGAGACGTCCGGGGGATTCTGGGCGGCGTCGACAGCCATGCGGCCTCGTTCGGAAGGCGATTCAGCGGCAGCTTGCAAATGCTCTTAACTTCGTGACATGCGGTCGACAAGCGCGCAAGCGCACAGTATTCGCCGACTTGCAAGCTAATGGAGCCATGCCCTTGCGCATCGAGCTGACTCTCGCCGTCGAAGCCTACCCCATCGCCGGGCGCTTCGTCATCTCTCGCGGCGCCAAGACGGAGGCGCGGGTGGTCACGGCGATGCTACGCGCGGGCGATGTCGTGGGACGCGGAGAATGCGTGCCCTACGCACGCTACGGCGAGAGCGTCGAGAGCGTCGTCGCGGCGATCGAGGGCGTGCGCGGCGAGATCGAATCGGGCGCCGACCGGGCCGCCTTGCAGCGACTGCTGCCGGCAGGCGCGGCGCGCAACGCCGTCGATTGCGCCATGTGGGATCTGGAGGCCAAGCGCTCGGGCCGGCGCGCCTATGTGATCGCGGGCTTCGAGCGCCTCTCGCCGCTCGTCACCGCATATACGCTATCGGTCGGGACGCCCGAGGAGATGCGCATGGCCGCGCTCAAAGCCGCCGCCCGGCCGCTCCTGAAGGTAAAGCTCGCCGGCGAGGGGGACGACGCAAGGCTCGCCGCCGTCCGGGAAGGGGCTCCGCATGCGCAGCTCATCGTCGACGCCAATGAAGCCTGGCGCGAGGAGACGCTGGCCGTGCAGCTCGACGTCTGCGCGCGCCACGGCGTCGCGCTGGTCGAGCAGCCCTTGCCCGCTGGCAAGGACGACATATTGGCGAAGATCGCTCGGCCCATCCCCATTTGCGCCGATGAAAGCGCCCACGACAGGGCTTCCCTGGAGGCGCTCAGGGGCCGCTACGACGCGGTCAATATCAAGCTCGACAAGGCCGGGGGCCTTACCGAGGCCCTGGCTATGGCGGAAGCGGCCCGGCAGATGGGCTTGCAGATCATGGCCGGCTGCATGGTCGGCACCTCGCTCGCCATGGCCCCGGCCATGCTGATCGGCGAGATGGCGGCTTTCGTCGATCTCGATGGACCGCTGCTGCTCGCCAGGGACCGCGAGCCGGGCCTGGTCTATGAGGGCTCGACCATGACCCCGCCGCCCGTCGCGCTTTGGGGGTGATTACATCCCCTGCTCGACCGGCTGACCGGCGTTGAGCCAGGCCTGGATGCCGCCGCCGAAATGGGTGTTGCAGTCGCGCCGCCCAACGAGCCGGGCCTGCTCCATAGCCGACACGGAACGCCGGCCCGAGCGGCAGTAAATGACGACCTTCTGCCCCTCTCCCGCGACGGGGAGCTTCGTCGGGTCGAAGCGCGAGAGCGGGTTGAACAGCGCCCCCTTGATATGGCCGGCGGTATATTCGTCGGCTTCCCGGACGTCGACCAGAAGGATCGAGCCGTCGGCGAGACCGGCCTTAAGCGCATCGAGGCCGATGTCATTGAAAGGAGAGGCGTTCATCAGTTTCGACTCCAGAGAATGTCTTATCCACAGGATCAATCGCATGCGAGCGGCCCCCCGTCCAGAGAGGCCGAGCGCCGCGATTTCTTAAGCACAAACCGGGCTATGTGAACGGGCTGAGGAGGCCTGCCGGAAAATTCGGCAGAAGCCGCAACGTGGCATTTACGTTTCGAGGCGACAGTGGAGGACCCGAAACAGCGCCGAAGGTTCCGCCAAAAATGCAATTGCGCCATATCGCAAATCGCGGCTTGGAGGCCCCCGCTGCGAATACGATTCATTCATCTATTCTCAAAGCGCCTCTTGTGACGCGGGAGCCTCCCGCCCTCCCGATCGCGCCCGCCCCTGTCGCCGGCCCGGACCCGCGGGAGATTTTGTCGTCGATCGGAGAAGTCGTCTATGACTGGGAGCTCAGCTCGGATCGACTGACCTGGGGCCCGAATCTTGGTGAAATCCTAGGGCCCATCGCCGGCGAGGATCTCGACACCGGGCTCGGCTATGGCGAGCGGATTGCGCGTGAAAGCGGCGCCTCCCGCTATGACGCCATCGTGCAATCCGGCAAGACGGACGCAGGGGAAGGCGTTCCTTATCAGGTGGTCTACGCCCTGGCTCAGCCGCGGGAGCTTGGCCAAGGACCGCTCGTTTGGGTGGAGGACACCGGCCGCTGGTTCGCCGGCCCCACCGGCAAACCTTCGCGCGCTTATGGCGTCGTGCGGGTCGTCACCGAGCGCCACGAGATGGAGCGCAAGCTCGCGCTGGGCGCGCAGATCGATCCGCTGACGGGCGTTTTGAACCGAGCCCAGCTCGGCGAGCATATCGCCCGTTTCCTCCAGCAGGCCGAACGCTCACGTAAGCCCTTCGCCGTGCTGCTCGTCGCGTTGGAGAACCTGTTCGCGCTCAACCGGACTTATGGATATGACGCCGGGGACGAGGTGATTGCGAACCTCGCCAAGCGCCTGCGCGAGAATGTGCGGGCCTGCGACGTGGTGGCGCGCCATGCCGGCAATAAATTCGCTCTCGTGCTCGAAAACTGCGACGCCGATGAAACGCTCGTCGCCGCCCAGCGCCTGCTTGAACTCGTAAAGAGCGCGCCCTTCGAAACTTCCGCCGGACCCATTCCCACCACGATCCGCATCGGCGGGGTCATCGGGCCGCGCGAGGGTCGCCTTCCCCACGTGCTCTTGCAGCATGCCGAGGAGGCGCTCGACGTGGCGCGCCAGAACAATGGCAAGCGGTTCGTCGCCTATACGGCGTCACTCGCCCGGGAGGACGCGCGATTTCGCACGCTGCAGGTCGCCGACAGCATTGTCTCGGCGCTCAATGAGCGCCGCGTCGATCTCGCATTCCAGCCTGTCGTCCATGCAGCTACCGGAGAAGCCGCCTTCCACGAGGCGCTGCTGCGGATACGCCTGCCGGATGGGACCATGGCGTCCCCTGCGGCGTTGCTGCCTGTCGCGGAAAAGGCCGGGCTCGTGCGTCTGCTCGATCAGCGCGTGATGGAGCTCGCTCTGGAAAGGCTCGCAGCCGACCCCAATTTGCGCGTTTCGGTGAACTGCTCGGTGAATACGGTGCTCGATCCGGAGTGGCCGGACCGCCTCAAAGCGGCGATCACGATGAATCCGTCCATCTCGGACAGGCTGATCGTCGAAATCACCGAAACGAGCCTGATCGAGGATTTCGAGACGACAAGAAACCTCATCGCCGTTTGCAAGGAACAGGGCGTCAAAGTCGCGATGGACGATTTTGGCGCGGGCCACACGTCCTTCAGAAATCTGCGGGACTTCAACTTCGACATCGTCAAGATCGACGGCGCCTTCATCCAGAATATCACGAACTCCCAGGACGACCGCTTCTTCGTACGCACGCTGATCGACCTCGCGCGCCATCTCTCCATCAAGGTCGTGGCGGAATGGGTGGAGGACGAAGCGACGGCGCGCATTCTGCGTGACTGGGGCGTCGAATATTTTCAGGGCGCGCTCTATGGTTTCGCGGAGGCGCGGCCAGTCGTCGAGGACAAGCGGGCCGCGATCGGCTCGTTTGCCTGATTTGATATACGAGCCGCAATCCGCACGCACCCTATCGCTCGCGCGAACGAGCGATAGGGATACAAGAAACGAAGGCCTCTCGTTCAGCCCGTATTGCGCAGGCCCGCCGAAATGCCGTTGATCGACATCAAAATGCCCTCGCGAATCTCGTCGTCGATCATGCCGGCGCGGTGGCGGCGGATGAGTTCGACCTGGATGTAATTGAGCGGCGCGATATAGGGGAAACGTTGGCGAATGGAGCGCGCCAGCGTCGGATTGTCGGCAAGCCGCTCCGTCGTGCCCAATATTTGCGTCAGCGCATCGACCGAACGCGCGTGCTCAGCCTCGATCATCGCGAAAATACGCTGCGCCAGAGCGCGATCCTCGACAAGCTCGGCATAATGGCGCGCGATCTGAAGATCGGTCTTCGACAGAATCATGTCGATGTTGGAAAGCAGCGAGCGGAAGAAGGGCCATTCCGTCGCCATGCGCCGCAACAGCTCGATGCGCTCCTTGTGATCCTGCTCCAGATAATTCGCGATGGCCGAGCCGAAACCATACCAGCCCGGCAAGGCCACGCGCGCCTGCGCCCAGGAGAAGCTCCACGGGATCGCGCGCAAATCCTCGATCTTGCGCGACGGCTTTCGCGAAGCCGGGCGAGAGCCGATGTTGAGCGAAGCAATTTCCGTGATGGGCGTCGAGGCGAAGAAATAATCCACGAAGCCGTCTGTCTCATAGACGAGCTTGCGATAGGCGGCCATGCCGGATCGCGATAGTTCTTCCGCGATTTCCAAAAACTCCGGAGCGGGCGCCTTGTGCTGCGAAAGCAGCGTCGCCTCCAGCGTCGCGGCGACGAGCAGCTCCAGATTGACGTGGCCGATCTGCGGATTGGCGTATTTCGCGGCGATCACCTCGCCCTGTTCGGTGAGGCGGATCTGGCCGTTCACCGTGCCCGGCGGCTGCGCCAGAATGGCGTCGTAGCTCGGGCCGCCGCCGCGGCCCACCGTGCCGCCGCGCCCATGGAAGAGACGCATCGTCACATTGGGGATCGAAGCGAAGAATTCCGCGAGCGCGGTCGAGGCGCGGTAGAGTTCCCAAATGCTCGTGAGAATGCCGCCGTCTTTATTGGAGTCCGAATAGCCCAGCATGATGTCCTGCTGAGCGCCGGAATTGACGACGAGCCGCTGAATGCCCGGCAGCGCGTAAAATTCGCGCATGATCGGCGCCGCGTTGCGCAGATCGCCAATCGTCTCGAACAGCGGCGTGATGATGAGATCGGCCGCTACCGCTTCCGCGTCGCGCGGATCGAGCGTGCCGCGCATCAGGCCGCACTCCTTCTGCAGGAGCAGCACTTCCAGAAGGTCGCTTACGGTCTCCGTATGGCTGACGATGTAATGGCGGATGGCTTCATCGCCATAAAGGCGGCGCATCTCGATCGCGCGCTCGAAGATCGCGAGCTCGCTCATCGCGCGGTCGCTGTAGACCCGATCCGGCAGACGCACAGGACGCGGGTCGGAGAGGAGCCGCATGAGAAGCTGCTGCTTCTCGGTCTCGGGAAGAGCGGCATAATCTTCGGCGACGCGCGCCGCGGCGAGAAGCTCCGAGAGTGTCTCTTCGTGACGGTCGGAGCTTTGGCGAAGGTCCAGAGTCGCGAGATGGAAACCGAACACTTCCACAGCTCGGATCAACGGCTCCAGGCGCTGCGAGGCGATCACCTCGCTGTGATGGACGCGCAAGGATTCGTCGATCGTGACGAGATCGGCGAGGAAAGCCCAGCTATTGGCGTAAGGCTGGCCCGGCGCCAGCGCATGGCGCATGGCCTGCTGGCCCGTGAGTTTCTCCAGCGTGCCGGCGAGACGCGAATAGACGCCGATCAGCGCACGGCGGTAGGGCTCGTTGTCGCGATGCGGATTATCGTCACCCGAACGCGCGGCAAGATCCTCGAGCGCCTTGGTCGCGCCGCCATAGCGCCGCGAGATCGACAGCTCGGCGCCGAGCGCATGCACTTCGGTGAGATAGAAGCGCAGGGCCGTCTCGCATTGCATGCGTAGCGCCGTCGAGAGCGAGTCGGCCGTGACGTTGGGATTGCCGTCGCGATCGCCGCCAACCCAGGCGCCCATGCGCAGGAAGGGCGGCACCCGCAGCCCGTCGAGTTTCGATTCGATATTGCCGTAGAGCCTCGGAATCTCGCGCAGGAAGGTCGAGCGGTAATAGGACAGCGAGTTCTCGATCTCGTCGCGCACCGTGAGACGCGATTCGCGCAGAAGCTCCGTCTGCCACAATTGCGTGACGCGGGCGCGCAGCTCCATCTCGTTGCGCGCGCGCTCCTTGCCCTTGAGATGCTCATGAGCGGCGAGCAGCGTAAAGATGGCGCGCTCCGCGTCGAGCAGGCATTTGCGCCGCACCTCGGTCGGATGGGCGGTGAGCACCGGCGAAATCCAACCGCGCGACAGGGCCGAGGCGATCTTGCCGGGGCCGATCGCCGCCTTGCGCAAATGCGAAAACGAGCGCGCGAGGCTCGGCTCGTCGAGCGTCCCGCCGTCGGCGAGCGCGCGGGCGCGTTCTTTGAGCGGGTGCAGATCCTCGGCGATATTGGCGAGATGCGAGAAATAGCTGAAGGCGCGGATGACAGCCGTCGCCTCCTTGGCGGTGAGCGAGCGCAATAGCGCGTCGAGCTTCGCCGCGGCGTCCTGATCCTTGTTGCGGCTCGCCGCGACGGACAGGCGGCGGATGGTCTCGATGCGCTCGAAGGCCTCGTCGCCCTCATGCTCGCGCACGGCGTCGCCGAGGAGGCGGCCGAGGAGGCGGATGTCCTCGTCGAGCGGCTTTTCGGTCTTTGCCTCCGGCTCGACCAGGACCTTTGCCGCCGCTTCCTTGCTCTGTGCGTCGAGCTGCATGATTTACCCTTGAAACGAAACGCCCCACCCTGGGGATCGCTGCTGCTATAGCAGGCCTGGCGCCAGTTTTCGACGTGGACGGAAAGAGACAGTCTTTCAGACAGATGAATGCGAAGCTAGATTTCCACAAGAACTCTTGAACTGCTAGGCTCCGGGCAAAACGCCAGCCGCAGGATTTAATGCTCGCGCCAAAACGCCGCCCGGACCATTTGCGCAACCGGCGCAGACCCTCTCTTGTCCGCGCAGCTCTACTCGGACTCGCGCTGCTCATCGCCGGCGACGCGTCCGCTTGGCCGTCCCGCGACCGCCACGATCCCACGCCGCCGCCCATCGATCCAGGCGATTCGCGCTCGGTTCTTTCTGTGCTGCCGGAGCCCGGGCCCTCGCTGAGGAAGAAGCGCGACGCGCTCGAGGAGTTGGGCGTCCGTCTCACCGGCAAATATATCGGCGAAATCTTCGCCAATACCAGCGGCGGCCTGCGGCAGGGCGCGGCGTATGACGGCAGGTTCCGTCTCTCGCTCGACGCCGATTTCGGCAAGCTCGCCAATATCCCCGGCCTGGCGCTTCACGCGAGCGGGCTTCAGCTGCATGGGCGAGGGATCGACGCGCTTTATGTCGGCGCGCTGATGCCGCCCTCGAATATCGAGGCCTCGCGCGCGACGCGGCTTTACGAGCTTTGGCTCCAGCAGAGCCTCTTCGACGACAGGATCAACATCCGCGCCGGACAACTCGGCTCCGATCAGGAATTCATGTATCCCATCTGGGGCGCGGTGTTCGTCAACGGCGCCTTTGGCTGGCCGGTCGTCGACGCCTCCAACCTGCCCGGTGGCGGCCCCGCCTATCCCCTCTCCAATGTGGGCGCGCGCGTCACGCTCAATCCAAACGCGCATTTCTCCTTTCTCGCCGCCGTGCTGGACGGCGACCCGGCCGGACCTCAGACGCCCTTCGACAACGCCGATCCCCAGCGGCGCAATCCCGACGGGCTACGCTTCCGGATGAGAGATCCGCGCTATGTCATCGGCGAGGCGCAGCTCAAATATGGCCTCAACGGGCTCGACGGCGTGTTGAAGCTGGGAGGATGGCGGCATTTCGGCCAATTCGCGGATCAGCGCTGGGGTACGGATTTCCTCTCGCTTTCGGATCCCAACAGCAATGGAGTCTCACTCCAAAGGCATGGCGACCAAGGTTATTACGCCATCCTCGACCAGCAGATCGGCGCCGGCGCAGGGCCCGGTCGCGGCGCGGGGTTTTTCCTGCGCGCCGGGCTTACCCCCAATGACCGCAATCTCGTCAGCGCCTCGGCGGACGCCGGCGTCTCCTTCGTCGGCGTGATCGACGCGCGTCCGGACGATCTCTTCGGCGTGGCGGTCGGCTACGCCCGAATATCCAATGGCGCGCGCGGCCTCGATCGCGACACGGCGTTCTTCAACAATCCCCTGGCCCCGATCCGCTCCAGCGAGGAATTGGTCGAGGCCACCTATATTGCGCGCATGGCTTCAGGCTGGTACCTTCAGCCCGATCTCCAATATATCAGGCGTCCTGGCGGAAATGCCCCTGATCCGCGCGATCCAACGGGGGTCGCGACGCTGCATAATTCCCTGGTGCTGGGGCTGAGGACGCTGGTGCGGTTTTGAACGCCCGCCCAGCCCCCTCCCGCAGACCACCCAAATCAGCTAAACTCCTCGTCTCGCCGCCTCCCGGAACAAAGAAAGAATGTCGGATTTTTATCGCATCAAGCGCCTGCCCCCTTATGTCTTCGAGCAAGTGAACCGGCTGAAGGCCAAAGCCCGCGCCGGCGGCGCGGACATCATCGACATGGGCATGGGCAATCCAGACCTGCCCGCCCCCAAGCATGTCGTCGACAAGCTCGTCGAGACCGCCGGCAAGGCGCGCACCGACCGTTATTCCGCCTCCAAGGGCATCGCCGGGCTGCGCCGGGCGCAAGCCGCCTATTATGCGCGCCGCTTCGGCGTGAAGCTTGATTCCGAGACGCAGGTCGTCGCGACGCTCGGCTCCAAGGAGGGTTTCGCCAATATGGCGCAGGCGATCACCGCGCCGGGCGACGTGGTGCTGGTCCCCAATCCCTCCTACCCGATCCACGCCTTCGGCTTTCTGATGGCGGGCGGCGTCATCCGCTCCGTGCCCTCGGCGCCGACGCCGGAATATTTTCCGGCGCTGGAGCGGGCGATGGCGCATTCGATACCTAAGCCCATCGCAGTGATCGTCTGCTATCCATCGAATCCGACGGCGGAAGTCGCTTCGCTCGATTTCTACAGGGATCTCGTCGCCTTCGCGAAGAAGCACGAGATTTTCATCCTCTCCGACCTCGCCTATGCGGAGGTCTATTTCGACGACGATCCGCCGCCGTCCGTGCTGCAGGTGCCAGGCGCGATGGACGTGACCGCCGAATTCACGTCCATGTCGAAGACCTTCTCCATGGCCGGCTGGCGCATGGGCTTCGCTGTCGGCAACGAGCGGCTCTGCGCGGCGCTGGCGCGCGTGAAGAGCTATCTCGACTATGGCGCCTTCACGCCTGTTCAGGTGGCGGCGACGGCGGCGCTGAACGGCCCCGACGATTGCATCAAAGAGATGCGCGCCATCTACAAGAAACGCCGCGACGTGATGGTCGAGAGCTTCGCCCAGGCGGGCTGGCCGATCCCGGCGCCGAGCGCGTCGATGTTCGCCTGGGCGCCTGTGCCGGAGCGTTTCCGCTCAATGTCGAGCCTGGAGTTCTCGAAGCTCCTCATCGAAAAGGCGGACGTCGCCGTCGCGCCAGGCGAGGGCTTCGGCGAACATGGCGAAGGGTATTTGCGGCTGGCGCTGGTCGAGAACGAGCAACGGATTCGTCAGGCGGCGCGCAACCTGCGGCGTTTCTTCGACACGGCGGATCAGCTGCACAATGTCGTGCCGCTCGCGGCGCGGGGGTGATTTCGGAGGTTGCACGCCTGAAGGCTCGCGGTCTGATGCTGCCTGGACCGCGCGCCTCCCGGCGCGCAGAGCGATAAGAGTCGAGCCTTCACTCCCTTCTAGCTATCGAACCTGCTAGATTGAGTGCATGCTCAAAACGCTCTCATACCCCCTTTCGATCGAGCCGTGCAAAGACGAAGGCGGCTATCTGGCTGTTTTCCCGACGCTTCCTGGCTGCCAGACGTGGGGGGAAACCTATGAGTCCGCTGTGCGCAACGCCGAGGAGGCGCTGGCGGTTTACATAGAGACGCTCGCGGCCAATGGGGACCCGATTCCGGAGACTGGCCAGATCGACCGAGCGGTAACGCTTGGCGTCATGGTTCGCGCCGACATTGCCGCCTGAGGCCTATGACGCCGCGCCTTCCGAGCCTCGACGCCAAAGAGGTCGCCAGGGCACTCGAAAGAGCGGGCTTCGTCTTCCAGCGCCAGAAAGGCAGCCACGCCACCTATCGCCATCCCGAGACGAAGCGCACGACCGTCGTTCCAATGCATAGCGGCGATATCAAGAGGCCGTTGCTGAGGTTGATAATCGAACAGACAGGGATGACCGAGGAAGAGTTCAGGTCATTGCTCTGAGGCTCTGGACAAGAATCCAGGGACATTGCTGCAAGAGCGCCGCGCCCGCTCTGGATTCCCGGTCAGGCCTTCAGCCTGCCGGGAATGACATTCCCACCCTGGCCGAGCGACCGTCATTGCGAGGAGCGAAGCGACAAAGCAATCTAGAGCCGCCGCGGGGCTCCTGGATTGCTTCTCTTCGCTCGAAATGACGGGAACGCGACTTTACCCCTGCCCGCTGACGCGCTCGATCTGCGCGCCGCAGCCGGAAAGCTTCTTCTCCAGCCGCTCGAAGCCGCGATCGAGGTGATACACTCGATTGATGGTCGTCTCGCCGCGCGCGGCAAGCGCCGCGATCACGAGCGACACCGAGGCGCGAAGATCAGTCGCCATCACCTGCGCGCCATCGAGATGATCTGCGCCGGTCACGATCGCCGTATCCCCCTCGAGCTTGATGCGAGCGCCGAGCCGAGCAAGCTCCTGCACATGCATGAAGCGGTTCTCGAAGATCGTCTCGCGTATGCGCGACGTTCCCTTGGCGCGGGTCATCAGCGCCATGAATTGCGCCTGCAGATCCGTCGGGAAAGCCGGGAAGGGCGCGGTTTCTACATCGACCGGGGAAATCCCCACCCCGTTGCGATAGACGCGCAAGCCCTCATTCGTCTCGGAAACCGTCGCGCCCGACTCGATCAGCACGTCCAAGGCCGCCTGCAGACTATCGGCGCGGGCTCCGGCGAGCAGAACGTCGCCCCCGGTCATCGCCACCGCCATGGCGTAGGTGCCGGCCTCTATCCGGTCCGGCATCACGGCGTGGCGCGCGCCGGTAAGAGACGTAACGCCCTCGATTTCGATCGTCGAGGTTCCCGCGCCACCGATGCGCGCGCCCATTTTGATGAGGCATTCGGCGAGATCGACGATTTCAGGCTCGCGCGCGGCGTTGCGCAGGACGGTTGTTCCACGCGCAAGAGACGCCGCCATCAGAGCCGTATGGGTGCCGCCAACCGTGACCTTGGGAAAGTCGATTTCGGCGCCGACGAGCCCGTCCTTGGCCATGCCGACCACATAGCCGTTCTCGATCTCGATATTGGCGCCGAGTTTTTCGAGCGCCATCAGCAGAAGATCGACCGGACGCGTGCCGATCGCGCAGCCGCCCGGCAGCGACACCCGGCATTCGCCCATGCGGGCAAGAAGCGGCGCGAAGACCCAGAAGCTCGCCCGCATGCGCGACACAAGCTCATAAGGCGCGGTGACGTCGACGATCTCGCTCGCGGTAAAATGCACCGTGCGGCCGGAATTTTCCGTGTCGGTCGCGCGCTTGCCGGAGATGGTGAAATCAACGCCGTGATTGCCGAGGATCCGCTCCAGCTGCGTGACGTCCGCCAGCTGCGGCATATTCTCGAGCGTCAGCGTCTCCTTGGTGAGAAGCGAGGCGATCATCAGCGGCAGCGCGGCGTTCTTGGCGCCGGAGATGGGAATGACGCCGTTCAAGGGCGCGCCGCCGGTGATCTTTATCTTGTCCATTAATCCTCGCTGTCGCTCTTTTGCGCGGCCGCCTTCACCGCCCGCTCGCGAGCTTTGCGGCGCGCCAAATTGGCGCGGAGCGCCGCGGAAAGCGCGGCGTTCTTATTGGTCCCGGCCTTGCCAGCTTTCGAGCCCGAATCCGCCTTCTTTGGGGCCGGATCGGGCTCCTTGCCCTCTTCCGTCATCGACTTGTCAACCATGGCAAGCAAGCGCCTTCCTAGGCCTTTGCGGCAGGGGTCGCAAGCGCGGCGGCGCAGCCCCCGCGCCCCGAGCTATATCGCCTTCAGCGCCAGCGTCCCATTGATCCCGCCAAAAGCGAAGGAGTTGGAGAGCGCGACCTGGATCGGCATTTTGCGAGCCTCGTTGGGAATAGCGTCCACTGGGCATTTGGGGTCGGCCTCGACAAAATTGATCGTCGGCGGCGCGGTCTGCTCGCGCAGGGCGCTGATCGTCACGCAGAGCTCCAGACCGCCCGAGGCTCCGAGCGCATGGCCGTGTATCGGCTTGGTCGAGGACACCGGCGGCGGCCGGTCGCCAAAAACGGCGCGCATGGCTTCGGACTCGGTGATGTCGTTGGCGTAGGTCGCGGTGCCATGGGCGTTGAGATAATCGACCGCCGACGCCTCCAGCCCCGCGCTCTCGAGCGCGAGCCGCATGCAGCGCGCCGGGCCTTCGACATCGGCGCGCAGCGGGTCGAAAGCGTCGCTCGTCGTGCCATATCCCGCAAGCTCGCACAGCGGGGTCGCGCCGCGCGCCAGCGCCGACTCCAGCGTCTCCAGAATGAAGACCGCAGCGCCTTCGCCGAGCGTCATGCCGTTGCGCTTCACCGAGAATGGCCGGCAGAAATCGGGGGTGAGCACTCGCAGCGCTTCCCAAGCCCGCATGGAGCCATTTATGACGCAGGCCTCGGCGCCGCCGGCGATGGCGCGATCCGCCCGGCCCGCCCGCAGCATCTCAAACGCCTCGCCGATGGCCTGCGTCGCCGAAGAGCAGGCGGAAGCAAGCGCGAAGGTCGGCCCCTTGGCGCCGTAGCGCATGCCGAGGGTCGTCGGCGCGGCGCTGGGAATGAGGCGCGGCACGGCGAGCGTCTCGGGGCGCACGCCCTCGGCATATTCATAGTAGGACGTGTCGTCGATCGTATGGGCCCCCCCGATGCCCGTGCCGATGACGACCGCCGTGCGCGGCCCGCCGATATCCTTGCGCGCAAAGCCCGCCTGTCCGACCGCCTCGTCGGCGGCGACGATGGCGTATTGGGTGAAAGGATCGCAATAGGGCAGCAGCTCCGACTCGATATGCGCGGTCGGGTCGAAGTCCGGGACCTGAGCCGCGATCTTGATGCGGCCCTGATAGGGTCGCGCGAGCTTCAGCGGCCGGACGCAGGACACACCGTCCCGAGCGGCGGCCCATAAGGCCGAGGCGCCGACGCCCGCCGCAGACACGGCGCCCATGCCGGTAACGACGACCCGGCGGCGCGATTGGTTTATTGTCATGAAGCCTGATCCCCCCGTGGCCCCCTATTATGGCCCGCCCTCAACTGTGCAATTTCAACCCTGTAAATGCGGTCGCCGGTCCGACGCAAGCGAGGCATTGCCGCATCCGCCTTGCTTCAGCCGCCGCGCTCCCCTATAAGCTGCGCCCGGCGCCTGCGTTTCCGACACCCCTGGAGGCGAGCGGCGCTTTTTCTTTTTCTAAAGGACACCGAAAATGGCCGAGATGAAAACGCTCGCGGCCACGGTGCGCAGCGGGACCGGCAAGGGGGCCGCCCGCAGCGTTCGCCGTGAGGGCCGTATTCCAGCAGTGCTCTATGGCGGCGGCGAAGCGCCCCTGCCGCTGTCGCTCGACAAGAAGGTCACCACCCAGCTGATCTTCGCGGGCCACTTCCTCACGACGATCTTCGAGCTCGAGATCGACGGCAAGAAGGAGCGCGCCATTCCGCGCGACTATCAGCTCGACGTCGTTCGCGACTTCCCGATCCATGTAGATTTCCTGCGCCTGAAGCCCGGCTCGCGCCTCAAGGTGAACGTGCCGGTCCACTTCATCAACCAGGAAACTTCGCCGGGCCTGAAGCGCGGCGGCGCCCTCAACATCGTGTATCACTCGGTGGAGATGTACGTGCCGGCCGACAATATCCCGGAGGCGATCGTCGCCGATCTGGCCGGCATGGACTTCAACGATTCGCTGGGCATGTCGCAGATCCCGCTGCCCGAGGGCTGCAAGCCCACGAATCCCGACAAGAACTTCACCGTGGCGAGCCTCGCCCCGCCGGCCGGCGGCGGAGAGGAAGCGGCTCCGGCCGCCGCTGCGCCCGCCAAGGGCAAGAAGTAATTACGACAAATCCCCTCTCCCGCGCACGGGAGAGGGTGGCCCTCGCGTCAGCGAGGGTCGGGTGAGGGCCCCCTCATCCGACGCGCTCCGGCGCGACGCCTTCTCCCGCAAGCGGGAGGAGGGAAGAGCGTTAGGACCAATCCCATGCTGCTCTTCGTCGGCCTCGGCAATCCCGGCCGCCAATACGCCAAAAACCGCCACAACATCGGCTTCATGGCGCTCGAAGCGATCGCCCGTCGCCACGGCTTTGCGACCGCTCGCGCCCGCTTCCAGGGCCTCGTGAGCGAAGGCAATATCGGCGGCGAGAAAGTGCTGCTGCTCCAGCCCCAGACCTATATGAACGAGAGCGGCCGTTCGGTGGGCGAGGCCGCGCGCTTCCACAAAATTCCCGTTGGCGACATTGTCGTCTTCCACGACGAGTTGGACCTCGCGCCGGCCAAATGCCGCATCAAGGTCGGTGGCGGCGTCGCCGGCCATAATGGGCTGCGCTCCATCACCGCCCATGTCGGCAACGACTACAAGCGCGTGCGCATGGGCATCGGCCATCCCGGCGACAAGGCGCTGGTGCATAGCTATGTGCTCAACGACTTCGCCAAAAGCGAAGAGCCCTGGGTCGAGGCGCTCTGCAACGCCATCGCCGACAACGCCGCGCTGCTCGTCAAAGGCGACGACAACGGGCTGCAGAACCGGCTGCATCTCGCCTTGGAAGCGAAGGGCTTCGACGCAGTGAAGCGGGTCGGCGAAAAATGAGGACCCGGCTGGTCGCGCTGCTGACGGTTTTCGTTATCCCCGCCGCCGTCGCGCAGACGCCGCCCCTCGCTGAGCCCGACACAGCCGCGCCGTCCCATGCGGCGCAAAAACCCGTGCCCGCATTCGGCGACGATCACCCCGAATGCGGGGAATGGAGCGACGGCTGCATGGTCTGCACGCGCGATGGCTGCTCCCTGCCTGGCATCGCCTGCGTGTCGAAAGACCCTGCCTGCCGCAAGACCAAGTAGCGGCGTCAGGCCTCCTTTGCTAAACGGCGGCTGAACGCCGCCCTCAGCGGCTGTTCAGCCGCTTTGAACGAAACTCCAATCCATCGAGACACGGTCTCGATCACCAGGAGTTTCAAGCGATGATCCGCAATCTTCTTCTCGCCGCCGCCCTCCTCGCCGCCGCCCCCGCCCTCGCCGAAGCGCCGGTCGCGAAACCCACGACGCCCGCCCCGGTCGCGACCATGACTCAGGCGCCCTCCGCCAAAATGGCGGCCGAAGCCCAGCGCCTTGATCTCAATAAGGCGACCGTCCAGCAGCTTTCAGAGGTGAAGGGCTTCAACAAGACGATCGCCGAAGCCATCGTGAAGGCGCGCCCGTTCAAATATGTCGATGAGCTGGCGGCGCGAAAGATCGTCACCGGCGAGGTCCTCACCCAGGTGAAGGACCAATTGATCGTCCGCTGAGACAGATGCAGAGAAGCGCCCGCCTGACCGGCGGGCGTTTTCGTTTGAGACGCAACGCGAAATCCGACGAGGGCTGTTCTGGAGCAGAGACGTCTGGCGACACAGACGTCGCGAGCCTCATCCGCGCCTCAACAAAAGCGAAAAGCCGGCAGGTCTCCCTGCCGGCTTTTCTCTAATTGGGTAATTAGCCCTTACGCCCCGGTCGCGCCGAGCGTTCCGACGTCGACCTTCACGCCCGGACCCTGGGTCGAGCTGATGGCGACACGCTGGATGTAGGTGCCCTTGGCGCCCTGCGGCTTGGCCTTGGCGACCGCGTCCACAAAGGCCTTGATGTTCTCGACGAGCTTGCCGTCGTCGAAAGAGGCCTTGCCCACCGTGCCCTGCACGATGCCGGCCTTTTCGACGCGGAACTCCACCGCGCCGCCCTTGGAGGCTTTCACCGCCCCGGCGACGTCCATGGTCACCGTGCCGACCTTCGGGTTCGGCATCATGCCGCGCGGGCCGAGCACCTTACCGAGACGGCCGACGAGCGGCATCATGTCCGGGGTGGCGATGCAGCGATCGAAGTCGATCTGACCGCCTTGCACCGTCGTCACCAGATCTTCCGCGCCCACCACATCGGCGCCGGCGGCCTTGGCCTCGTCCGCCTTGGCGCCGCGCGCGAAGACGGCGACGCGCAGAACGCGGCCCGTGCCATTCGGCAGATTGACCACGCCGCGAACCATCTGGTCGGCATGCTTGGGGTCGACGCCGAGATTCATGGCGATCTCGACCGATTCGTCGAACTTGGCCGTGGCGCGGCTGCGCACGAGCTTCACAGCCTCGTCGACCCCGTAGAGCTTGGTGCGCTCGATGCCCTCGCGGGCCTTGGCGATGCGTTTTCCGATATGCGCCATGATCTTACTCCACCACCTCGAGGCCCATCGCGCGGGCGGAGCCGGCGATCATCGACATTGCGGATTCGATCGACGCGCAGTTGAGATCGACGATCTTCTTCTCTGCGATCTCGCGGATCTGCGCTTGCGTCACCTTGCCGACGACGTTACGGCCAGGAGTCTTCGAGCCCGAGGCCGGCTTCTTGCCGATCTTGAGGCCAACGGCCTTCTTCAGGAAGAAGGAGACCGGCGGCTGCTTCATCTCGAAGGTGAAGGAGCGGTCCTGATAGGCGGTGATGATGACGGGGATCGGCGTCCCCTTCTCCATCTGCGCCGTCTTGGCGTTGAACGCCTTGCAGAACTCCATGATGTTCAGACCGCGCTGACCGAGCGCGGGACCAATCGGCGGCGAGGGGTTCGCCGCGCCGGCCGGCACTTGCAGCTTTATGTAGCCGGCAATTTTCTTTGCCATTTGCTTTCTCCAACAAATGACGGCGTCGCGCGCTCACGCACGCTTAGCCATCGGTTGCAGTCCGTGGTCCGATCCGTGCTCCCCGATGGCGTCGGGGCGGGCCTGCCACGTCGGTTTTCGTTCCCTGTCAGAGGAACGAAAAAAGCCCTCGGAGGGAGGGCTGGCGGTCTTATAGCGGAATGGAGCGGGAAGGCAAATCATTTCGAGCGGGGCGCAACGCTCCCCTCCGCGCTCGGGAGCGACGCCGCTCGCGCTTCTCGTGGGCTCACCCCAAATCTCGCTCGAAACGCGCGGCTGAAATGCGCGGCGTCGGGAAAACCAAAATTATCGGCGATCCGGGCGATGGAAACATGCGCAAAAGCGGGATCGGCAAGCTGTTGGCGTGCCGCCTCCAGGCGCGCCCTCCGAATATGGCCGGAGAGCGTCCCGCCGTCCTGCTGAAAGAGTTCCTGAAGCCGGCGCTCGGACAATCCGACGGTCGCAGCGACCATTTTCCCGCTCAAAGACTCGCGGTGAAGGTTCCCGGCGATAAAGGCCTTGGCCCGACTGAGGACCAGCGCCGCGCCAGCCGGCTGCGCATGGCCATATGTGTCAGCAAGGCCCGCGGAAACGATTTCGAGACCTGCCGCGACGAGCCGGCGCGCGCTCATCGGGTCGAGCGACGGCAGCCGAAGGGCGAGATCCTTCCAGTAATTCGCCGCCAGCCCGCCGGGAGCGGAGGCGAACGACAAAGGCGCCGCGACGAAAGGACGAAGGTCGCCGAGCGCCGCTTCGACGCCAGCGCGGTCGGCGGTCACGACGATGGCGCGGGTGCGCCCCGTCACCTCTAGCCGGTAGGGGCTCACGCTTTCATAGAGGCAGAGATCGCCGGGCCCAAGGCGCGCGACGCGGTCGCGCTGAGAGATGCGGCATTCCCCTGAGAGAATGAGGGTAAGCAGCGCCGTCTCCGTCGACGCGCGCCGGATACGCTCAGCCGTGCGATCCAGGCGTTGGAACGCGGCGTCGACGAGGGCGAGCGATCCGTCCTGTAGCGGATGAATCGTCATCGAGCCCGTGAAGGCTTCGCGGGCCGGTGCGTCGGTCGGAGCGCGCATGTCGACATCGACGAGATGATCGCCGACGGCGTCCCGCCACCGCCGCAACCGCTGCTCCAGCGAAAGGCCAGGCAAATCGAAGCGTAGATCGCGCGCTTCCATCGATACACCGCAGGAGTTCGAGGGCTGCGACATGAACCGTCGCTTCGCGCTTCTGGTCAAGTCTTTCCGCGCGTCCATGCAAGCTGGCCGTGGCCAAAGGAGCCATACTGCAGACCTGGCTCAGCCACGCCAGTTCGGAAAGGAACCTAAATGCCGCTTGCCGCTTTTGCCCTCAGCGCCTCTGCCTGTCTTTTCATCGCGCTCGTCGAAGCATGGCTGCTTCTCGCGACGACGAAAGGAAGCAACGCGGCGGCCCGCTGGATTCCAAATGTCAGGGACCTGCTGAAATCGCACATCGACTATTTAATGATGGCTTTATTTTTATTCGTGTTTTTCGGACTGTTCCGCCTGCTTGCGGTCGTCCCCCCGGGATGGGTCGTCGCGAGCGCCTGCTTCGGCGCCTTTTTCAACCCGGCGGGCTTTCTCGTCTGCGCCCTCCGGCCCAGCTATGTCGCGTCGCCGCCCGGCGCGTTCCTCGCCTGGATGTTGCTGAGCTGCGTCGCGACCACAGTCGGGTTCGCATCAGCAGGATGGTTGATTGCGGCGGCGGCCTTGGCCGCCATTTGACGGCAGCCCTTCAGGCGTCCCGCAGCGTCAGACTTTCTCGACCTGTCCGAATTCCAGCTCGACAGGCGTCGGGCGGCCGAAGATCGAGACCGCCACCTTGAGGCGCGAACGGGCCTCGTCCACTTCCTCGACCAGGCCGTTGAAGGAGGCGAAGGGGCCGTCCGCGACGCGCACCGTCTCGCCGACCTCGAAGCTGATCGTCGCCTTGGGACGCTCGACGCCCTCGGCGACCTGGCCCTTGATCCGCATCGCCTCGTCTTCGGAGATGGGCATGGGCTTGTTGTCGGCGCCGAGAAAGCCGGTGACCTTCGGCGTGTTCTTGATGAGCGAAAACACCGGGTCGGTCAGATTGCACTTCACCAGCACATAACCGGGGAAGAACTTGCGCTCGGTCGACACCTTACGCCCGCGGCGCACCTCGACGACCTGCTCGGTCGGCACGAGGATTTCCTCGAAAGCCTCGGCCAGGCCCCGCTGGGCGGCGCCTTCGCGGATCGACTCAGCGACCTTCTTTTCGAAGTTCGAATAGGCGTGGACGATATACCAGCGCATGGCCATGGGGCGCGCTCAGCTCCTTTAAAGAATTATTGGCCGGCCTGCAGCAGCAGGCCGACGCCGAAGCGCAGGGCGGAATCGACGACGACGAAGAAAAGGCTCGCGAACAGCACCATGAGGATCACGAGCCCGGTCGTGATCATCGTCTCGCGGCGGGTCGGCCAGGTGACCTTGTTCGCCTCGGTGCGCACTTCCTGCAGGAATGTAAACGGGTTGACCATTCGCTTGCCTGACTTGCCTGTGGCGCCGCAAAAGAACGCGCGCCGTAAAACAGTCGCGGCGCGGGACCTTCCGGCCACGCGCCACGTTAGAGGGCCTTATAGCGGGTCGGGGGCTGATCGCCAAGAGGGAAATGAATCCTAAGCTTGGCAGCGTGACTCCTTCTCCCGCCTGCGGGAGAAGGTGCCTCCCTTGTTCGTGATTCGCCTTCCGTTCTCCTATATGCTCGTCTGAGGAATCAGAAGGAGCAAAGGGTTGACCGATTTCGACGATTACGCGCCGCAGGCCGGCGGGCTCGCCGCCCGCGCGGCCGCGGCGGCGCAACGGCCGCGCTATCTCGACGGTCTCAACCCCGAGCAGCGCGCCGCGGTCGAAACGCTCGACGGCCCGGTGCTCGTCCTCGCCGGCGCCGGCACTGGCAAGACCCGCGCGCTCACCACGCGCATCGCGCATATCATGGCGCTGGGCCAGGCGCGCGCCTATGAGATCCTTGCCGTCACCTTCACCAACAAGGCGGCGCGCGAGATGCGCGAGCGCGTTGAAATGCTCGTCGGCGAAGGCGCGCAGGCCATGCAATGGCTCGGCACTTTCCACGCTATCAGCGCCAAAATTCTGCGCCGCCACGCCGAGCTTGTGGGGCTGAAGCCCAATTTCACCATTCTCGACACGGACGATCAGATCCGCCTGCTCAAGCAGGTGTTGCAGGCCGAAAACATCGACGACAAGCGTTGGCCCGCCCGCGCGCTCGCCATGCGCATCGACGGCTGGAAGAATCGCGGCCTCCTGCCCGCGCAAGTGCCGGCGGGCGAGGCCGAGAGTTTCGCCAATGGCAAAGGCGGCGCGCTTTACGCGCTCTATCAGGAGCGCCTCAAAATCCTCAACGCGGTCGATTTCGGCGATCTGCTGCTCGAGACGCTGCGGCTCTTTCGCGAGAACCCCGACGTGCTCGCGGATTACCAGAAGCGCTTCAAATATATTCTCGTCGACGAGTATCAGGACACGAATGTCGCGCAATATCTCTGGCTGCGGCTCATCTCGCAGGGACGCCGCAATGTCTGCTGCGTCGGCGACGACGATCAGAGCGTCTATGGCTGGCGCGGCGCGGAAGTCGAAAACATTCTGCGCTTCGAGCAGGACTTCCCCGGCGCCAAGATCGTGCGGCTCGAGCGCAATTATCGCTCGACCGGGCACATCCTCGCCGCCGCCTCGCATTTGATCGCGCATAACGAAGGACGTCTCGGCAAGACGCTGTTCACCGATGGCGAAGAGGGCGAGAAGCCGACGCTCACCGGCGTCTGGGACAGCCAGGAGGAAGCCCGCGTCATCGGCGAGGACATCGAGCAATTGCAGCGCAAGGGCCATTCGCTCGAAGAGATCGCCATACTCGTGCGCGCCTCTTTCCAAATGCGCGAATTCGAAGAGCGCTTCGTCGAGATCGGCCTGCCCTATCGCATCATCGGCGGCCCACGCTTCTATGAGCGCGCCGAAATTCGCGACGCGCTCGCCTATCTGCGCTGCGTTGCGCAGCCCTCCGACGATCTCGCCTTCGAGCGCATCATCAATACGCCGAAGCGCGGCCTGGGCGACGCGACCGTGCAATTGCTGCACGAATATGGTCGGCGCGAGCGCATTCCGCTGATGCAGGCGGCGCGTTTTCTTGTCGAGACGGAGGAGCTGAAGCCCAAGCCGCGCGGCGCTTTGAAGAGCCTCGTGACGGATTTCGAGCGCTGGCGCAGTCTGATCGATTCAAAGCCCCAGCATGAGCTCGCCGAAATGGTGCTGGACGAATCCGGCTATACGCAAATGTGGCGCGACGACAAGACGCCGGAAGCCGCCGGACGGCTCGAAAACCTGAAAGAACTCGTGCGCGCGATGGAGGAGTTTCCCGACCTCGCCGCCTTTCTGGAGCATGTTTCGCTCGTCATGGAAACCGAGGAAGGCAAGGAGCAGGCGCGCGTCTCGGTGATGACGCTGCATGCGGCCAAAGGTCTCGAATTCGAGACCGTCTATCTCCCCGGCTGGGAGGAAGGGCTCTTTCCGCATCAGCGTTCGCTCGACGAGCAGGGCCGCGCAGGGCTCGAAGAGGAGCGCCGGCTCGCCTATGTTGGCATCACGCGCGCGAAACGCCGGGCGCGCATATTTTTCGCGAGCAACCGCCGCATTCGCGGATTGTGGCAGCCGACCGTGCCGTCACGCTTCGTCGATAATCTGCCGTCGGACCATGTCGAAGTGGTGGAGGCGCCGAGCGCCTCGCAATATGGCGGCTATGCGGTCTCGCGCTTCGCCAATCTCGATGTCTATGGCTCCGATTATTCGACGCCGGGCTGGAAGCGCGCCAAGGCGGGCGCCGCGACGCCGCGCGCCGAGCCAATGCGCGAGTCGCGCCCGCGCGCCAAACAGCCGATGACGATCGACGGCGAGGTCGTCGCCCGCTCATCGACCAATGGGCGATACGGCGCGGGGGCCCGGGTGTTTCACCTGAAATTCGGGCCGGGCACAGTCGCGGCGGTGGATGGGAATAAGTGCACGGTGGATTTCGACAAGGCCGGGCGGAAGATGGTGCTGGAGAGTTTTTTACAGGCGGGGTAGTGGCCGAAAGGTAACGCCGATCCCAAAAATACAAGCAGGCCGGCCATCAGAAGGACCATTTTGATTTATCAGTAGGGTTCTCGGAGCGGCGCAAATCGGGAGAGCCTGGTGATCAGAAGATCTCTTCCAAGGGCCCTGCTGGCTGTACCTGTGCTTTTCGCGGCATCGACATTCCATGCGCGCGCAGAAGACGCGCTGTCGTCCTTGGCCACGCAATCTTCCCTGACCGACACGCCCGATGGCCCCAAGGCGCAATTGCGCCGCTTTGGCGTCGCGCCCGATGTTTGGGTGACGCAGTTCTATCAAGGGCAGATTGCCGGCGACGCGAGTCGGACATGGTTCTATGGCGGCAAAGTCGACGCCTTCCTAAAGATCGATGCGGCGAAACTCGGCCTGTGGCCGGGCTTCCACGTCAGCGCGCAATACGAGCATTATTTCGGCGATGACATAAACCGCAGGGACAACGCGCTCCTTCCCGTCAACACCGCTCAAGCCTACGTGAATAAGCAAGGCTACCATTCGGCGCTTTCCGTCAGCGTTACGCAAGATTTCGGCGAGCACATCTCCGTCAGCGCGGGCAAGTTCAACATGATGACGCTCGCATCCCAGACGCCGCTCCTCGGCGGCGGCGGCATCGACACCTTCATGAACAGGGCTTTCGCTTTGCCATCGACCGGGGTGGCCTACACCGCCGCCAGAGGCGGAGCGGCCGACAGGGTCGTCGTCTCCGCACCCTACCTGATCGGCGGCGCGGTGACGTTTAAGACCGCGCCGGCAACCTTGACGCTGCTGATCGTCGATCCGCGTAGCGCCCAGAATCCGCAAGTCATCGAACACCCTTTCGAAAAAGGCGTTGCGGTTGGCGGTTCGGCGACCATTCCAATAGAGATTTTCGGTCTTCGCGGGTTTCATACACTCCGCGCCGCCTATAGCAACGCGCGTGGCATAGACCTGAATGACATCCCGCAGGAGCGCCTATTGGCGGCGGCAGGCGGTTCCGTGATTACCAAGAAAGGATATTGGTTCGGTTCTTACGCGTTCCAGCAAAACCTCTTTCAAAGTAAAGATAAACCGGCGGTCGGTTGGGGGCTGTTTACGCTCGGGACCCTTTCTGACGGAAACCCCAACCCGGTCAAATGGAGCGTTCTTGTGGGCCTTGCGGGAAATAACCTGCTCGAGGGGCGCGAGAACGACCGTTGGGGCGTCGGCTTCTTTCACTATGGGCTGACCAAGCCGTTGCTGAGTGCGTTGGAGGCGCTTGATCTGAGGAGACGCAGCGAGGGGGGCGTGGAAGCTTTCTATAATTTTGCCATCACGCCTTGGCTCCGCCTGTCTGCCGACCTGCAATTGATCGATCCCTGGAACCCGGCCAAACAACGAGAGACTTACATGGCGTTGCGTTTGCAAACTAAGCTTTAGGCTCTCATAGGCCAGCCAATTTGCTAACAATCCTTTGGACCAGCTCCGCGACGGGGTATTTGAATAGAAGTAACGGGACCATCGGCAGCGACGCAGCGACCAGGACGGTTATTAGTAGCCGCGTGCTTACTGGAACCAGGCGCATATTGCGCACGATTGCTACGCTGTTCGACAAATCAGCCAGCGACTGCAAATCGGCCGTGCCAAGCAAAGGCTCCGCCTGGTCGGGCGCGCTCAGCCATTTCCTGTCGAAGTCGCCGACATAACGCGCCGCCAACACCGAATAGTCGCTTAAGCCCCTCTCTTGGCAAGCCCTGAGTTTGAATGCGAAAAAACACGGGGGAAACAACACCAGCACAAGGTCCAGGATCAGAGTGATCGCGAGCGCGGGGTAGATTGCCTCGAAAACCGATATTCCAGACGAAATCTCTTCCGCAAACGATGCGGACATAAGCGCCGAGATCGCGAGGACCAATGGGGTGAAGTAGGTCTGCGCGACTTCCAGATATCCAAGCCCGGCGGCTCCATCTGGATGAGCTGGCGCGAGGTGGAGTTTCAGTCTCGACAGCCGCCAGAGGAAGCACCACCAAAGCGCGATCCGCCAGAGCCACCGAAACAACAGGAAACGAACGAGCGGCAGGCAGACCATCCAATACCATAGGCCGGCCAGCCGAAATTCGCTGATGGCGTAGCCGAGCTCCGATCCCGTTGTCCTTCCAGAGAGGCGCATCTGCGCCGCGATCACAGTCAACAGCACAGTCGCCAGCAGGCAAATTGCTTCCGGAAGCCAATGGTCTCGCCACCGATTGGTCCGCGCGATCTTAGTCGCCAGCTCCGGCAGCGCATTCTTGGGAACGACGCCCGAACGCACGATCAGGCTGACGAACTCCCTCAACCGAACGTCGAGCAAAGATTCGCAAAGGAACAACAAGGGGATGACGATCAGCAGGCGAACATGCGCGGCAATCACCGAGAGCGAAAAAAACTTGGAACCTACCCCCTCGATCAACGCCAACGCGAACAGGATCGACCAGGACAGCAAGCCCAGCGCCAGTCCCAGCGCAAACGCGCTCCTCCCCTTGTGGACGAGACCCAAGCGCCCCGCCAAACGGTGAAGCGGACCGCCGAACAACGAGAAATTCTCGAAGGTTCCGTATCCTTCCATAACTTATGAGTAAGGCGACGGCGCGCCGCGGGTCAAATGACGTGTCGCCACAACCTAAGGCGGCGCAAAATGGCGCATTGCGGACGCCGCCCCTTCGTCACCTCCGCTCGACCCCGTCCCTTCCCTCATGTTGCCCTCCCGCCACAGTGTCTCTTTTTGCGACATTCTGGCCGCCCGCCGTCATGTGCGCTGATTAACAGCCTGCCGCCCTCGCGCTAGATATTGTGACGGAGCCTGGCGCGGCGCTCCGGCGGCGACGCGTCCACATCCTTAATAATTCAGGTTTATGAAACCAGCGCCGCGCACCCGGTTTCTAAGGGGCAGCCCATGCAGGCTCGCATATCTATTGCCCGATTCTTCCTTTCCGCCGCGGCGATCGCCGCGGTTCTCGCGGCTGCGCCGGCTGAGGCCACGCCGCGCCGCGCCGATATTTTCGCGCCGCCCGCCTCCGTCGCGCTGACCGGTCTCGCCAAGCAGCCCTCGGCGGCGGCGCTCGATCCACTCGAAGCCCCGGAGGCGCCGCCGGTCGTGGCCGTCACGGCGGCGAAGCTGCAAGCCGAGCCCGCGGAGCCGGACAGCCTCGACCTCGCCTGGAGCCTGCTGCCCGACCATCAGCGCGGGCTCGCGCTCGCGCTTCAGGACTGGACCTCTGGTCCCGAGGCCACCCGCAACCCGGCGCGGCGGGCGATGCGCGCCAAGATCGCGGCGGCCTATGTCACGCGCAAATTCGAACCCTTCTGGACCGACGCCAATGGCTGGCGCGAGGGCGCGGCTTCGGCGGTCTCGCGCCTGCGCGCCGCGAATGAAGACGGGCTGGACCTTCGCGGCGTAACGATCCCCGAAGCCGACAAGGGCGCGCCCGGCGCCGCCTCCGAGCTTGCGCTCTCCGAAGCTGTCGCGACCTACGCCTTCCAGGCGCGCGGCGGGCGGCTGCAGCCCGAGCGGCTCTCCCGTCTCATCGGCGCGAAAACGGCGCTTCCCGATCCGGCGCAGGCCGTGGCCGACGTCGCCGACGCCGGCTATCGCGCGGGCGAGACGTTGCAGGGCTTCAACCCGCCCCATTACGGCTATCAGCAGCTGCGGGAGAAATTGGTCGAGCTCAAGACGCGCGGCGCCAGTGCGCCGCCGCTCGATTCGCTCTTCGCCGCCGTCGAGGAGGGCCTCGCGCAGACCGACGCGCTGCCGCCCGTGAAATCGAAGCGCCGCCGCATGGAGACGCTCGGCGGCCCCTCCACCTCGGCGCTGGAGAACGAGATTATCGCCAATATGGAGCGCTGGCGCTGGCTGCCGCGCGACATGGGCGACGACCGCATCGAGGTCAACATCCCCGATTTCGAGCTGGCGGTCATCCGCAATGGCGCGGTGACCCATCGCGCGCGCGTGATCGTGGGCAAGGAGCAAACGCCGACGCCCATCTTCTCCGACGAGATGGTGGAGATCATCGTCAACCCATCCTGGTATGTGCCGCAGTCGATCATCCAGAAGGAATGGCACGGCGGGGTCGGCGACGGCTATCAGGTTTCCTATCGCAACGGCCAGATGGTGGTGCGCCAGCCGCCGGGCGAGAAGAACGCGCTCGGCCGCATCAAATTCGTCTTCCCCAATGATTTCGCTGTCTACATGCACGACACGCCGTCGCGCGGGCTTTTTGCGGCGTCCCACCGCGCCTTTAGCCATGGCTGCATGCGCGTCGATCAGCCCTTCGCTCTGGCGGAAGCCGTACTTGGGCCGGGCTGGTCGGAGGAGCGGGTGAAGAAGCTCGTCGGCCCCAGCGAGCGCTACATCAACCTCTCCAAGCCCCTGCCGGTGCATATCGTCTATTTCACCGCCTATGTGGACGATATGGGACGGCTGGTGCAGCGGCCGGATCTATACGGCTACTCGGCGCGGGTGCGGAAAGCGCTGGGCCTCGGAGGCTAGAGACCGCATCACGTCAGAGCTTGCGGCAATCTGCTTTCCGCTTGACAGCTCCGCCAGTTAGAACCATATCGCGCGAAGACGGCGGGCGCATGCCCGTCGCCTCTTCCACAACCCAAGAAAGACAAATGGGCAGTAGCAGCTTCGGCGACGCGCCCGCAGCCTCGTCTGCGCGAACGACGCCATGGAAAATCGACATCCATCGGCGCGGTCTCGGGGGCCGCGTGAGAGGCGTTGTAAGAGCCTAAAGCTCCTGCCTGCCGCTCATGCTCCGGGCCGTGCCCTTCAAAACGGCCAAGGAGATGAGCAATGAACAAGCTCATTAAAATCTTTTCGTCGCGCCCAGTTGCAAAGGGCGCTGTTGTCCTGGGCTTCCGCGAGGAGCACATTCCCGTCTTCCGCCGCGAGCGGCTTATCAGCGTCTGGTCGCGTGATCCGGCGACGGGTCGGCTGATTTGCACCTGGAGGAAGCCATCCGAGGAGAACGGCTCCTCGACGCCAGACGCCGAAGAACCTCCCCAAACGCTCAAGATGGCGGCTTGAAGAGCAAGCGACGCGCTGAGCTTAAGTTCCCCAACACTCGGGCCTGATCAACCATTCGTTGGCTTGCCAGAATGGTTGATTAGGTTCTTCGGGAATTCCCCGCCAAACAGCACGACGCTTTTGCGCAAAAAACCTGCCAATGACGCTGGGCCCCGCACCTACGCCTGAGTAAATTCGTGACAAATGCCGCGCGCCGGTGGAAAAAGCCTCTCCCGCAGAGGCAACATCCGGTTCGCGCAATGGCTCCCCCTCCCCTTCTCGCCCTTCAGGGCGTCATGCTCACCCTCGGCGGCAAGCCGCTTCTGGAAGGGGTCGAATTGTCGGTCGCGGCGGGCGCGCGCATCTGCCTCGTCGGGCGCAACGGCTCGGGCAAATCGACGCTTCTGAAGATCGCGGCCGGCGAATTGGAAGCAGACGCGGGAACGCGCTTCCTGCAGCCGGGCGCCTCGCTGCGCTATTTGCCGCAGGAGCCGGACTTCTCCAGGTTCAAAACCACCGCCGCCTATGTCGAGGCGGGGCTCGGGCCGCTCGACGATCCGCATGTCGCAAGCGCGCTCCTCCTCGAGCTTGGCCTCACGGGCGAGGAAGACCCGTCAAAACTTTCGGGCGGCGAAGCGCGCCGCGCCGCGCTCGCCCGCGTGCTCGCGCCCGAGCCAGACATTCTCCTGCTCGACGAGCCGACGAACCATCTCGACCTGCCGACGATCCTCTGGCTCGAAGAAAAGCTCGGCTCCCTGCGCTCGGCGATGGTCATCATCAGCCACGACCGCCGCTTCCTGCAGGATTTGACGCGCGAGACCTTGTGGATCGACCGCGGCCAGGCGCGACATCTCGCGCGCGGCTTCAAGGAATTCGAGGCCTGGCGCGACCGCGAGCTGGAGGAGGAAGAAAAGCAGGCTCATAAGCTCGAGCGTAAGATCGCCAATGAGGAACATTGGCTGCGCCATGGCGTCTCAGGACGGCGCAAGCGCAACGTCAAGCGTCTCGCGGGGCTGCATACGCTGCGCGCCGAGCACCGAAACCGCGTCATGCCAACGGGCGAGGTGAAGCTTGAGGCGAGCGAGGCCAATGTCTCCGGCAAGCTCGTCATCGAGGCGGTCAAGATCAGCAAGAGCTACGGCGAGCGCGTGATCGTCGAGAATTTCACGACGCGCATCCTGCGCGGCGACCGGCTCGGCGTCGTCGGCGCCAATGGCGCGGGCAAGACGACGCTCATCAACCTGTTGACCGGGGGTCTGCCGCCTGACAGCGGCAAGGTGCGGCTCGGCGCCGGACTGGAAATGGCGACGCTCGACCAGAGCCGCGCCAGCCTCAAGCCGGACACCACCCTGCAGGACGCGCTTACCGGCGGCGGCTCAGACATGGTCGAGATCAATGGCGAACGGCGCCATGTCGTCGGCTATATGAAGGACTTCCTCTTCAAGCCCGAGCAGGCGAGGACGCCGATCGGCAAGCTCTCCGGCGGCGAACGCGGCCGCCTCATGCTTGCGCGCGCCCTTACGAAGCCCTCCAACCTTCTCGTGCTCGACGAACCTACCAACGATCTCGACCTGGAGACGCTCGATCTTCTGGAAGAGATGCTCGCCGATTACCCCGGCACGCTGATCGTCGTCTCGCACGACCGCGACTTTCTCGACCGCATTGCGACGAGCGTGTTGATGAGCGACGGAGCCGGCCGCTGGGTCGAATACGCCGGCGGCTACAGCGATATGGTTGCGCAGCGCGGCAAGGGCGTCGAGGCCCGCGGCGCCGAAATGCGCGAGGCGCCGAAAGAGAGGGCGGTTAAAGAAAAGCCCACCGAAAGGCAGCCCGCAAAAGCGAAACTCTCCTTCAAGGAGCAGCATGCGCTGGCGACCTTGCCCGCCAAAATGGAGGAGCTGAAGGTCAAGCGCACAAAGTTGCAGGCGCTGCTCGACGATCCTGAGCTTTATGCGAAGGACCCGGGGAGATTTGCGAAGGCGAGCGAGATGTTTGCTGCGGTGGAGAACGAGCTCACCGCAGCCGAGGAGCAATGGCTGGAGCTCGAAATCAAACGCGAGGAGATCGAGGGGTAGGCCTTACCTTGATCGCGTCCCGTCATGGCCGGGCTTGTCCAGGACAAGCCCGGCCATGACGCCCCCAAGGTATGTGACTCCCTTAGCCCCTCCCAGGGAGGAATTACGTATCGGTGGCGCCGCCGCGATACGAAGCTCGCCCAATCCGCCAGATTATCGCCGCCCCGAGCAGCGGGCCCATAGCAAGGGCCAGCAGGGCGTCTGAGAATTCACCCGTGGCGCTTTTGACGACACCCATGAAATAAGGCCCCGCCAGCCCCGAGAGATTGCCGATGGAGTTGATCAGCGCGACGCCCACAACCGCATCGGTCGCGCCCATCGCCAATGTGCAGAAGCTCCAGAAGGTCGGCAGCGTCGCGACGGACCCCACAGCCGCGACAGTCAGCGCGACCATCGCCAAAACAGGCGTCGGCGCATAGGCCGCGCATGCAAGGCCGACGCTCGCCAGGATCGCGGCGATCGCCGTGTGGGCGATCGTCTCGCCTCGCCGATCCGACCAGCGGCTCCAAAGCAGCATCGCCACGGCGGCGCAGCCATGGGGAATGGCGACGAGGAAGCCCGCGGCGAGGATGCTCGCGCCGAAGCCCTTGATGATCTGCGGCAGCCAGAAGCTCAGCCCATAAAGCGCGAGAACCAGCCCGAAATAGGCGACCCCCATAATCAGAATGCGAGGGTCGACCAGCGCCCGCCAGTAATTCTCTTCATGCGCCGGCGCCTCGCGCGCCAGCGCGGCCTCTAACCAGCGGCGCTCGTTCGGGGCGAGCCATTTGGCGTCGGCGATACGATCGGGAAGATAAAAGAGGCAGACAAAGCCGAGCGCGATCGACGGCAACGCCTCCAGAAAATAGAGCCAGCGCCAACCAGACATGCCCGCGACGCCGTCCATGGTCGAGAGGATCACGCCCGAGATCGGCGAACCGATCGCGCTACCGAGCGGCACGGCGATCAGGAAGCCCGCCAGAATGCGCGCGCGCTGCGCGGCGGGAACCCAATAAGTGAGATAAAGAATGACGCCTGGCGGAAAGCCGGCCTCCGCCGCGCCCAAGAGCAAGCGGAGAACAACGAAGCTGTCCTCGTTCCAGATGAAAGCTGTGGCGGCGGCGATGACGCCCCAGCTCACCATGATGCGCGCGAGCCATAGCCGCGCGCCGACGCGGTGCAGGACGTAATTGCTCGGCGCCTCAAGGAGGCAATAGCCGATGAAAAAGACGCCCGCCGCCCAACCGTAGAACTCGGGCGTGAAGCCCAATTCCTTGTTCATGGTGAGCGCGGCGAAGCCGACGTTTACCCGATCGAGATAGGAGACGAAGAAACCCGCGGCGAGAAGCGGCACCAGCCGCCAGGCCACTTTGGCGACCACGCGGTCGCCGTCGACTGAAATTGCCGCGGGTCTGTCGAGGGTAAGGGTCACAAGAGCGCCTGTCGCTGGAGGAAGCGAGAAGCCGCCCTCGCCAATGTCGTGGTCGGTTTAACGCAATTCGAAGCCGAGCGCCTTCAGAGCCTCGCGGAGACGATCTCGCCCGCTCATCGCATCGGTCCCGCGCACGCGCGAAAGCACCTGCCGAATCCAGCCCTGCTCAGGCAGTCCCTGCTCCTTCTGGAAGTCCTTGAAGACCGTATCGAGCGTCTCGATCGCCTCGCGTTGCGCGTCGCCCCACTGATATTGCTCGCGGTGCAGCACCGCCGCCTGACCCAGACGCGGCTTGACGCCGGCGTTTGCGGCCGGGTCAGGGACGCCGACGGTCATGCCGAAGACCGCGAAGACGTTGGGCGGCAGGTTCAGCTCTTTCGCAACCTCCTCCGGCTTGTTGCGCATGGCGCCGATATAGCAGCAGCCAAGCCCGATGGATTCGAGCGCGACCACCGCATTTTGCGCGGCGAGCGCGGCGTCCACCACGCCGGTCATGAAGATTTCGAGATAGTGGAGCGCCGCCGCGTCGCGGCCTCTCTCCTTGCCGAGATTTTCGAGCCGCGCGAGGTCGCAAAGCCAGATCAACAGGAGCTTGCAGTCGCGAATATGCTGCTGGCCGCCTGCGAGGTCGGCGAGGCGATTCTTGCGTTCCTCGTCCTCGACGGCGACGACGCTCCAGACCTGCAGGTTGGAGGAGGTCGACGCGGACTGCGCCGCCGCAGCGATGGTTTCGAGCGCACCGGGCGGCAGCGGCTGATCGAGATAATTGCGATGCGAGCGATGCGCGAGAAGGAGTTCGAGCGTGTCGTTCCAGATCGCCAGCTTCGGCGAATCGGCGCGGCGATAGCGCTCGAACATGGCCGCGGCGGGCGCGTCGAAATGATCCGGGCTTACGGGCTTGTTCATAATGGCTCCTACGCTGTCCCTCGGCTCGGCGCTATCGATACTGCGCGAATGCCGCCTTGGCGTCGGGGGACGGAGAGATCTCGGAAAGATGCGCCGGTCTTATACCCCATTCCGAGCGGCTCCGAAGCGGGATAAGGAGCCCGCCTCTCGACGGGTAAAGCGGCGGTTTTGCGCTCAGATACGGATTAAGGCGCTCGGCTGCAAGAAAATAGCCCGGTGAGCGAGAGGCGCGGATCATGCCGGATGCGACGGCAGGACAAGGCGGCCGCCTTTTCCCTGCTGCGGCAAATCCGGCGCCCCGCGCCGGATTGATTGACAATAAGCCGCCTATTGGACGAAGCTTTGAAGGTCTGTCTTGGAGCGCTCGGGGGGTGAATCATGACTTGCGGCGCGTCAAAGGATTGCTAAGCCGCGGTCAAAGAGAGACCGCTTGGATGAAAACCGATTCCAATCCACTTGATAAGCTTAAGAACCTCAAAAGCGCCGGAGAGCGCATCGAGACTCGCCAAGGAAGCCAGTCGTTTTTCGCCGGAAAGATCCTCATCATGGGGCTTCCCGGCGCCGGCAAAACCACATTGGCGCAAGTCCTCGTCCCGAGGCTCAAGGCGGTCCATTTCAACGCCGATGCTGTCCGCCAAAACCTGAACAAGGAACTCGGATTTTCTCTCGAAGACCGTCTCGAGCAGGCCCGGCGCATGGGCTGGCTGTGTGATCGAGTGACCGAGGCGGGACATATCGCCGTTGCGGACTTCGTGTGCCCGACGCCGCAAACTCGCAAGGCTTTTGGGCCGGCATTCGTGGTGTGGGTCGACCGCATCGACGAAGGGCGCTTTGCGGACACCAATCGCGTTTTCGTGCCCCCGCAACATTACCATGTGCGCGTCACGCGGGAGGGATCGCCCGAGTTTTGGGCCGAGAGGGCGCACTCCTGCTTCGAGCTTTGGCTGCGCGACCGTCCCCAGCCCTCATAAGAAGGCAAAGCCGGCATGGCGCGTAGCGCCCCGACTCAAATCCCCGGATCGTCCACCCGGCTCGGACGCTCTTGGCTCTCCAGACCGAAGGTCGAGCGCGTCCAAAAGCGGTCATGTAAATACGACAGCGCAAAGACCGCTATCGTTTGTGTGCCGGCGATCTCGAGCGACAGAACGGCGTCGCCCAAAAAGGCGTTGGCGACGACGAAGCTCACCAAGCTCACCGGAACCAGCCAGGAGGCCGCCTTCAGCAGACTGCGCTTGGGGGTCGACAGCAAGGTCTCTTGATCGAGCGCGACGCCCTCCATTGACGCATAGCTGACGTCCGTCAAAGGCGCCGCCACACGGCGGCTGGAGGCCGAAACATCCTTCACCATTCCGACCGCGACCGTCTCATTGGTGACGCGGTCGATGAGGATAAAACCGCCGGTCTCGCGGTTTTCCACATAGGGATCGCAAGCGACGACCGTCTCGAGCGAAAGTTGCGCTTCTCCAATCTCGTTGAAGGCGAGAGTCTCGCCCCCGCCAAGCGGCGTCGCGAGCCCGGTCTCGATCTCGATGCGCGACTGCACGACGTTGATGACCGCGGGCGTCGCCTTCGTCCCGATCTTGAGCAGATAGCTCTTGCCGGCTGTCAGCGGCTCACGCACAAGCCAAAGGAGCTTCGCCTCCAGCCTGTCGCCAACCCGCGCCGGGGAGACCGGCGAGCTCAACAGATCGCCGCGCGAGCAGTCGATTTCCTCCGCGAGTGTGATCGTCACCGACTGGCCCGATACGCCGCTCTCGAGATCGCCGTCATAGGTGACGACGCGCGAGACGCGCGTGTCCCGCCCGGAGGGGAGGATGCGCACAATGTCGCCGGGGCGGATATTGCCGCCGCTGATGAAGCCAGAAAAGCCGCGGAAATCGAGATTCGGGCGATTGACCCATTGCACCGGCATGCGGAAGGGCGCGATGCGCATAACGTCTTCGACCGCGACGCCTTCGAGATAGGTCAGGAGCGGCGGCCCGTCGTGCCAGGGCATATTTTTGCTCGCACAAACGAGATTGTCGCCGTCCTTGGCGACAAGCGGCACGACATAGATCGAGGCGAAGTGGAGATTCTTCGCGAATTCGTGGAAATCCGCCACGATCCCGCGAAATACGTCCTCGCTGTAGTCGACGAGGTCCATCTTGTTGACGGCGACGACCACATGGCGCACGCCGAACATGGAGTTAATGACGCTGTGGCGGCGTGTCTGCGGCAGAATGCCCTTGCGGGCGTCGACGAGCAGAATGGCGAGATCGGCGACCGAGGAGCCGACCGCCATATTGCGGGTATATTGCTCGTGGCCGGGCGTGTCGGCGACGATGAACTTGCGCTTGTCGGTCGCGAAATAGCGATAGGCGACGTCGATGGTGATGCCCTGCTCGCGCTCCGCCGCGAGGCCGTCGACGAGCAGCGCGAAATCGAGATCGTCGCCCTGCGTGCCATGCTTCTTGGAGTCGGCTTCGAGCGCCGCGATGAGGTCGTCCAGCGCGAGATTGGCGTCGTAAAGCAGGCGACCAATCAGCGTCGACTTGCCGTCGTCGACCGAGCCGCAGGTGATGAAACGCAGGAGCGGTTTATCGGCGGGGATGCGCGCAACCGTCGGCGCGGGGGCTTCCATGACCTCGACGCCCTGCATCTCAGAAATATCCTTCCTGCTTCTTCTGCTCCATGGAGCTGGAGCCGTCCTGGTCGATCAGGCGGCCCTGCCGTTCGGAGGTGCGGCTTTCGCGCATCTCCGTGATGATCTCGTCGAGCGTCGCCGCCTCGCTCTCGATGGCGCCGGTCAGCGGATAGCAACCGAGCGTGCGAAACCGCACCATCTTGCGCTCGATCGTCTCGCCGGCTTCGAGCGTCATGCGCGCGTCGTCGACCATGATCAGCGTGCCGCTGCGGCGCACCACCGGTCGCTCCTTGGCAAAATAGAGCGGCACCACCGGGATGTTCTCGCGCGCGATATAGTCCCAGATGTCGGCTTCGGTCCAATTGGACATGGGGAAGATGCGCAGGCTCTCGCCCGGCGCCTTGCGGGTATTGTAGAGGCGCCAGAATTCTGGCCGCTGGTTCTTCGGGTCCCAACGATGCTGCGCCGTCCGGAAGGAAAGCACGCGCTCCTTGGCGCGCGACTTCTCCTCGTCGCGACGCGCGCCGCCGAAGGCCGCGTCGAATTTATATTTGTCGAGCGCCTGCTTAAGGCCCTCGGTCTTCATGATCTCGGTATGGAGCTTCGAGCCATGGACGAAGGGGCTGATGTTCATCTCAATCCCTTTGGGATTGATATATTCGACGAGCTCCAGGCCCCATTCCTTGACGATCTTATCGCGAAACTCGATCATCTCCCGGAACTTCCACATCGTGTTGACATGGAGCAACGGGAACGGGAGCTTCGACGGATAGAAGGCTTTCCTGGCGACATGCAACATCGCCATAGAGTCCTTGCCGATCGAAAACAGCATCACGGGCCGCTCGCATTCGGCGACGGCCTCGCGCATGATGTGAATGCTTTCGGCTTCCAAACGATCCAGATGGCCGAGCGAACGGGTCGGAAGCGCGCTCATTCGAAGACCTCCGGCGATGCGGAGTCGGGCGCCGCGCCGCGACGCAGGACGCCATCCTCGCCCACATGCAGGCCGCACTCTTTCTTGTCGTCCTGCTCCCACCACCAGCGGCCGGCGCGCTCGTCTTCGCCGGGCTCGATGGCCCGCGTGCAGGGCGCGCAGCCGATGGAGAGGAAACCCTTGGCGTGGAGTTCGTTCACGGGGACTGAGAACGCCTGGGTCGCGGCGACGATGTCGTCGCGCTTGTAGTCGAGAATAGGATTGATCTTGATCACCCGGTAATTGGCGTCGAAAGCAACCAGCGGAACCTCCGCGCGCGCGGCGGACTGATCGGCGCGCAGGCCCGTGATCCAGCCGGAGACGCCGGCCAGCAGGCGAGAAAGCGGCTCGACCTTGCGCACATGGCAGCAGGCCTTGCGCGCTTCGGCGGATTTGTAAAAGCCGTTGACGCCCTGTTCTTCAACAAGCGCTTCGAGCGCCGCCGCCTGAGGATAGGCGGAGCGGATGCGCCGCGCGTAGCGGGCTTCGGTCTCCTCCCAGAGCGTATAGGTTTCGGGAAACAGACGTCCGGTGTCGATCGTCACGACATCGATATCGAGACCCTGCGTGAAGATCGAATGTGTGACGAGCTGATCTTCGACGCCGAAGCTCGTCGTGAAAACAATGCGGCCGGGGATGAACTCCCGGACGAGCTTGAGTCGGAGATCGAGATCGAGCGGCGCGAGGCGCGGGCCGAGTATTTCCGGGATGGAAGGATTCATGATCTGAGCGCGCCCAAAGTGTCGGCGGACCGAAGGCCCGATTGGGAATCGAGCGCCCAAAGGGAGCCCCGGCGAAGCAACCAAGCCTTCATTTCGCCGCCGCCTTGCGCCGCGCTTCGAGGATGGAGCCCGGCGCGACAAATCCACGCTGATAGGTGCGCGCATGCGCCGCGCGCTCTGCCTGCCACTGCGATTCATCCTGCCGCTCGGCGAGATCGTCGGGAATTTCGATCGTGTCGAAGCCGCAGCCGAGCGCATGGCGGTACTGGTCGGCAAGCAGCCGCCCGCTCGCGCGCAGCTCGCCCGTAAAGCCAGCCCTGCGGATGAGCCGCGCCAGCGAGAAGCCGCGTCCATCGGCGAAGGCGGGAAAGACGATGGAGATGAGCGAGAGGCGCGGCAGCGCGGCCGCGAGCGCCTCGGGCTCTGTGGTGTTCGGCGCGAGGACGCCGAGCGCCACGCCCGCCTCGAGGTGCGCGACCGCATGTTCGAGACGCGCAAGCGACACGATTACCTTGCCGCTCCTGGGCAGAGCCTCTTCATCGGCGAGGCGGCGCCAGGCGTCTTCGATAAAGCGGCCTTCAGATATCAGCGCCATCTTCGCCCTCCCGCCGCAGCACGTCCTTGAAGCGGGCGTGACCAATGCGCCGCCATGTTTCGATGAATGTCTCGCCCTCCTGGCGCTCGGCCAGATAGAAATCGACAATATGCTCGATCACGTCGGGCACTTGCTCCGCCGTGACGCCGGGGCCGAGAATTTCGCCGATCGACGCCGAGAAGGTCGGATCGCCGCCGAGTGTGATCTGGTAGGATTCCTGACCCTTCTTTTCGAGCCCCAGAATGCCGATCGCGCCGACATGGTGGTGGCCGCAGGCGTTGATGCAGCCGGAAATCTTGATGCCCAATTTGCCGATCCGGCGCTGGCGCGAGAGATCGGAGAACCGCTTGGAAATCGCCTGCGCGATCGGGATCGAGCGCGCCGTCGCGAGCGCGCAGTAATCGAGGCCCGGGCAGGAGATGATGTCCGAGACGAGACCGGCGTTCGCCGTCGCCAGCCCCGCGCCATCGAGCAGCTTCCACAGATCGAAAAGATCGTCCTGCTTCACATGCGGCAGAATGACGTTCTGCTCATGGGAAATCCGCAGCTCGCCGAAGCCGAAGCGTTCGCTCGCCTCCGCCAGGACGCGCATCTGCTGCGAGGTGGCGTCGCCGGGAATGCCGCCGATCGGCTTCAGCGACACGGTGACGATGGCGTAGCCCGGAACCCGGTGCGGCGCGGCGTTGACTTCGACGAAATTGCCGAAGGCCGGATGGGCGACGCGTTCGGCCCGCAACTTGGCCGACTCCGCGGGCAGCGCCTCGTAAGGCGGCGGCGTGAAGAAGGCGGCGATGCGCTCGAATTCGGTGGGATCGTAGGAGAACACGCCGCGATCCATCGCGACGAATTCCGCCTCGATGGCGGCGCGCACCTCCTCGATCCCCTTCTCGTGAACGAGGATCTTGATGCGCGCCTTGTATTTATTGTCGCGACGGCCGAAGCGGTTATAGACCCGCATGACCGCCTCGAGATAAGCGAGGAGATCGGCCCGCGGCAGATAGTCGCGGAGAACCTTGCCTACGAAAGGCGTGCGCCCGAGCCCGCCGCCGACCACCACCTGATAGCCGACATCGCCCGCCGCATTCGTCATGATCCGCAGACCGACATCATGAACCATGATCGCCGCGCGATCATGCTCGGAGCCCGTCACCGCGATTTTGAACTTGCGCGGCAGGAAAGAGAACTCGGGATGGGCGCTCGACCACTGGCGCAGGAATTCGGCCGTCGCGCGGGGATCCTCGATCTCGTCCGGCGCGACGCCGGAGAAATGGTCGGCGGTCACGTTGCGGATGCAATTGCCGGAGGTCTGGATGGCGTGCATCTCGACTTCCGCGAGCGCCTCCAGAATATCCGGCGTGTCGATCAGCTTCGGCCAGTTGTACTGGAGGTTCTGACGCGTGGTGAAATGGCCGTAGCCGCGATCATATTTGTCGGCGATGTCGGCAAGGCGGCGCATCTGCCGCGCCGTCAGCGTGCCATAGGGAATGGCGACACGCAGCATATAGGCGTGGAGCTGCAGATAAAGCCCGTTCATCAGGCGGAAGGGACGGAACTCGTCCTCCGTCAGCGAGCCTTCCAGACGCCGGCGGACCTGCTCGCGAAACTCCGCGACGCGCTCGCGCACGAAGGCGGCGTCGAACTCATCGTAGCGATAGGTCGTGACCGGCGTGTTCGGCCGCGCGAGACTGGGATCGTGAGCGGTCATCTAAGCGGCTCCTTTGGCCTGCTTGCCGAGATCGGGGCGCACGCTCGGTCCCTTGAGGCGCATCTTCTCGCGATAATGCAACGGGGTCGGAGCGCCATCCGCGCCGACGTCCACGTCGGCGAGATAGACGTCGACGACGCGATTTTTAGCGATCTCCGCCTTGCCAACGCCCTCCAACACGGCGGCCTCTTCCTTGTCGCGCGCGACGCGGGCGCGCCGATGATCGCGCTCCCAGCCCTCGGCGCCCAGAAACAAGACCTCGCCGTCGGCAAGGTCGGAGGCAAGGAGAATCTGCGGATGTTTGAGCGCCGACATCACGTCTCCTGCGCCAGCTTGAGGGAAAGGCCGCTCATCTCGTCCGACCAGATGATCTGGCAGGCGAGCCGCGAATTTTCGTAGAGCATCGGCAGCTCGTCGAGCTTTTCCAGCTCGTCGTCACGCGGCGGCGGCACGCGAGCGGCCGACTCGGCGTCGAGCACCACGTGACATTCGGCGCAGGCCAGCGCGCCCCCGCAAGTGTTTTCCATGCCAATGCCGTAATCGCGCAATATCTCCATCAGCCGCCAGCCTTCCACGGCCGCGAGCTCGTGAACGACGCCGTTTCGGTCCTCGACGCGCAAGATCGGCGCCTCGGGCTCCAGCGGAACAGGGGACGGGTCGACGGCAATATCCAAGGCAATGCTCATGGGCTTTTCGTTGAGGCGGAATGGGGTCGCCGCGGCTGTGGCGTTCTGTATTTCGAACGGTTAGATACTCTAAATCGCACGTAAGTCAATTCACTTCTAAAAATTGCCATATAGAGATAAATAACATTTATTTTCAGTTAAATATGGAGCCGCCAAATTTCACAGCTGGGACATGACAAGCGGCCAGAATCTATGTTTGTTAAGGATCAGGTGACCAATCGGAGCGGTGGACGAACGGGCTGCGCTCATCGCCAAGGAGACCTCATGGTAAAAAGGCCGATAAAGACCGTCAAAGAAACGCCGCCTCCGAAAAAGGAGCCGGAGCCGCGTCGCGACGTGCGGGAGATCACGCCGCCTCAGCAATCTGCAGGAGCGATTATGAGACCAACGGTCATAGTCGTCGGCGCCGACAAGGGGGGCGTCGGGAAGACGACGATCGCGCGCGCCGTTCTCGACTTCCTTTCCCTCAACAGCCTAGACGCCCGCGCCTTCGACACGGAGACGCCGCGCGGGACTCTATATCGCTTCCATCCGGAAGAGACGATGATCGTCGATCTGACGTCGACCGCCGATCAGATGAAGATCATCGACACGCTCAATTCGTCGGAGGCGAAGGTCAGCATCATCGACGTGCGCGCGGGCGGCTTGAGCCCCGCGCTCGAAGCGCTCGACGAGATCGGCTTCTTCGACGCGGTGAAGGCGGGCGAATTCCGCTTCATCCTGCTCCACGTGATTGGCCCCTCGATCGCCTCGCTCGACGAAATCGCCGAGATCGCGCCCTATATGTCGGACGCCAATTACTTCATGGTGAAGAACCATGTGAACGACACGACCTTCTTCGAATGGAACCCTCAGACCCATTCGAAATATTTCGAGGACGTGAACACCACGGGCGAGATCACCATCCCGAAGCTCGGCGAATTGGCCTATGAACAGGTCGAGATCGCGGGGACGCCTTATTCGACCTTTATCGCCAACCAGACGGCGGAAGGCGAACCTGCGGATCACTCCTTCGTCCTGCGCGGTTACGTGCGCACCTGGCTCGCGAGAGTCGCGGACGAATTCGAGCGAGTCGGGCTTCTCGATCTCATCACGACGGGCGTGGCCAAGGGACGTTGAGACGAAGGCGGCGCCGCCCTCGTCAAGAGGATGAAATGAGTCGCCGCACCCTCATCTACTTTGTCTGCTCGCCGCATTCGCGCACTGGCGTGACAACCGCGGCGCGGCTGCTGACCGACTACTATCTCTCGCGCGGGGTCCCTGTCGAAGGTTTCGACACGGATTCGCGCGAGCCCAACTACGCTCTGCGCTTTCCGGGCGTCGCCCGCGTGGTCGATATAGGCGACGTCAAAGGTCAGATTTCTCTATTCGACCGCCTGCTGGTCGCCGACGACGCTCCCAAGATTGTCGACGTTTGGAGCCGCTCCTACGACCAGCTCTTCGCCACTATCGCCGAAATCGGCTTTTTGGAAGAGGCGCGCAACGCTGGCGTCGAGCCGATCATTCTCTTCCAATCCGACAGTTCCCAGACCGCCGCGAGCAATGCGCGGCTGCTGAACACCACCTGGCCCAATTTGTGGCTCACGGTCATCCATAACGAGGGGGCCGCGCCCCTTCGCGCCGAAGCCCTGGACATTCTCGCCCACTATCCGGCGCGCGGGAAGCTGGTGATCCCAAAGCTCGAGAGCGCCATCGCCGCGGCCCTGGACGACGTCGATGTCTCGCTGTCGACCTTTTTGTGCGCGCCGCCATCCCATATATCCATCGTCGTGCGTGCGGCTCTGAAGGCCTGGCTTCTTCCGATCTTCACGCAATTCCAAAGCTTCGAAATGCGCATGAATCTGCAATCGAGCGAATTTCTCCGTTAGGCGCGCCGACATGGAATACAGGAAACTTGGGGCGACCGATCTCTCCGTCTCAGCCATCTGTCTGGGCTCCATGACCTGGGGCCAGCAGAACACCGAGGCTGAGGGTCACGCGCAGCTCGACTATGCCTTATCGCGCGGCGTCAACTTCATCGACACGGCGGAAATCTACTCGATCCCCCCGCGTCCGGAGACGCAAGGCTCGACCGAGCGCATCATCGGCTCTTGGCTCGCCTCGCGCAAAAACCGCGACAAGGTGATCATAGCCACCAAGGTCGCCGGGCGCGGGGAGGCGCATTGGCTGCGCGAAGCGGGCGGGGGCACGGTTCTCGACCGCAAGAATATCCATTTTGCGATCGAGAGCTCGCTGAAGCGCCTGCAGACCGATTACGTCGATCTCTACCAGCTACACTGGCCCGATCGCTCTCTGCCCCTCTGGGGCGCAGGCGGGACGACCTATCGCCGCCCCTCCAAGCGCCCCGAAGTCCCGATTGAAGAGACGCTGGATGCGCTGAACGAGCTGGTGACGGCCGGCAAGGTCCGCCATATCGGTCTATCCAACGAGACGCCCTGGGGCGTCTCGCGGTTCCTGCGGGCGGCGGAGCTCGGCCATGGCCCGAGGGTCGTCTCGATTCAGAATGCCTATAATCTGATCAATCGCACCTTCGAGATGGGCCTCGCCGAATTTGCCGAGCGCGAGGTCGTCGGCCTCCTCGCCTATTCGCCTCTGGCGCAGGGCTATCTCACCGGCAAATATCGGGGCGGGGCAAGACCGCCGGGCGCCCGTACGACGCTCTTCGAACGCGGCCAACGCTACGAGACGCCCGGGGTCGAGGCGGCGATCGACGCCTATCTTGCGCTCGCCAAGGAGATCGGCGTCGACCCGGCGCAGCTTGCCCTGGCTTATGTCACGTCGCGCCCCTTCGTGACCTCGAATATCATCGGCGCCACCACAATGGCGCAGCTCAAAACCGACCTGGATTCGGAGGACATCGACATCACGACGGAGATCGAGGCGCGGATCGACGCGATCCACCAGCTCCACAGCAATCCGGCGCCGTAAGGAGGATGATGCGCGCTGTTCGGCGCGCATCTAAACGCTACGCATGCCCCGCGCTGGACGACAGCCGCTCCAGATCGACCCCCATGGAGCGCAGCGCGCGCACATATTTGCCGCCCAGATCCCGGTCGAACAGCAGCGCCGGATCGGCCGGGCAGTGCAGCCAGCCGTTCTTCTGGATTTCCTCCTCGAGCTGCCCCGCGTCCCACCCGGCATAGCCGAGCGCGAGCAGCGCGTGGTCGGGCCCCTCGCCCGCTGCGATTGCGCGCAGAATGTCGATCGTCGCCGTGAGGGAGACGCCGTCATCAATCGGCAAAGTTGAGTTATCGAGGAAGAAATCCGGCGAATGCAGCACGAAGCCGCGGTCGGTTTGCACCGGCCCGCCGGAAAGCACCTGAATCTCCTCGGCGCCGCGCGGCAGGCTGATGCGCTCTTCGGGCGCGATCACTTGCAGTTGCACGAGGAGATCGGGAAAATTCTTCACCCGCGCCGGCTGGTTGACGACGATGCCCATCGCGCCTTCTTCCGAATGCGCGCACAGATAGATCACCGAGCGTGCGAAACGCTCGTCCGTCATGCCGGGCATTGCGACGAGGAGCTGCCCGTCCAGATATCGGCGGCCGGGGGTTCGAACGTCGCCAGCGGGATACTCTTCGGAAACTTGCTTGGGTCGCAACCTACTCATAGCTTCATGCTACGCCCGCAACGCCCCCTTAACAAGCGGCGTGGATAAATCGCCTCGACCGACCGGAAGCCAGAGCTGATGATAACGCCAAAGCTGAAGATGCGCGCCTTTTTCCCCTTCACGGCCACGCTCGCCGCCGCGCTCGCATTGGCGCCGGCGCAGGCCGCGGAGCCGGCTTTTGCGACAGCGCCGGCCACGGGAACTGTCTCCGCGGTCAGGCTGCTCTCCGCTGGCCCGCTGGAAGGCGGCGCCTATCGCGCGGGCGTCGAAATCAGCCTCGCTCCCAAGACCGCCACCTATTGGCGCCAGCCCGGCGAAGCGGGCTCGCCCCCCGTCTTCGATTTCTCGAAGTCGGCCAATGTCGCCAAGGTCGAAACGGCCTTCCCGACGCCCAAGCATTTGGACGAAGCCGGCACGGTCGTCGCCGGCTATGACGAGACCGTGATTTTCCCGCTCAAAATCACGCCGAAGAACCCGAAGGCGCCAGCGACGCTCTCCCTCGACCTCGACTACGCGGCCTGCGGCAAGATTTGCCTGCCAGCAAAGGCCTCGCTTACCCTCGCCCTGCCGCAGTCGGGCGCCTCGCCCTTCGCAGCCGCGATCGCCGCCGCCGAGAAGCGCGTTCCCGTGAAGATCAGCGGCGCCGAAGCCGCCAAACGGTTGGCGTTGAAGAAGGATGGCGAGTCCTGGCGGTTGAGCGTCGCTGGGCCTGGCAAGGTCCAGGACATTTTCGCCGAAGTCCCCGAGCCGCTCTTCATCGAGAGCAAGCGCGAAGGGGCCGATTTTGCGCTGACGCTGTTCTCGACCGGCCCCAAGCCCAAGAGCGCGAACGTCACGCTGACGATCGTCACCGATAAGGAGACCTTCGAGGCGCCGGCGCATTTGGAGTGAGGCCCGCAAGCCCGCCTCACATTGCCATATCGAAGACCAGCGCCTCAGCGTCGTCGCTTCCTTCGAGGCAAATGGCGTCCGTCTCGCTCACCGCGATCCCGTCGCCAGCCTCGAGGCGCGCGCCATTCACCGAGACCCTGCCGCGCGCGACCTGCACCCAGGCGGCCCGGCCGGGCTCCACTTGGTGAGACACGCTTTGGCCAGCGGCCAGCATCGTCGCGTAAAGGTCGACGTCCTGATGGATCGTGAGGGAGCCGTCGCGTCCGTCGCGTGATGCGATGAGGCGCAGGCGGCCGCGCTTTTCCTGCGGCCCGAAACGCTTCTGCTCATAGCCCGGCGCGAGACCGTCGCGCTCCGGCAGAATCCAGATCTGCAGGAAATGTGCGGGGGCGCGATCCGAGGCGTTGTATTCGCTGTGACGCACGCCGGTCCCTGCGCTCATGCGCTGGACGTCTCCGGCGCGGACGATGGAGCCGACGCCCGTGCTGTCCTTATGCGCCAGCGCGCCGTCGAGCACATAGGAAATGATCTCCATGTCCTTGTGCGGATGGGTGGGAAAGCCGCCGCCGGGCGCGACGCGATCCTCATTGATGACCCGTAGCGGGCCGAATCCCATGTGCTCCGGATCGAAATATTGCCCGAAGGAAAAACTGTGACGGCTGTCGAGCCAGCCGAAGTCGGCCATCCCTCGCTCGTCGGCCTTTCTGATCGCCACTTGCATCGTTCTGCTCCGATTGCTTTAGCAAGCAAATGGCCCCGCGCCTGCCGTTCGGCAATCCCGCGCCTCATTGCCCCGCGATGATAGAGCGCTGGTAGCTGATCCGGTAAATGGCGCCATTCTCGTCATCCGTGACAAGAAGATCGCCGCCCGGCGTCTGCGCCACGTCGACCGGCGTGCCCCTATAGGGCATGACGCCCTTGTTCCAGCCTTCGACGAAGGGTTCGCTGACGCCGCCGGTTCCGTCCGGGCCGAGGCGCGTGAACATCAGCCGCGCGCCGACCGGCTGCGTCCGGGCGCCTGAGCCGTGCTGCGCCGAGAAAATGCCGCCCCGGTATTTTTTCGGGAAAGTCTCGCCCGTGTAAAAAACCATGCCGAGGTCGGCGGCGTGGGCTTCTTCCTCCACCTCCGGAAAGACGACGCCGGGCGGCGGCTCGTCCGACGCATATTCCACCGTGCGCACATGCCCGCCCCCATACCAGGGGAAGCCAAAGTGCAGCCAGGGGATCGGCGCGCGGTTCAATTCGCCGGGCGGCTTGTCGTCTCCCATCTCGTTCGTCTGATTGTCAGTGAACCAAAGCGCCCCATCGGCGGGGTTGAAATCCATGCCCACCGAATTGCGCACGCCGCGTGCGAAAACTTCTCGTCGCGAGCCGTCGGGATTCATGCGGATGATTCCGCCGACGCCCGTGCGCTCGTAGAAAGTGAGCTTTTCCTTCGGCGCGACGTCATAGGGCTGGCCGAGCGATATATAAAGCTTGCCATCCGGCCCCACGCGGCAGACGCGCAACGTATGGCCGTCGCTTTCCTCCTGGCGCGGTATGAGCTCGCCCTTCGCGACGACAATGCGTGCATGTGGCCGGCGCCATTCCTCTTCGGCCTTCGGGATACTCAAAACACGGTTGCGTTCTACGATGAAGAGCGTTCCCTCCGGCGAAAAGCACAAGCCGTGCGGCAGATCGAATGTGAAGGCCAGTTCGAGGCGCTCGACATTGGCCGCGCGGCCGGCGCCGGACGTCAGCACGTAGACGACGTTCTCGACGCCGGTGCCGATGAAAATCGCTTTGCCTCTGGGGCCCACGGCAAGAGTGCGCGCCCCTGGCGCGCGCGCATAAAGAAAAATGGAGAAATCTTCCGGCGCCCGCAGATCCTTCAGGATCGCTTCTATTTCGGCCGCGCTTCTGGCGCGCTGCGGCTCGCGCGGATGCTGCGTGAGCGCGAGCGCGCCAGCAAGGGCAAGCGCGCCGGCGAAGACGAAAGCGATAAGGAGCATGCGCCGCATCGGCGTCCTCCGAGTGGAAAGACGTCTAGGAAGCTTTTAAATTTCCTCGATCGCGCTTTTGTTCCCGGCCAAGCAGGCGGGCGCCTCTTTGCCTCCCGCTGCGCTTGCGTGGACTAATCTTCGAAGCGCTCGAAGAAGGCCGTCTTGGCGATATGGGCGAGAATGGCGTAGCTGATGAGGAAGAAGCCGATCGCCGGCCAATAGGACGCCGGCAAGGGCACAAAGCCGAAGGCAGGCGCGAAGGGCGAATAAGGTAGCGCCGCGCCAATGAGACAGACCAGAATCGTCGTCAGCAGCAGCGCCGTGCTCGCCCGGCTTTCGATAAACGGGATCTTCTTCGTGCGGATGACATGGATGATGAGCGTCTGGGTAAAGAGAGATTCGATGAACCATCCTGTCTGAAAGAGCGAAGGATTCTCCCAGCCGTCAAAGGCCGTAGTCATTAAAATGAAGGTGGCGTAATCGAAGATGGAGCTGACGGGGCCGACGTAGAGCATGAATCTCGCAATTCCGCCGATGTCCCATTTGCGCGGCTGCGCGATGAAATCCTCGTCAACATTGTCGGTGGGGATTGTGGTTTGCGACAAGTCATAAAGAAGATTGTTGGTGAGAATCTGGATCGGCGTCATCGGCAGAAAAGGGAGAAAGACGCTTGCGCCGAGCACGCTGAACATATTTCCGAAATTGGAGCTCGCGCCCATGCGGACATATTTGAGAATATTGGCGAAGACTTTCCGACCTTCGACGACGCCGTCGTTGAGCACAGCAAGGCTCTTTTCGAGCAGGATGATATCCGCCGACTCGCGGGCGATATCGACCGCGGAATCGACCGAAATTCCGACGTCGCCCGCTTTCAACGCCGGCCCGTCATTTATGCCGTCGCCGAGATAGCCGACGACGTGGCCGTTGGCGCGTAGCGCGGCCACGACGCGCGCTTTCTGCGGCGGCGACAATTTGGCGAAGACCGTGATATCGGAGACGCAAGCTGCGAGCGTCGCGTCATCCATCGCCTCGATCTCGGCGCCGAGCGCGAGGCGTTCGATTTCCAACCCGACATCATGGCAGATCTTGCGCGTCACAATGTCGTTGTCACCGGTCAGGATCTTCACTGCGACGCCGGCGCTGTGCAGATCGGCGATTGCCTGTGCGGCGCTGTCTTTCGGCGGATCGAGAAAGGCGATATAGCCGAGGAGCGTCAGCTCCTTTTCGTCGGCGGGCGTGAAAACGCTCTGCTCGCGTGAGGCCGGCTTATAGGCGACCGCGATGACCCGGAAGCCATCGGCGTTGAGGCTCGCCGTTTCGCGCTTGGCGGCTTCAATATGCGAGGAATCGAGCGCGCCTTCTGTCTCGACGGTTTCGAAACGGGTCGCGACGGCGAAGATTTCCTCGACGGCGCCCTTGCAGATCAATAGCCGCTCGCCATCGTCGCGCTCCACCACGACAGAGAGACGTCGGCGCTCGAAGTCGAACGGAATCTCGTCGATCTTTTTGAAACTATGCTGTGGCGCGAGGCGCGCCTCGATCTCGGCGTGTTGAAGGACGGCGATGTCGAGAAGATTGCGCAGGCCAGACTGGAAATGGCTGTTGAGATAAGCAAACTCCAAGACGCGGTCGGAGTTTTCGCCATAGATGTCGAGGTGGCGCTTGAGGATGATGCGGTCCTGCGTCAGCGTGCCGGTCTTATCGGTGCACAACACATCCATCGCGCCGAAATTCTGAATGGCGTTGAGACGCTTCACGATCACCTTTTCGCGGGAGATCGCGATTGCGCCTTTGGCGAGATTGACGGTGACGATCATCGGTAGCATTTCGGGCGTCAGGCCGACGGCGACTGAAATCGCGAAGAGAAAGGCGCCGAGCCAATCGCCCTTCAAATAGCCGTTAACGAAAAATACCAATGGCGCCATGACAGCCATAAAGCTGATCATCAGCCAGGTAAATTTGCGAACGCTCTCGTCGAACGCCGTCGAAGCGTCGGCTTCCGCAATCCGGTCCGCGATAGCGCCGAAATAAGTGTGACCCCCAGTTACGACAACAATTGCCTCTCCATAGCCGCTCACGACATTCGAGCCCATGAAGGCGATATTGTCGGCTTCCAAAACGTCTATCGTCGCTGGGACGGTGTGGGCGAATTTTTCGACAGGCATCGACTCGCCGGTCAAGGGGGACTGATTGACGAAGAGATCCTTCGTCGTCAGCAAGCGAACGTCGGCGGGTATCATGTCGCCAGCGGCAAGCCGCACAATATCGCCGGGAACCAACTCTTCGAGCGAGATTTCGACGAATGGATCGTCTCCATCGGCGCGCTGGGGACGGCGAACCGAGGCGTGGGTGCGCACCATGGCGCGCAGCTTCGCGGCGGCGGCGTTGGAGCGATGCTCCTGCACGAAGGCGAGAAGCACGCTGAGGACCACCATCGCCGAGATGACGATCGCCGCCCGATGGTCGCTCAAGGCCCACGAGGCCACGGCGAGCGTCAGCAGAAGGCCATTCAGCGGGTTGAAGACGTGGCGCGCCAATTCCCGAAAGACGCCGCCGCCAGCCTCGCTGGCGACGCGGTTGGGTCCATGCCGCCTGAGGCGGCGCGCCGCTTCGTCCTCGGAAAGCCCCTTTTCCGAAACGCCAAACGCTTCAAAAGCCGCCGCCGGATCGCTCGACGCGGCCTTTCCGAGGGTCATGCGAAGAGCCTGATCAACATCGGCGCGAGCAATCATCTGCAGGATCTCGGCTGTATGGCGGCGGCGCGATCTGCGCCCCGCGCCCATTGAACCAGATTTTGGTTAAGTCTGTATCCCTATTGCGCGGCGCTCGAGCGGCCGATTAACGCTTGCGCAAGAGCGGAGCCGTAAGCTGCGGCCTCCTCGGCCCTTGCCCATTCCGCCGTCGCCAGAAAGCTCGTGATCAAGTGACCATGCGCATCATTGTCGTGACCGATCACGCGCATATCAACGGCGGCCTCGCCAAGGTCGCCATAGACAGCGCCAAGGGCTTTGCGCGGCGCGGTTATCGCGTCGATTATTTTTCCGCAGTCGGCCCGGTTGAGCCAAGCCTCGTCGAGGCCGGCGTCTCGGTGACGCTGCTCGATCAAGCGGACGTGATGTCTGCACCTTCCCTGGCGCGTTTTGGCGCCCAATGGCTCTGGAACGCGGCGGCGGAGCATGGGCTCGCCGGTCTTCTCGCCTCTTGCGATCCCGCCCAGACGATCGTCCATGTGCATGGCTGGGCCAAGGCGCTCTCGCCCTCGATCGGCCGGGCGCTGAGGCGCTCGGGGCTGCCGGTGGTTCATACGCTGCATGAATTTTATCTCGCCTGCCCCAATGGCGGTTTTTACGACTACGGCGCGGCGCGCAACTGCGACTACAAAGCCATGTCGCTCGGATGCATCGCGCATAACTGCGACTCACGCGGATACCATCGCAAGCTGATGCGCATCGGGCGCCATGCGCTGATGCTCTATGCGAGCGGCCTCTATGAGACGGCGCGCCACATCATTTCCATCTCGAAGCTGCAGCGCGAGGTTATTGCGCCCTATATGCCGAAGGACGCCGTCTTCTATGAGGTCGGCAATCCGATCGATGTCTCGGACCTGGGACCGAAGGGCGACCATGCGCCGGCGGATTTCGTCTTCGTGGGCCGCCTCTCGGCGGAAAAGGGACCGCGTTATTTCGCCCAAGGCGCGCGCCTTGCAGGCGTCACGCCCGTCTTCATCGGCGATGGCCCCGAGCGCGAAGGGCTCGAAAAAGAATTCCCGGAAGCGAAATTTCTGGGTTGGCGGACCCCTTCGGAAGTGCGCGAGGCGCTGCGCGCCGCGCGGGCCCTCGTCTTCCCTTCCGTTTGGTATGAGGGCCAGCCGCTCACCGTCTATGAGTCGCTGGCGCTCGGCACGCCCGTGATCGTCAGCGAACTTTGCGCCGGTCGCGAGGCCGTCGTCGACGGCGAAACTGGCATCTGGTTCAAATCATCCGACGCCCAATCGCTCGCGGCGGCCATCACACGTCTCAAGGACGACGGCCTTGCGCGGCGGATGGCGGAGGCGGCCTATGCGCGCTATTGGGCGGCGCCGCTGACGCTCGATCGCCACCTCGATTCCGTCGCCGCCGTCTACGAGAAAGTGCAGCGGCATTGGCGCGCGGCGCAGAGCCCGGCTTAGCGGCATGAAGATCGTCGTCGCAATCGCCACCACCGGGCGGCCGCATATCGTCGGGCAGTGCCTGCAGCGTTTCGCGAAATTCACTGGTGAACTGCATCGCCTGCTGGTGATAGGCGCGTCTCCCGAAGACGCGCCGATCCCGGCCGGCGAAGCGGAGTTCCATGTCGCGCGCGCGCGCGGACTCACAATCCAACGCAATCACGCCTTGGACCTTGTGGGGGAGGATGCGGATATCCTCATCTTCGTCGACGACGATTATGTGCCCGGCAAAGGCTTCATCGATGGCGTCAGGCGTTTGTTCACCGAGCATCCAGACATTGTGGCCGCCTCGGGCCATCTGATCGCCGACGGCATTCACGATCGCGAGCCGCTCGATTTCGCCCAGGCCGACGCCCTCGTCGCCGCCTATTCGCCCCCTAACGATATCCGAATGAGCGACGAGACGGGCACATATGGCTGCAACATGGCCTTTCGCTTGGCCGCGGCGCCGCAGGCGCGGTTCGATGAAAATCTGTCGCTCTACGGATGGCTGGAGGATACCGACTTCTCGGCGCTTTACGCGCGGGTGGGCCGCGTCGTCCGCACGAATTCATTCGCTGGGGTGCATCTCGGCGTTCGTTCCGGCCGGACGTCCGGCGTGCGGCTGGGCTATTCGCAGATCGCCAACCCGCTGTACCTCTTGCGCAAAGGAACCGTTTCTGCTCGCTTCGTCATGAATCTCGCGAGCAGGAATTTCCTGGCCAATCTCATCAAATCGCTCGTCCCCGAGCCCGGGATCGACCGCTATGGCAGATTGCGCGGCAATCTGCTTGCCTTGCTCGACCTGGCGCGCGGTCGCTGCGACCCGCGCCGGGTGCTGGAATTATGAGCGCGCCTCGGCTTTTGTCCGTCGCAGCCGCCTCATGACACTCGGCAAGATCATCCCACGCAGATCCGCGACGTCGAAGGCATAAGTGACGACGCCATAAACAGCGGCGCCAGCAAGAATTTGCATTGCGAGCGTAACGACGCCCGGCGTCATGGCGCGCATCGGCGCGCCCAGGAGAAGCATGGCCACTGTCGCAACCACGGCTCCGACGACATCACGGGCGCGGGGCCACATTGGCTCCAGCAAGAAAAGCATGGCGGCAAGCGTCGCAAAACCAGCCACAGAAGAAATGGATTGCGCATAAGCAAAGCGCGTGGCGTCCGCAGTCGCCGGCAGCAGCATGACGGCCAGGAGATCGGCGAGCAAGGCGATCAACGCCGCTGCGATCAACGGCGTCAATCGATGCGCGAGCTGAAAGGCGGTGTTCACGCCGTAATTCGTCATGGCGAAGGCGAAGAGCGCGGGCGTCATCAGCGCGAAGTAATGCGCGAACTGGCCTCGGAAATTCTCGGGCGCGAAGAGCGCCTCGAAGCTCGGGAGAATGAGCCAAGAGCCAGCAACCGCGGGCGCGACGATCGCAAAGACAACGCCTAAATTGCGGGAAATCTGCGCCCGCGCCGCGTCGGCTCCCGCCGTCCGCTCCGTATGCACGGCAAGCTGGAAGAGAATGACGTCGATCGCCGAGCCAATCGCGCCGACGATGCGCACTCCGGTCTCGAAGGCGAGCGAAATCTGCCCCACCTCCGCGAAACCGTGATCCCGCGCCAGCAGCGTGCGGTTGATGAGCGGCACGATCTGATAAAGCACGGCGGCAAGGACGATCGGCGCGCCATAGGCCAGAAAGCGCGCCGCAAGCCGGCGCTGCGCCAGGCGAAAGCTCGTCTTCGGATCGGCAAGCTCGCCCCGCGCCACAATGAGGCAGCCGCCGACCGAAATCATCATGCCGACAAGCGCCACATTGGCGGAGCCGAACACGAAAGCGCCGCCAACCGTCAGCGAGAATGCGAGCACGTTCTTGGCGATCACCAAAGCGCTATAGGCCTTGTCGTGGAAACGCGCGCGAACGAGCGCGGTCGCTGTGTCGAAAAGCGCGTTGGAGAGCGAGACCCCGACAGCAAGCGCGGCGAGGTCGTGATCGAGCGGGAGATCCAGCCGCAACGCATAGAGGAGGAGCGCCGCCACAATGGCGAGCGCTGCGAGCGCAGCAAAGGCTGCATCGAGCGTCGAGCGGATTTCCGGATGGTCCTTCCGGTCTTGTTCCGAGTAATAGCGCGTCGCCGCGAGGCGGAGCCAATCGAAGACGAAGGTCTGGGCGACGACGGCGACGGAAAGCGCAAGGACGAAACGTCCATATTCCGCCGGCCCCAGAAATTTGGCGACGAGCAGCCCGACGACGAAATTCAGCAGGCTGTTGAGGATGAAGGGAATCATCATCCACATTGCGCCACCCTCTCCTCGATGGCCTGCGGGCGCGGTTTCAAAGCTGGAACCTCAAGCCCAGGAGATAAACATTGGCCGAATAACCGGCGTTGCGGAACGAGCTGCTGAGTTGCTCATGGGTGAAGCTGCCGCGCAGCGTGATCGTTCGCGTCAGCTTGTATTCCAGCCGGACGGCGGCGCTGCCGCCACGTTCGTGGACGTTCAGGGTTGCGCCCGAAGCGGCGGCCGCGGCCACGACGATGGGCGAGTTCGAGCTCTGATAGTCGTTGGTGAAATAACCGCCCGTAAAGGTGACGTTGAGGTTTCGCATCAGGTCATGCGAGAGCGTCGCGGTGATCGAACGCGTCAGCACGCCGCTGGCGTAGGCGAGCGTGGTTTCGTTCATTGTCGTCGAGCCGCGCAGCGTCAGCGTCGTGAGCGCAGAGGGCGTATAGATGAGCGCGGCGTCGATTACCGGCCCGCGCAGCTCCGCCAGACGGAAGTCGGCGTAATTTCTTTGGCCATATCCGCCGGAAACCTCGCCCTTCACCATTTCCGTGACGTTGAAGGTGGCGCCGCCGCGGATGATGTAGCCGGTGCTATCGCGATAGAAGCCGTTGAAGTCGATCGGCGAGTCGTGAATGCGCCTGTCGACGGTCCCTTCCACGAAAGGCTTCAGATCCGGCGTTACCTCATAGGAGGTTCGCAGAAGCGCGCCAAAGTCGTTGTAGCTCGTCGATGCAAGATTGAGCGTCGTGCCGTTCGAATATTGCGCGTTCTGATACCAGACGCGATCATAAGTGCCGCGTAGCGAAACCTCGATCCGCCCGAATTTCTGCGTGACGCCGCCCTGGGTTCCGACCCCAAGTATGATCGGCCGGTTGACGACATAGACGCTCGACTGATCGGCGGAGATCGCCGGCGCGCCGGGCCGCTGCGTATCGAGCTGCAGACGTCCGCGCAGATCGAGCGTGGTGTCGCGCGTCAGGTCGTAGCGCGCGGCCATCGCGCCTTGGGCGTCCGGGCGGCTCGCGGCCGGATAGTCGAAATATTCCGAATAGCCCCCGCGCAATTCGCCTTCGAGGCTGTGGCGCGACCAGTTGGATTTAACCTGCAGCCCGCCTTCGCCCCGAAACAGCATCGAGCCGCGCGGATTGTAGCTCGGAGCCAGGCGGTTGGGGTTGTCATCATAGCCGCCGGACGCCTGGACGTAAGGAAACAGCAGCGTCGAGCCGACAGCGACGCCGAGCGGATCATAGGGGTTCGGCTCGACCTTTGGCTTTGGCTTGGTCTTGATCGTCGGCTCGGCGGCGACCGTCACGGGGGGCGCAGGCGCGAGAAGCTGCTGACCGGGCGGCGCATAGGTCGACCGCAGCCGCAAAGCCTGCCGCTTGGCGACATAGGAGGATTTGTATGGCTCCAGCGCCGGCAGCGGCGTTTTCGGCAAGAAAGGCGGCGGATAGGGCGCGCGCCGCGGCGGGTAAGGCTTGGGCAGCTTTTGCCGTTTCACCGGCGCGCCGTAATTGGCCGCCTTGGGAACGCCGGGGTCCTGCCCCAAGGCCAGGCTCCCCTCTTGGGGAACGGAGGAGGCGCCGGCGGAATCCAGGCGGCGTAGCGGCGGCTTGTCCTGCCCCGCAAGCGCCGAGAGGGGCGAGCTCGCCTTAGGTTGCGTCAAGGCCTGGCCGCGGGCAGGCGCCGCAACAGCCATGGCCAATGCGGCGCAGAGCGCAGCCAACGCAACGCGGCTCCTCGAGCTTCCCGGCGGCACCTGATCCCTCGCCTGCGCGCCTCAACAGCCCGCGAGTCGACGCGGGGGCGCATGGCAAGGGTTAGGGCTTTATGGTTAACGCGAGCTTATCGGGGTCTATTCCATGCCGAGCGCAGAGAGGTAAAGCTCTAAAATCTCTTCCTCTTCCTGGCGCTTATGCTTGTCCTGGCGGCGCAGGGAGACGATCTTACGGATGATCTTCGGATCGAAACCGGTTCCCTTGGCTTCGGCGTAGACATCCTTGATGTCGTCGGCGATAGCGCGCTTTTCCTCTTCGAGCTTTTCGATTCGCTCGACAAAGGCGCGCAAATGGCCGCCGTCGACGGCGCTGGCGTCCACCGCATTGGTGTCCATGGTGCTTTCCCGCGAGAGTTGGCCGGCTTGGGTTTTTGCCCGCCGACGGATTCCGGCGAGGCTTGCGACAGCTTCGTGACCTCGTCAAGGCGCAGGCGCCGTTAATCCCCCAATATCTGATCCTCGGGTCGGGGCGACTTGAAAGCCGATCTATTGCGTCCGACATTTGCCTGACGCGCGATCAGCACTTTGGAGAATGACATGGCCGGCGACGGCGACTTTGGCGGCTATTCCAGGGGCGCACCGCCGCCCTATGCGCGGGCGCAGGGCCCCTATATTCCGGCCCCGGCGCTCGAAGGCGTGCGCACCCGGCGGATCATGGCGGTGGGGCTCGACCTCATCCTGGTCTCGGGCCTGGCGGTGGCGCTCTTTCTCGGGCTTTTCATCTTGAGCTTCGGCATGTCGGCGCTGCTGCTGCCGCCGATTTTTCCGATCGTAGCCTTCTTCTACAACGGGCTGACGGTCTCCGGCTGGCGCAGGGCGACGCCTGGCATGGCCTTCATGGATCTCGAAATACGGACCATGCAGGGCATGCCCGTGCCTTTCCTGCAGGCGGCCGTCCATGCGGTGCTCTTCTACGTGACCTGGATGTTCCCGCCGCTGTTCCTGGTGTCCTTCATCACCAGCGACAAACGATGCCTGCACGACATTCTGGCGGATGTGATCGTGCTGCGGCGATCGGCGTGAGGTCGCCATAGCGCGGAGGCGTTTGTCGCCCTATTCTTGCGGTCGTCAGACAGGAATCGAGACGAGCGTGACCAGAGAACCTCGCGACGCGCCACAGTTCTATCTCACCTCGCCGGCGCCGTGCCCCTATCTGCCGGGGCGGGCGGAGCGCAAGGTGTTCACGCATCTTATCGGCCTTCGGGCGCCGGCGCTCAACGACACGCTGACCCAATCCGGCTTCCGCCGCTCGCAGACCATCGCCTATCGTCCGGCCTGCGAACATTGCCGGGCCTGCGTGTCGGTGCGGGTCAAGATCGAGGAATTCGTTCCCTCGCGCACGCAGCGCCGCGGAATGCGCTGCAACGCCGACATTGTCGGAGAGGCCCGCCCGGCGCGGGCGACGCCGGAGCAATATGCGCTTTTCCGTCGTTACGTCGCGACCCGCCACTCGGACGGCGGCATGGCCGACATGAGCATGGTCGATTACCAAATGATGATCGAGGATAGCCATGTCGACACGCGGCTGATCGAGTATCGCGTCTTGCCGGACGCACAGGACGGCAACGCCGACCGCCTCATCGCCTGCTGCCTCACCGATCGGCTCGCCGACGGCCTGTCGATGGTCTATTCTTTCTACGAACCGCAGCTCGAGGACCGTTCGCTCGGCACCTTCATGATCCTCGACCATATGAGGCGCGCCCGCGTGGCGGGTCTGAAAAATCTTTACCTCGGCTATTGGGTCGAGGGCTCGCGCAAGATGGCCTATAAGGCGCGCTTCCTCCCGCAGGAGAGACTGGGGACGGACGGCTGGGTGCGGGTGGATTGACCCCCCCCGCCTTATTTGAAGGCGTTCGACATCTCGCCTGCCGCATTTACGCCAGAATAAGCATATTCCCAAAGGTACACACACGGTAACGGTCCCTCAAAGCCCGGCGGATGAAGCTGCGCGCGGAGGGCTCGCTATGGCGCCGTTTCTGATCGCTTTTATTTGCCTTTGCATCGCTACGGCCGTGTTGGCGGGCAGCTATCTGCGCCTCCGGTCTCTGGACGCGCAATGCAAGGCCGCCGCCGAGGAAGTCGACGCCGAGCTCGCCAATTGGCACGCGATGCTTCCGGCGCTTGCCGGCGTGATGCGCGCCTTCGCGCCGCAGGAGCGCTTGGCCGTCGATATGGTCGCGCGGCTTCACGCCTCGGGGCGGCGCGCGCCGTCTCCTCAGGCGCGGCTCCTGGCCGAGGCCCGGCTCGGCGACGGCGTCCATAATCTCATCGCCCGGGCGCAGGCGACCCCGCAACTTCAAAGGCTCGGCGATTTCCATGAGTTGCAGGCCGCGCTCGAAGAAACCGAACGCCGTCTCGCCGCCGCGCGCCGGCGGCTCGCGACGGCGACCGCTGATTACAACCACGCTCTGACGCGCTTTCCTGAATGCCTGTTTGCCGGGCGCCTGCGCCTAACGCCGCGCGCCTTCTACGATATCGCCGTTGACAACGTCCTGGCGGAGGAAACGCCGGCCTGAGCGACGCACGGCGCCGCCGGGGCGGGGCCACAAAATCGCCGCCTATTCGGGCCTTGTTAACTCCGAAGCTGCAGATCATATGGACCTCAGCCCGCGCAGCCTTGGGCGGCGCCGCATTTCCTTTTCCCTCCGCGGCCGCGGAACCGACTGCGACTGGAGCGAACAGTGCATAAATCGGCGATACTTCCCCTTTCCCTCTGCCTCGCGCTCGGCGCGGCCTTCTCCGCGCGCGCGGAGACCGGGCAGGCCGAATGGGCTCAGCGCTACGACGCCGACGCGCGTCTGACCGTGTCGCGCTCGACCACCCCGATCCTTTCCGAAGCGACTGTCGCCGCGACCGAAGCCGCGATCGAACGTTACCGTGAAATCGTCGCCAATGGTGGCTGGGCGGCGGTGCCGAACCAGCAATTGCGGCTCGGCTCCAACGGCCCGGCGGTGTCGGCGCTGCGCCGCCGCCTCATCGTCTCGGGCGACATCGGCGCCGAAACCGGCACGAGCCCGGTTTTCGATTCCTATGTCGAGGCCGCAGTGCGCCGCTTCCAGGCCCGCCACGGCATTATCGAAACCGGCGTCGTCAACCAGCAGACGCTCACTGCGCTGAATGTCCCCGCCGAGACGCGTCTGCGCCAGCTCGAGACCAATCTCGTGCGCCTGCGCAGCTTCTCGCATGATCTCGGCAATCGCTACGTCACCGCCAATATTCCGGCGGCGCAGGTCGAGACGGTGGAGGCGGGTCAGGTCGTCTCGCATCATATCGCGGGCGTGGGCAAGATCGACCGCCAGTCGCCGGTGATGCAGACCAAGGCCTATCAGGTCAATTTCAACCCGTTCTGGACGGTGCCCGCCTCGGTCATACGCAAGGATTTGATCCCCAAGATGCAGGCGGACCCCAACTACCTGCACGACAACCATATCCGCGTCTACAACAAGGAAGGCCAGGAGCTGCAGCCCGAGCAGATCAACTGGCGCTCGCTCGACGCGCTCAATTACAAGTTCCGCCAGGACATTGGCGGCGACTTCAACTCGCTCGGCGTGGTGCGCATCGACATCGCCAACCCTTACGGCGTCTATATGCATGACACGCCGGCCAAGGGCGTGTTCGGCGACGACTATCGCTTCGTCTCCTCGGGCTGCATCCGCCTGCAGAATGTGCGCGATTACGTCGCCTTCCTGCTGCGCGAAACGCCGGGCTGGGACCGCGACGCCATCGACCGCGCCATTGCCTCGGGCGAGCGCATCGACGTGAAGATCAACCCCGCCGTGCCGGTCTATTGGGTGTATATCACCGCCTGGGGCACGCCGGATGGGATCACCCAGTTCCGCGAGGACATCTATCAGCGCGACGGGCTGAACGCGCGGGTCGCCGACGCGCCGGATTATTCGCAGACTCCGGTGACGCAAGCCGCGGCGCCGCAGGCGATCGGCCCACGGCCGCGCGGCGAGCCCCTGCTGCCGCGCGACGACCAGTAAGTCTTGCTTAGGGCGGCAGTCTCAACGACCGCCGCTTTAGCTCCTGTTGGACCAGGAAGTAACTGGCTCCTGCATCTTCTTGCTCTGAACCGGCTTCGTCTCCGGGCTCGCCACACGATCAACCGCCGCCACGATTTGGTCTGGCGCAGTGTGGTGCGCCATGTGGCCAGCGCCTGGGATCACGATGAGTTCGCTTTGCGGCGTCTCCTCGTGGAAGCGCCTCGACTGGCGATCCAAGTCAACCATTTTGTCGCCGTCGCCCGCTAGTAGGACGATCGGGAGCTTTAGCTCGGCATAGCGCGCTTGCAGCTGCATCGCCGAGGCCACCATCAGCACGCTATCATCCGCTTCCGCGCCGATTTGGACGGGCCGCGCCGCAAAGGAATTCGGGAACCCTTTCTCGAATCTCTCCGTGACCGGGGCAGGCGAGAATAGCCACCGCAGAACGCCAGGCAGGAAAAGCCGCGTGAGAGGCGGCGAGATCGTGTAGCGCATAACATCGCCGAAGCCGGGGATTGCTGTGAAGGACATGAAAAACACGTCCGCTCGCGCTGTCGGATAGAAATAGCCTGCGATCAGCACCAGCCCTTCGACCAGCGCTGGGTGTTGGAGCGCGAGGTCCAAGGCGACCAGCGAAGCGAAGGAGTGGGAGACGATTGTCACGCGCTCGACGCCGAGCTGCGAAAATGCCTTCTGCAACAATTCGGCGTAGGCGCCAGGCGTCCATACGCGATGGGGTCTGTCGCTATATCCGAAGCCGGGGCGATCGAAGACAATAACCCTGTAGCGCTCCGCGAGCTTGTCGACGATGCCGCTCAAAAGGAAATCCTCGGCAAGCGTGAGGTTGCCGTGTATGAGCGTCACGACCTCGCCCTTCCCCTTGTCGATGTAGTGCAGGCGTACGCCGTCGACGTCGATGAACCGACCAATCGGGGGATGCTTGCTTTCGTCCTGGCGCGTCTTGCGGATGTTGTAATAGGCGAGCGCTCCCATCGCAGCCGCGAGCCCAACCGCTGCCGAACCGACGATAGCCGAAACGCTTCGGCCCGGTCTGGCTGCCTTGGTGAGCGCGGACCCGGCGCGCGTTGCAGCTTTTTCGACAGGTCCGCGTCCGTCGAGCCACTGCGACACGCCGGTTCCGACGGCGGCGCCAGACTTGGCCAAGTCTTTTTGGATCGATTTCGTGAAGCTCATGATTGCTCTCCCGCGCTCGAAGGCACTTAACGCCCTCGAACCGCCGGGGTTTCAAACTTTGCACGTGAAAAGGAATGCGCCCGCATTTGCGCTCATGCCTGCAAAATCACGGGATTCCGGCGCGCGGGACTGAGGCAATCGGTGCTTTGCGTCCCAGCATGACGCAGCGCAAGGCTCTGACTGACCCGAACTTTACCCTATTTCGCAACGCTGCGCCCCAGGCAAAAATCGCCGCGGCGACAAAACGCAGAGCTGGGCGTCAGGTCTAATTCTTAGCGAAGTATTTCGACCCGAGGTTCTGAATGATTTCATTCGCGGGCAGCATGCCCGAACAGGCGTCAGCCTTGCCCTGCTTACAGAACTTGACCATCGCATCCTCGCCCGGCTCAACCACGGTGTTGCGCGTCCCTGGCCTATAGGTGGTGTAGGCAGTGTTGCCAGAAACCCTTGTCTGCACTGTGCTTGGCGTCGTGTATGAGGATTCGGTCGAGGCGTCTTCTGAGCTAACAACAGCGAAGTGCGTAAACCCTCGCGCCGAGGCGGTCTCCGCAGCTTTCAGCAGGATAAAATCCTGGACTCTCGCCTTGTCGGTAAAACCGTTTCCGCGTGCAGATATTCTTGCAGTGTCGTTGGTGATCATTTGGGCCTCGGCCCCACCGGCCAGCCCTATGCCATCGCGGCTATATTCGGTAGCGCAGCCAGAAGACCAGAGAGCAAAAGCAAAGCCGAGAAGGGGCCGACTGCGCATTAGATAGAACCTCGAATTTTGCACTAGAAATTGACGGCGAAGCTTAGCTGTCGTCGCCAGGGCGATACCAAAAGCAATGACTAAGGGCAAGCGCGGTCGCCAGGGGCGAACGCTCCAAGAAACGGGCACTGTCACCCCTTTCGCGTCCCATGATGACGCAATCCAAGGCTTGGATTAACCAGAACTTTACCCTGTTTCGCAACGATGCGCCCCGGGCCACAAATCGCCGCGGCGGCGAAAGCCGGGCGCCAGGAATAATAATGACCTCCATAATTCTCATCGCCGACGACGATCCGGTGCAGCGCCGCCTGCTCGAGGCCATGGTCAAGCGGTTTGGCTACGCAGCCGAGGCGGTCGACGGCGGCGAGGAGGCGCTGGCGCGGCTCACGCGGGCCGGAGCCGACCCTATTGCGCTCTTGATTCTTGACCTCGTCATGCCCGATCTCGACGGCATGGGCGTGTTGACGCGCATGCGCGACGCCAAGATCACGACGCCAGTGATCGTGCAGACAGCCCATGGATCAATCGAGGCGGTGATTTCCGCCATGCGCGCCGGCGCGCATGATTTCGTGGTGAAGCCGGTCGGCGCGGAGCGGCTTCAAATCTCGATCAAGAACGCGCTTTCGGCCGACGCGCTCGCAGGCGAGGTCCGCCACATCAGCCGCCGCGCGCAAGGGGCTTTGACGTTCAAGGATCTGGTGTCGCGCAGCGCGGAGATGCAGCGCGTGATCCGGCTCGGCGAGCGCGCCGCGCATTCCAATATTCCGGTGCTGATCGAGGGCGAATCGGGAGTCGGCAAGGAGCTGGTCGCGCGCGCCATCCAGGGCGGCTCGGACCGCAAGGGCAAGCCCTTCGTCACCGTCAACTGCGGCGCCTTGCCGGCTAATCTCGTCGAATCGATCCTCTTTGGGCACGAGAAGGGCGCCTTCACCGGCGCAACGGAAAAGCACGCCGGCAAGTTCCTGGAGGCGAACGGCGGGACGCTTTTCCTCGATGAAATCGGCGAATTGCCCCTCGACATTCAGGTCAAGCTGCTGCGCGCGCTGCAGGAAGGGGAGATCGACCCCATCGGCGCCAAACGTCCTCTGCGCGTCGATATCCGCCTGATCTCGGCAACGAATCGTAATCTCATCGAACAGGTCAAACGCGGGGAGTTCCGCGAAGACCTTTTCTACCGCCTGAATGTCTTTCCGATCGGCATTCCGCCGCTGCGCTCGCGGCGCGAGGACATCGCCGATCTGGCGCGACGCTTCGCGGCGCGCTTTGCGGCGGAGGAAGGACGCAACATCCGCGGCATGACCGCGGAGGCCCTGTCGCTGCTCACAAGCTATGAGTGGCCCGGCAATGTGCGGCAGCTCGAGAATACGGTCTTCCGCGCCGTCGTGCTTTCCGAAGGCGACGAGCTGACCGTCGCCGAGTTTCCGCAGATTGCGGCGCATGTCGAAGGCTACGACGTGCGCGTTCCGCCAGCACCCGTATTTGCGCCGCCTGTCGATGCGCCACGCGAGCGCGAGATCGTGCGCGTCGAAATCCGCGACCCGAATGTGCTGCCGCTTCTCGCGCCCAATGGCGAGATGCGCAAACTCAATGATTTGGAGAAAGAGACGATCCGCTTCGCGCTCACCCATTATCGCGGGCAAATGTCGGAGATTGCCCGACGACTCGGGATTGGACGCTCGACGCTCTATCGTAAGATGAAGGAATACGGCCTCGAAGAAGAGGGAGCGGAAGCCCCCGCCGACAGCCTGGTGGCGTGAGGGGCGATTTTATGCGAGCCTCTTTTTCAAAGGAGGCGCGCATGACGCTTTACGATATCGAGGCGAAAACGATCGATGGCGCCACGAAGTCCTTGCGTGATTTTGAGGGCAAGACGCTTCTCATCGTCAATGTGGCGAGCAAGTGCGGATTTACGCCCCAATATGCGGGGCTGGAAGCGCTTTACAAGAAATACGCCGACAAGGGTCTCGTGGTGCTCGGCTTTCCCTGCAATCAGTTCGGCGCGCAGGAGCCGGCCTCGGAGAGCGACATCGAGTCCTTCTGCTCGACGACCTACGGCGTGAGCTTTCCCATGTTCGCAAAGATCGAGGTGAACGGGGAGAATGCGCATCCGCTTTATAGATTCCTGAAGCGCGAGGCGCCGGGGATTCTCGGCTCCGAGGCGATCAAGTGGAACTTCACCAAGTTTCTCGTCGATAAAACCGGAAAGGTCGTCAGGCGCTACGCGCCGACCGATACGCCCCAATCGCTCGAAAGGGAGATCGAGGCGACGCTGTGAGCGCGACGATCACAGTCACGCGCGCGGACGAACGCTTTGCCTTCGACGTCTCGGTAAGCGACGCCAAGCGCGAAACGCGCCATCGCGTGACTCTGTCGCAGGGTGATTTCGAGCGGCTCGGCGCTGGCGTGACGGCCGAGGAATTTATCGAAGCGGCCTTCCGTTTCCTCCTCGACCGAGAGCCCAAGGAGGCGATACTCTCGCGCTTCGACGTGAGCGTGATCTCGCGCTATTTTCCGGAGTTCGAAAAAGAAATCCACGCCTATCTTCTGTCCGGCTAGGACCGGCCTGCGCGGCTCGGGCTGGGAGTTATCTTCCCCGACTGGCCGAAGGCGCGATCAGGAACCCAAAAAGCGTCGATCTTCTGCATTCCCAAATCGCTGGCTTGAGCGAGCGCCGAGAACGAAGAGAGACGAACCTGCCTTTCCAGAGACGCGTTGCTCAATTGCTCAACGCAAACGGGGATGCGACCGTTCGCCGGGCGTACGGTTGTGACCCGCGCGTCGCGAAGTATTCATGAACTCGGCTTAGCGCGAAAAGCGACTACCCGAGAGCGAAGATTGCCCTGCTTTCCGCGCCCATATGGATCCTCTGACCGGCGGAAGCCGCCCGGCTGGCATGCTTCTTGTCTCTCAGCCTAGCAGCAAGAGACCGAACCGCCTGGAAAAAAGGGCGCGCGGTAGAGAGAGGAGCGTCGACAAGTGGATCAACGCGTGACGCAATTCGATGAGATGGGTGGCAACGACGGCCTTACCCGCGCTCCTTATCAAAAACTCTCCCAATGGCTCGCCGGCACGCCACCAGAACTCCTCGCCTCCCGCCGCGAACAAGCCGAGTTCCTTTTCCGGCGCATCGGCATCACTTTCGCCGTCTACGGCGCGCAAGAGGCCACGGAGCGCCTCATTCCCTTCGACATTCTTCCGCGGATCATCGCCCGAAGCGAATGGGCGGCGCTGGAAAAGGGGCTCGTGCAGCGCGTCACGGCGCTCAACCTTTTCCTCAAGGATATTTACGGCAAAGGCGAAATCCTCAAAGCCGGCAAAATCCCGGTTGAGCTCGTCTATCGTAATCCCGGCTATTGCCCCGAGATGGCGGGCCGTCGCGTCCCGCATGACGTCTATGTGCAAATCGCCGGCGTCGACATCGTGCGCACCGACGACCATGGGTTCTATGTGCTGGAAGATAACGCCCGCACGCCGTCCGGCGTCTCCTATATGCTCGAAAACCGCGAAGTGATGATGCGGCTTTTCCCCGATCTCTTCGGCATGCATCGCGTCGCGCCGATCGAGGATTATCCCGATGAGCTGCTCGCGACGCTGCGCTCCGTCGCGCCGCCCCGCGCGTCACACGAGCCGACCATCGCGCTGATGACGCCGGGACAATATAATTCCGCTTATTACGAGCACTCCTTCCTGGCCGACAAGCTCGGCGTGGAGCTCGTCGAAGGGCGTGATCTCTTCGTCAAGGACGACGTCGTCTATATGCGCACGACCGAGGGGCCACGTCGCGTCGACGTCATTTACCGCCGAATCGACGACGATTTCCTCGATCCGCTTACCTTCCGCCCGGATTCGGCTCTGGGCGTCCCCGGGCTGATCGGCGCCTATCACGCAGGCAATGTGACGCTCGCGAATGCAGTTGGCACCGGCGTCGCTGATGACAAGGCGATGTATACTTACATGCCGGACATTATCCGCTTCTATCTCGAGCAGGAGCCGCTGCTGCAGAACGTCCCCACTTGGCGCTGCCGAGAGCCGGAGGCGCTTTCCTATGTGCTCGACCATCTCGACGAGCTTGTGGTCAAAGAGGTCAATGGCTCCGGCGGCTACGGCATGCTCGTTGGTCCGCATGCCTCTAAGGCGCAGATCGAAGAATTCCGGGCGAAGCTGCAAGCGCAACCCGATAATTTCATCGCGCAGCCGACACTTGCGCTTTCGACTTGCCCGATCTCTGTCGCCGAGGGCATCGCGCCGCGCCATGTCGATCTGCGACCCTTCGTGCTGCAGGGAGCGAATGGCGTCCGCGTCGTGCCGGGAGGCCTCACCCGCGTCGCGATGACGGAAGGATCGCTCGTCGTGAATTCCAGTCAGGGTGGCGGCACCAAAGACACCTGGGTGATCGACGACGCGATTTTGGGGCAAGCATGATGTTGGACGCCCGCCCCTCCTTCGATGAATTCGAGCGGCGCAGCCACGAAATCGGCGAGGCCGCCTCCCATCTCCCTGCCCCACTCGAGACCATTAGACGGGACATCAGCCGCGAGCGCGCGCAAACGGAACGCCCTATGCTTTCAAGCACCGCCGACAATCTTTATTGGCTCGCGCGCTATATGGAGCGCGCCGATTTCCTCGCTCGCGCCATCGAGGCGTCCCGGCGCCTTGCGACATTGCCGAAAGCCTATGGCGGCGCGGAGACCGAATGGGAAAGCGTGCTTCTCTCCTCTGGAGCCGCGCAGGCCTTCGAGCAGACAGGCAAGCCGATCACCGAAAGCAATGTAATCGAGTTCCTGACCTTCTCGCGCGACAATCCGGGCTCGATCCGAAACTGCATCGAATCCGCCCGCACCAACGCCCGCGCTGTGCGCACGGCTTTAACGGTGGAGATGTGGGAGGCGATCAACGGCGCCTATCTCGAACTAAAGGCGATGGAGGCCCGCCGCGGCGCCTATTCGGCTGACGAGCTCGGGCGCTTCCTCGAATTCGTCAAGCAAACTTCGCTCATCTATGACGGCGGCGCCTATCGCACCATGCTGCGCAACGACGCCTATTGGTTCTCGCGCGTCGGACTATTTATCGAGCGCGCCGACAACACGGCTCGGCTTCTGGACGTGAAATATCACGTTTTGCTGCCCGATAAGGAGGTGATCGGCGGATCGCTCGATTACTTCCAATGGGCGGCAATCCTGCGCGCCGTCTCGGCGCACACCGCCTATCACTGGGTTTATCGCACGAGCATGCAGCCCTGGCTGGTCGCCGACCTGCTCATCTTGCGCCCGGAGATGCCGCGCTCGCTCATCTCCTGCTATGAGAGCATCGTGCGCAATCTCGACAATCTCGCGCGCGCTCACGGCCGGCAGGGCGCAGCGCAGCGTCAGGCGCGCAATATGTACGGCAAGCTCGAAACACTGACCATGGAGCAGGCCTTCCAGGGCGGGCTGCACGAGTTCATTCAAAGCTTCATCAGCGAAAACAACCGCCTCGGAACGCTGATCTCGGAGCAATATCTCTTCTAGTTTCGCCGCTTTGCTGGCTAGATGACGAGATGAAACCGACGCGACGGGTCGATGTGACACGCCGAGCCGCGCCTTTTCGACGAGCCTCCTATGCGTATCCGCATCCGCCACGAAACGACTTACCGCTACCTCGAGCCCGTGAAAGCCGCGATCCAGCATTTGCGGCTGACGCCTCGCAATTACGACGGCCAGCATATCAAAAGCTGGCGCATCGACGTCGACCGCGATTGCCGCCTGATCGCGTCGGAGGACGCCTTTGGCAATGTCGTGCATCGCTTCACGGCCGACGGCCCCTTTGAGTCGATCACGGTCATGGTCGAGGGCGATGTTACGACCTTCGACACAGCCGGCGTCGCCTCAGGCGCCCCAGAGCGCTTTCCGCCCACGCTCTATCTGCGCCAGACGCCACTCACCGCCCCCAATCCTGCGGTCATCGACTTCGCCCGCACAGCAGCGGCCAAAAAAGGCGAGAGGCTGGGTTCTCTCCACGCGTTGCTTTCAGCCATCCACGAGCGAATGGCAGTCGATTTGGATGCGGCCAGCGTCGCGACGACCGCCGCGGACGCCTTCGACCGCCGGAAGGGTGTGCATCAGGACTTCGCGCATCTTTTCATCGCCGGCGCCCGCGCGATTGGCGCACCCGCGCGCTACGTCAGCGGTTATTATCTCCGCGACGACGGCGATCAGGAGATTGTCGGCCACGCCTGGGCGGAGGCCTATGTCGAAAATCTCGGGTGGGTAGGATTTGATCCAGTCTATCGCGTCTCGCCCAGCGAAAGACACATTCGCTTGGCGATCGCGCTGGACTTTCTGAGCGCCGCCCCAATCCGCGCCGCTCACGCAGGAAGCGTTGGGGAAATGACGGAGGTCAGGCTCCGGGCCACGCTGACACAGACCCAGTCGCAGTCGCAGTAGCGGCGGCGCGCTAGGCGGCAAATTGCTGTGGCGGCGCGTTCTCCGCAGCCGGCGGCGGCGCCTGCTCGGCCCAGCTAAGCCTGTCGGCGTAAAGGAGCAAATCAACCGCGCCGGCCTTCTGCAGCGCTTCGAAAACGCGTGGCCACACGCGCTTCTTTGCCCAGCGGTGATATCGCGTATAAGTCGTATACCACTTGCCAAATTCAGGCGGCAGGTCGCGCCACGGAGCCCCGGTGCGGGCAATCCAAAAAACAGCCTCCAGAAAGAGACGGTTGTCGCGCCCATGGCACCCTGGATCGCCCTCTTTTCCAGGTAAAACACTGGCGACAGCCTCCCAAGCCTCGTTTGATAATACTCTTTCAGCCACCCCAGCCTCCTATCGCATCATAAAAATAAGGACCTGTCTGGTCCGAAGCCTGCCGAAAAGGCTCCAAGCTATCCGGTGTACGCGGAGCCCAAACGGCGCCGGCACAATTGCAACTGCCTGAATACTACTCTAGGTTGTATTTGTGATCAACTAGCATTTGCGCGTGGCCCAAAAAGACCCTGCTCGCACGGCCTCTCTCTGAGAACGCAGGCCGCATATCGAGGGCAGGCCGGCCCTTTACTCTTCACCGTAAGGGTGCGCGCTTGGCAGATCGACGGCAAACCTCGCGAGTGATCGTCTCGCAACGACCACGTCAGAGAGGTTCTCGTCCTGCCGCTCGCGCCGAATGGCATTGTGGTGATGGACAATCTCGGGCGCGGGCGTGCGCAGGGCGATCTGAGCCGCCCAGGGGAGGCGATCTAAACGGTCGCCCTATAGCAACCGAAACGAGAAAGCCTCAAGGCGCCGCTGCGAAAAGCCGCCAAGAGGGTTCAATTTACAGGAATGCGCAAACGTCCTCGCAGCCGTTGGCCACACGCCTCTTTCAAGAGAAGCCGGTTTAACTGGGTCGACGGGAGTCCTCGGCTTCCTTCAAGACTTGGAGCAGATAGCCGCCGTATCCGCTTTTCGCCAAGCGCGCGGCAGCCTCGCGCATTGCCTGCGCGTCGATCCAACCCTGCATGAAGGCAATCTCTTCAAGGCAGGCGACGCGTTGGCCCTGCCGCTGTTCGATCGCTTGCACGTATTGCGCCGCTTCCAGCAGGGACGCCGGCGTGCCGGTATCCAGCCAGGCGAAACCGCGGCCGAGACGTTCGACGTTCAGCGCGCCGGATTCGAGGTAGATTCGGTTGAGATCGGTAATTTCCAGCTCGCCGCGTGGCGAGGGCTTCAGCGAGGCGGCATATTCCGGCGCCCTCGAATCGTAAAAATAGAGCCCGGTCACCGCCCAATTGGATTTCGGCGCAGCGGGCTTTTCTTCGAGCGATAGAGCCCTTCCGTCCGGACCGAACTCGACGACGCCATAACGCTCGGGATCCTTGACATGATAGGCGAAGACCGTCGCGCCTTCCGATCGCGCCGAGGCGGCGTTCAGGGCCGTCGTCAGGCCGTGGCCATAGAAGATATTGTCGCCGAGAACGAGCGCGGAATTGTGCCCTTCAACGAAGGGCGCGCCGATCGTATAGGCTTGGGCGAGACCTTCCGGGCGGGGCTGTTCGGCATAAGTCAGAGAAACGCCCCATTGCGCGCCTGAGCCGAGCAGGCGCTTGAAGGCGGGGAGATCTTCAGGCGTCGAGATGATCAGGATTTCTCGGGCGCCCGCGAGCATCAGCGCCGACAGCGGATAATAGACCATCGGCTTGTCGTAGACCGGCAGCAACTGCTTCGAGGCCGCCAGCGTCATGGGATGAAGCCTGGTGCCGGAGCCGCCGGCCAGAACGATGCCACGCATAATATTTCCTCGAGACTACAGGCAATCAATCAGAGAGGCGCGGGAGCGTAAGGCTCACGCGAAGGCATCCGCGAGATCGCGCAGGCGCGGCCAATGCTTGTCTTTCTCGGAGAGAATGGCCCCGCCCGGCGGCAGGGGCCAATCGATGCCCAAATCTGGATCGTCGAAGGCCAACCCGCGATCATTCGGCGCGGAATAAAGCGCCGTGACCTTGTAGAGCACCTCCGTATCGGACTCCAGCGTTACGAAGCCATGCGCAAAGCCGATCGGCACGAGAAGCTGACGCCAATTTTCGGCCGAGAGTTCGACGGCGACATGCTTGCCGAAGGTCGGAGACGAGCGACGGATATCCACGGCGACATCGAGGATTCGCCCCCGAATCACGCGAATGAGCTTGTCCTGCGCGAAGGGGGCGGTCTGGAAATGCAGGCCGCGCAGCGTGCCGACCGGCGACGAAAAGGAATGATTGTCCTGGACGAAGGTGTAGTCGAGCCCTGCGTTCTTCCAGTCGGATTCCTTGTAGACCTCGGAGAAGAAGCCGCGCGCGTCACCGTGCTTCTTCGGCTTGACAATCTTGACCGCAGGGATCTCGGTGTCTTCGAACTGCATAAGGGCCTCGAATCAAGGGTCAAAAGAAAAAGATCAGGCAATTTGTCCGAGGCGCTCGCCGCGATAATTGCCCGAACGAATGGCCTGCCACCAAGCCGGATTGTCGAGATACCACTGCACAGTCCTGCGCAAGCCAGTCTCGAATGTCTCCTTTGGCCGCCAGCCGAGTTCGCGCTCGATTTTGGAGCAATCGATCGCATAGCGTAGATCGTGGCCGGGACGATCTGTGACAAATGTGATGAGATTGCGATAGGAGCCGCTCTCCTTTGGGCGCAGCTCGTCGAGAATGTCGCAGATCGTGTTCACGACATCGATGTTCTTTTTCTCGTTGCGGCCGCCGACATTATACGACTGCCCGACAATGCCTCGGCGCGCGACGAGCATCAACGCTGCGGCGTGGTCCTCCACAAAGAGCCAATCGCGGATATTTTCGCCCCGCCCATAGACGGGAAGCGGCTTCCCCTCGAGCGCGTTCAGGATCATCAAAGGGATGAGCTTTTCGGGGAAATGATAAGGCCCGTAGTTATTCGAACAGTTGGTGACGATGGTGGGAAGGCCGTAGGTCTCGCGCCAGGCGCGCACGAGATGGTCCGAGCCCGCTTTTGAAGCGGAATAGGGGGAATTGGGCGCGTAGGGCGTATCCTCCCGGAAAAAGCCTTCGTCGCCCAATGTGCCGAAGACCTCGTCCGTCGAAATATGCATGAAGCGGAAAGCCTCGGCCTTCCCTTTAGGCAGCCCGCGCCAATATTCGAGCGCCGCGTCGAGCATTGTGAAGGTGCCGACGAGATTGGTCTCGATGAAAGCGGCCGGTCCGTCGATCGAACGATCGACGTGGCTCTCGGCGGCAAGATGCATCACGACGTCGGGCTCGAATTCGGTGAGGGCGCGCATAACTTGTGCACGGTCACAAATATCAGCGCGTCGGAAAGAATATCTCGGATTCTGAGCGATCAGCGCAAGAGAATCGAGGTTGCCGGCATAGGTCAATTTGTCAAAAACAAGGATTTCATCGGAGGTTTGTGAAATAAATCCTCGGGCCACCGCCGATCCAATAAAACCGGCGCCGCCGGTAATGAGCACGCGCATTCGGCACCTCTCAAACTATAAATCCAACGCCCTCTTAAAGGATTCGAAATCTAAATCAAGACCACAGCAATCAGGAAACAGCGCCGCACCTACGCATGAACAGAATCGACCCAGCCTTGTTTTCGGTCGTCTTAACTTCCTGGGTGCGCGAGACCTGACCAGAACGCCTTGTGTTTGGGTGATAGACGGTGAAACATCGCGTCCGCCCGTCGAGTTCGAAGGCGAACCTGAAAGGCGCTTTGATCTCCATCAACGATCAAAGCCAATGCGAAGGCCGCAAGCGAACCAGCCTACGCTGCGGGCGAGACGCGCTACTCCATCTCCTCGGAGGTTCCTTGGGCCCAGCGGGCGGCCGAGGCGGTGCGTGGGCGTTGGGGATAAAAAACCGGCTGAATTTCGCGCTGGAGACGTCGTCTCCAAGGACGACCCGTCGCGCCTACGCATTTCCGCGGAACTCAAGAAAATTGCGGTCGTCCACCACTTTCAAGCTCATGCACGCTGCTGAGACAGGGAAACCGTCAAGCTGGGAGTGAGTGCCGACAGACGAAACCTCGGCCATTTCGCTACCGTGTTCGGCTGACGTCCGTTAACCCGGCTCGGGTCCCTAAGTAGCATTCTCCCCACTCTTGCGACTCGCGCCGCACTGTGGCAAAAGGCCCTCGTTCCGGTCGCCGAAGGCGGATTGCGGAACCCAGCGCTGCAGTAGCTCAGTGGTAGAGCACTCCCTTGGTAAGGGAGAGGTCGAGAGTTCAATCCTCTCTTGCAGCACCACTTCTCGGCGAAGAAACAGGATTTTAGGAGCCTTTCTCCCCCGCGAAGAAAAGGCGGTTATTCCCTAGCTCTTCCAATGCAATCGGGAAATTCGCCCGAAATCAGCGGGTCATGAACAGCACGCACCACGCCGCGGCGCATATTTACGCCCCCGATGGTCGGCGTCGCTCTGAGGCCGATGCCAGACGCCCCTTCCTTGGGATCACTGAACGCGGCCTCGCTTTCCAAATGCCCCCGCCGCGAATGGCGCGATCTCCACCGAGCTACCCGCAAGCGCGGGGTTTTAGGCATGCACAGCTTGATGCCAGATACGTCGAGTATTACGACGGTGCGACAGATTGCATCCGGCAACGCGCCGAGTGTAAGCTCGACGCACAGCTTCGGGAACGGTCACCCGCGACTCGACATAACACTACCGCTTGTTTTACAATGTAAAAATCGAACTGTTTAAGTTATTCTTCACTAAAGTCAGACATAATCAATACATCCGAGGGTAATGAGGCCAGTCCAACGATGGGTAGAGCGAATCAGGTCGGCACAGCGCCAAATACTCCTGCTATGCCGACGATTGAAGAGTGTCAGCGGCTGCGCGATCCACTTCGTGGCCAGCTGGAATTACTTGATTACGATATTCGGAACGCCGTTGCGCGCGGTCTGAGCGATATAGAGGCGAATGGCAAGGACGATATCCTGTTTATGAACGCCTCTGTCACTGTCCTCCTTTCCATCGCGGCGCGCATCTTCCAAAGAGCGACGGACTGCGACGACGCCCAGAACACCGAGCAGTGTTTTGTCCTAGGGGCGCAAGATGCGATTGGATGGGCTAAGACGCGTCGGCTTCGCTATAGTGTCGCGGGAGAGGGTTAGCAGACGCCCCTCGGCGCCAAGCCCTGCTTGGCTGGCGCCGGCGGGCTGAAGCTCGCCGGACGCGGTTGTCTTTGATCTTGCTCGAGCGCTTCGCAGGTCAGACGTTCATCGACTTGCTGCGCTCATCTCATGCGCAAATCGCCGCTCCGCCCCTGCGCACCGCCGCGGGTCGATAGGAAGTGGATGAGCTCGGCGATCGGACGGAAGAATTCCGGGGGGATCATCCGATCGACCTCGACAAAGTCGTACATCGCTCGAACCAGCTCTTTCTTTTCAAACACCGGGATCTGATTCTCCTCCGCCACCTGACGGATCTTCAGGGCGATAAGATCCTTGCCTTTCGCCAGGACAAGCGGCGCGCCGCCCTCTTCCCTGACATATCGTAATGCGATCGCAAAATGCGTGGGGTTGGCGATCACGAGGGTGGCGCGCGGCACGGCGTTCATCATCCGTTTTCTCGCGCGGCTTTGCGCAAGCGAGCGCATGCGCGCCTTCACGAGCCCGCCGCCTTCCGCCTGTTTGATTTCCTCCTTGAGCTCATGACGGCTCATGCGCAGATCGCGACGCCATTTGAAGCGCGTCCACGCCCAATCGGCGCCCGCGAGCAATCCGCCGACGATGCAAACCACGCTTGTGAGGTGCAACAGGATGGTCAGTATCAGCTCCGGCGCCAATCTCGGGTCGGTGCGCATCGCATTCACGAGCGTCACACGGTCGACCATCAAAGAAAAGCCGAGGCTGCCGGAAAGAATCACTATCTTGGCGGTCGATTTGAGAAGCTCGACCAGCCCGCCCACGCCGAAAAGACGTTTCCAGCCTCGAATAGGCGAAATGCGGTCTAGGTCAGGCGCAATCCTGTCGAAGACGACACGCGGCCCGCCCTGGATGAAGGAAGCTGCGATCCCCAAACCCGCAATAAGCCCGAGAAAGGGACCGAGGAAGCTGAGCGCCTCGCCGCCCACATAGGCGAAAAACTTTGCGAGGTCCTCCCCGGTCGAAATTCGGACAGTGCCCGCGTTTTCCAACAAAAGAGCGAGCGACCGCGTGAGATGCCCCGTAGAGGTTCGGTAGATGAAAGCGAGGCAAAGAAACAGGCCAAGGAAACCCGCGAAGGTTGAAACCTCCTTTGAAACCGCCGTTTGGCCCCGCTCGAGGGCGTCGCCAATTTTCTTCTCTGTCGGCTCTTCGGTTTTGGAGTCTGCGTCTTCGCTCTCGGACATCGCCGACTGCCTTCCGCTTTACGCGGCGCTTTCGCGCAAGTCGACGACCCCAGACTCGGACAGTTTCAGCACCGTTTCCGCAATGGCGCGCTGCGCCTTGATAATCTCTCGCCGCGGCGGCGGATCGCCGGCTGTAAGCTCGGCCTCGACCATGCGCCGCATGCGTGCGGACAAGGATGGAAGTATGGCGCTGCGCAAGCTTTCGTTCGCCCCGCGTAGTGCGATAATCAGACGATCCGTCGGAACTTGATCCAGCAAAATGGCGCGCGCACGAGGGCTCAGCGACGGAATATCCTCGAAGGTGAACAGCATCCCCTTCAGATCTTCGGCGATCGCCGGCTCGGTTTCCGCGACCGCCTGCAATATCTCCTCGATCTGATTGCTGTCCATCTGGTTGACGATGGCGGCGACCTTTCTGCTCGCCCCAGTCGAGGAGCTCGAGGCGCCGGCGCCCATCAGATCGTCTTGCAGCGCCGCCTCCAGCAAACGCAGAGCGGAATCGGAGATCGGTCCCGACGTGAGCATTCGGCGCATCACGTCGTTGCGAACCGAGCTCGGCAAAAGCGCCAAGAACTTTGCGGCGACCGCCGGATCGACCTTTGACGCGACGGCCGCGATGGTCTGCGGATGCTCCTTGGAAAAATACTCTGCGAGAGTCGTCTCCGGGATTGTGGAGAGCCGCCGCCAGAAGTGCTCGTTCGACTTGCCGAGCACCTCCGACATGATCTCGGCCACCTGCTCCTCCGGCACGACGCCCATCAGCAAGGCCTCGGCCTGCCCCAGCGTGCCCATCAGATCCGCCCCATCCATGGAAAGCTGCCCAATCAAATCCTCGATAAGCTGCTCCATTACCGCCGCGGGCACGGTGCCGAGACTCGCAGCGACTTTGGCGATTCGCCTCAGCTCGACTTGGTCGAAATGCTTGAGCAGCCGCTGCGCAACGTCGCGATCGAGCGCGAGCAAAATCGCCGCGACTTTTTCCGCGCCCGCCAGCGGTCTCGAGGGAAGCCTCGCGAGAGAGCTATCCATGAAATCGTTTCACCGGTTCTATTGTTGCAGAGCACTAAGATTGGGATCGCGGATTTCCGTCAGGGAGACGCCAAATCTCGTGTTATCATCCTCGATAACGACCACCTCACCGCGGGCGATTTCCCGGCCGTTGATCATGATTTCGACGGGATCCCCGACCCGGCTGTCGAGCGGTATGACCGCCCCGCGCCCGAGATTGAGAAGATCGGCCACAGGAAGGGTCGTCGAGCCCACGACGACTTGCAGCACAACGGGGATCTGCAAGATAGTGTCGATCTTCGGAGCGCCCGGGCGCATGTCCGTTTCGTGGGCTTTGGCGGCCGCAGGCGCCGGCTCGGCCATGTCCTCCATGCCCAACTGCTCGAATTGTTCGATGCTCTGCGGATCCATTATCGGTTTCTCACTTTTCCAGACCGCGCCTCTCCATGGGACGGCGCCGCTTTGCCAGGCGTCACGATTGATCGATGATCCTGTTGATGAACTCCTGCTCGCCATCGATCTTTTCCTCGATGCGAACCGTGTAGAATCCTTCCTTCTGTCCGAGCTCGCAATTGAAGAGCGGACGTGAACCGTTCCTCAGCGGGATCAAGCTCGTCGGAGAGAAGGGAAGAGCAATAAGCTGGCCAACGTGGAAACGCGCGACATCTCCCAAGGTCAGCCCGCGCTTTTCCATTACAGCTGAGACTTTCACGCTCGCCCGGACGACCTGGTCTCGAAGATTTTGCGCCCAGGCCGCGTCTTCGACGTTGCCATTGGCGTTAGGAGTGCGTGACAGAACGTCGTTATACGGGTCCAGTGCGATGCGGGGGATTGCCAAAAAGGCTTCGCCCTGACGGCCCTGCGTCTGGAGAACGAATTTGCAGACAACGATCGCCGCGCCTTTGCCGGCAAGCGCAAACCAATCGAGCTCCGGCTCCGTGGACTCCAATTTGTACGACACGTTGACGATATTCGAGAAGGGCGCCTGAAACGAGTCTATCAAGGAGGTTATCGCATATTCGACGGCCCGCGACTCGACCTTCGTGAGCCCATGATCTCGACGATTGAAAGGAATGGAAACGCTTGATCCAAAGAGCAAATCTACGAGCATCAGCGCGAGATCGACATTGATGCCGACCGCCACCTTGCACCGAAGCTCAGGCGCCTGGAATACACTCGCGACGGCGGGGCCGGCGTCTTTGGCGTCGCCGACCCGAACGGCGAGCACGTCTTTGACTTGAAAATCGACGTCGGCGCCGGTCGTCTCGGAGATCGCTTTTTCGAAACGTGTGGCGGCTTCGTCGAAGATGGCGCGAAGGACCGGGAGACGACCGACCGTCGCGACGCCATTTGCGACCAGCGGCGCGCGGCCCGCAGGCGGCCTCGAAAGATCGACCGACATTAAGCGGCCCCCTTGGCTGCGCCGTTCATCGCCTCGCTCTCCACCTCGTCGATCGAGGGGCGGTCATGAGAGGGAATGGATTTGCGGCCATGCTCGATCGCCACTTGCGGAAGCGCCCCATTCATGAAGGCAAGCAGCGTCTGCTTTACGATCAGATAGACATGACATTCTTTTGTCCGCGCCACTTTCACCTTGAAGGCGAGGGGCGTGACGATCCCGTAAGAGACGAAAATGCCCGCGAATGTTCCAACCATGGCCGCGCCGATGAGGCCGCCGAGCAGCTCCGGCGACTGATCGAGCGCGCCCATCGCTTTGATCACGCCAAGAACGGCCGCGACGATGCCGAGCGCCGGAAGGCCGTCGCCCACCGCCGTCAGCGCATGATAAGGCTTCAGGCGGTCATATTTGATTGCCGAAATCTCCTCGTCCATCAGATTTTCGATTTCGAACGTGCGAACATTGCCGATGATATAAAGTCGGCAATAATCGCAGATGAAAGCGGTCATCTCCGCATTCTTCAAGACTCCCGGAAAGGCGTTGAAGATCGCGGACTCCGATGGAGAGTCGATGTGAAGCTCGACCTCATTGCGCGCCTTGCTGCGGATTTCACGCAATAAAGCGTGCAGCAGTCCGAGGACGTCGAGGTAGTCGCGCCGCTTTGGAACCTTGTCCAGCACAGCCTGGGCAATCGACTTGCCCGTGTCCAGAATGACCTTGGTTGGATTGGCGACGATGAAAGTCCCGAGCGCCGAACCGAGAATGATCACAAATTCCCAGGGCTGCCACAGGACGATCAGGTGTCCGCCGAGGGCTGCAAAGCCGCCTAACATGCAACCCATCGTCACAACGAGACCGAGCAAAAAGCTCATTGCGCAGCGCCCTTCATGTGTGCTTCCAAGCGCGCACACTAGGAATTTTGGCTTGCCCGGAACTGACAGCCTACAGCTGGAGCGCTCACTTGCCCGTGGGGTTCTCCGGCGCAAGCCCTAGGGCCTGGCCAATCTCGCCGGCGTCGGGGCAGAAGGCAGACATATATTGCTCCGGAATGTCGACCAGACTGACGATCACAACCCGCCCCTCGGGCGTGCGCAACGCGACCGGATTGCTGGTGGAGAGATTAGGACAGGCCCTTACGAAGGTGGAATATTTCTGTTCGGCGGCGTGTTTCTGCCATAGGCCGAAGGCCACGCCTCCTGCAAGGAAGGTCGCCGCCATCGTCAGCCATCTGGATTGACGGTCATTGACGCCGGCTTTCTCGATTATACTCATTCGCGCGCCTCTGAAACACATCCAATCCAAGCTACGAGCGCCAATCGATGGGCTAGCATGGACACTTAGACCTGCGTCGGCGCGCATAAGAGCGCTGCCGAAGCGGCGGTGCGTTTGCAGGGCTGTCAAATCTGAGAGGTCATGACGATTGTCCCATCTACATAGCTATTGGGACATCCGGATTACAACCGGGACCGGCAGACCGGCCTCATGCCTTGGATCCTTGATCCAATCTGCGGTGATCGGATCATAGACGGGAACTGCTTATGAAGATCTGAACCGGTTTCGTTAAAAAACCAATATTTTTATGCACCTTATGTGAAGGAAGCGATCTTCCTTACGAATCCCGCTTGGCGGCTGCCAGAACGGAATCGACCGTGCTCGACACAAGCGGCTCGCACTTTGCGCCGGAACGCTCGCGGCTGATCTGCGCCGCAACGCGGGCCGCGGCAATAAAAGCCGTTTCATCCAGAGGCCGACCCATCCGGTAGGACGAAAACTCCATCATGGAAGCGGCGATCGACAATACCACCGTCGCCGAGGCGCCGTGAACCAGACTTTCGTTTACGCCGTCGCGATGAGCGTCCGCGATGAGTCGATCATGGGCCATCTGAACTTTCTGCTCGACGATTTCAAGCTGATCCCTCAGATCGCGGCTCAGTTGCCTGCATTCAGAAAGAGAAGGCAAAACCAACTCTGAGCTTACGTCTTGTCGTGGTTCGGCGATCTGCAAAGCGGATTTTTTCATTGAGGGCTCCCACCGCGGCTGATGGCGCGATAAAAACTTCCTATCTGGACGTACAAAATGTTCTGCCTACGAAACCCGATTACTTGGAAACCGCGCAACGGCTCTCGCGGAGTCTTCCGTCGATTTGAACAAGCTCGCCTTTCAGAACGCCTAGTTCAAATTCCCGACTCTCCTCAAAAGGAGTGCCCAAAGGAGTTGGTATGCCGAGAGTGGTTGTTTGATCGGCCCGATAAAGTGTATCTTGGTAAAGATTAACGAAGATTAGCCGCTGGGTCAAGCGAGTGCGGGCTATCGCAAGTTCTTCACACGTCCGCCCGAATTCTGGCGGCGGATAAACAAAAATTGGCCCAATTGCAGATACTGGAGGTGAGCAACTTGCCAAGCACAGCGCCGCAGAAGCCATCACAAAACCCTGAAAACGCCGCATATTTCCTCCAGCGAAATAGAATGTCGCGCGCAAGCCTAGCGGCTGTGCCTTTTACCAGCGCGCGTATTCTGTGATCACCTGCAGCGAATACATACTGCCAAGCTTGGGGGAGAACTCGAGCCAAGCTTGGCCAGCGCCAACGCCCGCGTCCTCGCAAGGTGGAAATTGAAGCATCTCGCTTGTGTGGAACTTACAGCGATCAGCCGCCACCTGCCGGAGAACACTATAGCGGCCGCATGAAGGGGAGCGAATATAAACACCCCTCTTTTCACCTTATGGTTTTTTCGCGAGCCGGCTCGATTTCTTACCTTCGATCAGGCCGTCGATCCGCGCGTTAAGCTGCGCCATCACGCCGCAAGCTTCCCCGCTATCTTCAAGAGCGAGGCGGTCGGGATGAAAGCGCCAAGCGAGCTCTCGTCGTAACGCACGCAAATCCTCTAACGACAAAGCTCGATCATTCAACCGCACCATCAGTTGATGCAGCTCCGATGCAGTGAGTTTGAACTTTTTCTGTCCTACGGCCTTCGTGTGACATCGACCCGAGTCCATCGGCTCCGACGAGGCGTAAAACTTATTAGCCAATCGCGAACGGGCTCCGGTTAGCTCAGGCGATACAGAATTATCGAATTGAGTGACTTCCAATAGAGGCGCCAGACGAACATCCTCGTGGCTTGCAAAATTTCCGGCCTCGTTGGACCGACGCTCCACTTCTCCAAGGATATGCGCAAAATCCACCATGACAAACGCTCACTACGAACACTAGAAGATCTCCAGCTCCCCACTTGCATGGCTTGGGTGAGCATGGCCTTCGGGCGCCGACAAACGGTGTGCAAGCGCCGATAATTTCAGCTTCTGCGCCGCAGACCTTCCGATCACCTCCCACTCTGGCGGGACGATCTCTACCAACTCCACCAGAAAATGCGACAAGCTCGAAAGCCGCTGTTCGATAAGATCGATGGACTGGGCCTCTTGCAGAAACGCCTCTTTTTCTTTTTTTCCGGAGTCGTCTACGCTCTGAGCAAGTGAATGCAATCGATCGACGGATTGAGCAAGGTCTGTCAGCTCAGCCGATATCCGCGACAGAATTTCAGTAATTGGTTGCGGCGTGCGGCTAGGCATTATCATCCCCTTTCTGATACGCAAAAAAGTCCACTCTCGTTGCTGCACCGTTCGCCATGATCGATGGCTACATCGCCCTCTCTTCAAAACAGCTCGACAGAGCCCGCCGAAGACGGCTTGACGACTCGTTCGCTCAAAATCCTCGCGTCGTCGCCTCCCGAAAGGAAGATTTGCCGAGCCTGTCCGGTAACCGGAAAATATTCGATGCGCCGGCCACGCGTGCCGCCCAGCGCTTCTGCAACGATCTTGATCCCCTCGTTTATCAAAAACCTTTTTGCAAAAGCCGCGTTCTTCGCGCCGATGTCGGACAATCCCTCCATCATTCGAGCGCCTCCGAAGAGCTTGCCTTCCAATCTTTCACGCCGCGCGCCGCGCTTCAAAAGTCCATTGACGAGCAGCTCCATCAGATGGACGCCGGCTCTCTCGGCGTCTCCATTTCTGAAGGACTCCATATCGCCCGGGAGCAAGAAGTGGTTCATGCCGCCGACGCGCGCCTCGGGGTCCCGCAGACAGGCGGCGACGCATGACCCCAGAACAGTCGTCAACACGACCTCAGGATCATCAACGACTTGGTATTCGCCCTGAATGACGTGAATCCGCTTGCCGGGGCGCTGAATGGCGTGGCGCATTAAAATTTACCGATGATGGCTTCGAGCGCCTTCTTCAGCGTCGCGACTGTGAAAGGCTTGGTGAGGTAGTTGTTCACGCCCAATTTGATGGCGCTCTCGAGAACGGCGCGGTCGGAGCGACCAGTCAACATGATGACCGGAACCTTCTTCGTCGGCCCATACTCTCGGATCGCCTTGAGCAACCCCAAACCGTCAAGCTTTGGCATATTGACGTCCGAGATAATCAGATGCGCCGGGGTCGACATCATCATCTGAAGCGCCTGCTCTCCATCTTTCGCCAGCAAAATGTTGCGGATGCCCAATTCTTCAAGCCCGTCACGGATGAGCATCCTGCTGGTGTTCGTATCGTCCACGACGAGTACTTTGATTTGGCTGGCTATGGACATGACACCCTCGCTTTTGCCGCATTTGTTACCGCGACAATCCGCGGACCGATCTTGTGAAGCGGCAGCTGCGTTTCAACTGCGCCTATTTCATATGCCGCTCTGGGCATGCCGTAAACAATACACGTCGCCTCATCCTGGCCGATGGTGCTCGCGCCGGTGTTTCTTAGCTCCAGCAATCCTTCCGCGCCGTCGCGTCCCATTCCTGTAAGTATCACCCCGAGCGTGTTTGGTCCGCTGACCTTGGCGGCGGATCTGAAGAGCACATCGACCGACGGACGATGCCCGCTCACCGTGTCCCCCTCGACCAGCCTGCAAAGGGTTCGACCACGCTTTACGAGCTCGAGATGCGCCGATCCGCCTGGCGCGATCAACACACGGCCAACCTCCAGCGGTTCCCCGTCTTTCGCTTCTGCGACCGACGGCTTGCACGCACGATCCAAACGCGCAGCGAAACTCTGCGTAAATAGCGCAGGCATGTGCTGCACGACGACAGTCGGCGGGCAATTGGCGGGAAGCGCGGACAAAACCGTAAAGAGCGCGTCGACCCCGCCCATCGAAGATCCGATGGTCACGATCCGTCCGTCCGGAGTGAACGACTTATCGCTTGCGACGACATCCTCGACTCGAGATCGGACAGGAGGACCCATTGGCTTCGGCGCCGCGCCGATCTGCACAACCTTTTGCGCAAGATCGTCGAAGGAAGCCCTGTCTTTTGGCGATGGCTTGGCGATGCACTCCATCGCGCCGATTTCCATAGCCCGAATTGTCGTCGCGGCTCCACGCTCGGTCAGGCTCGAAATGACAACCACGCGCGTCGGGCGCAACCTCATGAGTCGCTCGAGAAACTCCAGCCCATTCATCTTGGGCATCTCGATGTCGAGGGTAATGACGTCTGGGTTGAGTTCCTTGATCGCGTCTCTCGCGGCGAGGGGATCGGCCGCCTCACCCACAACTTCGATGCGAGGATCGCGGCGCAGCGTCTCAGCAATCAGCGCTCTCATGCTACGCGAATCATCGACGACAAGCACGCGGCAGGTCATGCTTGGTCTCCCCGCAACTTATAGGTCGTCACGCCATCGACGACGAGCGATGCGGACGCGGGTCCATTCACGCGCTCCGAGTGCCCGATATAAAGGCGCGCATGGCGCGCCATCATCGGAATGAATCTCTGCCAGATCTTCATCTGGGTGGCCTCCTCGAAATAGATTACGACGTTCCGGCAGAAAATCGCATCGAACGGCCCCTTGAAGGGCCAGGAGCCAACCAGATTCAGCTCACGAAAAGCGATCAGCGAGGAAAGCTCTTCCGACGCGACCCACGGGCCTTTTTGCCCTTCCTCCAAGGGCGCAAACCAGCGCGACCGCATCGATGAAGGAACGGCGCTCATCGCCTCTGAGTCGTAAACGCCCGCCTTACCAGCGGCGATCATGTTCGGGTCGATATCTGTGGCCAGAATACGCACGTCATAATCAGCCGCGTCCGGCATGACCGACAAGACCGTCATCGCCATTGAAAACGGTTCCTGCCCATTCGAACAGGCCGCCGACCAGAGACGCAGGCGCGCGCCTTTGCGCACGGCGCCGGCCCGTTCAGACACAAGCTTTTTCAGGCTTTCGAAGTGATGGGGCTCACGGAAAAACTTGGTGACGTTCGTCGTCAGCGCAGCAAGCATTTTCTGACGCTCGTCGAGGCCGTCACGGCTTTTCACCAATTCGCAATAGTCGCGAAAACTTTCCAGCCCGAGCGCGCGCAAACGCTTCGCCAGACGCGAATACACGAGCGGCGCCTTGGCGTCGGTAAGGAAAATTCCGGCATCCTCATGCAACATGGAACAGATCTCACGGAAGTCCCGGTCCGTAAACGGAAAGGAACCAGAACCGGAAATCTGAATCTGTCTTTCAGGAATCGAAGCGCTCATCGAAACCGCCCTTAGCGTAGCGAAGCAGAGACGTGAAATGACGCGTCGTCATTCCGCCGCATGAAGGCTTTCCACGGCATCGCTGTCGGCGCGCAGACTGTTGATGATGCCGTCGACGTCAATGATGAGCGCCACCCTGCCGTCTCCGAGGATCGTGCCCGCCGCAATGCCAAAGACGCGTCCATAGTTCGCTTCAAGGCTCTTGATGACGACTTGGCGCTGGCCTTGGATCTCATCCACCAGGAGGGCGCATCTTCCGCCCGATTCCGATTCCGCCAACAAGGCCACCTGCGCCGTGGGATCGGCGAGGCTCGGGCGGTTGTGAAGCACTGCTCCAACATCGACCAGCGGAATGAACGCGTCCCGGCTCCGAATCAGACGCGTGCCCGACCCAATGAGATGAACGCTTTCCTTCTTAGGCTGCATCGTTTCAACAATAGCCGTCAACGGAACCACGAAGGTCTGATCGCCGATCGTCACGACCATCCCGTCAAGAACCGCCAATGTGAGCGGCAGGCTCAAGGAAAAGGTCGATCCCAGACCAGGGCGCGACGCGATAGATATGCGCCCGCCAAGCGCTTGAACGGCCCTTTTCACCACATCCATCCCAACTCCGCGCCCAGAAATCGCTGACGCGGTCTCGGTCGTGGAGAACCCTGGCGCAAAAATCAGATTGTCAATCTCCTCATCCGTCAGCAGGGCGTCGGGTGAGATGAGATTCTTGGATACCGCGATCTGCCGCACCCTTTGCCGGTTGATGCCCGCGCCATCGTCGGACACCTCAATGACGACGCGCCCCGACCTGTGCATCGCCGACAGTTTCAGCGTTCCCTCTTCGGGTTTACCTACGGCGATTCTCTGCTCTGCCGACTCGATCCCGTGATCGACCGCATTGCGAATCATGTGCGTCAAAGGATCGGTAAGTCGCTCGACTACCGTTTTGTCTACTTCGGTCGATTCTCCATCGGTGATGAGACGCACCGATTTCTTCGTGATCGCCGCCACTTCACGCACGACGCGGGACATCCGCTGAAAAATCGGCTTCACGGGTTGGGCGCGGATCGCCATCACGCTGTCTTGAATATCGCGAGTCAATTGCTCCAGCTCATCCAGCGCAATCATCACCGAAGAGGCGCGCGAAAGACCCGCCTCAGAGACGCGTTGAGATAAAACCGCCTGGTTTATCACCAACTCACCAACCAAATTGATCAAGCGGTCGACTCTCTCCAAATCGACGCGAATTGTAGGCTGCGGCGCGGGCGACGACGGCTCGGTCTTCCGAGGCCCTGCCGATGCCTGCGGCTGAGGCTGCGGGGTAGCTTCTGGAACTGCGAGGGCCGGTTGCTCGTCATTACTCGCAATAGGGAGCTTGGGCTCTTCCTCGTAAACCGCCGGCTCCTCCATGCTCTCGATCACGCTGCCGGGCGGCGGGTCGTCTTCTTCCTTGATCGAGAGGTCGCAATCGAACTCGACGAATTCGAAGACAGCTTGGATATCCGCGCGCGCGTCTTCCTTTGTCTCGAGTTCGGCCGTCCAAGAGAAATAGGCCCCTTCGGGGTCGAGCTCATCGAGAAAGGGCGTGTCGTCGGTATTGCAGGTTACACGGAGGGCCCCCAACTCTCCCAGCTCGCGCAACAACAGCAGCGCCTCGTTCCCTTTGGCGTAAAGCGCCGGACGCGGTTTGAAGTTTATGACGTAGCGGTGAGGCTTCTGCTCGCTCTCTTCAAAGTCTCCAAAAATGGAATCGAGGGAAATTGCGACTGGCTCGAATGCGAGATCAACGAAATCTGCCTCTGAGGCCGCATCGCCTTCGCTTCCTGCCCCTTCGCAGAGCGACTGAAGCTCTGCTTTTGCCGGAGCGACCTTATCAGGGTTGACGTCGGAACCCTCACGGGCGCCACTGACGAGGTCCGCAAGGACGTCCGACGCTCTCAGAAAGCAGGCGGCGACCTGCTGTGTCGCCTCGATCCGATTCGATCGCAGGAGATCGAGCGTCGTTTCAAAAACGTGCACGAACTCGACGAGATCGTCAAAGCCGAAGGCGCTAGCGCCGCCCTTGATTGAATGCACGGCGCGAAACACGGCGTTGACCGTCTCAGGGTCCCGATCGCCCTCATCTATCCTGATGAGGCCGCTTTCGAGCTCCGCGAGCTGCTCATCGCATTCTTGGAAGAACGTTTGCCTGATCGCCGCCATCGGATCCATGGATCATCCCCTATCAGGCAGTAACGCGACGGATTGCGTCGACGAGCTTCACTGGGTTGAACGGCTTCACAATCCATCCGGTCGCGCCGGCGCGGCGCGCGCGATCTTTCTTTTGATCGTCGCTTTCGGTCGTCAGGACAAGAATGGGTAGGGCACGATGCGTCTCGTGAACACGCACGTTCTCAATAAATCCAAAGCCATCCATTCGCGGCATGTTGATGTCGGTGATAATCGCGTCAGGACTTACGGTCTCGAGCACTTCCAACCCGTGAACGCCGTCCTCCGCCTGAACGACATTATAACCCGCGTCCGCAAGTGCGATGCGTAACATTTCACGCATCGTTCGAGAGTCATCGACAGTCAATATGGTTTTCGTCATCTTCGCTATTCCTATTCGCCGATCTTCCTGGTCGGAATGCCGAGTATCTCGAGGGCGCCAGTGAACGCGCTCGAGGGGTTCGAAAGCGTGAGAGCGACTCCGTCACGCGCCCATGTCTGCTGCGCGGAGACGAGAACCTGGGCGCATTGCGCACCGATCTTGTCGACTTCCGACGCGTCAATGACGAGGGGTCGGCCACGAAAACGGCCAAAATCGGCGGCGAGGGGCGCCGCCGCGCGAAGGTCGAGCGTTCGAGGGAGACTCAGGGTCGTGAACAATCCATTAGTCTCGTTTGAGATGTCGCTCATGTCAGGAATGCTCCGATCTTACATCTTAAGCCGCGATGGCCTCGTTCGACTCCGGAAGGAGATTCTTGATGATGAGAATGCTGATCACCTCGTCGTCAGTGGCCACAATACCTTTTATGAAGAGACGGGTCGGGTCGGCGCCGACCTCCGGCGCCGGCTGGATAGCCGACGGCGATAACATAAGAATATTGGAGACCGCGTCGACGAGCAGGCCGACAACAGCGCCTTCGTGCTGCAACACGATGATCGCATGCCTCGGCGTCGGCTCGCTCACCGGCAAGCCAAGTCTGGCCGCAAGATCGATCACAGGAAGAACGGCACCTCTGAGATTGATGACGCCGCGGATGTAGGATGGAACCTGAGGCAGTGGCGTCGCCGGAGACCAGCCCCGGATCTCCCGCACTGCGATAATATCAATGCAGAACGTCTGCTCGCCAACATGGAAGGCAATATATTCGGAGGGCTGCTGAGCGTTCGTTAGTTCGGCGGGGTTTTTCATAAGTCGAAACTCCTCACAACCTTCCAATTCGTGTTGTTCGAACGCCCGATTTGTCTAAGCGCCCGATCGATGACCACGCAGTGCGATTGCAGTTCTAACCCTAACCGCATTGCGCCGCCGGCCTGCGCCGCCTTCCCAATCATTCCCCGCCCATGAGACGCCTTCCGCTCGCACAGTAAAAACTGCCCATGATCGGGCATTGGCTAGCAGAAGCTCTCCGACGCACAGTATTATTGACAAAGAGCAAGCACGTTCGCTTGCCCAATCTTCCTACCGTGACGCTGAGGGATTTTTCGAGAGGGACATTCCGGAATAGACCGGAGGACTGGGGGCCGGCGTCATGCTGATCAACCCCGCCGCTTCGCGTTCGGGGTCTCCCCATCCCATATTAACTAATACAATCCGCTTAAAAATTTCTTATGCCCCTCCGTTCACCGCCGAAGTCCGCACGCCGCCGAAAGCTTCGCGCAAGTTGCGCTTCCTAAACAATGGATACACCTGCGCCCACAGCGCTACCCGGAACGGATCTACGTTCATGTTTCCTGCCGCCATGCGAGCGCTACCGTCGATGTGCCTACTCGCCCTGCTCTGCGCATCCAGCGCCAACGTCGAGCAGCCCCGCGCGGCCGAAGGCCAACCCGTGGAAAGGCTCATGGCCGCGCGGGATCAATCGGACGGACAAGAATACTGCTCGAGCGTCGCAAAGGCCGCGACCGCCGCCAAGGCGGCCGTGCAAGAAGCCCGCCTGCGCGACCTCGAATCCCTGATCAGACGCCGCGGAGACGAGCTCGAGGCGAAGAAACGCGAGCTCGAGGCTGTTGTAGAAAAATATGAAACGCTGGTGAAAAGGGCCGACGAAACCCTTGTCACGGTTTACACGAAAATGAAGCCCGACTCGGCCGCTGCGCAGTTCGCGCTGCTCGACGATGACGTCGCCGTCGCCTTACTCAGCCGCCTGAGTCCGAAAGCCTCAAGTCAAATACTCTCAGAAATGACCGCATCCCGGGGAGCAGGCCTCATCAAAAAACTCGTCGCGTACAGTTCGGCAAAGTCGTCAGGAAAGTTGCAATGACAAAGAAAATATCCCTGTTACTTGCTCTATTCCTCTGCGGCTGCGCCACTGATCCGCGCGATATTGGTCGCGAACCACATATGACGGCGATTGGCAGCGGCCTCACCCCTTTCGACGATGACCTTCCCGTTGGCGCCACTAGGCTGCCTCCCCCCAGTCGGGGAATGCGTTTCGATGACGCTCGCATAAATATGTTCCGCGACGTACGCGCAATGACCGTCGGAGATCTCGTTACCATCAATATCTTGATGGACGACAAAGCGATCGTCGGCAATTCCACTGATCGCTCTCGCGATTCCAAGGTTCACACCAAATGGCAATATTTGGCGGCGTTCCTGCCCGGCTTCCTTGGCGGCGCGCCGGTGAACGCCACTGGGAACTTCGATAACGAAATCGACTCGACGACCTCCACGCAAGGCCAGGGCTCGATCAACAGACGGGAGCAGATAAAGCTTTCCGTGGCTGCAATGGTGACAGCCGTTCTGCCCAACGGCAATCTGGTCGTGCAGGGATCACAGGAATTTCGAATCAATTACGAAATGCGAGTCCTGACCATCGGCGGCATAGCCAGACCGCGCGACATCTCAAAGGACAATACGATTTCCTACGACAAAATCGCCGAGGCGCGCATCTCCTATGGCGGACGTGGACGTTTGATGGAGGTTCAGCAGCCGGCACTCGGACAGCAGCTTTACGATCTCGCTTGGCCTTTCTAGTAACCCGCTAAGGCTTGAGGTTCATGAGCGAGCTCAAAGACAATGCCGGATCGAACGACAGGACCGTCATAGCGACGACGCTTGCTATGACCGTTGTAATTGCGATTGCCGGGGTCTTCCTCGGGATGATGCTTGCTCGGGCGCCACAAGCCGCTAAGCCTGCCGAACCGGCGCCCATTGAGGCTCCGGCGGATGACAGCAAGCATGGCGCTTCAGTTCACGGTCATGAAGAACCTCCACGCACGAGCGCGCGCAAGGCGGGGAAGACCGCACTGAAGGAACTTACGCCGATCGTTACGAATCTGGGGGATGGCAACTCGAGTTGGATCAGGCTGCAAGTCGCGATTGTTTATGATCCCGACACACTCACCCATCCCGAAATCCTCGTAAGCGAGCTGACAGCAGACATCGTCGCATATCTGCGAAGCCTCTCGCTTCGGTCGATAGAAGGCAGCTCCGGCTTGCGGCGGCTCAGCGACGAACTTTCAGAGCGCGCGTCCATTCGCTCGGAGGGCGCTGTTCAAGAACTCATCATTCAATCTCTGGTGGTGCAATGAAGCGCGCTTTGATCATCTTCCTGCTCGCGCTTATCCCCACTGCCGCCTGGGGCGCAAATCAGAACTTCGATCTCAATACATTAATTCCGGCCGGTAGCGCATCTGCCTCCGGCCGCATCATTCAATTGGTTGCCGCGTTGACGGTTTTGTCCGTCGCGCCAGGCCTCCTCGTCACGGTCACGAGCTTTACGCGCTTTTCCATCGCACTTTCATTCTTGCGTGCGGGGCTTGGGCTACAAAGCACCCCGGCGAATCTCGTCATGATCAGCCTCGCTCTCTTCATGACCTTTTATGTCATGCATCCGACGTTCGAAGAATCCTGGAATGCAGGACTGAAGCCTTTATTGGAAAACAAAATCGCCGAACCGGAAGCCGTCGACAAGATCATCAAGCCGTTTCGATCTTTCATGGTGGCGAATGTACGCGACAAGGATATCCGCCTTTTTGAAGATCTCACGAAGAACAAGGTCGCAATCGATGCGTCCGTCGAACCAGATCTTTATGTTCTGATACCTGCCTTCATGATTTCCGAGCTCAGGAGGGGTTTCGAGATCGGCTTTCTCATTGTTCTGCCTTTTCTCGTCATTGATCTGATCATATCGATCGTAACAATGTCGATGGGCATGATGATGCTGCCGCCGACCACGATATCACTGCCCCTGAAAGTCTTGTTTTTCGTCCTTATGGATGGTTGGCACCTACTCGTTGGGAGCCTCGTGCGTTCTTATCCGATATAATCACTCAGCGGGGGCAGGACTCGCAAACATGTTTGGGAGTTCTCACCTCAGGGCATAATATTTGGCTTTGAACCGGCGCAGCAAGCGCTCATCCAACGCGACGTCCGAAGCTCGATAGCGACAGCCCGCAACGCCTCCATTTTGCCACACCACCTCGGCGCCCCAACAAATTTGGTTGAGATCCTCATATAGCCAGATTCTCCTCGGTAACTTCGAATGGCGTGCAAGCGAAATGCGCACGCCGCCGGAACCACGATTGACGAAGAGAAAGTCGGCAAGAAAGCGCCCCTCGACGTCCAAGATTTTGCCGGACTGCAATCGGACCGTGAGTCTCTTCTCCTGTCGACGCTCCGATTTCACGGACCTGACGGTATAGGTCAGGGCATGCCGGTCTCGCAGAAAAGACATGCGACGGAACTTCTTTTCATCCACCTTCTGCGCGTCGAGAATAGTGGGATCGTTTTTAGTCATGACCATAAGCTCTCGCAGCCTCTGATGGAGGCAATCGTGACGAAGATCAGCACCCAAAATACCTCCCATCAATTTGCAATTCATTAACTTTGTCGTTCCCAACCCTGGTGTCCGCTCTCCACAGATGCCACTTCCGCAGTCTCGCGTAAGCTACGCGCTCTACAAATTGCAGTTGAGCAGATTCAATCTGTCCTAGCGGAGCATAGTGCAATGAGCTCAGGGTCCGGTCTTTTCAATACGTCCGTTATGGGAATGTCCGCTCAATCGGATTGGCTCGCGGCAATTTCCAAAAATATCGCTAACTCGAACACGGCCGGATACAAAGACGCTCGAACGGATTTTATGACCGTATTGAATGGCTATGATTCTGTCGGCGGCGGCGTGACGACGATCACACGCAATGAAGTCTCGCTTCAGGGCTCCCCGTTGAGCACTGGCACGGCCACCGATCTCGCTATCTCCGGCAATGGCTTTTTTCTCGTCTCCAACGACGCGGGCCAAACCTTCCTTACGCGAGCAGGAAATTTTCTCCCCGACGCACAAGGGCGATTGGTCAACTCCGCCGGATTTTATTTGATGGGCTACGACTCGAAGCTCGGCATGTCGGGCCCCTTGTCGACCATCAAGGTCGACATGAACCGGATGTATGCAAGCCCGACGACACAAGGTACGTTTGGGGCAAATTTGCCCTACAACTCCAGTGTTGTCGCCGCCGCCAACCTTCCTTCCACCAACACGGCCGGCGCCCAATTCGCCGGCAAATCGTCTCTGACCGTCTACGACAACCTCGGCAATGCTGTCGTTCTCGATCTCTATTACGCCAAGACAGCCTCCAACACATGGGAGATGACCGCTTACAACCACGCGGACGCCGCCGCCGGCGGCAGTTTCCCATATGCGACCGGCCCTTTAACCACGCAAACGCTCAACTTCAGCGCAACAGATGGAACCCTAACAAGCCCTACCTCCATAACGCTCAACGTGCCCGGCGGCGGCGCCATGTCGCTAAATCTTTCAAAGATGACGCAACTCGGAGGCGGCTATACACCCACCGACAGCGTCGTCGACGGATATGCTGCTTCAACCATCAGCGGAATCAGCGTCGATAAAGCTGGGGCCTTGAGCTATCAGCTCGCTAATGGGCAATCCATTTCGGCCTACGATATTCCCTTGGGTAAAGTCGCGAGCCCCGATAATCTTACAAGCGAAACTGGCAACGTTTATTCCGCCAACGCGGAATCGGGTCAGCTTTTTATCGGCGCCGCCGGCTCGAACGGCTATGGCTCCATTCTAGGTTCGAGCTTGGAAGGCTCAACCGTCGACCTTGCCTCGCAACTATCGTCGATGATCGTGGCGCAGCGCTCGTTCACCGCGAACAGCCAGGTTTTCCAGGTCGCCTCCGATATCATGCAGGTTCTCACCAACCTGAAATAACGCCTTAAGCCTAGCCAACGCCCGAATCTTCGGTGAGCAGGATGTATCAGAGACACTACAACGAAATCGCGAATGATTCATATACAGCTGCGCGCCAACGCGAGAAGGAGCTGCTTGAGAAAGGCATCAAGCTGCTGTCGATGGCCCGCATTCGTGGCGTCAAGACCGCCGAATCATTCGAGGCGACTCACTTCGTGCGCTCGCTCTGGACCACTTTCCTTTTCGATCTCAGCAACGACGAAAACCGCCTTCCCGTCGCCCTCCGAGCCTCGCTGATCTCCGTCGGTTTATGGGTCCTGCGCGAACTCGACAAAATCGACTCGGGTGAGTCAGCCAATTTCGACGGCGTGATCGAAATCAACCGCACGATTGCCGACGGGCTGCAATGAGGGCCATATGAATATCTCTCTGAAGCGTGGCGAGAAGATCTACATCAATGGAGCTGTGTTTAGAGTCGACCGCAAGGTGTGCATCGAGCTGCTCAACGACGTGACCTTTCTTCTGGAAAATCACGTGATGCAGGCCGCTGACGCTACAACACCGTTGAAGCAGCTCTATTTCGCCGTGCAACTCATGCTCATCTCGCCGAATGACATCGACGCCGCCCTATATCTCTCACGAGATATTCTGGCGACATGCTCGAAGACAATTCCTGATCCTCGCATCGTAGAGGGTCTCTCGTCCGTGGCCAAACTCATCGAAGGCAAGCGCTATTTTGATGCGTTAAAAATACTTCGCGGGCTCTTTCCACTCGAGGCGGAGATCCCGACGGATTCAAAGACCGGCTGCGCCGCCTAGCAAAAAAGAGAGCTAAACATGCAAGTCAACCCGGTTAACAATTCAAAAACCCCCGCGACCACCCAAACGGCGAGCACGAGCGGTCTCGACAATTACAACGCCTTCCTTCAATTGCTGGTCACCCAGCTGCGGAACCAGGATCCTACCAAGCCGATGGATCCCACGCAGACCGTTACGCAGCTTGCTACCTTTGCTTCCGTTGAGCAATCCGTTCAAGGCAACCAACTTTTGACATCGCTGCTCGAGTCATCCCGGCTCGATCAAGCAGCGAACGCGATCGGCAAAACCGTTACCAGCGCGGACGGAAGCGTAAAAGGCACCATCAAATCGATGTCGATCGGCAGTTCAGGCCTCGTCGCGACGCTCACGAGTGGAGCGACAGTGGCAATTGGGGCAGGCGTATCGATCAGCTGAAGACCATGAACGAAGCCGACGCTCTCGAAATGCTCCAACGGTCTATCGTGACCGTGCTGCTCATCACCGGCCCCTTGGTAGGGACGGCTCTGCTCGTGGGCGTCGTGGCCTCATTGATTCAGGCGCTCACACAAGTTCAGGAAATGACTCTGACCTTCGTGCCAAAAATGCTTGCGATGCTGGTTGTTCTCAGCCTCGCGTCGCCATTTATCGGCGGGAAGATCAAAGGATTTACTGAGACCTTGTACGCCCGAATTGAAACCGGCTATTGAAAAAGCCTCTACAAATCCGCTCATGAAGAGACAGGATAAAGAGCCATGATGAGAATGGCGGAAGCAGGCGCATTGACTCGCCGGCCGACTGACATTGGCTTCGCAATAGCCATCATTTCTATCCTTTGCATATTTTTCCTCCCTATGCCGCCGGTCGCGATTGACCTCGGCCTCGCATTTTCCATCGGCCTTTCCGTTCTCATTCTAATGGTCAGCCTCTGGATCCAGAAGCCATTGGAATTCTCGTCCTTCCCGACGATCCTACTCGTGGCCACGATTCTGCGGTTGAGCTTGAATATCGCCACGACGCGGCTGATCCTTTCGCACGGCTCCGAAGGCACTGCCGCCGCCGGCTATATCATCAGCGGATTTTCGCGGCTTGTGATGAGCGGCGATTTTGTCATCGGCCTTACCGTCTTTTCGATCATCGTAATCGTCAATTTTCTGGTAATCACAAAAGGCGCGACGCGCATCGCCGAAGTCGGTGCACGTTTTACCCTGGACGCTATTCCGGGCAAGCAGATGGCGATCGACGCAGATCTTTCTGCAGGGCTCATAGACGACAGGCAAGCTCAAGATCGGCGCAGAGAGCTCGAGGAAGAAAGCGCCTTTTTCGGCTCTATGGATGGCGCTTCCAAATTCGTTCGCGGCGACGCGATCGCCGGCCTGATAATTCTTGCGGTCAACATCTTCGGCGGAATCGTCATCGGCGTAACCCGACACGGAATGTCATTGGCGAACGCCGCCGACGTCTACACCAAGCTCTCGGTTGGCGACGGGCTTGTGTCTCAAATTCCGGCTTTGATCGTCTCCCTGGCGGCGGGCCTTCTTGTTTCGAAGGGCGGCACGCGCGGTTCCGCCGAGCAGAATATCGTACGCCAGCTCGGTGGCTATCCAAAAGCGATTTTCGTCGCCTCGATTTTGATGTTCGTGCTGGCCCTGATGCCTGGTCTCCCAATGGCGCCCTTTGGCGTGTTGGGCCTGACAATGGCCTTTGTTGCGCGGAAGGTAAGTGGCGAGACAAAGCAGCGTGAAGCCGATACTCAGATGCGGCGCGCCGAAGAGGAAAAACGGGCTCTTCAGGAAAATAAGACCTCTCTTGCAGAAGCGCTGCGACCAGCGGGAGTCGAGCTTCTACTTGGGAAGCAGCTCTGGACACGCTTTCTCGTCTCCCAGGAAGAGCTCACCCATCGCGTCGGAAAGATGCGACGCAACTTTGCGAAGCTCTACGGCTTCATTATTCCCGACATCAGAATGGCGGATGATCTTCAAGTAAAGCCAAAGGGATATCAGATCAGAATTCACGGCACCACGGTCGTTTCGGACGAACTCCGTCTTGGGCAGCATATGATCGTCGTGGGAAATGGGCGTATGCCCGATCTTCCCGGAGAAGAAGCTCGGGACCCGGCGTTTGGAATCAAGGCAATTTGGATCGCCGACGCTCTCGTTGAAGAAGCTCGACGTCAAAATTTCAATCCGATCGATCCGATGTCCGTCCTCTTGACGCACCTCGGCGAGATTCTCAGGAATCAGCTTTCGCAGCTGCTTTCGTATAAGGACGTACGCCAGCTATTCGACAAGCTCGATCCGGAATATCGAAAGCTTCTCGACGAAATCGTCCCAAACTTCGTTTCGAACTCAGCCCTGCAAAGCGTTCTCAAGCTTCTTCTCGCGGAGCGTGTCTCGATACGCAATCTCGAGATGATCTTGGAAGCCATCGCCGAAGTCGCGCCCTTTGCGCGTAGGCCAGAAGCCATCGTCGAGCACGTTCGCGTGCGGATCGCCTCGCAGATATGCGGCGAGCTTGCAGTCGATGGCGTGTTGAGCGTCCTGAGGCTCGGGAGCAGGTGGGACTTGTTCTTCCATGAACATCTCAAGCGCGATGCAAAAGGCGAGATTATTGGCCTCGACGCCGATCCGGCGCAAATCGAACGGTTCAGCCAGGACTCAATTGCGGCAATTCAAAAATACTCCGATCAAGGTGAAATATTTGCGATTGTTACCACGCCTGACGCTCGACCCTTCGTGCGATTGATCGTCGGCCGGCTCTACCCCGCGCAGCCGGTGCTGTCGCACCTCGAGATTGCATGTGGCGTACAGCTGCGTTCACTGGGGACAATCTCTTGAGTGCGCCGCTCGATTTGATTCTCGAAGCGTGGTTCGTGGTGTTCTGCCGAGTGGCAGGATGCATTATGCTGCTCCCCGGGCTCGGCAGCGAGCGCGCGCCAGTGCGAGTCAGGCTCTATATCGCGATCGCGGTTTCCGCGCCCCTAGCCGTTTACCTATGGCCGAGGCTCGCCGAACCGATTTCGGCGGCCCCGCTCGTCACTGCGGCTGTAGCAAGTGTGTCGGAGACAATCATAGGGGTCCTGATCGGCTTGACGTGTCGCATGTTCCTGTTTGCGGTGGAGACCATGTTCACGGGGGTCACGCTTTCGATCGGTCTCGGAAACGCCCTCGGCGCGCCGATCAACGAATCCGAACCGACGCCTGCGCTGACTGCGTTGGTAACCACTGGACTAACAACGCTCATTTTTGCCATGGACCTGCACCTGGAGCTGCTTCGCGGCATCGGAACTTCTTATGACCACGTTGCTCCGTTCGCATTACAATCATCTGAAAGCATGCTACGCGAGGTGTTGAAGGCTCTGGAAGAGGCCTATCTTGTCGTTTTTCGCATCACAAGCCCGTTCCTGATTTTTGGCCTCCTCAGCAATGTGGCGGTCGCCTTTCTGAATAAGATGACCCCGCTTGTGCCGGTCTATTTTGCAGCAACGCCAGCTCTGATTTTCGGAGGACTCGCTTTCCTATACGCCTTTAGCTCGGACGCATTGGGCGAGTTGGCGATGGAATATGCCGCCTGGCTGGCCAGAGGGTGAAACTTTGCGGGATAAACAACGCAGAATGGCCAGATTGCTTTCTCTGCAGGAGCGCCGGTTGTTGGTCGAAACGGCGAACTGCGCCTCGATCGAGAAGCGATTGGATGAAACGGACGGCCAGATACGCGACCTTCAGCAAATGTTGGATCGCGACGACACGACCGCGCTGGCGTTCTCATCGCTGGTCTTAGATCGTTTACGCCAAGCCTCGCGACGGCGACAGGAGCTACAATCAGAATTGGCCAGCCGCCTCGATGCAACCTTGGTCCTCAAACAGCAGATCAAACGAATTGATAAATACGCGGATCGAATTGACGACAAAATAACGCGCAAGGACGCCGATCGGGAAAGATCTGCGATTTTGGAACGCTTTTCCGCGCCTCGCGACGTCAGCGCCGAGTAAGTCACGCGAATTAACATATCTCTTTGAAAATTCCGGAGACATGCAATGTCTATCTTTCCAGCGACGGATCTTATCGTCGACGTAGCGAAAGCGGCGGACCCGCGGCGCCAGCAAGTTGCTCTGCGCCGCCTTGAAGCAGCCGCCAACACGCCAGCGGTATCCTTTGCTTCGCTCTCCGGAGAAAGCGCCGTCAAGGCAAGCGTGTCGCGCCCTTCGAACTGGCGCGCGGCCGGAGTGGGGCTCCGCGCAGCTTACCAGACGCCAACAAGCGGAGCGACCGTCGTCCCTGCAGCTTCCAATCCGGCGGCGGATGCGGCGAAGAAGTTCGAAGCTCTGGTGCTGCAAACATTTTTCGAGGCGCTCCTGCCAAAAGACGACGAAAACTACGGATCCGGCGTGGCCGGCGGCGTTTGGCGCTCGATGATGGCCGAGCAACTCTCGGCAAAATTCGCAGCTTCTGGGGTAATTGGCTTGAACAAGATGCTGGAAACGAAAATCGCGCCCCCCTCCTCCGCGCAGCCAATCGCGCCATCGAAAACTTCCTAATTCGACGATTTCCTATCGAGAGGGGCGACGTAAACTCGTGAGTGATTCTTTAGCTCAACCCGGCGCCGGCCGCTGGCTATTACTTCCGGAAAACTCACCTTCGGCAGAAGCCGAGGCCGCCCTGATGCGATGGATCGATCGAATGGACGCCTTGGCCAGCGCGGAGACAAAAGCGCTATTGGCTGGAGATAAAGTAGAATTCGAAAGCTTCAACTCAAAAAAAAATCATGCGCTGCTCGAATTCACGATTGTCTCGCGAAGCGTCACAACCGTTTCGCCACAGTTAGTCACGGCGCTCCAACGCCTGAACGAACGCCTGGCGCAGAATGGCGAAGTCTTGAAGCAGCATCTCCAGGCTGCATCTGAGATTTCGAGACTGATAATCAACACCATTCGTGCTGAAGAATCCGACGGCACCTATTGCCGTCACGCATCCCTCCGGGCCAATGAGAGGCTTGGATGATCCGCACGTTGGTGGTGGGCCTCTGGTGCGGCGTCGTTGCCCTGGCGTCAACATATGGCGGCGCCTATTGGCAGGAGCATCGAGCCGCCACGCCGGCCGTTTCCGATCTTCCCGTTAAGACCGAACTCAAAAAAGTAAAGCCGATTTCGGTGCCCGTCATCACCAATGGCGTGCTCAAAGGATATGTGTCGGTCGAATTCATGTTTGTTATGGAGGCAGGCGAGGGCCACGGGAGCGGCGATGTTGATCCCGAGGGATTTCTAATGGATGAGGCGTTCCGCCTCATTTACTCGGACACGAAGATCGATTTCGCAAAGTTGGAGAAGATGGACATCGATTCGCTGACAAAGCAAATCACTGCGAATGTGAATACGCGTCTAGGGAAGAAGCGGATAAAGGAAACTCTGGTCAAGAATCTCACCTTTGTTCCTAAAGACGAGATTCCCCATTAGCTTCGCGGGTGCACGGTCCTCATGCCCAATCGCCTCGGCAAGCCTCGCGATAGTTACGCTGGTTAACTCTTCATTACCCAATGAAGGAGCCGCTTGATGCAGACGATGACGCAATTGAAAGCCATGCATGATCAAATGATGGCTGACCTGGGTAATCTCCCGCAATATCGCGCCCTCAAGGCCATCGATCGTTTTATCCAGGAGATGAACGAAATCCACGGCGTCCAGCGCGTGTCGAGTGAAAACGTCGCAACCACGCTTCAGCAAAAGCTTGCCGCCGCCATTGAGAGCCGTGTCTTGAATGAGCAGCAGTCTGATGCTCAACCTCGCGTGACGCCCTTTGTGCCCGGCACTAAGGTTGCCTGAGCGATAAGCCGACCTCCCAAAGACATTTGCCCGGCGCCGGTCGATGAAAGTCGATCGGCGCATTCATTTGTGCACGACCTCACCACGGTCAGTTCTTGTCGTTCAGTCCGACGCAAGCGATCCCGGTTAGCTTCCTTTAACGAAAGGAAGGGAGCAATATGGAGCCTGTTCATCTCTTCGGCCTGTTGAGCCTCCAGAGGGGGTGGCTCTCAGCCAGGCAATCGATTGTTTCGCAAAACATCGCGCACGCCAACACGCCCGGCTATAAGACCCAGGACCTCTCGGATTTCGCCAAGGTGCTCGACAAGAGCGCTGGCCTCAGAATGGCGACAACGAGCACATCCCATCAGTCGATCACGCCATCGGGGGAATCCGTATCAGCCAGAGGCGGAGAAGCGTGGGAAGTCTCACACTCCGGCAATGACGTCTCCCTTGAAGCGGAGCTGATCAAAGCCGGCGACGTTCGCAACAACTTCTCGATGGATACGAACGTCCTCAAAACGTTCCACGGCATGTGGCTTTCGAGCCTTAAAGGGTAAGATCCATGGATCCGCTTTTTGCCTCTCTCAAAGTCGCCGGATCAGGTCTTGCCGCACAGTCGGCCCGTCTACGCGTCGTTTCGGAAAATCTAGCCAACGTCATGTCGACCGGAAAGACTTCCGGCGCAGAACCATATCGGCGCAAAACCCTCACATTCAGCAGCGAACTCGATCGCGCCTCCGGTGTCGCCCTCGTGCGCTCGGGCGCGGTCGGCGTCGATCGATCGCCTTTCAACGTCGAATACGATCCGGGCAATCCGGCGGCTGACCCAAACGGCAATGTCACGCTGCCGAACGTCAATATGATCGTCGAAATGGCTGACATGCGAGAAGCGAATCGCGCCTATGAAGCCGACCTACAGACGATGAAACAAACCCGCGATCTTCTTTCGATGACGATCGATCTCTTGAAGGGATAATTCGTGAGCGAGATTTCTGCCCTCAGCCTATCTTACGCAACAGCACCGATCGAACGTTCGGCGCCCTTCGCGCAATCGACGAAGATTGCATCATCAGAAGTGTCTTTCGGCGACGTTCTGAAACAATTGGCTAACGAAGGAGCTGATACTATCAAGAGTGGCGAATCAGCGGCGATCGCCGGTGTTCACGGTCAGGCTTCGATGCTGCAAGTAGTGGACGCGGTAATGGCTGCCGAGCGCTCGCTCCAGACAATGATCGCCGTTCGGGACAAGGTCGTGAACGCCTATCAAGAAATCAGCAAAATGGCGATCTGAGGAGTTTTCCAAATGCGGGCCCTTGCTATTGCGGCGACTGGAATGAGCGCGCAGCAACAAAACATCGAGGTCATCTCGAACAATATCGCTAACATCAATACGACCGCCTTCAAGCGGTCTCGCGCGGAATTCACCGATCTGCTTTATCAAACGGAAAGGTTGCAGGGCGTATCGAACCGGGGTCGTGATGCAATCGTGCCGCAAGGCTCGCAGACGGGCCTCGGCGTTCGACTTGCCGCGATTCGCAGCCTCGAGATCCAAGGCCCACTTTCGCAGACGGGCAACAGCTACGATCTCGCCATCAACGGCGCAGGCTGGTTTCAAATTACCGGCCCAAACAATGAAATTCTTTACTCTCGTTCTGGCTCGTTGAGCACGAACGCCAACAGCCAGCTTGTGACTGTCGACGGGTATTTACTCTCTCCGACGATCACTGTGCCGAATAACGCCGTAAGCGTCTCGGTGTCGCAATCCGGCCTTGTCACAGCGGTCATTGCCGGCCAAACCGCGCCTCAGCAATTGGGCCAGCTCACCACGGCAACCTTCCCAAATGACGCGGGGCTCGAGGCGCTCGGCGGCAATCTCTTTCGCGAAACGACTGCGTCGGGCACTCCGGTTGTGGGCGTGCCGGGCGATCCGGGCTATGGCTTGATCGCTCAGGGTTACCTCGAGAGCTCGAACGTCGATCCGGTAAAAGAGCTCGTCAGCATGATCTCCGCGCAGCGCGCTTTCGAGCTTAACTCCAAGGTCATCCAGACTGTCGATGACATGGCTGGCACGGTCACGAAAGGTATCCGCTGATGGCGCCGGGGCCTCGACAAATCGTGCTTGCAGCTGCCTTGGCTGCTTCATGCGCGCAGCTTTACGCGACGTCATCTTTGGCTTCGGAGACGAGCATCCCCACGCCCCGCGTAACGATCTATCCAGGCGACCGCCTCGACGACAGCGTTTTGGACGACATGGAGGCTGCCCCGGACGCGAGCGCTCGCCGCGGCATCGTCGTGTCGAGAAAGGATCTTGTCGGCAAAATTGCGCGCCGGACTTTATTGCCCGGTCAGCCGATTCTGGCGATCGCCGTGGATAACCCGCGCCTGATCACGATAGGGACGCAAGTCAAGATCGTATTTTCCGAGGACGGGTTGACGATCACTGCTTTGGGAATGGCGTTGCAAGCTGGTGCGGCGGGCGACCTCATTCGGGTCCGCAACCAGGATAGCAACTTGGTTGTCGTCGGCGTCATTCAGCCCGATGGAACTGTAAAGGTCAGTGAAGGATGAAGCGTCATTGGCTCGTGCTGGGCGTATTGCTGGTCACGTCGGAGACCTCGCTCGCCGGCGTGCGAATTAAGGACATCACCTCGACATACGGGCTGCGAGACTATCAGCTGGTTGGCTACGGCCTCGTCGTCGGCCTGCAGGGCACCGGCGATACGCTAAGAAATACGCCGTTCACCGAGCAATCCCTGTCGTCGATGCTCAGCCGCATGGGCGTCAATCTCAATGTCGGCCCAAATGCCGCCGGCGGTCCACCTCAAACAAATTTGATGCGCACCAGAAACCTTGCCTCGGTCATGGTGACAGCGTCAATGCCGCCCTTCGCTGCTTGGGGCACAACTCTGGACATTACAGTGTCATCGCTTGGCGATGCGACGTCCCTTATGGGCGGGACACTGATTCTTACGCCCTTGACCGGTGTCGATGGCGCCGTTTATGCGATCGCGCAGGGACCACTCGCCGTCTCTGGCTTCGCTGTTTCAGGTCAAAACGAAACGCTTACCCATGGCGTCGCCACGGTGGGGCGAATCGCGAATGGCGCGACTATCGAGAAGGAGCCGCCACGGCCTAGTTCGGGAGATGGCACACTTGCGCTCGAACTCCACAATCCCGACTTCGCCACCAGTGTCCAGATCACTGATGCGATCAACAAATTTACGCGTCGCCGCTATCATTCCGCTGCGGCCGTAGAACGCGACAATCGAACAGTCGCGCTTCACCTTCCGCCGGGTGTCCACGCAACGCGTTTCCTTGCAGAGATCGGTGATATTCACGTGTCTCCGAGCACGCCCGCCAAGGTCGTGATCAACGAACGCACCGGCACTGTCGTTATCGGCGCAGACGTTCAGATATCGCCTGTGGCTGTGACTCACGGCGGCCTCACGCTTCGCGTGACAGAGATGCCGCAAGTGTCCCAGCCCGCGCCATTCTCCAACGGTCAAACCGTCGTAACATCGCAGACCTCGGTTACCGCCTCCGAGCCAGCAGGTCAGGTCGCGACTCTCACCGGGCCAAATCTCAAGACGCTCGTGAAGGGGCTCAATCAGATCGGCCTCAAGCCGACAGACATTATTTCTATCCTCCAGGCGATCAAAAACGCTGGCGCCATGCAGGCTGAAATCGTGGTTCAATGATTTGAAAAGCGCTTCTTCACGGCGTCAAGGACGCCGTGACGCCATTTCGCTGCGCACCATCGCACAAAAGGCTTTCGATTGCTCGGTCCAAGAGCCGAAACCACTCGCAATCATGTTTCCAATAACCGCACACACATAGCTTTTCTGAGCTGGCGCATTGCCTGGCCCCGCGTGGTACCGCGCAACCGCGCTCGTCCAGGTCTTTTCACTTCGGTATAAATTACGAAGAAACGTCGCCGCATAATCGACATTCTGACGCGGATCGAACATCGCCTCGACAGACGGGAACATGCGGCCATGATAGTGATGATTGACCTGCATGCAGCCGATATCTATCAGTTTGACGCCACGAGCGCGGGCGCCTTCAAATATCGTGATCGCTTCGGGTAAAGACGGGCTAAAAACCGGTCGCCCCCCCACGTTCATCGCATATTCGTGCAGGTCGCCTCTTTGGCCGGTCTCCGTTAATGCGACAGCATAAAGCACTGCGACCGGTACGTTATGCTCTTGGGCGGCGCGCAGCATCTCGCGCTCACACACATTGCTGGGCGTCCCGGATCGAACGTCAGATCGCGCATCAGAGATAAACGCCAGAAGCGCCAGGATTGCCGCCGCTGCGCGTCCCGCCTTGCTCTTGGGAACCATCTTTTCTCGGCGAGCGGGAAAAGGTCTGGCCATCCCGATTGTTTCCTGTGCTATCGTTCCCGCCAAATGATCCCCCTTCCCCTCGTTGATCGAACGACGCCTGAGACTCATTCTGGGGCGCATCGTTAACGGTAGCCGATGGAACCGGAGCGGGGCTGACCCTGATCGCTATATCGTCGACCGAATGACCGGAAACGCTTAACGCCTGTGAAAGTTGGTCCCGGGACTGAGTCAGCGTTTTTTGCACAGCCGGCGAATTCACGTCGATCCTCAAGGAAACGCGCGTCTTCGTGAGCTGCATTCTGACCGTGACGGCGCCGAGGTCTTCCGGCTCGAGGTGAAACGTCAGAATCTTTGACGGACTGTCCTTCGCATTGTCACTTATCGCATTGCTCGGCGCAGGAGCGGTCGTTTGGGTGACACTCCCAGAGCTGCCTCCTGAGCTGGGCGAACTAATCGGCGCCGCCGCGGTGGCCCCGCCCTGCAATTCGAGTTGCTGAACGAAGGCGTCATTAGCTGCGGAGAGAGATTTCTCCTTGGGGTCCTGGATTTCTGCGTTCGTATGAGAGAAAGAAGGGGGCGCATTCATCGAACTTGCGTCTCCGGCGGCGGCACCCTCCATAGCTAGAGCAGGCAGTTGCGCAGCTGGGAGATGAGTGGCGAACGACATCAGCGTCAATTTTGTCGGCGCGGCGGAAACGTTCGTCTTCATAACGTCCGAACCTAGTGGAACCGGGCTCGAAGCAATGAGGAGAGAGCTGGTCGTCGAGACCAACGCCGAAGGTTTCGATCCATCGACAGTGTTCATTGCGGCTGGGTGGGCACCTTTCGAAAAGGCCGTTTTCTCAGAGATCGCTTGGGTCAGAGCCGCTGGTAACTGAGCGAGAAATGAGTCAAGCGTCATACGCTTAGGCGCAGTAGTGTCCAAAGTCGGTGAAACTTGGATTGAAGGCTCAAGAATAGAAATATTCGCCGGATCGGGCGCTATAAGCGTTGACGCTTCAGCAGCGTCCGACGCCGATTTGGCGGTGTCTTTTGTAGCAGCGCCTTCAGCTGGCGCCGCTGCATCTAGAAACGATGATTTGCCAGACAAAGCTTGAGTTGCCGCCTCTGGGAAAAGAGTTGCAAGCAGGCCCTGGGCCGTTGGATTTGCAGGTTCGATGCTCGGCGTCGTTGTATCGGAACCGCTTTGAGCGCCTGCGTCGCCAGAACTCATAATTGCGCTGGCCCCCGCTAATCCCTGGACTAGCAATGAGATTTGCTCGGGGCTTAGCGTGCTCATAGCCGAATTGGCGACGTCTCCCCCGGTGGTTCCAGAAGCGGCCGACTCATCCAATTTGTTCTTTTTTGCCGGTTGGTTGTTTTGAACCGCCTTTTGCATCCGGGACAGCCGCAGCACGGTCAGGCTTTCGACGATCGGGCGAGGAGCATTTTGGTTGTTCGACGCCTGGTTGTCGGTATCCTTGTCACCCCGCGCGCTATCATGTGAAGGCGCCTCCGCCTTTTGCGCACTTGCTTTGCTGTGGAGCGTGCTGAATTGCTCCGAAAAGGTCGAAGCCCGCGCTCCATTCGGGTCTGAAGACTCACGCCGGTTCATTGTCGAAACAACGCCGTTTTCCAAAAGGGTCGTCCCTTGCGTGCTCAACGAATTCATTAGCGACCCGCCCTTTCCAGGAGTTTTCCGGAATCATCGAGTGACCGCTCCAAGCTCTGGAAAAGCGGCATATCGGGATCTCGGTCCGGCGCCGATGTCGCCGCCTGGGCTGGCTGCGGCTCGTCCCCAACTTCAAGCCTCGCGCCAACACTCCGAAGCGTCTTCAAGATCATGACTTCTTCTTTGTTCAAGGCGGAGGCGTCGATATTTTTCAGATCTGAGTCACTTGCAACCAAATCGCCAACCATCACATGCAGCGCCGCCTGATAGAGCTTCACACGCTCTTTGGCCTGCGCGCTTTCCGCAAAGCCCTCGGCGGCCTGTGTTTGCGCCTTCAAGATTTCCGGACGAGACATCTGAATGCTCATACGCGCAAGCGTCGCATGAAACTCGAATCCGAAGCTTGCAGGCGCAGCTTTGAATAGTTCTTCGAACTCGGCCGCACGCCCGCCCTCCATAGCGAGGTCCATCTTGGAAAGAGTCGACGTAAGATTTTGCCAATATTTCGTCGCGAAAGGCGAACGAGGATAATTGAATTGGTAGCGCCTCGCGAGAAGGATGTAACGCTCCGTCTCGGTTCTCGGATCGGTAATCGCTATCTCACGGCGCAGCGCAGCTTCCTCTACTTGGGACCCCGGCATCATCAGCCGTGCGTACGCAAGCGATTTTGCCGCTTCTTTGTTGTCGACGCCGATCAGCAAGCCTCCCCGGACAAGCGCTAAATGTCCGGCTAGGATCGAAGTATAGATTCGTACGTCGATCGGAGACATCAGTTTAATGGCATTTTCCCGATCGCGATCTGCAAAGGCCAGACTTGCCGTGAGAAGCGGGGGATCTTTTTCCTCGATGATGTGGTCCTGCAAGAGCCGCCTAAACCGGGTCGATCCTCCCCCAGCCAAAACATAAATGACCGCAGCGCGGTAATTTCTTTGTTGTTTCCAGTCCTCTGTCGAAAGGGATGATACGCAGCCGTCGATTCGCGGCATTATCTTCGCTTGACGAGGGGCATCGCCGGCGACGGCGCGATCCTGCGACTCTATCAACTCCCATACGCTACCGACGAGGTCGCAGGCGTGCGCCTGGATTGTCGAGCAACCAAGCGCAACCATCGACAGCGATGCGAGGAGCCGGCTAAGCCTCAACTGCGATCCCCACGAACAAGAATCTCGATACGGCGGTTGTTCGGAGCGAGGGGTGCTTCGGGCGTCTTCAAGCGTCGATCGGCAAATCCGGAAATCCTTGTCACGCGCGACGCGGGCAGCCCCCCACGCACGAGCATGTAGAGAACCATATTGGCGCGATCGGAAGAAAGCCGCCAGTTATCGTAGGCTCCCGCCTTATAGGTTCGTCCATCTGTATGGCCGGCGATTTCGACATTGCCAGGTTGCTTCGTCAGAAGCCCGCCGATTTTCTGCAAAATGCGCACGAGCTGCGGTTTCGGTCGGATCGAACCAACATCGAACATCGAGAAATTGGCGTCGTCTGTCAGGCTGATCAGCACGCCATCTTCGACGCCTTTCACCTCCAATTTCGGGACGCTGCGCGATCCCTGAGCCTCAGCCTTGATTGCAGTTTCAACAGCGCTCCCAATTGCGGTGCTAGCGTCAGCCTTTGTTGGGTTAGCGGCCGAGGATTGAATGGAGCGTTCCTGCGCGTCGCTCTTTTTTTGCGAACTCGATTTAGGCGCGCTCGCGGCGGCCTCATCTGGCATGGCGCGTTGATCCATGCGATCGAAAGGGTCCGGCATCGTATTGCCGGGAGACCCGGCCGCCGCTACGCGAGGAGGATCCAACTTGGCAATCGCATCGAGCGCCTTTATCGGATCTTTATGCAAAGAAGCGGCGTCCGCCTCGACTGCATCCTGGCTCGGCGTGCCCTGATGCGCCGCTTTATCGGTGGCAGTACGCTGCATGGTCGCGCCCTGGCCGCCTTCCTTGGGATCCTGAAGGCCTTTTCTGGCTGGTTTCGAGTCAACGAGCTGCACTGGGTTAAAATATTGCACAATCGCCGCTTTCGTCTCCTTCGTGGTCGAGTTGATCAGCCACATCACGAGAAAAAACGCCATCATGGCGGTCATGAAATCGGCGAAGGCAAGCTTCCAAACGCCGCCGTGATGGTCTTCGTCCCCATCGTCATGTCGCCTGCGGACAATAATCACTTCATTCGAGTCGTCGTGGCTCATTGTCCATTATTCTCCATTGCGCAGACGCCGGACCCATTCTTCCATACGCGTCTCAATGAGCGTGCTGTTTATTCTTGCCGCGATGTCGAGGCTATTCGTCTCGATCGTGCGCAATGATATCTGTTCCTGGGACAGACGTTCTCTCGCCACCTCGAGCAGATCGGGAGGGCCTTGCAGTTCGACCAGTGGATTTGTTTGATCGAGAGCGGCTGAACGCACGGCCTCGATAAAATCGTCCAAAGAGCGCGTAAGTGCGTTTTGCGTCAGGAATGGCGTCAATATGTGTGCAAGGGCGCCACGAATGTTCTCGAAGCAGGACTCGATATCCTGGTGGATGACCTGAGCGATTCGCGCTCCTTCTTCCTCCATCCATGTGGCTCGGAGAGCTTCCAACCTTTGGTCAAAAGCTTCACGCTCTTTCTCGAACGCCTGCCGTTCATCTTCGAGCTTCACTTCGTAATCGCGTTCTAGTTCAGCCCTCACCTCCTCCCTCGCCTTTTCCCTCTCTTCGGCAAGGAGGTCTTCGCTGGACGGCATGTGTGCGTCCAGGTCGAACATGGGCGCAGTTTCTGCTATCGCGGGAATCGAATCGATTTCCGCTTTCCCACTGTCGAACTTTGTAAGATAAGACCCGATTGGGCGGAGCTGTATCATGCCGCTTCGTCCGATCGCATCCACCGTTTCAGGACCGAGGCAGCCTGCATTTCATCTATTTCGATCAGCTGCTCCAGCTTTTGACGAGACGAAACGCGCCCCAGACCCGCAATTGCAGCGAATGAGTCCAGATCAGAGTCCAGCGCCAGAGTGGGCGCGCTCATCTGTGGAAGCAAACCATCATCGTCGGCTCCAACCTCGGTTTCAATTCCCAATAATGGAGGAGCCTGAGCACGATCGACTTGCGGTGCATCGGCGAGCAATGCGCGCGTCGCCGGCATAAGACCAAAGATCACGAGGGCGGCTGTGATTGCCAGCATTGTCGCCGCGTTGATCATCGTGCCGAAATAATGGCTCAGGCTATCGAGCACTCCAGGCGACTCAACCGGGGTCATTTCGTGTTCGTTGAAGGTAAATTCGACGGCGGAAACCTTCAGGACGTCTCCCCGATCTCTCTTGATTCCAGCCGCAGAAGCAACAATCTGTTCGATTTCTTTGACCTGACGCTCGATCAAATCCTTGCTTGGCGCCGGCTTGCCTGCCTCCGCAAGGGCTGCGCGGTTGATCAAAACCGCTATCGCTAGATTTTCGATCGTGTAACCGCCGCTGACCGTCGTAACGGTCTTGGTTGAAACCTCAAAATTGGTAAGCTCCTCGCTCTTTCTATTTTCGTCGTTGGATTGCTTCCCGTCCCCGCTTTGTGTCCGTTCCTGCGGCACATTTCGCTCTACGGTCGTGGGCGACGAATTGCTGGCGTTCTGTGAAAGCGCCGACTCCTTCACCGTGCGCGTTGAACGTTCGACTTTCGACTCCGGGTCGTAGATCGTCTCGTTAGTCTGACGCCGATCGGTATTCACCCGCGCACGCACGCTCACTTGAAAGTTCGGCAGGCGCAGATAGGGAGTCAATGTGCGTCGCACATTGTCCTGTATGTCTTTTGCGACGCTCTTTTCGAGCGCCAATGTCTTGGTCGGAACGGCTTCTGACGGATCGCCGTCTGTCGCGGAGAGGATCATTCCGTCGGTGTTGAGCACAGTCACCTGATCAATCGTCATGCCCGGCATCGCAGACGCCACCAGATGACGAATCGCTTGCGCCGCGCCAGAATCGTCGGGACCTTCCGTTCGAATTACCACCGATGCAGAAGGGGGTTGTTTCGCTCGGCGAAACGAGCCTTCGTCAGGCATGACGATGTGGACTCGCGCCGCTTTAATCCCCCGCATCAATTGGATGGTTCGGGCGAGCTCGCCCTCGATCGCTCGCACGCGAGTGACTTCCTGCATGAATGAGGTCAGGCCGAGCGCGCCAACCTTGTCGAACAGTTCATAACCGGCGTTGGCGCTCTGCGGCAGGCCACGCTCGGCCAACAGCATGCGCGCACGGGCCGTCTGTCCATAAGGGACCAGAATGGCGGTACCCTCAGGATTGACGTCAAATGTGACGCCCATTTCCTTCAAAGCCGCGCCAATTCTGCTCACGTCGTCGCGATCGAGGCCGGCGTAAAGGGTCTCTTCGCTCGGCCGCGAGAGATAATAGGTCCCGGCCAACACGACGCTGACGATCAAGCCGAACACCAACGCGAGAGCCGCCAGCTTCTTGCTTCCGAGGCTCTTTAGATTATCCAAGACGAGCGAAACTTGATCCATCGAGGCAAACTTCTGCTTCCGGGGCGGGATGAACGATCAGATTGCGTTACAGGAACAGCTTCATGATCAGCTGAGCGTTTTGATTGGCGATCTCCCCTTGGGCCTCGCCAAGGGATGTATTTGAAGCGCTAAGAAGGACGAAGAATTAGTCAAAGTGCTGGACATGCCGGCCTTTCCGAGGGCGCGAGGGTTGCAGATGCGCGGCCCGGCCCGTTGTGAAGATATTTCTAATCAAGCCTTGTGCGAGGCTGCCCGCTTTAAGGTAGAGATTAACAGACCGTTAAGCAGGGCTTAACAAAGTATAAACAAAAGGCCGGCCGAGCCTCTCCGGCAACCATGTATTTCATTGTTCGCTGAAGCGATTACTGGAATAGCTTGAGGATCAGCTGCAAGTTCGGGTTGGCGATCGACAAAGAGACGAACCCGTAAACGGGCCGTTATCCAAAAGAAAAGCCAATGATTGCGAAGCTGGGCTGGCGCGCATACAACCTGATCATCCGCTGCGGACGGGGAAGTTGGTCCCGCGGCATGAAGCCGTTTCCGTTGGCCCGGTGGAACGCCGGGATGTCTCTAATGCCGCCGGTTCCGCCATAATGGCGAGGCCGCGCGTCACAGACGACAACAGTGAAAGGCGTAAAATCATGTCGAGTATCAATACCAACCTAGCGTCCCTGTCTGCTCTCCAATCACTGCGCATGACGCAGCAAATGCTGTCGAAGGCGCAGAATGAAGTCGCCACGGGCCTGAAGGTCCAGTCGGCCGCGGACAATGCGTCGACCTGGTCGATCGCGACGACCATGAAGTCCGACAACTCGGTGCTGTCGACGATCAGCGACGCGCTCGGCGTCGGCACCCAGTCGCTTTCAGTCGCCTCGTCCGCCGTCAATCAGGCGATCACGGTGATGAACTCCATCAAGCAGGCTGTCGCTCAGGCGACCGACCCGAACGCCGACCAGAGCAAGATCCTGACGAGCTTGCAAGCCTTCGGCCAGCAGCTGAAGAATATCGTCAGCTCGGCGAACATGAATGGCGTTAACCTGCTGAATGGCTCGCAGTCGAGCTTCAACCTGATCGCGTCTTACTCGGATGGCAAAGGCGCAGCCTTTTCGTCTATCGGGACGATCAATCTTACCCTGACGGCTCTTATCACGCCTTTCACCGCGCCTGCTACGACCGGCACCGGCGTGTTGCAGACGGCTCAGGCGACCGGTGTCACCGCGCCGACCGACTTTACCGCCCTGACGTTGGCCGATCTCAACACGGCTGCTGGCTCCGGCACCGTCGCCGCTGGTCCGCCTCCGGTCAATACCTCGAAAATTCAGGATACGCTTTCCAACGCTGACCAAGCGATTAAAGCTCTGACGACTTACGCCACGAACATTGGCGCAACGGAGTCGAGCGTGACGGCTCAGAGCGACTTCTTGAAATCCCTCCAGTCCTCACTCACCGCCGGCGTCAGCTCGCTCGTCGATGCGGACATGAACGAGGTGTCGACCCGCCTGCAGGCGCTCCAGACGCAGCAGCAGCTCGGCGTTCAGGCGCTCTCGATCGCGAATCAGAATACCCAGATGATCCTCAAGCTGTTCCAGTAAGACGGATAAAGGCGGCGCCCGGTGGCGCGCCGCTGTCACTTTCAAAGGGTCACGCCCTGGCGGGCGTGGCCTTTTTTATTTCCAGTGGGACCGTCGCCAATAATGGCGCTCCCGCACGAAAGGAAAGCGAGGGCGCGCCTGCGCCGATTTGCCCTTCTCCGAACCCCTGCGTTAGCGTCGGGCGCCCATTTTAAGATCTGTTTTCCGTTTCTTTACCAAGACCTGCTTTTAATGCGCCGAGGCGGGGCGATTAGAGCCCTCCTCTTCCGCTTCGGACGGGGTTCAACCCTGCGGCATGAAGCCGTTTCCGTTGGCCCGGTGGAACGCCGGGATGTCTCGAATGCCGCCGGTTCCGCCATAGTGGCGCGGCCCGCGCGTTACAGACAACAACAGTGATAGGCGTAAAATCATGTCGAGCATCAACACCAATCTTTCCTCGCTGACAGCGCTCCAATCGCTGCGCTCGACGCAGCAAATGCTGTCGAAGGCGCAGAATGAGGTCGCCACGGGCCTGAAAGTCCAGTCGGCCGCAGACAATGCGTCGACCTGGTCGATCGCGACGACCATGAAGTCCGACAACTCGGTGCTGTCGACGATCAGCGACGCGCTCGGCGTCGGCAACCAGGCGCTCACAGTCGCCTCGTCCGCCGTCAACCAAGCGATCACGGTGGTGAACGCCATCAAGCAGGCTGTCGCTCAGGCGACGGACCCGAACGCCGACCAGAGCAAGATCCTGACGAGCTTGCAGGCATTCGGCCAGCAGCTGAAGAATATCGTCAGCTCGGCGAACATGAACGGTGTTAACCTGCTGAATGGTTCGCAGACGAGCTTCGACCTGATCGCGTCCTACACGGATGGCAAGGGCGCAGCCTTTTCGACGATCGGAACGATCAATCTTACCCTGACGGCTCTTATCACGCCTTTCACCGCGCCTGCTACGACCGGCACCGGCGTGTTGCAGACGGCTCAGGCGACCGGCGTCGGCGCGCCGACCGACTTTACCGCCCTGACGTTGGCCGATCTCAACACGGCTGCTGGCTCCGGCACCGTCGCCGCTGGTCCGCCTCCGGTCAATACCTCCAAAATTCAGGACACGCTTTCCAACGCGGACCAGGCGATTAAAGCTCTGACGACTTACGCCACGAATATTGGCGCGACGCAGTCGAGTGTGACGGCTCAGAGCGACTTTTTGAAATCGCTTCAGTCTTCGCTCACCGCCGGCGTCAGCTCGCTCGTCGATGCGGACATGAACGAGGTGTCGACCCGCCTGCAGGCGCTCCAGACGCAGCAGCAGCTCGGCGTTCAGGCGCTCTCGATCGCCAACCAGAACAGCCAGATGATCCTCAAGCTGTTCCAGTAAGACGGATAAAGGCGGCGCCTTAGCGAACTGCCTCCTCGTCAGAAGGGGTCGCGTCCTCGCGGACACGACCCTTTTTTTTGCATAATGTCCACACGCCTTTGCCGCCAGCTCGGTAGAAGAACCACCGAGGAGATTTAATAGCGTCTCGTAGCGGCCGCGATCGGCCAGCACGGCTTGCGCGCTTACCTTGATGACGCGAGCGGCGTGCGACAGCGGCGACTCACCGAGGAAACGCTCCGAGGACTTCAGCCCGATCGAGAAGACCTTCTCAAAGCTCAAGGCGCTACTGCGCAAGGGCCCCGCGCGGTGGCCGCAAGGCTATGCAGCCCCGGCGATGCAAAGAAACATCAAGCTGATTTCTTATAGAGTAACCGCTGTTTTCAGGCCACCTCTTTGAAGGCCGCGGCGGATTGTGCATAGGCCCAAGGCATCAGTTCGTCGAGCTTACTGGCGAGATGGCCGTTGACGATCTTAGAAAGAGCGTCAGCGATGTAGGCCAGCGGATCGACGCCATTGAGCTTGCAGGTCTCGATGAGCGAGGCGACGATCGCCCAGTTTTCGCCGCCTCCGTCCGAACCCGCGAAGAGAGCGTTTTTCCGATTGAGGGCGATGGGACGGATTGCACGTTCGACGACATTGGAGTCGATCTCGATGCGCCCGTCGTCGATGAAGCGTGTCAGGCCGTCCCAGCGCGAGAGCGCGTAGCGGATCGCCTCGGCGAGCTTGGTCTTCTGGCTGATCAGCGCGAGTTTTTCACGCAGCCATGGCTCGAGCGCGTCGAGGATGGGGCGGGATTTCTCCTGCCGCGCGTCCCGACGTTTGCCGGCGCTTTGGCCGCGGATGTCGCTCTCGATGGCGTAGAGTTCGCCGATGCGCGCCAGAGCCTCGCTGGCGATCGGCGCGGGACCTGCTGCGGCGAGTTCGTAGAAGCGCCGGCGGACGTGAGACCAGCAGAAGGCGAGCGACACGCTGTTCTTCTGCGTCAGCGCGCGATAGCCGGCGTAACCGTCGACCTGCACGACGCCCGTGAAGCCAGCAAGATGCGTGAGCGGCTGCTCGGACTTTCGGTTTTGCGCATAGACATAGACTGCGATTGGCGGATCGGCGCCGCCCCATGGCCGGTCGTCACGCGCATAAGCCCAAAGTTGGCCAGTCTTGGTACGCCCGCGCCCGGGGTCGAGCACCGGCGCCCTTGTCTCGTCAGCGAAGATTTTCGTCGACGATCTGATGTGTTCCAGAAGCCGCTCGTGCACGGGCCGCAAATGCCAGGCGGCGCGACCAACCCAGTCGGCGAGCGTCGAACGGTCGAGGGCGATCCCCTGCCGGGCGTAGATCTGTGCTTGGCGATAAAGCGGAAGATGATCGGCGTATTTGGAAACGAGCACATGTGCGACTGTCACCTCCGTCGGCAAGCCGCCTTCGATCAGCCGCGCCGGGGCCGGCGCCTGCACGACCGCGCCCTCGCAGGCGCGACAAGCGTATTTGGGTCGACGCGTCACCAGCACGCGGAACTGCGCTGGCACGACGTCGAGCCGCTCAGAGACATCTTCGCCGATCTGGTGGAGCGCGCCCTTGCAGCAAGGACAGGCTTTATCCTCGATGTCGATGATGGTTTCGATGCGCGGGAGATGGGCAGGTAGCGCGCCACGGTTCGTGCGGCGCTTTCTGGCCGCCTTTTCACGTTCGGCGGCGGACTTGGCTTCCCCCTCCGCCGCGGCGCCCGCTTCCGTCTGCTCGACCTCTTCGAGCGCGAGCAGCATCTGGTCTTCGGGAAGGGTCTCGGCGCGCCGTCCAAAGCGATGGCGCTGCATCTCCTTGATGATCTGAACGAGACGCTCGTTGCGCGCCCGCTCGGCAAGCAGCATCGCCTTCAGTTCGTTTGGATCGTCGGGAAGCGTCTCGATCGCCTGCGCCATAGTCGCAGAAGACCATATTTTCCGCCGCCTTTCGACGTTCTTCGATGCCCTGATTCACTGTGTCGCGGCTTATCCCGGCAAGGTCGGCGCCGCCGTCTCTTTCGCCGCGCGCACGCGGCGAAAGTCGAGCCCCTCCAGCAGCGCCGAAAACTGCGCCGCGGACAACCGCATCACCCCGTCTTCGATCTTCGGCCAGCGGAACTCGCCATCTTCCAGCCGCTTGGCAAAGAGACAGACGCCCGTGCCGTCCCAGAACACCAGTTTGATGCGATCAGCCCTTTTCGCGCGGAACACATAAACAGCGCCGTCAAAAGGATCTGCCTGCATCGTCTCTCGGACCAGCGCAGCCAAGCCCTCGGCGCCCTTTCGGAAGTCGACGGGCTTCGTCGCCACCATGACGCGGATCGCGCCTGTCGGCCCGATCATGAACTCGCCTTCAAGGCGTCGATAATCGCCGTGACCATGCCCATGGGCGCGTCACGCCAGATCCAGACGCTTGCACCGTCAATTGCGAGCTCAATCACGTGCGGGCGAGCAACCGGTCTGCTCTCCGACCCCAGAGCGACGGGCGCTTCCTCTCGTCGCTCGACAACAACCGGCGCAAATGAAACAGCATCGAGTTCCGCTTGCCGTCGCGCCTTTCGTCGCCACGAAAACAATTGCTGCGGCGCCAGCCCATGCCGTCGCGCGACAACTGAAACTACCGCGCCAGGCGCAAGCGACTCTTCGACGGCTTGCGCCTTCTCCGCAACCGACCATCGTCGACGACGTTCGCCGCCGCCCGTGATCACTTCGATCCGGCGCACCGCTCCGCCATTAGGCTCAAGCGTAGGGTCAAGTCTGGACACAAGCCTTATCTCCAAATCAGGAGATCAGACTCGCTGCTTTCAGCATCGGTTGGAAGGTGGGACCGCAACAGCGCTTACCTTATAGACCGAGTTTAATGCAATTTCGCTTTGGCCATTCTTCAACTCGGCGCCGAGCAAAGCTGTGCGGCCAGCGAGTTGGTTTGCGCGCTTGACGAATCTTGCGGGCTCGCTCGGCGAGTCGAATATGCCGCTCATCAGAAAGCCGAACTCGCGCAAGTCACCCTGGCTATAGCCCTTGTTCAGGGCGCAATCGAGTGCGATGGCGTCCCTTTGGTCGAGTTCGATCTCGGCCGCGTATTGCCGGGTTTCAATCGGGCCGCAGTCGAGAGGTTGCTGTGCGCTCTTTTGGGCGTCCGGCGCCTTTATCGAAGATTCGACTCCAAAACTCGCAACAAGAACCTTATCGCGCGCCTTGAAATCGATGAGGGAAACACAGGGACGTTCGGCGATAAGCTTGCGCAGCTCCTCCGACGCGGTCCGTGCTGCCTCAAGAACATCGTCTCCCGCAAGACGACGCAGAAAAAGGCTCCCGATTTCTATCAGCTTCAGCCGCAGCACCGCCGGGCCGGCGTTTTCGATGAGCTCCTTCTCGAACTGCAGGATTTCGAACGCTTCATCGGCGGTCATGGACATCCTCGATCGCGCCGCTCCCAAGGGGAGACATCCCGAAACATCCCGGTTATTGCGCAGGGAAAATGTAAACGACCCGGCTTTCGCGAAGCTGAACCTTACGGGCAGCGGCCCATGCCGCTCTGGTTAGGCCCGAACATGGGCTAGCGGGATAGGTCGCTCACCCTTGGCGCCCCCCATTGATCCGCTCCGCCAATTCTTCGAGCGCGGCGACGCTTGGCGGATCCTTAGGGGATTGTCGCAGGCCCTCATATACTGCCGGCGAGACGGCGACGGCGCGATCGAGCTCGGCGTCCGCGCCGGCGTGATACCCGCCGAGCATGCGCAGATCGCGCGTCTCTTCAAATTTCGCAAGCATGGATTTCAGCCTCATCACCATCTCGCGCTCGTCCTGCGTCCAGACGCGATCGGCAAGGCGTGAGATCGACTTGAGCAGGTTTATCGCCGGGTAGCGACCCTGTTCCGCAATCTCTCGGTCGAGCACAATATGGCCGTCAAGCGTGCCTCGGATACAATCGGCGATGGGATCATTATGATTGTCGCCGTCTACGAGGACGGAATAGATCCCCGTCACCGCGCCCGCGCCATCCTCGCCGGGCCCCGCGCGCTCGAGGAGGCGCGGCAGGTCGGCAAAAACGCTCGGCGTATAGCCATTGGCTACAGGCGGCTCGCCGGACGCCAATGCAACCTCGCGCGCGGCGTGGGCATAGCGTGTCACCGAGTCGACGATCAAAACGACGGAGGCACCTGCGTCTCGGAAATGCTCTGCAACCGTTGTGGCGGTCAGCGGCGCCATCCGCCGCATCATCGGACTTTCGTCCGCTGTCGCAACGATCGTGACGACGCCGCCCGGATTAGCCGAGATCACCGTATCGACGAAATCGCGCACTTCGCGTCCGCGTTCGCCAACAAGACAAATCACCGCGACGGAAAATCCGCCTGACCGGGACAGCATCTCCAGCAACGTGGATTTGCCGACGCCCGAACCCGCGAAAATGCCGATCCTCTGTCCCTCGCAAATTGGCGTGAATGCGTCGATCGCCCGGACGCCTGTGCGCAATGGCTTCGTGATCCGGGTTCGGCGCATTGCCGACGGCGGCGGCGCGTCCAAGTAATAGGGCTTAAGACCAACTGAGACGGGCCCCTGCCCATCGACGGGCCGCCCGAATGCGTCGAGAACCCTGCCCCGCCATGAGTCATGGGGGAAAAGTTCAATCGGACCGACAAAGCAAACCTTTGACCCCAGGCCGACAGGCGAATTATTTTCAAAGGCCTTTACGATGACGCCATTCTGCTCGATTCGCACCACCTGAGCGAGCGTCTCCCCGCGACCGGTTTCTACTGCGACACAATCTCCAAGCCTGACGAATTTCGAGAGTCCCGCAGTTCTGAAGTATGTGGGCGTCACCTCCACGACCACGCCGGAGATGGCGACCTGACGCTTGCTGCGGGCGAAAAGCTCGGCCGAGCGTTGCAAGTGCTCGAGTTTGGGCATGCCGGCGCCTTAGGCGCCGCCGAGGGTACGGATGGCGTTTTGCTGCGCGGAATCCAACGTATCGGTCATGGAGCTCACATTATCGAACGACCGGGAAGTGGAAATCAGTTTTGTCAGTTCCGTTATCGGATTGACATTGGCCCCCTCGATAAAGCCTTGCGCCACGCCATTGAGGGAAAACTCGAGAATTGGCGTCGCTGGCGTCGACGGGATCACGCTGGAATTCGGCCCTCTTGTCAGAGAGGCGTTGGGATCTATGGAAAACAGGCCCAAGGCACCAACCTGATTGGCTCCCTGATTGATCATGCCGTCGCGGGAGATCGTCGGCGGGCCCTGCGTCGGATCCAGGACGATCGGCGAGTTGCCGGCGTCCAGGACAGGAAACCCCTCGATCGTCTGGACGTCGCCCGTTTGCAGCATCTTCAGACGGCCGTCCCGAGTATAGGCGACACCGTTAGGGGTTCGAATCGCCAGCCACCCCGAACCCTGCACCGCAACATCGAGCGGATTGTCGGTCTTCGACACCGGCCCCTGCACCGTCGAGATAAAATCCTTCCCGCTGGAAGCATAAGCGGTTTGCGTCGGGCCCGCTTTGGATAAGGTAGTCTCAAACGAGACGCCGCCTGCACGAAATCCGACAGTATTCGCATTGGCGACATTCATCGCAATCGTCGACATGCGCTTGTCGAGAGCGAGCTGTGACGACAAAGACACATAATAAGACGAAAGCATTCTTGATTCTCTTCTCGAGTAATCACAAGGCGATTCGCACGGAAGATAATCAGCCCGGCTTGCGCGAAGCTGCATTTTTGGAGAGGGGCCCGACGCCAGTAACTGCCAGCGTTGACTTAAGTCTTAGCCGTTGACGACCCTCCAGCGGTACGACTACATCGAGTAGAGGGGTCGATTCGCATGAACTGCCCGACATGCTGGCCCATCCGCCGGGAGACGCCGAATGTTAATCATTGTGGATGAAAGGGAAATTGTAACGAGTGCGTATACTAGTCGTTTTGGTCAAGAGGGTGTGTTCTCGGCAGGTTTTGGCTTCGAGCAATTCTTGGAGTGGGTCGACTCGGCGCGTGAAAAAGACTTGCAGGCGGTTGAGGCGTTTCTGATCGGCGATTGCCCTGATCGGGAAGAATTGCCGCGGGTTATTCGCCGGCACTCGCAGGCTCCTGTGATCGCGATGAATGACACGTTGTCTTTGGAACAAACGCTCGGCTTGTTTAGCGCCGGCGTCGACGACGTTGTTCGCAAACCGATCCACGTGCGCGAAATACTTGCCCGCGTTCACGCTATTCGGCGGCGCGCCGAAGCTCGGCAAGACTATGCGACGTTCGATCGTATCCAGGTCTTCTTCGATGGTCGCGATCCGGTGATTGACGGCGAGCCCTTCCCGCTGCCCCGCCGGGAGAGACGCGTTCTCGAACTGCTTGTTTTGAACAAGCGCCGCAGGTTGACCAAGACCCAAGTATTTAACGCCGTTTACGGGCTCTTCGATGAGGAAGTCGAAGAGACTGTGATCGAAAGCCACATCAGCAAGCTGCGAAAAAAGCTGCGAAAAAAATTGGGCTTCGACCCGATCGACTCCCAGCGGTTCCTTGGATATCTCCTTGTGTCGCAAGCAGACGCTGCGAGCAGATAAGAGCAGGTGAACCCGAATGAGGACGCTTGTTGCGTCCTCATTCGGGGCCGCAGAACGCCAAGCCCGCTGAAAGTAGCCGTGGGAAGCCTCACAAATATTTCGTGAGGCTCAACTGCTGAATGCGCGCGGTCAGAGAGTAAGACGTTTCAATCTGCGTCATCAGGTTGGTGACCGTGACTGAGGCCTGAGCGGGATCGACATTCTCCAGCGTGCCGATCTGGGTGTTCAACAAGTCCTTTTGAGTCCCCATATTTTGCTGGGCGCTTTTCAGGTCGCTCTGCATAACACCAACTTGTTCCTGTAGCCCGGTGAGTCCCGATACGCCTTGATCAAGGTAGTTTGTCGCGGCCGAAACGACGGCTTGGTAAGTATCGTTGCTCAGATTGCTCACGCCAAGATTGGTCAGCATCGTATAGCCGAACGCGATATTCCGGAAGGACGCGTCGTTAGCCGTGACAGAAGTAGCGCTCGTTTGGGTGATCGATATGCGATTTTGCAGCGGCGTGCTCGATGCCGACGACCAATTCGCGGTCCAACTCGACGATGAGAATAACGCGGCCATCGGACCGGATATAAAGGCGTTCATCTGCGACGCCGTGATCGTTGAAACACGCGGGTCCGAGGGCGGAAATCCGAAATTGCTCGTAAATGCAGCGTCGAGGGACGCCTTCGCCGCACTCGGCGGGGCCGACGAAGTATCTGCAATCGGCGCCGTGTTGCCTTTGACTCCGCCGAAAACGTACACCCCGCCGCTCGAGGCGTTCAAGCTCGACATCATCGTGCTGAGCGAGGTTTGCGCCTGCTGGATGACGGCGCCCCTGTTGCTGAATCCGCTTTGGGCCTGTATCAGCGCGTTTCGCATGCTCTGGGCGTCTGTCGAGAACTTCTGCAGCGATGCCTGCGTAATATCGAGGCGAGACGAAACCACATTGTTGCTCGCCGTGATTGCTTCGAGGTCGCTCACGCTGAGATGCAGGAGAGAATCCTGCGTCAGCTGAGAACCGATCGACACGCTCATGTCGGCGTGCTGTCCGGTCGATAGTTCTTTCTGGGCGATCGACAGGCGCTTTTGCAAATCGACAATCGTATTGCTCAAAGCGGTAGACATACCCGCTGTGGAAACGGATGAGATCATCGATCTGCACTCACGGTTTGATGGCGTTGAACAGGGTCGTATAGAGGGAGTCGACAGTCGCCATCAGCTTCGCCGTGGCTTGGTACGAGTTCTCAAGGTCGAGCATTTTGGCCATCTGGCTATCGAGATTCACGCCGATTGCGTTCGACAGTGCCTGGGTGCTCTGGCTGAGCATCGCGCTCTGGTAAGTATTGGCGCTGCTGGCCTGCTGCTTTTGCGCGGAAAGCCAGCCGTCGGAAGAACTCGCGAAAGCGGTCAGCGACGTATTGGTGTTGAGAGACGCCTTGGGATCGAAGGCCTGATTCGCAGATAGCGAAGAAATCAGCTGCTCGATACGACCCGTATAGAGCGCGCCGCCGGACGTGTTGTATGTATAGGCGGGATTTCCGGGAGCGGAGATTCCGCCGTCGCGCACGCGCGTCGGGTCGCCGCCTTGGCTGGGGTCGGCGTTGGCGTTGACCTGAATCTGTCCGGCGAGGCCCGGAACGAGGGCCGCGCCAGGAACCGCTGTCGCGCCAGGATAAGTGAAAAGCCCGGGAAGCGCAGGCGCGCCGCCGCCGGTTTGATCGCTCTCGGAAAAGGCCGAAACAAGTCCACGCGCAATCTCGTCGAGCTGGTTTTGATACGCCGGCGCGACAGTGTCTCGAAGTTGCGTCAAACCCGCGAGCTTGCCGGAATGCACGCTGGTGGCGAAGTTGCTGTTTCCCGTCACCTGCACGCCGTCGACATAGACGGCGTTTCCATTTGTCCCGGCCGTAAGCGCGGGATTGGGCAGGAACGCCACCGAACGCGGAGCCGTCTCGAACAGCGTCACGCCGCTGTCCGTGAAGATCATCATGTCGTTGTTGGGACGCGTGACCGTCGTTATGCCGATCTCAGACGAGAGCTGAGTCAGCAGAGAGTCTCGCTGGTCGAGGAGGTCGGTGACATCCTTCTTGCTGGCTGTGCCCGCGACAATCGCATTGTTGACCTGTTCGAACTTGCCCAGAATCGAGTTGATGTTCGTGACCGAGTCGGCAATCTGTCGGTCCGCATTCTGGCGCACGCTCTGGACCGTGGCCGTGGCCTGGTTCAGCGAATTAGCCAAGTCCTTCGCCGCGGTCACGACGCCCGTCGCCGCCGTCGTATCGGTCGGCGCTGCGTCATAGGTCTGCAAGGCGCTGGAGAGCTTCCCGATAAAGGAAGACGGCGACGAACTGTTGCCATTGCTATCGGTGTTCAGCAACTGAGCGATGGTGGAGAGACCATCATAGACGGCGGACGCCTGCGCCCCGCCGGAGGTCGACTGAAGCTGGCTCTTGAATAAGGCGGGGTTCGTGATGCGCGTGACGCCGTTCACCTCCGCCGAGCCCGTTGATCCTGTGCTCGTCTGAGCGACCCGCGTGGCATAGCCCGGCGTGTTGGCGTTCGACACGTTACGCGAGAGAATGCTGATCTCATTTGAGATCGTCCCGAGCGAGGTATTGGCGATCATTCCCGCGATCGAGAGGCCCATGAATTTTCCCATTCGCTAAAAGAGCGGCGGCGCAGACGATAGCTCCCACGCGCTTGCCGGCGAGGCGCAAGCGCAAGAAACATCGCATCGGATTTGAAATAAGCGGCGCTTATCGTCCCAGAGAATCCGTCATCACTCGGAACAACTCTTGTCGGAATCGGGAACGACGGCCGCCTTCATGGCGGCGCAAGTGATCGAAGGTGAAGCTGGCGCGCTCCTAAACAACGATCTCCGCAGGCCTATTTAGGCCGCGATCTCTTAACACATTGTTTAACACAAAAAAGAGATTCGTCTTGCATTCTACAGAACGTCTCGGGCCGCTTGTTGAGCTTTCGCGAAGCTTGCATGGGCGCGGCAAAGGGCGAACTCGATTATTCAACACGCGCCTGCGGCGCGATACGAATAAGCTCGAAGATGATTCTTTTATCCTGAACTCGAGGCTGTGAGAGCCGCCATGCAACGACCCGCGTCTTCCAATCAGACTCCGCGCTCGACAAAGAAATCGATTGCCAAGATCGCCCGGCGACAAACACCCGTTGCGGAGCGCGCCTTGCAGGTTGGAACAGTCGCGCTCGCCGTCGGCGCGACTGCTTTCGCGGCGCAAATGATCAGCGCCCCTGATCGTGTTCCGACCTTCGCGGGGGCGGAACATCTGATGATCTTCGCTCGGCCTTCCACCGTCGCGACTCGGCGCAATCAGGAAAATCCAGCGCTGGTTGTGGCGAATAAGAACGGCATTGATTACAGCCCGGTCGGAGGACTCGGAAAGAGCGCCGCGCCCACACGGAACGATTTGCCAAATTACAGGCTCATCGAGGCGGAGGAGGGCTGGGCACTTATCAGAGACCCCCACGGTTCACTTATGCGCGTCTCAAAGGGAGAGCTCGTCGCAGGCCTGGGTAGGGTCCAAGATATCCTCAGACAAAATAATCGCTGGACCGTCATCACCCCTCGCGGAGTGATTGCAGAAAACCCAACGCCTGGCTCGAAGGAAGATTGAACATCGTACTCGGGCATTCTCGGTCTGCATAGAAAAGGCGCATAAAGAACCTGCGCCTTCATAAAAATTGTGCACTTGCCTGATAATTATCAAAGGTTACGCCCAGACAGGCGGCAATTTTCATTTTCATTTACTCGTTGGATACCACTAGGTGTTTTTACCTATTCCATTAGGCATGACGCCTCTCCGCCGCCGAATGCAATCGGTCTCCGTCCCCCGTCGCACGCCCATTCACATGGGCGCCGCCCGGTCTCTCGTTCATCCGGAAGAGGCGTTTATGGCCCAGTCTCCAGCCCACCAAACCTCCGTTTCCCCAATATCGATGGATGAACGGCTTGCGTTCATTGGCATCGATGAGCGCTCCAAAGCGCGGCTGCGAGAACTGAAGCCTCTTTTGAACGTAGCTCTCGACCACGCGCTGACAACTTTCTATGACAAGTTGCGCGCAACGCCGGAAACGAGGCAGTTTTTTGCTGACAACCAGCATATGGCCTCCGCCAAAGGCCGCCAGCAACAGCACTGGAGCCTGATCGCCGATGCGCAATTCGGCGACTCTTATGCCCAGGCCGTGCGCGCTGTCGGGAAGACGCATGCGCGGCTGGGTCTCGAGCCGCGGTGGTATATCGGCGGATATGCCGTCGTTCTGGAGCAACTCATTCATTCGGTCGTAAAAGACCGCTGGCCGAGATTCGTTTTTCGCGGCCAGAATATCGCTGACGAAATGGCCGAAGCGCTCTCGAGCCTTGTAAAGGCCACCTTTCTCGACATGGACCTTTCCATATCTGTCTATCTCGAGGAGCTGGAAGCGAGACGCCACCAGCAAGAGGAGCTCCGGGCCGCAGAGGAAAAGAACCGTTCAGAGGCGCTGGCGGCGATGAGCTATGCGCTCGAGCGGCTCGCCAACGGAAATCTCGAAAGCGGAATTACAGCCGATCTGGCGCCCGAGTTCGAAAAGATCAAAACGGAATTCAATCACACTGTCGAAAGACTGCGTGAAGCCTTCATCGTCGTTTCCGATTCCGTTTCGGTCATCGAAAATGCGACGAGCGAAATTGGCGCGGCCGCCGAGGACCTTTCGCGCCGCACGGAATCTCAAGCCGCGGGACTGGAAGAGTCGTCGGCTGCGCTCGCCGAAGTGACCACGACGGTCAAAGCGACCGCCTCCAGCACGCAGAACGCCAATGAGATCGTTTCGGCGACGAAGGCGGACGCCGAAAAGGGCGGCGAGATCATCGTCTCCGCCATCGAAGCAATGGGGCGCATCGAAAAGGCGTCCAAAGACATCGGGCAGATCATCGGCGTCATAGACGAGATTGCCTTCCAGACGAATCTGCTCGCTTTGAACGCCGGCGTCGAGGCGGCGCGGGCAGGAGAAGCCGGCAGGGGTTTTGCTGTCGTCGCTTCGGAAGTGCGCGCCCTCGCTCAGCGCTCAGCCGACGCCGCCAAAGAGATCAAGGGGCTGATCGCCGCGTCCAATTCGGCTGTCGAGCAAGGCGCCAATCTCGTCGGACAAACAGGCCGGGCTTTGAAGGCGATCGTGTCTCAGGTAGGCGACGTTGCGACGGTGGTCGGCACGATCGCCGATGGCACTAGAGAGCAGGCTCTGGCGCTGAGTCAGGTAACGGAAGCCATCAATCAGATGGACCAGATGACGCAGCATAACGCTGCAATGGTCGAGGAAACAACCGCGGCGACGAAAAACATGGGCCAGGAAACCGAACGGCTGGCGGCGGCCGTGCGGCGATTCAACACTGGAAAGCCCATTGCGTCGCACGCCGCTCCCCGGGCCCCGGCGCGCAAACCCGCCACCAAGCCGGCGTTAAAGACGCGCGGCTCTGCAGCGCTCGCCGAACGTGAAGCCAGATACGAGGAAGAGAGCTGGGAAGAGTTCTGACCGACGAAATCTAAAGGCGCAACGCGCCCATAAGGAGAGACCAGCGCGCCACAATCGGCGCGCTGGTCTTTTGTCATTTCGGTCTCTTTCGAAAAGGTTCAGACGCGGCATCAAGTCATACAAGATCCGCTTGATTGGTTCGCTGTCATTCGCGACGCTCGCAAAGCGTGATGGGGAAGCCAGAGCAAAACCAGCGCTTTTTTGTGGGCTCTGGAATTCCCCGCTCGGGGTTCTCAGCCCGAAGGGAATTGACAAGGCCCCAGTGCGAGCTGTTCAAACGGAAATGGTACCGTTGAGTGGCGGGGCGTTGCACCGCCTTGGCGCTAAATTTTTTGCCTTAAAACTCAGTCCAATCCGCTTCTTGGGGATCTTGGATGTGAAGCTTGCGCGCCGCCGCGCCGGAGGCGACGGCATATTGCTGCGCCCGCCTGCTTCTTTCCCGGGGCGTGGGGGCCTCCTCGAGCTGCCGCAGCTGGAAACTTCCGACAGAGCGCGCCAATTTATCTGCCTCGTGTCGCAGACTATGGCTCGCCGCCGTCGTTTCTTCGACCATGGCGGCATTCTTCTGGGTATCCTGATCCATCTGCCCGACCGCGACATTGATCTGGCGGATTGCCGCAGCGCCTTCCGCGGCGCCGGCGGCGATCTCGGACACCATCGAGCTGATCGAGACCACTTCCGAGGCGATGCGCTCCAAAGCCGCGCCAGTGGAGACGACGAGACCAACTCCATCGGCGACCTCGGCCTTCGAGGATAAGATCAGCCCTTTTATTTCTTTCGCCGCTTCCGCCGACCGCTGCGCGAGCGCGCGCACTTCCGAGGCGACGACGGCGAATCCCCGGCCGGCCTCGCCGGCTCTCGCAGCCTCGACGCCGGCGTTGAGCGCCAACAGATTCGTCTGGAAGGAAATCTCGTCGATGAGCCCGATGATGCTTGCAATATCCGTCGATGATTTTTCGATGCGGGCCATCGCTTCGGTCGCGCCTTGGACAATCATGCCGCTATTTTGCGCCTCCGATCTCGCGCGCGCGACAATATCCTGCGTGCGTTTCGCAGCGTCCGCGTTGCGGCTGACGGCGGTCATGACCTCCTGCAATGCGGCGGCGGTTTCCTCCAGGCTCGCCGCTTGCTGCTCCGTGCGTCTCGACAGATCGTCCGCCGCCGAAGCGACTTCCGCCGTCGAGGAGGAGATGACGCCAGCGCCGTCGCGCACCTTCATGAGCGCAGATTCCAACGCTTCCAGCGCGGAATTGAAGTCCTGCTGCAAGCGTTGATACGCCCCCGGCACCTCGCCGCTCAATCGGAAAGAAAGGTCGTGATCGGCGATTTTCGAAAGCCCTGCTCCCAGCGTCTCGATAAGAAATTCTTGTTCAGCGGCGACGGCGGCCCGCTCGGCGTCACTGCGCGAGCGTTCCACTTCCATGATCGCTTGCTGCTCCAGCGCCTGATGTTGCGCCTGCAGCCTCTCCTTGGCGATGAGGCGGAATTTTCGATAGACGATTCCCAGACGGCCGATTTCGTCGGTTCGGCCAGCCTCGTAGACATCGTAGTTGAGATCACCTTCGACGAGCCGCGAAAAAGTGAATGTGATCCAATCCAAGGGCTGCGTCACCCAGCGCCGCGCCAGCAAGCAAGCAAGCGCAGCCGTCAATATGATCGTTCCGATCGCCATAAGCGCAGCGATCTGCGCCCGCGCACGCAACTCGTCCAGAGCAAGGCCGGCGTTCGCTTTATTGCTGTCGATGCGTTTGCGAACCGCATCGACTTCGGACTTGGTATTATCAAGCGCCATTTGCACCGAGAGCGCGAGCTGGTCGAATTTCAGCTTTCCATCAGCGGGCGCGTTCGCATCGCTGGTTTTTGCGCTTTCGGCCGCCTTCGCCGCAAAGGCGTAGATGCTCTTCTCGGCTTGCGTCAGAGCTCGGACAAGATCGGGGCTGTCGAGAGCCCGGGCGGCCTCCAAAGCCGCCTTTACATGCAGCGAGAATTTCTTGGAGTTCGCGCCAAAATCACGGAAAGCGCTCTCGAGGCCATCAGCGTGACGGGACGCCATAAAATCGACGAGGGACAACCGCGCCTGGGCGATGTCGTATTTTGCGCTCTGCAACATCTCGACGAGCTGCGCAAACAACCTGTCGCTTTTCGCCTCCCTTTGCTCCCGGGCGGCGGATGCGGTCGTTTCCTGCCGAAGCGCCAGAAAAGCATATGAAGAAGCCGAAAGGTCGATCAGCGCCATCACGACGAAAAACGTGATCGCCGCTCGCGAAAGAGTTCCGGAGAGCGATTGGCGCAAGGCCGAAAATAGGCCAGCGGCGTTGGAGGCCATCGTAGGCATATCTCTCATAGGAAGGCCTCCTGACACGAAGGCGTCGGCCATACTAAAAAAACGGCTTCGGGGAGACGCCAGCCGAATCGGCATGATCAGCGGACGGCGCGGTTACCTTCATTCGGAGACCTACCGATCGGCCGGTGGGACTCAAATTTTTCCCTAACGTCTTCGCTCAATCCGCAGGGCTTAAGGGGAATAGGCTCGGATGCGCTGAGACACGCCTTCAGGGCCCTCGACAATTCGCTTTTCAATCGCCTTCGAGGCAGGATCTGCTTCGCTCTGGCCCTTATTCTCGACTATCGGCTCTTCGGAGCCGTAGATCTCGGCCATCTCGTCGATGAACTTCTTCATCGCCTGGACGGCCCGATACTCGGGCATCTTGCTTAGCTCGTCGAACATCTGCTGGCGTATCTGCTTCAACTGGGCGATCGTTTGCATAGAAGGACCCCTTCGAGAATCTGACATATGATTCTATCGAGGGGCCCTCGCGCGAGGCTTACGCCCAAGCAGACTTTAACTCCGCATAGATTTTCGACCGTTATTTTTCGCGGCGCGAGTTGGAGGAGTAGGCGCATGCCGTCTTTTGGGCAGATCCGGCAAAATGTCGAGAAACAGCGTTGTGAGACGGACCTCAAGCGCGCCGGATATTTTGCGGGGCTCTGGAACGCCAGCTTGGAGATTTTCGAGACACGCGCCCCATCCGGACGATTCGAGCAGGTTCAGTGGGTGCGCGCCCTAGGAAAAATAGCGACCGGGTTCGATGGGCCGCGGTCGGAAATGGAGGCAAGAGCCCGTCACGATTTTCGGGCGCTCTGCCGACTGAATATGGCGGCGCTTCACGCGAGATTGCCGGAGGCCGCAGTCGGCTTGCGTCAAATGGCGCAAGCGACAGCATTGCTTGCTCCCGACCGCGTGAGCGCGCATCTCATAGCAGGCCAAATTGCGCGGAGTCTGGGCCCTCGCAAATCCGCGTGACAAGGATCAGGCACTTTCGCAAACCAGCCGCGCCACAGCAAAGCGCACCAGTTCCGACGCGGCTTGATCGTCGATCAAATCCATCGCCTCGAAAAGGACGAGAATCGCGGCTTGCTTGCGGTCGAGCGGCTCGGCGGACCGAATCACGTCGCTCGGATTCCGCGCGGCGCGGAGCGCCTGAGTCTTACGCGTGCTTCTCATATGTCTCTTCCTTTCCAATTTCCCAGCGCATTAACGATTAATTAACCAAGCTTGCGCGGACCTTTCGTCAGCATGATTCGCAAGACCCGGAGGCAGCGGTGCCCAGTCGATACGAGTCGCCATCAATTTGATTTTCATAGTCGTTCTACGGAGACACGCGCCGCGCCAGGGGCCGCTCGTTGCCTTGAGCAACCGCGCGGTGCTACGGTCGGAATTCAAAATTATGAGCGCATCAAAGCTTAAGGGGGCGCCACCATGACACTCCGTCTCGCTGTTACCGGACTCAAGGGTCAGGTCGTCAGCGCTTTGATCGAGCGGGCTCCGAAGGACGTCGAGATTATCGCGCTTGGACGCCCGCAACTCGATCTCGAGATGCGCACAGCAGTGCTCGCGGGTCTGCGCCATGCGCGCTGCGACGCGATCATCAACGCCGCTGCTTATACTGCAGTCGACAAGGCGGAGAGCGAACCAGACGTCGCGATGCGAATCAATGGCGAGGGGGCGGGCCATGTCGCGGAGGCCGCCGCCGAGCTTGGCGTCCCCTTGCTGCATCTCTCGACGGATTATGTGTTCGACGGAATGCTCGACCGGCCCTATCGCGAGGATGACCCTACTGGGCCAACGGGCGCCTATGGGCGCACCAAGCTTACCGGCGAAGAGAAGATCGCCGCGACGCACGGCGATCATGCCATTTTGCGCACCGCCTGGGTTTACAGCCCCTTCGGCGCGAATTTCGTCAAAACCATGCTACGCTTTGGCGAATCGCGCGACGAAATCAGTGTGGTTGCGGATCAGCGCGGCAATCCGACGAACGCCATCGACATAGCCGACGCGCTTGTCGTCATCGCGCGCCGCCTTGTCAGCGACGATTCGGCGTCGTTGCGCGGGATATTCCATCTGACCGGCCAGGGCGAGGCAAGCTGGGCCGATATGGCTGAAGCGACCTTCGCCGTCGCCGAGAAATGCGGCCGCACGCCCGTGCGCGTCAAGCGAATCACCACCGCCGATTACCCCACGCCGGCGCGCCGGCCTGCGAATTCGCGGCTCGACAATGAGAAGCTCGCCGCCCGTTACGGCATAACCCTCCCGCCGTGGCGTGAATCGCTCGAAAGCTGCGTTGTCCGCCTCCTGCAGCCAGCGCAATAGTCATATCCGCAGCGCCCGCAGCCGCTCCGCGAAGACCGGGATATCGAAACGCCGTCCAGTCTCCGTCGGGACCGCTCTCGGCGCGACGCGTCCGGTCGTCTCGCCGATGCGGGGCTCCATTTGAGCGACCGCGGCCTCTATGGCGTCGGCCAGGAACGCCGGTTCGAGCAGGTCGAGCGAGATGATGTTGTCGAAGCGGCTCGTCAGGTTCTTGCCCTCGAAAGAATTGGTGATCGTGAGCAGCCCGGCCTCGGCCATCTCGAGCGGCGGATAGCTTGGATGCGGCGAGAGCATAAGCGACACGCCGACGCTCGCGCGGCTCAGATAGCCTGCATAATCCTCCAAGCTCGCCTTGCCTCCGACTGTGGCGTTCTGCACAGGATAAGCGAGCGTGTCAGGAAACTCCTCGCCAAGGAAGAGCAGTCGCCAGCGGCTCGCCCGAATCGGGTCGCGCTGCTGCCAGCGAAATAGCGCGTCGCACACGAGTTCGTACGCATTTCGAGTTACATTCGGCCGGCCGTAGATGAGGATAAGACGTTCGCGCGGCGCCGGGCGCAACGCGGCCGAAATGGCGCGGTTCATTTCATAGGGGACGCAGTAGGCCTCCCCGAAGGCATATTTGCCCTGCATGACCGAGAAAAGCTCCTCGGAATTGATGATGGCGATGGTGCGCGCGCCATGCCGGTAAGTAGCTTCCGCCAAGGCATAGCGAGAGCTGCGCCCTTGGAAATAGGGTTCGTCATCCTGAATGAGATAGACGAACGGCAATTCGCCTCCGAAGAGCCGGGCGCGGTCGCGTTCGAGATCGAGCGCGAATAACGCCGTCCACCATGCGGTAGCGACAAAAATATCGTTCGCCCGCACGTCCAGCCGGCTGCCATCGCGCTCATAAGCGTCGACAAGGAGATGACGGCCGAGGTCGAGGCTTGCGGCGTGTGGCACGGCCTCGTAGTCTGAGAGCTTCGCATAGGCTTCGGGTTCTATGTCGGCGTCCGTCGCAATGATGCGGCGATCGTAATCCTCTCCGAGCACGTCGGCGAGCTCTGTGAAAAGCTTCATAGCCGTCGCAACGCCCCCGAAAATCTGCTGCGGATTGACGGTGGGCGTCAGCAGATTGAGCCGTGGCCGAGCGTTGCGCGAGGGATAGGAAAGTAGCGGCTTTATCTCAACGATCCCCCGGTCCTGCGGCCGCAACCCATTGTCGACATTGCCGAGGCAGGGCTGGAAGACTTTCAGCCGGTGCGCCGGGAGGTCGTCCGGGCTTTGCACGGTCAAGAGCGTCTGCGGCATGGGATAGAGGTCGCGGCGCGCGACCTTGTACCATTCGAACCCCTTCGACTCGGCAATCATCAGCAGGCAGCGCTCTATCGCATGGGCGAGCGTGCCGTCCACATGGCCGCCCTCCTCGGGAAAATCCTCGAAATCGAGATCGAGGTCGAGGAGAGGGCGGAAGGCGGCGCTGCGACCCCAGAACATCGAGCCCGAGGGAAATTCAAGCACCATGTTCTTATCGATCTCGACGCCCATGCGCTTCATCAGACCGCGCGCGAGGTCGTAATCATAGCCCCAGTTCAATATGCCGCGCAGCTCGAAAAGATGCTGCGCAAACACGACGCCAATCTTCGGATCGTCGAAAATCGCGAGAATCGATCGCACGATCTCTGGCGAGCCCAGAAGATGGTCCAAGAGATAATCGCACCAGCGCGCCAGAGCCTCGCCGCCGTGCGGCGAGCGCTTTGTATGGAGATGGATGAATAGACCGTAATTCGCATAGACGTCACGGAAGCCGAAAAACTTCGCGGCAATGTCTCGCCCCCTGTTGGGGGTGATGCGAACGTCCACCTTTCCCTTTCGCCAACCGCGGCAGATTTCCTCGATCGCGAGACGTTTTTCCTCACTGTTGGTCGAGACGAACAAGTCGACCGCCCCTGGGATATTTTCCAGCCTCTCCAGAACGAGCGACAGAATCTCGGGATAATAGGCGTGAACGATTGCGGCGATCGCGCCTTTCCGCGGGGAAAGCGGCTCGAAGGCGAAGGGGACCTCGAGGGAAAAATCCATTTCGTTCGAGGGCCTGCGGGAGGGCACGACGCCATCGGGCTTGGTGAGCTCATAGGTATGGTAATAAGTGATCGCCCGTTCCCGCAGGGGATCGTTGATGGGGTTTCGGCGGCGCCCAAGCGGCGGATCATAAGTCGCGGCCGTCTGCCGAAGAACCGCGCCGATGGTGCTCCTGAGGCCATGCTCGCGCAAGAAATGGGGCCCGTCACGAAGAATATCTTTGGGCGCCAGAAAAACCCCGACGGGGGAATCGACAATCTTCGCCGCCTCCCGCATCGCCGCTCCGTAAAGAGCAACGAGACCACGGCTGGTCAATATGATATAGCCGTTGCGTAAGTGCCTGCGCACTGCCTGAAAAGGCGTTTCTTGTTTCATGCCTCCTGTCTACTCTAGCTTTGGCGGCGATGGCCAGCGTAGATAAGGGACGGACCGCCTTTGATTAGTCGAAAAGGCGGTCCAAATTGACCAACTTGGAACGGCCTAGCCCCTTCGACCGTCGCCCCGGACATGATCAAACTCGAGAATGTTTTTAAATATTACAGGTCGAGCGGACATCGGAAGATCGTGCTCAACCATGTCAGCCTGGATTTCAAGCCGGGGCGCAGCTATGGCGTTCTCGGGGTCAACGGAGCAGGCAAATCGACATTGATCAGACTCCTGGCTGGAAATGAGCTGCCAAATGGCGGCCGCATCGTCCGCAACGCTCGCATTTCATGGCCCCTCGGCTTCGCGGGCGTCATGCATCCGCTGATCAGCGGCAGGGAAAACGTCAAATTCATTGCGCGCGTCTATGGCCAGGACCCTCGAAAGGTCATGAGCTTCGTCGAAGACTTTGCCGAGGTTGGAGCTTATATGGATGTGGCCGTATCAACCTACTCGTCGGGTATGATGGCTCGTCTCGCGTTTGGTTTGTCGCTCGCCATCGACTTCGAATGCTATCTGATCGACGAGGTGACAGCCGTCGGCGACGCGCGCTTCGCCGCGCGATGCAAAGAAGAGTTTTCGAGGCGGCGAAAAAAGGCCGACATCATTATGGTGTCTCATTCGATGTCCACCATCACGGAATATTGCGACCATGGAATCGTTCTGGCGGGCGGGCAGATGCATGTCTTCCGCAATGTCGACGACGCCATCGACCTATATAAGAAGCTCAATGCCTGATCCCGCCACGACCAAAAGCGCCGCCGCCCGGCAGGTCGCTCTACCTGGACCCCGCGAAGCGATAAGCCCCGACGACGCCGTCCGTATCGCAGCGTCCATTTCCCGGGCCCTGCGCCGCGCCGCCAATCGGTCTCGCTCGCCAACAAGCATGATCGCAGGCGGCGGCGGCTTTGCCGCTCGCCGTGGCGAGAGAGCTTTCCAGAAAGGGCTATTGATCAGCTTCATCATGCTGGTGGTGGCGCCCTTGGTCGGCGCCTCGCTCTACTGGGGGCTGATCGCGAGCAAGCAATATGTGACGACAGCGAAGTTCTCGCTCCAATCCGCGGATAGTGCGTCCTGGACGGCGCTGGGTGTTAGCAGTCGTAATGAAAAACAGGTCCAGGAATCTCAGGCGATCGCCAAATACATTACGAGCCGCGCGATTATCGAGATTATCGACAAGAAAATCGGCTTGAGAAAGATCTTCTCGCGACCCGAGGTCGACTACCTATCTCGCTTCGATCCTGAGGAGCCTATCGAAAAACTAGAGAAATATTGGAAAAAGAAGGTTGACGCCAATGTCGACGTCATGTCCGGCATCATTTCGGTCGACGTTCGCGCCTTCACGCCGGAAGAGTCTCTTCTCATCACCCGAAATATCGTGGAATTATCAGAAAAGCTCGTGAACGAGCTATCGACGCGTTTGCGGCAGGACGCGCTTTCGAAAGCCAGTTATGAGCTCACACGCGCCGAAGAGCGTGTTAAAGTCGCCACCGTGAGCCTACGAGACGCACGCAATGCAGAAGGCGTTCTCGATGCGACGTCCGCAGCCCTGGCGGTCAACAAAATTGTGACGCAACTCAGACTCAGTCTCGCATCTGCAGAAGGAAGCCTGGCACTCCAGTCCGGCGCGTCTGCGACAGACTCACCGCAGGTAAAACTGCTGACGACGCGCATTGAAAACATAAAAAAGCAAATTGCGGAATACACGGCTCAGATCGCGAGCAAAGAGAATAGCAACTCAATGGCGGGGCACGCGGTCATCCTGTCCGAACGTCAGGTTGATCTCGCTCTCGCGCAACAGCAATACGCCTTGGCCGCCACCGCTTATGAATCCGCGCGCATCGACGTCGATCGGCAGCAAACCTATCTCGCGCTATTTCTGCGCCCAACGCTCGCCGAGAAATCCCTCTACCCGCGGCGCTGGCTAGAGTGGTCGATCATCGTTTTCCCGGCAGCTTTCGTATGGGCGATGCTCGTCGGCATCGCATTTCTCGTCCGAGACCACATGGCGCATTAATCCAAACGCGGTCTTGCGCGCCTTATCAAATCATCTGGTCATCAAAGAGCGCGACCATCAGCGAAACAATTGCCCAGATGACGAGTAGAGAGACAAACATCAGCAATGTGCTGCCAACGACTCTTGGATAGGTTGCAGATTCCGGCAGGCTCGGCGCAACGACAGTGACGAGATAGAGCTGCTGCCGTTGGAGATCTTGCCGCGCTTGTTCATAAGCCGTCACGGAGATCGAATACATTCTCTCGGCAAATTGCTCCTCAAGCTTTACCCGCTCGTAACCCGCAATTTGCGCCGAGACCGCATCGGACGCCTGGTCGTCCGTCAATTTCTTTTTGAGGTCGCCAAGTTGTTTATCAATCGCGGCAAGACGCGTCTTTTGAAGCCGTTGGCTCGGCGCATCTGCAGATAAGGACGTCGAGGTCGTAGACAGAGCGTTCAAAAGCTCGATGCGATCGAGCGTCAGCTTACCGATCATCTCCCCGAGACTAGACGCGCTGGCGCTGGGATCTATGAGGAGATTCTGATTGCGAAATTGCAGAACCTTCTGGCGCGCCTCCGCGAGTTTCTCACGCGACAGGTTCACTTCGCTTTCGGCGCGCGCGAGCGCGTCGTTGCGGTTTCTTAGAGTTATCCTGTTGATGAGATTTTCGCTCAGCCGGATGACGTCCTTGGTCAGATCCAGAGAATCCTCCGGGTGGAAGGCGTCGATGCGTAGAGTGAGTATGCCCGAGACGCCATCAACACTCGCCTGCATATGGCTGAGCCAATATTTCCAGAGATCTTCGAGATTCGCGCCGGAGGAAATTCGCGAGAAAAAATCCACATCGGAGCCGCCAAACTTCTGTTCGAGGTAAGGTTTCCCGCCGAGATCCAGTAAGATCGCGCGGCTCTTTATATAATTCAGCACCATGTAGGAATTTTGGGTGTCTTTTGAAGAGCCTCCGCCCCCGCCCGTAATGTTGGCCATAATCGATGCGACGTCGGTCCCACGCGTTTCCTTCTTTTGCGCCTCGCGAACCGCCAAGCGCGCCTCCGAAACATACTGGTCCGATTGCCATAGGGCCGCATAGAACCAGTAGATTATGGTCGGCAGCACGACCACCGCCAGGAAGCTGCGGCGCAATAAGCCGCCGCCACCCCTCGCATTTGCGAAGGCCTCCGACACAAGGTCCACCCCCTGCGAAAGAGTGGGGAGCTTGTTTTTGATCTCGCCGCTCAGATTAGGGAGGGCGCCACTCGGGAGTCGCCACGACACAACATCGCGCGCCGCCTTCATCCATCCCAACCTTGGGGTCTTAGGGCGCATCTGCCTTGTCATCTCCATGAAATCGCCGCCGAGATTAGGCAGCGGCGGATGTCTACAAAGCTCGAGCACGAGCAGGATGCCGGCGGCATCCCGAAAGGCCGAGGAAAATACTGGGCGATCCCCTTCGGCACAAGCAAGTCACGCTAGAGCCGCTTCGGCAGCATATAGCGACAGAGCGGGGTGAAAATATGGATCGTCGCGAATAACGAACCGCCAGCGCTCAGTGAAAAAGCGCCTTTCCTTGGCGTAAACCTTCTGAAGCCGGAGCCCGCCGCCGCGACTGGCGGATTGATGGTGTATGAGCGTCGTCTCTGCGTTGCAAATCGTCCGCCATCCGCGCTCGCCGAGACGAAGGCAGAGATCGATGTCGTTCAGGTCGACTGGCAGATTAACAGCATCAAAGCCGCCGACCGCCTCAAACTTATGTCGCTCTACTATCAGACAAGCGCCAGTCACCGCCGAAACCTCATGCGGAACGAGATTTCGGCGCAGCCAACCGGGCGCGTCTGCGGGTAGCCCGGCGCCATAATGGCCGGCAACGCCTCCCATGCCGAGCAACACGCCCACGTGCTGGACACGTTGATTCGGATAGAGAAGCTTTGCCCCCACCGCGCCAATGTCCTGCTGGGAGGCAAAATAGAGCAGTCGCTCGATCCAGTCGGGCGTGACGATTCTCGTGTCATTATTCAGGAAGAGCAGAAAATCGCTTTCCACGGCATTCGCGCCTGCGTTGCTCAGCGCAGAGAAATTGAACTCTCCCGGCTGCTTGAGAATCGCCAAGCGAGGCTCCGCAACCGTCATTCGCGCCATCAGATCATGCGTGCGAGCATCCCGACTATCGTTGTCTACAATCAGCACCTTGTAATTGGGGTAGGTCGTCGTGCCGAAGAGGCTTTCGAGACAGACTTGCAGCAGATCGGCTCGGTCTCGAGTTGGAATAACCACGCCAACACGAAGGGATTGGCCTCTGTAGATTGCCTCCGGCGCTTTTCTACGTGGGAGGCGCTGGCCGGCAGATTCAGAAAGTTGGAAGAGCGGGCGCTTGATCGACCCGATTTTCTGGGATTTTGTGTCCAAGGCAGAATGCAGGATCGCCTCAACTCCCTCGGATATCCGGCAGCTGTCACTACGCGACGCGATGGAGCCAGCAAAGAAAGCGGACCTTCCAATGTAAGGCGCAAAGGCCTGCAGCGTTGGGCTCCATCCCGGTTTAAAAACAGGCTTTGGGCCAAATTCGTCCGCGTAAACGATCGATTCGTCGGGGTGCCTAACGAGATGCTCAGCGTAGGTTTCGAGGGCGTTGTCCGCCAGCGTGTCTCCCGCATGCAAGGCAGCCAGATAATGAGAGGGATCGGGAGGGCAATCTCCCTGCATCAATGTGAAACTGGATCGACCGAGCCAGCTCGCGAGCGTCCGCTCAGCCAATGGGTCAAGGGGGCCGCCGTGGAAAATCGCTCGCCAGTTGGCGTAGGATTGGCGCTCAATTGATTCGCAGCTTTTGTCTATAGAACTGCCGCTTGCCCCTGAAACGTCCAGATATACCGAGAATGTGAGCTCACCGAGCCGCTGCGCGTGCCTGTTACTGGT